>NZ_FMHV01000002.1:5720324-7150405 GCF_900091465.1 Micromonospora rhizosphaerae | reverse complement strand
AGGCCGCGGGTAACCCCTGCTCCCCGGGTAGCGATCGCCCTCAACCGATGAGCCCGAACGTCACCACACCCTCGCGGGCAATAAATTCATGATCGACGGGGTAACCGGACGGGCCGGGAGGCGGGAATTGGGGAGCTGGTGGAGCAGCGGCGGCGGATCGGGGCGTACGGGGTGCTGGGGGACGCCGACGGGCGGGTACTTCTGGCCCGAGGATCCGCCGGCTGCCCGTACCCCGGAGTGTGGCAGCTGCCCGGCGGCGGGCTGAAGCACGCCGAGCATCCCGCCGCCGCGGTGGTGCGTGAGTTCGCCGAGGAGACCGGGCTGGCCGTCCGCGTGACCGGGGTGCGGGACGCCGTGGCCGACGTGGCCACCTTCCGGGACGCCGGTGTCATCGTGCACACCGACCGGCTGGTGTTCGACGTCGAGGCGCGGGGAGGCGAGCTCCGCCCGGAGCCGGCCGGCGGCAGCGACGAGCTGCGCTGGTTCACCCCTGACGAGGCGGCGGGAGTGCCGCTGATGCCGTTCACCGCCGAGCTGCTCGGGCTTCCGGTGGCGCCCCCTGCCGCGGGACCTGCCCCGGGCCCTGCCGCCCGCGCACGCCGCTCCGCCCGCCACCGACCGGCGCCAGCGCTTCGCCGCGTACGGGCTGGTCACCGACCCGGCCGACCGGGTGCTGCTGACCATGATCGCTGAGGGTTACCCGGGGGCCGGGCGGTGGCACCTGCCCGGCGGCGGCACGACCACGGGGAGCAGCCGGCCGCAGGCCTGCTCCGGGAGCTGGTCGAGGAGGCCGGCCAGCTCGGTCGGGTGGTCGACCTGATGGCCGTCGACAACCTGCACAACCCCGCCGCGCTCGGTCCCGAGGGACGGCCGTTGGACTGGCACTCGGTCCGGGTGATCTACCGGGTCCGGGTGGACGCCCCCACCGAGGCGGTGGTGACCGAACTCGCCGGCGGCTCCACCGCCAGGGCGGCCTGGTTCGCTCCGGAGCGGGTCAGCCGGCTGCGGATGACCGAGGTGGCGGCCCGGGCAACCGGACGCTCGGGGTGGTAGCGCCCACTTGTCGAGCCCACCTGGGCCGCCTCCGGTACAGTCGGGACTTGGGATTGGCGGAGGAAACGGGCGATGACGCCCGAGATGGCAATATGAGGGCAGTTCGCGCGGTTTAAGGGAGATATAAGTACCGCCGGCAGCTATCGCCAAGCCCCGTTCCCTTATGCAATGGTGTTACTCCGCAAACGGCTGCCGGGCCCGAAAGCGGTCCGGCACGAGACAGCCGGACACCCGCCCTCGTGGCGGTCAGCCGATCCGGTGATGGAGGAAGCGTGCCGAGAGCCCCATGGCGCCGGCGTCGTACGACTGACAGTCCGCGCCCCGCAGGGCGTCGCTGGGCGGGCCGGCTGCGCCGCAGCAGCACGTTTGCCCGCCAGGTGCTGCTGGTCCGGGTGGGTCGCCGTGATGTCGACGCCGTCCCCGGCAACGACCTGGTCGTGCCCGACCACCGCTACACCGACCGGCAGCGCCGCCGGTACGGCCGCGACCGGTTCGACCGCGCCGAGGTCGAGGCCGTGGTGCCGGTCAGCCCGGCGCTGGCCCCCACGTCGCCGGTCGACGACGCGCCGCCGATGTCCATCCCGCTGCTGCCGGGTGATCGCACGGCCGCCCGCCGGATGAAGTTCGCCGTGGTGAACGCCTGCACGCTGAGCAGCCTGATGCTCGGCATGCTGGCCATCTTCCTGGCCATGCAGGGCGAGGTCCGGGTCGCGGCGCTCTGCCTGATCGCCTGCGTCGCCTTCGACGGCCTGGACGGCGCACTGGCCCGCAAGCTCGGCGTGGCCAGCCCGTTCGGCGCGCAGATGGACTCGCTGGCCGACATGTGCTCGTTCGGGCTCGCCGCCCCGGTGGTGGTCTACGCCTCGCTGGCCGGCTCGGTCCCACCGGCGGCCGCCGCGGTGGCCTGCGCCCTCGTGGCGGCCTGCGCCGCGATCCGGCTCGCCCGGTTCAACGTCTCGCCGAAGGACGGCCGGTTCTTCTGCGGCGTGCCCACCACCATGGCGGCCGCCGTGCTGGCCCTGACGGTGGCGATCGGGCTGCCGGTGTCCGGCCTGGTGATGGTCGGCGGGGTGGCGCTGCTCGGCGTCGCCATGGTCTCCAGCTTCCCGTACGCCAAGGTCGCCCGGCTGGTCAAGCTGCCGCCGTGGCTCTGGCTGGCCCCGGTGATCGGCGCGCTGGTCGACATCCGGCTCACCTTCGCCCTGGTGGTGGTGGGCTACCTGGTCAGCGGTCCGCTGCTCTGGCTGCACCAGCGCCACACCGCCTGATCCACCGACGTACGCGAAGAGGGGCGCCGCGACCGCGACGCCCCTCTTCGCGCGTCCGGGCTCAGACCCAGCGGGCGATCACGGTCGAGCCGCCGACCACCTTGTCGCCCGGGCCGACCAGCGGCTCGGCGGCGTCCGCCGGGAGGTAGACGTCGGTCCGGGAGCCGAACCGGATCAGCCCGAAGCGCTCGCCCTTGGCCAGCAGCGCGCCGACCGGCGCCCGCTGCACGATCCGCCGGGCGATCAGGCCGGTGCGCTGCGCGACGACCACCGTGCCGTGCTCGGTGTCCAGCACCGTGTACGCCGCCACGTTGTGCTCGGCGTCCGGCTTCATCGCGTTGACGAAGCCGCCGTCGGCGACGAAGTAGTCGACCACCTTGCCGGCCACCGGGGCGCGGTTGACGTGCACGTCCAGCACGGAGAGGAAGACCGCGATCCGCAGCCACTCGCCCTCGCCGAAGCGCTCGTCGTGCAGCCGCTGAACGGAGAGAACCTGACCGTCCGCGGCGGCGACCACGGCCGACGGATCCTCGGGGATGTCCCGCTCCGGGTCCCGGAAGAAGGCGGCCACCGGGGCGGCGGCGAGCGCCGGCAGCAGCCAGAGCTTCGACTTCGGCCGGGTCATCCGGGCCAGCGCGGCCAGACCGAGGCTGATGCCGGCCGCGGCGACCCCGTTGGAGTCGATGTGCATGTTGCGGGCCAGCGGCACGCTGGACGGCCGGTACGCCGGGGAGAGCCGGGCGGCGAGCGCGGCGCTGGCCGGGGTGAAGCGCAGGTGGTGCACCCGGACCGGCGGGGAGTTCCGCAGCACCAGGTCGGTCCGGACCCCGTGCAGCACGCCCTGCCGGTCCAGCTCGGCGGCGGCGCCCTCGGTCCGGAAGATCGGTGCGGCCACGCTCAGCACGGAGCCGTCGGTCAGGTACTTGGCCAGGCCGTTGACGGTCGCGCGCGCCTCCTCGGCGGTGCCGGTGAGCGGTTCGGCGGCGATGACCACCTCGGCGGCGTCGGCCTCGGCGAGGGTGGCGGCCACCCGGACCCGGTCGGCGACCCAGCCGCCCTGGGCCGACACGTGCTCGCGCAGCGCGGCGGGGGAGCATCCCTCCGCCGGCACGACGGTGAGCCGGTCGCCGGGAAGCAGCGCCTCGACCGCCGCGGCCAGGACCGCGGACCCCGGGGTCGCGCCGATCAGCAGGGCCGCCTTCGGGTCGTTACGCCGGGCGAGCTCGGTGACGAGGGTACGGGCGGCGCGCTCGCCGATGCGGACCGGACCGGAGGGGCCGGTGGTGCGCACGGCGGGGGACTGGGTCATGTCGGACGGGCTCCTGACGAGGTAGAGACGGGGAATCGCGGCGGGACCGCCACGGCGACCTGACCGGCTGAGCCGCGGACGAGGCCCCGCGGCGCGGGCCGGCCGGCGGAGGCGAGATCTCCACCGGCCAGCATATGCGCCTCCGCAGGAGACTCGCATCGCCGTGGCGGGCCATCATCGCCCGCGTGATCGACGAGGACCCGGGGGTGGGGCCGGCCACTCCGCCCGGGGCACCGCTGTCGGCTCAGTCGGACCGGTCCTCCCCGGTCGTCGGCCGCGTCCTGACGCCGGGCTCGTCGCCGACGGCCGGCAGCTCGTCGGTCGCCGGCTCGGTGCCGGCATCCTGCCGCTCGTGGCCAGCCAGGTCGCCGGGCGGTGCGGACGGCGACCAGCGCGGCTCGCCTCCTGGGCCGCTGACCGGGCGGTCCTCGATCGCCTCGGTCGGCACGTCCGCCACCGCGTCGGTGGGCCATTCGTCGGCCTCGGTGCGCTCCGGCCCGGCCCACCCCCGGGTGCCGTCCGCATAGGGCGCCGACACCGTGGTCTCGGCGTCCGTGCCGTCCGCGGACGGGTTCCGGTCCGCGTGCCGCCCGGAGCGCAGCGCGCCGGCCACTCCCAGCACTCCGATCAGGATGAGCGCGCCGGCCAGGAACCAGCCCACCGGGGGCAGGGTGAGCCCGAGAATCCGGGCGAGCAGCCACCAGACGGACAGGGCCAGGAAGACCAGCCCGAAGGCGAACGAGACGACGTCCGTGCGGTGGGCCTTCACCGGGTCACCTCCAGGTTGCCGGCGTTGACGTGGATGAGCAGGCGCAGGGTGCCACCGCCGGGCCCGTCCGGGCCGAGGTCGGTGCTCTCCCGCTGGCGGCCGTGCAGCCCGCCGGAGCGGCGACCGAAGACGGTGGCGTCACCGGCGTTCACGTCGGCCACCGTGGTGACGTCGACGTTCGGCGGGACCACCACGGTCGCCTCGCCGAAGTTGACCGCCACGGTGATCTGGGTGTCCTTCTTGTCGAAGTCGACCGCGCGCAGGTCGAGCACGGCGTCGCCGAAGTTGTTCTCGTACCGGACCGCCAGATCGCGGTAGTCGGTCGGTGCCCAGGTCACGTTGCCGTCCACCCCGCGTACCCGGTCGTAGGACTCGGCGACGGTGGCCACGCCGAGCGCGGCGGCGGTCACCAGGCCGAGCGCGATCAGCCAGCGGGCCCGGCCGAACCAGGTGCCGACCAGCAGCCCGAGCCCGATGGTGGCCAGCGCCGCGGCGAAGTACCCGGCCGCGCCGACGGGGAAGACGTCCAGCAGGTCGAGCACGGCGACCACGCCGAGGGCCAGGAAGATCAGTGAGAAGGTCACCGCGCCGAGCGGGGACCGTTCCTTCGGTCGCTTGGGTGCCTTCGCCGCCGGCGCGGGTGGCTGCGCCGGCGGGTACGGCCCGGCGTACGGGCCGCGGGGGGCGAACGGGGCCCGGTAACCGCCCGGCGGCAGCGGCGCGGTGACCGGCGACGCCGGCGGCACGGACGGAACGGCGCCGGTCGTCGAGGCGGGCGGCCACCCGGCCGCCTCGGCCCGGGACTCCGGTGTGGACCAGGCGGATTCCTCGTCGGCCCGTTGCGTCCCGGACCAGGCCGGCAGCTCCGTGGTGGGCTCCGCCCCGGGTGGCGCGGGGAGCACGCCGGTCTGCCCGGCCCCGGACCAGGCGGGCGGTTCGGCGGCGGCGCCGGCCGGGTGGCCCGCCGCGGTCCGCTCACCGGTCGCCGGTCCCGCCGACGGCTCCCAGGCCGCCGCGGTCGGCCCCCCGGCGGGGGTCGCCGGTCCGGCCTGGCGCGCAAGACCGGAGGTCGGGGCCCCGGCGGGCGCGCCGGCACCGGCCGGCGGGGTGAAGAGCCCCGGGGCCGGCCAACTGGCCGGTGGCACGGGGCCGGGTGGCGCCGGCGGGGGTCCGGGTGGACCCTGCGGTCCGGCCGGCGCGCGGTGGTCCCGATTGAGCAGCAGCGCGCCGCCGATCAGGATGGCCGCGCCGAGCAGGACCGCCCGGAACGCGTCGGTGACGATGTAGCCGAAGCTCACCGCGACCAGGATGCTGAGCACGATGACGGTGACCGGCGACATGCTGGACCGGCCGCGGCCGAGCATCGACTCCACGGGTGAGGCGGTGTCCCCCTCGCCGGGAATGATCAGCCAGGCGGCCACGTAGATCAGGACGCCGATGCCGCCGAAGAAGCCGAGCACGGCGAGCAGCACGCGCCAGAGCACCGGGTCGGTGTTGGTGGCCCGGCCGATCGCCGCGCAGACGCCGGCCAGGTAGCGGCCCTCGCGGGGGCGGACCAGCCCGTACCGGGAGGTGAAGCCGGCGCCGCCGGGCGGCGGGGCGTACCCGGGTGGTGGATGCCCGCCGGGCGTGGCGCCGGCGGCCGGCGGCGGCTCGGCGGACCCGGCGGCCGACGCGCCCGGGGGCGGGTCGGCGGACCCGGTGGTCGATCCAGGCCGGTCGGCGCCGGCGTCCCCCGTGAACGCGGCGGCCGTCGGCCCGGCGGCGGGGGGCGCCGTCTGGTCGGCGGGGGTGGTCGGCGCCGGTCCCGGCGGCGGGGGTGGCGGTGGCCCGTCCGGCGGTGCCGCCCCGGGCAGGGGCGGACGGGCAGCATCCTCGGTCATGCTCCGATCCTGCTCCGCGGCCGTCCGATCGTCCTCCGGACCCGACCCTGACCCCACCCTGAGATCCCGAGGCCCGGATGTCGGGGGCGTCCCCGTGGTCCGGAGGCGTCCGGACGTGTGACGATCGAATCGGCGCCGGCCGGGACCGGCCCGCACCCTCGTTTCCTCACCCGGGAGCCTCCGATCAGCAGCACCGTGACTCCGCCACCACCCCGCCTCTACCGGGCCCCCGAGCACCGGTTGGCCGCCGGGGTGGCCGCCGGCATCGCCGACCACCTGGGCATCTCGGTGGTCCGGGTCCGGGTGGCCTTCATGGTCCTGCTCGGGCTGAGCGGCCTCGGCCTGCTGCTCTACGCGGCCTTCTGGGCGGTGGTCCCGCTGCGCCCCGGCGACACCGCCGTCCCGCCCCGGCGGGACATCGCGCAGCTCCTGCCGTTCGTGGCGATCGGGCTGGGCGTGCTGTTGACCCAGGTCATGGTCTTCGATTCGGTGGGCGCGGCCGGCACCGCCGGGTGGCTGGTCGCGATCATCGCGGTGGGCGCCGGAGTCATCTGGCACCAGTCCGCCCCCGAGCGCCGCCGGCAGTGGGGCGAGTCGATGCCGGTGCCCTGGCTCGGCGCCGTGGTCGAGGAGAGCGACCGCCGCGCCTTCGTGCTCCGCTTCATCGGCGGCGGGGTGCTCGTCGCCGTCGGCATCATCGGGGTGGCGGCGGTCTACTCACCGACGCAGAACTTCGACGCGGTGATCAACGGGGTGATCTTCGCGCTGGTCGGGTTGGCCGGGGTCGGTGTGGTGGCGGCGCCGGTGCTCTGGCGGACGTGGAACCAGCTCCGCTCCGAGCGGGAGGGGCGCATCCGGGAGCAGGAACGCGCCGAACTGGCCGCCATGGTGCACGACCAGGTGCTCCACACCCTGGCCCTGATCCAGCGCAACGCCGGCGACGTCAAGACGGTGCAGCGGTTGGCCCGGGGCCAGGAGCGGTCGCTGCGGAACTGGCTCTACAAGCCGACCGCCTCGCCGGCCGAGCGCTTCGCCGCCGCATTGGAGCAGGCCGCCGCCGAGGTGGAGGACACCTTCGCCATCACCGTGGAGGCGGTGGTGGTCGGCGACCGGGAGACGGACGAGCGGGTCGGCGCGCTCGTCGCCGCCGCCCGGGAGGCGCTGGTGAACGCTGCCCGGCACGCCGGGGTGCAGACCGTGTCGCTCTACGCGGAGGTGGAGCCGGACCAGGTCAGCGCCTTCGTACGGGACCGGGGGAAGGGCTTCGACCCGGATACCGTGGAGGATCACCGGCACGGCGTCCGAGGGTCGATCATCGGGCGGATGAAGCGGCACGGCGGCCGGGCGGAGATCCGCTCCGGGCCGGGGGAGGGGACCGAGGTTCGGTTGATCATGCCGATCAACGGGACCGGCTCCACGACGGAAAGGGACAGATGATCATGGCCGAGCACGGACCGGACGAGGGGGCGCAGGCCCGGGACGGGCGGCTGCGGGTGTTCCTCGTCGACGACCACGCCATGTTCCGGGCCGGGGTCCGGGCCGAGCTCGGCGGCCGCGTCGAGGTGGTGGGCGAGGCGAGTACGGTGGCCGAGGCGGTCAGCCGGATCGCGGCCACTCAGCCGGACGTGGTGCTGCTCGACGTGCACATGCCGGACGGGGGCGGCCGGGCGGTGCTGGACGCGATGCGGCGTAGCCACCCGCAGGTGCGGTTCCTGGCGCTGAGCGTCTCGGACGCCGCCGAGGACGTGATCGGGCTGATCCGGGCCGGGGCCCGAGGGTACGTCACCAAGACCATCTCGCCCGACGAGCTCACCGACGCGATCCGTCGGGTGGCCGAGGGCGACGCGGTGTTCAGCCCGCGGCTGGCCGGCTTCGTGCTGGACGCGTTCGCGGCCCGGCCGGACGCGCCGGTCGCCGACCCGGAGCTGGACCAGCTCACTAACCGCGAGCGCGAGGTGCTCCGGCTGCTCGCCCGGGGGTACGCGTACAAGGAGATCGCCAAGGAGCTGTTCATCTCGATCAAGACGGTCGAGACGCATGTGTCGAACGTGCTGCGCAAGCTTCAGATGTCCAACCGGTACGAGCTGTCCCGGTGGGCGGCGGACCGCCGCCTGGTGTGATCCGTCCGGTCACTCGGTGCGCAGCACGGTGAACGCCTCGGCCATCCGGCCGGCGGGCAGGCCGGCGTTCTCGGCCACCGTGCCGAGCCGGTCGCGCACCCAGGTCTCGACGTCCATGTGCGCGGTCTGCGACCGGTGCGCCCGCATGGCGGCGACCTTGCGGTCGTACTGCTCCGTGACGTCGACCGCGTGGTCCGGCGCGGGGCCGCCGGCGTACCAGATCTCCCGGACCACCCACGGCGTCAACCCTTCGGCCAGCAGTTCCGGGAAGGCGAAGCGGTTGCGCGCGTCCGGGTAGACCGCGCAGGTGGTGGCCTCGCCGACCGCCAGGTGGTCGGGGTGGCTCGGGCCGGTGAGGTGTTCCCAGCGGCGCAGCGGCGAGCTGGTCAGCACGCGGTCGGGTCGGATCCGCCGGATCGCCGCGGTGATGTCCCGGCGCAGCGCGGGGGTGGGGCTGAGGAGCCCGTCCGGGTGGTCCTCGAGGAAGTCGACCCGGCGCACCCCGACCGCGGCGGCCGCGGCTCGCTGCTCCGCCTCGCGCAGCCAGGGCATCTCCTCTCGCGGGGTTTCGTCGAAGCCGCCGGAGGCGCCGCGGGTGACGATCAGGTACGCGACCTCGACGCCCTCCTCCACCCAGCCGGCGATGGTGCCCGCACAGCCGTAGTCGACATCATCCGGATGGGCAAATACGGCCAGCGTGCGACGGACGTCCGGTAGCACCGGAGAAGAAGAGGGGAAGCTCACAGAGCGTGAGCCTACGGGTCTTCTCCGCCCGCTATCGTCCTGATCTACCTGTTCAGAGGGGTACGACTGGGCCCTTTCGTGATCTTTTCTCAAGTATCGGCAACGTGGCGGCCAACTAACGGCTTGATAACGGCACCTTCACGGAAAGGGCCGGTGAGTGTCACAGTTGCAGCACCCCGCCCCCGGTGTGGGGCACCTCGTCGGCACGCCGACCACGTAACGCCACTCCTCCGTGGCTGATCGTGGCCGCTGACCCTGCGTGGTGTCGCCTCCGACGGGTGGGGCGCCCGGCGGATCGGTACCCCTGGGGTGTCCCGATTTCCTCTGCGGTAAACCGTCGACCTGTGGTTCGGGTCGGCGGCGGCGTCACCCCCAAGACGTGCGTGAAACCCACGACGGAACCAGGTCAGAAAGAGGAGGCCCCTCGGAATGAGAGTCTCGAAGCGGGCGACTGGCGCCCTCGCGGTCGGCGTTGCCGCCGCGCTGGTCGCCACCGGTTGCTCGAAGAGCGATGGCGGCGGCGGCGACGCCGGCGCCACCAAGGATGGCGCGATCACCATTCACGGCGTCCAGCCGGAGAACCCGCTGGTTCCGGCGAACACCACCGAGACCGGTGGCGGCAAGATCGTCGACTCGCTGTGGACCGGCCTGGTCGAGTACCCGAACAACGGTGGCGCGCCGCAGAACGCGCTGGCGGAGTCCATCGACACCAAGGACTCGAAGGTCTTCACCATCAAGATCAAGAAGGGTACCAAGTTCCACGACGGTACCGAGGTGAAGTCGAAGAACTTCGTCGACGCCTGGAACTGGGCCGCGTACTCGCCGAACGGCGCCGCGAACGGCAGCTTCTTCGCCGACATCCAGGGCTACGGCGACGTCGCCACCGAGGACCCGGACGGCGAGGGCCCGCAGAAGGCCCCGACTCCGAAGGCCGACAAGATGTCCGGTCTGAAGGTCGTCGACGACCAGACCTTCGAGGTCACCCTCGGCGCGCCGACCGCGGTCTTCCCGACCAAGCTCGGCTACAGCGCCTTCATGCCGCTGCCGGACAAGTTCTTCACCATGAAGCCCGAGGAGTTCGGTAAGAACCCGATCGGCAACGGCCCGGTGAAGTTCGTTTCCTGGGAGGACAACGTCCAGATCAAGCTGACGCGCTTCGACGACTACAACCTGCGCGACAAGCTGAAGATCAAGGACGTCACCTACAAGCTGTACCAGGACGAGAACGCCGCCTACAGCGACCTGCTCGCCGGCAACCTGGACTTCATGGAGACGGTCCCCACCTCGGCGCTCGCCGGCGACAAGTGGAAGAGCGACCTGGGCGACCGGGCCATGTCGGCCACCACCCCGTCGACCGCGTTCATCGCGTTCCCGATGTACGACAAGCGCTTCCAGAACGCGAAGCTGCGCAAGGCGGTCTCGCTGGCGATCAACCGGCAGGAGATCTCCGAGAAGATCTTCTTCGGTACCCGCAAGCCGGCTGACAGCTGGGCGAACCCGCTCACCCCGGGCGCCGAGCCGGGCAACTGCACCGTCTGCAAGTTCGACGCGGCGCAGGCCAAGCAGCTGCTCCAGGAGGCCGGTGGCTTCCAGGGCGAGATGGTCTTCTACTACAACGCCGACTCCAGCCACAAGGACTGGATGGAGGCCGTCGCCCAGCAGGTGAAGACCAACCTGGGCATCAACGCCCGGGCCGAGGGTGTGCCGACCTTCGCGGTGTTCCGGCAGAACATCAACGCCCACAAGATGAAGGGCCTGTACCGCGCCGCGTGGCAGCAGGACTACCCGGACATCGAGAACTGGGTGAACCCGCTCTACGTCACGGGCGGCTCCTCGAACGACGGCCTCTACAGCAACGCGCAGGTCGACGCTCTGGCCAAGGAGGCCAGCGGCGCCCCCAGCCTCGAGGCTTCGCACCAGAAGTTCGCCGAGGTGCTGAAGAAGATCGACGAGGACGTTCCCACCATCCCGATCTACTACTACGGCCAGCAGTCCGGCCACTCCGAGAAGATCAAGAAGATGGAACTGAACAACGTCGGCGAGCTGGACCTCTCCTCGGTCGAGCTCTGATCCGAACGGTCTGACCCCCGGGTCGGGCTCGCCAAATCCGGTGGGCCCGACCCGGGGCCGTTCCGCGAGCGGGTGTTACAGCACTCACACTCGCACATGACCGCCGTCGCGTCGGCCGTCCGACGCGCACCCTGTCTGGAGGACCACCCCATGGGCCGTTATCTGTTGAGGCGGCTACTTCAACTCGTGCCAGTCTTCATTGGCACCACGTTCATGATCTACGCGCTGGTCTGGGCCGTCCCCGGTGATCCGTTCGCCGGCAAGTGCGGCGAGCGGCGCTGCCCGGACACCTACATCGCGTTCATGACCGAGAAGTACCACCTCGATCAGAGCATCTTCGTGCAGTACGCGATGTACATGAAGAACCTCCTGCAGGGCGACTTCGGCGAGACGTTCAGCGGACGGTCGATCAATGACATCATCCTGACCGCCTACCCGAACACGCTGAAGCTGGCCGTGGTCGCCCTCACCATCGAGGCGGTCATCGGCCTCAGCGCCGGTGTGCTGACCGGCCTGCGTCGCAACGGTTTCCTCGACAACCTGGTGCTGGTCTCGACGCTTTTCCTGATCGCGCTGCCGGTCTTCGTCGTGGGCTTCGTGCTCCAGTGGCTGTTCGGTGTGCAGTGGCAGATCGTCAAGCCGACCGTCTCCAGCGAGATGCCGCTCTCCGAGTTGATCATCCCCGGCTTCGTGCTGGGTAGCGCCTCGATGGCGTACATCGCCCGGGTGGCGCGGACCAGCATCGCGGAGAACCGCCGCGCCGACTACGTCCGTACCGCCATCGCCAAGGGCCTGCCGATGCGCCGGGTGGTGGGCGTGCACCTGCTGCGCAACTCGCTGATCCCGGTGGTCACGCTGCTCGGCACCGACCTCGGCGCGCTGATGGGCGGCGCCATCGTCACCGAGGGCATCTTCCAGATCAACGGCATCGGTCGCCAGGTCTACCGGTCGATCGTCACCAAGGAGAGCGCTACCGTTGTCTCCATCGTGGTGGTGCTCGTGCTGGTCTACCTGCTGATGAACCTGTTGGTCGACCTGCTCTACGCCGCCCTGGACCCGAGGATCCGCTATGAGTGACCCGAGTGCCGCATCGCTTGTCAGCACCCCCCGTCCCGAGCAGCCGACCGAGATCGGCGCTCCGACCAACGCCGGCCTGCCGGAGAACGCCCGCCGGGAGAAGCCGCGCGGCCTGCTCGGCGACGCGTGGCGAGACCTGCGCCGCAAGCCGCTGTTCTGGATCTCCGCTGCGTTCATCGTGGTCTTCGTCCTCATGGCCGCGTTTCCGTCGCTCTTCACCTCCGGCGACGCGGTCAACGGCCAGCTGTCGCGGAGCCTGAACAAGCCGTCAGCCCACGCCTGGTTCGGGTACGACGTGCAGGGCCGGGACGTCTACGCCCGGGTGATCTACGGCGCCCGCGCCTCGATCGTCGTGGCGCTGCTTTCCGTGATCGGCACCCTGCTGATCGGCGGGACGATGGGCATCATCGCCGGTTACCGCGGCGGCTGGCTGGACTCGCTCCTCTCGCGGGTAGCGGACGTCTTCTTCGGCCTGCCGTTCGTGCTCGGTGCCATCGTCATCCTGACCACCTTCAACGGGTCGGGCACCAGCAACAGCAAGTGGGAGATCATGGGCCTGGTCACCGCCTCCCTCGTGGTGCTCAGCTGGCCGGTCGTGATGCGGCTGATGCGCTCCTCGGTGCTGGCCACCAAGGAGGCCGACTACATCGTCGCGGCCCGGGCGCTCGGTGCGGGCACCGGCCGGATCATCCTCAAGCACCTGCTGCCGAACTGCCTGGCGCCGCTGCTGGTCTACGGGACGATCATGGTCGGCTCCTTCATCGGCGCCGAGGCCACTCTGTCGTTCCTGGGCGTCGGCCTGAAGAGCCCGGTGGTCTCGTGGGGCATCATGATCAGTGAGGCGCAGAACTACATCCGGGTCGCGCCCAATCTGCTCTTCTTCCCCGCCGCGTTCCTCGTCACTGCCGTGCTGAGCTTCGTGATGCTGGGCGAGGCGGTCCGCGAGGCCCTCGATCCGAAACTCCGCTAGGGGAGACTGAGTTGTCCGACATTCTCGTGTCCGAGCAGTCCGCGCCGGGCTTTGGTGGCTCCGGTCGCCCCTCCGGCCGGCTGCTCGAGGTCGACGACCTGCGCGTGGAGTTCCGCACCCGGGACGGCGTCGCCAAGGTCATCAACGGAGTCACCTACCACGTCGACGCGGGGGAGACCCTCGCCGTGCTCGGCGAGTCCGGCTCCGGCAAGAGCGTCACCGCGCAGACCATCATGGGCATCCTGGACACCCCGCCGGGCTTCGTCACCGGTGGCCAGGTCCGCTTCCACGGCAGGGACATGCTCAAGATGTCCGCCGAGGAGCGCCGCCGCATCCGCGGCGAGGGCATCGCGATGATCTTCCAGGACTCGCTCTCCGCGCTGAACCCGGTCTTCACCGTCGGGTTCCAGATCGCCGAGCAGTTCCGGGTCCGGCGTGGCCTGAGCCGCGCGGACGCCAAGAAGCGCGCGATCGAGATGCTCGACCAGGTCAAGATCCCGAACGCCAAGGGTCGGTACAGCAACTACCCGCACCAGTTCTCCGGCGGTATGCGGCAGCGCGCGATGATCGCGATGTCGCTGGCGCTCGACCCGGAGGTGCTGATCGCGGACGAGCCGACCACCGCGCTGGACGTGACCGTGCAGGCCCAGATCATGGACCTGCTCGGCGAGCTCCAGCGAGAGCGGCGGATGGGCATGATCCTGATCACCCACGACCTCGGCGTGGTCGCCGACGTCGCGGACCGGATCGCGGTCATGTACGCCGGCCGGATCGTCGAGGAAGCCGACGTGTACGACCTGTACGCCAAGCCGGCGCACCCGTACACCCTCGGCCTGCTCAACTCGATCCCGCGGTTGGACGAGAAGGGGCAGGAGCTCCGCACCATCAAGGGCCTCCCGCCGAACCTGATGAACATCCCGACGGGCTGCCCGTTCAACCCGCGCTGCCCGATGGCGCAGCCGGTGTGCCGGGAGAAGTTGCCCCCGCTGCTGCAGATCGGCCGCGGTCGGGCCAGCGCCTGCCACTTCGCCGAGGAGCTCGTGAACCGTGACTGAGAACATCATCGAGGTCCGTGACCTGGTCAAGCACTACCCCGTCACCCGCGGGATCGTGTTCAAGAAGACCATCGGTCAGGTCAAGGCGGTCGACGGCGTCTCCTTCGACCTGAAGGCCGGCGAGACCCTCGGCGTGGTGGGCGAGTCGGGCTGCGGCAAGTCGACGCTGGCCCGGGTCCTGATGAGCCTGGAGAAGCCGACCAGCGGCAGTGTGTTCTACAAGGGGCAGGACATCTCCAAGCTCTCCGGCGGGGCGCTGCGGCGACTGCGCCGGCAGATCCAGCTGGTGATGCAGGACCCGTACACCTCGCTGAACCCGCGGATGACGGTCGGTGACCTGATCGGCGAGCCCTTCGAGATCCACCCCGAGGTGGCCCCGAGGGGCAGCCGCCGGAGCAAGGTCAAGGAGCTGCTCGACCTGGTCGGCCTCAACCCGGAGCACATCAACCGGTACCCGCACCAGTTCTCCGGCGGTCAGCGGCAGCGCATCGGCATCGCCCGGGCGCTCGCCCTGCGGCCCGAGATCATCGTCTGCGACGAGCCGGTCTCGGCCCTGGACGTGTCGATCCAGGCGCAGGTGATGAACCTGCTGGAGAAGCTCCAGAACGAGTTCGGCCTGTCGTACGTCTTCATCGCCCACGACCTGTCGGTCGTGCGCCACCTCTCCGACCGGGTCGCGGTGATGTACCTGGGCAAGATGGTGGAGGTCGGCACCGAGGACGAGATCTACGAGCGGCCGACCCACCCGTACACCCAGGCGCTGCTCTCGGCGGTGCCGGTGCCGGACCCGACCGTGCGGGATAACAAGGCGATCATCCGCCTCACCGGTGACGTCCCCTCCCCGGTGAGCCCGCCCTCGGGCTGCCGGTTCCGCACCCGGTGCTGGAAGGCGCAGGACATCTGCGCCCAGGAGGTGCCGCTGCTGCAGATCCGGCGGGGCTCGGACCACCCGAGCGCCTGCCACTTCGCGGAGAAGCGGGAGATCGTCGCCGCCCACGAGGTGTGATCGTTTCGGACCGCCTGCCGGCGCCAACGCGACGCCGGCAGGCGGTTCGTCGTATCCGGGGGTCGGCCGCCGTCGGCCCGCTGCGCCATCCGGGGTACGCCCGCGGGACGGCGGACCGGGCGGTGCCGCCCGGCGGCCGGGCCGGGGACACCCGTCACAAGGGTCCGCGGCCGGCGCGGAGCAGGAGCAGCGCGAGCTGGGTGCCGTCGGCGCCCAGTGCCTGCCGGAACCGCTCGAGGATCTCCCGCTCCCGGGAGAGCACCAGCCGGGTGCCGCCGGAGGCGATCCGGGTGGCCCCCACCTGCTGGGAGAGGCCGGCCCGCTCCTGCCACAGCTCGATCAGCGTCCGGTCGATCTCGTCGATCCGCTCCCGGATCGCCATGATCCGCGCGGCGGCCGCCGAGTCGTTGGTGCCGGTCCCGGCCGTCTCGGGGCCCGTCGAACTGGCCGGCACGCCCCCGCCGTCGCCCGGCCGCGGGTCGGTGTCCCCGTCCCCGGTCTTCCGGGACGCCATGCCGCCGCTGGACTCCACCACGTCTGTCATCATCGCCGTACCCCTCGGACATCAGGCCCGGTGCCCGGATCCCGGGACGAAAACGCCCCGGGCTCCAGGAGCCCGGGGCGTTTCGCAGGTCTTGTGATCAGGCGCGACCTACGGCTGCCGGACTCCCGGTGCCGTAGTAAAAGTAGAAGCGCTGACCGAACACGCCGTCGAGTATGCCGACCTCCCGCCCGCGGGCGCAAGGATTCCGCCAACTGGTGGGACGAGGCACATCCCTTCGCCGGTGCCGGCTTGTCTCATCGGGGCGTGCGCGGGCGGGTATTGTCCGGCCGACGACATAGACTCGCCGTGCGATGCATCCTCTCTTTGACATCCCCGCGTCTCCACCCGCGCCGGAGTCCCGGCCGATCCGGCCGCACCGGCCCGGGTCCGCCGGCGCCCGGCTGGACCCGCAGGCCCTCCTCGCCGGGCTGAACGGTCCGCAGCGTGACGCCGTCACCCACGCCGGCTCCCCGCTGCTGATCGTGGCCGGCGCCGGCTCCGGCAAGACCAGGGTGCTGACCAACCGGATCGCGTACCTGCTCGCCGCGCGGGACGTGCACCCGGGCGAGATCCTCGCGATCACCTTCACCAACAAGGCCGCCGGGGAGATGAAGGAGCGGGTGGCCGCCCTGGTCGGCCCGCGCGCCCGGCTGATGTGGGTGTCGACGTTCCACTCCGCCTGCGTCCGCATCCTGCGCGCCGAACACGAGCACGCCGGCCTGAAGTCGACCTTCTCGATCTACGACGCGGACGACTCGCGCCGGCTCATGCAGTTGGTCGCCCGGGAGCTCGACCTCGACCCGAAGCGCTACCCGGCGCGCGGGCTGGCCGCCCAGGTCTCCAACCTCAAGAACGAGCTGATCGACCCGGAGGAGTTCGCCGCCCGGGCCAAGGGCCCCAACGAGCGGGCGCTGTCGGAGGCCTACACGCTCTACCAGCGGCGGCTGCGCGAGGCGCACGCGCTGGACTTCGACGACCTGATCATGGCGACGGTGCACCTGCTGCAGTCGCACCCGCACGTCGCGGAGAGCTACCGGCGGCGGTTCCGGCACGTCCTGGTCGACGAGTACCAGGACACCAACCACGCCCAGTACGTGCTGATCAAGGAGCTGGTCTCCGGCACCGAGGGGATCGAGCCGGCCGAGCTCTGCGTGGTCGGCGACGCCGACCAGTCGATCTACGCGTTCCGTGGCGCGACGATCCGCAACATCCTGGAGTTCGAGCGGGACTTCACCGACGCCCGGACGATCCTGCTGGAGCAGAACTACCGCTCCACCCAGACCATCCTCAACGCCGCCAACGCGGTGATCGACCGGAACACCTCCCGCAAGCCCAAGCGGCTCTGGAGCGACGCCGGGGCCGGGGAGCGGATCGTCGGGTACGTCGCCGACACCGAGCACGCCGAGGCGGACTGGGTGGCCCGGCAGATCGACCGCCTGGTCGACGACGGCCACACCCGCCCGGGCGACGTCGCGGTCTTCTACCGCACCAACGCCCAGTCCCGGGTCTTCGAGGAGGTCTTCATCCGGGTCGGCCTGCCCTACAAGGTGGTCGGCGGGGTGCGCTTCTACGAGCGCAAGGAGGTCCGCGACGCGCTGGCCTACCTGCGCGCGGTGGTCAACGACGACGACACGGTCAGCCTCCGCCGGGTGCTGAACACGCCGCGGCGGGGCATCGGCGAGCGGGCCGAGGCGTGCGTGGAGGCGCTCTCCAGCCGGGACCGGATCTCCTTCGGCGCGGCGCTGCGCCGGGCCAAGGACGCTCCGGGGATCTCCACCCGGGCGGCCAACGGCATCGCCGACTTCGTCGCGCTCCTCGACGGGGCCCGGGAGCTGGCCGAGAGCGGCACCCCGGAGGAGGTGCTGGAGGCGCTGCTGACCCGCTCGGGCTACCTGACCGAGCTGGAGGAGAGCCTGGACCCGCAGGACGCCGGCCGGGTGGACAACCTCCAGGAGCTGGTCAGCGTCGCCCGGGAGTACACCGAGCGGATCGAGGCGCTCGGGGAGGAGGGGGAGCGGGCCACCGTGGCCGGCTTCCTGGAGCAGGTGGCGCTGGTCGCCGACGCCGACCAGGTCCCCACCGACGACCCGGACCACCAGGGCGTGGTCACCCTGATGACGCTGCACACGGCCAAGGGCCTGGAGTTCCCGGTGGTCTTCCTGACCGGCCTGGAGGACGGCGTCTTCCCACACCTGCGCTCGCTCGGCGACACCCGGGAGCTGGAGGAGGAGCGCCGACTGGCCTACGTCGGCATCACCCGGGCCCGGCAGCGGCTCTACCTCTCCCGGTCCGTCACCCGCTCGGCCTGGGGGCAGCCGGCCTACAACCCGCCGTCGCGCTTCCTCGAGGAGCTGCCGCCGGAGCTGGTCCGCTGGGAGCGCACCGAGGGGTCGTACACCTCGTGGGGCGGCGGGGGCGGCGGCGTCGGCGGCCGTGCGGACCGCGCGCCCGGCGGGCGCGGCGGCTTCACCGGGGGTACGCCGAAGGCGGCCCAGCTCGCGAAGCGGCTCGGCGTGGACGGCAGCCGGCTGGCCACCGCCAGCGAGCTGCCGCAGGGTCCGAAGGTGGCGGCCGGCGACCGGGTCAACCACCAGCGATACGGCCTCGGTCGGGTGCTCGCCGTGGAGGGGCACGGCCCGGGTGCCCGGGCGCAGATCGACTTCGGCGACCAGACGATGTGGCTGGTGCTCCGGCACGCCCCGATCGACAAGCTCTGAGCCGCCGCAGCCCGGCCCACCTGCAGCACTTGCTCGCCAGGCCGGGCCCGCGCTCATGCCGCCCGGTGACTGATCATGATCGGCATGTCGGGGACGCATGTGCGTCGGATATCACGCTCCGTGGCCTCGTGCAGGACAACCCGCGTGCCTATGATCCGGTGGTGTTCGACTCGCGCCACATCAGGACGTTCCACGAGGTGGTCCGGGCCCGGTCGTACTCGAAGGCGGCGCAGGCCCTGGGATACACCCAACCCGCGATCACCCAGCAGATGAAGGCCCTGGAGCGCGCGGTCGGCACTCCGCTGTGCACCCGCGTGGGGCGGCGGTTGCGGTTGACGGAGGCGGGGGAGACGCTGGCCCGCCACACGGAGAACATCCTCGGCAGCATGTCGGTCGCCCGGGAGCAGATGGCCGCGATAGCGCGGCTGCACACCGGCCGGGTGCGGGTGTGCGCGTTCCCCAGCGCCAACGCGACGCTGGTCCCCGAGGCAATGGCGCTGCTCGCCGTCGAGCATCCGGGAATCCGGGTGGAGTTGCTCGAGGACGAGCCGCCCGACTCGCTGCGACGGGTGGTGCAGGGCGAGAGCGACCTGACGCTGGCCTTCACCTATCCCGGCATGCGGGAGGAGGTGCCGGAGGACCTGGTGGAGGTCCCGCTGTTGGAGGACGAACTCACCGTCCTGCTGCCCGGCGGGCATCCGCTGGCCGAGCGCCACGAGGTCGAGCTCGCCGACCTCGCCGAGGAGCGCTGGATCGCAGGCTGCCTGCGCTGCCGCACCAACTTCCTGCACGAGTGCGCCCAGCTCGGGTTCACCCCCGACATCGTGTTCACCACCGATGACAACCTCGCGGTCCAGTCGCTCGTCGCGCAGGGCCTCGGCGTCGCGATGATGCCCGGGCTCGCCCTCTCCTTCCTCCGTCACGACAAGGTCAGTGGCCGCCCCCTGTCGCCCGCATCGCGGCGGCAGGTGTCGGCCTACGTCCTGCGCGAGCACCTGCGCATTCCGGCGACCGCCCGGCTCCTGAAGGCGCTCGCGTCGGTGGCCTGGCGGAGGAGGGCCGACCTCGCTGGGTGAGTCACGGCCGCGGTCTGCCGCATGGCCCATAAGCGTTCCTTGGGATCATGCAAATGACTGTTGTTGGACGTGATGGGTTGTAGCGGTCAGGCTGACGTCATGACCACTCCGGCCGCTGTTCCTGTCGTCACCGCCACCACCCCCCGCCTCGGGAGGCTGGTCGAGGAGGTGCGGGGCGTGGTGGACCGCGGCCTGCCGCACGATCTGACCGCGTACCTGGTGGGGGAGCGGCTCGCTCCCCACCTGGGCGCGCCCGATCTGCTCACCCCCGACCAGTACGAGGGTGATCCGGATCACTACCGCCAGCATCTCCTGCACGCCGAGCGGGACGGTGGGTTCTCGATCGTGGCCCTGGTCTGGCTCCCCGGCCAGCGAACCGCCATCCACGACCACGTCGCCTGGTGCGTCACGGGAGTCCATCAGGGCGAGGAGCACGAGCGGCGGTTCCGCCTGGTTTCCGACGGCACCACCGCCAGGCTCGTGGCGACCCAGGACGTTGTGAACCGGCAGGGCGAGGTGTGCGGCTTCGCGCCGCCCGGCGACATCCACCGGGTCTGGAACGGAGGGGACGGCATCGCGGTGTCCCTGCACATCTACGGAGCGGACATCTCCCGCCTCGGGACGAGTGTCCGGCGGGTGTACGACCAGCGGACCGACGAGTCGTGAGGGACGCGGGTACCGGGGCGTTGATCAGCGCGATGCGAAGCGAACTCCTCCCGGAGGCGCCCTCGCGGACCGGCGACGGCGACCACCCGGGGAGATGCCGCGACGGCCGTCCGGACGTCGCGAAGGGGTCCGCCGCGGCGCGGCTCCCGGGCCCGCGCTGGGGCGGGGGATCGGCCGTACTGCCCGGCCTGTTGGCCGCGAGCGCCGGGGCCGCCGGCGCCTGGGCGGTGCACTGGGCACTGCCCGCCGTGCCGGCGCTGACCGCGGCCATGGTGCTGGGGATCGCCGCCGCCCACCTACCCGTCGTCCGCGAGCGGGTGCGCGGCGTGGCCCGGCCCGGGCTGAGCGTCGCGGGCAAGCGGCTGATGCGGCTGGGCATCGTGCTGCTCGGGCTGAAGCTGAGCATGCAGGATGTGCGCGAGCTCGGGTGGCCGAGCATGGTAATGGTGGTCGCGGTGGTGGCGGCGACGTTCCTGGGCACGTGGTGGCTGGGCCGCCGTCTCGGCCTGCGCGGCGATCAACCGCTGCTGATCGCCGCCGGTTACTCGATCTGCGGCGCCTCGGCGATCGGCGCGGTCAGCGCGGCGACCGGCAGCGACGACGAGGACGCCGCGGCCTCGGTCGCCCTGGTGACGCTCTGCGGCACGCTGGCCGTCGCCGTCCTTCCGCTGCTGCAACAGCCGCTGGGACTCGACGACGTGCAGTTCGGACGCTGGGTCGGAGCGAGCGTGCACGACGTGGGGCAGGTCGTCGCCACCGCGCAGACCGCCGGGCCGGCGGCCCTCGGCGACGCCGTCCTGGTGAAGCTGATGCGGGTGGCGTTGCTCGCGCCGCTGGTCGCCGCCGTGGTGTTCGGACTCGGTCGGGCGCTTCGCGCCGGCACGCAGGGCGCCGACGGCGACGGTCCGCGGAGCCGGCGGCCGTCGCTCGTGCCCTTGTTCGTCGTCGGCTTCCTCGCCATGATCGGGTTGCGCAGTACCGGCTGGCTTCCCGAGGGTGTGCTCGTCGGCGCGTCCCTGGCGCAGGAGATCCTGCTCACCGCGGCACTGTTCGCCCTCGGGAGCGCGGTGCACCTGCCCACGCTTGCCCGCACCGGGGGGCGGGCCGCCGCTCTGGGGCTGAGCTCCTGGGCGGTCGTCGCCGGGGTGTCGTACGCGGGCGTGCTGTTGACCACCTGACCGTGCCTAGAGTCGGTAGTTCGGCGAGCGACAGCGCTGAGCGCAGCCAGGGAGGACGGGGTGTGGAAGCAAACTTTCGTACCCGGCGATGTCCTGAGCCTCTTATGAATCCGACCGCGGCTGCGCCGGGAGCAATCCCCGGAGGACCACCTCCGCCAGGGATTCGGCCAACTGCTCCCACTCTGCGGCAGATAGTGGTGCACGACCGACACGACGGGCGACCTCGCCCTGGGTCAGGGCCAGCGCGGGGCCACTAAGAGCGGTGAACAGGATGTCCATTGGTATTTTGGGCATCCGACCCGACTCCATCAGTCGCTTTGCGATCGGCTCGATTCGTTCCAGCATCGAAGCTGTGTACTTGCCGTAGATATAGTCCAGGCGTTCCGAGTTGAGCACAGACTCCGCGGCCAGAAATCCGGTTCATCTGCGGGACGTTCGCGGCGAGAGAGTAGAACGTCTTGACGATGTTCTCAAGTTTCTCGTAGTCGTCCGCATCGACGTCGAAGGCGACGGCAAGCTGCTTCATCAGGTCTTCCAAGACATGGTCAACTACCGCTCGGCAAAAGTTGATCTTCGAGCCGAAGCGATCGTTGATGAAATTGTGGCTGACCCCGAGACGCTTGGCGAGCTCGCGCACCGAGGCGCCCTCGTATCCCAATTCGGAGAAAGTGTCCAGCCCGCGTTGCAGAATCTCAGAGTCAGTGAGATTGACTTGCGGCGCCCTTGTCCGGACAGGTCGCCCCTGCCTCTGATTCGGCTGACTCTCGACCATCCCGGCCTCGCCCCATTCGTTGCCGAGCACGGGCGTAGGTCCTCGGCAGAGTTGTCGGTGCTCGGTGCGTTGGCCTGGAGACCTGCATTGGTTTCTCACTGGCTCGTCGGCAGGTTGTTCTCACCGATCTGTCGGTTTGATGGTGGACGGGGAGGCACGGCCGGAGTTCGGGCAGTGGTATGACCGGGTGCCCGACGTCGGCCCGGCTGGCAACCAGGCCTTCTTTGGCCGAGACGTGCTGGCGGGCCTGGTGCAGGGGATTCGGGACTTCCGGGAGCGCCGCCAGCAGTACCACGGGCCTGGGGCGACGCTGCTGGGCTGCGCGATGTGGATGGACGACCCGGAGCTGCTCGACGAGCTTGCCGCGCTGGAGGCGGCCTGCGTGGTGGTCAGCAAGCAGTCCCGGGACAAGAACGTGCAGCCGCCGCCCGCCGGAAAGCGTGGTCATCGCCCGCGATCGCGGGCCCAAGCCCTTCGAGCTCGGTGAGCTGCTCTCCGGGCGCATCGAACGCTTCCTGCTGCTCGTACGGCTGTTGAAGCCGGGTACCAGCGAATCCATGTTCGAGGTCGTCGGGGAGACCCGACCGGTCCGGCAGTTCCGACCAACACTCGGGCGGTTCCGCGGCGCCGGTCCGTCCGGCGGCGACCCCGGTCGGGACGCCGCCGGCCGGTCGGCTCAGACGCCCGCCAGCGCTTCCGTCGGCGTGAGCCGGGCGGCTCGCACGGCGGGGTAGAGTCCCGCGACCGCGCCGATCAGCAGCGTCGCGGTGAACCCGCCCGCCGTCGCCCATAGCGGCACCACGGCCGGCCAGTCCTGCGTGGCCGCGTACCCGCCGGTCACCACGACGCCGATCAGGATGCCGCCGAGGCCGCCGAGCGCGGACAGCAGCAGCGACTCCACCAGGAACTGCAGCAGGATCTGGCCGCGGGTGGCCCCGAGCGCCCGGCGCAGGCCGATCTCCGATCGGCGTTCGAGCACCGAGATGACCATCGTGTTCGTGACGCCGATCCCGCCGACCAGGAGCGCCACCGCGCCGAGGCCCAGCAGTAGGCCGCTGAACGCGTTCTCGGTGATCGTCCTGGCGGCCAGTGCGTCGGACGGCCGCGAGACCAGGACCTCGCTGGGAGCCCCCGGTTTCACGGTGCGCGGAAGGGCCTTGCGCACCTCGACCACCGCGTCTTGCGCCGTACGCGTGTAGACGGTCGTCGCGTGCCCGTCGAAGCCGAGGTAGGCCGTCGCGGCCGACCAGCCGACGAACACGGCGCGGTCCAGCTCCTCGGCCAGCGGCGCCGGCCGCAGCACGCCCACCACGGTGAAGCGGTGCTTGCCGACCACGATCTGCGGCTGTGCCGCGGCGTCGTCGATGCCGAGCCGCTGCGCCGCGGTCCAGCCCAGCACGGCGGTGGGGAAGTCGGCGGTGGGCTGGCTCAGCCAGCGCCCGCTGACCGGGCTGAGCCCGACCGTCTCCGGCAGGTCGAGGCGGCCCGCGTACACGGTGAGGCTGCCGGTCTGCGCGGGGTGGACGTGCTCGTTGCGGTACGCGTGCACGTCGGGCAGCCGGCCGACCGCCGACACCGCCTCCACCGACGCGATTCTTGCGATCATGGGGATCGCCTCGTCCGGTAGTTGCGTCGGCTTGTCGTCCGACGATCTGCCCGGCTCGACAGTCAGCAGGTTGGTGCCCAGTTCGTCCAGCTGCCGGTCCAGTTCGGCCTGGCTGGAGCTGGAGATGCCGACCACCGCGATCATCGCGGCGATGCCGATCGCGATACCGAGCGCGGACAGCGACACCCGCAGTCGGCGCGATCGCAGCCCGGCCGCGCCGACCCGCAGCACATCGCCCGGCGACAGCCGCCCGGGGCGGGGTGGGGCGCTCATAGGGCCGCCCCGATCCGCGCGGCGAACGGCACCACGCCGGGTTCGCGCTCGTCGCGCACGATGAGGCCGTCGGAGACCTCGACCCGCCGCGGCAGCCCTGCCGCCAGCTCCCGGTCGTGGGTGATGACCACGACGGTGGTGCCGGCCGCGTTCAGCTCCGTCAGCAGGCCCAGCACCGTCTCGCCGGAGGCGGAGTCGAGGTTGCCGGTGGGCTCGTCGGCCAGCAGCAGCGGCGGATCGCCGATCAGCGCCCGGGCGATCGCCACCCGCTGGCGCTCACCGCCGGACAGCTCGTGCGGCCGGTGGTGCAGCCGGTGGCCCAGGCCGACCCGTTCCAACGCGGCGTCGGCCCGCCGCAGCCGCTCCCGGGCGGCCACGCTCGAGTAGAGCAGGCCGTCGGCCACCGCCGTCCGCACCGCAACGCCCGAGGTCAGGTGGAACTGCTGGAAGACGAAGCCGATCGTGGCGGCCCGAAGGCCGGACAGCTGCCGGTCGGACAGGGCCGCCACGTCGTGCCCGCCGATGCGGACCTGGCCGCTGGTGGGGCGGTCCAGGGTGCCGATCAGGTTGAGGAGGCTGGACTTGCCCGATCCGGAACGCCCGACGACTGCGACCGCCTCGCCGTATTCGATGTCGAGGTTGACCCCGCGTACGGCCCGTACCCCGCCGGGGTAGGTCTTGGTGACGTCCGTCAGTTCGACCACGTTCACTCCGCGACCCCCACGGTGACGCCCTCGGCGATGCCGTCGCCGCTGATCTCGACCTTGCCGCCGGCGAACAGCCCCGTCTCCACGGGCACGACCCGGCTGGTCGCGCCGTCACGCAGTTCCACGCCGTAGCCGCGCTCGCCGATGGCGAGCAGCGCCTGGATCGGCACGACGAGCACGTTGGTGTGCTCGGCGGTGACGAAGCGGACCGTCACCGGCCCGGGCTCCCGCTCGGCTGTGGCTTTCAGGACCAGCTGCACGGTGACCTTGGGCTCCCCCTGATCCGGCGGCGGATCCGCGGGCGTGTCGCCGGTGGACCGGGGTGTCACCACGCCGAGCACGGTCGCCTCCACCGGTGCGCCGCCGGGCAGCGTGACGGTGGCCTTGGCGCCCTTCTTGGTCAGGTCGGGTTCGGTGGCCGGCACCTTCGCGGTGACGATGAGGGTGATCGGGCCGGCGGTGACGATGTCACCGGCGGCCGGCGCCCCGAGCCGGGCCGTCTGGGTGGCGATCCGCAGCGGACCGGGCGCGACGATCACGTCCGTCGACGCCACGGTGCCCGTGACGGGCAGCCCCAGCTCTTTCTGCCACCGCTTGACGGCCGCCGCGGTCGACGCGGAGTAGGAGGTGTCGGCCTTGAAGCCGGTGTACTTCAGCGCAATCAGGTTCGCCTCGAGCTGGGCGACGTCCGGGCCTTTGACCCCGTCGGCGAGGACCCGGTAGAACGGCAGCCGGCCGTAGAGCAGCACGATCGGGTTGTTGTCCGCACGCAGCAGCGGCTGTCCGCGCCGCACCGTGCTGCCGGCCGCCGCGAGCCAGGTCAGGGTGCCGGCCGCCTTGGACGTGACCGCCGACGCCTGGCCGTAGCCGATCTCGCCCTCGACGACCGTGGCCGCCGTGACCGTGGACCGCGTCACCTTGACCGTGTCGACCGCGGGAGCGCCGACGGGGCTGTCGTCCCCGCCCCCGGCGAAGACCCCGGCGGACATCGCCGCCGCCGCGGCGACCACCGCGGCGGCGACGACACCGAAGAGCACACGGCGCCATCGGCCGCTGATCCGACCGACCCGTCGCTGTTCCTGGCTGAGCATCTTCTTCAGCCGCCCGCCGGAGCGGTGAAGCAGATCTTCGCCGCCGCCTGGTACGCCGGTTCCGCCATCCGGTCCTTGATTTCCTGCTTCTGGCGCCTCAAGGTGGCGAAGTCGACCGGGGCGGGGTCGGGATCAGGGTCGGGGTAGCCCGGCACGCCGTTGTCGCGCATGCACTGCGCGATCGCCCGGCCCTTGCGTAGTTCCTCCTCGGTCGGCTTGCGGGGCGTGTCCTTTACCGGGGGGTCCAGCGCGGGCCACTTCTCGAAGCACTCGTCCAGGTCGGGAGTCAGCGTGTCCGGCCAGCCCGAGAATTCCATCATCGGGTTGTCGTGACCGAGGTAGCGGACCTCCGTCAGGCCCTTCTCGTTCAGGCACGTCGCGAGGTTCTGCTTCTGCTTGTCGTAGGCGTCCCACTGGCCGGCGGTGCCGGAGTCCGCCTCGCTGGTGGTCTCCGACTGGCCCGGCCCGCACGCCGTCAACACCGCCACCAGCAACGGCGCGCACGCCGCCAGTGCCGCGTACCGGATGCCACGCCCGGAAAGATGGCCCACACGTCCGCGGTCGATCGGCATCTACTTCTCCTCTGGAGCTGGGTTTCGCATCGCATATGACGTGCCGGTTCCGGCGGGAACGTCGTCGCCACGCCTGTGCTGGACGCCGGAGGGGTTCGCCGGCCGTCTCGGGTACACAGTCCACAAGAGGTGGTGTTATGCGGCGGTGAGCAGAATTCCTCACATCCCGCTAACATCATCCGAAGTCGATCGATTTACCGATTCCTCGGGTGCGGGCGTGGGTTCATGCCCGCGGGGCGTCACTGCGGGGCAGGATCACGCGCACCGACAGGCCGCCGTCGGGACGAGGGGTGGCCAGCGCGTCGCCGCCGTGGGCCTGGGCGACCGCACGCACGATGGACAGGCCCAGACCGCTGCCCCTGGCCGAACCCACCCGGTCGGTGAGCCGGCGGAACGGCTCGAACAGCGCCGGCACCTCGTGCGGCGAGATCAGCGCGCCCGTATTGGTCACGATGATCTCGGCCTGCCGGACCTCGGTCAGGGTCTGCACCCGCACGAAGCCGTGCGGGTGGTTGTAGCGGACCGCGTTGTCGACCAGGTTGCGGATCAACTGCTCCAGCAGGATCGGGTCGCCGACCACCGGCGCCGCTGCGAGTTGCGCCTGAACCTGCACCCGCTGCTCCGCGGCCGCCTTCGCGGTGACCTCGAGCGCATACCCCGCCAGTTGCGCCAGGTCGACCGACCGCCGGTCGGTGACCGCCTCCTCTGCCCTGGCCAGGGTGAGCAGCGAGTCGATCAGCCGTTCGTGGCGCAGGTTGACCGCGAGCAGGTTATCGCCTAGCTGCCTGACCTCGGCCGGGCTGTCCGGGCGGCTCATCGCAACCTCGACCAGGGTGCGGTTGAGCGCGATCGGGGTCTTCAGCTCGTGCGCGGCGTTGGCGATGAAACGGCCCTGCCCGGCGAACGCCCCGTCGAGGCGGTCCAGCATGCTGTCGAACGAGTCGGCCAAGCTCTTCACCTCACCCGGCGGCGCGTCCAGATCGATACGCTTGTGCAGGGTGCGCCCCGCGATCCGGTGCGCCGTCTCGGTGATAATGCTAAGCGGGCGTAGCAGCCGCCCCGACACGAACCAGCCCGCCGCGGTGACCACCACCCACACCACCAGCAGCGTCATCCCGCCCTTGAACAGCAGGTTCGCCTGCATCGAGTCCATGATCGCCTGCTTGGAGGCGAAGCCCTCCCCGATGTGCTCGCCCGCGACCGCCTGTTGCTCCGGCGGGAGCACCGCGTACTTCTCCTCGTACGCGACGTTCAGGCTGTACTCCATGCTGTTGTCGACCAGGATCAGCACGCCGCCGAGCACCCCGCTGCCCGCCAGGGCGAACAGCAGCTGAACACGACGGTCAGCCGGACCCGCAGGCTGCCGTGCCAGGAACCGTTCATCGCAACCGGTAACCCACTGCGGTCACCGTCTCGATGAGCTGCGGCTCCCCGAGCTTGCGGCGGAGCCCGCTGATGGTGACCCGGACGATGGTGGTGAACGGGTCCATGTGCTCGTCCCAGACCTTCTCCAGCAGCGTCTCGGCCGATACCACCGCGCCCTCGGCCCGCAGCAGCTCCTCCAGCACCGCGAACTCGCGGCGGGACAGGCCGACGTAGCGGCCGTCACGGTAGGTCTCGCGGTGGTGCGGGTCGAGCCGGATGCCGGCCCGTTCCAGCACCGGCGGCGTCGCCGGTCGGGCGCGCCGGCCAAGCGCCCGCACCCGGGCCACCAGCTCGGCGAACGCGAACGGCTTCGGCAGGTAGTCGTCGGCGCCGAGGCTGAGCCCGGCGACCCGCTCGGCCACCGTCACCGACACGGTGAGCATCAGCACCCGCACGTCCAGGCCCTGCGCCACGACCTGGCGGCACACCTCGTCGCCGTGCACCCGCGGCAGGTCGCGGTCCAGGACCATCACGTCGTACGCGTTGACGGCGAGCTTCTCCAGTGCCGCCGCCCCGTCGTAGGCGACGTCGACGGCGATGGCCTCCTGCCGCAGCCCCTCGGCGACGGCCTCGGCCATCAGCTCCTCGTCCTCCACGACCAGGACCCGCACCCCGCCACCTCCTCGACCGACCGACCGCCAAGTATGCACGGGCGTTGTTAGCAGGGTGTTAGTGAATTCCCTGTCGGCACGCTCACCCCCTCTGCTGTTGGCTACCGAGCGTGACTGGAAAGCTGGCCGAGGCGGTCGTCGACCTCGCGGCGGTCCCGGGCAACGTCGAACGGATCGCCGGGGCCACGAGCGCCGCGGTGATGGCCGTGGTGAAGGCGGACGGGTTCGGCCACGGCGCGTGCCGGTGGCCCGGGCCGCGCTGGCCGGCGGCGCCACCTGGCTCGGGGTCACCAGCGCCGCCGAGGCCTGCAGCTGCGCGCCGCCGGGCTCACCGCGCCGGTGCTGAGCTGGCTGCACGGCCCCAACACCGACTTCGCCGCGCTGGCCGCCGCCGACGTGGACGTGTCCGTGGCCGCCCCGGAGCTGCTCGACGCGGTCGCCGCCGCGGCCCGCGGCACCGGCCGCACCGCCCAGGTCCACCTGAAGATTGACACCGGCATGTCGCGGCACGGCGCGACCGCCGACGGCTGGCCGGAGCTGGTCGCCTGGGCCCGCAAGTACGAGCGGGAGGGCGTGCTGGCCGTGCGCGGCGTGTGGTCGCACCTGGCCACCGCCGACTCCTCGCCCTACGGCGTGACCGCGCAGCCGGCCGCGTTCGCCGAGGCCGTGAGCCACGCCCGCGACGCCGGGCTGGACCGCCAACCGCGGATCGGGAACGTGGCGGCGAACCTTCGCGCCTGTCGGAACCGACAAGTGCACCGACAGATCAATGAGAAACCGAAAGATCTAGTGGGAACCTACAGGTCGTCAGCAGGCCACGTCGATGCCCCGGGCGCGCAGGAACGGCGCCGGGTCGATCTGGTTCCACATCTGCCCCTTGTGCACCTCGAAGTGCAGGTGCGGGCCGGTGGAGTCGCCGGTGGAGCCCTCGTAGCCGATCACCTCGCCGACGCCGACCTTCTCCCCGACGGTGACGGCGAGGCGGCTCTGGTGGGCGTAGTGGGTGAGGTAGCCGTTGCCGTGGTCGATGAAGACCGAGATGCCGTACCCGTCGCCGACGTCGCCGGCCTTGACCACGGTGCCCGCGGCGGCGGCGTGGATCGGGGTGCCGGCCGGCATCGCGAAGTCGATGCCGGCGTGCAGCGTGCCCCATCGCATCCCGTAGCAGGAGGTGATCTCGGCGCCCTTCATCGGAATGACCCAGGAGGGCTTCGGGGCGGCGGTCCTCTTCGGCGTGGGCTTGGTCGTGGCCGCCTTCTGCGTCGGCGCGGGGCTGGCGGTGGACGGGCTCGGCGACGGGCTGACCGGGCTCGCGGAGGGGGTGACCGGGGCGGTCGACTCGCGCGCGGACCGGTCGGCCCGGGCGGCCGCCTCGGCGCGGGACTGGGCGTCGAAGTCGACGGCGGCGGGGGTGGGAGTGCCGTGGTCGGCGGTGGCGACGGTCGCGCCGCCGAGGCCGAGGCTGGCCAGGGCCAGCGCGCCGACGATGAGGTATGGGTTACGGCGGCTCTTCTGCTTGTGCAGTCGGTGCCGGCCGGGGGCGTGCACGGTCTTCTCGTTTTTGGTAGGGCTGTCTTCCTGCACGGGGACCTTCACCGAGTCGAGGGGCACTTGACCTCGAAATACTGGTGTCAGCCCGGTGAACGTTGGGTACAGGGAGCGCGGGGCGAGTGGGGCGCCTGGTCGTTCCTGCCCCTTTTTGTCCTGCGACGGGTGATCCAGCCCGGTAAAGGATCATGCAGGGGTGTGCCGTCACTCACATTCGGCGGTGTGAGCGAGCAGACATTGCCGGGCGGCGAGCAAACAAAAACCGCCCGGACCGTGTGATCCGGGCGGTAAACAGCCGATACGCAGCGTCAGGACGCGGCTACCTCGCTGTAAATTGCCTCGACTTGGAGCTTGATGTCCACTCCGCGCTCCTGCAGCCACGGCACCGGGTCCAACGGCTCCCCGTTGACATGGATCTCCAGGTGCAGGTGCGAGCCGTAGGAGTGGCCGGTGTTGCCGACCAGGCCGAGCTGGTCGCCGGCCTTGACCTGCTGGCCCTCCTTGACGCTCACTGCGGAGGAGTGGCCGTAGATCGCCTCGCTGCCGTCGGCGTGCCGGACGATCACCGCGTAGCCGTAGCCGCCGAACCAGCCGGCCTTGGTGACCGTGCCGTCATGGATGGCGACGTAGGGGGTGCCCTCCGGGGCGACCAGGTCCACGCCGGTGTGCAGCTTGCCCCAGCGCATGCCGTAGGGCGAGTTGAAGTCGTAGCCCTGCAGGGGCAGCAGCCAGACGTCCTGCTCGGCGGCGGCCTCGGTGCCGGCGCGTCCGCTGTCCCGGGACGCCCGGTCGGCGGCGTCGGCGCGGGCCGCCGCGTCCTGGCTGGTGACCGAGGCCTGCTTGAGCTCGTCGAGAACCGACGGGCTGACGCTCTTGGCGTCGGGGAGGGCGTTCGCGCCGAGCGCGACGATGCCGGCCCCGACGAAGGCGGTGGTGACGACTGCGGCGTAGCGGCTCCGCGGGGGGGTGGGTACGCGGCGGCGGCCACGATATCTATCGGGCTCAGACGACAGGCGCTGGCGCACGCACACCCTCCGTTGTCGGGGTTTCGATGCGGTCGGCCGGCGCCCGTGAAGCTCAAATGAACGTCGGCTGGCCGCGTCGCCACCCGTCCGTGGACCTGATGACAACCGTGGACACGTTAGCCAACCGCCACAGGAGTCACAAGGCGAAGCGCCGAATTGGCGTTTCTTTCTGTCCGTTTAAGTCCGCTGATGTCATAGGTCGTGCCACCGGTCGGCCAGCCCGATGACCGTCCGTTCGTCGCGCAGAGTGACCGTTCGGCGGAGGCGTCCGGCTTCCGGGTTGTCGGGTCGGACGCTATGCCACGGCCCGGGTTTCCGCGCCCGGGCGGGCCGGGTTACCGTTCGTTCAGGTGATAGCCGCGGAGCCGGTGAAAGGTGTGCGCTGATGAGCTCTCGTATCCGGGTCGTCGTCGCGAAGCCCGGCCTGGACGGCCACGACCGGGGCGCGAAGGTGGTCGCGCGTGCCCTCCGGGACGCCGGCATGGAGGTCATCTACACCGGCCTGCACCAGACCCCGGAGCAGATCGTGGAGACCGCGATCCAGGAGGACGCCGACGCGGTCGGCCTGTCCGTGCTCTCCGGCGCGCACATGACCCTCTTCAAGCGGGTGCTGGAGCTGCTCGCCGAGCGGGAGGCCCGGGACATCGTGGTCTTCGGCGGCGGCATCATCCCGGACGCCGACATCCCCGAGCTGGAGCAGCTCGGCGTGGCGAAGATCTTCACTCCGGGCGCCACCACCCAGTCGATCGTCGAGTGGGTCCGGCAGAACGTCGTCCAGCCGGTCGCCTGACCGCCCGGCCGCCAGCCTGGCCGGCGGTCCCGCTGCGGTCGCCGCGGGCGGACCCGGTCGGCAGGGGGACCCGGACAGGGGGAGGGGCCGGACGCACCCCTCACACGTCCGGCCCCTCTATGCACGATGCCCCGCCGCCACCCCTCGACCGACAGGGCATCGGCCGTCTCCCGTCGTCGCGCTGACCAGCGCTCCGACATCAGACTCAACGATGCCCCCACTGCGGGGTTACGCATCCCGGACAACATCCCCCGTACGGCTGACGGAGTTCGTCCGGCAGCGGCCGGTTAACCGGCCGCGGAGGGACGTGATCCGCTCCGAGCCGGCTCCCCGGGCGGGCCCGCTTCGTGACGTCGTGGGCCGTAACCTGTGGCTGCCCGCACCGATCCCCGCCGGGAGCCCGCCGTGACCCTTCCGCCGCATCAGCATTCGAATCCCGCCGACGAGTGGCCACCACCGGCCCCGCCGGCTGACGGCTGGCCACAGCCCCCGCATCAGCACGTCGGTCAGCCGGACGTTGGTCGGGCACAGCCGCCCGCCGGCCAGCCGGCCGAGTGGGGGCAGCCCGCGCACCCGCCGGCTCAGCCGGGTGGCGGTTGGGGGCAGCCGACCGCGGGCCCGTCGGCGGGCTGGGGACCGCCCGCGCAGCAGCCGGGTGGAGGTTGGCCGCAGCAGCCGTACCAGGGCGGAGCGGCTGCCGGCTGGTCGGCGCCGCAGCAGGCGTACCCGGGTGCCGGCTGGCCGCAGCCGGGCGGGCCGGCGCAGCTGCCGCCGCCCTGGCAACCGCCGCCCGCGCGGACGGCGAAGCGGATCCCGGAGGACCAGCCCTTCGTCGCCCGACCGAGCCTCCGCAAGCGGGCGCTGGCCCTCGGCGGGATGACCCTGCTGATCGGGCTGGTGATGGCCTGCCCGATGGGCCTGGCCGCCTCCTCCGAGAACGGGGGTGCGGAGATTCTCTTCGCCGTTCCGCTGATCATGCTGGCCTTCGCCCTGGTCGTGGGTCTCCAGCTGTGGCTCATCTCGTCCGGCGGCCCGGTGCTCGCGGTCGGGCCGGCCGGGCTCTGGATCAAGACCCGGCCCACCCGGGGGCAGGCGATCTGGCTGCCGTGGGAGGCGATCGACCAGATCTACCGGCGGCGCTGGGGGCTGGAGAAGATGCTCTGTGTGCGGGCGCGCGACCCGCGCGCGGGCGGTGACCTGGGCGCGTTCACCGCGCTCGACACCGGGATGTCGCAGGCGTTGTTCGGCACCGGCTTCACCGCCACGGTCAACTTCGCGGACCGCTCGGAGAAGGAGATCATGGAGGCGGTCCTGCGGCACTCCGCCGGCCGCTGCCGGGTCGCCTGATCCGTCGGGCCCGGCGGCTGTGCATTACCGCACACCCCGCACCCGCTCGGTTGCCCCCGGTTCCCATCTCGTTAGGCTGCGGCAAATGACCTGTCTCATCTGATGACAGGCGTCAAACTGATTTTCCAACGCTGGTGGCGGCGCGACGGCGCGCCGCGGAGACGGGACGGGACGCGCAATCGTGGACCTGTACGAGTACCAGGGGCGGGACCTGTTCGAGCGGCACGGGTTGCCCGTGCTCGCCGGCGGCGTCGCCACTACCCCGGAGGAGGCCCGCGCGATCGCCGAACGCCTCGGCGGTCGGGTGGTCGTCAAGGCGCAGGTGAAGGTCGGCGGCCGAGGCAAGGCCGGCGGCGTCAAGCTGGCCGAGGGCGCGGAGGAGACGGTGGCCCGGGCCACCGACATCCTCGGCATGGACATCAAGGGTCACACGGTCCACAAGGTCATGATCAGCGTGACCGCCGACGTGGCCGAGGAGTACTACCTCTCGTACCTGCTCGACCGGGCGAACCGCACCTTCCTCTGCATCGCCAGCGTCGCGGGTGGCATGGACATCGAGCAGGTCGCCGCCGAGACCCCGGAGAAGGTGGTCAAGGCCCCGATCGACGCCAACATCGGCGTGGACGAGGCGAAGGCGCGCGAGATCGTGACCGCCGCCGCCTTCCCGGCCGAGGTCGCCGACCAGGTCGTCGACGTCGCGGTCAAGCTGTGGCAGGCGTTCGTCGCCGAGGACGCCACGCTGGTCGAGGTGAACCCGCTGGCCAAGACCAAGGACGGCAAGCTGCTGCTGCTGGACGCCAAGGTCAGCCTGGACGACAACGCCGGTTTCCGGCACCCGGACCACGAGGCCCTGGTCGACCAGGCCGCGGTGGACCCGCTGGAGCAGGCCGCCAAGGAGAAGGACCTCAACTACGTCAAGCTCGACGGCGAGGTCGGCATCATCGGCAACGGCGCGGGTCTGGTCATGTCCACCCTCGACGTGGTCGCCTACGCCGGTGAGCGGCACGGCGGCGTCAAGCCGGCGAACTTCCTCGACATCGGCGGCGGCGCGAGCGCCGCGGTGATGGCGAACGGTCTGGAGATCGTCCTCTCCGACCCGTCGGTGAAGAGCGTCTTCGTCAACGTCTTCGGCGGCATCACCGCCTGCGACGAGGTCGCCAACGGCATCGTGCAGGCGCTGGCGCTGCTCGAGCAGCGGGGCGAGCAGGTCACCAAGCCGCTCGTGGTCCGCCTCGACGGCAACAACGCCGAGGCCGGTCGGGCGATCCTCGACGGCGCGAACAACCCGCTGGTCCAGCGGGTAGACACCATGGATGGCGCGGCCGAGCGGGCCGCCGAGCTGGCCGCTGCGGGGGTCTGATCATGGCAATCTGGCTGACCAAGGACTCCAAGGTCATCGTGCAGGGGATGACCGGTTCCGAGGGTTCCAAGCACACCCGGCGGATGCTCGCTGCCGGCACCAACGTCGTCGGTGGCGTCAACCCGCGCAAGGCGGGGCAGACGGTCGACTTCGACGGCACCGAGCTGCCGGTCTTCGCGAGCGTCGCGGACGCCATGAAGGAGACCGGGGCCGACGTCACGGTCATCTTCGTGCCGCCGCAGTTCACCAGGGGCGCGGTCATCGAGGCGATCGACGCCGGGATCGACCTGGCGGTGGTGATCACCGAGGGTGTCCCGGTGCACGACACCGCCGCCTTCTGGGCGTACAACGTGGCCAAGGGCGAGCGGACCCGGATCATCGGGCCGAACTGCCCGGGCATCGCCTCGCCGGGCGCCTCCAACGCCGGCATCATCCCGGCCGACATCACCGGCAGCGGCCGGATCGGCCTGGTCAGCAAGAGCGGCACGCTGACCTACCAGATGATGTACGAGCTGCGCGACATCGGCTTCTCGACCTGTGTCGGCATCGGCGGCGACCCGATCATCGGCACCACCCACATCGACGCCCTGGCCGCCTTCGAGGCCGACCCGGACACCGACGCGATCGTGATGATCGGTGAGATCGGCGGCGACGCCGAGGAGCGGGCCGCCGAGTTCATCAAGGCCAACGTCACCAAGCCGGTGGTCGGCTACATCGCCGGCTTCACCGCGCCGCCCGGCAAGACCATGGGTCACGCCGGCGCGATCATCTCCGGCTCGGCGGGCACCGCCGAGGCGAAGAAGGCGGCGCTGGAGGCGGTCGGCGTGAAGGTCGGCAAGACCCCGACCGAGACCGCCAAGCTGATGCGGGAGATCATGTCGGCCGGCTGAGCCGGTACGTGAGGCACCGAGGGGGTCGACCGGAAGCGGTCGGCCCCCTCACCTGTACCAGTACATGTTGTGGCCGGTGGCCCGCCAGATCGCGCTGGCGATGATGTTGATCACGCTCAATGCGATGGCCACGTAGCCGAGCGTGGGTGACTTGCCGAAGCGCTTGGCGTCCCGGATCGACAGGTAGCCGAAGACGATCCCCAGGATGCCGCAGCAGAGCAGCCCGACGACGATGCCCAGGACGCCCCAGAGCGTGGTGCGGTCCTTGCCGGGCGCCGGTGGTGGGGGCGGCGGCGGATACGGAGCGTTCACGGCGTCCTCCGGGCAGTCGGTGCCGCGACCGGACAGGTCGCGTCCTGGGCAGAGGCTAGACCGGATCGGGGGCGACGAGCCGGTGGATCACGCAACTCGCCGTCCTCGCCAGGCGGTATCGGAGTGCCGCCACCGGCGCGGCATGCCAGAGTAGAGCCAATGTCATCCGTCAGCCCTGACCAGACCCGCCGTACCGCCCCCGACGCCCGGCCGACCGGCCGCGCCCGGACGGCGCCCCGGGTGCCCGCGCCCCGGTCGGGGGAGGCGCCGCGCGGCCATGCGCCGCTGGTCGTCGCCGCCGCGGTGGCGGCCGGCTGGGCCGCAGTGACGTCCTGGCTGCCGGTCACCATCGTGCTCGGCCTGGCCCAGCTCAGCGAGGACGCCGGCTCCCTGTCCGGCGCCCTGCGCGCCGGGTTGGCCGGCTGGCTGCTCGGGCACGGGGTGGCGCTGGAGACCTCCGCCGGCCCGCTCGGCCTGGCGCCGCTGGCCCTGGCCGCGCTGGCCGCCTGGCGGCTGACCCGGGCCGGCGTGCACGTGAGCCGGGCGATCGGCGCCCGCGGTGGTCGCTCGCCCCGGCAGGCGCTCACCGTCGCGGTCGCCGTCGGCATCGGGTACGCGCTGCTCGGCGCCCTCGCCGCGCTCGCGGTCGGCGCAGGCGGCGTGCGGGCGTCCCCGGTCCGGGCGGCGGTGACCTTCGCGATCTTCGGGGCGCTGGCGGCGCTGGTCGGCGCGCTCCGCACCACCGGCGCATCGGGTCTGCTGGCACGGCGTTCCCCGGTGCCGCTGCGGGACGGGGTGCGCACCGGGCTGGTGGCCGCGCTGCTGCTGCTCGGCGCGGGCGCCGGGGCGGCCGGGCTGTCCGTGGCGACCGGGGGCGGCGACGCCGCCGACATGATCACGGCGTACCGAACGGGCGTGGCCGGTCAAGCCGGCATCACCCTGGTCAGCCTCGCGTACGCGCCGAACGCCACCATCTGGTCGGCCAGCTACCTGCTCGGTCCCGGGTTCGCCGTCGGCGCCGACACGGCGGTGCGGACCAGCGAGGTCTCGGTCGGCGCGCTGCCGGCCGTACCGCTGCTGGCCGGGCTTCCGCGCGGACCGGTCGACGGGCTCGGCGCCGGGCTGCTCGCGGTGCCGGTGCTGGCCGGCATGGCCGCCGGCTGGCTGCTCGCCCGGCGGCTGCTGCGGGCGGCCGCCGAGGACCGGGTGGTGGTCGGCTGGGGGGCGCTGCTCGCCCCGGCGGCCCTCTCCGGACCGGTCGCCGGAATGCTGCTCGGCGCGGCCGCCGCGATCTCCGGCGGGCCGCTCGGCGGTGGCCGGCTGGCCGAGATGGGCCCGGTGCCCTGGCAGGTGGCCGGGGTGGCCACCGCCGTCATCGCCGTCGGCGCGCTGCTCGGCGCCGCCACCACCAAGTCCCTCGCCCGCCCGTCCGGCGCCGACCCCGCCCCGCCCCGACCGGCCGCCGCCCGGTCCTGACCGCGCCGCGCCGACCTACGGGCGCCCCGACTCGCCCGTCGCGGACACGGCGAGGGCGGCCCTTCACCCGGCCGTCCGCGGACACGGCGAGGGGCGCCCGGACGGGTCCGGACGCCCCTGTCGAGCCGGGTCAGGAGAAGTTGTTCAAGTTGATGGCCGCGCCGGCGATCGCGTTGATGATGCCGATCACGACACCGATCGCACCGCAGATCAGGCCCGCCTTGGCCTGGCCCGCGTTGCTCGCCTCGCCCTGCTGGGCCTTCTTCTGGCCGAGCACGCCGAGCACCACACCGGCGATGCCGGCCGGGATGCCGAGCGCCGGGCAGCAGAGACCGAGCACGATGGAGGCGATGCCGGCGATCATGCCGATCAGGCCGAGGGTGTTGTTCTGCCCCTGCGGCATCGGGTAGCCGGCGTTCGGGTAGGTCGGCGCGGCGCCGTAGGCCTGCTGCTGCGCGTACGGGTCCTGGTACGGCTGCTGCCCATAGGGCTGGCCCGAGGTGGGCTGCCCGTACGGCTGTCCGGAGGTCGGCTGGCCGTACGGCTGACCCGAGGTCGGCTGCTGCCCGTACTGCGGCGGCTGCGGCGGCTGGGAGTACGGGTCCTGCGGCTGGCCGTACGGCTGGCCGGAGGTGGGCTGCTGGCCGTACTGCGGGGCCTGGGGCGGCTGGGCGTACGGGTCGCGGTACTGCGGGGAGGTCGGGTCCTGCGGGGGCTGCTGGCCGTACGGGTCCTGACCGGGGTAACCGGGCTGCATGCGAAGGCGCTCCTCAGACTGGGGGTCGGCGGTCAGTAGGTCGAGTTGTTGCCGCTCATGATCGCGCCAAGGCCGCCGAGGACGCAGCACAGGATGGAGATGGCCCAGCCGATGAGACCGATGATCAGGGCCCACTTGGACCACTTCTTCGACTCGGCGGCCGCCGCCTGGGCGCCCGCGTAGTCACCCTGCTGGAGCAGCGGGTTGACCTTGGAGGCGTTGATGATGGCCGGGATGGCCAGCGGCCAGAAGAGGAAGATGGCGACGATGGACATCGTCATGTTGTTGTCGATCTGCGGCGGCTGCTGCTGGGGGTAACCGGGCTGCATGGGGTGTACTCCTCGTTCGGTCGGCACCCGTGGATGCCGGTTCGCTGACGGGTGCGGCGCCGGGCGTGCATGGGGGCACCGAGCGTTCGGCAGCGTATCGCGTCCGCGCCACCCGGGTGATCACCCGAAACGTCGCTGCCCGACGGCGGGACACCTCGAACTGCCCGATAGGGTGACCTCGTGACCGAGCCCGCGTCCGTCGCCCGTCTCGTCGTCCTCGTCTCCGGCTCCGGCAGCAACCTCCAGGCGCTGCTGGACGCCGCCGCCGACCCCGGGTACGGGGCGAAGGTGGTCGCCGTCGGCGCTGACCGGGACGGGATCGCCGGGCTCGACCGGGCCGCCGCGGCCGGGGTGCCGACCTTCGTCGACCGGCTGAAGGACCACCCGACCCGGGAGGACTGGGACCGCGCGCTCACCGCGCACGTCGCGGAGCACAAGCCCGACCTGGTGATCAGCGCCGGCTTCCTCAAGCTGGTCGGCCCGCACTTCCTGGCCGCGTTCGGCGACCGCTACCTCAACACCCACAACACCCTGCTGCCGGCATTCCCCGGCATCCACGGCCCCCGGGACGCCCTCGCCTACGGCGTGAAGATCACCGGGGCCACCCTCTTCTTCGTCGACGCCGGGATGGACACCGGCCCGATCGTCGCCCAGGTCGCCGTACCGGTGCTGGACGACGACGACGAGGAGACGCTCACCGAGCGCATCAAGTCCGCCGAGCGCCGCCAGCTCGTTGAGCAGGTCGGTCGGCTGGTCCGTCAAGGTTGGACGATCACCGGAAGAAAGGTCACGATTCCGTGAGTTCCACTCAGGACGAGCGCCGCCCGATCCGGCGGGCGCTGGTCAGCGTCTACGACAAGACCGGGCTGGTTGAGCTGGCCCGGGCACTGCACGCCGCCGGGGTGGAGATCGTGTCGACCGGCAGCACCGCGGCGACGATCTCGGGCGCGGGCGTGCCGGTGACCCCGGTGGACCAGGTGACCGGCTTCCCGGAGATCCTCGACGGCCGGGTCAAGACCCTGCACCCGAAGATCCACGGTGGCCTCCTCGCGGACCTGCGCAAGGACTCCCACGCCGCCCAGCTCGACGAGCACGGCATCGCCGGGATCGACCTGCTGGTCTCCAACCTCTACCCGTTCCAGGCCACGGTCGCCTCCGGCGCCAGCCAGGACGAGTGCGTGGAGCAGATCGACATCGGCGGTCCGGCGATGGTCCGGGCCGCGGCCAAGAACCACGCCTCGGTGGCGGTGGTGACCGACCCGGCGGCGTACCCGGCGCTGCACGCCGCCCTCGGCGAGGGCGGCTTCACCCTGACCCAGCGCCGGGTGCTGGCGGCCCGGGCGTTCGCCGCGATCGCCGAGTACGACGTGGCCGTGGCGAACTGGTGCGCCGTCGAGCTCGCTCCTGCGGACCAGGAGTGGCCGGAGTTCGCCGGGCTGGCCCTGCGCCGCCAGGCGGTGCTCCGCTACGGGGAGAACCCGCACCAGCCGGCCGCCCTCTACGCCGACCCGGACGGCACGGCCGGGCTGGCCCAGGCCGAGCAGCTGCACGGCAAGGAGATGTCCTACAACAACTACGTCGACGCGGACGCCGCCTGGCGGGCCGCGAACGACTTCGCCGAGCAGCCGGCCGTGGCGATCATCAAGCACGCCAACCCGTGCGGCATCGCGGTGGGCGGGGACGTCGCCGAGGCGCACCGTAAGGCGCACGCCTGCGACCCGGTGTCGGCGTACGGCGGGGTGATCGCCGTGAACCGCCCGGTGAGCGTGGAGCTGGCCCGGCAGGTCGCGGAGATCTTCACCGAGGTGCTGGTGGCGCCGGAGTTCGAGCCCGGTGCCGTCGAGATCCTCCAGGGAAAGAAGAACATCCGGCTGCTGCGCGCCCCGGCCTTCGCGCCGCGGCCGGCCGAGTGGCGGCAGGTGACCGGCGGCGTGCTGGTCCAGCTGCGCGACGGGATCGACGCCGACGGCGACGACCCGGCGAACTGGCGGCTCGCCACCGGCGACGCGGCCGACGAGGCGACCCTGCGGGACCTCGCCTTCGCCTGGCGGGCCGTCCGGGCGGTGAAGAGCAACGCGATCCTGCTGGCGCAGGACGGGGCCACCGTCGGCGTCGGCATGGGTCAGGTGAACCGGGTGGACTCGGCGCGCCTCGCGGTCAGCCGGGCCGGTGCCGACCGGGCCAAGGGCTCGGTCTGCGCCTCGGACGCCTTCTTCCCGTTCCCCGACGGCCCGAAGATCCTCATCGACGCGGGCGTCCGGGCGATCGTCCAGCAGGGCGGCTCGATCCGCGACGAGGAGGTCATCGCCGCGGCGAAGGAGGCCGGCGTGACCATGTACCTCACCGGCACCCGGCACTTCTTCCACTGACCGCCTCGTCTCGGCGAAACCTGCCGGACGTGCCGGCCAGCTCGATCAAGGAGCTGCCCAACGGCGCGCTGGTGCTCGCCACCGACCTGGCCACCTTCTACCGCGCCCCCGGCGCCACCGACTGGCAGCGGCTTGGCACCGGCCTGCCGCTGACCGTCGGCATGGACGCCGAGTACAACGCGATCGACAACTCGGTCTACGTGGCCACCCACGGCCGCGGCATCTGGGCGTTCGATCTGGCCCAGCTCTGACCGTCGGGCCGCCGGTTCCCGAGCCGGCCGGCCCGTGCGACAGGAGGCCCCGTCCTGGCGAGAGGATGGGGCCTCCGTCGTGTGTGGTCGTGGGTCAGCCCGCTCTGAGGGTGACGGCACCCCGGGTTCCGTCGGTCCGATCCGCCCGGATGGTCCAGCAGCCGGCGGTGGGGAAGGTCCACTGGCTGCCCCACTCGTCCCCGGGGCGCTGCCAGGTGCTCCCGCCGGTGTGCCCGATGACCTCTATCGGCTCCGCGGTGGTGCCCTCCGGCCCCTCGGCCCGGAGCGTCAGGTCGCCGGCGCCCGTCATCCGGAAGGCGATCTTCGTTGGCTTGCCCACCCTGAGCTCTCCGCCTTCAAGGAAGAGCAGTGCCCAGAAGACGCCCGGAGTGCCCCCGACCTCGGCCAGCCCCGAGCCGTACTGGTTGGCCGGCGGACAACTCGGGGCCGGAACGGCGGCGTCAGCCGGCGAGCTGGCGACGGGCTCCGGGCCGGTCCCGGACGGCTTCCCGGCCGACTCGCCGCCGCGCTCACAACCCGCCAGCGCCGCCAGCGCGACCAGCGCCGTCAGCGCCAGGCGGGATCGACGGGATCTCATCTGCCCAGTCTGCCGCCCCAGATCAACGCGGTCGTCAGGCCGCGCTGGGGCGTACCTCGGCGAAGTGGCAGGCCGAGGGGTGCGGGTCCGCCGCGCGGAGCACCGTGTGCGGCTCCTTGTTGGCGCAGATCTCCTGGGCCTTCCAGCAGCGGGTGCGGAACCGGCAGCCCGACGGCGGGTCGGCCGGCGACGGCACGTCGCCGTGGAGCCGGATGATGTTCCGGTTCTCGCGGGCGCCGGGGTCCGGCACCGGCACCGCCGAGAGCAGGGCCTGGGTGTACGGGTGGGTGGCCCGCTCGTAGATCTCCTGCTCGGTGCCGATCTCGACGATCTTGCCCAGGTACATCACCGCGACCCGGTCCGAGATGTGCCGAACCACGGACAGGTCGTGGGCGATGAAGATGTACGACAGCCCGAACTCGTTCTGGAGCTTCTCCAGCAGGTTGATCACCTGGGCCTGGATCGACACGTCGAGCGCGGAGACCGGCTCGTCGCAGACGATGATCTCGGGCCGCAGGGCGAGCGCCCGGGCGATGCCGATGCGCTGGCGCTGACCGCCGGAGAACTGGTGCGGGTACCGGTTGATGTGCTCGGGGTTGAGGCCGACCAGGTCGAGCAGCTCCTGCACCCGCTGCCGCCGGCTGCCCCTCGGTGCCGCGTCCGGGTGGATCTCGAAGGGCTCGCCGATGATGTCGCCGACCGTCATCCGCGGGTTCAGCGAGGTGTACGGGTCCTGCATCACCATCTGCATGTTGCGGCGCAGCCGGCGCAGCTCGGCCCCGGAGGCCTTGAACAGGTCCCGACCCTCCAGGCTGGCCCGACCCGCGGTGGGGGTCTCCAGCCGCATCAGCAGCCGGGCCAGGGTGGACTTGCCGCAGCCGGACTCGCCGACCACGCCGAGCGTCTCGCCCCGGCGTAGCTCGAAGCTGACCCCGTCGACGGCCTTGACCGCGCCGACCTGGCGCTTGAGCAGCACGCCCTGGGTGATCGGGTAGTGCTTGACCAGGTGGTTGACGGAGAGGATCGTCTCGCCGCGGACCTTGCCAGCCGCGAGATCGGCTCCAGCAGCCCCACGCATTGGGCCTCCTCATCTCCTCACGCTGCGCAGCCAGCCTTGGCGCTGAGTAACGCTGTGCAACGATCGACAACGGTAGGTCGTCCAGGTGGGCTTCGACAAGGAGAGCGATGCGAACCGGCAACGGTGTGGCCCCCCGCCTTGTCGACTACCGGCGTGTCTGCTGTCGCGGAAGGTCCCCGAACCCATGCTCAAAGACAATGTCGGGCCCCTGTCGGAGCTGTCGGGCAGTCGGGGCGCCGCCCAGTGGTTCGGCGGACCCAGTGCGCTTCGTGCCTCTTGCTGGTCGACTGTCCGACCCGCCAGATGACGTGAGACAGAGATAGTCCGTCACTTTCGGTGACGAACATCTCGTAGCGGATCGTCACCGTCGGCCATCGTCGGATTCGCTGGCCCTTTCGCATGAGACGATCTGGGCGTGACGGCGATGATCCTGGACGGCAAGGCCACCGCGGCGGCGATCAAGGACGAGCTGCGGGTGCGGGTCAAGGCGCTGGCGGAGCGCGGCATCACGCCGGGTCTGGGCACGGTCCTGGTCGGCGCGGACCCCGGCTCCCAGGCGTACGTCAACGGCAAGCATCGCGACTGCGCCGAGGTGGGCATCGCCTCGATCCGTCGGGAGTTGCCCGCCGATGCGACCCAGGAGCAGGTCGACGAGGTGCTGGCCGAGCTCAACGCCGACCCGGCCTGCCACGGCTACATCGTCCAGCTGCCGCTTCCGGCCCACCTGGACACCCAGCGGGCGCTGGAGATGATCGACCCGGCCAAGGACGCCGACGGCCTGCACCCGGTCAACCTGGGCCGGCTGGTGCTCGGCTACGAGGGTCCTTTGCCCTGCACGCCGCGCGGCATCGTGGAGCTGCTCCGCCGGTACGACGTGGCGCTGCGCGGCGCCAAGGTCGCGGTGGTCGGCCGGGGCAACACGGTGGGCCGCCCGCTCGGCCTGCTGCTCACCCGGCGCAGCGAGAACGCCACGGTGACCCTCTGCCACACCGGCACCCTCGACCTCGCCTCGCACACCCGCGCGGCGGACATCGTGATCGTCGCGGCCGGCGTGCCGGGGCTGCTCACCGCCGACATGATCACGCCGGGTGCGACCGTGGTGGACGTCGGCATCACCCGGGTGATCGGCCCCGATGGCAAGGGCCGCTACACCGGCGACGTCGATCCCGAGGTGGCCGAGGTGGCCGGCGCGCTGGTGCCGATGCCGGGCGGGGTCGGTCCGATGACCCGGGCCATGCTGCTCACCAACGTGGTCGAGCGCGCCGAGCGGGACTGAGGGCCCCAAGCGCGCCATAACCGTCCGCCCCTGGCCCGATCGGTGCCAGGATGGCTGATACGGTCCGGAAAACCGACTGGTATCAGGGAGTGGGACGACCATGGGTAAGAAGGTCACTGTCGTCGGGGCTGGCTTCTACGGCTCCACCACCGCACAGCGCCTGGCCGAGTACGACATCTTCGACACGGTCGTGATCACCGACATCATCGAGGGCAAGCCGGCGGGCATCGCGCTGGACATGAACCAGTCGCGCCCGGTCGAGGGCTTCGAGACCAAGGTCGTCGGCGTCACCACCGGCCGGAACGGCGAGGGCTACGAGGCCATCGAGGGCTCGGACGTCGTCGTCATCACCGCCGGCCTGCCCCGCAAGCCGGGCATGAGCCGGATGGACCTGCTGGAGACGAACGCCAAGATCGTCCGCCAGGTCTCCGAGAACGTCGCCAAGTACGCCCCGAACGCCGTCGTCATCGTCGTCTCCAACCCGCTCGACGAGATGACCGCGCTGGCCCAGAAGGCCACCCAGTTCCCGAAGAACCGGGTGCTCGGCCAGGCCGGCATCCTGGACAGCGCCCGGTTCACCAACTTCGTCGCCGAGGCGCTGAACGTACCGGTCAAGTCGGTGAAGACGCTGACCCTCGGCTCGCACGGCGACACCATGGTGCCGGTCCCGTCGAAGAGCACGGTGGACGGCAAGCCGCTGCGCGAGGTGATGCCGGACGAGCAGATCGAGGACCTGGTCGTCCGGACCCGCAACGGCGGCGCCGAAGTGGTCGCGCTGCTCAAGACCGGTTCGGCGTACTACGCCCCGTCGGCGGCCGCCGCGCGGATGGCCAAGGCCGTCGCGGAGGACTCCGGCGACATCATGCCGGTCTGCGCCTGGGTCGACGGCCAGTACGGCATCTCCGGCGTCTACCTGGGCGTCGAGGCCGAGATCGGCCGGGACGGCGTCAAGCGGATCGTCGAGACCGACTTGGACGCCGACGAGCTGGCCAGCCTGAAGGCGGCGGCCGAGGCCGTCCGGGCCAAGCAGTCCGACGTCGCCAACATGTGACCCCCGACCGAAGGGGCGCGCCGGCATCGCCGGCGTGCCTCTTCGCCGTCTCCGCCTCGTTTGACCCGGTTGATCATGAAGTTGTTGTCACCCGCTCCGGCGTGTCGTGACTACAACTTCATGATCAACCGGGGAAGGGGTGGGCGCGAGGGCGACGAACGGGTCGCCCAGGTGGGGGGTGGCCAGCGTAGCGGGGCCGCGCAGCAGCGCCACGCGCGAGGCGCGCGCCGTCGCCGGGTCCTCCTCGTGGGCGTACGCGAGCTCCGGGTTGACCAGCTGCACGGTGTGCACCAGCAGGTCGCCGGTGAGCAACAGCCGCTCGCCCGCCGCCTCCAGCAGCACCGACTGGTGCCCGACGGTGTGCCCCGGGGTCGGCACCAGCCGTACCTGTGGGGTGATCGCGGCAGCGCCGTCCACCACCCGGAGCTGGCCGGCGGCGCGCAACGGCGCGACCAGGCCGGCCGGCAGACGCGGGTTGATCGTCTCCATCGCGTCGAGCTCGGCCCGCTGCAGGACGTAGGTGGCGTTCGGGAAGTACGGGCGGCCGGGGGTGCCGGTGATCGCCCAGCCAATGTGGTCGCTGTGCAGGTGGGTCAGGACCACCGTGCGGACGTCGGTTGGGTCGATGCCTGCGGCGGCGAGCTCCGCCGGCAGCCGTCCCGGCACCGGTGCCCAGCTCGCGGCGGGGGAGCCGGCCGGCCCGATGCCGGCGTCGACCAGCATGACCGGCCCGTCGCCGTCCCGCAGGGCGAAGCTGCGGAATGGCAACCACCACTGCCCGTCCGCGGTCACCGCGGCGGGGTCACGCCGGTCGGCCTCGCGCCACTGCTCCGCCGTCGCCGCCGGGAACGCCTCCTCACGGGGCTGGAAGAAGGCCCCCTCGCCGTCGGTGAGGGGGGTGACCGTGATAGACCCGAGGGTGCGGCTCAGCGCCATCCGGTGATGGTGTCAGCGTCGGACGCGCCGGACATCCGCTTTTCGTCGGGCGCGGACGGGGCCCGTCCTCGGCCTCGTCGAGGCCGGCTGAGGAGCGCCGGGCAGTTTCCAGTACGCTCGTACTGCTTGAGCATGTGTCCCCCGAGAGGAGCGCCGGCCGATGGCGAAGATCAAGGTAAACAACCCGGTCGTGGAAATCGACGGCGACGAGATGACCCGGATCATCTGGAAGCAGATCCGGGAGCAGCTGATCCTGCCCTACCTCGACGTCGACCTGCACTACTACGACCTGTCGATTCAGCACCGCGACGAGACCGACGACCAGGTCACCGTCGACGCCGCGAACGCCATCAAGCAGCACGGCGTGGGCGTCAAGTGCGCCACCATCACCCCGGACGAGGCCCGGGTCGCGGAGTTCGACCTGAAGAAGATGTGGCGGTCGCCGAACGGCACCATCCGCAACATCCTCGGCGGCGTGGTCTTCCGCGAGCCGATCATCATGTCCAACGTGCCGCGGCTGGTCCCCGGCTGGACCAAGCCGATCATCATCGGCCGGCACGCCCACGGCGACCAGTACAAGGCCACCGACTTCGTCGTCCCCGGCCCCGGCACGGTGACCATCACCTACCAGCCCGCCGACGGCGGCGCCCCGATGGAGATGGAGGTCGCCAAGTTCCCCGGCGGCGGCGTCACCATGGGGATGTACAACTTCGACGACTCGATCCGGGACTTCGCCCGCGCGTCGATGCGCTACGGCCTCGACCGCGGCTACCCGGTCTACCTGTCGACCAAGAACACCATCCTCAAGGCGTACGACGGCCGGTTCAAGGACATCTTCGCCGAGGTGTTCGAGAACGAGTTCAAGTCGGAGTTCGAGGCCGCCGGCATCACCTACGAGCACCGGCTGATCGACGACATGGTCGCCGCCGCGCTCAAGTGGGAGGGTGGCTTCGTCTGGGCCTGCAAGAACTACGACGGTGACGTGCAGTCCGACACCGTCGCGCAGGGCTTCGGCTCGCTGGGCCTGATGACCTCCGTGCTGATGACCCCGGACGGCCGTACGGTCGAGGCGGAGGCGGCGCACGGCACCGTCACCCGGCACTACCGGCAGTGGCAGAAGGGTGAGAAGACCTCGACCAACCCGATCGCGTCGATCTACGCCTGGACCCGGGGTCTGGCCCACCGGGGCAAGCTGGACGGCACCCCGGCGGTCACCGAGTTCGCCAACACCCTGGAGCAGGTCATCGTGGGTACCGTCGAGGGCGGCCAGATGACCAAGGATCTCGCGCTGCTCATCTCGCGCGACGCGCCGTGGCTGACCACCGACGAGTTCATGAACGCGCTCGACGAGAACCTGGCGCGCAAGCTCGCCGCCTGATTCCGTACCGCGTCACCGACCGAGCCCGCCGGCACCCGCCGGCGGGCTCGGTCGTACCTGCCCGGCGCGTCACCGAACGTGCTTCACCTCGTTGACCAGGTTGGACGTGGTGCCAGTCGCGTCCAGGAAGGTTGACCGCGGTCGCCTCGCGGCATGAGCGCCGATCAGCCAACCTTCCCGGCTGTCGCGCACAGCCAGCCGTCCCTTCCCTGCGGGGGGCCCTGTCCCGGGCCCCCGCGCCCTGCTGTCCGAGCAACTCGGCCTGCGGCAGGTGGTTCGGTCCGGATCCGCGGACACCGCGACCTGCCGCAGTCGGAGTCGATCAGCCCCGGGCTGAGGCGGCACGGAGGAGTTCGGCGGCGCGCTCGGGGGCGATGTCGTTGATGAAGACGCCCATGGCGGACTCGGAGCCGGCCAGGTACTTCAGTTTGTCCTTGGCGCGACGGATGCTGAACAGCTGCAGGTGCAGATGCCCCAGCTCGCGGTCGATGCGCACCGGCGCCTGTTGCCAGGCCGCGATGTACGGCATGGGCAGGTCGAACAGGCCGTCGAAGCGGCGCAGCAGGTCCAGGTAGAGCGGTCCGAAGGCGTCCCGCTCGGCGTCGTTCAGCGCCGGGATGTCCGGCACCGGCCGGTGCGGGGCCACGTGCACCTCGAACGGCCAGCGGGCGGCCGCCGGGACGTACGCCGTCCAGTGCTCGTTGCTCGCCACCACCCGGTCCCCGGCGGCCCGCTCGGCGGCGAGCACGTCGGCGTAGAGGTTGCCGCCGGTCCGCTCGGCGTGCCGGCGGGCGGCGGCCAGCAGCGACCGGGTCCGCGGCGTGACGAAGGGGTACGCGTAGATCTGGCCGTGCGGGTGGTGCAGGGTCACGCCGATCTCCACGCCCCGGTTCTCGAAGCAGAAGACCTGCTCCACCCCGGGCAGCTCGCCGAGCGCGGCGGTCCGGTCGGCGAGCGCGTCCAGCACGGTCCGGACGCGGCGCGGCGACAGGCTGGCGAACGAGGCGTTGTGGTCGTCGGTGAAGCAGACCACCTCGCACCGCCCGCGACCCGGCCGGACCGGGGTGAACGGGGTGATCTCGGCCGGCTCCTCGGCGACCCGCTGGCTCAGCGCGGGGAAGCGGTTCTCGAAGACCGCCACGTCGTACTCGGGAGCCGGGATCTCGCTGAGCCGGTCGGCGGTCGACGGGCAGAGCGGGCACTCGTCGACCGGCGGCAGAAAGGTGCGGGTCTGCCGGTGCACCGCGACCGCCACCCACTCGTCGGTGAGCGGGTCGTAGCGGAGCTGGGAGGCGGGCGGCGGCGGGGGCAGCTCACGCCGGTCCGGCTGGTCCCGCACCGCGTCGTCCCGCTCGTCGAAGTAGATCAGCTCGCGGCCGTCGGCCAGCTCGATCCGCGTGCGCTTCACTCCGCCGCCTCCGCCGTGGCCCGCCCCGTGGTTCCCACGATCACCAGCTCACCCACCTTTTCGCCCAGTACCCGACGCGCATCCGGTGCCAACTGGTCATCCGTGATCAGCACGTCCGCGGCGTCCAGCGGGACGATGGAGGAGATCCCCACCGTGCCCCACTTGGTGTGGTCGGCGAGCACGACCAGCCGGTCGGCGGCCGCCACCAGGGCCCGGTCGGTGTCCGCCTCCATCAGGTTCGGCGTGGTGAAGCCGGCCCGTTCGCTGATCCCGTGCACGCCCAGGAAGAGCAGGTCCAGGTGGAGCGCGCCGATCGCCGACACGGCCAGCGGGCCGACCAGCGCGTCCGACGGCGTACGGACGCCGCCGGTGAGCACCACGGTCTGGTCGGGTCGGCCGCCGACGTGCAGGATCTCGGCCACCGGCAGCGAGTTGGTCACCACGGTCAGGCCCGGCACGTCGACCAGGCGACGGGCCAGCTCGGCGGTGGTCGTACCGGCCGACAGGGCGACCGCCCCGCCGGGCCGGACGAGCCGCGCGGCCCGGGTGGCGATCGCGGCCTTCTCCGCCGACTCACGGACGGACTTGGCCCGGAATCCCGGCTCGTCGGTCGAGCCGGCCACCGTCGCCCCGCCGTGCACCTTGGCCAGCAGGCCCTGCTCGTGCAGCGTCTCCAGGTCCCGCCGGATGGTCATGTCCGAGACGCAGAACTCGGCGGCCAGCTCGGTGACCCGCACCCCGCCGGTGGCGCGGACCCGCTCCAGGATGGCCGCCTGCCGCTGCCGCGCCAGCATCCGCCGTACCTCCGGCTCCCGCGACCACGCACCCACGCGGTCGAACGTGTTCCAACAAAGACGAACACTAGCGCTCAGGAGGGCACGACGAAAGGAGCCCGGGGTCGGCGTAGGCGACGGCGACCCGGCCGTGGGCGGCGCAGGGCGACCGCGACCCGGCCGTGGGCGGCGCAGGGTGACGGCGACCCGGCGGTGGGGCGCCGGCGGGTGACGGGTGCCGCGGCCGTGGGCCGGGGGTGGCGGGCCGGGATCAGGCCGGCTGGAGGCGGGGCTCCACCCAGCCGGTCTCGGTCAGGTGGGTCATCACCACCTTGACCGCCTCGTCGACGGTCATGTCGGTGGTGTCCACCACCAGGTCGGCGTCGATCGGCTCCTCGTACGGGTCGTCGATGCCGGTCATCCCGGTGAGCAGGCCGGCCCGGGCCCGGGCGTACAGGCCCTTGCGGTCCCGCTGCTCGCAGACCTCCAGCGGGGTGGCCACGTGCACCAGCAGAAAGCCCGCCCCCGCGGCGTGCGCCATCTCCCGGGCGGTCGCCCGGGCCGCCGCGTACGGGGCGATGGGGCAGCAGATGGCGACGCCCCGGTGCCGGGCGATCTCGGCGGCCACCCAGCTGATCCGGCGGACGTTCATGTCCCGGTCAGCCTTGCTGAACCCGAGCCCGGCGGAGAGCTCCCGGCGCACCACGTCGCCGTCGAGCAGGGTGATGGTGCGGTCGCCGCCCTCGCGCAGCGTGTCGGCCAGGCCCCGGGCGATGGTCGACTTGCCGGAGCCGGAGAGGCCGGTCAGGAAGATCACCAGGCCCCGGTGCCGGCGCGGCGGCCGGGCCCGGGCCAGCTCCTTGGCCACGGCCGGCGGAGTGTGCCACTCGGGCAGCGGGAAGCCCCGGTCCAGCAGGTCGTCGATCTCCGCCTGGCTCAGCGCCAGCCGGCGGTTGCGCGGCGGGATGTCCTCCCGCCAGCGCCACTGCCCGTCCCGGTTGTCGTAGGCCAGCTCCCGGGGCACCAGCACCCGCAGGCCGGCGCCGGAGAGCATCTCGCCCGTGGAGAGGATGTGGGTCACGCCGTACGCGGCGGCGACCCGGGCCCGCAGCAGGGCGTCGCTGATCTCGTCGCGGCGCCGGACCAGCGGCACCGCCACCAGGGTGGCCGGGGGCATCCGGTCGCGGGCGGCGAAGACGCTGCGGACGAGCGCTTCGGACGGCAGCCCGGCGATCGACTCCTCGCCCACCGGGATCATCACCAGCAGGTGCGCGCCGAGCGTGCGGGCGGCGTGTGCGATCTGGGCGAGCTGCGGCCGGTGCAGCGGGCGGTCGGCGAACACCCCGAGCACCCGGCCCGGGGGCAGCAGCGCCCGCACCTCGTCCGGGCCACGGCGCAGCCGCTGGAACGGTCCGTGACCGCCGTCGCCGAGCCGGCGGACCGCCCCGCCCACGCCGACCGTGCCGTCGCGGACCGGCCAGACGTCGATCACGTCCATCGCGGCCACCGGGGCGCCCTCGCCGTCGGTGAGCACCAGCGCCCGGCGCAGCGGATCGTCCAGCTCCAGCCCGTCGGTGAGCGTCGCCGGCACCTGCAGGGTCACCGGTACGGGCCAGGGCGTGCCGTCGGCGAGCTGGCCGCGACGGCTGAGCGAGGCCAGGTCGGCGCGGGTCATGAAGCCGGTCAGCGGGGCGTACGCCCCGGTGAGCAGCAACTCAAGATCGGCCAGCTCACTGATGCGTAGCGCGTACGCCGGTGCGTCCCGCAACACGTCCTCGGGCAGCACCCACCCGTTGCTCATCGAACCCCCAACTCACCGGCCGGCACACAGTTTCTCAGCCCACCGCCGATCGGTCGAGAGCACCACTAAACCTGGCGGTCATCGGCCGTTCGTCCGTCGGTCGACCGGAGGTCGCCGCCGGAGTCAGCCGACGGGGGTCAGTGGGGCCGCGCCGAACGAGACGGCGAACCGCTGGCACCAGATTGCCACGCTGGTCAGCCCGGTCAGGTCGGTCCCGGCCGGGATGTCGTACGCCTGGTCACCCAGGTTGCCCTTGAGCGGACCGAGCTCGACCCGGCGGCCGTCGTCGAAGACGTTCCAGCCGGACCGGCCGGTGCGGACCGGCTGGTCGGTCAGCCAGACCTGAAGATCCGGACCGTTGGAGGTGTCCAGGCCGACCAGCTCCAGCCGATACCGCCCGTCGGCCCCGCGCACGATCCGCGCGGTGCCGCTGGTGTCGTGCTCGTGGGTGACGAAGTCGCCCCGGCTGACCAGGGTCGGTCCGACCGGCGCGGCGGTGCCGGTGGGCGCCGCGGTGCCGGCCGGCGAGGCGGTCACGTCGACCGCCGACAGCTCCTCGCGGACCTCCCTGTCGGTGACCGCCTTCCACGGTTGGAACCACCAGAGCCCGACGGCCGCCCCGGCGGCGAGGACGGCGACGACGACCCAGGTCAGCGGGGTACGCAGCAGACGGGAGATCATGTCCACAGTGTTCCGGGCGGGACCGGCCCGGTCGCCGTCCCCCGGCCTTACGGAACCATTACCCCTAGTGGGGGAATGGGCCAGGATCAGGGGCGCGCCGGATGCCAGGGCGAGCGTCGGCTCCCTACGCTGAGCAGCGTGACACTGATCGCAACCGAGTCGCTGACCAAGACGTATGGAGGTCGGGTCACCGCGCTGGCCGACCTGACAGTCGCGGTCGAGCCGGGGATCATAGGTTTGGTCGGCGCTAACGGCGCCGGCAAGTCCACGTTGATCAAGATCCTGCTCGGCCTGCTCGCCCCGACCAGCGGCCGGGTCCGGGTGCTCGACCTCGACCCGACCACCGACCCGGCGGCGGTCCGCGCCCGGGTCGGCTACATGCCCGAGCACGACGCCCTCCCGCCCGATCTCTCCGCCGCCGAGCTGGTCACCCATCTCGGCCGGATCAGCGGCCTGCCCCGCGCGGTCGCCCGCGAGCGGGCCTCCGAGGCGCTGCGTCACGTCGGCCTCTACGAGGAGCGCTACCGCCCGGTCGGCGGCTACTCGACCGGCATGAAGCAGCGGGTCAAGCTCGCCCAGGCCCTGGTGCACGACCCCGACCTGCTGCTCCTCGACGAGCCGACCAACGGCCTCGACCCGGCCGGGCGCGACGCCATGCTCGCCCTGATCCACCGGATCGGCACCGAGTTCGGCATCTCCGTGCTGGTCTGCTCGCACCTGCTCGGCGAGGTGGAGCGGATCTGCGACACGCTGGTCGCCATCGACGGCGGGCGGCTGCTGCGCGCGGACCGCGTCTCCGCGATGACCTCCGCCACCGACGTGCTCGCGGTCGAGGTCAGCGAGGGTACCGAGGACCTCGCCGCCCGGCTCGCCGCGCTCGACCTGTCGGTGACCCGGGAGGGGCGGATGTTGCTCGTCCCGCTCGCCGACGACGCCACCTACGACCTGATCCTCGGCGCGGTCGCCGAGCTGGACCTGCCGCTGCACCGGCTGGACCAGCGCCGGCACCGGGTGGCCGAACTCTTCGCCACGAGGGAGCCCAGCCATGTCTGAGCCGACCGGTGTCATCCACGACATCGGCTACCAGCGCTACACCGGCCCGCGGCTGGGCCGCGGGCACGTCTTCGGCGCGCTCTACCTGCACGGGCTGCGCACCGCGTTCGGCCTGGGCCGCAGCGCCAAGGCCAAGATCTTCCCCTGGCTGGTGGTCGGCATCGTCACCGTGGTGGCCGCCGCGCTGACCGCGGTACGCACCCAGATCGGCCAGGTCGTCATGACGTACGCCCAGTTCGCCGACGCGATGAGCTGGCTGGTCATCTTCTTCGTCGCGGTGGTCGGGCCGGAGCTGGTCTCCCGCGACCTGCGCAGCGGGGTGCTGCCGCTCTACTTCTCCCGGCCGCTGCCCCGCGCCGACTACGCGCTGGCCAAGCTGCTGGCCCTGATGACCGCGCTCTGGCTGCTGCTCGGCGCACCGCAACTGGTGATGTTCCTCGGTGCCGCGTTCACCACCGACGACGGGATGCGCGGGGTCTGGAACGAGCTGCTCGACCTGCTCCCCGGCCTGCTCTACGCCGGCCTCTGGGCGGTGGTGTTCTCCTCGGTCGGCCTGCTGATCGCCTCGCTCACCGGCAAGCGGGCGTTCGCCGCCGGTGGCATCGTGGCGGCCTTCCTGATGACCACGCCGATCGTCGGCACGCTGTCGATCATGCCCTCCCGGACGGTCAACGAGCTGGCCGGCCTCGGCTCACCCTCGACCATCGTGCAGGGGGTCGGGATCTGGTCGCTGGGCGACCTGCTGGTCACCCGGGAACAGAGCGGGCCGGGGATCGGCGACTTCGGCCCGGTCTACGCCCTCGCCGCCCTGCTGCTGGTGGGCGGTTGCGTCGCCCTGCTGCTGCTGCGATACCGGAAGGTGGCCGCCCGATGACCACGATCAGTGCCGGCCTGGAGGCGGCGGCCCCCACCGCGGCCGCCAGCACCCTCGACCTTGCCGGCGTCTCCCGCTGGTACGGCAACGTGGTGGCGGTCAACGACGTCACCATGCGGCTCGGCCCCGGGGTGACCGGGCTGCTCGGCCCGAACGGCGCCGGCAAGACCACGCTGCTGCACATGATGGCCGGCTTCCTCGCCCCGTCCCGGGGCGCGGTGACCCTGGACGGGGAGCCCACCTGGCGCAACCCGGACATCTACCGGCGGCTCGGCCTGGTCTCCGAGCGGGAGGCCGTGCACGCCTTCCTCACCGCGTACGAGTTCGTGCTGGCCAGCGCGAAGCTGCACCGGTTGCCCGACCCGGAGGCGGCGGCCCGCCGGGCGATCGCGCTGGTCGAGATGGAGGAGGCGCAGGGCCGGCGGATCGGCACGTACTCCAAGGGCATGCGGCAGCGCACCCGGGTGGCCGCCGCGCTGGTGCACGACCCGCAGGTGCTGCTGCTGGACGAGCCGTTCAACGGGATGGACCCGCGGCAGCGGCTGCACATGATGGCGCTGCTGCACCGGCTCGGCGACGCCGGCCGGACCATCCTGTTCAGCTCGCACATCCTCGAGGAGGTCGAGCAGGTCTCCGGCACGGTGCAGGTGATGGTCGCCGGCCGGCTGGCCGCGTCCGGCGACTTCCGTACCATCCGGCGGCTGATGACCAACCGGCCGCACGTCTTCGCGGTCCGCTCCACCGACGACCGTGCGCTGGCCGTCGCGCTGATCGCCGAGTCGTCAGTCACCGGGGTCGAGCTGGGCCGGGACGGGCTCACCGTCCGGGCCGGCGACTACGGCGCCTTCACCCGGGCGCTGCCGAAGATCGCGCTGGCCCGGGGCATCCGGGTCCGCTCGCTGCGGCCCGAGGACGAGTCCCTGGAGAGCGTCTTCTCCTACCTGGTGGAGGCCTGATGTCTACCGTCTCGTGGATCACCGCCCGAGGGCTCTTCGGCCGTCGCCGGTTCCTGCTGCTCTTCCCGCTGCCGGCGCTGCTGCTGGTGCTCGCGGTGACCTCCCGCGCCCTCGGGGTGGACCCGGGCGAGTGGGGGCCGCCGGTGCTGGTCGGGCTGGGCCTGGCCGTGGTGCTGCCGGTGGTCGCGCTGATCGTCGGCACCGGCGTGCTGGGCGCCGAGATCGACGACGGCACGATCGTGCACATCCTGACCAAGCCGCTGCCGCGCTGGCAGATCGTGCTGCCCAAGCTCGCGGTGGCGACCGGGGTCACCGCGGCCACCGTCGCCGTGCCGCTCTACGTCGCGGGCGTGCTCGCCGATTCGGTACGCCTCGGACTGGCGCTCGCCGCCGCCTCCGCGCTCGGCGCGCTCGCGTACTCGGCGCTGTTCCTGGCGCTCAGCCTGGTCACCCGGCGGCCGGTGCTGCTCGGGCTGGTCTACGTGCTGATCTGGGAGGGGCTGCTGGGCAACTTCGTCAGTGGCACCCGGGTGCTCTCCGTCCAGCAGTGGGTGATCGCCCTCGCCGACCGGATGGCCCCCACCGAGCTGCTCTCCGCCACCGTCTCCGTCCCGGTCGCCGCCGTGCTGACCGCCGTCGTCGCCATCTGCTTCACCGTCCTGGCGATCGACCGCCTCCGCTCCTTCTCGGTCGCCGGCGAAACGAGCTGAAGGGGTAAGGCTCAGAAGGCGCAGGCGATGACCAGCTCCGGGGCGCGGTCGGGGAGGAGGTCGAGCTTGGCGATGCGGCCCGCCGCGCGGAGGTCGTCGGCGATCACGGTGAGCCGCTCCAGCAGCGCGGCGGGGCCGAGCGCCTCGGCCAGCGGCACCTCCGCCTTCATGGAGAGCTTCCGCTCCGACTTGGCGCGGCGCACCTGGCTCAGCGCGTCCCCGGCCAGCCGCAGCAGTTCCGGGTCACCGGGGGCCTGCACCGCGCGCCCCACCTCGTACGTCGTGGGCCAGGGCGCGCGGTGCACCGAGCCGTACCGCCACCAGGACCACACCTCCTCGGTCACGAAGGGCAGCACCGGGGCGAAGAGCCGCAACTGCACCGAGAGCGCGGTGGCCAGCGCCGCCCGCGCCGAGTCGGCACCCGACCCGGAGCCGTAGGCGCGTTCCTTCACCAGCTCGATGTAGTCGTCGCAGAACCGCCAGAAGAACGCCTCGGTCGCCATCAGGGCGGCCGTGTGGTCGTACTCGTCGAAGGCGGTGGTCGCGGCCGCGACCACGCCGGAGAGTTCGGCGAGCATGGCGGTGTCCAGCGGCTCGGTCGCCGCGGCGCGCAAGGCGTCCGCGGCGCCCAGCCCCAGGGCGAACTTGGACGCGTTGAGCAGCTTGGTGGCGAGCCGCCGACCGACCTTGATCTGGGCCGGGTCGAAGGCCAGGTCCATCCCGGGCTTGCCGTTGGCCGCCCAGTACCGCACCGCGTCGGAGCCGTGCTGCTCCAGCAGCGCCATCGGGGTGACCACGTTCCCCTTGGACTTGGCCATCTTCTTGTGGTCCGGATCGAGGATCCAGCCGGAGAGCACCGCGTCCCGCCAGGGCAGCACCCCGTGCTCGAGGTGGGAGCGGACGATGGTGGAGAAGAGCCAGGTCCGGATGATGTCGTGCCCCTGCGGGCGCAGGTCCATCGGGAAGACCCGGGCGAACAGGTCCGGGTCGGTCTCCCAGCCGCCGATGATCTGCGGGGTCACCGACGAGGTGGCCCAAGTGTCCAGCACGTCCGGGTCGCCGACGAAGCCGCCCGGGGCGCCGCGCTGCGACTCGTCGAATCCGGGCGGCGGGTCGCTGGACGGGTCGACCGGCAGCATCGCCTCGTCCGGCGTGAGAGGCTGGGACCAGTCCGGCTCGCCAGCGTCGTCGAGCCGGTACCACACCGGCACCGGCACGCCGAAGAACCGCTGCCGGCTGACCAGCCAGTCCCCGGTCAGACCGCGCACCCAGTGGTCGTAGCGGTGCTTCATGTGCTCCGGCACCCAGTGCAGCTCCTCGCCCCGGGCCAGCAGCTCCGCCCGCAACTCGGCGTCCCGGCCGCCGTTGCGCAGGTACCACTGCCGGGTCGAGACGATCTCCAGCGGGCGGTCGCCCCGCTCGTAGAACTTCACCGGGTGGGTGATCGGGCGCGGCTCGCCGACCAGGTCACCGGCGTCGGCCAGCATCTGCACCAGCGTCCGCCGGGCGCCGTTGACCGTCTGCCCGGCCAGCGCCGCGTAGGGCTCGGCGGGCACGCCGGGCGGCGGCTCGGGCAGCAGCCGCCCGTCCCGGCCGATCACCACCCGGGTGTCGAGCTGGAGCTCCCGCCACCAGGTCACGTCGGCCAGGTCGCCGAAGGTGCAGACCATCGCGATGCCGGTGCCCTTGGCCGGGTCCGCCAGCGGGTGCGCGCGCACCGGCACCTCGACCCCGAAGATCGGGGTACGCACCGACGCGCCGACGAGGTCGGCGTACCGCTCGTCGTCGGGGTGGCAGACCAGCGCCACGCAGGCCGGCAGCAGCTCCGGCCGGGTGGTGTCGATCAGCACCTCCCGCCCGCCCGGCCCGGTGAACCGCAGCCGGTAGTACGCCCCCGGCCGCTCCCGATCCTCCAGCTCCGCCTGGGCAACCGCGGTGGCGAACCCGACGTCCCAGAGTGTCGGCGCCTCGGCCTGGTACGCCTCGCCCCGGGCCAGGTTCCGCAGGAACGCCCGCTGCGACGTCGCCCGGGCCATCCACCCGATCGTGGTGTACGTCAGCGACCAGTCCACGGACAGCCCGAGCCGCCGCCAGAGCGCCTCGAAGATCTCCTCGTCGGCGACCGTCAGCAGCTCGCACAGCTCGATGAAGTTGCGCCGGGAGATCGGGGTGGGGTCCTTCCGAGCCGCCTCGCTCACTGGAACGGCGGGCGGCACCCAGGACGGGTCGTACGGCAGGGCCGGGTCGCAGCGCACCCCGTAGACGTTCTGCACCCGACGCTCGGTGGGCAGGCCGTTGTCGTCCCAGCCCATCGGGTAGAAGACCGCGCGGCCGCGCATCCGCTGGAACCGGGCCACCGTGTCGGTGTGGGTGTACGAGAAGACGTGGCCCATGTGCAGCTCGCCGGATACCGTCGGCGGCGGGGTGTCGATCGCGTACACGTCGGCCCGCTCCTTGGTGCGGTCGAACGCGTACGTGTCCTCCTCCTGCCAGCGGCGCGCCCAGGTCTCCTCGAGCCCGTCCAGGGTCGGACGCTCGGGGACGCCGGCGCGGGCCGTCCTCGCCGTATCGGTCATCTGCCGATCGTAGGCAGCGGGCATCGACGTCTCCACGGCTTATCGCCGTGTCACGATGACGAGATGCCGACGCTGCCACTGAGCCCCGACGAGCTGCTCACCACCACCCGGACGGTTCGCAGGCGGCTGGACCTGACCCGCCCGGTGCCGATGGAGCTGGTCCGGGAGTGTCTGGAGATCGCCCTCCAGGCGCCGTCCGGCTCCAACCGGCAGAACTGGCAGTGGATCGTGGTCACCGACCCGGCCAAGCGGGACCTGATCGGCCGGATGTACCAGCGCGCCGTGCACGGCTACCTTGGCGGCGAGGGCTCGGCCGCCCAGCTCTTCGCCGACGACCCGGCCCGGTCCGCAGTGCAGCGCCGGGTGGCGGAGAGCGTGGCCTGGCTCGGCGACCGGATGGGGCAGGTGCCGGTGCTGGTCATCCCCTGCATCCAGCTGGACTCCGGCGGCGAGCTGCCCGCCGGAAACCAGGCCGGGCTCTGGGGGTCGGTGCTGCCGGCCGCGTGGAGCTACATGCTCGCCGCCCGGGCCCGCGGCCTGGGCACCGCCTGGACCACCCTGCACCTCGTGTACGAGGCGGAGGCGGCGGAGCTGCTCGGCCTCCCGGAGAACGTCCGGCAGGGCGCGCTGATCCCGACCGCGTACCACATCGGGGAGAGCTTCCGGTCGGCGGAGCGGCAGCCGCTCGACGAGGTGCTGCACATCGACGGGTGGTGAGCCCGGCCACCTGCCAACCGGCGTCCGCCAGACGGATCCGCCGGTGCCCGTGTGGTGTGAGCCGGGGATCCTGCGCGTCAATCGTCACGGAGGCGACCACCGCGAAGAGTCATATGACTCTCCGGCATATTTATGACCGAGAGTCATATGGCCCACGAGCACAACATTTGCCTCCCCGTGCCCGCCCGCGCGTCCCGGCGGAGCCTGCACCGGCAGCACTGGATCAGCGAGTCGCGCCACCGGCGGTGAAGTCCCGCCGCTCGTGATCAAGCAGCCACTTCTTCACATCCAGCCCCCACCGGTAGCCGCCGAGGGTCCCGTCGATGCGCAACACCCGATGGCAGGGGACGAAGAGGGCCGCGGCGTTGCGGGCGCAGGCCGCCGCGGCGGCGCGGACCGCCGCCGGCCGGCCGGCCAGCCCGGCGAAACCGGTGTACGTCACCGGCTCGCCCGGCTTCACCTCGCGCAGCACCCGCCAGGCGTGGCTGAGGAACTCGCCGCCGCTGTGCTGCTCCACCGGCACCCCGTCGATCGCGGTCAGGTCGCCGGCCAGGTAGGAGCGGACGGCGACGGTCACCGGGCCGAGGTCGGGCCGGTCTCGCAGGTCGCCGCGGAGACTCGGGTGGATCAGCGGCAGCAGGCCCTCCGGCGCGGCGGTGAAGCCGGCCGCCCGGACCACGCCGTCGGGGCCGGTCAGGATGCTCAGCGGTCCGGTAGGCGTCTCGATGACGGTGCTGTCCAGTGTGGTGTTCATGCTGCTCTCCAGAGTCGGATCACCGCGTAGGACCGCCAGGGGCGCCAGCGGTCGGCGTACGCGTCAAGGGTCTTCGGGTCGTCGGGCAGGCGGAGCGCGGCCGCGCCCCGGCGTACGGCGAGGTCGGTGGGGAGGAAGACGTCCGGGTCGCCGAGGGCCCGCATCGCCACGTAGCCGGCGGTCCAGGGCCCGATCCCGGGCAGGGCAGTCAGCCGCCGCACGGCCTCCTCCCGGTCCCCGCCGGGATCGAGATCGAGCTCGCCGTCGGCCACCGCCCGCGCCACCGCCCGAATCGTCTCCCGCCGCGCCCCCGGCATCCCGAACGCCGAGTCCGGCAACCCGAGCACCTCCCCGGCACTGACGAACCCCCGCAGCCTGACCTCAGCCGAGCCCCGCCCCCGCTCGCGTTGATCATGAAGTTGTTGTCCGGACACGCCGTCTTCGATGGCAATAACTTCATGATCGTCGGGGCCGGGCTCGGGGTGGTCGGGGGTGGTCGTCCGGAGGAGGCGGGTGAGGGTGGTACGGGCGGACTGGAGGGAGACCTGTTGGGTGGTGATGGCGCGGAGGGCCATCTCGAAGCCGTCCACCGCGCGGGGCAGGCGTACTCCCGGTTCGGCCGCGACGGCTTTGGCGAGGGCCGGGTCCTCCGCCAGGGTCTGGTCGATGGCCACGGGGTCGGCGTCGAGGTCGAGCAGGCGGCGGCAGCGGGCCACCGCGGGGGCCAGGTCGCGCATGTCGGCCAGGCGCAGGGTCGCCGCGACATACCCGTCGGCCGGGGTCAGCGCGACCTCGCCGGCCCCGTGCGGCAGCCGCAACCCCCGGCGGTACGTCCCGTCGCGGACCTCCTCCACCCCGGGCAGCGCCCGTACGGCGAGGAAGTCCAGCAGCGCCGCCGCGTGCAACGGCGGCCGGTACGCCAGCCGCAACGTGATCGTGCCCGCCCCGCCAGCCACCGGTCGCCCTCCTCGGGTGGCCCGAAGTTCGGACGGGGCGGTCCCGTACACCTCCCGGACCGTGTCGTTGAACTGCCGGACGCTGCCGAAGCCGGCGGCGAACGCGATCTCGGCCATGCCCAGGCCGGTGGTCTCGATGAGGATCCGGGCGGTCTGGGCGCGCTGGGCGCGGGCCAGCGCGAGCGGCCCGGCGCCCATCTCGGCGCGCAACATCCGGTGCAGGTGCCGCTCGGTGTAGCCGAGCCGGGCAGCCAACCCCGGTACGCCGTCCCGGTCCACGACCCCGTCGGCGATCAGCCGCATGGCCCGCCCGACCACGTCCGCCCGCACGTCCCACTGCGGCGATCCGGGGGCGGCGTCGGGGCGGCAGCGCCGGCAGGCGCGCAGCCCGGCTCCTTGCGCCGCCGCCGCGGACGGGAAGAAACGTACGTTCTGCCGCTTCGGCGTCATTGCCGGGCAGGACGGCCGGCAGTAGATCCCGGTCGAGGTCACGCCCGTGTAGAACCAGCCGTCGAACCGCTGGTCGCGGCTGTCGACGGCCCGGTAGCACCGTTCGAAGTCCAACTCCACGCCACCGATGATGCCCCGCACCCAGCGGGCCCGGCTGGCGGGAATCGGACGTGGGCGTACGGGGTCGACCGCAGACCCCGGAAGCCGGCCTATCTCGCGTTCGCCAGCGCCCAGGCGAGAACGTCGTCGGCGATCTGCTCCCAGCCCTGCTGGGCGGGGAGCAGGTGCGGGTAGCCCGGGTACTCCCGGATCTCGGTCACCGCGTTCGACCGGTAGTGCGCGGCGTTGGACCGCTGCACGCTGGGCGGCATGAGGTGGTCCTCGCCGCCGGAGACGAACAGCAGCGGAGCCCGGTCGTCGTTGTGGTAGTCGACCCAGGTGTGCTGATGGCCCGGCCGGAAGTTGGCGAGGAGGCTGCCCCAGAAGATCGTCGCGGACGCCGGGACGTGGTAGCGCTGATACAGCGCCAGGGACTCCTCCTCGCTGAACGTGTTGGTGAAGGCGTACCGCCACTGCTCGGGGGAGTAGCCGATCGCCCCGGCCGGGTTGTCCAGGACGGGGAAGGCCGCCTTTAGCTGCGTGGGTGGGGTCACCTTGACGCCCTCGGTCGGGGCGGAGTTGAGGGCGACTCCGGCCGCGCCGAGCCCGTGGTCGAGCAGGATCTGGGTGAACGCGCCGCCGGCCGAGTGCCCCATGATGATCGGCGGTGTCGGCAGCTCGCGGATCACCGCCTCGAGGTGGCGGATGATGTCGGGCACGGTGAGCCGCTCGACCGGGGAGGGGTCGGCGTTCAGCGTCTCGACCCCGACCTCAAAACCGGGGTAGGTCGGCGTGAGGACACGGAAGCCCTGTCCCTCGTAGCGAGCCTTCCAGTTCTCCCAGCTCCGGGGCGTCACCCAGAAGCCGTGGATGAGCACGATGGTGTCGGGTCTCATCGCACCCCCTCCGACCTGGCCCGTCCTGCCGGAGCCTATCCACGTTCCACCCGCCGCCGATGCCGTCCGCTGAAATCGCCGTCCCCGGTGGATTCCGCCACCTTCGAAAGTGTCGGTAGTGGTCGGTACCGTCCGGCCACCAACTCAAGAAGGGGTGCGGCGATGGCGAGCGTGGCGGGTCGGGAAGCGGCGTCGACGCGGGACGGGCACCCCCCGCCGGACGTGGTCCAGGGTTTCTACCGGCGGATGCGCGCGGTGGCGCCGGCCGCGGTCGGCGCGATCGAACGGGACCGGGCCGACGACCCGGGCCGCGCCTTCGCCGACACCGCCTGCGGCCGGCTGGCCCGCTCGCTCGACGACGACGGGCTCCGCGCGCTCGGCATGTGGGCGCACCACTGGTGCATGCGGTTCTACGACGACGACACTCGGGTGGGCCTGCGACTGGTCCGGGAGATCGCCGGCCGCTCCGGTCTGGGGTGGACGGCCGACGAGGTGCGCTGGCTGCTCGACCAGTCGGACGCGGCCGGTCCGGCCGCCACCGGCCGGTTCATCCTGCCGGTGGCCGCGGCCGGCGAGCTGCCGCACGGCGCCCGGCCGGAGATCGGTACGCCCGGCTCGGAGACCGACCGGCGCCGGCTGCTCGCCGGATGACCGAGCCGCCCGCCCGCGCCGGCATGCTGACCGAGCTGCGCGCTCGTTCCGGCAAGCTGATCGAGCCGCCCGCCCGCGCCGGCATGCTGACCGGGCTGCCCGCCCGCGCCGGCCTTCTGACCTGACTGCGCGTCCGCGCTCGGCTGTCGGGCGGAGGGCGGAGAGAGTTGGCCGACCACCATCGCGGCGACGGCGACGGCGAAGCCGGCGAGCTGCACCGGGCTGAGCGCCTCGCCCAGCACCAGCCAGCCGAGTGCGGCGGCGGTCAACGGGCTCAGCGCGCCGAGCACCGACACCTGGGTCAGCGGCAGCCGAGCAGCGCCCCGGAACCAGAGCGCGTACGCCAGGGCGGTGCCGACCAGGCCGAGCCAGGCGTACCCGAGCAGGGCCGGCCCGTCCGGTGCGGGCGGCGCGCCCTCGACCGCGGCGGCGAGCGGCACGATCATCAGGCCGCCGGCGACGAGCTGCCAGCTCGTCGCGGCGAGGGTGCCGATCCCGGCGGACCGCCCCCAGCGGCGGGTGAGCACCAGCCCGGTGGCCATCGCGACGGTGCCGGCAACCCCGGCCGCGACGCCGAGCGGATCGACCGCCGCGCCGGGGCGGAGCACCACCAGGGCCACTCCCATCGGCGCGGCCAGCGCGGCGAGCAGCACGGGCCGGCGGGGCCGCTGTCCGAGGGCGACCACGGTGAGCGCGGCGACCAGGAGCGGCTGAGCCGCGCCCAGCACGGCGGCGGTCCCGCCCGGCAGCCGGTACGCGGCGGCGAAGAGCAGCGGGAAGAACGCGCCGATGTTGAGCGCGCCGAGCAGGGCGGCCCGCCACCACCAGATGCCGTGCGGTCGGCGTCGGGTCAGTGCGAGCAGCAGCAGCCCGGCCGGCAGCGCCCGGAGCACGCCGGACCAGAGCGGCCGGTCGGTCGGCAGCAGCTCGGAGGTGACCAGGTAGGTGGTGCCCCACGCGGTCGGGGCGGTTGCGGTCAGCGCCACGTCGGTCCAGCGTTGGTTCATCACATTCCTCTCGTCCCTAAGTATCTTAGCGCTAAGCTAATCAGTGTCGAGCGAAAGGGGAAGTGCCAGGTGCGGCACAATCCAGGGGTGGCAACGGACGACGTGGACGTCATCGTCGAGCAGTGGCGGCGGGAGCGGGCCGGGATGCGGCCCGAGCCGATGGCTGTGTTCGGCCGGATCTACCGATTGGCCCGGCTGGTCGGCGACAGCCAGGAGACGGTGTACGCCGACTGGGGGATCAGCCGGGGCGACTTCGACGTGCTCGCCGCGCTGCGCCGCTCCGGCGAGCCGTACACCCTGGCGCCGAAGGCGCTCGCCGCCGGGCTGATGCTCACCTCCGGCGGGATGACCGGCCGGCTCGACCGGCTGGAACGGGCCGGGCTGGTCCGGCGTACCCCGGACCCGGCGGACCGGCGCGGGCTGCGGGTCAGCCTCACCGACGATGGCCGGCGCGTGGTGGAGGAGTCGGTCGAGGCGGGGCTCGCCGTGCAGCGGCGGATCCTCGACGCGCTGCCGCCGGAGGACCAGGAGCGCCTGGCCGACCTGCTGCGTACGCTGCTCGCCGCCGCCGAATCGCGGGCCTGAGCGGCCGCGCCACGTCCGCCGCCGGGCTGCGCGGGCCTGAGCGCCACGTCCGCCGGCGAGGCGCACTACGACAGCGAGGAGCAGCGGGGCCCGCTGATGCACGAGTTTGTCGGCAACGGCACCCTCCCGACGAGCCACTGCACTGACGACGGGGTGGGGCTGGTCTACCGGGGCACCCGCCTGGTCGAGGCGGTCGCGGACCACGAGGGCGTCGCGGCGTACGAGGTCAGCCGCGCCGAGCACGGCAGCGTCCGGGAGACCCGGATCGAGCCCCGGCTGCTCACGGCTCAGCCGGCCTGATCCTGGCGGCGTCGTACGGCGTCGGAGACCTGGGCCAGCTCGGCCGCGTCCTCCCCGGCATGGTGGGTGTCCCTTTTCCCAGCCGGGCCGGCTCCGTCGGGCCTGCCTGCCCGGGGCCGGGGGTCACCGGCGTAAGCTGGCTCGTCGTGAGTCTCACCATCGGCATCGTCGGCCTGCCCAACGTCGGCAAGAGCACCCTGTTCAACGCGCTGACCAAGAACGACGTGCTCGCGGCGAACTACCCGTTCGCCACCATCGAGCCGAACGTCGGCGTGGTCGGGCTGCCGGACGAGCGGCTGGACCAGCTCGCGGAGATCTTCTCCTCGCAGAAGCTGCTGCCGGCGCCGGTGTCGTTCGTCGACATCGCCGGCCTGGTCCGGGGCGCCTCGAAGGGGCAGGGCCGGGGCAACGCGTTCCTGGCGAACATCCGCGACGCCTCGGCGATCTGCCAGGTGGTGCGCGCCTTCTCCGACCCGAACGTGGTGCACGTCGACGGCAAGGTCTCCCCGGCCGACGACATCGAGACGATCAACACCGAGCTGATCCTGGCCGACCTCCAGACCCTCGAGAAGGCGCTGCCCCGGCTGGAGAAGGAGGCCAAGCTCCGTAAGGACCGGGGCGCCGCCCTGACCGCGGCCAAGCAGGCGGTCGAGGTCCTGGACAAGGGCATCACCCTGTACGCCGGCGCGGCGGCCGCGAAGATCGAGCTGGAGCACCTGCGGGAGCTGCACCTGCTCACCACCAAGCCCTTCCTCTACGTCTTCAACGTCGACGAGGCCGAGCTGGCCAACCCCGAGTTCCTCGACGAGCTGCGGGCGCTGGTCGCCCCGGCCGAGGCGGTCTTCATGGACGCGAAGATCGAGTCCGAGCTGGTGGACCTGCCCGAGGAGGAGGCCCGCGAGCTGCTGGAGTCGATCGGGCAGTCCGAGCGGGGCTTGGACCAGCTCGTCCGGGTCGGCTTCCGCACGCTCGGGCTCCAGACGTACCTGACGGCGGGCCCCAAGGAGGCGCGGGCCTGGACCGTCCCGATCGGCGCGACCGCGCCCGAGGCCGCGGGCGTCATCCACTCCGACTTCCAGCGCGGCTTCATCAAGGCCGAGGTGGTTTCCTACGACGACCTGGTCGCGGCCGGATCGATGGCGGCGGCGAAGGCCGCCGGCAAGGTCCGGATCGAGGGCAAGGAGTACGTCATGCAGGACGGGGACGTGGTGGAGTTCCGCTTCAACGTCTGAATCCGGCCTGTTCTCCCTGGTCAGGCGGTTGTGCCCTCGGTTTGGGGCACACCGGGGGCACAGCCCCATGCCTCGTCGACCGCGCGGCGGGTGCGCTCCTCCGAGTCCGGCATCAGGTGCCCGTACGTCGACAGGACCAGGGTCGCGTTCTCGTGCCCCAGCCGCTCTGCGACCACGATGACCTTGGACTGCGGCGCGAACTGCCACTCGATGCGCACCAGACGCGCGGCGAAGTCGAGCGGTCCGAGTGCCGACGGCTGGACGGCGGGGCCGGCCTCCTTGCGGGAGGCCGTGCCCCAGCCGAACGAGTAGCGGCGTCCGGGCGGATCGAAGGTGGGGTCGGTGAGCAGGCGCCATCCGGCCGCCTCGATCAGCACGGTCGGCCCGCCGATGTGGGTCAGCCGGGCCTCACCGGGCGTGCCGCAGCGCCCAGTCGAGTGCCGTGTCGGCGACCTGTTCCCAGCCGGGCTCGACGCAGGTCCAGTGCGATCGGCCGGGGAACTCGATGTAGTCGGTGATCGTGCCTTCGCCCTTGTAGTGGTGGGCGTTGGACTTGTTCACCGACGGCGGCAGGACGTGGTCGGACCCTCCGGCGATGAACAGCAGCGGCGCCCGGTCGGCGTTGCGGAAGTCGACCCAGGTGTCCTGCTTGCCGGGTTGGAGATTGGCCAGCAGGCCGTCCCACACCCAGCTGCCGGGCGTCGGGATGGCGTACCGGTCGTAGGCGGCCTTCGAGTCCTCGGCCGACAGGTTGTTGGTGAACGCGTAGTGCCACTGTTCGGGTGTGAGACCCACGGCCTGATGGCGCTTGGCCGGGTTGTTGAGGACCGGGAACAGCGACTTGATCTGCGACGGCGGCGTGACCAGGATGCCTTCCGGCGGCGCGGAGTCGATGACGACACCGGCGGCGCCGTGCCCGCGGTCGAGCAGCAGCTGGGTGAAGGCCCCGCCGAACGAGTGCCCGATGAGGATTGGCTTCTCGTCCAGGCTGGTGACGACCTTCTCCAGGTGGGCGAGGGTCTCCGGCACGGTGACCGTGGCGATCGGTGTCGGGTCGGCGCGCAGCGCCTCCACCTCGACGTCGAAGCCCGGGTACGCGGGCGTAAGCACCCGGTGGCCCTTGCTCTCGTAGTACGGGACCCAGTGTTCCCAGCTGCGCGGGGTGAGCCAGAGGCCGTGGATGAGGACGATGGTGCTCACTTGGTATCCCTTCAGGGTTGATACTACGAGACGTAGTAAATACTACCGGGCGTCGTAGAAGGGCCGGCAGGGGGGTCCCGAACTCCAGCAGGTCGCGGCCGAGCTGGTCCTTGTGCGCTTCGGTGATGTCCGTCCCGGGTGATCGGACTGCTCGCGCTTGCCGCCTTGACGCCGGCGATGCTCCACCGCGCGCCGATCGTCGCCGCCACCGCCGCAACCCTCGTCCTGGCCGGCGTTGCGGCGTGGGACGCAATACGCGAGCGGAGACACCCAGGCGAGGCGCCCTCGCCACCGCGCTAGGGCGCGAGACCAGCAGGTCGCCCGAGAGCGCGGGACCAAACAAGATCGGCCCCCGACCGCGTTTCTGCTGGTCAGGGGCCGTTCTCTCGCTGCTCAGCCCTTGATCTGGCGAGGGTCGCGGCTACGGGGGTAGGTGTTCTTCTCGCTTATGGTGCCGTCTTGCTTCTTGATCACGTGTTCGACGTCGCGCTCACTGGCCATCTGTCGGCCCGTTGCTTCCGCTTCTGCCTTGGTGTCGTGCACCGTGCTCGCGCGCTGGTTTCCCTCAGGACGGTTCTTCCACTGCCCATCCTCGTTGTACGTCTCGATGTCGCCCTTCGCCATGTCGTGGCCTCCCTTGTCGGCGTGGTCGGTCACGAATATCTGCCCCAGCCGATTTGCCCCCCAAACCTCCGCCGCACCGCTCCGCCAACAACCGCGGTCGAAGAAGCGACGCGTCGGCGAGAGTAAGCACATTCCTCGCCGGGGGACAGGAGCACGATGCCCGCCGAGACCGTCGTTAGGGACGGCCTCCTGGATCTCGGCGGCGAGCGTGGCGTCGTTTGAGGATGGCCTCCCCCCACTGGTGGTGATTTTGGACTGCGCGCTCGAACGTGCCGGCGGGCAGCGACCAAGCCGCATCCCGGGGCTCGCCGAGTCGGCTCAGCGCGGGCGGAATGACGTCCATCCAACTGAACAGGCCGCCTCGTTTCATCCATCGCTGATGCAGTGCTCGTCCCGCCTCGGTGTGCCAGTAGCGATCGGCCTCGGCATCGGCGCCGATGAGGCCGGCGGCGACCAGGCGGGGCACGGCCCGGGTGAACTCCGCCTCAGTCAGGATGTCGTGATTGATGCCGTCGGCCTTGGTGATGATCTGGGCGAGCGTGTAGCCGTCGTCAGGGCCGGTTCCCTCGATGGAGGAGAAGACCCAGGCGTCCGACCCGGTCCATTGCGCCGCCACAGTTGCAAGGATAAGAACGGGCTGCCCGGCGAGGCGATTACGGGCGCGCGGGGCGGGTAGTCGCGCTTGTGCGTGCTGCCCCTGACGCTGGGCGGCGCCACCGCTGGTCATCGGCTGCGGACGGACGTACGGCATTGCCAGTCCTGCTCCCGAATCCTGGGAGGTGTGCGTGACGGCGACACAGCGACCGACGCCCGCTGACCCGATGCCGGAGGCGCGGGCACGCCACGGCGTGCCCAGCGGCGCCTGCCGAGACCTACCCCCGGAGTTGGGGCCCGATGCGATCGGCGTACTCGAGGGTCGCACGTTCATGTTCTCCGACGCCGTCGGAAACGTGCCGAGAGGTTCGATCGGCGGCCTCGTCCACGACGACACCCGGTTCATCGGCCAGTGGGAGCTGACGATCAACGAGGCGCCCCTGCTGGTGCTGTCCTCCGGAGCCGTGGATGCCCACTCCGCGGCGTTCTTCCTGGCCAACTCCAACCTGCCCGATCTGCCCGCGAATCGGATCGGGGTGCGGCGGCAGCGGTTCGTCGGTGACGGGCTCTACGAACGCATCGAGGTGCGGTACTTCGGGATCGAGCCGGTATCCTTCCGGCTGCGCTTGGCGGTCGGCACCGACTTCGCCGACTTGTTCGAGATCAAGGAGTCCGGCCGCGACCGCGCTGCGGACATCGTCCGCCGGCATGAGCCGGACGGCTCGGCGCTCGAGTTCGCCTACCGCAACGGCGACTACTCGGCCATGGCGCGAGTCGAGGCCGAGCCGGTCGCAGACCGGCTCGACGGGGACGCTCTGGTCTGGGACCTCCACCTCGACCGGGGACAGCGCTGGGGGTGCCAGCTGTGGGTCCCGTTGCGCTGTGGCGAGGAAAGCTACCGTCCCACGGTCCGGGAGTTCGGGCACGTGTTCGAACACGGGCCGGACGATCCGTCGACCCGGTGGGCGGCGGAGAAGCCGCATCTGGAGACCGACACGGACCTGCTGCGCAACGCCTACCACAGGTCGGCGGCCGACCTGGTGTCGATGCGGATCGAAAAGACCATAGGCGGGGAACCGGTGGTTCTGATCGCCGCGGGGCTGCCGTGGTTCATGACGGCGTTCGGTCGGGACACGTTGATCACTGCCTACCAGACCATGACCTGCGGTGCCGAGGTGGCCCGCGGCGCCCTGATCGTGATGGCCGCGCACCAGGCACAGACGTTCGACGACTTCACCGACCGGGAACCGGGGAAGATCTTCCACGAGTTCCGCACAGGTGAGCTGACCCAGCTCGGCCTCAAGCCTTACCGTCCCTACTACGGCGGCGCGGACAGCACCGCTCTGTGGCTGATCCTGCTCTCCGAGTACTGGCGGTGGACCGGCGACCACGAACTCGTGCACCGGCTGCGCGGCAACGCCGATGCCGCCCTCCGGTGGATCGACCGCTACGGCGACCGTGACGGGGACGGCTACGTCGAATACGCCACCCGCTCCACGCAAGGCCTGGGTAACCAGTGCTGGCGGGATTCCCCGGACGGGGTGCAGTTTGCCGACGGCACCATCCCCGTGCTTCCGATCGCCACCTGCGAGACACAGGGCTACACGTACGACGCGAAGCTGCGCGCGGCCGAACTCGCCGACGGCCCGTGGCAGGAACCTGACCTGGCGCGGCGGCTGCGCGCAGCGGCCACCCGGCTACGTGAGCAGTTCAATCAGGACTACTGGGTCCCTGAGCGGGGTGGCTACTACGCCGTCGGCCTCGACGGTGACAAGCGCCGCATCGACTCGATGACGTCGAACATGGGTCACCTGCTGTGGAGCGGCATCGTGCCGCAGGACCGCGCCGGCCAGGTCGCGGCGCGGCTGATGTCCGACGAGATGTTCTCCGGCTGGGGCGTGCGCACCCTGTCCACCGCCGATATGGGCTACAACCCCATCGGATACCACCTCGGCACCGTCTGGCCACACGACAACTCGATCATCGCCGCCGGGCTGGCCCGATACGGCTACCGCGACGAGGCCAACCGCATTGCCATGGCCATGCTGAACGCGGCCGCCTACTCCCAGCACCGGCTGCCTGAGGCGTTCTCCGGCTACGACCAGTCCTTCGGCCGCGAGCCCGTGCCCTATCCGACCGCGTGCAATCCGCAGGCGTGGGCCAGCGGAGCGCCCCTGCTGTTTCTGCGCACCATGCTCGGCCTGGGACCACACGGTGGCGCGTTGCACGCCGACCCGCAGATACCCGCCGAGCTCGGACGGATCCGCCTGAGCAACGTCGCGGCCCTCGGCCGACGGTGGAACGTCGAGGCAGCCGGCAACCGCTCCACTGTTCGGCCCGTCGGGTGAATGGTGGGGTGCGTCCGTACGATCCGCTGATGATCGAACCCTCTGCCGCTGCGAATGACGGCGCGAATCCCCGGCCCTGGCGTTGACATGTGACCAAATGGTCACCTATTTTTAAGTCGTGCCCGACGACGATCTCGTGTTCAAGGCGCTCGCCGACCCGACGCGGCGTTTCCTGCTCGACCTGCTCTTCGCCCGGGACGGACGCACCCTGACCGAGCTGGAGTCCGAGCTGGAGATGACCCGCTTCGGCGTCATGAAGCACCTGCGCGTGCTGGAGGAGGCGGGTCTCGTCGTCTCCCGCCGGTCGGGCCGGGAAAAGCTGCACTTCCTCAACCCCGTGCCGATCCGCCAGATCCACGACCGGTGGATCGACAAGTACACCGCGCACCACGCGTCGGCACTCGTCGACCTGAAAGCCGAGTTGGAGGACCAGTGATGACCAGCACCACGCGTACCGTCCAGGTCTACCGGATCTACATCAAGGCGACGCCGGAGGCGGTCTGGGCGGCGATCACCGATCCGGAATGGAGCGAGCGGTACGGCTACCGGTCGCCCGCGCACTACGAGCTGCGCCCCGGTGGCCGGTACCGCGGCCTCGCGAGCCCGGAAATGACGGCGGTGGGCGTGCCGGAGCTGGCCGTCGAGGGCGAGGTCCTCGAGGTCGACCCTCCGCGCCGGCTGGTGCAGACCTGGCACCCGCTCTGGGGCGCGGAGGCCGCCGCCGAGCCGCCCACCCGCCTGACGTACGAGATCGATGAGATCAGCCCGGGCGTCACCCGGCTGACGGTGGTCCACGACGTCACCGACGCGCCCAGCGTGGCGGCGATGGTCGGCGGGGAGGTGCCGAACGCCGGCGGCGGCTGGAGCGAGGTGCTCAGCGACCTCAAGACGCTGTTGGAGACCGGCAAGCCACTGGCCTGCTGACCCCGAGGAGACGGTGGTGACGAGCGAGTCCAGCACGCTGGCCGACCGCGCGGCACTACGGGCCGCGTCCCCTTCCCGGACCACCCGGGGGCTGCTGGTCTGCGGCGCTCTGGCCGGGCCGGTCTTCGTCGTGACGGTGGCGGCGCAGGCCTTCACCCGCGACGGCTACGACCTCCGCCGGCACCCGATCAGCCTGCTCACCCTCGGCACCCTGGGCTGGATCCAGATGTCGGCGTTCATCGGCGCCGGCCTGCTCAGCGCCGCGTACGCCGTCGGGTTGCGGCGTGCCCTGCGCCCCGGCCCGGCGGGAGCCTGGGTGCCGCCACTTGTCGGTGTCTTCGGCCTCGGCCTGATCGTGGGCGGGGGGTTTCGGCCGGACCCGGCGCTCGGCTTCCCGCCCGGCGCTCCCGCGGGGAACGCGGACCCGATGAGCTGGCACGGCATCGTGCACGCCGTCGCCCCGCCGCTCGCCTTCACCGCCCTGGTGCTGGCCTGCTTCGTGGTGGTCCGCCGGGCCGTCGTGCTGCGGCAGCCCTGCTGGGCGGCCTACAGTGCGGCCACCGGCATGGTCGCCCTGGCGCTGGTGGCCTGGCCCGGCCAGGAGGGGCTGAGCGTACGGCTCGCCCTCGCGGTCACCCTCGCCTTCGCCTGGACCACCACGCTGGCGCTGCGCCTGCTCTCCGGCGACCGGGTCGCGAGCAGCGGGCCTCGACGGGTCTAGTCGGCGCGGGCGATGACGATCAGTTCCCCGTCGCCGCTGGCGCCCGCCGGCTCCCGGCCCCAGCCGCCGGACAACCGCTCGACGGTGAAGCCGGCGGCGGCGAGGGACGCGCGCAACTCCTCCTCGGTCCGGAAGCGCAGCGTCCCCGAGCCGAGCAGTTCCGCACCGTCCGGGAAGACGTAGTGGTGGACGAAGCTGACAGGAGACGTGGTGCAGGATCACGTTGTGCACGTCGCCGCGGGCAGGCGGGCCGGTGAGCGGTATGACGCTGAGTCATAAATTGCCTGACAGGCATAACGCTCACCGGGAAACACGTCCGGGTGGCGCAGCGGTCAGGCCGGACCGGCCGCCCAGTTGGCGGAGACGTCAGGGACCGGCCGCACAGGTGTCGGTGAACCGCGCGGACCAGCCGGTCAGGAGCCGGTGACCGCGCGGACGGCGTCCTCGATGCGGGCGGCGAGCAGGACCTCGCCCTCGGTCAGCGGCTCGCCGTCGCCGTGCCCGACCCGGATCTGGGTGCGGTCGGCCCGGCGGCTGATCTCCGGGCGCAGGCGCAGCGCGTCCGCGACCACCTTGATCCGCTCGGTGAGGGCCGCGTGCTGGGTTTCGTCGAGGACGAGGTTCCGTCGGATCTGCTCACCCTCCCGGGTCCACCCGGACAGCAGGGTGAGCGCGTCGCTGAGGTAATCGCGTTTCGCCCGGCCGTTGAACAGCACGCGCATCACCGAACCTCCCAGGCGTCGTTGCCGGCTTGTGGCCAAATCGTCGCCATCCCGTGTCTCAGTCGACGCCCTCTAGTCTGTCGCCGCACGGAGGGTGTGTCCACGCCCACACTTCCGGGTTCTCTTGGCCTGACGGCCGACCGCGGTACCCAAACCGCCGATTGATCTGGCACCCTGGACGCCCGTGCGGACCGAACGGGTAAGCGGGAACGGGCAGGCCGACCGGCGCGAGCCGAAGGTCGTCGTGGGAGCGGCGATCATCGCGAACGGGCGGGTCCTCGCCTGTGCGCGCGCCGCGCCGCCCGAGGTGGCCGGCCGGTGGGAGTTCCCCGGCGGCAAGGTCGAGCCGGGCGAGAGCGAGACCGCGGCGCTGATCCGGGAGTGCGCCGAGGAGCTCGCCGTACGCGTGGAGATCGGCCAGCGGGTCGGCCGCGACGTCCGGATGGCGCACGGCCGCTCCGTCCTCCGGGTGTACACGGCCCGCCTCCTGCACGGCGACCAGCCGAAGCCCCTGGAGCACTCGGAGTTGCGCTGGCTCTCCGCCGCCGAGCTGGACACCGTCAGCTGGCTCCCCGCCGACGCCCCCATCGTCGCCGCCCTCCGCCCCCTCCTGCTGTCCGACCGATCCCACTGACTCTTCCCCACCCAGCCCTGCCCAACCCCGTTGATCATGGGGTTGGCGGCTGAAGACGCCGTCAGCCCCATGATCAACGTCGAGGAGGTGGAAGGGGACGGTGGGGCGGAAAGGGGACGGGGGCCGGCGGCAGATGCCGCGGCCCCCGTCGTTGGTGTCCTGGTGGTCAGTGCTTCGGCTCGTCCTGCTGCGGGTGGGCGAAGTTCAGGTGCTCGGGCGGCAGCGGGAAGTGGACGTCGTCACCGAACGGCGACGGCGCGGCCGCGCGGTCGAAGGTCAGCTCCGTCAGCGGGAGCTTGCCGCGGTCGTCGACGGCCGCTTCGGTCGGGCGGGGCACCTGGCGGTGCCAGTTCACGCCGCGCTGCGCCTGCGCCTCGTGCCGCGGGTCATGCGACGCGCCCGCGTGCGAATGCAGATGCGCTTCGCCCTGGGTCGCACCTGGGTGCGCCGCGCCGCCGTGCTGCGCGCTGGTCACGAAGGTCTGAGGCACCTGACCCCTCCGGAAGATCTTGCTACCGAGCCACACGAGTGGATCGTACCTGCGGTCGACGACCCGCTCCTTCATGGGGATGATCCCGTTGTCGGTGATCTTGATGTGCTCCGGGCAGACCTCGGTGCAGCACTTGGTGATGTTGCAGTAGCCGAGGCCCTGCTCCTGCTGCGCGTACTCCCTGCGGTCGGTCCTGGCGTCGAGCGGGTGCATGTCCAGCTCGGCGGCCCGGATGAAGAACCGCGGGCCGGCGAAGGCCTCCTTGTTCTCCTCGTGGTCGCGGATCACGTGGCAGACGGTCTGGCACAGGAAGCACTCGATGCACTTGCGGAACTCCTGCGAGCGCTCGACGTCCACCTGCTGCATCCGGTAGTCGCCCGGGGCCACGTCGGCCGGCGGCGCGAAGGCCGGCGTCTCCAGGGCCTTCTGGTAGTTGAAGGAGACGTCAGTGACCAGGTCCCGGATGACCGGGAAGGTCCGCAGCGGGGTGACGGTGACGGTCTCGTCCTCCGCAAAGGTGGACATCCGGGTCATGCAGCTCAGCCGCGGCTTGCCGTTGATCTCCATCGAGCAGGAGCCGCACTTGCCCGCCTTGCAGTTCCAGCGGCAGGCCAGGTCCGGCGCGTCGGTGTTCTGCAGGCGGTGGATGACGTCGAGGACGACCTCGCCCTCCTTCACCTCGACCATGTAGTCCTGCAGCTCGCCGCCGTTCTCGTCGCCCCGCCAGATGCGGAACTGTCGCTTCACGGCCGGCTTGCCGGCCGCCGGGGATTTCTGCTCACCCATTTCGTCAGCTCTCCTTCTCAGCGAGGGCGTCGAACTCGGCGAGCTCCTCGTCGGTCAGGTACTTGGCCAGCTCCGCCCGGTCGAAGAGCTTCATCAGCTCCAGACGCATCTTCGGCAGCGGCTTGTGCTCCAGGCGGACGGTGTCGCCCTCGAGGGAGCAGACCAGGTTGACCCGGCGCCACGTCGCGTCCATCTTCGGGAAGTCCTCCCGGGTGTGCCCGCCGCGCGACTCCTGCCGCTCCAGCGCCGCCTTCGCGGTGCACTCCGAGACCACCAGCATGTTGCGCAGGTCCAGCGCCAGGTGCCAGCCCGGGTTGTAACGCCGGCCGCCGGCCGCGCTCACCTTGGCCACCCGCTCGCGCAGCTCGCTCAGCTTGCCCAGGGCGTCGCGCAGCTCACCCTCTCGCCGGATGATGCCGACCAGCTCGCCCATCACCGCCTGGAGGTCCTGCTGCAGGGTGTACGGGCTCTCCCCGGTGTCCCGCTGGAGCGGGGCCAGCGCCGTCTCCACCGCGGCCTCCACCGCCGCGATGGCGATCTTCGGGCGCGAGGTGAGCTGCTCGGCGTACGTCGCGGCGTGGCCGCCCGCCCGCTTACCGAAGACCAGCAGGTCGGACAGCGAGTTGCCGCCGAGCCGGTTGGAGCCGTGCATGCCGCCGGAGACCTCACCAGCGGCGTAGAGACCCCGGACCCGGCCGGCCGCGGCGCCGCTGTCCGGGTCCACCTCGACGCCACCCATGACGTAGTGGCAGGTCGGGCCGACCTCCATCGGCTCCTCGGTGATGTCGACGTCGGCCAGCTCCTTGAACTGGTGGTACATCGACGGCAGGCGGCGGCGGATCTCCGCGGCCGGCAGCCGGGAGGCGATGTCCAGGTAGACGCCGCCGGCCGGCGTACCCCGACCGGCCTTGACCTCGCTGTTGATCGCGCGGGCGACCTCGTCGCGGGGGAGCAGCTCGGGCGGACGCCGGTTGTGGTCCGGGTCGTCGTACCAGCGGTCCGCCTCCTCCGCTGTCTCCGCGTACTGCTTGCGGAAGACGTCGGGGACGTAGTCGAACATGAACCGCTTGCCCTCGGAGTTCTTCAGCACGCCGCCGTCACCGCGGACCGACTCGGTGACCAGGATGCCCTTCACCGAGGGCGGCCAGACCATGCCGGTCGGGTGGAACTGGAGGAACTCCATGTTGATCAGAGTCGCCCCGGCGCGCAGTGCCAGCGCGTGTCCGTCCCCGGTGTACTCCCAGGAGTTCGAGGTGACCTTGTAGGACCGGCCGACGCCACCGGTGGCCAGCACCACTGCCGGGGCCTCGAAGAGGAGGAACTCGCCCGACTCCCGGTAGTAGCCGAACGCGCCGGCGATCCGGTCGCCGTCGAGCATCAGCTCGGTGATGGTGGTCTCGGCGAAGACCCTGATCCGGGCCTCGTAGTCGCCGAACTCGCGCTTGTCCTCCTGCTGGAGGGAGACGATCTTCTGCTGGAGGGTGCGGATCAGCTCCAGGCCGGTCCGGTCGCCGACGTGCGCCAGGCGCGGGTACTCGTGGCCGCCGAAGTTGCGCTGCGAGATCCTCCCGTCCTTGGTGCGGTCGAAGAGCGCCCCGTACGTCTCCAGCTCCCAGATCCGCTGCGGCGACTCCTTCGCGTGCAGCTCGGCCATCCGGAAGTTGTTGAGGAACTTGCCGCCGCGCATCGTGTCGCGGAAGTGCACCTGCCAGTTGTCCCGGCTGTTCATGTTCCCCATGGCGGCGGCCGCGCCACCCTCGGCCATCACCGTGTGCGCCTTGCCGAAGAGCGACTTCGAGATGATGGCCGTCTTCTTGCCCGCCAGCCGGGCCTCGATCGCCGCGCGCAGGCCGGCGCCGCCGGCCCCGATCACGACGACGTCGTAGTGGTGTCGTTCGATTCGAGTCTCAGTCATGTCCAGGGCCTCTAGTTGATGAACCGCAGGTCGTTGAACCAGCCGGCCGCTACCGCCATGACGTAGAAGTCGGTGAGCGCCAGGGTGCCGAGGGTGATCCAGGCGAGCTGCATGTGCCGGACGTTCAGCCAGGAGACGAAGGTCCAGCCCTTGTAGCGCAGGGGGTGTTGGGAGAAGTGCTTGAGCCGGCCGCCGATGATGTGCCGGCAGGAGTGGCAGGAGATGGTGTACCCCCAAAGCATCACCACGTTGGCCAGCAGGATCAGGTTGCCCAGCCCGAAGCCGAAGCCCTTCGGGGAGTGGAACGCGTAGATCGCGTCGTAGGTGTTGATGATCGAGATGATCGCGGCGGCGTAGAAGAAGTAGCGGTGCGAGTTCTGGCCGAGCAGCGGGAAGCGGGTCTCACCGCTGTAGGCCTTGTGTCCGTCCGGGACCGCGCAGGCCGGGGGAGAGAGCCAGTACGACCGGTAGTAGGCCTTGCGGTAGTAGTAGCAGCTCAACCGGAACAGCAGCAGCAGCGGCAGGGTCAGTGCGGCGTCCGGGATGACCCACCAGTCCGGCAGGAAGCGGCCGAAGTGCGAGGACCCGTCGACGCAGCGGTCCGTCACGCACGGGGAGTAGAACGGGGTCAGGTAGTGGTAGGCGTCCACCCAGTACCACTTGTGCATGAAGACCCGGACCGTCGCGTACGCGATCCAGGCGGTGAGCCCGATGACGGTGATCAGTGGAGCAAACCACCAGCGGTCGGTCCGCAACGTTTTCGCCGCGATGGCGGCGCGCGCCCGCGCCCCCCGCGGCCTCGTTGCCGTTGATGTCATTCGAGTCGTCTCCCTGACGGCGCCCTCGCGGGCGGCGGATCACGTTCCATACCGGTCAGCGGACCGGCGAGACCGCGTCCACTGCCACGTCTTGCGCACACCAACGACCGCACCGGCAGACCGGCGCAGCTAAGTGACACACGTTACGCCGATCTTTGCGGCCCGGCCGCGCAACGCAGTGTCCCGTGTGTCCCGCACCTTGGAAAGACCCGGACGCGTGATCGATGTCCGGCCGTTAGGAAAGATCGCCCCGACCGGGTCAGCCGGAGGCGCCGCCGGTGAAGTTCCAGGCGGCCAGCCGCAGCGGCGGAGGCTCCCACCAGACGCCGTCGACCCGGTCCGGCTGCCGCACCGCTCGTCGCCCCACGCCCAGCACCGCGCCCGGCCCGAGCGCCCGCGGGTACGCCTCGGTGAACCGGAAGTCGCGTACCGCCCTGGTCGGCACCCCGTCCTCGACCAGCCACACTCCGTTGCGGGTCAGCCCGGTGATGACCAGGCTCTTCGGGTCGAGCACCCGGGTGTACCAGAAGTCGCTCACCAGCAGCCCGCGCTTCACCCCGGCGACCAGCGCGGCGGTGTCCGGATCGGCCACCGCCCCCGCCGTCGAGGCGCCGCCGCCCGGCCCGCTCGGGGCCGCCCCCTCGCCGGGCGCCGGGCCGTCGGCCGCCCCGCCAACGGGCGCCGGGCTGTCGCCGCCGACCGTGTGGGCGGCGGCGGGGAGCAGGCGGAGGTTGTGGGGGATCGGGCCGAACGTGGACGCGCCGACCATGCCGTGACCGGTGGACGCGACACCCACCTCGGCGCCGCTGCGCCGGTCGTGCGCCACCGCCATGGTGGTGCCCGCGTCAACCAGGGTCAGCGGGTGTCGGTGGGTGCCCTCCAGGTCGTACGGGAGGGCGGAGCCGTGCAGCGGGTCGTCGACCAGGGTCACCGACGGGTCGAACTGGGCGGCGCCAAGCTCGGCGAAGGACTGCCGCTCGGCGTACCGCTTGCCGTTGAAGCCGTACCAGGCGAGGTTCTGCAGGAGATCGGCCACGGCGGCCGGCTCGAGCACCACCTCGTAGCGCCCGGGAGGCAGCTCGACCGGGTCGGCCGCCGCCCGCGCCTTCGCCGCCGCCCGCGCGCCGAGTGCGCCGCCGTCGAGGTCGGCGAGGCGGTCGGCGCAGCGTCGGGCCACCCCGTCCGAGCCGCCGGTACGGGCGATGCCGTCCATCGCCGCCTCCGCCGTACGCCCCTGCGCCGAGTGGCCGGCGGAGTTGGCGAACGCCCCGGACCGGTACGACGTGCGGCAGTAGCCGGCTGCCTCCAGCCCGCCCACCGCGTCCACGAAGGCGCGTACCCGGGCGGCGCGCTCGTCCGGCTCGGCGTGCGCGGTCGACTCGTCGAAGACGGCGCTCGGCGGGACCGGGGAGGGCGGGGTCAGCCCCGGCCAGGCCGGGTCGGGCGGGCAGAGCCGGGCCGCCGTGAGGGTCCGCTCGACCAGCGCGCGGAGGCCGTCGGTGTCGACCAGGCTGCCGCCACCGGCCGCGGTACGACCCTCGACGTGCACCCGCAGCCGCACGGCCACGCTCGACTCGGCAACGTTCTGGTGGATGAAGGAGTTGGCGAACCGGGTCAGCGCCAGGTCGGTCCGGCTCACCACGGCCTCGGCCTGCGCGTCCGGCCCGGCGAGCCGGCGGACAAGCTCCACCACCTGACCGGCGATCTCCAGCTCGGTCATGTCGCCGTCCCTTCCCTCGCGGCCACCGGAGCCGGTCATGCGCGCACCCCCACCCGGACATTGCGGAAGCGGGCCGGCGCGGCCGGGTGACCGGTGTGGCCGACCTGGCCGGGCTGGCCCTTGCCGCAGTTGGGGGTGCCCCAGGGCACGATCTCGGAAGAGAGCATGTCCATCGAGCGCCAGAAGAGCGGGCCGATCCCGGTGTAGGTGGGGTTGCGCAGCATCCGCCCGCGCCGGCCCTTCTTCACCTCCCAGCCGATCTCGCAACCGAACTGGAAGTTGAGCCGCTTGTCGTCGATGGACCAGGAGCGGTTGACGTCCATCAGCACCCCTTCGTTGGTGGCGGCGATGATCTCGTCGAGCGTGTGCGGGCCCGGTTCCAGGCCGACGTTGGTCATCCGCACCATCGGCAGCCGGGCCCAGCCGTCCGCCCGTACGCTGCCGCCGTAGCCCAGACCGGCGACGGCGCCCGAGTCGCGGCCGGCGAGCACGCCCACCCACCGCCCCTCGCGGACCGCGTCCCGAGCGACCGCGGGGGAGCCCTCGTCGTCGAAGCCGAAGCTGCCCAGCGCGCCCGGGATGGTCGGGTCGATGGTGATGTTCATCAGGTCGGAGCCGTAACGCAGCGAGCCGAGCTGGGCCAGGTCCAGCCAGGAGGTGCCGGCGAAGGCGGCCTCCCAGCCGAGGATCCGGTCCAGCTCGATGGCGTGCCCGACCGACTCGTGGATCTGCAACGCGAGCTGCTCGCCGCCGAGGATCAGGTCCGTCTCGCCGGCCGGGCACCCGGGGGCGGTGAGCAGCGCCCGGGACTCCTCGGCGATCCGGGCGGCGTGCGCGGCCAGGTCGAGCGACGTGACCAGCTCCCAGCCGGTGGTGCCGTACTGGCCGCGGTAGCTGGGGTAGGAGCGACGCTGGGTCTCGCCGTCGCCGATCGAGGTGGCCGAGATGCCGCCGCCGCACTCGCGGATCCGCTGGTCGATCCGGTGGCCCTCGCTGGAGACGAACCACTTCGCGGTGTCCCAGATCTGGTAGAGCCCCTCGGCCAGGTCGGCGCCGTGCGACCGCATCGTCTCCGTCGCCCGGACCAGCAGGTCGCCCTTGTCCGACAGCGGGACGCCGAGCGGATCCACCTCGCACCCGGAGGACCAGTTGGCGGTGGTCGCCTCGGTGGGGACCAGGTCGATCGGCGGGCCGGGGACGCGCGCGCTCGCGGCGGCGATCGCCGCGGCGCGCCGGCCGGCGTCGCGCGCCCCGGCGTCCGACAGATCCGGTACGGCGTGGAAGCCCCAGCTCGACCCGACCAGCGCGCGGACCCCCAGCCCGACGCTCTCGTCCTGGACCAGCTCCTCGATGTCGCCGTTGCGGGCCGACATCGACTCGTAGCGGCGGTGCATCACCCGGGCGTCCGCGTACCGGGCTCCCGCGTCGAGGGCGGCCTGGACGGCGGCGGTCGCCGCGTCGAACTCGCTCATGCGCCCGACCCTAGGCGAGCGCCCCGACATCCGTCAGCGCCTTGGCCTCAAGATCGACGCAATGTACGGGAGGTGGTGCCTTCCGCCCTCCAGGACACCGCGACATGCCGCAGCTGGAGTCGATCACAGTCATAAATGTGCAGGTGGGGACTGGTCAGGGCCGATGCAGACTCGTTACGCTGACGCCCGCTGACAGGTCCCGACTTGTAGCTTATTTTCGCCCTCAGAACTTTGCTGTAAGTTCTCTTCGTCACTGAGGGAGGCGGTCGTGGGCAGGTCGGAGTCGGCGCCGTCCGGGGTTCCGGGCGACGGCCCCAGCGTGCCGGAGCAGCGCACCGGCGAGGGGCCCTACCTCCGGGTGAAGGACCTGCGGGTCCGCTTCGACACCGAGGACGGCGTGGTCCGCGCCGTGGACGGGGTGTCCTTCGCGGTGGAGCGCGGTCGCACGCTCGGCATCGTCGGCGAGTCCGGCTCCGGCAAGAGCGTCACCTCGCTGGCCATCCTCGGCCTGCACAGCGCCAAGCGCGCCACCATCACCGGCGAGATCTCCGTCGGCGGCCGCCAGCTGGTCGGCCTGCCGGAGGAGGCGGTACGCCGGCTGCGGGGCCGGGACATGGCGATGATCTTCCAGGACCCCCTGTCGGCGCTGCATCCCTACTACACAGTGGGCAAGCAGATCGCCGAGGCGTACCGGGTGCACCACCCGAAGGCGAGCAAGCGGGAGGCCCGGCAGCGGGCGGTGGACATGCTCGGACGGGTCGGCATCCCGCAGCCGGCGAAGCGGTTCGACCAGTACCCGCACGAGTTCTCCGGCGGCATGCGGCAGCGGGCGATGATCGCGATGGCCCTGGTCAACGATCCGGACCTGTTGATCGCGGACGAGCCGACGACCGCGCTGGACGTCACGGTGCAGGCGCAGATCCTGGACCTGCTGGAGGACCTGCAGGCCGAGTTCCACTCCGCGATCATCCTGATCACCCACGACCTGGGCGTGGTCAGCCAGGTGGCCGACGACGTGCTGGTGATGTACGGCGGCCGGGCGGTGGAGCACGGCGGCGTGGAGCAGGTGTTGCGGCGGCCGCAGCACCCGTACACGTGGGGGTTGTTGTCGAGCGTGCCGTCGTTGCACGGCGACGCGGACGCGGACCTGGTGCCGATCAAGGGCAACCCGCCGTCGCTGATCAACCTGCCGTCGGGGTGCGCGTTCCACCCGCGCTGCCGCTACGCCGGCCGCAACGGTGACCGCTCCTTCACCGAGGTGCCGGAGCTGCGCCCGACCGGGGAGGACGGCCACCTGGTGGCCTGCCACCTGCCGGCCGAGGAGCGCACCCGGCTGTACCAGGAGGACATCGCACAGGTGGGGGTGGCCCAATGACGGCGCAGGCGGAGACGGCGCCGGTGGCGCCGGGAGCGGCGGCGGAACCACTGCTGCGGGTCCGCGGTCTGACGAAGCACTTCCCGGTGCGGGGTGCCTTCCGCACCACCGGGCTGGTGCGGGCCGTGGATGGCCTGGACTTCGACGTGCGGCCGGGGGAGACCCTGGGCCTGGTCGGCGAGTCGGGCTGTGGGAAGACGACGACCGGGCGGATGCTGGTGCGGCTGCTGGAGCCCACGACCGGCAGCATCGAATTCGCCGGGCGGGACATCACCCACGCCCGGCGGCGTGAGCTGCGGCCGCTGCGGCAGGACCTGCAGATCATCTTCCAGGACCCGTACGCCTCGCTGAACCCCCGCCACACGGTTGGCCGGATCGTGGCCATGCCGTTGCAGGTCAACGGCATCAACCCGCCTGGCGGCATCAAGAAGCGGGTCCAGGAACTGCTGGAACTGGTGGGGTTGAATCCGGAGCACTACAACCGGTATCCGCACGAGTTCTCCGGTGGGCAGCGCCAGCGCATCGGCATCGCCCGCGCCCTGGCGCTGCGGCCGAAGCTGATCGTCGCCGACGAGCCCGTGTCGGCGTTGGACGTCTCCATCCAGGCGCAGGTGATCAACCTGCTGCGCGAGCTGCAACGCGACCTGGATCTGGCGTTCGTGTTCATCGCCCACGACCTGGCGGTGGTGCGGCACTTCTGCCACCGCGTCGCGGTCATGTACCTCGGCAAGATCGTCGAGATCGGCGACCGCGACGACATCTACGAACGGCCCCAGCACCCGTACACCCGGGCGTTGCTGTCGGCGATCCCGGATGTGACCACCCTCGGCCCGGCCGGCCGGATCCGGCTGGCCGGGGACGTGCCGACGCCGCTGAACCCGCCCTCGGGCTGCCGGTTCCGCACCCGCTGCTGGAAGGCGCAGGAGCGGTGCGCGACCGAAGAACCGGCACTGGTAGCCCGTGACGGCGGCCGACAGTTGACGGCCTGCCACTTCCCGGAGCAGGGAGCGATCAACGCCGGGATCAGCGAGTCCGCGGAGGTGTCGCAGTGAGCCTGTCCCCGGTCGAGGGCGCGGCGCGGGCGGAGATCGAGCCGGCCGTCGACATCGTCAAGCCCGACGAGAGGGCGATCGTCGGCCGGTCACCCGGCCAGCTCGCCTGGGCCCGGCTGCGTCGGGACCGTACGGCCATTGTCAGTGGCGTCGTGCTGCTGTTCTTCACCGTGCTGGCACTCGCCGCGCCGCTGGTTGCCAAGCTGTACGGGGTCGGCCCGAACGAGCAGTTCCAGCAGCTCCTGGACGGCAACGGCATGCCGCTGGGCTACGTCGGCGGCATCACCGGCGACCACTGGTTCGGGCTGGAACCGCGGCTGGGCCGGGACATCTTCATCCGGATGGTGTACGGCCTGCGGACGTCGCTGTTCATCGCGTTCGCCGCCGCCCTGGTCACCACCGCGATCGGCGTGGTGACCGGCATCCTCGCCGGCTTCCTGGGCGGCATCGTCGACACGGTGATCAGCTGGATCACCGACGTGGCGCTGGCCCTGCCGTTCCTCATCTTCGCCCTGGCCGTGGTGCCGACCGTGGCGCTGCGCTTCTACGGCCCCCGCGAGGAGGTGCCGCCGGCGTTCCAGGTGGCCGTCCTCATCGGCATCTTCGCCGCGTTCGGCTGGACGAGCACCGCCCGGTTGGTCCGCGGTCAGGTGATCTCGCTGCGCGAACGCGAGTTCGTGGAGGCCGCCCGGGCCAGCGGCGCCGGGCTGGGGCACATGCTCTTCCGGCAGCTCCTGCCCAACCTCTGGGCGCCGATCCTGGTCGCCTTCTCGCTGGCCGTGCCGCAGTACATCACCGGCGAGGCGGCGCTGTCGTTCCTGGGCATCGGCATCCTCGAACCCACCGCCGACTTCGGTCGGATGATCTTCCAGAGCATCCCGTACCTGCAGACCGACCCGGCATACGTGTTCTTCCCCGGCGTCACGATCTTCATCCTCGTGCTCGCCTTCAACCTGCTCGGCGACGCGCTGCGTGACGCGCTCGACCCGAAGTCGTCCCGGTAGGGGTGGACTCTGATGACCCGATTCCTGGTACGCCGGCTGCTCACCGCCGTGCTCACCCTCTTCGCGGTGAGCGTGCTCAGCTTCTTGATGTTCTTCGGGCTGCCCCGCGACCCGGTCAGCGGCATGTGCCCGAAGAACTGCAACGCGGAACGGCTGGAGCGGGTCCGTGAGGAGCTGGGCCTGCGCGACCCGCTGCCCGAGCAGTACGCCAACTACATGAAGGGCATCGTCACCGGCCGGGACCTGGGCAGCTCCCAGGGCGGCCGGTGCGACGCCCCCTGCCTCGGCTACTCGTACGTGAACAGCGAGGCCGTTACCGACACGTTGGCCCGGGTGCTGCCGGTGACTCTCAGCGTGGTCCTCCCGGCGGCGGTGCTCTGGCTGGTGCTCGGCGTCGGGCTCGGCATGATCTCCGCGTTGCGACGCGGCACCGTGCTGGACCGGCTGGCCATCGGCTTCTCGCTGGCCGGCGCCTCGATGCAGCTCTACTTCGTCGGCGCGGTGCTGCTGCTGGTCTTCACCTACAACCTGCGGATCACCCCGGTGCCGAGCTACACCTCCATCTTCGACAACCCGGTGAAGTGGGCCAGCGGTCTGGTCCTCGCCTGGGTGGCGCTGGCCTTCCTGTTCTCCGCCATCTACGCCCGGCTGTCCCGGGCGCAGATGCTGGAGACGCTGTCTGAGGACTTCGTCCGCACCGCGCGGGCCAAGGGCCTGGCCAAACCCAAGGTGTACGGGCGGCACGCGCTCCGCGCGGCGATCACCCCGATCGTCACCATCGCCGGTCTGGACGTGGGCAGCGCGCTCGGCGGCACGGTGATCACCGAGACCACCTTCGGCATCCAGGGCCTCGGCCGGACCGCGGTGGACGCGGTCCGCTCGGGCGACCTGCCGACCATCATGGCCACCGTGTTGATCTCGGCGGTCTTCATCGTGGTCGCCAACATCGTGGTCGACGTGCTCTACGCCGCCATCGATCCCCGGGTCCGGTTGCGATAGCGCAACGGCGGCCCGCAGGGCATGGAGAAATCCACCGCCCTCTGTTACACACACCGTAGTTTTCCTACGTCGACCGACGAGGCTCCGGACAAGGGGTCTGACGAGGCTCCAGATAAGGGGAGGAGGGCGCCAGATGCGCCTGAAGAGGGCAGCCGCCGCGGGCGGCGCGCTTGCACTGCTCGTGGTGATGGGGGCGTGCAGCGAGAACAAGGGCACCGGTGGCGACACCGGCGCCGACCGGGTACAGAGCGGTTCGATCGCCACCGACCCGAAGGAGTCGATGGGGCCGGCTCCCGAGGTCCCGGGCGCCGCCAAGGGCGGCACCTTCCGGGTGATCCGGGAGACCAAGATCTCGCATCTCGACCCGCAGCGGGTCTACTCGTTCGCCGGCCTGATGAACGCCCCGCTCTACAGCCGCTTCCTGACCACGTTCAAGGACGACGGCTCCGGCAAGGTCACCCTGGTCGGCGACCTCGCCGAGACCCCGGGCACCGACGTCAACAAGGACTGCAAGGTCTGGGAATTCAAGATCAAGGACGGGGTGAAGTTCGAGGACGGCAGCCCGATCACCAGCAAGGAGATCGCGTACGGCATTGCCCGCTCCTTCGACCCCGACCTGACCGGCGGCCCGACCTACCTCCAGGAGTGGCTCGCCAACGACCCGCAGTACGACACCAAGTGGAACTTCAAGGCGAACAAGACCTCGCTGCCGCCGGGCCTGACCACGCCGGACGCGAAGACGCTGAAGTTCGAGTTCGCCAAGCCGCACTGCGACCTGCCGTTCGCCGCGTCGCTGCCGTACACCGCTCCGCTCAAGCCGGAGAAGGACACCGGGGTCAACCTGGACAACCAGCCGTTCTCCTCGGGGCCGTACAAGATCACCAAGAACACCGCCGGCACCGAGCTGGTGATGGAGCGGAACGAGAACTGGGACCCGAAGACGGACCCGGTGCGGCACGCGTACCCCGACAAGATCGTGTGGAACTACGGTCCGGACGCCGAGGCGGGCGCCAACCGGGTGATCTCCGACAGCGGCGACGACCAGACGGCGCTGGCCTGGAACGGCGTGCCGTCGGCGCTGATCGCCCGGGTCACCGGCGACTCGGCCCTCAAGCAGCGCTCGGTGCAGGGGCAGACGCCGAGCCTGTGGCGGCTCAGCATCAACACCCAGCGGGTCACCGACCTCTCGGTGCGGCAGGCGCTGAACTACGCCATCGACCGGGACGGCTTCATCAAGGTGTACGGCGGTGAGGCGTCGGCCAAGGCGGTCACCACCCTCATGCCGCCGTCGACCATCGGCTACGAGAAGTACGACGCCTACCCGGCCGGCCCGACCGGCAACGTGGAGAAGGTCAAGGAGCTGCTCGCCGGCAAGACTCCGGAGCTGGTGCTCGGCGTCGGCGACGACAATCCGGAGTACGGCACCCAGCTCAAGACCAACCTGGAGAAGGCCGGCTTCAAGATCACTCTGAAGACCATCCCGGCCGACGCCAAGCTCGACGAGGTCGGCAAGAAGAACAACCCGTGGGACCTCTACATCGACCAGTGGGCCGCCGACTGGCCCAGCGGGGCGGCGATCCTGCCGGTGCTCTTCGACGGTCGCACCATCAAGGCCGAGAACAACAGCAACACCTCGTACGTCAACAGCGATGAGATCAACAAGGAGTTCGACCGGGTGCTCGCCATGCCCGCCGCCGAGCAGGGCAAGGAGTGGGCCAAGCTTGACAAGCGGATCATGACCGAGCTGGCGCCGGCCGTGCCGCTCTTCGTCGAGCAGGGCTACTACCTGCACGGGTCGAAGGTGGGCGGGATCTACCTGTCCAGCATCTTCGGCTACCCGGCCTTCACGAACGTCTACGTGAAGCAGTAACGGGCGGCAACGGAAGGCCCCGGTCGACAACGGCGTCGACCGGGGCCTTCCCCGTTCACAGATGAGTGCGGAGGAAGTCGAGTTCCAACCTCAGCAGACGCTCGGCGGTGCCGCCGGCGGCCATGTGGGTCGCCCCGGTCAGCGGCAGTACCGCGTGCGGCCGGCCGGCGGCCAGCAGCGCCGCCGAGAGCCGCAGCGTGTGCGCCGCCACCACGTTGTCATCGACCAGCCCGTGGACCAGCAGCATCGGCCGGGCCTGCTCCGGATCGCCGACCGGCTCGGCGGCCAACTCCACCAGCGAGTGGTGGGCGTAGACGTCCATCCCCTCGTCCGGCGTGCCCAGGTAGCGCTCGGCGTAGGCGGTGTCGTAGAGGGTCCAGTCGGCGACCGGCGCGCCGACGATGGCGCACCGGAACAGCTCGGGGTGGCGCAGCACCGCCAGCCCGGCCAGCCAGCCGCCGAACGACCAGCCGCGGATCGCCACCCGATCCAGGTCCAGGTCCGGGTGCTTGCCCGCCAGGGCGGTCAGCGCGTCCACCTGGTCGGTCAGGATCACGTCGGCGACCCGCCGGTGGATCGCCTTCTCGAACGACGGCGCCACCCCCGGGGTGCCCCGGTTGTCGACCGTCACCACCGCGAAGCCGGCGTCGGCCCACCACTGCCGTTCCAGCCAGGCCCCCCGCGCGGAGATCACCTCCTGGTGCCCGGGACCGCCGTAGACGTCCAGCAGCACCGGCAGCCGGGTGCCCTTGACGTGGTCGGTCGGGTAGAGCACCGCGCTCGGCAGCCGCCGGTCGGTCACCCGGACCATCACCGGACGGGGCGCGTACGGCGGGGTGGCGGCCAGCGAGCGGAGTTCGGCCACCTCCCGGTCGCCGTGCCAGACCGACCACCGCGTCCCCGGGTGCTCCAGCGAGGCGGTGCCGACCACCAGCGTCGAGCCACCGATCGCACCGGTGTGCCAACCCGGGTCGCCGCTCATCCGGCGGGCGTCCACACCCCCGCCGATCACCGTCCGGACCCGGTAGAGGTGACGCTGGCTCGGCTCACCCTCGCTCGCCTCGACCAGCAGGTCGGCCGGGCCGTTGCCGGCCGGCAGCCGGCCCACCACCCGGCGTACGTAGAGCGACGGCGGAGTGAGCAGGGTGCCGTCCGCGAAGAGGCAGCGGGCGTCGTACCCGTCGTGGGCGAGTTCCCCGCCGACCAGCACCCGGCCGTCGGGCAGGTGCGCCGGGGTGCCGGGAATGGGCTCCACCCAGCGCGGGTCGGCCAGCTCGGCGTGCACCTGGGTCTCCCCGGTGCGCGGATCAACCGCGAGCACCAGGCCGTGCTGCTGGGACCGGCGCAGCACGGTGATCAGCGGCCCGCCGTCCGCCCAGTCGACCGAGGTCAGGTACGGGTAGGTCTCGCGATCCCAGTGCACGTCGACCCAGCCGCCGTCGAGGTCGAGCAGGTGCAGGCTGACCTGCGCGTTCGGGCCGCCCGCCTGCGGGTACGCGACGGTGGTGGGTGGGTTCGCCGGCTCGGCCGGGTCGTGCAGGTGCCAGCAGGGCAGCCGGGACTCGTCGACCCGGGCGGCCAGCACCGAGCGGCCGTCCGGGGCCCACCAGTAACCGCGGAACCGGTGGAACTCCTCGGCGGCGATGTGCTCGGCCAGGCCCCAGGTGACCCCGCTGTCCTCACCGGCCAGCAGGGTGTCGGTGCCGTCGGACTCGACCACCCGCAGCTGGCCCCGGCGGACCCCCTCGGCGGCGTCGGTCACGTAGGCCAGCCGCTCCCCGGTGGGGTCGGGCCGGGGGTCGATGACCGGGCCGACGGTGGTCACCTCGACCACGTCACCGTGCACCAGGTCGGCCCGGAACAGCCGTCCGGCCAGCGGGAACACCGCCACCCGGCCAGGCGCGTCCAGGGCGTACGAGCCGATGCCGGCGGCGCTGAGCCGCAGCCGCTCGCGCAGCGCCCGCTCGCCGGGGGAGAGCGCGCCGGGATCGGCGTCCCCGCCGAGCAGCACCGCCGGGTCCGCGACCAGCCGTTCCTCGCCGGCGGCGACGTCCAGCAGCCAGAGCGCGTCGGCGGGATCCTCCGGACCGGCCGAGCGCAGGAAGATCACCCGGGAGCCGTCGTCAGCGACGGAGACGGCGCGCGGCGCCCCGTGGCTGAACCGACGGGTACGGGCGGCCAGCTCGGGAAAGTCCACAGCTCGGATCGTAGAACCGCGTTCGGCGTGATGTGGCCGACCTGCGCGGACGCGTCAGACTCGGCGCGGCAGGACCGCCGGTTAGAGTGACGTTCGTGACGACCCTGCCCGACCGACGCCTTCTGCTGGTCCACGCGCACCCCGACGACGAGTCCATCGGCACCGGCTCGACGATGGCGCACTACGCCGCCACCGGCGCCCACGTCACGCTGGTGACCTGCACGGTCGGCGAGGAGGGCGAGATCCACGTGCCGCAGCTGGCCGAGCTCGCGGCGGCCAAGGCCGACCAGCTCGGCGGGTACCGGATCGGCGAGCTGGCCACCGCGTGCGCCGCGCTCGGCGTCACCGATCACCGCTTCCTCGGCGGCGCCGGCCGCTACCGCGACTCCGGGATGATGGGGCTCGCCAGCAACGAGCACCCCCGCGCCTTCTGGCAGGCCGACCTCGACGAGGCCGCCGGCTATCTGGTGGCGATCATGCAGGAGGTACGCCCGCAGGTCATGATCACGTACGACGCCAACGGCTTCTACGGGCATCCGGACCACATCCAGGCGCACCGGGTCGCGATGCGGGCCGTGGAGCTGGCCGCCGTCGAGGGGATCGCCCCGGCCAAGGTCTACTGGACGGCCATGCCGCGCAGCGTGCTGGAGGCCGGCCTGGACGCCTTCACCGAGTCGTCGGACAACCCCTTCGCCGGCATCGACAGCGTGGACGACCTGCCCTTCGGCACGCCGGACCCGGAGATCGCCGCCCGGATCGACGCCACCGAGCAGCACGCCGCCAAGGAGGCGGCGATGCGGGCGCACGCCACCCAGATCCCGGCCACCTCCTGGCTGTACTCGATCGCGGGGAACTTCGGCGCCGAGTTCATGGGCGTGGAGTACTTCACCCTGGCGCTCGGAAAGAAGGGTCCGGGCCGCGGCCCGTACGGCTGGGAGGACGACCTCTTCGCGGGCCTGGACCTGGACGGGCGGGACCGGTTCCCGGTCGCGGCGGCCGGCCTCCGGTGACCCTGCCCGCCGCGCCGATGTCGGTCGTGCCCGAGGAGGAGACTGCTCCGCCGTCACGGCGGCCGGGGCCGGCGCTCGACCTCGCCCTGCGGGTGGCCGGGGGCGTGATCGCCGTGGTCGGCGGGGCGCTCTCGGGGGTGCTCGAGTTGCTGCTGGCCACCGTCCGGGTCGGCGGGCAGCTGATCGGGGTGTCGGTGCTGGTGGCGATCGGCGCGGGGATCGCGCTGAGCTGGTTCGCCCGCGAGGCGGTGGGTCGGCGGTGGGCGGTGGTGCTGCCCGCCCTGCCGTGGTTCGTGCTGATGGCGGTGGCCTCGGTCCGGACCAGCGAGGGGGACCTGCTCATCTCCGGCGACAACTGGGTCGGCCTGGCGATGATCGTGGCGGGCGCGATGACCTTCGCGGTGATGGGCTTCCGGCAGATCCTCGCGCCGCCAACCGGACGCGAAGGGTGATGACGGCACACAGCTTCCGGTGGTAGATATTCGTGCCAGGAGTCCCGCCGCTAGGGCGGGCGGTACGGCGGGAGACGTGCGATGAGGGAGCGGTGGCGCGCGATCGGCGTGCTCGCGGGGGCACTGTTCGCGGTCAACGTGGCGGCCCGGCTGGTCATCGAGTTCGGCTTCGACGGTGACGACACCGCCGCCGATCGGGTCTCGCTGGTGATGTTCCTGGCGATCGGGGTGATCCTTGCGGTGGTGGCGTTCCGCTGGGGCCGGGGCCGGCCGCTGGGTCGTTTGGCGGCCGACATGGGCGCCGCGGTGGCGGTGGCGTTGCTGCTGACCGTGTTCGTCGCCCCGCTGCTGGTCGGCAACAACCCGTTCGCCGGTGGCGCCGGCCTCTTCTTCGCCCAGATCTGGCTCTACCTGGCCGCCACCGCCGCGGGCGTGCTGGTCGGCTACCTCATCCTCACCGCGCTCGGCCTCGACCACCGCTCCCAGCAGCTCAAGCGGTACGCCCAGCTCAAGGCGGCCAAGCCCCGCCGGGTCGTCCGCCGCTGACTTCCGATCCGCTCCGCGGCGGCGGCGCACGGGGAGGGCCCACTCCTGCTCGCCGACGGTGGCCGCCCTGCTGGTGGGCAGCGGGGGAGCCGCACTCCTGCTCGGCGACGGCCGCACTGCTGGTCGGCTCCTGCTCGGCGACGGCCGCATTGCTGGCGGCTGTCGCACTGCTGCTCGGCGACGGCCGCACTGCTGGTCGGCGACGGGGCTCCTCCGGCGGCACCCGCCGGACCGCCGGCGCTCTTGGCGGCGGGTCGCGCTCCTGGTCGGCGGCGCGGTGGCAGTCCTGGTCGGCGGGGCGTGTAGCCGGCGTTGATGCCTGGGCCGGTCCGGATGCAGGTGCCTGTCCTTCGCTGACTTCCTTTGGAGCTGCCCCGTCGGTGCGCCCGCCTGCTTCGGCACGTGCCCCGTTTGTGCGGGCAGCTCCAAAGCACGTGCCGGCCTGTCCCATGCCCGCCAGAGGTCGACTGAAGGTCGCCGACGTGGCGGTATCGGAGCCGGTTTGATGCCGCCATGTGGGCGACCAGGGGTGGATCACACTGCCGGCCAATGCGCGGGCCGGGCCGATGCGCGGCGGCGGGGCACTGGCCGGGCGACACGGCGGGGGACAGTGGCCGGGCGGCGCGCCGGGGCAGCGGTCGGACGGCGGGGCGCCCCCGGCTTAGGTGGGCGGGGCGACCCCGGGTCAGGTGGGCGGGGCGACCCGGGTCAGGTAGGTGTGGTGGGTGGTGAAGCCGAGGCCCTGGTAGAGGGCCACGGCGGGGGTGTTGCGCTGCTCGACCTGGAGGAAGGCATGCGTGGCCCCGGTCGCCGCGCCCCAGTCGATCAGTGACCGGATCACCCGGCTGGCCAGGCCCTGCCGGCGGGCCTCGGGGAGCACCTCGATCAGGGTGAGGCCGAGCCAGCGCCCCTGCCCGGTGACGGTGCCCCGGCCCACGGCGACCAGCGTGCCGCCGGCGTACACCTCGGCGAAGCGGACCTGGTCCACGGCGGTGAGCACGTGCCGGACGGCGTCCGGCAGGCCGCCCTTGCGGCCGGCGGCGACGGCCAGCCAGGCGTCCGACGGGGCGGCCGTCAGCTCGACCGGCGGCAGGTCGGCGCGGCCGGACGCGGCCGGGGGCAGCGCGGCGAGCGCGACGGTCTGCACCAGCACCGGCGGCCGGGCGGCCCAGCCGCGCGCGTCCAGCTCGGCGCCGACCGGCGTGGCCAGCGGCAGCGGCGTGTTGACCATGGCCGGCTGCCCGTGGTCGGCGTACCAACGCTCGACGGCGTCCACGGCGGCGGGCAGCGGGCGGTCCGGGTCGCCGACCGGCAGCGCCGAGTTGGCCCGGCCGGTCCAGCCGGCGGCGCTGCGCAGGCGCCAGTCACCGAGCCGGCCGCGGACCGGCGCGGGCCAGGCCTCGTCGGCGGCCAGCTCCAGGGCGACCACCGCGGCGGCGGTCGGGCGGCGAGCCGCCGGGACCCGCTTGGCCCGGTGCACCTCCGTGACCGGGACCTGCAACCGGCCCTGCCTGGTGGCCAGAGTGATGTGGGTCTCGCTCAGCTCGACCAGCTCGCCGAGAGCGTCGGAGAAGAGCGGCCGGCCCTCGCGAATCCCCACAATCCGGCGTACCACGATCCGGTGTCCCACGTCCTGCTGTCGGAGCACGATTCACCCCCTCCCCGGCGAGATACTAGGCTCTAACCGTCGCGGGTGATCGTGACGAGTCTTGCGGAGGAGAAGACCGGTGACCTACATCATCGCCGAGCCGTGCGTGGATGTGCTCGACAAGGCATGCATCGAGGAGTGCCCGGTCGACTGCATCTACGAGGGCAATCGGATGCTCTACATCCACCCCGACGAGTGCGTCGACTGTGGTGCCTGTGAGCCGGTCTGCCCGGTTGAAGCGATCTTCTACGAGGACGACGTCCCGGAGCAGTGGAAGGACTACACCGGGGCCAACTACGAGTTCTTCGAGGACCTGGGCTCGCCCGGCGGCGCCTCCAAGGTCGGCAAGGTGGACAAGGACGCGACGTTCGTCGCGGCCCAGCCGCCGCGCGGAGAGGGCCACTGAACCGGCCCGCGCCGGTTTCGTCGCGGCTGCCCGATTTCACCTGGGACACCCTGGACGCCGCGGCCGAGACGGCTGCGGCGCACCCGGACGGTCTGATCAACCTCTCGATGGGCACGCCGGTCGACCCGGTGCCCCCGGTGATCCGGCAGGCGCTCGCCGACGCGTCGAACGCCCCCGGCTACCCGCTGACCGCCGGCACCCCCGTGCTGCGGGAGGCCATCGCCGCCTGGGTCGCCCGGGCCTGCGGCGCGGGCGTCAACGGCCTCGGCGTGCTGCCGACGATCGGTTCCAAGGAGCTGGTCGCCTGGCTGCCCACCCTGCTCGGCATCGGCCCAGGTGACGTGGTGGTGGTGCCGTCGGTCGCCTACCCCACCTACGAGGACGGGGCCCGGCTGGTCGGCGCCACCACCGTCCGCACCGACTCGCTGACCGCGGTCGGCCCCACCTCCCGGGTACGCCTGGTCTGGGTGAACTCGCCCGGCAATCCGACCGGCCGGGTGCTGCCCGCCACGCACCTGCGCAAGGTGGTGGACTGGGCCCGCGAGCGCGGCGCGGTGGTCGCCAGTGACGAGTGCTACCTGCCGCTGGGCTGGGAGGCCGAGCCGGTCTCGGTGCTCTCGCCGGAGGTCTGCGGCGGGTCGTACGACTCGGTGCTGGCGGTGCACTCGCTCTCCAAGCGCTCCAACCTGGCCGGCTACCGGGCCGGCTTCGTCGCGGGCGACCCGGCGCTGGTGGCCGAGCTGCTCAAGATCCGCAAGCACGCCGGCATGATCGTGCCGGCCCCGGTCCAGGCGGCGATGGTGGCCGCGCTGGGCGACCAGGCGCACGCCGACGCCCAGCGGGAGCGCTACCGGGCCCGCCGTGAGCAGTTGCACGCGGCCTTCACCGGGGCGGGCTTCACCGTCGAGCACTCCGAGGCCGGGCTCTACCTCTGGATGACCCGCGACGAGGACTGCTGGGAGACCGTTGACTGGCTGGCCCGCCGGGGCATCCTGGTTGCCGCCGGGGTCTTCTACGGCCCGGCCGGCTCCCGGCACGTCCGGGTGGCGCTGACCGAGTCCGACGAGCAGGTAGCCGCCGTCGCTGCCCGGCTCGCCCAGCCCTGACGGGGCTGCGGCGGCCCAGACCCGATCGGGTCGGCGGACCAGGCCTGATCGGGGGCGGCGGACCAGGCCTGACCAAGCGAGGGCGGCCGGCGGCCCGACGCCGACCGCGCCGAGCGCGACGATCAGCGGCAGCAGCAGCTTGCCGGTGACCACCCCGCTGGTGTGGCTGAACAGCCAGGCGCCGAGCGCCCCTTCCGTCGCCACGGGTCCGCCCAGGGGTGACCCGGGCCGGGCGATATCCTCGGCCCGGACCGGGTTGGGGGCGGATCGCCCCGTACCGAACAACAAACGCCGAGGTGGGCCGATGGTGGGCAGGGCCGGCGGGCAGGCGCGGGCGGCGGTGGTCGGCACGGGCCTGATCGGCGGCTCGGTGCTGCTCCGGCTGCGCGACGCCGGGCTCGACGTCGCCGGCTGGGACCCGGATCCGACGACCCGGCGGTACGCCCGCGAACAGGGCGTGGCCTGCCCGGACGCCGTCGAGGAGGCGGTCGCGGGCCGGGACGTGGTCTTCCTCTGCGGCCCACTGCCCACCCTCCCGGAGACGCTGTCAAGGGTCGCCGGCGCCACTGACGATGGGTGCGTGCTCACCGACGTGGGCAGCACGAAGGCGGAGGTGGCCGCGTCGGCCGCCGCCCAGGGGCTCGGACACCGGTTCGTCCCCGGCCATCCGATGGCCGGCGCCGACCGGGCCGGCGTCGCGTCGGCCACCCCGGCGCTGCTCGACGGGGCCGCCTGGGTGCTCTGTCCGGGCCCGACGGGGATGATGGCGTTCCGCCGGCTCGCCGCGCTGATCATCGACGTCTTCCGCGCCCGGGTGGTGCCCATGTCGGCGCCGGAGCACGACGCGGTGGCGGCGCTCAGCTCACACGTGCCGCACCTGCTGGCCGGCGCGCTCGCCGGGGCGGTGCAGCGGGCCGCGCTGCGCGACGCGGTGCTCGCCCTCGCCGCCGGTAGCTTCTCCGACGGCACCCGAGTGGCCGGCGGCCCGCCCGAGCGGACCGCGAACATGCTGCTCGGCAACCGGGGACAGGTGCTGTCCGAGCTGGCCGCGGTCCGCTCCTTCCTCGACGGGCTGACCGACGCGCTGCGGGACGGTGACGCCACGACGCTCACCGCCCACCTCGGCGAGGCGCGGACGGCCCGCCTCGCGTTGCACGGTCGCGCGTTCAGCACCCATCACCGGCAGTTCCCCGCCACCGTCGACCACGAGGGGGAGCTGGCGTACCTGCGGGAGCTGGGAGCGGCGGGCGGTCACCTGACGGGCTGCCGAGTCGACGGCGGCGGGGTCACCTACACCGGACACCTGCCGATGGTCGCCGAGGCTGCCTGACCGGTGGCCCGGGCGGCACCGTCGCCGTCCGGATCGGCGCACTACTAGGGTGAGGGGCATGGCGGACGGTCCGATCGTGGCGGTTCTCGGCTGATGCCCGCGGCGCAGGTCCTCCCCTTCGACGAACTGGCCGACCGGGCGCGGGCCCTGGCCGTCGCAGGCCCACGCCAGCTGCTCGGCATCGCCGGCGCCCCCGGGGCGGGCAAATCCACCCTGGCCGAGCGGATCGTCGCCGCGGTCGGCCCGGCCGCCCGGCTGGTGCCGATGGACGGCTTCCACCTCGCCCAGTCCGAGCTGGTGCGGCTCGGCCGGGACGGGCGGAAGGGCGCCCCGGACACCTTCGACGCCAACGGCTTCGTCTCGACGCTGCGGCGACTGCGCCGGCTGGAACCGACCTCGGTCTGGGCGCCGGCGTTCCGCCGGGATCTGGAGGAGCCGATCGCCGGGGCGATCGAGGTGCCGCCCGAGGTCCGGCTGGTGGTGACCGAGGGCAACTACCTCCTGCTGCGGAACGATCCGTGGGAGGAGGTGCGCACCCTGCTGCACGAGGTCTGGTTCCTCGACCTCGACGCCGAGCTGCGGGTGCGCCGGCTGACCGCCCGGCACGAGGCGTTCGGGAAGCCGCCGGAGCAGGCGCGAGCCTGGGCGCTGGGCAGCGACGAGGTCAACGCCACGCTGGTCTCCGGCACCGCCGCCCACGCCGACCTGGTGGTACGCCTGGTCGAGCCTCCGCCGGCCTGACGGGTCGGGCCGGCTCGCGTACGGGTTTGCTCGACCCGACCCTCAGTCGTTGACGTGCAGGGCGACGTTCAGCTCGATGCCCTTGCCGGTGCGCGGCCTCGCCTCCAGCGCGCCGGTCACCGAGTTGCGCCAGAAGAGCAGGCCCTTCACGCCGGAGAGCTCGCGGGCCTTGACCACCCGGCCGTCCGGCAGGGTGATCTTCGAGGCGGCGGTGACGTAGCAGCCCGCCTCGACCACGCAGTCGTCGCCGAGCGAGATGCCCACCCCGGCGTTCGCGCCGATCAGGCTCCGCTCGCCGATGCTGATCTTCTCGGTGCCGCCACCGGAGAGGGTGCCCATGATGGAGGCGCCGCCGCCGATGTCGGAGCCGTCACCGACCAGCACGCCCTGGACGATCCGCCCCTCGACCATCGAGGTGCCGAGCGTGCCCGCGTTGAAGTTCACGAAGCCCTCGTGCATCACGGTGGTACCGGGGGCCAGGTGCGCGCCGAGCCGGACGCGGTCCGCGTCGGCGATCCGCACGCCGGAGGGGACCACGTAGTCGGTCATCCGGGGGAACTTGTCCACCCCGTACACCGCGAGGTAGCGGCCGGCCGCCCGCTCGATGACCCGCAGCTCGTCCACCCGCTCCGGTGGGCACGGGCCGGCGGAGGTCCAGGCCACGTTGGCCAGCTTGCCGAAGATGCCGTCGAGGTTGAGCTCGTTGGGTCGCGCCAGGCGGTGGGAGAGCAGGTGCAACCGGAGGTACGCGTCGGCGGCGTCCTTGATCGGGTCGTCCAGCGAGCCGATCACGGTGGTCACCTCGACCGTACGCAACCCGGGTAGCGCCCGCTCGCCGATCGCGCCGGGCGGCAGGTCGAGCACGTCGGCCTGGTCCTCGCCGGGGACCAGCGGCAGCTCGCCGAGTCCGAGCTTGCCGGTCGGGTACCAGGTGTCGAGCACCTGATCGTCAGCGGTAACGGTGGCCAGGCCGATGCCCCAGGCGGAGACTGCGGACGTCACTGATTCACCTTTCGTTCGCGACTGCGGGGCTCGCAAGCTCACTCCTCGCGCTCACGTGACCTGACGGTACCGTGCCACCCATGGAGAACCCGCTGACCCCCGAGGTGCTGGCTGATCCGGTGGCGCTCACGCGCGCCCTGGTCGACATAGAGTCCGTCTCCCTCAACGAGAAGGCGATTGCCGACTGCGTGGAGGAGGTGCTGCGGGGCGTGCCGCACCTGACCACGTTCCGGCACGGCAACACGGTGATGGCCCGTACCGACCTGGGCCGGGCGCAGCGGGTGGTGCTCGCCGGTCACCTGGACACGGTCCCGCTGAACAACAACTTCCCGTCCACCATGCGCGGCGACCTCATGTACGGCTGCGGCACCTCCGACATGAAGTCGGGGGTGGCGTTCGCGCTGCACCTGGCGGTGACCCTGCCCGACCCGCGCTACGACGTGACGTACTTCTTCTACGAGGCCGAGGAGATCGAGTCGAAGTACAACGGGCTCACCCTGGTCGCCGAGGCGCACCCGGAGTGGCTGGCGGCGGACTTCGCGGTGCTGCTGGAGCCGACGTACGGGATCGTCGAGGCCGGCTGCCAGGGCACCATGCGAGCGGTCGTCACCACACACGGGGAGCGGGCGCACGCCGCGCGCTCCTGGCACGGGGTGAACGCCATCCACGGCGCCAGCGAGGTGCTGCGCCGCCTGACGGCGTACGAGGCACGGCGGGTCACCATTGACGGCTGCGACTACCGGGAAGGGCTGAACGCGGTCCGGATCACCGGCGGGGTGGCCGGCAACGTCATCCCCGACCGCTGCGAGATCGAGATCAACTACCGGTACGCCCCGGACCGTGACCCGGCCGCGGCCGAGGCGCACCTGCGCGAGGTCTTCGCCGGATTCGACCTTGAGGTGACGGACTCGGCCGCGGGTGCGCTCCCCGGGCTGGCCGCACCGCCGGCACAGGAGTTCCTGGCGGCGGTGGGGGCCGCGCCGATCGGCAAGCTGGGCTGGACGGACGTGGCCCGGTTCGCGGCGATGGGCATCCCGGCGCTGAACTTCGGCCCCGGCGACCCCAACCTGGCTCATCACAAGGACGAGCACGTGGAGCTCGCCAAGATCCGCGACGGTGCCGCCACCCTGCACCGCTGGCTGGCTCCCGCCTGAGCCGATCAGACGGTGGTGGTGAGGTCCGTCTCGGTCGGCTCGCCGGTGAGGTCCGTGGTGTGGGCTTCCAGCTGTCGGGCGCGGCGGCGCTCGGCCACCACGTCCCGGATCCGCCGCTGCATCTGCCGCCGGATCCGGATCCTCTCGTTGTTGCTGATCACGCTTGCTCCTCCCCCGAAGGCGCGTGCCGGGGCATACCCCGTATGCGAATAGTAAGACGTACGGGCGACCGAAATAGTTGCCCAAGATCGGCAACTATTTCTCCGGCTCGGCGGCCCGCACACCCGGTCGCCACGGCTCCACTACGGTGGCCCCATGAGCCAGAGCAACGGGCGGCCGCAGCCCGGCCGCGACCCGGGACGGGAGCGGCACCGGGGCGCCGTCACGCTGCGTCGCGGCGCGATCCCGAGCAGCACTGCCGACCAGCGGCTGCTCGACTCGCGGACGCGCGCCGACTGGAAGACCAAGGACGCCTGGCGGGCGCTGCGGATCCTGTCGGAGTTCGTCGAGGGCTTCGACACCCTGGCCGACCTGCCGCCCGCGGTCAGCGTCTTCGGCTCGGCCCGGAGTCGGCCGGATACCCCGGAGTGCCGGATGGCCGAGGAGTTGGGCGCTGCCCTGGCCCGGGCCGGGTACGCGGTGATCACCGGCGGCGGCCCGGGCGTGATGGAGGCGGCCAACCGGGGCGCCAGCGAGGCGGGCGGGCTCTCCGTCGGGCTCGGCATCGAGCTGCCGTTCGAGCAGGGGCTCAACGAGTGGGTCGACCTGGCCATCGACTTCCGCTACTTCTTCGCCCGCAAGACCATGTTCGTCAAGTACGCGCAGGCGTTCGTCGTGCTGCCCGGCGGCTTCGGCACCATGGACGAGCTCTTCGAGGCGCTCACCCTGGTGCAGACCGGCAAGGTCACCCGCTTCCCGGTCGTGCTCATGGGCACCGACTACTGGCGCGGTCTGCTCGACTGGCTGCGCGACACGATGGCGGCGGAGGGCAAGATCGGGCCGATCGACCTGGAGCTGATCTGCCTCACCGACGACGTCGACGCGGCCGTCCGGCACATCGTCGAGGCGGAGGTGCTCTCCGCCGAGCAGGAGGCGGTCCGCGAGGAGTCGGTCGCGCGTACCGAGGCGGACCAGCGGGCCGCCGCCGACGAGGGCGGGAGGGACTGAGCCGGTGGCCGCGATCTGCGTGTTCTGCGCGTCCTCCCGTACCCTCGACCGGCGCTGGCTGGACCTGGCGGCCGAGACCGGCGCGGAGCTCGCCCGGCGCGGACACACCCTGGTCAGCGGCGGCGGCTGCGTCGGGATGATGGGCGCGGTGGCGGACGGCGCGCGGTCCGCCGGTGGGTACACCCTCGGGGTGATCCCGCAGGCCCTGGTCGACCTGGAGGTCGCCGACCTGGCCTCCGACGAGTTACTGGTCACCGACGGCATGGCCAGCCGCAAGACGCTGATGATCGAAAAGTCGGACGCCTTCCTCACCCTGCCCGGCGGGCTCGGCACCCTCGACGAGCTCTTCGAGGTCTGGACCACCGCCACGCTCGCCCTGCACGCCAAGCCGATGGTGCTGGTCGACGCCGACGGGTTCTACCGCCCCCTGATCGACTGGCTGCAAACCCTCGCGGACCGCCACTTCCTCAAGCCCGCCGGCCTCGGCCTCCTCACCGTGGCCCCCACCGTCCGGTCCGCCCTGGACGCCCTCGACTCCCGCCTCACCTGAGCGCTCCGCGCGTTGATCAAGGCCGCAGGAGCTTCCGGGGGCGAACATGTCGGTTAGCCATATGCCTCTCCGGCATATTTATGACGGAGAGGCATATCACTCGTCAGGCATAGGCGCCGGGGACGCGACCCGCCCGGCGACGTCCGAGAGAACCCGCGCCAGGCTGGGCTGATCGACTTCGGAGGGCTTATCCCCCCGGTGGCGGCTTGCCCGGCGACGCCCGAGGGAAGCAACTGGAGGCGGGGTGGCGTGCGGGTGGTGTCGTAGGGGCGTGGTGGGATGTGGGGGTGCAGGGGTACCGGCTGGTGCGTCGGCCTGCCGGACCGGTCCACAGTGACATGCGGTCCGTCGCGGCGGTTCGGGGGGACCGCCGGCCCGGCGGGCCGGACCAGGGGACGGGTCGGTCGGGTCCGACCAGCGAGGGGGAGCCGCGGTCCGGGGGGTCGGCGGTCGATGGCGCGCACCCCGGGCCGGTCCACAACGGTCAGCCGTGGAGGCGGCTGGACGACCAGTTGCAGGCGGAGGTCGTCGGGCACACCGACGGGCCGATGCTGGTCGTCGGCGGTCCGGGCACCGGCAAGACCAGCACGCTGATCGAGGCGGTCGCCGCCCGGGTGGCCGACGGCGTCGACCCGGAACGCATCCTGGTGCTCACCTTCGGCCGCCGGGGCGCCACCGAGCTGCGCCACCGGATCGAGGCGCGGGTCGCCGGGGACGGGCACCGGGTGGTCCGCGAGCCGCTGGTGCGCACCTTCCCGGCGTACGCCTTCGGGCTGCTCCGCCGGGCCGCCGCCGAGCGGGGCGAGCCGTCGCCAAGGCTGCTCACCGGTCCCGAGCAGGATCTGATCATCCGCGAGTTGCTGGACGTGGTCGGCGAGGAGCCGGAGGACGACCCGGTCGGCTGGCCGGCGGACCTGCGCCCCGCGCTGCGTACCCGGGCGTTCGCCGCCCAGCTCCGGGACCTGCTGATGCGCGCCGCCGAGCGCGGCGTCGGCCCGGTCGAGCTGGCCCGGTTGGGCGAGAAGCTGGGCCGCGCCGACTGGCCGGCCGCCGCCCGCTTCCTCCGGGAGTACGTAGCCGTCCTCGCGCTGCGCGACGTCGACAACCGCGGCTCCATCGCGTACGACCCGGCCGAGCTGGTCCGGGCCGCCACCGGAATGCTGCTCGACGACCCGGAGCTGCTGGCGGCCGAGCGCCGCCGGCTGGCGTACGTCTACGTCGACGAGCTGGCCGACACCGACCCCGCCCAGCTCGACCTGCTCGCGGTGATCGCCGGTGGCGGCAAGCCCCTGGTCGCCTTCGCCGACCCCGATTCCTCCACGTACTCCTTCCGTGGCGCCGACCCGGCCGGGGTGACCACCTTCCCGCACCGGTTCCGCACCGCCTCCGGCGCACCGGCGGCGCAGGTCGTGCTCACCACCTCCTACCGGGCCGGCCCCGGGCTGCTCGCGGCGACCGCCCGGCTGGCCCGCCGGCTGCGCGGCCCGGGGGCGCACCGACGGCTGCGCCCGCTGCCCGACGCGCCACCCGGCTCGGTGGAGGTCCGCACGTTCCGCTCGGCCACCAGCGAGTCCGCCTGGCTGGCCCACGCCCTGCGCGAGGCGCACCTGCTCGACGGGGTCCCCTGGTCCCGGATGGCAGTGCTGGTCCGGTCGACCGCCCGGCAGCTCCCGTCGTTGCAGCGCGCCCTGCACACCGCCGGCGTGCCGACCGTGGTGCACGGCGAGGACCTGCCGCTGCACCTGCAACCCGGGGTGGCGCCGCTGCTGCTCCTGCTCCGCTGCGCCCTGGAGCCGGACCGGCTCGACGAGGAGGCCGCAATCGCGCTGCTGCACTCGCCACTCGGTGGCGCCGACCCGCTCGCCGAGCGGCGGCTGCGGCAGGGGCTGCGCGCGCTCGCGCTGGCCGGCGGCGACCGGCGACCCTCCGGCGAGCTGATCGTCGAGGCGCTGCGCGACCCGGCCGAGCTGGCCGCGATCGACCGGCGCTGGGTGGCGCCCGCGCAGGCGGTGGCGGCCCTGCTGGAGACCGCCCGGCGGGCGGCGGCCACCCCCGGCGCGACCGCCGAGGACGTGCTCTGGGCGGTCTGGCGGGACAGTGGCCTCGCCGAACGCTGGGCCGGGGCGATCACCCGCGGCCGGGCGGCCACCGGCGAGCACGAGACCGCGCAGCGCTGGCGGGCCGAGGCCGCCGACCGGGACCTCGACGCGGTGATGGTGCTCTTCGACGCGGCCGCCCGGTTCACCGACCGGCTGCCCGGCGCGCGCACCGAGGTCTTCCTCGACCACGTGCTCGCCCAGGACCTGCCGGCGGACACCCTGGCCGCCAGTGCCGACCGGGGCGACGCGGTCCGGCTGCTCACCGCGCACGCCGCGAAGGGCCTGGAGTGGGACCTGGTCGCCGTCGCAGGCGTCCAGGAGGGCGTCTGGCCGGACCTGCGACTGCGCGGCAGCCTGCTCGGCTCCGAGCGGCTGGTAGACGTGCTCGCCGGCCGGGCCGACGGTGCCGGCACCCGGGCCAGCCTGGTCGGGCAGACCTCGGCGCTGCTCGACGAGGAACGCCGGCTCTTCCACGTGGCGGTCAGCCGGGCCCGACACCGGGTGCTGGTCACCGCGGTCGCCTCGGCAGCCGTCGGCGGCGACGACCACGAGGAACAGCCCAGCCGATTCCTGCACGAGCTGGGGGCCACCGAGCCACCCGCAATCGGCGGCGGACGCGGCCCGAGCAGCTCCGGGCCGAGGCCGCCATCCGGCGGACCGGGCGACGGTGCGGCGCTCACCGTCGACGGCGACCCGCACGACGACGGGGATGTCGAGCCGCGCGCGCTGCCGGTCACCCGGCCACCCCGGGGGCTGACCCTGTCGGCGCTGGTGGCGGAGCTGCGTACCGCGGTCACCGACCCGACGGCGCCGTACGCCCGGCGGCGCGCCGCGGCGGCCGAGCTGGCTCGGCTGGCCGCCGCCGGGGTTCCCGGCGCCCACCCCGACGACTGGTGGGGGCTGCGCGGCCTCTCCGACGACCGGCCGCTGGTGGACGACGGCGAGCCGGTCCGGGTCACCCCGTCGGCGATGGAGAGCGCGCTGCGGTGCAGCCTGCGCTGGCTGCTGGAACGGCACGGCGGCAGCGGCCCGGCCAGCGCCGCGCAGGGCGTCGGCAACCTCGTGCACGCCGCCGCGATGCTCGCCGAGGACGCCAGCGCCGACCGCACCGCCCTGCTGGAGTACGTGGCCGCCCGCTTCGACGCGATCGAACTGGCCGCCCGCTGGATGGTCGGCCCCGAGCGGGCGCGCGCCGAGGCCATGGTGGACAAGCTGCTGCGCTGGCTCGCCGGGAACCCGCGCCGGCTGCTCGCCATCGAGCACGAGTTCGCGGTCCGCCTCGACGACCCGCACCGGCCCGTCGAGCTGACCGGCCGGGTGGACCGGCTGGAGGTCGACGCCGACGGCCGGCTCGTGGTGATCGACCTCAAGACCGGCAAGTCCACGGCCGTCGCCGAGCGGGAGGTCGCCGAGCACCCGCAGCTCGGGGCGTACCAGGCGGCGGTCGAGGCGGGGGCGTTCGCCGAGTTCGGCGAGGAGTCCGGCGGTGCCGCGCTGGTGCAGCTCGGCACCAGCGCGAAGGACGCCAAGGAGCAGACCCAGGCCGCGGTCGGGGAGGGCCCGGAGGCCGGCTGGGCGACCGCGCTGGTCCGCCGCACGGCCGATACGATGGCCGCCGCCACCTTCGCCGCGGTCGCCAACTCGAAGTGCCGGGTCTGCCCGGTCCGCACCAGCTGCCCGGTGTCCGGGCAGGGGCGCCAGGTCGTCGAGCCGCCGACTCCGGAGAAGCCGTGACCCAGCCCGCGCTCTTCAGCACCGCGACCCCGGCGCCCAGGACGGCCGACTCCGGTCCCCGCTACACCCCGGTCGAGCTGGCGAAGCTGCTCCGGCTGCCGGCACCCACCCGGGAGCAGGCGGCGATCATCGCCGCGCCGGTCGAGCCGCTGCTGGTGGTCGCGGGCGCCGGCTCCGGCAAGACCGAGACGATGGCCGCCCGGGTGGTCTGGCTGGTCGCCAACTCGTACGTCCGGCCGGAGCAGATCCTCGGCCTCACCTTCACCCGCAAGGCGACCGGCGAGCTGGCGCACCGGGTGCGTACCCGGCTCGACCAGCTCATCCGGCGGCTGGGCCGGCAGGGCCGGGACCCGCACGACGACCCGCTGGCGGGTGAGCCGACCGTCTCCACCTACCACTCGTACGCCGGCCGGATCGTCACCGAGCACGGGCTGCGCGCCGGCTACGAGCCCTCCACCCGGCTGCTCACCGAAGCGTCCCGCTGGCAGCTGGTCGACCTGCTGGTGCGCAACTACGACGGCGACATGTCCGACGTGGACCGGATGCCGAGCACCATCACCGACGCCGTGCTGGCGCTGGCCGGGGAGCTGGACGAGCACCTGGTCGACCCGGACGAGCTGGCCGCCTGGACCGGCCGGTTCTTCGCCGACGTGCAGTCCCGCCCCGGCCGGGTCTACGCCGACGTGCGCAGGGCCCTCGCCGTCCAGCAGACCCGGCTGCGGCTGCTGCCGCTGGTCCGGGCGTACGCCCGCCGCAAGGACGACTTCGAGGCGATGGACTTCGCCGATCAGCTGGCCCGGGCCGCCCGGGTGGCCCGGGACCATCCCGGGGTCGGCGTGATCGAGCGGGACCGCTACCGGGTGGTGCTGCTGGACGAATACCAGGACACCAGCCACGCCCAAGTGGTGCTGCTGAACGCGGTCTTCGGCGGCGGCCACCCGGTCACCGCCGTCGGCGACCCCTGCCAGTCCATCTACGGCTGGCGAGGCGCCAGCGCCGGCACGCTGGACCGCTTCCCTGTCGAGTTCGCCCGCGCCGACGGCTCCCCGGCCCGGGTGCTCAGCCTGACCACGAGCTGGCGCAACCGCCCGGAGATCCTGGGCGTGGCCAACGCGCTGGCGACGCCGCTGCGGGCCGCCGGCGCGCAGGTGCCTGAGCTGCGCGCCGCGCTGAGCGTGAAGGAGCCGATCCCGCATCGCAGCCCGCGCGGAGCGGCCGGCGGCACCGTGCACTGCGCCCTGCTGGAGACGCACGCCGACGAGGCCGAGTGGATCGCGGACGGCGTCGTCGCCGCCTGGCGCGGGGCGGCCCGGATGCCCGATGCGCTGCCCGAGCACATCCCGGTGCCGCAGCGTCCCACCACCGCCGTGCTCGTCCGGCTGCGCAGTCAGATCCCGGCCATCGAGTCCGCGCTGCGCGCCCGGGGTCTGCCGGTCGAGGTGGTCGGCCTGGGCGGCCTGCTGGACACCCCCGAGGTCCGGGACGTGGTCTGCACGCTGCGGGTGCTCGCCGACCCGACCGACGGGGCCGCGCTGCTGCGGCTGCTCACCGGGGCGCGCTGGCGGATCGGGCCGCGTGACCTGGTGGCCCTGCACCGGCGGGCGCGGGCCATCGCGAGGGCGCGGCGGCAGCTCGCCGGTGACGACGGGCCGGAGATCACCGTGGACGCGCTCGACGAGGCCACCCTGGTGGAGGCGCTGGCCGACCTCGGGCCGGCGCAGGCGTACTCGGCGGAGGGGTACGCGCGGCTGCGCGGGTACGGGACGGAGCTGGCCCTGCTGCGTTACCGGCTGGACCAGTCGCTGCCGGAACTGATCGCGGACATCGAGCGGACCATCGGCCTGGACGTGGAGGTGGCGGTCCGGGCCGGCCGGGACGGCACCGGCGACGCCGGGCTGGCCCGGGGCCACCTGGACGCGCTCGGCGACGTCGCCGCCCGGTTCAGCGGCGAGACGCCCGGCGCCACCCTCGCCGGCTTCCTGGCCTTCCTCGCCGCCGCCGAGGACGAGGAGCGGGGGCTCACCCCGGGCGAGGTGGAGGTGGTGGAGGGCGCGGTGCAGATCCTGACCGCGCACGCCGCCAAGGGTTTGGAGTGGGACGTCGTGTCGGTGGCCGGCCTGACCCGCGGCGTCTGGCCCGGGCCGGTGCGCAACTCCGACCACTGGCTGGGCGGCCTCGGCGTGCTGCCCTTCCCGCTGCGCGGCGACGCCGACGGGCTGCCCGAGCTGGGCCTGGCCGCCGCCGAGGATCAGCGCGGGGTGGCGCGGGCGCTGGAGGACTTCACCGACGCCTGGCGGGCGCACGACGAGCGGGAGGAGCGCCGGCTCGCGTACGTGGCGGTGACCCGGCCCCGGCGGCTGCTGCTCTGCTCCGGGTACTGGTGGGGGGAGGGGACCAAGCGGCCGCGTGGGCCGTCCGTATTCCTGCGGGAGGTGCACGACGCCTGCCTGGACGGCGCGGACGGGCACCTGGTCGACGAGTGGTCGCCGGAGCCGGCCGGGGACGCGGTCAACCCGACCACCGAGGTGGTGCTCCACGCCGAGTGGCCCGCCGATCCCCTCGGCGCGCGCCGCCCGGCGCTGACCGAGGCCGCCGCGCTGGTCCGCCGCTTCCTCGCCGACCCCGAGGCGGCCCGCCGCGAGGATGCCACCGCCGCGGCGGGCTCCAGGGGAGACGGTCCCGAGAGCGGGCGGGCGCCGGCCGGCCCCGCAGCGGTGCGGGGCGCCGACGGCGGGGCGGCCGGGATCCCGGACGATCCCGAGGTGGCACGCTGGCGGCGGGAGGCCGACCTGCTGCTCGCCGAGCGGGCCGAGCTGGCCCGCCGCGCCGAGGGGGTCGAGGTCGAGCTGCCCGGCCACCTGTCGGTGACCCAGCTGGTGGCGCTGCGCCGCGACCCGGAGGCGCTGGCCCGGACGCTGCGCCGGCCGATGCCCACCGAGCCCAACCCGTACGCGCGCCGCGGTACCGCCTTCCATGCCTGGCTGGAGCAGCGCTTCGGTGCGGATCGACTGCTCGACGTGGACGAGCTGCCCGGCGCGGCGGACGACGACGCCGCCCCGGACGAGGCGCTGACCGAGCTCCAGGAGCGCTTCCTGGCCAGCGAGTGGGCCGACCGGGTGCCGGTGGAGGTGGAGGTCCCCTTCGCCACCGTGGTCGCCGGGGTGGTGGTGCGCGGCCGGATGGATGCCGTCTTCGCCCGTCCCGGTGGTCGCTTCGACGTGGTCGACTGGAAGACCGGCCGCCAGCCCACCGGACGGGAGGCCGAGGCGGCCGCAGTGCAGCTCGCCGTCTACCGGCTGGCTTGGGCGGAGCTGGCCGGCGTGCCGGTGGAGCGGGTGGGCGCGGCGTTCCATTACGTCCGGGACGGGGTCACCGTCCGGCCGGCGGACCTGCTCGACGCCGACGGGTTGACCGAGCTGATCGCGGGGGTGCCGGAAATTTCGGCGGACGACCCGGCGTTACGTAATTCGTGATACGTTAGGCACGTTGCAGTTTTGGTTACCAGAGACTCTGTGTGCGCCTGGCGGATTGTGGCCCCAGGCGCACTTTGTTGTGTCCGGAGTTCTCCGGGCGGGGCGACCAGCAGCGACAGGCGGTCCGCGCATCAGACGCGCGGAGCGCTCCTCTTCGGCCCGCAACAGGTGCGGGTTCGAACGTTCCGTCAAGGAGACGAACAAATGGCTATTGGCACCGTCAAGTGGTTCAACGCTGACAAGGGCTTCGGCTTCATCACCCCGGACGGCGGCGGCGCCGACGTCTTCGCCCACTTCTCGGCGATCCAGTCCTCCGGCTACCGGAGCCTGGACGAGAACCAGCGGGTCGAGTTCGAGGTGACCCAGGGCCAGAAGGGCCCGCAGGCGGAGAACATCCGCCCGCTCTGATCTCCGGATCACCGCAGCACCACCACCGCGCCCTCCGGGCCCGGTGACGTGGCCGGTCCGCCCCGCCGTGACTCCCGCCGCGCCTGAGCAGCGCGAGGAGGTCGGCCCCGACCAGTCGGGGCCCACGGCGTGGGCGGACCGCCCGTATCCCCTTCGGTTCGTGCTTGTGACCACCGGTGATTCCGGTGACGCGCCGGTTCCGGCGCCCCTCCTCGACACGTGCCGCGTCGAGGAAGGCTTCCGCATGACCACCGTCGTACCCACCTTCGCCGCCACCGGGCTCGCTCCGGCGCTGCTCGCCGAGCTGTCGGCGCAGGGCATCACCGAGCCGTTCCCGATTCAGGCGGCCACCCTGCCGGATTCGCTCGCCGGAAGGGACGTGCTCGGCCGGGGTCGTACCGGCTCCGGCAAGACTCTCGCCTTCGGACTGCCGCTGCTGCACCGCACCGCCGGCCGGCGGGCCCGCCCCGGACGGCCGCTCGCGCTGGTGCTGGTGCCGACCCGTGAGCTGGCCCAGCAGGTCACCACCGCCCTCGCCCCGTACGCCCGCGCGGTCGGGCTGCGCTGCGCCACCGTCGTCGGTGGTCTTTCGCTGCAGCGGCAGGCGGACGCGCTGCGGGCCGGCGCCGAGGTGGTCGTGGCGACCCCCGGCCGGCTGCACGACCTGATCAACCGCGGCGACGCCCGGCTGGACCAGGTCGCGACCACCGCGCTGGACGAGGCCGACCGGATGGCCGACATGGGCTTCCTGCCGCAGGTCACCAAACTGCTGGAGCAGGTCGCCCCGGACGGCCAGCGGATGCTCTTCTCGGCCACCCTGGACCGCGGCGTCGACACGCTGGTCCGTCGCTTCCTGACCGACCCGGTCTCGCACTCGGTCGACCCCGGCACCGCGACGGTGACCGCGATGACCCACCACGTGCTGCACGTCGAGGCGGCGGACAAGCAAGCCGCGCTCGCCCAGATCGCCGCCCGCGACGGCCGCACCATCCTCTTCATCGGGACCAAGCACCGCGCAGACCGGCTCGCCCGCCAGCTGCTCGCCAAGGGGGTACGCGCGGCCGCGCTGCACGGCGGCAAGACCCAGCCGCAGCGCACCCGGATCCTGGAGCAGTTCCGCACCGGTCAGGTCACCGCGCTGGTGGCGACCGACGTGGCGGCCCGGGGCATCCACGTGGACGGGCTGGACCTGGTGGTCAACGCGGATCCGCCGACCGAGGCGAAGGACTACCTGCACCGGGGCGGGCGTACCGCGCGGGCGGGGGAGTCCGGCAGCGTGGTGACCCTGGTCCTGCCCGAGCAGCGCCGGGACGTCTCCCGGCTGATGAGCGTCGCCGGCATCACCCCGCAGTCGGCCCGCGTACGCCCCGGCGACGAGGCGTTGGTCCGGGTCACCGGCGCCCGCGAGCCCTCCGGCGTACCGGTGATCGTCGTCGCTCCGCAGCCGGCGCCCGCCCCCCGCTCCGGGGCACCCCGCAGCCGCCGCGTCGACGGTGGTCGTCCCGCCGGGGAGGCTGGTCGTGCCGGCGTTGGCGGTGCTCGCGCCGGCGGCGACGGCGGGGACCCGACCGGCGCCCGGGCGGCCCACCGGACCTCCGGCCGCTCCCGCCGCCCGCGCCGCCCCCGCACTGCCTGATCCTCGCCGCGGTCTGCGGGCTTGCCTGCCCGCCGCAGGCCGAGCTACGTCCAGCGTCCTTTGAAGTTGCCCGCGTGGTCGGTCGTCCGGCGCTGGCGGCGTGGGCGGTCGGTCGTTCGGCGCTGCCCGCATGGACAGGGCAGCTCCAAAGCTGGCAATGGAGCATTCCGGGCCGGCTCGAGCCAGGTCGCTCCGCCGGCGTGACAGGTGGGTGGTCCAGCCGCCACGCACGGCCGCGTCGTCAGGGTGTGGTGGCGCGGTCTGCCAGCAGGTCGGCCAGGGTGGTCCGGTCGACCACCAGGGCGATCGCGCCGTCCACCGCCAGCCAGACGTCCCGCAGCCCGGTGGCCACCCCGTGGTAGCCGGCGCTGCCCGCCGGCAGGCCGCGCACGCTGGTCAGCGTGCCGCCGACCGCCCGCAGGACGTCGCCGACGCTGATCTCGTCCGCGGGGCGGGTGAGGGCGTAGCCGCCCTCGGTGCCGCGGTGGCTGTACAGCAACCCGGCCCGACGCAGGTCGAGCAGGATGCCCTGGAGGAAGCTGAGCGGGATGTCCTGGCTCTCGGCCAGGCTCGCCGCCTTGACCAGCTCACCGTCGCCGAAGCCCCCGTCGCCGGAAACACCGGCGGCATCGGCGACGGCGAGCATGGCCCGGAGCGCGTAGTCGCTGCGCGCGGAGACGTACACGTCTCAGTTACCGGCCTGGTCCAGTACGCCCCAGCGCCGCCGGATCGCCTTGTCGGCGGCGCCGAACGCGGCGTCCGCCAGCACGCCCACCACCAGGATGACGATCATGATGGTCATCAGCCGGGGCGCCTCGCTGAGCTCCCGGGCGTAGGTGAGCTGGGCCCCGATCGAGGTCCGGCTCGCGATGACCACCAGCAGCTCGCCGGCCATCAGGCTGCGCCAGGCGAACGCCCAGCCCTGCTTGAGCCCGGCCACGATCGCGGGCAGCGCGGCCGGCGCGATGACGTACCGGTAGAGGTTCAGCCCCCGGGCGCCGATGTTGCGACCGGCGCGGACCAGCAGCGGCGGTACGTAGTCCACGCCGTGGATGACGCCGTTGGCGACCGACGGGGCCGCGCCGAGCACCACCACGAAAAAGATCGCCTGCTCGCTGAGCTCGAAGAGCAGGATCGCCAGCGGGAACCAGGCGATCGACGGCATCGTCTGCAGCGCGGTGATCATCGAGCCGAGCGCGGCCCGGAGCACCTTGACCCGGGCCACGCCCAGGCCGAGCACCAGCCCGACGGCGACGGCGGCAGCGAAACCCACGGCCGCCCGCCGGGCGGTGGTGGCCAGGCCGTCCCAGAGCGCGGCGCTGACCAGGTAGTGGCCGAAGTCCTCGAAGACGGTCACCGGACCGGGGAACGTCCACGGGTCCTTCCAGCCGGTCCAGAACACGGCCTGCCAGAGCCCGATGGCCAGGGCGAGGGCGGCCAGCTTCGGCCAGGTCGCCGACCAGATCCGGCCCAGGCGGGATGGTCCCTTCTCCCGGCCGGCGATTTCCAGCGCGTCGAGTCCCGAGATCTCCGCGTCGGTACGCGGGGCGCTGGCGAGCGTGTCACTGGCCATGACGGCCCACCTCCGTACGCAACCGGTCGGTGACCTCGGCGGCGATGGTCGCGATCTCCGGGGAGTCGATGCGTCGGGGCCGGGGCACGTCGACCCGGGTGGACCAGATGATCCGGCCGGGCCGGCTGGAGAGCAGGATGATCCGGTCGGCGAGGCGGGCTGCTTCCCGGACGTTGTGGGTCACGAAGAGCACGGTGAGCCTCCGCTCGGACCAGATCCGTTCCAGCTCGTCGTGCAGGATGTCCCGGGTCATCGCGTCGAGCGCGCCGAACGGTTCGTCCATCAGCAGCACCGGGGTGTCCAGCGCGAGGGTGCGGGCCAGCGCGACCCGCTGCCGCATGCCGCCGGAGAGCTGGTGCGGCCGCTTGCGGCCGAAGTCGGCCAGGTGCACCGTGCGCAGCAGCTCGGCGACCCTGGCCCGGCGCTCGGCCCTGGGCAGCCCGCGCAACTTCAGCGGCATGTCGACGTTGCCCTCAACGGTGAGCCACGGGAAGAGGGCCGGCTCCTGGAACATCAGGCCCGGGTTGACCCCGTCTTCCAGCTCGATCCGCCCGCCGCTGGCCCGGTCCAGCCCGGCGACCAGGTTGAGCAGTGTGCTCTTGCCGCAGCCGGAGGCGCCGACCAGGCAGACGAACTCGCCGGGGGCGACGTCCAGCGACACCCCGTCCAGGGCCAGGACCGCGCTCTCGCCCTGGCCGTACACCTTGGTCACGCCCCGCAGCGCGACCGAGCCGGTCGCGCTGCGGGCCGTCGTCGTGGTCGACGTCATGGTTGGGTGACCTCGGGCTTGCCCTGGGTCTTGAGCACCTCGTTGAGGTACTTCAGGTCGTAGAGGCCGTTCAGGTCCACGGGCTGGGTGAGCTCGACGGCGACCGCGTGGTCGAGGCCGGTCTTCAGCGAGGACGCGATCGGGTCGTTGGTGAACTCCAGGGTCGGCCAGGCCTGCTTGATCAGCTTGATGTCCAGCGGCTTGCCGGTGATCTTGCCGATGTGGTCCGAGATGGCCTGCTGGGCCTCGTCCGGCTTGGTGTTGACGAACTCGTTCGCCGCGACCTGCCCCTCGACCAGCTTCTTCACCACGTCGGGGTGGGCCTTGAGGAACTTGGTGCTGACGATCAGGTTGGTGATGACGAACTTCTTGTCCGGCCAGAGGTCGCGCTCGTCGACGAGGACCTTGCCGCCGGCGTTGATCAGCCGGGAGACGAACGGCTCCGGCACCCACGCGCCGTCAATGGCGCCGCTGCCGAAGGTCTCCACCGTCTGCGCGTTCTCCTGCGGCACGACCTTGACGTCGCCGCCGCCCTCCTTGGTGGTGGTGAGGCCCTTCTCCTTGAGCCAGTAGCGCAGCGCGACGTCCTGGGTGTTGCCCAGCTGCGGGGTGGCGATCTTCTTGCCGCGCAGCTGCTCCACCGAGGTGATCTCCGGCTTCACCACCAGCGCCACGCCGCCCGAGGCGGCGCCGGAGATGACCCGGACCGCCTCGCCCTTGGACTTCGAGAACGCGTTCACCGTCGGGTTCGGACCGATGTATGTCGCGTCGAGCGCGCCGGAGAAGACCGCCTCGATGGCGGCCGGGCCGGCGTTGAAGGTCTTGGTCTCCAGCGTGACGTCCGAGCCGAGCTTCTCCTTGAAGATGCCCTTCTCGACGCCGACCACCGCGGGGGCGTGGGTGATGTTCGGGAAGTAGCCCAGGCGCAGCGTCACCGGGCCGCCGCTGCCGGCCGCTTCGTCGGAGCCGTCGCCGCAGGCCGCGATGGCGCCCAGGGTGGCCGCGCCGACGACGGCGAGGGTGGCTAGGGAGACCAACCGACGGAAGGGGAGCCGTCTCATCGTTCGTCCAATCCACAGTATTCCTACTTGATTGATAGGAAGAGTGGGCTACGGCGTGGCCGGTGTCAAGGCCGATCCACCATTCGGGCAGCGGACGCTGACAGGAGGTCGCCGGTGCGGGAGGTGCCGACGGGTTAGGGTCGATCACGTGGCGGCGCGGAGAGCGAAAATTCCAGCGACGAAGTACCCGGTCGAGCGGTTCACCCTCGACAACGGCCTGCGGGTGGTGCTCACCCCCGACCGCAGCGCCCCCGTCATCGGCGTGGCGGTGGTCTACGACGTCGGCATCCGCTCCGAGCCCGAGGGGCGCACCGGCTTCGCCCACCTCTTCGAGCACCTGATGTTCCAGGGCTCGGAGAACCTGGAGAAGCTGGCCCATTTCCGGCACGTGCAGGGCGCGGGCGGCACCTTCAACGGCTCCACCCACCTGGACTACACCGACTACTTCGAGACGCTGCCGAGCAACGCGCTGGAGCGGGCGCTCTTCCTGGAGGCCGACCGGATGCGCGGCCCCCGGCTGACCGAGGAGAACCTGCGCAACCAGGTCGACGTGGTCAAGGAGGAGATCCGGGTCAACGTGCTCAACCGGCCGTACGGCGGGTTCCCCTGGTTGACCCTGCCGCCGGTGATGTTCGACACCTTCCCCAACGCGCACGACGGCTACGGCTCCTTCGGTGACCTGGAGTCGGCCACCGTCGCCGACGCGGCCGACTTCTTCCGCCGCTACTACGCGAGCGGCAATGCCGTGCTGGCCGTCAGCGGGGACATCGACGTGGCCGAGGCGACCGAGCTGATCGAGCGGCACTTCGGGGACGTTCCGGCCCGGCCCGCGCCGGAGCGCCCCGACTTCGCCGAGCCCGACCTGGTCGCCGAGCGGCGCGCGTCGTACACCGACAAGCTGGCCCCGCTGCCGGCGGTGGCCGGGGCCTGGCGGGTGCCCGACCCGGTGACCGACTTCGTCGGCTACCTGCCGTACGTGGTGCTGGCCGAGGTGCTCACCGACGGCGATGCCTCCCGCCTCGTGGAGCGGCTGGTCCAGCGGGACCGGTCGGTCACCAGCCTCGGTGGCTACCTCGGCTTCATGGGTGATCCGTTCGACGTGCGTGACCCCACCGCGCTGCTGCTCCAGGCACACCTGCCCCCCGGCGGCGACGTGGACAAGGTGCTGCGCACCATCGACGAGGAGCTGGACCGGCTGGCCACCGACGGGCTGACCGAGGGCGAGCTGGCCCGCACCCAGGCCCGGATGGCCACCCACCTGCTGCGGGACACCGACGCGGTGCTCGGCCGCGCCCTGCGGATGGCCGTGCTGGAGCAGCAGCGCGGCGAGCCGGGCCTGCTCAACGAGCTGCCCCGGCTGGTCGGTGAGGTCACCGAGGAGCAGGTTCGGGCGGCCGCCGCCACCCTGCGGCCGGAGCGCCGCGCGTCCATCGAGGTCATCGCCGGAGGTGCCAGGTGAGCGCGAGGAGTGAGCCGGGTTTGCGAGCCCCGCAGTCGCGAACGAAGAAGGGCCAGGTGACGGCAACCGTGGAGACCGGTACGCGGCCGCTGCCGGCGCTCGGCCCCACCCGCAGGCTCAAGCTGCCGAAGCAGGCCGAGCGGACGCTCGGCAACGGGCTCACCGTGATCGCCGTACGCCGGCCGGCCGTCCCGCTGGTCGAGCTGCGCCTCTGGATGCCGTTCGGGCGGACCCACCTGGCCCGCGGCGCGATGCTCGCGCAGACCGTGCTCTCCGGCACCGAGACCATGACCGCCAACCAGATCGCGGCCGAGCTGCAGAAGGTCGGCGGTGGGCTCTCCGCGGGGATCGACCCGGACCGGCTGATGATCTCCGGCGCCGGCCTGGTCACCGGGCTGGACCGGATGCTGCAGATCCTCGCCGAGGTGCTGACCGGCGCGACCTACCCGAAGGACTGGGTCGGCACCGAACGGGACCGGCTGATCGACCGGATCCAGGTCGCCCAGAGCCAGCCCGCGCACCTGGCCCGCACCGCGCTGCTCAAGCGGATCTACGGCAAGCACCCGTACGCGGTGCAGACCCCCGAGCCGGCGCAGGTCCGCGCGGTCCGGCCGCCCACGCTGCGGAGACTGCATGCCGAGCGGGTGCACCCGGCCGGCGCGGTGCTGGTGCTGGTCGGGGACGTGCAGCCGGAACGCGTGGTGGACGCGGCCGAGAAGGCGCTCGCGGCCTGGAACGGCGACGGGCACGTGGCCGAACTGCCGCCCACGCCGCCGCTGGAGCCCGGTCCGCTGCTGCTGGCCGACCGGCCCGGCTCGGTGCAGTCCTCGCTGCGGATCGCGCTGCCGGCGGTGCCGCGCACCCACCCCGACCATGCGGCGCTGCAACTGGCCAACCTGGTCTTCGGGGGCTACTTCTCCTCCCGCTGGGTGGAGAACATCCGCGAGGACAAGGGCTACACCTACGGCCCGCACTCGCTGATCGAGCACTCGGTCGCCGGGTCGGTGCTGGTCGCGGCCGCCGAGGTGGCGACCGAGGTGACCGGTCCGGCGCTGCTGGAGACCCTGTATGAGCTGGGCCGGCTGGCCTCCCTGCCGCCCAGGCCGGACGAGCTGGAGCAGGCCCGCCAGTACGCCCTCGGCACGCTCCAGCTCGGCATGTCGACCCAGGCCGGCCTGGCCTCGCTGACCAGCGCGTACGCCGGCAGTGGGCTGCGCCTGGACTTCCTCGCCGAGCACGCCGCCCGGCTGGCGAAGGCGACCGTCGATGACGTCGCGGCGGCCGCGGCCCGCTACCTCGCCCCGGCTAAGGCGGTCACCGTGGTGCTCGGCGACGCCGAACGGATCGCGGCGCAGTTGGCCGCCCTGACCCCGGTCCACACGGAGTCGGCGTGAGCGAGCGGAGCGAGCGAACCATTTGGCTCAGCAGCGTGGCGCCTCGCGCCGCCGGCGAGCGGAGCGAGGCGGCGGCGTGAGCGGCGAGGCCGCCCCACCGCTGGCCCGGTCCACCCTGGACCGGGCGGCGCACCGGCGTACCGACTCCGGCTGGCTCGCCGAGGCCTGGGAGCGGGCCCGGGTGCTGGTGCTGGACTCGGCCAACGACGGCCGGGCCCTGGTACGCGGCGAGACGGCACCGCCGATGCTGGTGCTGCTGGGCTCCGACGAACTGCCCGAGGTGCCCCGGTCGGTGCCGATGTTCCTCGGGGTGGACCCGGACGGTGTACCGGTCTTCGCGGTGGACGCGCCGCTGCCGGACCTGCCGGATGCCCGGGCGGTCACCCTGCGCGAGGTGGGCCACCTGCTCGTCGACCGGGACGCCGGTATCTTCACCACCGCTCTGGCCCTGCTGAACTGGCACGTCCGGCACGGCTACTCCTCGGTGACCGGGCACCCGACCCAGGTGGACGAGGCCGGCTGGTCCCGGATCGACCCGGACGGCGACCGGGTCTGGCCGCGTACCGACCCGGCGATCATCGTGCTGGTGCACGACGGGGTGGCCGGCCAGGAGGGGCGCTGCCTGCTCGGCAACAACGCCACCTGGCCGAGCACCCCCGGCCAGCGCCGCTTCTCCTGCCTCGCCGGCTACGTCGAGCCGGGGGAGTCGGCCGAGGCGGCCGTGCTGCGCGAGGTCCGCGAGGAGGTGGGCGTCGGGGTCGAGGAGATCGCGTACGCCGGCAGCCAGTCCTGGCCCTTCCCCGGCTCGCTGATGCTGGGTTACATGGCCCGGGCGGACGCCGACGAGCCGGTCCGGGTCGACCCGGCCGAGATCGCCCACGCCCGCTGGTTCACCCGGCGCGAGATCGGTGACGCGCTGGCCGGACGGCCCGTCGACGTCGGCGCGGGCGCCCGCCTGGTGCTGCCCCCGCCCTCCTCGATCGCCCTCTTCCTGATCCACCGCTGGCTCGACGGCCACTGCTGAACCGCCGCGGCGACTGCTGAGGCGCGGCCCGGACGCGGTCCCGGCCCGTGACCGTCGTTGCCGCGGCGGTCACGGGCCGGGAACACGGGCCGTCGTGGGCGGTGGGGCAAGGAACGCGGCGGGGGAGCCGGTCCGACCACGACGGACGGCAGGTGGCGGTCAGGTGCCGTCCCAGCGGTACGCGTACCCGGGGTCCGGGTCCGCGATCGGGAGCACCTTCACCCGTTGCTTTCCGGAGCGGACGGCGCCCACCGTGGCGAGGGCGCGGGCCAGCAGCAGCGCGGCGTCGCGGTCCTCGGCGTGCACGACCTGGCGGCGCGGTTCCGGCGTCCTGGTCTCGTCCCGCAGCCGGCCACCGCCGGCCCACGCGGCCGCGATCTCGGTGTCGGCGGCGGCGCGGATGTCGGTGCGGACGATCAGGAACCGCATGGGTGTCCCCCGGACGGATCGCGACGGACGAGTACGCGCTGGAACTTCCACGTCACTCTTTCGTCATGTTACGCCCGGTACTCGTCACAGCAAGTGAAACTCGACTATCGATCCGAGGCGTCGACCGATCGGGGGATCCTTGGTCAGCACGGTTGTCGGGGGTGGACACGCGACGGGGCCGCCGACCCGACGCCGACGGCCCCGCAGCAGTCGTCGGATCAGTTCAGATCGAACTGTCCGTTCTTCGCGCCGGCGATGAAGCGCAGCCAGCCGGCCCGGTCGAACAGCAGCACCGGGCCGCCCCGGTCCTTGCTGTCCCGCAGCGCGACCGCGGCCGGCCCGGTACCCAGCGGGGCGACCTCGACGCAGTTGGAGGTCTGGCTGCGCGTGCTGGTGCGCCACGGGGCGTCGGCGAGCTGCTGTGCGAGCGCCGCCCAGCTGTTGCTGATCTCGTCCATGGTTCTGCTCCTGCTCTGGACTGCTCGGATGGAAGGAGTGACGCCGCAGGCCGGACGGCCCGGTGGATCACCGGTCCGTCGTCAGGCGCCCCGAGCCGCGGCGGCGCTGGACGGGTGCCGTTGCCGGTCCGCACGCCACCGTGGACTCGGCCGCCGCGCCGGTCAGCCGTCCCGTCGCCTCGATGAGCCAGGAGAGGGTGTCCGATGCGGAGAGCGCCGCCGAGCATAGCCACTCGAACGCCACTTTATAGCTATTTAGGGCTTTTGCCTCGGTCGACATGACGTCGGTGAAGCCACCTTCGATCGCCAGCGTCTCCGGATCGAGCGGATCGGCGAACCGGTAGATCGAGAAGGCGGTCGGCGGGAGGTACCAGTCGGCGATCCGGGTGTCCCGCAGCAGCAGGCGCAGCGTGACGTTCGGCAGCCTGGCCAGCTCGCAGAGCTGGACCAGCTGCTCGCGCAGCACCCCGGGCGGGCCGGCCCGCCGGCCGAGGACCCCCTCCTCGAGTACCGCGGTGTAGCGGGGCGCGTCGGGGGAGCGGGTGAGCAGGGACTGCCGCGCCTGCCGGGCCCGTACCTCGGTCTCCGGGTCCTCGCCGGGGTCGCCGGCCTGCACGGCCACCTGGTACGCCGAGACGATCCGGTACCGGGCGTACCCGGGGGTCTGCAGCAGCCCGGGGATCAGGACGGGGTTGTACTCGGAGATCTCGGCGCAGCCCGCCTCCAGCTCGGCGAAGCCGCGCTGCTGCTGGGTCATCACCGGGAAGTTGCGCAGCCAGCCGCGCATGTCCCCGGCCTCCCGGGTGATGCTCAGCAGCTCCTCACGCAGCTCGTCGTCGGCCCCGTAGAGCGCCAGCAGGTCGCGGACGTCCACCGGGTCGGGACGGCTGCGGCCGTTCTCCAGGCGGGACAGCTTGGACGCGGAGGCCCAGCCGATCCGCTCGATGACCTGGTCCCCGGTGAGACCAGCCAGCTCACGCAGCCGGCGCAGCTCGGTGCCCAGCCGGCGACGGCGCAGGATCGGGCTCGGTACGGCAGGACGCACGGGTGCTCTCTTCTCCGTCGAGGGCCGCGGAACGCGGCGGTAACTGTACGAAATCCATCCCCCACGGTCAGTATGGCCGCCCCGACCCCTGCCAAAGGGTCCCGACATGGGCGTGTCTCGGGACAAAAAGGGCGCCGATGCGAAGAGCGGCCAGCCCCCGGGTGGGGGTGGCCGCTCTTCGCGGAGGAGGTCGGTCAGCCGGCGATGCCGGCGAGGTGCTGCTTGACCTGGGTGATCGAGGGGTTGGTGAGGGCGCTGCCGTCGGTGAAGCGCAGCGTCGGGACCGTCTGGTTGCCGCCGTTGACGCTCATCACGAACTCGGCGGCCTTCGTGTCCTGCTCGATGTCGACCACCTCGTACCCGATGCCCTCCCGGTCGAGCTGCGACTTCAGCCGGTGGCAGTAGCCGCACCACGAGGTGGAATACATCGTCAACATGAAGATCCTCCAACTGCTCCGCCCGGCGGCTTGCCGATCAAGCCGAGGCTAACCGCTGTAACGTCGGGGCAAGCTGAGATGATTCCTGGCTGTGGTGGTTCACTCAGCGGCGGAACGCGTGCTGGCCGGGCTGGACCCGGAGCAGCGGTCCGCGGTGACCGCCCCGGCCGGTCCGGTCTGCATCCTGGCCGGCGCCGGCACCGGCAAGACCCGCGCGGTGACCTCCCGGATCGCTCACCGCGCGCTCGCCGGCGACATCTCCGCCCGGCACGTGCTCGCGGTCACCTTCACCGCCCGGGCCGCCGCCGAGATGCGGAGCCGGCTCGCCGGGCTCGGGGTGCCGGGGGTGCAGGCGCGTACCTTCCACGCGGCGGCGCTGCGCCAGGTGCGCTACTTCGCCCCCCGGCTGCTGGAGGGGCGGGCCATGCCGGAGCTGCTGGAGAGCAAGGTGCGCCTGGTCACCCTCGCCGCCGCCAAGGTCGGCCTGCGCGCCGACCGGGCCGCCGCCCGCGACCTCGCCGGCGAGATCGAATGGGCCAAGTCCTCCCTGGTCGAGCCCGCCGAGTACGTGGTCGCCGCGGCCAAGGCGCTGCGCGACACCCCACACGAGCCGGCCAAGGTGGCCGAGGTCTTCGCCGCGTACGAGAAGATCAAGCGCGGCAACGGCGTGATCGACTTCGAGGACATGCTGCGCGCCGCCGTCTGGGGGATCGAGGAGCATCCCGACGTCGCCGAGCAGGTACGCGGCCAGTACCGGCACTTCGTCGTCGACGAGTACCAGGACGTCAACCCGCTCCAGCAGCGGCTGCTGGAGGCGTGGCTGGGCGGGCGGGACGACCTCACCGTGGTCGGCGACGCCAGCCAGACGATCTACTCGTTCACCGGGGCCACCTCGTCTTACCTGGTCGACTTCCCGCGCCGGCATCGGGGCGCGACGGTGGTCCGGCTGGTCCGCGACTACCGCTCCACCCCCCAGGTGGTCGGGCTGGCCAACGCGGTGATCTCGCAGGCCCGGGGCGCCGAGGCCCGGCTCCGGCTGGAACTGGTCGGGCAGCGTCCGCCCGGTCCCGAGCCGGAGCTGCGGATCTTCACCGACGAGCCGGCCGAGGCGTCGGCGGTCGCCGCCCGCTGCCGGGCGCTGGTCGACGGCGGCACCCCGGCCCGGGAGATCGCCGTGCTGTTCCGCACCAACGCCCAGTCCGAGGCGTACGAGAAGGCGCTCACCGAGGCCGAGGTGCCGTACCTGGTGCAGGGCGCGGAGCGCTTCTTCGAGCGGCCCGAGGTGCGCCAGGCGATGGTGGCGCTGCGCGCCGCCACCCGCTCGATCGACGGCTCCAGGTCGGGGCGCGGCGCCAGACGCGCCGAGCTGGAGTTGTCGCAGGGGGAGACCCCGTTGCGGGCCGCCGTGGTCGAGGCGCTCTCCGCCGTCGGCTGGGCGCCGGACGCCGCCCCGGCCGGCGGTGCCGCCCGGGAGCGGTGGGAGGCGCTCGCCGCCCTGGTCCAGCTCGCCGAGGAGTACGCGGCGACGCCACCGGCGAGCGCGAGGAGTGAGCTTGCGAGCCCGGCAGTCGCGAGCGAAGGACCGGCCCTGCCGCTGCCGATCGGCTCGGCGGCCGCGGTGGAGCGGCTGGTGACGCTCACCGACTTCAACGACGAGCTGGCCCGGCGGGCCGTCCAGCAGCACGTGCCCACGGTGGACGGGGTGACGCTCGCCTCGCTGCACTCCGCGAAGGGCCTGGAGTGGGACGCGGTCTTCCTGGTCGGCCTCGCCGAGGGCACCCTCCCCACCTCGTACGCGAAGACCCCCGAGCAGGTCGAGGAGGAGCGGCGGCTGCTCTACGTCGGCGTCACCCGGGCCCGGGAATGGCTCTGGTTGTCGTACGCGGCGGCCCGCTCGCCCGGAGGACGGGCCCGGCGGCCGTCGCGGTTCCTGCCCCAGCTCGATCGCTCGGGCGGCACCGAGCGGGCCGGCGCGGCGCGGCGGACCGAGCGCCGGCGAACCCAGGTGGTCTCCTGCCGGATCTGTGGCGCGACCCTGCTCGCCGGGGCGGACCGCAAGCTGGGCCGCTGCCCGACCTGCCCGTCCGACATCGACCTGGAGCTCTACGAGCGGCTGCGCGAGTGGCGGCAGCGGGTGGCCGGTGCCCAGAAGGTCCCGGCCTACGTGATCTTCACCGACGCCACGCTGACCGCGCTGGCCGAGCGGAAGCCTGGGCGCCCCGAGGAGCTGATCGCGATCGCTGGGATCGGCCCCCGCAAACTGGGTCTTTACGGCGATACCGTGTTGGCCCTGGTGGGGGGCGCGGCGGTGGACGCCGTCTGCCCGGAGAAAACTTTCGAAATCGAGCCGTAAATTCGTTTGCCCTCGCCCCCGGGCGAGGCATAGCCTCAGGGCACACCTCGCGAGCGGCGCAATTTCGCCTGCTCACGGGGGTTGAGACCGAGTCGGCACGAGGAACGTGAGGGAGGTGGCACCCGTGGAGATCTTCACCTATGAGCGTCCGGCGGCGATGCCAGCTGCCTGCGCTCCGCTGTCGGCTGTCCGGGTGGCCCTTGCCGCCACGCGACCGTCGGTCCCGCAGGTGCACCAGGTCCAGGTTCAGGCCGAGCTGAACCTGACTGTCGCGCCGATTGCGGGAGTCGAGGGGACCAGTGGCTTCACGGGCATGGGCATCGGTGTCGCCAAGAAGCGCATGGATGTCCGCGGCGTTCCACCTCGAGGTAGACCGGTCTGATCCAACAGACCACCGGCTCACCTCGAGGCCGCGGAACCCGCACACCGGGATCCGCGGCCTCAGTTTTTTTGCCCGCCAAAGTACGTCGGAAATGCGATCCACGAGATCGAAGTGAGAGAGAGGTGACCGGGCGATGAGTCTGGCGTTGGCCCCGCTCGACGTGAGCGTCGAGGTGGAGGCGAACCTGCCCTGCCGGAAGTTCGACCCCGACCTGTGGTTCTCCGACTCGCCCACCGAGCTCGAGCTGGCCAAGTCGCTCTGCGGGGACTGCCCGCTGCGCGTCGAGTGCCTCGCCGGTGCGGTGGAGCGGGCCGAGCCCTGGGGCGTCTGGGGTGGCGAGATCTTCGAGCGTGGCGCGGTCGTCCCGCGCAAGCGGCCCCGTGGCCGTCCGCGCAAGGAGGACGTCGCCCGTGACGCCGCGCTCCGGGTCGAGGCCGAGGCGCGGCTGGCGGCCAGCGGGCTGTCCAAGTCGCGGAACGCGGTCCGGCTGGTGGCCTGACGATGCACCCGATCCGTACCCAGGCCGGCCGCGAGCCGGTTGTCAGAGAGATGAACGAGATGCTGTACGTCCCCAATGGAGCTGCCGAGATGCAACTACTTCACGAAGCGTTGTCCCGGGCCCGAATGCGCCGGCCTCAGGCCGGTCGTACCACCACGAGCACTGAGGCAACCCGATCCGCCCGTACCGTCGCCATGCTGAGCCGCAGCCGGTCGGCCCGCGACCTGGGCGCTCTCTAGATCCCTACTGATAGGCGGGGGCGGTGGCCGGTTCCGGCCACCGCCCCCGCGGCGTCTTTCGGGTCGGTCAGGCGACCGGGGCGAAGCCGGGCAGCCACCGCTCCAGGATCGCCCGGTACGGCGCCTTCGCCTCAAGCTGGCAGAGCACCCCGATCGAGCCCAGCGTCACCCGGTGGATGAGCAGGTACGACGGGGGCAGGTTGAGCTGACGGCCGAGCTGGTGCGCCGGCGAGCGGGGGTTGGCCAGCCGGGCCGCCTCGGACCGCAGCCAGGCCCGGGTGAACCGGAACTCCTCGGCGGCGATCGGCTCCAGCATCGGACGGAGGAAGTCGAGCACCGCCTCGGCGTCGATCGGCTCGGTGGAATTGATGAAGCCCTCCTCCCGCAGACCCGCCACCACCTCGTCCGCGTCGCCGCGCAGGGCGAGCGCGGCGATGCGGCCGATCGGCTCGGGCGTGCCCTCCGGCATCCGGGCGACGGCCCCGAAGTCGATCACGCCGAGCCGGCCGTCCGGGAGCAGCCGGAAGTTGCCGGGGTGCGGGTCGGCGTGCAGCAGTCCGGCCCGCATCGGAGCCGAGAGGTGCAGGACGGCCATCAGCCGGCCCGCCTCGTCCCGCTGCTCCTCGGTGCCCTCGCGGATGATCTCGGCCAGCGGCGTTCCCCCGATCCACTCGGTGACCAGGACGCGGGGCGAGGCGGAGAGCACCGCCGGGATGAAGATCTCCGGATCGTCCGCGTACGCCGCCGCGAAGGCCCGCTGCGACTCGGCCTCCAGCTCGTAGTCGAGCTCCTCGCTGATCCGCTGCCGGAGCTCCGCCAGCAGCGGCTTCACGTCCAGCCCGGGCTGGATCGCGCGGAACATCCCGCCCAGCCGGGAGAGCTGCTTGAGATCGGCGAGCAGGGCGTCCCCGGCGCCCGGGTACTGGATCTTCACGGCCACGTCCCGGTGCTTCGGGGCGCCGGCCGGGCCGTACCCCGGGTCCCGCCAGACCGCGCGGTGGACCTGCCCGATGCTGGCCGCGGCGGCCGGGGTGTCGTTGAATTCGACGAAGCGGTCCCGCCAGTCCGGGCCGAGCTGCTCGGCGAGCACCTTGTGCACGGTCGCCGCGGGCAGCGGCGGGGCGGCCTCCTGGAGCTTGGTGAGCGCTTGGCGGTAGGGGGCGGCGATCTCCTCCGGCAGGGCCGCCTCGAAGACCGACAAGGCCTGACCGAACTTCATCGCCCCGCCCTTGAGCTGCCCCAGGACGCTGAACAGCTGCTCCGCGGTGCGCTGCTGGATCTCGGCCGAGATGACGTCGGACGCGAGGCCGGTGACGCGCTTGCCCATCCCGAGGACGGTCCGACCGGCGAAGCCGAGCGGCAGAGCGGCGAGCTTGGCGGTCCGGGACACGGCCCGGCGTGGGATGTCGGTCACCCGGTCATTGTTACCGACTCGAGGGGTCCGCTGTTGCTCCGAAGCCGGGAGCGGGTGGGCTCGGCCTGCAACGGGCGATTTCCGGAGCACCCGCAGGACGGGTGCGGCGGCCAGACCCGGCGCCGGAAACGGCCCGCCCCGCCGACCTCGACCGCGCAGCCGAGGGTCTCCGGGGTGCCCCCGTCCAGGTGGGCCAGCACCTCCGCGGCCGCGTACGCCACCGCCGCGAGCAGCGTGGTGGTGGCACAGGCCTGGTCCGCCTCGTCCGCCGCGAGCTGCGCGGCGAGCGCCGGCCAGTCCGGGTCGCGGTCGACCCGGTGCAGGTCGAGGCAGTTCAGGCAGGGTCCGACCGGCGGTCGGACAAGTGGGCCGACCACCGGTACACCGCCGCGCAGGCCGACCAGCAGGTGCGGCTGGCGCCGCTGGGCGTGCCGGGCGGCGAGCAGGCCGGCCGGCCGGTCCGTGCCGAGTTGGACGGCCAGGTCGACGCGACCGCGGCGCAGCGGCCGGGTCTCCGTCCCCGGCGCGGACCGCCCGATCAGGTCACGGACTGCGGCGGCGAGCGGCCGGCCGACCTCCGCGGCGGCCAGGCCGGTGCCTACCAGGTCACCGGGGCGGACCGGGCCGGTCAGATCCGGGTCCAGGTGCCCGACGCCGGCCTGCGCCAGCGCGACGACGAGCGGCCCGCCCAGCCGGCCGGCGCCGGTGACCAGCACCCGGGCGGTCCGGCGTCGGCGCAGCACCTGGGCGGGCGTGCCGGGCAGCCCGGGCGCGGCCAGCGCGAGCGCGCCGGCCTCCCCCGTGAGCCGGGCCCGGACCGGCCCGGCGAGGTCGCGGGGGAGCAGCGTGTGCGCGGGTACCACCAGCCCGGCGGCGTGCAGCGTGTCCAGCAGGACGCGAGCCTCGTCGGGCGCCACGTCCGCGGTCGAGGCGTAGGCGAGGACGCTGCGCTCGCTGCGGGTGCCGTCCAGCAGGTCGAGCAGCCGGGCGGCCCGGGGGTTGGCCACCTCCAGCAGGACCGCCCGGCCCGGCTCGACCCCGAGCTGGAGGGTGTGCCGGTCCCGCCAGAGGCGGGTCAGCCCGGGGAGCAGGGTGGGGCGGGTCAGCGGTGCGGCACGGGTCATGGCACGAATCGTGACCACATCGGTGCTGTCCGTCGATCGTTGTCCACAGGTGCGCCCGGCTCTGCCCGGGGTTGTCCACAGGAAAAGGCGACATATCCACAACCGGCCGGTAGGTCTGTCATCGACCCGACAGCGCGGTCCCGCCTCCGGAAACGAATCGGGGGAGGGATGGCCACGGCGGGCCACCCCTCCCCGGATCCGTACGGGTCAGACTTTCGCCTTGCCGAGAATCCGGTTCACTGTTGTCCCGCAGACCGGGCACTTGCCCTTGGCCATGTTCATGCCGGTCTTCGAGACCTCGATGCGGCCCTCGAAGTCCCGCTTCTCCTTGCACTTGACGCAGTAACCGTTGTAGGTCTGGGCCTGGTCGGCCACGATGAGCCTCCTCGTCTCGTCCGCCGGACACGCCCGGCGGTATTCCCGGCGGCGGGCCACGCGGGGCGCCGGCGCCGGGTCGTTCTCGGCGGCCACGCTCGTGACCGCTGGTTGGCGGACCCTACCCAGGTCAGGGCAGTTCCATGTCAGCTGTGCATCGACACTGTGAGGAAGTCGACGTCGAGAGTGTGCATGCCGGATTACGTCGGATAAGTCAGTTTGGCGGGAACACGCCGGGTGAATGGGCCCAGATCCCCCTTCAGGCGGCCCCCGGGCGGCGGCCGGCGGGATGATCACCTAACGTGGGCGGGGGCGGCAGGTGACGCAGATTGTCCCGCCTGGTCGCCACGCAGGGTGACCAAGGGGCGCGGAAACCTCCCCGGCAACGATTTTTTTCGGGACTCCTCGCGACCAACCACCATTTTCCGGGCGCGTGTCAGCGGGTTGACCCTTGGGAACCCTGGTCACTACGCAGTAGCTTTCCCTCGTGACAGTCATCCGAGGCTGCGCGGACCACTGATGGCCGGGACGCGGAAGCCGGTCGTCGAGGTACGGCGCAGCCAGCGCCGGCGACGCACGGTGTCCGCGTACCGCGACGGTGAGCGGGTCGTCGTCCTCATCCCCGACCAGTTCTCCCGGGCCGAGGAGAGCGAGTGGGTCGACCGGATGCTGGCCCGGCTCGCCGCCCGGGAGGACCGGCTCGCCCGGTCCGACGCGGAGCTGCTCGCCCGCGCCACCCGCCTGATCAACCTCTACCTTCCCGACCACCGGCTCGCGGCCGTGCCGGCCAGCGTCCGCTGGGTCACCAACCAGAACGGCCGCTGGGGCTCCTGCACCCCGGCCGACCGGACCATCCGCATCTCCCACCGGATCCAGGACATGCCGGACTGGGTGGTCGACTACGTGCTCCTGCACGAGCTGGCGCACCTGATCGTGCCCTACCACAACGCCCAGTTCTGGGGGCTCGTCGGGCGGTATCCGAAGACCGAACGGGCCCGCGGCTACCTGGAGGGCGTGGCGGCCGCCGCCGGCCTGCCCCTCTCCGACTGACCCCTGGTCCGCTCCGCCGCGCTTGATCCACTCCGGGTGCCGCAAGCCGCGGTCTCTGGGCAACCGGATGCCGCGATGTCCCGCACCTGGAGTGGATCTAGCGGGTGAGGTGGGTGGCCTGGGCGGGGTTAGGGTCGGGGGGTGGCCCGATGTGTGGTGGTGGCGTTGCTGGGACCGGTGGGCTGGACGCCGCCGGGGATCGACCCGACGCGGTGGCGTGTCGCCCTCGCCGAGGACGTGGTGGACCTGCTCGCCACGCTCAACGAGGTGGACACCGCGGTCGCGGTGACCGCCGAGGACCGCTGGCTGGCCGACGCGGTGGTATGGCCGGGCACGGCCGTCCACGAGGTGCCGGAACCCACCGTCAACGCGGTTTTCGCCGCGCTGGCCAGCGACCAGCAGCCCGCCCGGCCTGCCGCCGGCGGCCGGGCCACCGCGTCGTTCGGCGAGGATCGGGCCCCCGCGCTCAACGGCTACGACCAGGCGGCCGTGGTGGCCGCCGACGCACCCGACGTGCCCGGGCTGACCCTCGGCAAGCTGCTCCGCCCACTCGCCAGCCGACCGGTCGCGGTCGCCCCGGTCGAGGGCGCCGGCCCGGGACTGCTCGGCGTCGCGGCCCGGCTGCCCGTACCGGAGTGGCTACCACCGCTGGACCTGGACACGGCCGTGCCCGCCGACGTGCGCGCCGGTGCCCCGCGCCCCGGCGACGTGGCGGTCACCGCGGGCTGGCGTCGGCTCCGCGGCCCCGCGGACCTGGCCACGCTGGACCCGGCCTTCGAGGGCTGGGAGGCGACCCGCGCCCTGCTCTCCGGCTCCGGCCACCCCGGCTGACCAGCAAACCGCCGGGGCGGGCGCGGCGTCAGGACTTGTCGGTGTCGTCGGGACGGTCGGTCGGCCCACCCGGCGCCTGCTCCTCCGGGCCGCCCGGCGCGGTGAAGTCGAAGCTGTCCAGTTCCGAGAGGTCGAGCTGGGCCGCGGCGAAGGCCTCGGGGTCGGCAAAGTCCTCGTCCGAGGGGAGCAGGTCCGGGTGGCCCCAGACCGCGTCGCGGCCGGCGATGCCGCGGTGCTCGGTCAGCGCCGCCCAGAGCACCGACGCCTCGCGCAACCGGCGCGGCCGCAGCTCGAGGCCGACCAGGGCGGCGAAGGTCTGCTCGGCCGGCCCACCGGCGGCCCGACGACGGCGGAACGCCTCGCCGAGGCGTACGACGTTGGGCAGGCGGTCACCCGCGGCGGTGTCGACCACGTGGCAGACCCAGCCCTCGACCAGCGCGAGCACGGTCTCCAGCCGGGCCAGCGAGGCCTTCTGCGCCGGGGTGTCCTCCGGCGTGAAGATGCCCTCCAGGGCGATCGCCTGCATCGACTCCGGGTCGGTCGGGTCGACCCGGCCCATCGCCTCCTCGATCGCCTCCCGGTTGACCCGGATGCCGGCGGCGTAGTTCTCCACCGCGGTGAGCACGTGCCCGCGCAGCCACGGCACGTGCTGGAAGAGCCGCTGGTGTGCGGCCTCGCGCAGGGCGACGTAGAGGCGTACCTCGTCCTCGGGCAGCTCCAGGCCCTCGCCGTACTCCCGGATGTTGGCCGGGATGAGCGCGGCCGTGCCGGCCGGGCCGAGCGGCAGGCCGATGTCGCCGGCGGAGAGCACCTCGGCGGCGAGCGAGCCGAGCGCCTGGCCGAGCTGGCCGCCGAAGAGGGCGCCGCCCAGCGTGGCCACCATCGACTGCATCGGGCCGAGCTGGGCCCGCGCCTCCGGCGGCACCAGGTCGCCCATCGCGCCGACCATCCGGCTGGCCACGGGGTCGCAGAGCTTGCGCCATACGTCGAGGGTCTTGTAGATCCACTCGTTGCGGTTCCAGGCGACCGACGTCCGGATGCCGGAGGGCCACGAGGTGGCCGGCTCCAGCCAGAGGTCCGCGATCCGCAGCGCCTCCTCCACCGCGTTGCGTTCGAACGGCGAGACCGCCGGGTCGCCGGCGGCGGCGAGCTGGCTGGCGGCCACCTGCCGGGCGAGGTCCCAGTTGACCGGCCCGCTGCCCGGCGCGGAGAGCAGGTGCTGCAACTGCGACATGAACTGCTGCATCTGCGCGGGATCGTTGGGGTCTGGTGGTTGCCCACCCGGGAGCGCGAATCCGAACGGAATATCAGGCACGAGGTCTACGGTACGCGTGCCCCGCCCCAGGTCGCCGCCGCTGGCGTTGCGCTGAGGGCGAAGTCCGTCGGTCGTCGAGCCGGCCGCCGCCGCGGTGATCGGTACGCTCTGCCGCATGAGACGTCGCGGCGTGACCGTCCTGCTCGGTGCACTGCTCACCGCCCTGCTCAGCATCGGCGTGTTGAGCGTGCCCATCCCGTACGTGGTGCTCGGCCCCGGCCCGACGGTCAACACGCTCGGCGCCTCCGACGGCAAGGAGGTCATCCAGGTGACCGGGCGGCCGACGTCCACCTCCGCGGGGCAGCTGCGGCTGACCACGGTCGGGGTGCAGCCCACCGTCAAGCTGCGCTCGGCGCTCGCCGGCTGGTTCTCCCCCGATGAGGCGGTGGTGCCCCGCGAGCTGGTCTACCCGCCCGGCGAGTCGCAGGAGGAGGTGGAGAAGCGCAACGCCGAGGACTTCCAGAACTCGCAGACCAGCGCGGAGACCGCCGCGCTGCGCGAGCTGGGCTACCCGGTCCAGGTCCTGGTCAAGGCGGTCACCCCGGGCGGCCCGTCGGCCGGGGTGCTCAAGCCCGGGGACGTGCTCACCTCCGTCGACGGCCAGTCGGTGACCAGCGCCGCCCGGCTGACCGAGCTGATCCGGGCCAAGCCGGCCGGCACCCCGCTGAAGATCGGGTACCTCCGGGAGGGCGCCGCCGCCACCGCCACCGTGACCAGCCGCGAGCAGGACGGCCGGCCGCGGATCGGGATCGAGATCGACCAGCAGCAGCCGCACCCGTTCACCCTGAAGATCGACCTGGGCGACATCGGCGGGCCGAGCGCCGGGCTGATGTTCGCCCTCGGCATCGTGGACAAGCTGGAGCCGGCGGATCTCACCGGCGGGAAGGTCATCGCCGGCACCGGCACCATCGACGACGAGGGCCGGGTCGGTCCGATCGGCGGCATCGCGCAGAAGCTGGTCGGCGCGAAGGACGCCGGCGCCAAGGTCTTCCTGGTGCCGGCGGACAACTGCGCCGAGGCGGTCCGCAACCCCCAGCCGGACCTGCCACTGCTCAAGATCGCCACGCTCGACGACGCGCTCAAGGCACTCGAGACACTGCGCGCCGGAGGGCAGCCGACGCGCTGTTGAGCTCGAGCTCCGCCGGCCGGCCGGGATCGTGACGTGACCTTGACCCGACGTATTCAGGAACACCCCGTACTCTGGGTGCCTGATCGGAGCCGATCACATCGAGCGTGCGGAGCCAACAGTGGTCATGCGTAGCAGCCCCCTGCCGAGGATGAGCCGGCGCGGACGGGTCACCATCGGGGTCCTGATCGGGGTGTTCGTGCTCTTCACCCTGCTCGGGTGGGGAGTCAACGCGTGGACCGACTGGCTCTGGTTCGACGAGGTCCGCTACACCCAGGTCTTCACCGGGGTGCTCGCCACCCGGCTGCTGCTCTTCCTGGTGGTCGGGCTCGGCATGGCCGTGATCATCGGCGGCAACCTCTGGCTGGCCCACCGGCTGCGCCCGATGATGCGCCCGCACTCCGTCGAGCAGGCCACGCTGGAGCGCTACCGGATCCTGCTGACCCCCCGGCTCGGCACCTGGATCGCCCTCGTCTCGGCCGTCATCGGGCTCTTCGCCGGGCTGTCCGCGCAGAGCCGGTGGGCTCAGTGGCTGCTCTTTCGCAACGGTGGCAACTTCGGCGTGAAGGACCCGGAGTTCGGGATCGACATCGGGTTCTACGTCTTCCAGTTGCCCTTCTGGCGTTACCTGCTCGGCGTCGGGTTCACCGCGGTGGTGCTGGCGCTGCTCGGCGCGCTCGCCGTGCACTACATCTTCGGCGGGGTCCGGCTCCAGGGCGTGGGCGACCGGATGACCACCGGCGCGCGCGCCCACCTGAGCACGCTGGTCGCCGTCTTCGTCCTGCTCAAGGCCATCGCGTACGTGCTGGACCGGCGGGCGATGCTGCTTGAGTACAACGAGGGCGCCAAGCTCTACGGCGCCGGGTACGCCGACGTCAACGCGCTGCTGCCGGCCAAGGAGATCCTCGCGTGGATCTCCATCGTGGTGGCGATCGCGATCATCGTCTTCTCCAACGCGGTGATGCGGAACCTGGTCTGGCCGGGCATCGCGCTCGCCCTGCTGGGCGTCTCCGCCGTCGCCATCGGCGGCATCTACCCGTGGGCGGTGCAGACCTTCGAGGTCAAGCCGAGCGCCCGCGACAAGGAAGCGCCGTACATCCAGCGGAGCATCGAGGCGACCCGGGCGGCGTACGGGCTGACCGGGACGAAGGCCAGTGGGTACGCGGCGAGCAACCTCACCCCGCCGGCCAGCCTGGCCACCGACACCTCGGTGGTGCCCAACGTCCGGCTGCTCGACCCGCAACTGGTCTCCGAGACGTACACCCAGCTCCAGCAGGTGCGGGGCTTCTACGACTTCGGCCCGAAGCTGGACATCGACCGGTACACCGTGGGCGGCAAGACCTCCGACTACGTGGTCGGCGTCCGGGAGATCAACTACGGCGAGCTGACCAGCCAGCAGAACAACTGGATCAACCGGCACACCGTCTACACCCACGGGTACGGGCTGGTGGCGGCCCCGGCCAACCAGGTGGTCTGCGGCGGTCAGCCGTACTTCGTCTCCGGCTTCCTCGGCGAGAAGGCGCAGGAGGCGTGCTCCTCGCAGACCGAGCAGATCCCGGCGCAGCAGCCGCGGATCTACTACGGCGAGCGGATGGAGGCCGACGACTACGCGATCGTCGGGCAGACCGACGAGGGGCGGAACGTCGAGTTCGATCGCCCGACCCCGTCCACCGGGGGCGAGCAGTACTACACCTACACGGGCGAGGGTGGCGTCAAGATCGACTCGTTCACCCGCCGGCTGCTCTACGCCATCAAGGAGCAGGAGTCGAACTTCCTGCTCTCCGAGGCGGTCAACGACAATTCCCGGCTGCTCTACGTGCGCAACCCGCGCGATCGGGTGGAGAAGGTCGCCCCGTTCCTCACCCTGGACGGCGACCCGTACCCGGCGGTGGTGAACGGCCGGGTCCAGTGGATCGTGGACGGCTACACCACTGCGGCGAGCTACCCGTACGCCGAGCGGATCAACCTGCAGGCCGAGACCACCGACGAGCTGACCAACCGGGGCACCTTCCAGCTGGCCCGGGAGAACGTCAACTACATGCGCAACTCGGTGAAGGCGACGGTCGACGCGTACGACGGCACGGTCCGGCTCTACCAGTTCGACGACACCGACCCGGTGCTCAAGGCGTGGAACAAGGCGTTCGGCGGCGACCTGGTGCTGCCGAAGTCGGCCATCCCGCCGGAGCTGGCCGAGCACTTCCGCTACCCGGCCGACCTGTTCAAGGTGCAGCGCAACCTGCTCACCAAGTTCCACGTCACCGACCCGGGCGACTTCTACTCCGGCCAGGACTTCTGGCAGGTGCCGAACGTGCCGGACGCCCCGGACAGCGGGCAGAAGCAGCCGCCGTACTACCTGTTCACCCAGTTCCCGGGGCAGCAGGCGCCGCGCTTCCAGCTCACCTCGGCGGTCACCCCGAACGGTCGGCAGAACCTCGCCGCGCTGATCTCCGGGTCGTACGTGGACGGGCAGCCGAAGCTGGAGGTGCTGGAGCTGCCGGACCAGACCCGGATCTCCGGGCCGGTCCAGGTGCACCAACAGATGACCAACAACGGCGACATCCGGCAGCAGCTCAACCTGCTCTCCTCCGGTCAGGCGCAGGTGCAGTACGGCAACCTGCTCTCCCTGCCGTTCGGTGACGGGATGCTCTACGTCGAGCCGGTCTACGTGAAGAGCAACAACCAGGACGCGTACCCGTTGTTGCAGAAGGTGCTGCTCTCCTACGGCGACGGCGGCTCGTACGTGGTGCTGGCGAACAACCTCACCGACGGCATCAAACAGCTCGTGGAGCAGGGCAAGCGGGCGGGCCAGGGCAACCCGCCGCCGGCCGGCGGCAACCCGCCGAACACCGGGGTCACCCCGCCCGCGCTCACCGGTGCGCTGGCCGAGGCGGCCGGCCGGGTGCAGAGCGCCATCACGGAGGTCAAGGCCGCGCAGGCGTCCGGCGACTTCGAGCGGTACGGCCGGGCGCTGAAGGCGCTGGACGAGGCGATGACGGCGTTCCAGGAGGCGCAGGCGGCGGCCGGGGCGCCGGCCACGCCGGCGCCGAGCGGCAGCCCGTCCGCGTCCCCCGCGCCCTCGCCGAACGGCTGACCCCGCCGCTGTTCCGGCACGGAGCCCGTGGCCCCGAGGACCCGCAGCGGTCCGGGCCACGGGCTCTGTCGCTTTTCGGACCGGACGCCCGCAACCCACCACCCCGTTCCCCCGTCATCTGAGCAGATGGGCCAGAGGGGAGCGGTGATCGTGAGATGAGGGACGCGCGGAGTTTCGACGACTTCTACCGGAGCACCTCGGCACGAACGCTGCGGTACAGCTACGCGGTGGCGGGCGACCCCGGCGAGGCCCAGGACCTCGTCCAGGAGGCGTACGCACGGGCCTGGCGGCAGTGGGGGAAGCTGGCCGCCCACCCGGCGCCGGAGGCGTGGCTGCGCCTGGTGGTCAGCCGGCTGGCCACGGATCGGTGGCGCCGGCTGCTCGGTTGGCGGGCGGCGATCAGTCGCACCGGGCCACCGGAAGACGTACGACCGCCCGGCGAGGAGACCGTGCTGCTGGTCGGCGCGCTCCGGCAGCTTCCGCCGAACCAGCGGCAGGCGCTGGCCCTGCACTACCTGTTCGACATGTCCGTGGAGGACATCGCCCGGGAGACGCGAGTGCCCACCGGCACCGTGAAGTCCTGGCTGTCCCGTGGCCGGTCGAGGCTGGCCGAGCTGCTGCCCGGGGTCTCCGCCGCGGAACTGGAGGTGGAAGATGTCGCGTGAACTGAGCCGTCTCTACCGCGTCCTGGCGGAGGATACCGACGGGCAGGCCCTGATGGCCCCCGAGCAGCTGCGCCGGCGGGCCGACCGGCGGGCGCGGAATCGGGCCGCGGTGGGCGCGCTGGCCGCGGTGGCGCTGCTCGCCGGGGCCGCGGTCGGCACACAGATCGTCCTCGCCGCAGGTCCGGACAGCCGGCCCGGACCGCCCGCGGGCACCCCCACCCCGCCGTCGGTCCCGCCGACGCAGAACACCCCGGCGGCGCCCTCGCCGACCGAAACCGGCCCGACCCTCTCCCGTACGCCCGGTACGTCGCCCTCGACTGGCCGGCCGACCGCCGGCACCCCGACCAGCATTCCCGACCGAGCCTTCTTCACCCTGGCCGCGGCGAACGACACGGGCCTGCCGCCGCAGTTCCGTCCGGGTCCCGTGCTGCCGGCGCTCTGCGGGGCGGAACCCGGCGAGTCGAACATCGTCCAGCGACGGGCGCGCGTGCTGGCGTACCGACTGGCGAGCACTCCGAAGGGATACGTTCCGGACGGCAGCTACCGGCACAGCATCACCATCTACCGGACGGGCCGAGCGGACGATGCGCTGCGGGAGCTGCGCCAGGCGGTCCGGAACTGCCCCGAGCAGGAGGTGACCGGGGGCGTGACGTTCAGGCTGCGGTTGCTGGACGGCGGCGGGTACGGCGACGAGTCGGTGCTGTTCGAGATGCGCACGCCGTACCGGGACATCAACGGCGATCCCACGGGTGGCGACGAGGTCCGGCTGATCCGGGCGGTGCGGATCGGGGACGTGGTCACAGTGCTCTGGGAGCAGGGCTGGGAGAACACCTCCAGCGACCGGTCGCAGGTCGACGCGGACAGTCGCCGGGCGGTCACCGCGATCCGGAAATGGTTGATGTGACGTCCAGGATCCGTTTTGCAGGCCCGGGGGTCTGTGCGCTACGGTGGATGGACCGACGCGGGGTGGAGCAGCTCGGTAGCTCGCTGGGCTCATAACCCAGAGGTCGCAGGTTCAAATCCTGTCCCCGCTACCACGTCCGGAACGGCCCCGAGGATCACCTCCTCGGGGCCGTTCCGTTTCCCTGGGTGCCGCACTTCGCCGAGAATCCCGGATGCGATCGGGGACCCGGCTGATCTCCGTGCCGGGGATGCGATAAGCTGGGTGAGCCGACGCGGGGTGGAGCAGCTCGGTAGCTCGCTGGGCTCATAACCCAGAGGTCGCAGGTTCAAATCCTGTCCCCGCTACTCGTGACGAAGGGCCCCGGAGACACCTCCGGGGCCCTTCGCCAGCTCTGTGACCTGTCGTCCCGCCCGTCCGGCCTGCCCCGGTTGCGCTTCTCGGCGAGGATGAGGGCATGTCTGGATGGAGCAAGTGGTGGGGCCGGCTCGGCGCGGTCCTCGGTGCGGTCGTGCTCTCGGTGTTCGTGCCGGTCGCGGCCTGGGCGTCCACGGGTACTGGCGAGCTGGTGGTGGAGGCCGCCCGGCGGAGGCGGGGCGGCGGCTTCGGCGTCCTCGGCCTGCTCTGCTGCCTGGTGGTGGTCGGGGCGATCGTGCTCTTGGTGCTGCTGCTGATGCGCAGGCGGCGGGGCGGCCCGCCGCGCTGAACCGGCCGGGCGGGCCCCGGGGCGGCGCAGCGCGGCCCCGGGTCCGCGTCCCGGGCCGCCAGGCCCGCTCGCACGCGGCGGCCGGTCACTCGGCCAGGGCGGCGTTCGCCTGGGCCATGAAGCGGGAGGCGGCCGCGTGGGCGCCGGTCCGCCCGGAGCGGACGTTCTCGGCCGCGTCGATGAGCAGGGTACGCACCTTCGCGTGCCCTTTCGGCGGCGGCGCCGGGGCCGGCCCCAGCAGGTCGTTCACAGCGGTGCCGAGCGCGGTGACCTGCTTCTCGACCTGATCGGTGATGCCGTCCGCGACGACCTGCCGCACCGGCAGGCTCGCGTTCAGGCCGCGCTCGATACCGAGGATCCGGCCGGCCGCCACGTTGGTGGTCAGGAAGTTGATCACGTCGACCGCCACGTCCGGGTGCCGGGTGCCCCGAAAGACAGCCCAGTACATCGACGCGCGGGCCCACTCCGCGGCCGTGCTGCCGGGAAAGCTGGCCAGCCCCAGCTCGTCGCCGGTCTGGCGCTGGAGTTCCGGCAGCTGGTGCGCCCAGGCGAAGGACGCCGCGCCGTGCCCGGTGACCACGAGCTGGTGGCTGAGGTCGCCGGTGTCCGCCTGCTCCATCAGGGGGGCGTTCGGGGTGGCCCGCCCGGACCGGGCCACCTGCCAGAACTCGAACCAGTCGAGCAGTTCGGCGGAGCCGAAGCCGAGCTGGCGCCCCTGGTACAGCTCGGCGCCCTGGCCCCGGAGCCAGAGCCACAGCGCCCGGTAGTCCCCGGAGGGGTCCGTCGTCCCGGCCGCCCGGCCGCCGGACGCCCCGGTCACCCGCCCGGCCCACTCCACGTACTCCCGCCACGGCATGCCGCTGCGCGGCTCGGGCATCCGGAGCCGGCGCAGCAGGTCCCGGTTGTAGACCAGCGCCGCGGTGGTCTGCGCGGCGGCGACGGCCATGGTCCGCTCGGCCACCTGGCCGTACCGGGCCAGACTCTGCGGCACGCCGCGCAGGTCGAGCCGGTTGTCCGCGACGTACCTGCTGAGGTCCAACACGATCTCGCGCTGCGCGTACTCGGTGAGGACGGTGTCGTCGATCTGGAACAGGTCTGGCACATTGCCGCTGGCGGCCTGGGTGGCCAGCCGGTCGTAGTAGCCGGTGAGGCCCTGCCAGGTGACGCGGAAGCGGACGCGGGGATTCTGCTGGGAGTAGAGCCCGAGCGCCTGTTCGGTGGCCTCCGCCCGCTTGGGTCCGCCCCACCAGAAGACCGACAGCTCGATCGGCCCGTCGTCGACCCGGGTCTCCTCCTCCTCGCCGCACCCGGCGAGGCCGCCGGTGGCGAGCAGCGGCAGTCCGCTCAGCGCGCCGAGGAACCGCCGGCGGCCCGGATCGGCACCGGGGCGGGCGGACGGGGGACGGGCAGCGGGCACCGGGGCTCCTGGGGCGGACGGGAACGGCGGCGGTCGGACCATTTACACAGGCGGCGCGGGCGGGTGTCAATGTCCGTCCGGTCGGCCGGGGGCGTACGGCCGGGCGGCATCTGGCGGCGGGCGGACGACGTCCGCGTGGTGTACTAGGCGCCGTGGAACTTCTGCACTCGGGCAAGGTCCGGGACGTCTACGCCGACGGCGAGGACCTGATCCTGGTCGCCTCCGACCGCATCTCCGTCTACGACGTGGCGCTGCCCACCCCGATCCCGGACAAGGGCCGACTGCTCACCGCGCTGTCGCTCTGGTGGTTCGAGCAGGTGGCTGACCTGGTGCCCAACCACGTCATCTCCGCCACCGACGTGCCCGCCGAGTTCGCCGGCCGGGCGATCCGCTGTCGGCGGCTGGAGATGGTCCCGGTCGAGTGCGTCGCGCGCGGCTACCTGACCGGCGGCGGTTTCGCCGAGTACCAGCGCACCGGCGCGATCTCCGGGGTCGAGCTGCCCCGAGGCCTGGTGGAGGCGTCGATCCTGCCCGAGCCGATCTTCACCCCATCGACCAAGGCCCCGATGGGCGAGCACGACGAGCCGATCACGTACGCCGAGGTGGTGGACAAGGTCGGCGCCGAGACCGCCGAGCAGCTGCGCCGCATCACGCTCGACGTCTACCGGCGCGGCGCGGAGATCGCGGCCGACCGGGGGATCCTGGTCGCCGACACCAAGATCGAGCTGGGCTGGGCGCCGGACGGCACCCTGGTCCTCGGTGACGAGCTGCTCACCTCGGACTCGTCCCGCTTCTGGCCGGCCGAGTCCTACCAGCCGGGCCGCGCGCAGTTCTCCTACGACAAGCAGTACGTGCGGGACTGGGCGACCAGCAGCGGCTGGGACAAGCAGGCCCCGGCGCCGGAGCTGCCCGCCGAGGTGGTCGAGGCGACCCGGGTTCGCTACGTCGAGGTCTACGAGAAGCTGACCGGCAACCGCTGGGACTGATCCCGGACCGGCTCCACGTCCTGCTCGTCGGCGTCGGCGCGTCCCGCTGAGCCTGCCCGTACGATTGGCAGGCGTGCGTGACATTGCCGTGTTCGGCGGAACCGCCCATCCCGAACTCGCCGCCGAGATCTGCGCCCACCTGGGCGTCCCGCTGCACCCCGTGCGGGTGTCCCGGTTCGCCAACGACTGCCTCGAGGTGCAGTTGCAGGCGAACTGCCGGGAACGCGACGTCTTCCTGATCCAGCCGCTGGTGCCGCCGGTGCAGGAGCACCTGGTCGAGCTGCTGCTCATGATCGACGCGGCCCGGGGCGCCTCGGCCGGCCGGATCACGGTGGTGCTGCCGCACTACGCGTACGCCCGGTCGGACAAGAAGGACGCGCCGCGCATCTCCATCGGCGGGCGGCTGGTCGCCGACCTGCTCACTTCGGCGGGCGCCGACCGGGTGCTCGCGATGACCCTGCACTCGCCGCAGGTGCACGGCTTCTTCAGCGTCCCCGTCGACCACCTGCACGCGCTGCGCGCGCTGGCCGACCACTTCAAGCGGTACGACCTGAGCAACACGGTGGTGGTCTCGCCGGACCTGGGCAACGCCAAGCAGGCGGCGGCCTTCGCCCGGCGGCTCGGCACGCCGGTCGCGGCGGGCGCGAAGCAGCGGTTCAGCGACGACCTCGTCCAGATCAGCACGGTGATCGGCGACGTGGCGGAGCGGGACGTGATCGTGCTGGACGACGAGATCGCCAAGGGCAGCACGATGATCGAGCTGATGGCGCACCTGCGCGAGCTGAACGTCTGCTCGATCCGACTCGCCTGCACCCACGGCCTCTTCTCCAGCGGCGCGCTGGACCGGCTCAGCGAGCAGGAAGGGGTGCTGGAGATCGTCTGCACCAACACGGTGCCGATCCCGGCCGAGAAGCGGGTGCCGAAGCTGCAGGTGCTCTCGGTGGCGCCGGTGCTGGCCGAGGCGATGCGGCGGATACACAACGGCGAGTCGGTCAGCGCCCTCTTCGACTGACCGGCCGGGCTAGTCGGCGCGGTGCCGGCCGATGCGCTCGTGGGTGGCCAGGGCGGCGCTGATGCGTACCGTCGTGCCGGTCTCGCCGGTCTCGACCTCCATGCTGTCGCTGAGCTCCCGGGCCAGCCAGAGGCCCCAACCGCCGGCGGTGTCCGGGGCCGGGCGGCTGTGGTGGACGAGCCGGTGGGGGCTGATCCCCCGTCCGTGGTCGGCGACCTCGCAGACCATCTGCGCGGGGAGGCGCCACAGCCGCAGCCAGCCCCGGCCCCCGCCGTGCCGGACGGCGTTCGTGATCAGCTCGTTGACCGCCAGCACGAAGTCGTCCAGCCGCTGGCCGCTGAGCCCCGCCGCGTGCGCGGAGGAGGCGACCGAGTGTCGCAGCCCGGTCACCTGTGCCTGTTCGAAGGCCTCGGCGATGAGGAGGGAGGGTTCGATGGGCACAACCGTACGCGGTGCTCGGGGTTCTGCATTCGTCATGGCCCCCGTCCCGGCAGTGGATCTCATAGTCTTTCGCGGCATTTCCACCGTACGTCAGGGTTTCCTGAGCCGCAGCCACCGCCCCCCGGGGTAGCGCCGGACTGTGGGATCGTGTCGCCCATGCCGTCGTCCCCGGGAGGCCTCGAGGTCCCGCTCTGGCGGGCCATCGCCGTGTTCCGGTTCGCCTCCCTCGCGTACGTCTGCGTGCTGGTGCTCCGCGACGCCGACCGGTACGCGCACCCGCTGGCCGCCGGCGGCGTACTCCTGGCGATGCTGGCCTGGACCGGGGCGACGGCGGCCGGCTACGCGCGCCCGGCCGGACGGCGCTGGCCGCTGCTCCTGGCCGACCTCGGCGTGGTGCTCGCGATCATGCTGGCCACCCCGTGGGTGGTCGGCCGCGCGGCGCTCGCCGCCGGCCTGCCCACCCTGACCGTGGCCTGGCTGGCCGGGCCGGTGCTGGCCTGGGCGGTCTCCGGCGGTCGGCGGCGGGGCGCGATCGCGGCGCTGGTCCTCGGCGGTGCCGACCTGGCGACCCGGGAGCGGATCAGCCAGTCCTCGCTCACCGGGGTGATCCTGATGCTGCTCACCGGGGTGGTGGTCGGGCACGTCGCCCGGCTCGCGGTGACCGCCGAGGAACGGCTGCAACGGGCGGTGGAGTTGGAGGCGGCGACCCGGGAACGGGAACGGCTGGCCCGGGACATCCACGACTCGGTGCTCCAGGTGCTGGCGCTGGTGCAGCGGCGCGGCGCCCACCTCGACGGCGAGGCCGGGGAGCTGGCCCGGCTGGCAGGCGAGCAGGAGGCCGCCCTGCGGGCGTTGATCGGCCGGGCCGGCGGGGCGCCGGACGACGGCGGGGGCACGCTGGATCTGCGGGCCCTGGTCGACCGGTACGCCTCGGCGACGGTCGCGCTCTCCGCACCGGCCACCCCGGTCCCGCTGCCCGCGCGGGTCGCCCGGGACCTGGCCGCCGCCACCGGTGCGGCGCTGGACAACGTGGCCCGGCACGCCGGCGGGCGGGCCTGGGTGCTGATCGAGGACGAGGGGGCGACGGTGACCGTCTCGATACGCGACGAGGGGCCGGGGATTCCGGAGGGCCGGCTGGCCGAGGCCGTGGCGCAGGGACGGCTCGGGGTGGCGCAGTCCGTCCGGGGGCGGGTGGCCGACCTGGGCGGCGAGGTTCGGATCGACTCCGCCTCCGGGGAAGGCACCGAGGTCGAGCTGATTGTCCCGAGGAGCGAACGGTGAGCGGCGCCGGGGAACCCGAGGGCGGCGTCCGGGTGATGGTGGTCGACGACCACCCGATGTGGCGCGAGGGGGTGGCGCGCGATCTCACCGAGGCCGGTCACCTGGTGGTGGCCACCACCGGGGAGGGCCGGCAGGCGGTGCGGGTGGCCGCCGCGGCGCGCCCCGACGTGGTGGTGCTCGACCTGCAACTGCCGGACGTCTCCGGGGTCGAGGTCATCCGGGGGCTGCGCGCCGCGCTGCCCGAGGTGCGGGTGCTGATGCTGTCGGCCAGCGGCGAGCCGCAGCGCGTGCTGGACGCGGTGAAGGCCGGCGCCACCGGCTACCTGGTCAAGTCGGCCGCCCCGGCCGAGTTCCTCGACGCGGTGCGTCGCATCGCCGTCGGCGAGCCGGTCTTCACCCCTGGGCTGGCCGGGCTGGTGCTGGGGGAGTACCGCCGACTGGCCGCCGGGCCGACGAGGGGCTCCGCACCCGACGCGGCACCCCGGCTCACCGAACGCGAGACCGAGGTGCTGCGCTTGGTCGCGAAGGGGCTGTCCTACAAGCAGATCGCGCAGCGGCTCGGGCTCTCCCACCGGACGGTGCAGAACCACGTGCAGAACACGCTGGGCAAGCTCCAGCTGCACAACCGGGTCGAGCTGACCCGCTACGCGATCGAGCGCGGCCTGGACAACTGAGTCAGGTGTGCGACTCCGGTGGGTTGGTCTCGTGGATGGCCAGCTCCTCGGCGGTCGCGCCGCCACCGGCCGAGCCGGCGTCGTACCCGATGGAGTCGGTCTCCTGGTCGGTGTGCGCTCCCTCGTCCGGTTCGACCAGCCGACCCACCTCGTGGTCGGCGACGGCGCCGAGCCGCCCGTGGTCGTAGAGGGAGACCGACGAGCGCGGGTCCGAGGTCGGGCCCGGGTTCATCACGTCGGCGTCGAGCTGGGCCTGCGCGGCGGCCTCCTCGCTGTCCGCCTCGGCGGCGATGCCCGGGTCGACCGTTCCGGCCAGCGGGTCGTCGGCGGGACGCTCGTACACCTCGCGCTGCAGCTTGTAGTCCAGCGACTCGCCGTCGCGCTGCTCCTCAGCGGTGGTCCCGAACCGGTCCACGGCCACCGGGGTCCGGTCGCTGGGCAGCTGGGCCGGCTCCGGGCCGTCCGCCTCGCGGCCGGTCAGGATTTCGTCGTTGGCGCTCGAGTCGTCGTCGGCGGTGTGGGGCAGCCCTTCCGCCTCTGGGTCGGACACGGGGGTCGGGTACTCGTCGTCGCGCATGGCTGATCACTACCCACTGCGCTCCCCGCATTAACCGGGTCCGGCGGTGGCGATCGGGATAAAAGCGGCGAAAGGGTGCGCTCGGCTCGTCGGTCGGGGGACGCGTCCGCCGGCGAGGGTGAGCGGTCAGCCGCGGAACGCGGCCTCGTCCTCCGGATCCAGCACGCACCAGACGACCTTGCCGTCCGGCACCGGGGTGCTGCCCCAGCGTCGGGAGACCGTGTCGATCAGCAGCAGGCCGCGGCCGCCGGCCGAGGTCAGCGGAGCGAGCCCGGCGAACGCCGGCTGCCGGGGGGAGCGGTCCCGCACAGCCAGGTGCAGCGAGCTGTCCCCCGGGGCCACCCGGACGGTCATCGGCGTCTGCGCGTGCGCCACCACGTTGTTGACCATCTCGGTGACCGCGATGCAGGCCGGCTCGGCCAGTTCGGGCACCTCCCAGCGGGTGCAGCCGTCGGTGATCAGCGCCCGGGCCTCCCGGGCGGCGCCCACGGCGGGGGTGAGCTCGGCGTTCAGCACGGCGGCCAGCGGCGCGGCGACCAGCGCCGCCTGGGCCTCGTCCAGGCTCGCGCAGACAGGCGTCCCGGTGGCCTCCCAGGCTCCGGCCGGGTCCAGGACCAGCAGGTCCGAGGCGGGCCAGTCGGACACCTCGCGGTGCACCTCGTCGAAGACGGCACGGGCGGCGGGCTCGGCCACCCGCAGCCGGGAGAGATCGGCGATCACCGGGCCGGGCCGCGCCCAGAGCCGGGCCAGCAGCGCGTCGCGGACGGCGCCGACGCCGGCCAGGTCGAGCACGCCGGTCAGCCTGACCATCGCGGACGATTCGTCCGTCTCCACCAGGCAGCGCACGTCCGTCGGCATGATCGTCCCATTGTGCATGCCGGCCTCGGGCCGCGCATCCGACCGCTCGGTTCGGTTCATCGGCGCTCCGTCCGCGATCGTCTCGTCATGGCCGCCGCGGTGCCGACGGCGGTGCCGACCGCGGCCAGCCCGAAGGCGGCGGTCATCCGGACGAGCTGACGGCGCCGGCCGTGCCAGCCGCCGACGGGCTCGGCCTCGGCGTTGGCCCGGAAGACGTTGCCGCTGCTGGCCAGGCGTACGCCCGGGCCGAACTGGGTCCGGCGGGTGTACCAGGCGAGCAGCCGCTCGACCAGCGCTGGCGCCAGCCGCCACTGGAGGGCGATCAGCCGGCCGACGCCGCCCGCGTACGCCTCCCGGCGCGGCCGGCGCAGCAGCCGGACGATCGTCTCGGCGACCACCTCGGGAGGGTAGACCGGCGGGGCCGGGGTCATCTCCCGACCGGTGTGGTTGGCGACGTGCCGGAAGAAGGGCGTGTCGATGCTGGCCGGCAGCACCGTGCAGATGGAGATGTTGCCCCGGCCGGTGACTCGCAGCTCCTGCCGGACCGTGTCGGCCAGCCCGCGGATGCCGTGTTTGGTCGCGTTGTACGCCGACTGGTACGGCATCGCCACCTCGGCCAGCACCGAGGCGTTGTTGACCAGCACCCCGCCGCCGGCGGCGCCGAGCCAGGGCAGCGCCGCCTTCGTCCCGTAGACCGTGCCGAGCAGGTTCACCTCCACCACCCGGCGGAACTCCTCGACCGGGATCTCGTCGAAGAGTCCGACGGCGCTCACCGCGGCGTTGTTGACCCAGGCGTCGATCCGGCCGAACTGCGCCGCCGCCCGCGCCGCTAGCCGCACCACCGCCTCCGGATCGGTCACGTCGGTGGGGACCACCAGCGCCCGCCCGCCCAGCTCCCGGCAGCGCTCCGCGACCCGCTGGAGCGCGTCCTGGCTCCGGGCCGCCAGCACCACGTCGGCGCCCTGCCGGGCCAGCGCGTACGCGGTCGCGGTCCCGATCCCGCTGGAGGCGCCGGTGATCACCACCGTGGCGTCGTCGAGACTGCGGGAAAGCGGCATTCTTCGCCGGTACCCCCGGTCATGGTGGGTCATGCGGGCGCGGTCGCCCGGATCACGGTCGCGAAGCGGGTGTTTCCGGGCGGTTGTCAGGATGTCGACAGAAGGTCGGGTCCCGCCGGGGTGCGCCCCGCCGGCACCGCCGCGCCGGTCCGGTCCCGATCTGCCAGGTTTCGGCGCACCGGGCCCGGGTTAATGGGACCCTCTGACCGGAGGACCACCGCACGTACATCGCATGGAGGTGCACCATGCGCGTCGGCCTTGTGTGCGCGCACGCCGGCCCGTCCAGGCAGGTCGACGGTCCGACCGTCGGCACGCACCAGCACATCGCGCGGGTCGCCGCCGAACTCGCCGAACGGGGCCACGACGTGCAGGTCTACGAGCGCCGCGACGAGCCGGGGCAGCCGGAGTGCGTCGAGGTCGACGGCTACCGGCTGGAACGGGTCCCGGTCGGCCCGCCCACCCCGATGCCCACGGCCGAGCTGGTGCCGTACGTCGCCGAGTTCGGCCGCTGGCTGTCCGAGCGGTGGTCCGGCGACTGGGCGCCGGAGGTGGTGCACGGGCACTACTGGGTCGGCGGCCTGGCCGCCGCGCACGCGGTACGCGAGACCGACATACCGGTCGTACAGACCTTCCACTCGCTCGGCGTGGAGCAGCTGCGTCACCTCGGTCAGCAGTACGACGGGCCGGGCCAGCGGATCCCGCTGGAGCGGGCGCTGACCCGCGCGGTCGACATCGCGGTCGCGCAGTGCAACGACGAGGTCGACGAGCTGACCCGGATGGGGCTGCAGCGCACCTCGGTGGCGATGGTGCCGACCGGGGTCGACACCGAGCAGTTCCATCCGGACGGCGAGGCGGCGCCCCGGGACCGGCGGGCCCGGATCCTCTCCGTCGGCGGGCTCTCGCCCGGGCACGGCCAGGAGGACCTGATCCGGGCGATGCGGCTGGTCGGCGACGCCGAGCTGGTGATCGCCGGCGGTCCACCGGCCGACCAGTTGGCCAACCATGCCGAGGCGCGCCGGCTGAGCGAGCTGGCCGAGCGCACCGGGGTGGCCGACCAGGTGAAGCTGGTGGGCGCGGTGCCGCACGACCAGATGGCCACCTGGTACCGCTCCGCCGACGTGGTCGCCTGCACCCCGCACTACTCGTCGGCCGGGCGGGTGTCGCTGGAGGCGATGGCCTGCGGCGTGCCGGTGGTCGGCTACGCCATGGGCGGCATCGCCGACGCGGTGGTGGACGAGGTGACCGGGAAGCTGGTGCCGCCGGGGGACATCCGCACCCTCGGGGTGACCCTCCGTCGGCTGCTCTCCGACAACGCCGGGCGGTTCGCGTACGGGCACGCCGCGGTCGACCGGGTCCGGTGCAGCTACACCTGGGAGCGGACGGCCGGCGCGCTGGAGCGGCTCTACGAGCGGGTGGTCCGCCGTCGCAAGCCGGTCGAGGCGGCGTGATGGGGAAGGGCAGCGGCCGGTAGCGGCGGTATCGAGGGCCGGCCGGTCAGCGGCGCGGGCGGGCGGCCGAGCCGGCGCCGACCATCAAACGCTCCCGGTCCCGGGCCACCGCATGGTGGTGCTGCGGCTCGGCGTACCGGGTCAGGCCGACCACCGCGACCAGCGTGATCAGAAAGCCCGCGGCGGCCAGCCACTCCCGTCCCGGCCAGATCTTGTCGTTGAGCAGCAGCAGGCCGACGATCGCCGCGGGCACCGCCCCGGCGGCGTCCATCGCCGCCACCGCCGCCGTGGTGGAACCGCGCTGCATCGCCAGGCCGAGCAGCAACTGCCCGACCACCGAGTGGGCGACCAGCAGGTAGAGCAGCGGGTCCCGGACGAACGCCTCCGCGGAGTCCGCCGAGGCGAGCGGTCGGGCGGCCACCGCGGCGGCCGAGAACGCCAGGCCGGCGAGCGAGCCGAGCGCCACCGAGCCGGGCGCGCCGTGCAGCCGGACCGCGAAGAAGCCGAGCACGGCTATCGCGCCCAGCGCGGCCGCCAGCGCGATCAGCCCGGCCGTGCCGAGTTGCCGCGACGGCGCCGGCCGGGCGGCCAGCACCAGCGCGGTGATCCCGCCGAACAGCAGCGCGAGCAGCGCCACCTCGGCGGCCGGCAGCCGCCACTTGAGCACCATCACCCCGAGCAGGGCGGTCACCCCGAGCCCGGCCGCCACGCTGGCCTGGACCAGGAAGAGCGGCAGGTCACGGCGGGCCAGGAAGGCCAGCACGAAGCCGGTGACCTGGCAGAGCAGCCCGACCAGGTACGTCCGGTGGCTGGCCAGCCGCAGCAGCAGCCCCGGGTCGAAGGTGTGGTGCACCGTGGTGCGGGTGGCGGCCACGGACTGGAGGAGGTTGGCGAAGCCGTAGGCGACGATCATCGCCGCGAGAAAACACCAACCGGAGGACGCCACCTGGCGAGGATAGAGGCAACTGCCGGTCAACGCTCGGCCGGCCGACCGAGGCGGCCCAGGATGTCGGCGTGGAGCAGGCCGTTGCTGGCCACCGCGCTGTTCTCGCCGCCCGCCGGCGCGGGGCGTCCGGCCAGATCGGTGAAGGTACCGCCGGCCTCGGTGACGATCGGCACCAGCGCGGCGATGTCCCAGAGCGACAGCTCCGGCTCGACCATCACGTCCAGCGCCCCCTCGGCCAGCAGCATGTAGCCGTAGAAGTCGCCGTATGCCCGGCTGCGCCAGCTGTCCCGCATGATCTGCAGCATCGCGTCCAGCCGGCCGGCCTCCTCCCACCCGGTGAGCGAGGAGTAGCAGAAGCTGGCGTCGGCGAGGTCCTTCACCGCGGAGACCCGGATCGGCGTGCCGCCGGCGAGGTCCGGTCCGGCGTACGCCCCGGCGCCGAGCGCGCCCCACCAGCGCCGGCCCAGCGCCGGGGCGGAGACCAGGCCGAGGACCGGCCGATCCCCCTCCAGCAGCGCGATCAGGGTGGCCCAGACCGGCACCCCCCGGACGAAGTTCTTGGTGCCGTCGATCGGGTCGACCACCCAGCGCCGCCCGCCCGGAGCCGCCGCCGGCTGCTCGCCGTACTCCTCGCCGAGCAGGCCGTCGCCCGGGCGGTGCTCGGCAAGCAGGCCGCGGATCTCCCGCTCGACCGCGGTGTCCGCGTCGGAGACCGGGGTCAGGTCCGGCTTCGACTCGACCCGCAGGTCCAGGGCGCGGAACCGGGCCGTGGCGACGGCGTCGGCCCGGTCGGCGAGCAGGTGGGCGAGAGCGAGGTCCGCGGCGTACCCGGTCATGCCGGAAACGGTAACGATCGTCCCGGCGCCACGTTCCGGCGGGCGGATCGCCGCGCTGGTCTTTCGCGCGACCGCCGGGCTCGCAAGCTCACTCCTCGCGCTCGCCGGGCTGGTCTTTCGCTCGCGACTGCGGGGCTCGCAAGCTCACTCCTCGCGCTCGCCGGGCTGGTCTTTCGCTCGCGACTGCGGGGCTCGCAAGCTCACTCCTCGCGCTCGCCGGGCCCGCGCTGGGTGGGCTCGCCGCGCGGGTCGACCTCGCCGGCCCGGGAGGCCAGCAGCCGGCGGTACGACGCCAGCCGGCGCTGGTCGGCCTTGCCGGCCGCCACCCAGGCGTCCAGCGCGCAGTCCGCCTCGTCGGCGGTGTGCTGGCAGTTGGCGGGGCAGTTCACCGTCCCCTCCACCAGGTCGGGGAAGCCGTGCAGCAGGCTGTCCGCCGAGACGTGCGCCAGCCCGAAGCTGCGCACCCCGGGGGTGTCGATGATCCAGCCCGGGTCTCCCTTCGCGCCGGGTGCCGGTGGCAGTCGCAGCGCGACCGCGCTGGTCGAGGTGTGCCGGCCGCGACCGATGGCGCTCACCGTGCCGACCGCCCGGTCCGCCTCCGGCACCAGCCGGTTGACCAGCGTCGACTTGCCCACCCCGGAATGCCCCACCATGACCGAGATCCGGCCGGCGAGCAGCGTGCGCAGCGCGTCGAGGTCGGAGTCCGGTTGGATCAGCACGTACGGCAGTTCCAGCTCGGTGTAGTAGCCGAGCACCGCCTCCGGGCCGGCCAGGTCGGCCTTGGTCAGGCAGAGCAGCGGCTCGATGTCGGCGTCGTACGCGGCCACCAGGCAGCGGTCGATGAAGCCGGTACGCGGTGGCGGGTCCGCCAGCGCGCTGACGATCATCAACTGGTCGGCGTTGGCCACCACGACCCGTTCCAGTCGCCCCTCGGTCGTGGTCGCGTCGTCCTCGGCGGTGCGGCGCAGCACCGACCTGCGCTCGGCGATCCGGACGATCCGGGCCAGCGCCCCGGCCGCGCCGGAGGTGTCGCCGACCAGCGCGACCCGGTCGCCCACCACCACCGACTTGCGCCCCAGCTCGCGGGCCCGCATCGCGGTCACGGTCGGCCCCTCCGGCCCGACGTCGGGCAGCACGCAGGTGTACCGGCCCCGGTCGACGGCGATCACGAAGCCGTCCACCGCGTTCTCGTGCCGGGGGCGGGTGCGCGTACGCGGGCGCGAGGACTTCCCGGGTCGGACCCGTACGTCCTCCTCGTCGTACTCCCGCCGCCTGCTCGTCAGGACGTGCCCCCCGTCGCGTCAGCTCTTTCCGGTAACCATCGCCGACCATAGTGCCGGAAACTCGGGCATGGTCTTCGAGGTGCACGCCACGTCGTCCACCTCGATGCCCGGGACGGCCAGCCCGGCCACCGCGGCGGCATGCGCCATCCGGTGATCGGCGTACGTCCGGAATGTCCCGCCGCGCAGCGGGCGGGGGCGGATCTCCAGCCCGTCGGCGGACTCGGTGATGTCCGCGCCCAGCGCGGCGAACTCCCGGGCCAGCGCGGCGATCCGGTCGGTCTCGTGACCCCGGATGTGCCCGACGCCGGTCAGCCGGGACGGCGAGTCGGCGAGCATGGCCAGCGCGGTCAGCGCCGGGGTCAGCTCACTGACGTCGGAGAGGTCGGCGTCCAGGCCGTGCACCGTGCCGGTGCCCCGCACGGTCAGTCCGGCGGTGGTCAGGGTCACCTCGCCGCCCATCCGGTGCAGCAGCGAGCGGAGCTGCTCGACCGGCTGCATGCTGCTGCGCGGCCAGCCCTGCAGGGTCACCTCCCCGCCGGTGACCAGCGCGGCGGCGAAGAACGGGACCGCACCGGAGAGGTCCGGCTCGATCTTCCAGCCGCGGCCGCTCAGCGGGCCGGGCTCGACCGCCCAGACGTCCGGGGTGGTGTCGTCGACGGCGGCCCCGGCGGCCCGGAGCATCTGTACGGTCATCCGCAGGTGCGGCGCGGAGGGGACCGGCGGGCCCTGGTGCCGGACCACCACGCCCCGGTCGAAGCGCGGCGCGGCGAGCAGCAGCCCGGAGACGAGCTGGCTGGAGGCGGAGGCGTCGATCACCACCTCACCGCCGGTCACCCGCCCGGCGCCGAGGACCACCAGTGGCAGGCTGCGGGTGGCCGGGGCGTCGATGCGTACGCCGAGGGAGCGCAGCGCCCCGATCAGCGGGCCGAGCGGGCGGACCCGGGCCTGCGGGTCGCCGTCGAAGGTGACCCGACCCTCGGCGAGGCCGGCCACCGGCGGCACGAAGCGCATCACGGTGCCGGCCAGGCCGACGTCGACGTGGGCCGGGCCGACCAGCCGGTGCGGCCGGACCAGCCAGCGTTCGTCGTCGGAGATCGACACGTGTGCGCCCATCGCCCGCAGCCCGCCGGCCATCAGCTCGGTGTCCCGCGCGCGCAGCGGCCCGTCCAGCGTCGACGGGCCGTTGGCCAGGGCGCTGAGCACCAGGGCCCGCGCGGTCATCGACTTGGAACCGGGCAGGCGCAGCGTCGCGGCCACCGGGTCGCTGGCGGTCGGTGCGGTCCACGGCTGCGGCGGCCGGGTTGCGGTCAGATTCCCCACGGTTACATTCTGCCGTCTCCACCGACGGGCGGACCCGGCCGTCGGGCCGACTCCCGGTTGGCGGGACAGCCGGGGACCCGTCGGCGGGTTAGCGTGTGCGCCATGTGCGGGAGGTACGCGACGACCAGGAGCACGGACGACCTGAGCGCGCTGTTCGAGTCGTACGACGAGACCGGCGGCGGCGTCGGCCCGGACTTCAACGTCGCCCCCACCGACCCGGTGCCGTTGGTCCGGCTCGACCCGCAGCGGCGGCGCGCCCTGTCGGTCGGCCGGTGGGGGCTGGTCCCGCACTGGTCCCGGACGGCCGCCGGCGCGGCCCGCATGATCAACGCCCGGGCCGAGACGGTCGCCACCAGCCGGGCGTACGCCCCGTCCTTCGCCCGCCGGCGCTGCCTGGTCCCGGCCGACGGCTGGTACGAGTGGGTCCGTGAGCCGGGCGGTCGCCGGCAGCCCTACTACATGACGCCGAGAGACGGCTCGGTGCTCGCCTTCGCCGGCATCTGGTCGGTCTGGGAGTCGGCGGGCATCCCGCTGCTCACCTTCAGCGTGCTGACCACGGCGGCGGTCGGCGAGTTGGCCGAGGTGCACGACCGGATGCCGCTGCTGCTGCCCCGGCAGCGCTGGACGCCCTGGCTCGCCCCGACCGAGGATCCCGCCCGGCTGCTGGCCCCGCCGTCGGCTGAGTGGCTCGCCGGGCTGGAGATCCGCCCGGTCTCCCCGGCGGTCGGCGACGTCCGCAACGACGGCCCGCAGCTGACCGCCCGGGTGCCGACGGCGCGCGCGGAGGACGCGACGGAAATGACGCTCTTCTGATCACTGTCGTCACATTGTCGTGTGCTGATTTGCCAGGGTTGCGGGTGAAACGTCTCCCGGCCGTTTAGCCATCTTTACGGCAGAGTCTTGTCCACGCGTCGGCAAGTGCGATAGAACACAGCGCCGGCGATGGGCGTCCATTCGCACGGGGCGGGTGACCCCATCGATCTTCACGATCTTGCCGGTCCCACGGGGGAGGTGGGTGAATGACACGGGCGCGTATGCCCCGCCCGCATGAGGTGGCCGCCGCACGACGAGATCCGCGACTGTTGCGGGCCGTGCGAGAGCGGCGACAGGACGAGGCGTGGCGGACCAGAGGGACCTGCCAGAGTGTGGACCCGGAAACCTTCTTTCCGGCACCCAACGAACCGGCGGACACGGCCGTCGCGCTCTGCCGCAGTTGTGATGTCCAGGGGTCCTGCCTGGCCTGGGCGCTGGAGGTGGGCGACTGCCACGGCGTCTGGGGCGGCACCACACCGCGCGAGCGGCGGGCGATGCTCGTCGCCTGGCGCAGCGAGGTGCAGCCGGATCCGGACGCGGTCGACGAGGCCGGGCCGCCGGTGCGTGACCGCCTGCTCACCCTGGTGCCGCTGAGCTGACCCCTTGCCGCCCGCCTCCGCCGTTCACGGTGGGGGCGGGCGGATCCGTTCCGGCGTCGCTCGCCGAGGGCCCGTGCCACGTCCCGCCTCGGGCGCAGAATGGGCCGGTGCGGCACAGCGACGAGATAGACACGCCCCGCGGGCGGGCCCGGATCGACACCGATCTGCCGGCCGGGCCGGCCACCACCGTGCTCGTGCTCGGGCACGGCGCCGGCGGCGGGGTGGATGCGCCGGATCTGCTCGCGGTCCGCGACGCGGCGGTCGACGCCGGGGTGGCGGTGGTCCGGGTGACGCAGCCCTACCGGGTCGCCGGTCGACGCGCGCCGGCTCCGGCCGGGCAGTTGGACGAGGCGTGGACGGCGGTGCTCGCCGCGCTGCCGGAGCGCCATCCGACGGTGTCCCGGTTGGTGGTCGGCGGGCGCTCCAGCGGCGCCCGCGTCGCCTGCCGCACGGCGGGCGCGGTCGGCGCGGCGGGGATCGTGGCGCTGGCGTTCCCGCTGCACCCGCCGGGTCGTCCGGAGCGTTCGCGCGCGGCGGAGCTGTCGACGGGGTTGCCGACCCTCGTAGTCAACGGCGACCGGGATCCGTTCGGCGTGCCGGAGGCCGGCCCGGGGATCGAGGTCGTGGTGCGGCCGGGGGAGCGCCACGGCCTGCGGCGCGACCCGGCCGGCACGGCCGAGGCGGTGCTCGGGTGGCTGCGCCGGCAGGGCTGGACGGAGCAACCGCCCGAGTCGGCTCGTGGGTAGCCGCGGCGGCCGCGTCTGGGCGGGCGACCGGGCGGGTCCGGACGGGTCTGCCGGATGTTGATGCCGATCCGTTAGGCCGGCTCGGACAAGCGGGGCGTTTCCGGCGGTACCAGCAGCTCGTTGCAATCGATGGCACCAATCGCCCGGTTCGGACGTTTGGGGTCATCCTCCCAGGCCCTTCCTGGTCCCAGCGTCGGTTCGCGGCCGAGGCCGGGACCAGGATCGGCGGGGGCGGAATGAGCCGGCCCACGGCGCGCGTTACTACCCGCGGATGACGTTTTCAGCCGAGGGGGGTGACCGGTGCCGACCCAGACACGGAGCCGGGACGAACGGGACGCGCGGCAGCTGAGGCAGCTGCTGGACGCGCCGGAGTGGCCCGCGTCGGCCGTGGTGAGTACCACACCGGCCGGAACTGGATCTGCGGGCAGGTCCGCACGCGTATCCTCGGCGGGAAAGCATCCGACGCGAGGGGATGTGCGGTTGACCACCGAGAAGACGGACGAGCGCAGGGCCCGCTTCGAGCGGGACGCGATGCCCTTCGTCGATCAGCTCTACCCTGCCGCGCTGCGGATGACGCGTAACCCGGCGGATGCCGAGGATCTGGTCCAGGAGACGTTCCTGAAGGCGTACGCCGCCTTCCACCAGTTCGAGCAGGGCACCAACCTGAAGGCCTGGCTCTACCGGATCCTGACCAACACGTACATCAACTCCTACCGTCGGCGGCAGCGCCAGCCCATCCAGGCGCCCACCGACGAGATCACCGACTGGCAGCTCGCCGAGGCCGAGTCGCACACCTCCAGCGGGCTGCGCTCGGCGGAGACCGAGGCGCTGGACCGCCTGCCGGACAGCGATGTCAAGGAGGCCCTTCAGCAGCTGCCGGAGGAGTTCCGGCTGGCCGTCTACCTGACCGACGTCGAGGGCTTCTCCTACAAGGAGGTCGCCGAGATCATGGGCACGCCGATCGGCACCGTGATGTCGCGACTGCACCGGGGTCGACGTAATCTGCGCAAGCTGCTGGAGCAGTACGCCGCGGAGCGGGGCTTCAGCGCCGCGCCGGCGTCCAAGGGTTCGGCCGCCGCCGCCGGCCGGGAGGTGTGACCGTGAGCTGTGGAGAGCCGCACGAGACGGACTGCCGCGAGGTGCTCGCGGAGGTCTACCTCTACCTCGATCTGGAGTGCGCGGAGGAGCGCCGCACACTGATCCGCCACCACCTCGACGAGTGCGGGCACTGCCTGCGCGAGTACGGCATCGAGCAGGAGGTGAAGGCGCTGGTCGCCCGCTGCTGCGGCAACGAGATCGCGCCGGAGCAGCTGCGCGAGCGGCTGCGGGTGCGCCTCACCGAGCTGGTGGTCTTCGAGACGAACGAGTCCCGCGAGCTGGCGGAATGAGCGCCTGAGTGACGAGAAACCGGTGGCCCGGGTCGGATTCGACCCGGGCCACCGGTGTCTCCCGGCCCGGGGCCGCGGGAGCTGCTGATCGTCGCCGGCGGGTGCGCCCGCCGCCGATCAGGCGTTGGGGCGCTTGCCGTGGTTGGCGCTGCTCTTCTTCCGAGCCCTCTTCTTCCGGGCCTTCTTCGCCATGCTGTGCCTCCTTGAGCTGGTCACATCCGACCGCGGCGAGCGCGGCGGAGGTCGCGTACCGGTCCTCCGGGCTTCCGGGGTCCGACCCGCTGAGCCTAGTGCCGGCGGCGGCGCCGGTGGTCCGGCGGGGCCGAACGCGGCGTGATGACCGCTCCGCGCCCGCGGTGTCCCGGGTCATGATTGGATACCGTTCGCAGACACACCGGTGGAGGGAGGGCCGTGAGATGGCCGAGGAGATCCGCGCCGAGATGGTGGCGAACGTCTGGAAGGTCGTCGCGTCGGCCGGGGACACCGTCTCCGAAGGGGACACGCTGGTGATCCTCGAGTCGATGAAGATGGAGATCCCGGTCGTCGCCGAGTCCGACGGCGTGGTGCAGCAGATCGCGGTCAACGAGGGCGACGTCGTGCAGGACGGCGACCTGATCGCGGTGATCGGTTGACCGGCCTCTCGGTCCGCCGGGCGGACCCGACCGACTTCGCCGCGGTGGCCCGGCTGACGGTCGCGGCGTACGAGGCCGACGGCCAGCTCAAGGGCGAGAACGGCTACGGCGTGGTGCTCGCCGACGTGGCCACCCGGGCGGAGACCGGCGAGGTGCTGGTCGCCGTCGACGAGGCCACCGGTGAGGTGTTGGGGGCCGTGACGTTCGTGCTGCCCGGCAGCCCGTACGCCGAACTGTGTGGCCCGGGTGAGGCGGAGTTCCGGATGCTCGCCGTCGATCCGTCAGTCCAGGGCCGGGGAGCCGGGGCGGCCCTGGTCCGCGCCTGCGTGTCCCGGGCGACCGAGCTGGGCTGCTCGGCCGTGGTGATCTGCGTACGCAGCGGGATGGCCGCCACGGCGCACCGGCTCTACGAGCGGATGGGCTTCGTCCGCGTGCCGGAGAAGGACTGGTCCCCGCTGCCCGGGGTGATGCTGCTCGGCCTGCGCCTGGACCTGACCGGCCGGGCCTGATCGGTCGGGTCAGTCGGCGTCGGCGATCCTCGACAGCAGCTCGTCGGCGACCTCCAGGGCGATCTTCTTCCGCTCCTCGTCGGTGATGTGCGGGGCGCGCACCGCGAACCAGCTGCTGTGCACGGCGAAGAGGGTCAGCGCGGCGCGCAGCTGGGCGGCGGGCGAGTCGTCGCCGCGGCACAGCTCGTTGGCGAGGCGCATCATCCGGTCCCGCATCTGCTGGCCGGCGGCGAGGCTCTTCAGCACGGTCTGGTTCTGCTCGAAGAAGCGCATCACCGAGGGCTGTTCGCTGGCGAACATGGCGTCGGCGTACCTGGTGATCAGCGCCCGGCGGGTGGCCAGGGTGGCCGGCTGCGACTGGGCCCAGGCGATCAGCTCGTCCATCCGGCCCAGCCGGTCCTCGACGAAGCTGTTGACGATCTCGTCCTTGCTCTTGAAGTGGTAGTAGAGGGCGGCCTTGGTCACGCCCAGCCGCTCGGCGATCTCCCGGAGCGAGGTCTTCTCGTACCCCTGCTCGGTGAAGAGCTCCAGCGCGACGGCCTGGATGCGTTTCCGCGTGCCGCCTGTGCTCTCCCTCACCCGAACCACCTAACTCGCTTGACGGTTTCCTGCTGCCCAACTTACCGTCCGGCTAGTAAGGTGACTAGCCGGGCGGCAAGTAAGTTCGACACATCTTCGGGGGAGCTTACCCATGAGTCAGGAAATCCAGGCGTCGGCGCGACCCAACGTACGGGTCGTGCTCTTCGGCCTGATGATCGCGATGATGCTCGCGATGCTCGACAACATGATCGTCAGCACCGCCCTGCCGCGGATCGTCGGCGAGTTCGGCGGCGTCGACCACTTCACCTGGGTGGTCACCGCGTACGTGCTGGGCACCACGGTCTCTACCCCGATCTGGGGCAAGCTAGGCGACCTCTACGGCCGTAAGGCCGTCTTCCTCACCTCGGTGGTCGTCTTCCTGGTCGGCTCGGCGCTCTGCGGCATGTCCGGCTCGGACCTGTTCGGCGGCGTCCACGACGGCATGATCGAGCTGATCGCCTTCCGCGCCGTGCAGGGCCTCGGCGCCGGCGGCCTGATGGTCGGGGTGATGGCGATCATCGGCGACCTGGTGCCGCCCCGCGAGCGGGGCCGTTACCAGGGCATGATCGCCGGCATCATGGCCATCGCCATGGTCGCCGGCCCGCTGGTCGGCGGCTTCATCACCGACCACCTCTCCTGGCGCTGGGCGTTCTACGTCAACCTGCCGCTGGGCGGCGTGGCGCTGCTGGTGCTCGCCACCACCATGCACCTGCCGAAGTACCGCACCGAACACAGGATCGACTGGCTGGGCGCCGCGCTGCTCTCGGTCGGGATCACCGCTGTCGTGCTGCTCACCACGTGGGGCGGCAACGAGTACGACTGGGCCTCGCCGCAGATCCTCGGTCTCGCCGCCCTCGCCCTGGTCGCCCTGGTCGTCTTCGGCTTCGTCGAGCGGCGGGCGGCCGAGCCGATCCTGCCGCTGGGGCTCTTCGCCAACCGCAACTTCGCCCTCATCTCGGTGATCGGCTTCCTGCTCGGCTTCGCCATGTTCGGCGCGATGAGCTTCCTGCCGCTCTACCAGCAGACCGTGCAGGGCGCCTCGGCGACCAACAGCGGGCTGCTGCTGCTCCCGCTGATGTTCGGCATGCTGGTGGTCTCGCTCGTGGTCGGGCGCACGATCACGAAGACCGGCCGCTACCGGGCCTTCCCGATCATCGGCGGCGTGGTGATGACCGCGGGCATGGCGCTGCTGACCCGGCTGGACCTGGGCACCAGCAAGACCGAGTCGTCGCTCTACATGATCGTCCTCGGCGTCGGTATGGGCTTCCTCATGCAGACCTCGATGCTGATCGCGCAGAACAGCGTCGAGCAGCGGGACCTGGGCGCGGCGAGCGGCGCGGCGACCTTCTTCCGGTCCATCGGTGGCTCGTTCGGGGTCTCGCTGTTCGGCGCGATCTTCGCCAACCGGCTCGCCGAGTCCGCCGCCGGCGACGCGTTCAGCGGTGGCACCGGCGAGGGCCGGGGGATGGACCTGGAGAAGCTGAAGGAGCTGCCGGCGCAGCTGCGCGAGCTGGTCCTCGGTGGCCTGGCCGATGCCATCTCCCACGTCTTCCTGTGGGCGGTGCTCTTCACCGTCGTGGTGCCGGTGCTCGCCTGGTTCATCAAGGAGGTCCCGCTCCGCTCGGCCAACGACGCCCGGCCCGGCGGCGAGACCCCGGAGGACCAGGCCGAGACCGCCCTCGGCAAGGCCCCCGTCGCCTGACGCGCGGTCCGCGGCCACGCCGACCCTTCCCGGGTACGGCGTGGCCGCGCCGCATTTCCGCCCCGCCCCGCCCTACTCCGGGCGGCATGCCCGCCAGGGCCGTCACGGCTTGCGGCAGGTCGGGCTGTCAGCGCCCTCTGACACCGCGACATGCCGCGCCTTGAGTCGATCATCGGCGACCTGAGGGGACGGGTTCGCGGCGGGTCAGGGGTGCCGGAGTAGGGCGCCGAGGCGGCGCCAGAGGCGAGCCAGCGGGCCGGGCCGCCGCGGCCGCCCCGACGTGTCGCCGAGCAGCTCGTGGGCGAGCGCGATGGTCGCCGCGTCCACGGCGGGGGTGGCCAGGGCCAGGTGGGCCAGGGAGGCGGCGATCGGCACCCGGCGTTCCCGGGCCACGGCCGCCACGTCGGCGAGGCGTTCGGCCACCACCCGGGCCACGTCCGGGCGTACCGCAGGCTCCACCCAGGCGGCGGTGATCAGGGCGAAGAGCGCCGCCTCGGTGATCCAGTCCTCCACGCCCCAGACCAGCTGCACGAGCACCCGGCGCCGGGTGGATTCCGCCCACGACTCGTCCGTGCGGTGATGCAGCAGGCCGAGGCAGGCCCAGACCTGCACGCAGCGCACCCAGAGCGAAGGGTCCTGGCCCGCCAGCACCCGCCCCAACCCGGTCGGCGGCGCCGCGGGCGGGTGCACCAGCAGGCGGAGCAGGTCCTTCAGCTCCAGGGTGGCCAGCCCGACGGCGGCGTCGTACGCGGCCGGTGGGTGGGGCCAGGCCGGGTGGGCGAGCTGCCGGATCCGCTCCGTCGCCTCGCCCGAGGGGAGGGGCAGCGTGGGCGCGACCGTCGTGCCGTCGTACCGCCAGAGCTGGCAGGCGGTGGCCCGGCGGGGCTCGCGCGGATCCGGGTCGGCCACCTCCGCCACCTCGACGTCCAACCCGGGCACGGCCGCCGCGACGGTACGCATCGCGCTCGGCGGCTCAAGCGCGTCCAGCCGGACGGCCACCCGGGCGGCGCCCTCGGCGGCGAGGGCCTGCCGCAGCGCGTCCAGCATCAGCCCACCGGCCGGCGTCACCTGCCCCAGCCACGGGCGGCTGCGGCAGCACTCGGCCAGGTCGCCGTGCTCGTGGCTGTCGTCGGGATGGTCGCGGATGAAGTCGGCGAGCGCCACCAGGTGGGCCACGTCCCCGTCGCGCAGGAACCGCAGCCGGTGCGCGGTGTGCACGGCACAGTCGAAGGTGGGGTCGCGGGCCAGCGCCCGGTCGATCCAGTCGAGCGCCTCGTCGAGCCGGCCGTGGTCGGCCAGCGTGCCGGCGATGTCGGCGTAGACCGCGAGATCGTCCGGATCATGCCCGACCGCGCGGCCGAGCGCCGCCAGGGCGTCTCGGGTCCGGCCGGCACTGCGGTACGCGTACCCGAGCCAGACCTCGCCGAGTTTGGAGGGCTGCGCGCGTACCCCCCGGCTGGCCCAGGTGACGGCGAGGGTGACCTCGCCGACCCGCCGGGCCAGCGCGGACGCCGCGCCCAGCAGCAGGGAATGCCCGGGATGGACGGTGATCGCGTTGCGGGCGAGCGTGAGGTACGGCCGCAGCGGGTCCCGGGCGCGCCGGGGCACCGGGTCCGGCACGGCCGCACAGAGCTGCATGAGGATCCGGGCGGTCCGCTCGGGATCGAGCCGTTCGGGCAGCTCGGGCGCGGTGACCCAGGGCACGCCGGCCCAGTCGACGCCGGGCGCGTAGCCGGTGGCGGCGGCCAGCAGGTCGAGGCCCTCGGCCGGCCGCCCGGCGGCGGCGAGCAGGTGCGCGCGGGCCACCACCGCGCCGACGAAGGCGTGGTGCCCGAGCGGGAAGAGCTCCAGGTCGTTGCCGCTGGCCGCGGCGACCCGGGCCAGCGTTTCGTGCAGCTCGGGCAGGGTCGGGGCCTGGACGATGGCGGCGGCGACGTGGTCGGCGGCGTGTCGGAGGTCTCCCTCGGCCAGCGCCAGCCGGGCCAGCGCGAGCTCCTCCGCCGCGGACAGCGCGGGGTCGTCCGTTCCCTCGGGCACGTCGTCCTCTCGGTGAGTCGGTTCGCCGGCCGGGCAAGCCTAGGGGATGGTGCGTCAACATGGTGATCCACTGCGCATTGCTGTTCGTTCCATTGCTCGAGCAGGACAAATGATGCAAGACTGAGCACGGATCGCGCGGAAACCGCGCAGGGAGGAGCTCTTCGTGACCCGTCCAGGGGCCGGCATGGCGGCCGACATCGACGAGCAGCCGGCCGGTTACGAGCGCCTGCTCTCCGCCGAGCACGCCGGGGCGATCGCCCGGGTGGCGGCCGTGATCGCCGAGCGCCGCCCCCGGCACGTGGTCCTCACCGCGCGCGGCACCTCCGACCACGCCGCCCTCTACGCGGCGTACCTGACCGAGATCCGCCTCGGCCTCCCGGCCGGCCTCGCCTCGCCGAGCGCGATCACCGTCTTCGGCGCCCGGCCGGACCTCTCCGACGCCCTGGTAGTCGGGGTCAGCCAGAGCGGCGGCTCGCCCGACCTCGCCGAGGTGCTGCGGGTGGCCCGGGCCTCCGGCGCGCTCACCCTCGCGGTCACCAACGCTCCCGGCTCCCCGCTGGCGGAGACCGCCGAGCTCTCGGTGGACATCGCCGCCGGGCATGAGCGGGCGGTCGCCGCCACCAAGACGTACACCGCCGAGCTGCTCGCGCTGCTGATGCTGATAGAGGGCGTGCGGGCCGGCGACGGGGTGCTCCCGGCCGAGGAACGATCCGCCCTCGCCGCGCTGCCCGAGCTCGCCACCCGCACGCTGGCCGACCCCACCCCGGCCCAGCTCGCGCCGCGCTACCGGTTCGCCGCCCAACTGGTCACCACCGGCCGCGGGTACGCGTACCCGACCGCCCGGGAGGCGGCGCTGAAGCTGATGGAGACCTCCTACCTGCCCGCGCTCGCCTTCTCCGGCGCCGACCTGCTGCACGGCCCCCTCGCCATGACCGACCCGGACGTGCCGGTGCTCGCGGTGGTCGGCTCCGGCCCCGGCGGCCGGTCGATGCGGGAGGTGCTGCCCCGGCTCGGCGAGCGCCGCGCCGACGTGGTGGTGGTCGGCTCCGCCGACGTCGAGGCGACCGCCCGGATGGCCGTCCCCGAGGTCGACGAGCGGTACGCCCCGCTGCTGGACATCCTGCCGCTGCAGCGGCTCGCCCTGGCGCTGGCGCTGACCCGCGGCGAGGACCCGGACGCGCCCCGGGGGCTGCGGAAGATCACCGCGACGATGTGACGCCCGGCGTGGCACTCTTTTCAGCGTGTCCACGCTGCGCGACCTCGCCGAGGAGCACACCCAGCTCCGCCCGGCCGACATCGATCACCTGCACCGGATCGCCGGCGACTGGCAGCTGCTCTCCGACCTCTCCTTCGCCGACCTGCTGCTCTGGGTGCCGGTGGACGGCGAGGGCACCTTCCTCTGCGTGGCCCAGGTCCGCCCGACGACCGCGCCGACCGCGTACCTCGACGACCAGGTGGGCCGGATCGTCGGTGGGCCGGAGGTGGCCCACCTGGAGGTCGCCCACCGGCAGGGCCGGATCTGGCGGGAGGGCGACCCCGTCTGGTACGGCGACGTGCCCGCCCGGCACGAGGCGATCCCCGTCCGGCTGCGCAGCGCCGACGGAGAGAACGGCGAGATCATCGCGGTGGTCGGCCGGGACACCAACCTCTCCACGGCCCGCACGCCCAGCCAGCTCGAACTGAACTACCTCACCACCGCCGACGACCTGGCCCAGATGATCGCCGACGGCACCTTCCCGCCGCCGCGGCACCCCGGCGAGACCACCTCGGCGCCGCGGGTGGGCGACGGGCTGGTCCGGCTGGACGCCAACGGCAAGGTCACCTACGCCAGCCCGAACGCGCAGTCCGCGTACCGGCGGCTGGGATACGCCTCCCACCTGGTGGGGGAGGACCTGGCCAAGCTGCACCGCCGGCTGGCCGACGACCCGCTGGAGGGCACCGACGCCGGGAACGCCGTCCTGGCTGCGCTGCGCGGCGAGGCGCCGCCCCGGCGGGAGATCGACGCCCGGGGCGCGACCATGCTCACCCGGGCGCTGCCGCTGATGCCGGCCGGCGTGCCGATCGGCGCGCTGGTGCTGGTCCGCGACATCACCGAGGTACGCCGCCGGGATCGGGCGCTGATGACCAAGGACGCCACCATCCGGGAGATCCACCACCGGGTGAAGAACAACCTCCAGACCGTCGCCGCCCTGCTGCGCCTGCAGGCCCGCCGGGTCGCCATGCCCGAGGCCCGGGTCGCCCTGGAGGAGTCGGTACGCCGGGTCGCCTCGATCGCCCTGGTGCACGAGACGCTCTCCATGTCCAGCGACGAGGCGGTCGAGTTCGACGGCATCGTCGACCGGGTGGCCAGCGCGGCGACCGAGGTCGCGGCGACCGAGGTGACGGTCCGCATGCGGCGTTCGGGCAGCTTCGGCGTACTGCCCGCCGAGATCGCCACCTCGCTGGTGATGGTCCTCAACGAGCTGCTGCTCAACGCCGTCGAGCACGGATTCCCGCCGGCCGCCGCCGACGGCGAGCTGCCCTCGGAGCCGGTCGGGGACGCCGGCCTGCCGCCCGAGGTGGTGGTCTCGGCGCACCGGCTCCGCAAGGAGTTGCACGTCTCGGTCGCCGACAACGGGCGCGGCCTGCCCGAGCAGTTCGACGCCGAAAGCGGCAGCCGGCTGGGGCTCCAGATCGTCCGGGCGCTGGTGACCGGGGAGCTGCGCGGCACCATCGAGCTGCGCAACGGCACCACCGGCGGCACGGAGGCGGTGCTGGTCGTCCCGCTGGCCCGCCCCGGCGCCGACCGCCTAACCGCCTGAGACCCCTCCGCCCCCGGCGATCCGCGCCCGCTCAGAGAATCCTCCGGATACCGGGGCGGGGGTGGTGACGGGGCCCGTCAGCGGGTGAGGAGGGCGACGGTCAGGCCGGGGCGGGGCCAGACCTGCTGGACGGTGAAGCCGTCCCGCAGCGCCGCGCCCTTCGCCCCGGGCACGGCGGCCACCGGGTTGTTCCGCTGTCCGGTCACCACCAGCCAGACCCGTCGCACGCCGGCCAGGCACTCCGCCGGCCGGTCGCACTCGCTGGCCCAGAGGTCCGCGCGCTGCCGCTGGTCGCGAACCACCAGCACGTCGCGCGGCCGCCGCCCCCGCAGGTGGTACGCGGTGCCGACGTCGGGGAAGAGCCAGCTGTCCCGGGGCGAGAAGACGATCGTGTCACCGGGCTGCTCATGGTCGGCGATCACCCGGGCCACGCCCCGGTAGTCCACCGTGGCGCTGCGCGGCCACTCGTGGGTGCGGCGCAGCGCCGCCTGGTCGGGCAGGCCCAGCACCCCGGCCAGCGCCACCAGCGTGAGCGCCGGCGCCACCGGCACGCTGGCCAGGGCCGCGCCGGCCAGCAGGCAGCCGAACGGCACGGTGAAGACCAGGTAGCGCGGCACCCAGAGCGGTACGACCAGCCCGGCGGCGAAGACCAGCAGCACGGGCAGCAGGACGCACCCCCCCGACAGCAGCGCCCGCCGGCCGAGCCGTGCCGCGCCCAGCGCGGCGAGGCCGAGCACCAGCCCACCCACCGGGCCGCTCTGCGCCACCCCGCTCGGCAGCGCAATCAGGTCGCTCAGCCGGGCCAGGTCCACCCAGTCGAGCTGCCGGGATCGTTGCCCCCGGGCCAGCAGCACCAGCGGGGCCGCCAGCAGGACGGCCGGCAGCAGCGCCACCAGCCACCGCCACGCGCGACGTTCACCTGTCCGCAAGGTGGTCAGCACCGCCAGGGCGTGCGCGGCGAGCAGGGTGAGCGCGATGAGATGGGTCAGCCCGAGCGCGGCGACGGCGACGGCGTAGCCGGCCCAGCGTGACCACGCCGGTCGCCGCAGCGCGTCGACCAGGAGCAGGGTGGCCAGCACGGCGAGGAGCGTGGCCAGCGCGTACGGGCGGGCCTCCTGGGCGTACCGGGAGGTGCCGGGGAGGACGGCGAAGAGCAGCCCCGCGAGCAGGCCGACCCGGGCGCCGAGCAGCCGCTGGCCGAGCAGGGCGGTGAGCCCGGCCGCCCCGGCCATGGCCAGCACGGAGGGCAGCCGCAGCGCGGTGGTCGAGTCGCCGAACACCGCGACCCAGCCGTGCATCAGCAGGTAGTAGGGCCCGGTCGCGGCGTCGATCGTGCCGGCCAGCCGGAGCAGGTCCCCGACCGGGCGGGTCGCCGCGCTCCAGGTCGCCAGCTCGTCCCGCCACAGCTGGGCCCGATCGATCCCGGCGAGGGTGACGATCAGGGTGAGCAGCGTCGGCCCGAGCCAGACCAGCCCCGCCCACCGCGTCACGCGCCGCATGTCGTGGGCCGCCCGCCCGCCGGCCTCGTCCTGCCCGACCATTCGGGGATCACCGGCGCCGACTAATTGCCGCTTTCCGGACATTGTGCCCACGCGCCGAGCCTGCCACACCGCGCCACGCGCCGCTGCCGGACCTGGACGGCGGGCCGGGATCGCAGGGTGCTGGTCCGTGATGTGGGATGGCACACGCGGTCATTGGCCGGGTCCTCGGGGGTGTGGAAGCATGGGTCCATGACCGCCGCTGTCGTCCGCCGCTTCGTGGCCCGTCGCCACGTCGATTACGGCCGCGTGCGCAGCGCGATCTGTCCGGCCCACTGACGACGCCCGACCTTTCCGTCTCGGGCGCGCTCCCGCGCCGGCCGTTGAAAGACATCGCCGTCCACGGCCCTTCCTAGGGCCGGCCGCCGCGTCCGCGCACCCGGGCACCGCAGACAACGGAGGACGCCGCGATGGCGGTCAGCAGCACCCCGACCCGGCCCGAGACCCCGGCGCCCGCCGCGCGGGCGGCCCGCCGCCCGCGCGGTGAGGGGCAGTGGGCGCTCGGTCACCGCGAGCCGCTCAACGCCAACGAGCGGATCAAGAAGGACGACGACCCGCTGAACGTCCGGGCCCGGATCGAGAACATCTACGCCCACCGGGGCTTCGCCTCGATCGATCCGCAGGACCTGCGCGGCCGGTTCCGCTGGTGGGGGCTCTACACCCAGCGCAAGGCCGGCATCGACGGCGGGCGCACCGCCGTGCTGGAGCCGCACGAGCTGGAGGACGAGTTCTTCATGCTCCGGGTCCGGGTCGACGGCGGTCAGCTCAACCTGGCCCAGCTCCGGGTGATCGCCGATATCTCCCGGGAGTTCGCCCGGGACACCGCCGACATCACCGACCGGCAGAACATCCAGTTCCACTGGATCCGGGTCGAGGACGTGCCGGAGATCTGGCGCCGGCTGGAGGCGGTCGGCCTGCAGACCACCGAGGCCTGCGGTGACTGCCCGCGCATCGTGCTGGGCAGCCCGGTCGCCGGGGTGGCCGAGGCCGAGCTGGTCGACCCGACGCCGGCGATCGACGAGATCGTCCGCCGGTACATCGGCGACAAGCAGTTCTCCAACCTGCCGCGCAAGTTCAAGTCCTCGATCTCCTGGCTCGTGGACACCCCGTACGAGGCGAACGACATCGCCTTCCTCGGGGTGGACCACCCGGAGCACGGCCCCGGCTTCGACCTCTGGGTCGGCGGCGGCCTCTCCACCAACCCGATGCTGGCCCAGCGGCTCGGCGTCTGGGTGCCGCTGGGCGAGGTGCCGGACGTCTGGGCCGGCGTGGTCGGCATCTTCCGCGACTACGGCTACCGCCGGCTGCGCAACCGCGCCCGGCTGAAGTTCCTGGTCGCGGACTGGGGCGTGGGGAAGTTCCGCGAGGTACTGGAGAAGGAGTACCTGGGCCGGACGCTGCTCGACGGCCCGGCCCCGGAGCTGCCCGCGAAGCCGATGGACCACATCGGGGTGCACCCGCAGCGCGACGGGCGCAACTACGTGGGGGCCGCCCCGGTGGTGGGTCGGGTCTCCGGCCCGCAGCTGGCCCGGCTCGCCGACCTGGTCGAGGCGCACGGCAGCGACCGGGTCCGGCTCACCCCGTACCAGAAGCTGCTGGTGCTCGACGTGGCGCCGGAGCGGACGGAGTCGCTGGTCGAAGCGCTGCGCGGGGTCGGCCTGGAGGCCCGGCCGTCGGCCTGGCGGCGCGGCACCATGGCCTGCACCGGCATCGAGTACTGCAAGCTCGCCATCGTCGAGACCAAGCGGCGCGGCGAGGAGCTGGTGGCCCGGCTGGAGGAGCGGCTGCGCGACTTCGACGCCGACATCTCCATCCACCTCAACGGCTGCCCGAACGCCTGCGCGCGGACCCAGGTCGCCGACATCGGCCTCAAGGGCCAGCTCGTGGTCGGCCCGGACGGCCGGCAGGTGGAGGGCTTTCAGGTGCACCTCGGCGGCGGCCTCGGCATGGCGCAGGGGCAGACCGCCGGCTTCGGCCGCAAGCTGCGCGGCCTGAAGACCACCGCCGAGGAGCTTCCGGAGTACGTGGAACGGCTGGCCCGCCGCTACCTGGCCGGCCGGACCGAGGGCGAGACGTTCGCCAACTGGGTGATCAGGGTCGACGAGGAGGAATTGCGTTGAGTGAGACACGTTCCGCACCTCTCTACTGCCCGTACTGCGGCGAGGAGGACCTGCGGCCGAGCGAGGCCGGGCACGGCGCCTGGGAGTGCCACGCCTGCGCCCGGGTCTTCACGGTGAAGTTCACCGGCCTGCTCAGCAAGGTGATGGCCCGGTGAGCGCGAGGAGTGAGCTTGCGAGCCCCGCAGTCGCGAACGAAAAGCCAGCACAGATGACTCTGGGCTCCGCGGCCAACCTGGGCCTGGTCGGGATCGGTGGCCCGACGCCGGTCGACCCGGCGCGGCGCGACCCCGAGGAGCTGCGCGCGCTGGCCGAGGCGGCCGGCCGGGAGCTGGAGGGCGCCCCGGCGCTGGAGATCGCCCGTTGGGCGGCCGACACCTTCGGTGACCGGTTCTGCGTGACCAGCTCGATGGCGGACGCGGTGCTGGCGCACCTGGTCTCCCGGGTCGCGCCCGGCGTCGATGTGATCTTCCTGGACACCGGCCTGCACTTCCCGGAGACGTTGCGGGTCCGCGACGAGGTGGCCCGGCGGCTTCCCGTGAACGTGCGCTCGATCCGTCCCCGGATGACGGTCGGGCAGCAGGACGGCCAGTACGGCCCGCGGCTGTTCAACAAGTCCCCGGACGACTGCTGCCAACTGCGCAAGGTGGAGCCGCTGGAGCGGGCTCTCACCGGGTACGACGCCTGGGCCGCCGGGCTGCGCCGGGACGAGTCGCCGACCCGGGCCAACACGCCGGTGGTGGCCTTCGACGCCCGGCGCGGCAAGGTCAAGGTCAACCCGATCGCGGCCTGGAGCCAGCGGGACGTGGACGCCTACATCTCCCGGTACGACATCCCGGTCAACGAGCTGTTCAGCCGCGGCTACGGCTCGATCGGCTGCTGGCCCTGCACCCGCCGCACGAAGGCGGGGGAGGACCCGCGGGCGGGCCGGTGGGCCATGTTCGAGAAGACCGAGTGCGGCCTGCACGTCTGACCGCCCCCGCTGCCGACCCGGTGGTGCTGGTCGCCCACGGCAGCCGTGATCCACGGGCGGCCGAGGCGACCCGGGCGCTGGCCCGGGCCGTGGCGGCCGCCCGTCCCGGCACGACGGTGCTGCCGAGCTGGCTGGACCACACCGAGCCGGGGCCGACCGCGGTGCTGCGGGGCCTCGCCGAGGCGGGTCGGCCGCAGGCCGTGCTGGTGCCGTTGCTGCTCACCGCCGCGTACCACCGGCGGGTGGACATCCCGGCGGCGGTCGCCGCGGCCCGGGAGCCCGGTCCGGCGATGGACGTCCGGGTCACCGACGTGCTCGGCCCGGCGGACGCTGCGGTGGACGCCGCGCTGCTGGCCGCCCTGCGCCGCCGGCTGGCCGAGGCGGACCCGGGCCGGTTCGACGCGCTGGTGCTGGCGGCGGCGGGCACCCGCGATCCGCACGCCCGCGGCTCGGTGGGCCGGGTGGCCGCGGCCCTGGGCGGGGAGCTCGGGGTGCCCTGCCGGGTGTCGTACGCCTCGGCGGCGCCCCCGTCCACCGGTGCGGCGGTGACCCGGCTGCGCGCGGCCGGCGCCCGGCGGGTGGCGGTGGCCGCCTACTTCCTGGCGCCCGGCCGCTTCCATGACGCGGTCGTGGCGGCGGCCCGGGCTGCCGGCGCGGTGGCCGTGGCCGGCCCGCTCACCGACGCCCCCGAACTCGCCGACCTGGTCCTCCGCCGCGCCGCCCTGGCGGTGGACAGCAAGACGCCCCGGCGGATGGCTCGGCCGGGGCGTGCAGCTGTGCGGTTGGATCAGGCGGAGTGAGCGCGCAGCACCCGGAGACCGCCGCGGCGCTTGACCGCGCGGCGCTCCTCCTCGCTCATCCCGCCCCAGACGCCGGCGTCCTGACCCGACTCGAGCGCCCACTGCAGGCACTGGTCGGTCACGGGGCACCGCCGGCACACGGCCTTGGCCTGCTCGACCTGCAGCAGAGCCGGACCGGACGTCCCGATCGGGAAGAACAGCTCCGGGTCCTCGTCGCGGCAGACAGCACGGTGGCGCCAGTCCATGGCGGCAACACTCCTCGTTCTGGATGGGTGGCAGCTTTTACTTCATTGCGTTTTGTATATGCATCCGCAATGCCGATTGGTGACGGTCAGCATCCATCAATTCGGCACTGCGTGAGCAGGCTTACGGCCCCTCGGACCTGCTGGAACAGCTCAACCTGCCGAGCATATCCAGGCAATGTCCCGGTAACACGAGTTCGCTTGTGAATACTTTCACGAACTCTCGCGATGTCAAGGGCGCCGCTCGGAAAAACTCCGAGCAGTGAGCGACCTCACCACCCCTTTGTCCGGGTTTCAGAGCGCTCTGGTTACCCGGCGTACCACAGTCGAGGATCAATATAGTACAGTCCGCGTGACATTGCTGACATTTCCGGCACCTTCCGTCGGTGTGGCGGCCACCGCTTGCGGTGGTCCTTCGCGTCAACCGACGGCAGTACCCGAGACCTAGCAGATTACTCTCAGTGCGGCCGGAACGGACGTGAATCTAACTTTCTCCCGCTCGCCGAGGTAGTCCCCGTCCAGCTGGAAAGCCAGCGGACGGGCCGAGAGCACGGTGAACTCCGACACGTCGTGCAGCCGCAGCGCCTGACGGCCATGGGGATCGGCGTTTCGGGAGAAGAACTGGGTCACCGTCCGTGCCGTGCTGGCCACCCGCAGTCGACGCATTGCCAGCACGTCCAGCCCCAGGTCGAAGGACGCGTCCGGGTTCGGGTTGATCTCCCAGTCGCCGAGGTAGGTCCAGGGCGCCGTGTTCTGGATGATGACCGTGGCCAGCTCGCCCTCGGCCGCCTCACCGGGGCGTTCCAGTGTGATCGCCGGGTGCCGGCGGTCGGAGGCAAGGAAGTACTGGCCCACGGTCGACCGCAGGTAGAGCCCGGGCGTGGAGACCCGGCCCCGCCTGCGCGCCCGCTCCACCCGGTGGATCACCGCCGCGTCGATGCCGAAGCCGGCGCAGAAGGTGAAGTAGCGGTCGTCGGCGCGGCCGAGCCCGATCGTCCGCGACCGGCCGAGCCGCAGCCCCTCCAGGATCATGCTCGTGCCGTCCGGCCACTCGCGGGGAAGCCCGAGCGCGCGGGCGAAGACGTTGGTGGAGCCGCCCGGGACGGTGGCCAGCGCCGGCAGCCGGTCCGCGGGGGTGGCACCGGTCCGGAAGGTCGGTGGCTCGGCCGCCATCAGGCCGTTCACCACCTCGTTGACCGTGCCGTCACCACCGAGGGTGACCACCAGGTCGACCCCCTCCTCGGCCGCCTCCCGCGCCAGGTCCACGGCGTGGCCCCGTCGGCGGGTGTACCGCACCGACAGGTCGACTTCGCTGCGCAGCGCCCGGACAAGGACGTCCCGGCTGCGTTCGCTGGTGGTGGTGGCCTTCGGGTTGACCACCAGGACGGCCCGCATGGGCGGCACTGTACCGCGACTACCCACGGGTATCGTGTCGCGCGTGGCCATTGACTCCGACCCGATCCCCGTCACGCTCCGCTGGGCGGTACGCCTGCTGCGCGCCGAGGCGGTCGCCCTCGGCCTGGTCGCGGTGTGGCTGATCTGGTCCGATCTCACCGCCGCCACGACCCACCTCACGTCGGCGCTGCTGGTGACGGCGTTCGCGGTCGCGGGGGCGGCGGCGCTCTGGGCCCTCGGCGGCGCCTTGGCGCGCCGGAAGGCGGGCGCCCGCGCCCCGGCCATCGTGCTCCAGCTGATGCTGCTGCCGATCGGCTGGTACATGATCCAGGGCGGAATGGGCTGGCTCGGGCTGCCGCTGATGGCCCTCGGCCTCGGCGTGGCCGGGTTGCTGGTCAGCCCGCCGACCACCCGGGCGCTCGGCTTCGAATGACCTGCCGGCCCGTCGCGGCACGCGCTGCCCGACTGCGCGGCCTGGGCCGATCATCCGCCTGAAGCCGCGGGTCAGTAGCCCGCGGCGGCGTTGGTCAGTAGCCCGGGGCGCGGCGGGTGAGCAGCGAGATGGTGGCCCGGCCGTCGGCGGCCTTCGCGGAGGCGCCCGTGGTCAGCGCGGTGAGCACCTTCCAGGCGAAGGACGACTCCGAGGGGAGCGTCGCGCCCCGGACGGTCGGCACGGTCACCTCGACGGTCAGTGCGTCGTCGGTCACCGCGAACCGGCACTCCAGCTCGGCGTTGCGGGTGGCGATGGCGAGCAGCATGGCGCACGCCTCGTCAACGGCGATGCGCAGGTCCTCGATCTCGTCGAGGGCGAACTGTAGCCGGGCCGCGAGGCCGGCCGTGGCGGTGCGGAGCACGCCGAGGTAGCCGCCGTCGGCGGGCACGGTGAGGTGCACGACGTCCTCGTCGATCGTCGGCTGGCCGGTCAATGGAGTCACGCCTCATCCCCCCGGTGCGGGACTCTACCGGGTCAGGCGGTCGGGTGCGTGGGTGCGGCCGTCGCCTGCGCGGCCAGGCCGTGCAGTGCCGGCCCGGAGAGCCGGTACGGCACCCACTCCTGCATTGGAACCGCCCCGATGGACGCGTAGAAGCCGGCCGCGGGGTTCCAGTTGATCATCCACCACTCCAGCCGCCGGTAGCCCCGTTGCACGCAGATCGCGGCCAGGGTGGCCAGCAACAGCCGCCCCGCCCCGCTGCCCCGGGCGGCCGGGCGGACGTACAGGTCCTCCAGGTAGATGCCGTGCACGCCTTCCCAGGTGGAGAAGTTGAGGAACCAGAGCGCGAAGCCGATCGGCTCGTCCTCCGCGTCCACCGCGACGTGGCCGAAGAGCGCCGGGTCCGGCCCGAACAGGGCGGCGCTCAGCTGCTCGGTGGTCAGGTGGCACTGCTCGGCGGCCCGTTCGTACTCGGCCAGCTCGTGCACCATCGCGACGACGGCCGGCACGTCCTCGGGACGCGCCGGCCGGATCGTCGGTGCCTGGGAAGCCAGGGTCACGCCTTCTTGGTCTCCCAGAAGATCTTCGAGATCTCGTCGATCTTCTGCAGCAGCTGGTCGGCGATGGCCGGGTCGGTCGCGCCCTTGGCGCCGGCGGAGCCCGCCAGCTTGGTGGTCTCGTTGAAGAGCTGGTGCAGGTGCGGGTACTTCTCGAAGTGGGCCGGCTTGAAGTAGTCGGTCCAGAGCACCCAGAGGTGGTGCTTGACCAGCTCGGCGCGCTGCTCCTTGATGATGATCGCCCGGGTGCGGTACTCGGGGTCGGTGTTGGACTGGTACTTCTCGCAGATCATTTTGACCGACTCGGCCTCGATCCGGGCCTGCGCCGGGTCGTAGACGCCGCACGGCAGGTCGCAGTGGGCGCTGGCGGTCACACGGGGCGTAAGGATGCGAGGAAGGCGCATCAGGGTCCTCCATGGGATGTTTGCGATGATCCAAGCCGACATTACTCCTGGACATGCTCCCCAGCGGGCGGGAGGTGAAACCCCGGTGCGTGCGGTCGACGAGCCCGGCGGCCCCGAGCTGCGGGGGCCGCTGGTGCCCGTACTGGTCACCGGGCCCTCCATGGCCCCGACGCTGCGACACGGCGACGCGGTGCTGGTCCGCACCGGCGGGCGGGCGGTCCGGCCGGGAGACGTGGTGCTCGCGGTCTTCCGCAGCCGCCCTGAGCTGCTCGTGGTCAAGCGCGCGGTCCGTCCCGAGGAGGGCGGTTGGTGGGTACGCGGGGACAACGACCTGGTCGCCGACGACTCCCGGGCGTACGGGGTGGCCGACGTCCGGGGGCGGGTGGTGGTCCGCTACTGGCCCCGCCCCGGGCGGGTACGTCCTCGGCCGATATGACCCCGCTCACATCGGCGCTGCCCGCGCACCACTATGCTCGGAAGTGCCCGGGTGACCCCCGCACCGCCCGCCCCGCTCGCCGCTGACCTCGCGCCCGAGTCGGCCGGTCCGTCTGCTCGACAGATCCTGGAGTCACCATGTCTTCGTCCACCGTGGACCCCGCTGATCCCGTCTTCCGGCTGCACGTCGGCGGCAAGCTGGCGGTCGCCTCGACCGTCCCCCTCACCAGCCGGGAGGACCTCTCCCTCGCGTACACGCCGGGGGTGGCCCGGGTGTGTGAGGCGATCGCTGCCGACCCGGACCTGGCCGACGACTACACCTGGGTGTCGCACACCGTCGCGGTCGTCACCGACGGCTCCGCCGTACTCGGCCTGGGCAACATCGGCCCGCGCGCGGCGCTGCCGGTGATGGAGGGCAAGGCGGTGCTGTTCAAGCAGTTCGCCGGCGTGGACGCGGTGCCGATCTGCCTCGACACCCAGGACGTGGACGAGATCGTGGCGGCGGTGCGGGCGCTCGCGCCCTCGTTCGGCGGGATCAACCTCGAGGACATCAGCGCCCCGCGCTGCTTCGAGGTGGAGCGCCTGCTGGACGAGGCGCTGCCGATCCCGGTCTTCCACGACGACCAGCACGGCACCGCGATCGTCGTGCTGGCCGCGCTGCGCAACGCCGCCACCCTGCTCAACCGCAAGCTCGGCGACCTGCGGGTGGCGGTCAGCGGCGCCGGCGCGGCCGGGGTTGCGGTGACGAAGATGCTGGTCGCCGGGGGAGTGAACCCGGACCAGGTGGTGGTCTGCGACTCCAAGGGGATCATCGGCCGGCACCGCGACCTGACCGGGACCAAGGCCGAGCTGGCGGAGACCACCAACGCGGAGGGCCGGCAGGGCGACATCACCGAGGCGCTGCGCGGCGCCGACGTGCTGGTCGGCGTCTCCGGCGGGCAGATCCCCGAGGAGGCGGTGGCGGGCATGGCGTCCGGCGGGATCGTCTTCGCGCTGGCCAACCCGACCCCCGAAGTGCACCCGGAGGTGGCCGCCCGGCACGTGGCGGTGGTCGCCACCGGGCGCAGCGACTACCCCAACCAGATCAACAACGTGCTGGCCTTCCCCGGCGTGTTCCGCGGAGCGCTGGACGCCGGTGCCACCCGGATCACCGACGGGATGAAGGTGGCCGCCGCCGACGCGATCGCCGGCGTGGTCGCCGAGTCGCTGACCGCCGATGCGATCGTGCCCTCCCCGTTGGACCCGCGGGTCGCCCCGGCGGTCGCCGAGGCGGTCGCCGAGGCCGCCCGCCGCGACGGCGTCGCCCGCCGCTGAGGTCGACGGACGAACGGGCCGGGGGCGTCCCGACGCGCGGGACTCGCCGCCGGCCCGTTCGCAGGCCCCCTGCTACCGCTTCGGGTAGGGGCGGGGCCCCTTCTGAACACCCGCTCCTCTTGTTACGGTGCCGATCATGCGTGCCGCCTATGCCTCGAGCTTCGACGCCGACAACCCGCTCGCCGCGCTCAGCGTCGGCGACCGCCCCGAGCCGACCCACCCCGATGACGACTGGGTCACCGTGCAGGTGCAGGCCAGCTCGCTCAACCACCACGACCTGTGGTCGCTGCGCGGAGTCGGGCTCAGCTCGGACCAGCTGCCGATGACCCTCGGCTGCGACGCGGTCGGCACGGACCCGGACGGCAACGAGGTGGTCATCTACCCCGTCGTGCCCACCCCGGGTGACCCGCGGGGAGTCTCCATCCTCTCCGAGCACTTCCCCGGCACCTTCGCCGAGCGGGTGGCCGTACCCCGGATGAACCTGCTGCCGCTGCCGACGGGCCTGTCGGTGACCGACGCGGCGTGCCTGCCGACGTCCTGGCTCACCGCGTGGCGGATGCTGACCACCAAGGGCCGGGTCGACGAGGGCGAGTCGGTGCTGGTCCAGGGCGCCGGCGGCGGCGTCGCCACCGCGGCCGTCGCGCTCGGCGTCGCGCTCGGCAAGCGGGTGTACGCGACCAGCCGGGACGCCGCCAAGCGGGAGCGGATCACCGAACTGGGGGCGACCGCGCTGGAGCCCGGCGCGCGCCTGCCCGAGCGGGTCGACGTGGTGATCGAGACGGTCGGCGCGGCCACCTTCGACCACTCGCTGAAGTCGGCGGCGCCGATGGGCCGGATCGTCGTCTCCGGCGCCACCGCCGGGCACGAGCCCAAGGTCAACCTGCGCCGGGTCTTCGCGATGCAACTGGAGATCCTGGGCACCTCGATGGGCACGCCGGACGAGCTGACCGAGCTGCTGGCGTTCTGCGCCGAGCGCGACGTGCACCCGGTGATCGACAGCGTCATGCCGTTCAGCCGGATCGAGGAGGCCTTCGCCCGGCTGCACTCCGGCGAGGTCTTCGGCAAGGTCGTCATCGACCACACCGCCTGACGCGGCGCCCGGGCAAAATCCCCGCAAATTCACCGAAAGAGTGGCCATTTCCGCGCGGATGGCCACTCTTTCGGTGAAAGAGCGTGCCTGCGGGCGGGATGCGGCGCCGTCAGAGGTGGTCGTCGAGGGTGGCGAGGTTGCCGCGGGTGGCCTCGGCGGGGAGCCGGCGCTTGGCCGCCGCGTCGCCGTAGAGGGTCCAGCGGAGGAACTCGACCGTGGTGTCGGAGACCACGCGGAGGGCCTTGCCGTCGGCGAGCAGCGCCTGCCCGTGGTCCCCCTTGGGCAGGCTGAGCATCGCCTTCGGCCAGGGCACCGCGTCGTAGGCCGCCTTGCCGGCGGCGTAGTCCACCACCTCGTCGGCCTCGCCGTGCACGAAGAGCTGCGGCGCGGCCGCCCCGGCAAAGGCAGTACCGACCCCGAGCGCGGTGCCGGCGAAGACCACGCCGGCGTCGAGCCGGTCGTCCCGGCCGGCGGTGAAGAGCCCGATCGTGGTCACCCCGCCGGCGCTGTGCCCGGCCGCGGCCACCCGGTCGGGGTCCAGCCGGCCGCGCAGCGGGTCGCCCGCCCTGGTGTCGAGCGTGAGCACCTGGGTCAGCGCGTACGACACGTCGGCGGGCTGGTTGAGCACGTCGAGCACGTTGCCGTCGCCGCCCTTGCCGGTGTGCGGGAACTTCGGCGCGGCGACGACGAAGCCGGCCGCCGCCCAGCGGCTCAGCAGCAGTTGGTAGTCCTCCGGGCGGGCGCCGAGGCCGTGGCTGAACATCACCACCGGGAACCGGCCGGTCGCCGCCGGGGCGGACCGCTCCGGCGGGCCGCCGGCAGTGCCGCCGGCCGGGTACCAGACGGTCACCGGCAGGGGGCGGTCGCCGCCGCGGTTCAGCGTGAGCTGGCGTACGCCGACCGCGAAGGCCTTGGTGGGTGCGTGCCCGGCGGGTACCCGCGGCGCCGGGGTGGTCGCCTTCGGCGGCGCCGTCGGGACGCTGCGCGGGGCCCGGGCGGCATCGCTCGAGCAGCCCACCAGGCTCAGGGTGAGCAGCGCGGCGGCGATCAGGGCGGGGGTACGGCGGCGGGACATGAAGACGATTGTGCCTGGCACCCGCGGACCGCCGACCCGACATCGGCGCGACCGGGGGCGACCCCGCGCAAGATCGTCACGAGGCGCCGCATCTGGGGGTGTCGGATACGTCGGGACACCCCTATCTCCGGCAAACGGAGTGGATCAGCCCTCGCCCGTCGTCCCGCCGTCGGTGAAGGTGGTGATGCCGGGGAGGTGGGCGTCGGTGGGGAGGCGGTGCCGGGCCGTCGGGTCGTCGTAGAGGGTCCAGCGGAGGAAGTCGGTGGTGGTGGCGAGGACCTGGGCGAAGCCGGGACGGCCCGGGGTCAGGTACTCGCCGTGGCCCTGGCCGGACAGGCTCAGGAACGCCACCGGTCCGGTCGTCCGGGCGTACGCGGCGCGGCCGACGGACTCCGGCACGATCGGGTCGGCCCCGCCGTGCACGAAGAGCAGCGGCGCGGCCGGACCGGCGAAGCTGCCGGCCAGGCCCCCGCCGGCGATGACGATGCCGGAGCGCAGCCGCGCCGAGTGACCGGAGGTGAACATCCCGGCCGTGGTGAAGCCGCCTGCCGAGTGGCCGGCCGCCGCGATCCGGTTGACGTCCAGGTGGCCGGCGAGGGGATCGTCCCGGCGGGCGTCGAGGCGTACCAGGTGGTGGATCAGCCGCCAGCCGTCGGCGGGCTGGTTGCGGACGTCCGCCCGGGTGAAGTCCGGCGCGTGGAGGTTGGTCCGCGGGTAGGTCGGGGCGGCCACCACGAAGCCGGCGGCGGCCCACCGGGTGGTCAGCGGGGCGTGCAGCTCCGGGAGGCTGCGCAACCCGTGGCTGTAGACCACCACCGGGAACCGTCCGGCGGCGATCGGCGCGCCGGCGATGACCGTCGCCGGGACCGAGGCCATCGGGCCCGGATCCGCCGGGTACCAGATCGTCACGGGGAGGGGCCTCGCGCCGCCCGGGTCGACGGTGAGCTGCCGTACGCCCACCGGATACGGCCCGTCCGGGGCGTGCCGGGACGCCTCCGGGCGATCCACGCGGGATGCGCTCCGCGGCGGCGCGTCGCCGGTGACGGCGGTGGCCGGGCCGCAGCCCGCCAGCAGCGCCGTCATCAGCACGGCGATCAGCCGCTGTACGCCCACGTTTCCACGGTAGGCGGCCGGGCGGTCCGCCCGGTCCCGCCGTCCGGATCCGCCGCCACCGCCACCCGGTCGATCCGTCTCCACCGGCCGGACCGACCTGCCGTGACCGGCCCGCCGGGACGGCCGGGTTCGACGAGCTTCGCTAGGCTCGGCGGCATGCCTGAGAACTACACCGACCCGAGCGGCAACACCGAGCAGTTCCGTGCCTTCGCCAGCGCGCCCGAGGCCACCGCTCCGGCCGCCGCTTCCTCCCGCCTGCCGCTGATCGTCGGCGCGGTGGTCGTGGTGCTGCTGCTGGCCGTCGTCGCCTGGCTGGCGCTGAGCTGACCGCCCGCCCGGGTCAGTGCTGGTTCGCCACCACGGCCCGGGTCTCCCGGGCGATCTCCCGTTCCTCGTCGGTGGCGATCACGCAGACGGTCACCTCGGCGCCGTCCGGCGAGATCACCCGGTCGCCGCTGCCGCCGTTGCGCGCCGGGTCGACCGTGATGCCGAGCCGGTCCAGCCCGGCCAGCGCCGCAGCGCGGACCGGCGCGGCGTGCTCGCCCACCCCGGCGGTGAAGGTGATCGCGTCCACCCGCCCGAGCAGCGCGTAGTACCCCCCGACGTAGCCGGTGATCCGGCGGCAGTAGACGTCGAAGGCGAGCGCCGCCGCGGCGTCCCCGGCCTCCCGGCGCTGGAGCACCTCGCGCATGTCGTTGGCGCCGGTCAGCCCGAGCAGACCGCTGTGGTGGTTGAGCAGGTCGTCGATGTCGTCGACGCCCATCCCGCCCTCGCGACGCAGGTGGAAGATGATCGTCGGGTCGAGGTCCCCGCTGCGGGTGCCCATCACGAGCCCTTCGAGCGGCGACATCCCCATCGAGGTGGCCACGCTGCGGCCGCCCCGGACCGCGCAGGCGCTGGCGCCGTTGCCCAAGTGCAGCGTGATGATGTTCAACTCCTCGTACGGCCGCTCCAGCAGCTCGGCGGTGCGCCGGGAGACGTACGCGTGCGAGGTGCCGTGGAAGCCGTACCGCCGGATGCCGTAGCGCTGCGCGACGTCCCGCTCGATCGCGTACGTGGCGGCGGCCTCCGACAGCGTGTGATGGAACGCGGTGTCGAAGACCGCGACCTGCGGGACGTCCGGCAGCGACTCGCGGGCGACCCGGATGCCGGTCAGGTTGCCCGGGTTGTGCAGCGGTGCGAGCGGCACCAGATCCTCGATCGCGGCGAACACCGCATCGTCGATCAGCATCGGTTCGCTGAACGTCCGGCCGCCGTGCACCACCCGGTGCCCCACCGCGCTCAGCCCGGTCAGGTCCAGCCGGGCGATGATCTCCCGGACCGCGGTCTCGTGGTCGGCAGGGCCGCCACCCGGCTCGCCGATTCGCTCCACCGTGCCCTTGTCGCGCACGGTCTCGCCGTCGTAGAGCCGGTACTTGACCGACGACGACCCGCAGTTGAGGACGAGCACCCGACTCATGACGACTCCCCGGCCGCGGCCTGGATGGCGGTGATGGCGACGGTGTTGACGATGTCCGGGACGGTGGCCCCGCGGGACAGGTCGTTGACCGGCCGGCGCAGGCCCTGCATCACCGGCCCGACCGCCACCGCGCCGGCCGAGCGCTGCACCGCCTTGTAGGTGTTGTTGCCGGTGTTCAGGTCCGGGAAGATGAAGACCGTGGCCCGCCCGGCCACCGGGCTGTCCGGCAGCTTTGTGGCCGCGACCTGCGGATCGATCGCCGCGTCGTACTGGATCGGGCCCTCCACCAGCAGCTCCGGGCGGCGCTCGCGGACCAGCTTGGTGGCCGCCGCGACCTTCTCCACGTCGGCGCCGGCACCGGACCTGCCGGTCGAGTACGACAGCATCGCCACCCGCGGCTCGATGCCGAACCGGGCCGTGGTGTCGGCGGAGGAGATGGCGATGTCGGCGAGCTGGGCGGCGTCCGGGTCGCGGTTGACCGCGCAGTCGCCGTAGACCAGCACGCGATCGGCGAGCAGCATGAAGAAGACGCTGGAGGCGATCGAGACGCCCGGCACGGTCCGGATGATCTCGAAGGCGGGGCGGATGGTGGCCGCCGTGGTGTGGGTGGCGCCGGAGACCATGCCGTCCGCGTGCCCGGTCTGCACCATCATCGTGCCGAAGTAGTTGGGCTGCGCCACGATGTCGTGGGCCAGTTCGACGCTGACTCCCCGGTGCGCGCGCAGCTTCGCGTACTCGGCGGCGAACGCGTCCCGCCACTCGCTGGTGACCGGGTCGACCACCTCGGCGTCGCCGATGTCGACGCCCAGCTCCCGAGCGCGCCGAGCGATGTCGTCGGGACGGCCGAGCAGGGTCAGGTCCGCGACGCCCCGGCGCAGCAGGATCTCCGCCGCCCGCAGGATCCGTTCCTCGAAGCCCTCCGGCAGCACCAGCCGGCGGCGCTGCGCCCGGGCCCGGTCGATCAGGTCGTTCTCGAACATCAGCGGGGTGACCCGCTCGGAGCGGCTGACCCGCAGCCGGCGGGCCAGCTCGACGGTGTCCACGCAGCGCTCGAACGCGCCGAGCGCGGCCTCCACCTTGCGCGGGTTGTCGACGCTGGGCCGGCCCTCGATCCGGCTGGACGCCGCCACCGTGTCGTAGCTGTCGCTGGGCACCGAGAGCACGGCGAGCCCGGTGTTGAGCCGCTCGACCAGCCGCATCGCCCGCGGGTCGGGCAGTTCGCCGAGGGTGAGCACCAGCCCGGCCAGCGAGACCTGACCGGCCACGTGCGCGGCGCTCGCCGCCACCAGCAGGTCGGCCCGGTCGCCCGGCGTGATCACGAGCGCGCCCTCGGTCAGGTGGTCGAGCAGGGTGGGCACGTGCGCCGCGCCGACCACGTAGTCGAGCACGTCCCGGCCGAGCGCGGTGTCGTCACCGGCCAGCAGGGTGGCGCCGAGCGCCGCCGCCACCTCGGCCACCGTTGGCGCCGACACGGTCGGCACCTCCGGGATGGCGTACGCGGGGACGGGCAGCTCGGGCAGAGTCATCGGGCCGGGCACCCGGTTTGCGATCACCGCCAGCACCGTCGCCGCCAGGTCCTCCAGATCGTGGTACGCCCCGCGGGCCGCCGCCGCGATCGCCTCCGGCTCCTGGCCGAACCCGTCGATCACGGGCACCACCACGCTGCTGAACTCGGTGGCCAGCCGGGCGTTGAAGGCCAGCTCGCGCGGGCCGCCGCCGTCCCCGTCGGCGAAGTCGCTGCCCACCACGACCACCGCCGGGCAGCGCCGCTCCACGTCCCGGTAGCGATCCACGATCCGGGAGATCAGCTCCTCCCGCCGGCCGTCGGCGACCAGCATCCTCGCCTCCGCGTACGTCGCGCCGGAGAGCTCGGCGATCGGGAGGTCCATCCGGTAGCGGCCGGTGAGCAGCGCGAGGATCGGATCGGGGTCGGTGCCGGAGACCAGCGGCCGGAACGCGCCGATCCGCTCAACCTGCCGGGAGAGCAGCTCGGCCAGCCCGAGCGCGATGGTGGACTTCCCCCCGCCGGACCCCACGCTGGTGAGGTAGACGCTGCGAGCCACGTCCCCACCCTAGGAGATCGCGGCGCCCCTCGCCCGGGTCCTTGTGCCCGGGCCGTTGCTCACGAATTCGCCGTCACGGGCGGCCCGGACGCGGCGGTGGAGCCCAGGTCATGCCCCGGCTCGTCCGGCGGGCTGGACGCCCGGAACAGCTCGTAGCTCTTGGCCAGCCATGCGGCGCCGAAGGCGAACACCGCGAGCGTCTCGCACCACAACAGCGGCTTGAGCGTGTCGCGCAGGTCGTCGGGGAGCGCGTTGCTCGCCAGGGCGAGCCCGATCGCGGCGAGGATGAGCCAGCCGCAGGTGCGGTAGAACCGGTTGCCGGGTCGCGCCGGTCGGCCGGCCCGGTCGGTCCCGGTGAAGATGAACAGGCAGAAGACGGCGAGGAGGACGAACAGGGCCGCGGCGGAGACCTGGTGCACCAGCCCGACCATTCGGTCGCTGGCGCTGGTCGTGCCCGGGGCGTCCGTCGTGGTGGGGAAGAGCGCCACCGCGATCGCCAGCAGGCCCGCGATCGTGCTCAGGATGTCGTCCGGTCGCCGGTACCGGTAGCTGAGGAGGAACACCCCGATGGCGCACAGGCTGCCGACGAAGACATCCCGCATCTCGGTGTGGTAGTAGCCGCTGAGCGAGTCGAGCAGCGTGGGCCGGCGGGCGACGATCAGGTGACCGACCATCAGCACGATCGGCAGTGCGATGCCGACGGATCCGATGCCGAGTCGGAGGCGGCGGACCGTCACGGCGTCCTGCGGCGGCTTGCGGGCTTCGGGGTTCATTCCGCCTCCCTGGCGTCGGGCGGCGTGGGGTCCGGCGCGTCCTCGTCGGACCCTGGACGCTGCTCTCCAGTGGACGCGACGGAGAGGCGTCGCGTCAATCGCTCGGGGCCGTCCACCAGGGTCGTCACGCCTCCGCCGGTTCCAGGTCCCGTTCGTACACCTGGCCGGTCAGGGCCACGCCGAAGCTGTGGTGTGGCTCCTCCCGGACCAGGCGGAAGCCCCGGGAGAGATAGATCTGACGGGCAGCGACCAGCGGGTGATTGGTCCAGAGCCGGATTCGGGCGTACCCCGCCCGCCGGGCGAAGGCCAGGCACTCGTCGACCAGTTGGCCGCCGAGGCGCCGTCCCCGGGCCGACGGGGCGATCAACAGGATCCGGAGCTGGGCCGTGCGCTCGTCCGCGGCGACGCAGAAGACGCAGCCGACCCGTTCCCCGTCGACCTCGGCGATCCACGCGGCCTCCCGCGCCGGGTCGTGTTCGGCGGCGTAGTCGGCGACGATCCGTGCCACGAGCGCCTCGAAGCTCGTGTCCCAGCCGAACTCGGCCGCGTACACCTCGCCGTGGGCCATCACCACCCAGCCGAGGTCACCCGGACGACCGAGCGGACGAATTACGGCCTCTGCGCTCATCGACATCCCTCCACCACTGAAACAGTCGTTTCAGTGGCAGAGTAGCGCTGTGACGCAGCACGATCGACCCCCGAGCGCCCGCCGCGACGAACTCCTCGAGCGGGCCTACCAGTACGCGCTGGAGCACGGACTCGCGCAGCTGTCGTTGCGCCCGCTCGCCGCGGCCATCGGGTCCAGCCCCCGCGTCCTGCTCTTTCTCTTCGGCTCCAAGGACGAGCTGATCCGTGCCCTGCTCGCGCGGGCCCGAGCCGACGAACTGACCGCGCTGCGGCGGGCCCGGGACGCGGGGGGCTCCGAGGACCTCGTCGCCACGATCCGGACCACCTGGAGATGGCTCGTGGATCCGGCGCACCGACCGATGCTGATCCTCTGGCTCCAGGCGTACGCCCGTTCGCTGAGCGAGCCGGACGGGCCGTGGGCGGGCTTCGCCCGGCAGACGGTCGAGGACTGGCTCGGGCTGCTGGCCGCGCTGCCCGGCGGCGGCCATGGTGGCGACGCGACGCGCGACGCCCTCGGCCTGGCGCTGCTGCGCGGTGCCCTCCTCGACCTGCTGGCCACCGGTGACGTCGAGCGCACGACGGCGGTGGTCGAACGCTGTGTGCGCCTCGTCGAGGCAGGGGAGCGCTGACCTGCGGGCGGCTACTCCTCGTCCTCGTCGTCCAGCCGGGCGAGCCAGGTGGCGAAGCGCTCGATCGGGGTTTCGAACTCCGGGTTCAGGTCGACGAAGTCGCGCAGGCGCTCGCCGAGCCACTCCATGCTGACCTGCTCGTCACCCCGGCGCTCGACCAGTTCCTCGATGCCGCGGTCGGTGAAGTACATGCTCTGTCCTCTCGGATGGTCCGCCCACGAAACCGGGGCAGAGCCGTCGTGCTGACGGTCTCTGCCCCGGCCTCGGCGGTGCGGTCGGGTTACGGGCGGGGGAGGGCCGCCTCGATCAGCGCGGCCTGCTCGACGTCGTGCATCTTGGCCGAGCCCACCGAAGGGGCGGCGGCGGCCGGGCGGGAGATGCGGCGGAGCCGGATCTCGCTCAGGTGCTCCAGCAGGTTGAGCGCCACGAAGGACCAGGCCCCCTGGTTGGCCGGCTCCTCCTGCACCCAGGCGAAGTCCTCGGCGTTCGGGTACAGCGCCAGCGCGGCCCGGATCTCCTCGACCGGCAGCGGGTAGAGCTGCTCCATCCGGATGATCGCGGTGTCGGTGACGCCCCGCTCGGCCCGGGCCTGGAACAGGTCGTAGTAGACCTTGCCCGAGCAGAGCAGCACCCGCTTCACCTGCTCCGGCGCCGGGGCACCCGTGTCCCGAAGCACCGGCTGGAAGGTGCCGGTGGTGAAGTCCTCGACCGGGGAGACGCAGAGCTTGTGCCGCAGCAGCGACTTCGGCGTGAACACCACCAGCGGCTTGCGCTTCGGCGAGAGGGCCTGGCGACGCAGCAGGTGGAAGTAGTTCGCCGGGGTGGTCGGGATGGCCACCCGCATGTTGTCCTCGGCGCAGAGCTGGAGGAACCGCTCGGGGCGGCCGGAGGTGTGGTCCGGGCCCTGGCCCTCGTGGCCGTGCGGCAGCAGCAGCGTGACCGCGGAGCGCTGGCCCCACTTCACCTCGCCGGAGGAGATGAACTCGTCGATCACCGACTGGGCGCCGTTGACGAAGTCGCCGAACTGGGCCTCCCAGCAGACCAGCGCGTTGACGTTCTCCACCGAGTAGCCGTACTCGAAGCCCATCGCGGCGTACTCGCTGAGCAGCGAGTCGTGCACGAAGAAGCGGGACCGCTCGCCGTCGCCGGTGAGCGACTTCAGTGGCAGGTAGTCGTCGCCGGTCTTGGCGTCCACCACCGACGCGTGCCGCTGGACGAAGGTGCCCCGGCGGGAGTCCTGCCCGGCGAGCCGGACGGTGACGCCGTCGTGCAGCAGCGCGCCGAAGGCGATGATCTCGCCGAAGCCCCAGTCGATGTTGCCCTCGACGGACATCTTGGCCCGCCGGTCGAGCAGCTGCTGGATCCGCTTGTGCGGGGTGAAGCCCTCCGGCAGGTTGACGTGCGCCTCGCCGATCGCCTTGACGACGGCGGCGTCGGTCGCGGTCTCGACCTGCGGCTCCGGTTCCACCAGACGGGGCGAGCGGCTGAGGTGACGCGGCGTGCTGGCCGCGTCCCGGGTGGCCTTGAAGACCCGCTCCAGCTGCGCCTGGTAGTCGCGCAGCAGCTCCTCCGCGTCCTCCACGGTGATGTCACCCCGCCCGATGAGCTCCTCGGTGTAGAGCTTCCGGACCGAGCGCTTCGAGTCGATGATCCGGTACATCTGCGGGTTGGACATCGACGGGTCGTCGCCCTCGTTGTGTCCGCGCCGGCGGTAGCAGACCATGTCGATCACGACGTCCTTGTTGAACGCCTGCCGGTACTCGAAGGACAGCCGGGCCACCCGGACGACCGCCTCGGGGTCGTCGCCGTTCACGTGGAAGATCGGCGCCTGGATCATCCGGGCCACGTCGGTGCTGTAGAGGCTGGACCGGCTGTACTCCGGGGCGGTGGTGAAGCCGACCTGGTTGTTGACCACCACGTGCACGGTGCCGCCGGTGCGGTAGCCGCGCAGCTGGGACAGGTTGAGCGTCTCGGCGACCACGCCCTGGCCGGCGAAGGCGGCGTCACCGTGCACCGCCAGCGGCAGCACGGTGTAGCCCTCCAGCTTGAGGTCGATCCGGTCCTGCTTGGCCCGGACGATGCCCTCCAGCACCGGGTCCACGGCCTCCAGGTGCGACGGGTTGGCCACCACCGACACCTTGACCGCGTGCTGGCCGTCCGGGGTGGTGAACTTGCCGTTCTGGCCGAGGTGGTACTTCACGTCGCCCGAGCCCTGCGTCGAGCGCGGGTCGAGGTGCCCCTCGAACTCGGAGAAGATCTTCTCGTACGGCTTGCCGACAATGTTGGCCAGCACGTTGAGCCGGCCCCGGTGGGCCATGCCGATGACGACCTCGTCAAGCCCCCCCTCGGCGGAGGACTCCAGCACCTCGCCGAGCAGCGGGATCAGCGACTCGCCGCCCTCCAGCGAGAAGCGCTTCTGCCCGACGTACTTGGTCTGCAGGAAGGTCTCGAACGCCTCGGCGGCGTTGAGCCGGTTGAGCACGTGCTTCTGCTCGTCGGCGGTGGGCTTCTCGTACTTGCGCTCGACCCGCTCCTGGAGCCAGCGCCGCTCCTCCGGGTCCTGGATGTGCATGTACTCGATGCCGACGCGGCGGCAGTACGAGTCGCGCAGCACGCCCAGGATCTCCCGCAGCTTCATCCGCTGCCTGCCGGCGAAGCCGTTGACCGGGAAGACCCGGTCCAGGTCCCAGAGGGTCAGGCCGTGCTGGAGCACGTCCAGGTCCGGGTGCCTGCGGATCTTGAACTCCAGCGGGTCGGTGTCGGCCATCAGGTGGCCGCGGACCCGGTACGCGTGGATCAGCTCGTGCACCCGGGCGGTCTTGTTGATCTGGCCCTCGGAGTCGACCGCGACGTCCCGCATCCAGCGCACCGGCTCGTACGGGATGCGCAGCGAGGTGAAGACGTCGTCGTAGAAGCCGCGCTCGCCCAGGAGCAGCTCGTGCATGACCTTGAGGAACTCGCCGGACTGCGCGCCCTGGATGATCCGGTGGTCGTACGTGCTGGTCAGGGTGATGACCTTGCTGACCGCCAGCTCGGCGAGGGTCGCCTCGGACATGCCCTGGTACGGCGCCGGGTACTCCATCGCGCCGACGCCGATGATCGCGCTCTGCCCCTGCATCAGCCGGGGGATCGAGTGAACCGTGCCGATGCCGCCCGGGTTGGTCAGCGAGATGGTGGTGCCGGCGTAGTCCTCCATGGTCAGCTCGTTGCGGCGGGCGCGCCGGACCACGTCCTCGTACGCCTGCCAGAACTGCCGGAAGTCCATCTGCTCGCAGGCCTTGATGGACGGCACCACCAGGTTGCGCGACCCGTCCGGCTTGGTCAGGTCGATCGCGATGCCCAGGTTGACGTGCTCGGGGCGGACCACCGCCGGCTTGCCGTCGACCTCGGCGAAGGAGTTGTTCATCTCCGGGTGCTCGACCAGCGCCCGGACCATCGCGTACCCGATCAGGTGGGTGAAGCTGACCTTGCCGCCCCGCCCGCGGGCGAGGTGGTTGTTGATCACGATGCGGTTGTCGACGAGCAGCTTGGCCGGGACCGAGCGCACGCTGGTCGCGGTCGGGACGCTCAGCGAGGCGTCCATGTTCTGCACGATCTTGGCGGCGACGCCACGCAGCGGAGTGGTGCTCGCGCCAGCCGGCGCCGGGGCCTTGACGGCGGGCTTCGTCGGGGCGGCCTTCGCGGCCGGCGCGGGCTTGGCGGCGGCCGGCTTGGCGGGCGCGGGCTTCGCGGGGGCCGGCTTGGCGGCGGCCGGCTGCTGGGCGACCGCAGCGGCCGGCTCCTGCTGCCCGGCGGGCTCCGGCCTGGCGGCCGGCTGCGCCTTCGGCTCGGCGGGGCGCGGCGTGGCGGCGCCCGGCGCGGGCCGGTAGTCGGCGAAGAAGTCGTGCCAGGCCGAGTCGACGCTCGAGGGGTCGGCGAGGTAGCGCTGGTACATCTCCTCGACGATCCACTCGTTCGGGCCGAAACCCGCCAGTGGGTTCTCCTGCGAAGTCTGCTGGGTCGACACGGCCGGTAATCGCCTCTTTCACGCGGGTTCGTATGTCACGCGGTGTCCGCCGTGCCGGAATAAGGGCGCACGGGAGACGGCTCCCAGGCTACGCCGTACGGATGGCGCAGGCATTCTCGCCTCCGCCTGGTGGTCCGTTTCACAAAAGATGCCAGAAGTTCGGCAAACGCGGCGTGTCCCGTCGGCTCCTGTGGGACGACGAACGGCCCCGGGCCGGTGACGTCCGGTCACCGGCCCGGGGCCGCTCAAGGGTCGCGCTCAGGCGATGTCGCGCCGCCGCATGATCATCGTGCCGACCGCGCCGGTCACCGCCGCATACCCGATGAGCACCGCGGCGCCCACCCACTGGGGCGGGCTGCCGGGCAGTTCCGTCCCGCTGATCATCAGGGACGAGGCGGTGGACGGAACGATCACCGCCAGCTTGCTGATCCAGTCCCAGCCCAGCCACTGCTGGAGCAGGAAGAAGACCAGGTTCGCCGCGGTCGTGCCGACCAGGTAGAGCACCACCGCCGTGATGGTCGCGCCGATCTGACTGCGGATCAGCACGCCGAAGCCGACGCCGAAGATGCCCCAGAGCACGTACGCGAGCAGGTTGAGCAGGATCGCCCGGGTCACGTCCCACGACCCGAGGTGGGCGTCCCAGCCCTGGACACCGAAGTAGATGAGCGTCGCCGGCACGGTCAGCAGGGTGGTGACCAGCCAGAGCAGCGCGCCGAACAGCGCCGCCGTGACCAGCTTCGCGAGGACCACCAGCGTGCGCCGCGGCGTGGTGAGGAAGGTGGTGGTCGCGGTCTGGTGGTAGAACTCGTTGGTCACCACGAGGATGCCGAGCAGCAGCACGAAGAGCAGCCCGAAGTACTGCCCCGAGGTGAACAGGTTCGCCGCCTGGTAGACCTCGTTCGCGGTCGCCCGGATCTGCTCGGCCTGGTCCGCCGGTACGCCCTCCAGATCCTGTCCGCCACTCAGGCTGAAGTTCGCGTTCACCGCGTTCACCAGGAACGCCAGCGCCAGGGTGACCAGCGCGCCGATGCCGAAGAGCCACCAGGTGTTGGTCGTACGGATCTTGAGCAGCTCGGATCGGACCAGGTTCATCGGATGTCCGCCTTTCCGGCCGTCAGTTCAAGGAAGACCCGTTCCAGGTCGGGCCGTTCCGTGGTCAGCTCGTGCAGCTCCACCTTGGCGGCGAGGGCGATCCGGCCGACGGTCGGGGCGTCCACCCCGCCGACCAGCAGCGTGCCGTGCTCGGCGGTGTCCACGGTGGCCGCCTGCTCGCGCAGCGCGGCGACCAGCTCGTCCGCCTGCGGGGTGCGGACCCGCACCCGGGAGCCGTGGGCCATCGAGCCGATCACCTGGTCGACCGGCCCCTGTTGGACCAGCCGGCCGGCCGCGATGATCACCACGTCGTCGGCCAGCAGCTGCATCTCCGACAGCAGGTGGCTGGAGACCAGCACGGTCCGGCCCTCGGCGGCCAGCCCCTTGAGGAAGCCGCGCATCCACCGGATGCCCTCCGGGTCGAGGCCGTTCGCCGGCTCGTCGAGGATCAGCACCTGCGGATTGCCGAGCATCGCGGCGGCGATGCCGAGTCGCTGCTTCATGCCCAGCGAGTAGCCCTTGAACTTGCGCCTCGCCGCCGGGGTGAGCCCGACCAGCGCGAGCGCCTCGTCGGCCCGCCGGCGGGGCAGGCCCGCCGCCGCGCAGATCACCCGCAGGTGGTTGAGGCCGGTGCGGCCCTTGTGCGCGCTGGACGCCTCCAGCACCGCGCCGACCGAGCGCAGCGGGGCGGTCAGATCGGCGTACCGGTGGCCGCCGATGGTCGCCGCACCGGCGGTCGGGGTCACCAGGTTGAGCAGCATGCGCAGGGTGGTCGTCTTGCCGGCGCCGTTGGGGCCGAGGAAGCCGGTCACCCGCCCCGGCTCGACGGTGAAGGACAGATTGTCGACCGCCCGGACGTTCTTGTACTGCTTGGTCAGTCCGGACACCACGATCTGGCCGGTCCCGGCGCTGGGGCTCCACTGCCCGTCGGACATCGTTCTCCTCTCCTGCCGCGGCACGGGGACGCGCCGGTGGGGACGCCGTTGCGGAGGCGCCGACGGACAGCGTGGCAAGGCCGGGCAAGCCGGTCAATCAGGCGAGGTCCGTAGGCGCGCCTCCGCCTCGGGCAGGAGGTGATCATCCGCAGGGATGAGGGATCAGCCCGGCGGCAGCGCGATCCAGGTCGCCCGGGCGTAGCCGAGCAGGTCCCCGGTCGGGCCGTAGAGGCTGGAGTGGACCAGCGCCTTGCGACCCTCGGCGCCCACCATCGCGCCGGTCACCACGCACTCGTCGCCCGGCTTCGGCAGCGCCGCGACCACCGTGGCGATCCGGCCGAGGACGTACGGGCGGCCGGGGGCGATCACCGCCCAGCCGCCGGGGCAGTCCAGCGCGGCCCAGACCGTCGCCGGCACCACCCGCTCCGGCGCCCGGAATGGCGCCCCGGTCCGCCCGTCCGGCAGCCGGCCGGGGAAGATCCGCAGCCCCTGCGGGTTCTCCGGGCCGCAGACGTAGCAGCCGGGGAAGGGGTGGTCGACCAGTCCGGGGTACGCCTTCGCGGCGGCCTCGGCCGTCGGCCGGTCCACCGGCGGGACCACAGCGGTGAACGGCTCGACCCCGCGTACCTGGGCCACGACCTGTCCCTCGGGATCGCGGATCTCCCCATCGACGGCGGCGAGCGGGGTCTCCAACGGCGGCGGCTTACGCAGGGTCACCTCGACCGGGCCGCGGTCGCCGAGCGCCGCCGCGAACACCCCGGCGCTCCAGCCGCCGTTGCCCGAGCCGGGCGGTCCGTTGAAGCGCGACTCGATGATCATCTACGTCCTCCGAGGCGTGGTCCGGCCCCGGCCGCGTCGCCGGGTCCGCCCCGGCAGCCTCGCACGTCGGTCCGCGGTGTCGGCACCTGGCCGGTGCCGGCCGGCGGGCGATGCGGGGCAGGTGGAGCGCGGGGCCCCGGCCGCCGGCCGCCGTTCACCGGATCGACACCCCGCGCCCCCGCAGCCGGCAACCCGGGGCACCTACACAGATACCCATGGCCGTTCTGCACGCCGCTGGCGCACCCCTGACGACCAGCGGATACACCCTGCTGATCGCCGACGACCCCACCCTGGTCGCGGCCGCTCAACGTCTGCGCCACGAGGTGTTCGCCACCGAACTCGGGGCGACGCTGCACCCGGGCGCCGCCGGACTGGACACCGACGGCTTCGACGCCCACTGCGACCACCTGATCGTCCGGGAGGAGCGCACCGGCGAGGTGGTCGGCACCTACCGGCTGCTACCGCCCGGGCGTACCGATCGCCGGTACGCCGAGGGCGAGTTCGACCTGACCGCGCTCGATCCGCTCCGCGACGACCTGGTGGAGGCCGGGCGGTCCTGCGTGCACCCGGACCACCGTTCCGGCGCGGTGATCAACCTGATGTGGGTCGGCATCACCCGCTACCTGCACCTGCGCGGGTCGCGCTGGCTCGGCGGCTGCGCCTCGGTGCCGGTGGCCGACGGCGGGACCGCCGCGGCCGAGGTCTGGGCACAGGTCACCGCCCGGCACCTGGCCCCGCCGCCGCTGCGGGTCCGCCCGCTGCGCCCGTGGTTCGCCGAGGTGCCGGCGGCCGCCGACCCGGGCACCCTCCCGTCGGCCGAGCGCCGCGCGCTGGTCCCGCCGCTGCTGCGCGGGTACCTGCGGCTCGGCGCCTGGGTCTGCGGCGAGCCGGCGTACGACCCGGACTTCGGGGTGGCCGACTTCTACGTGCTCTTCTCGCTGGACCGGATGAACCCCCGCTACCTGCGGCACTTCCTCGGCGGTGAGCAGCGGTGAGCGGCGGCGACCTCTGGCGGCCCGCCTCCGGCTGCGGTCCGGACTGCCTGCCGGTGCCCGCCGAGCCCGCGGTGCCGGCCCTGCGGCGGGCGGGTCGGCTGGTGGCCGTACTCAGCATGCTCGTCGTCGGGGTCGGTCTGGCCGCGCTGGTGCCGGTGCTGCCCCCGCGGGAGCGGGACGCCGCGGTGCGCGGCTGGGCTCGCGGGACGCTCCGGGCGCTGGGCGTGCGGCTGGTGATCCGGGGTCGGCTGCCGCGCCGGCGTGCCCTGTTGGTCGCCAACCACCTCTCCTGGCTGGACGTGCTGGCGGTGCTGGCGGTCGCGCCGGCCCGGATGCTGGCCAAGCGCGAGGTGCGCGGCTGGCCGCTGGTCGGCCTGCTGGCCGCCGCGGCGGGCACGGTCTTCGTCGACCGGTCGCGGCCGCGGGACCTGCCGGCCACGGTGGGCCGGGTCGCCGCCGCGCTGCGCGCCGGTCACCCGGTCGCCGTCTTTCCGGAGGGTACGACGTGGTGCGGCGAGGCGGCGGACTGCCGGCCCGGCCGGGGGTTCCGGCCGGCCATGTTCCAGGCGGCGATCGACGCGGGGGCGCCGGTGGTGCCGCTGCGGATCGGTTACCGGTACGCCGGCACCGACTCCGACACGACGGCGGCCGCCTTCGTCGGCGACGAGACCCTGTGGGAGTCGGTGCGCCGCGTGCTCGCCGCCCGGGATCTGACGGCCCGGATCGCGGTCGCCTCGGCGCTGCATCCGGGGGCCGGCGCCGATCGTCGGCCGCTCGCGCGGGTCGCCGAGTCGGCGGTCCACCTGCTCCCGGCGGGGCCGCGCCGGGTGCCGGCCAGCGTCGGCGTGCGGTCCGTGCCGGTGGCCGGTGCGCCGGCGCGGCCCGTCGCGCTGCCCCCCTGGCGGGCCGAGGGGGAGGAGCTTCGTCGGGCCGCCTGACGGATCGGCGACACGCGACAGTCTTGTTCAGTCGCGATGTATCGCGTTATGCTCTCCCCGTTGCTCGACGTGCCGTGGGCCGGCGCGTCGCCGAGGGGAGGACATCATGGCCAGCTGGACGGTCGACAGCCCGCAACGGCTCACCCTGGAGGGGCCGGTCACCCGGCTCGACGTACGGCTGATCACCGGGCGGCTCAACGTGGTCGGCACCGACGGCCCGGCCCGGGTCGACGTCACCCGGGTGAGCCGGCGGCCGGTCATCGTGGAGCACCGGGACGGGCGCCTGCAGGTCGGCCACGAGCGGCACCCCCGATGGCCGGGGTTCCTCTGGTGGCTCGGCCAGCTCGGCCGCCGGTTCCGGGCCGAGGTCTCCATCGCCGTCCCGGCCGACGTGCTGGCCGACCTGCGCCTGATCGACGGCTCGCTGGTCACCTCCGGACTGCGCCGGGACACCCGGGTCGACGTCACCTCCGGGCAGATCACCCTGATGGGGCTGCGCGGCCGGACCGCCGCGAAGATCATCTCTGGTCCGGTGGAGGCGCTCGGGGTGGCCGGCGACCTGACCCTGGAGGCGGTCTCCGGCGAGGTGATCCTGGCCGAGAGCGCGGCCGACCGGGTGCAGGCGCACACCGTCTCCGGGGCGATCACCTGCGATCTGGACAACCCCCGGCGCAGCGAGATCCGGCTCAGCGCCATCTCCGGCAGCATCACCGTGCGGGTTCGCGAGGACAGTGACCTCGCCGTCCACCTGCACACCACCTCCGGCCGGATCACCAGCGGCTTCCCGCAGGTACGCGGCGACGCCGGGCTCGCTGCGGTCAAGGACAGCCACGGCGTTCTGGGCGCGGGCGAGGGTAAGCTCTGGGCGTCCGCGACCTCGGGCAGCATCGCGCTGCTCGCCCGCCCGGTCGACGACGAGGACGAGGAGGAGCTGCCGTGACCGCCGTGTTCAGTCACGGGCGGCTCCGGCTCTACCTGCTCAAGCTCCTCGACGACGGCCCGAAGCACGGCTACGAGCTGATCCGGCTGCTGGAGGACCGCTTCCTCGGCCTGTACGCGCCGAGCGCCGGCACCATCTACCCCCGGCTGCAACGGCTGGAGGCCGAGGGGCTGGTCACCCACACCGCCGCCGGCGGCCGCAAGGTGTACGAGATCACCGAGGCGGGCCGGGCCGAGCTGCGGCAGCGCGCCGACGAGCTGGCCACCCTGGAATCCGACATCAGCGCCTCCGTCGAGGACCTCTCCGCACTGGCCGGTGAGATCCAGACCGAGGTACGCGGCTCGGTGCGCGACCTCAAGCGCGAGCTGCGCGAGGCGGCCCGGCAGACCCGACGGACCCGGTGGGAGCCGCCGCCGCCCACCCGGCCGCGCGCCAACGGTGCCCCGCGGAGCGCGGAGTCGCCCCTGCTCGCCGAGTTCGACCAGCGGCTGGCCGAGTTCACCGTCGAGGTCGGCGCGCTGGTCCGGGCCGGCCGCCTCAGCGACACCCAGTTGCGTACCGCGATCCGGGTGCTGGACGGGGCGCTCGACGGGCTGCGCCGACTGCTCCGCTGACGCCGGCGCCCCGGGAGGGGCCGACGACCAGGCTCACAGGTTGTTTCCAGGAACCGCCCAGCGGAGCCGCAGCCACAGCGCGGATGATGGGCCTCATGGTGGCTACCCAGACCGAGGCGCGACTGCTCGTCGTCGAGGACGATCCCAACATCCTCGAACTGCTCTCCGCGAGCCTGCGCTTCGCGGGCTTCGACGTGGCCACCGCGACCAGCGGCAGCGCGGCGCTGAACGCCGCCAAGGACCACCGGCCGGATCTGGTGGTGCTCGACGTGATGCTGCCCGACCTGGACGGCTTCGAGGTCATCCGGATGCTCCGCGAGGGCGGTACGCGTACCCCGGTGGTGTTCCTGACCGCCCGGGACGCCACCGACGACAAGATCCGCGGGCTGACCCTGGGCGGCGACGACTACGTCACCAAGCCGTTCAGCCTGGAGGAGCTGACCGCCCGGATCCGGGCCGTGCTGCGGCGTACCGCGACGGGCGAGCAGGCGCCGTCCCGGCTCACCTTCGCCGACCTGGAGCTGGACGAGGAGACCCACGAGGTGCACCGGGCCGGTCAGCGGGTGCAGCTCTCGCCGACGGAGTTCAAGCTCCTGCGTTACCTGATGTTGAACGCCAACCGGGTGCTCTCCAAGGCGCAGATCCTCGACCACGTCTGGAACTACGACTTCCGGGGCGACGACAACATCGTCGAGTCCTACATCTCCTACCTGCGGCGCAAGGTCGACAACACCGAACCCCGGCTGATCCACACCCTGCGCGGGGTCGGCTACGTGCTGCGCAAGCCGGCAGCGTGAATCCCGTCCAACAGGTGAAGGGGCGGCTGCGCAGCGTCCCGCTCCGGATCAAGCTGGTCGCCTCGGTCCTGGCGCTGGTCGCCGCCGCGCTGGTCGTGATCAGCCTGCTGACGGCCTTCTTCCTGCGCAGCTATCTGATCGGACAGGTGGACGGAGAGCTGCAGTCGGCGAGCGGGTCGATCGGCAAGGTACTGCCTGATCTGGAGGCGGGTCGGGCCCGGGCGACGGTGCCCACCGACTACTTCGTCGCGCTGGCCGACCCCGAGCAGACGCGGATCCTCTTTTACGACCCGAACCTGGCCGCGGACGACCTTCCGCCGATCCCGGCAGACCTGACGGGCTTTCGTGACCGCGAGGGCCAGCCCTTCAGCGTCCGCGCCGTGGACCGCGGTGGACGGTGGCGGATGCTCTACCGCGAGCTGCCGGACGGCCGAGTGCTGGCCATCGGGCAGCACCTCACCGACGTCGACCTGGCGGTCAAGCAGCTTGTCTGGATCGACCTGCTGGTCGGCGGGGCGGTGCTGATCCTGCTCGCGTCGGTCGGTGCGGCGATCGTGCGTACCAGCCTCAAGCCACTGGTGGAGATCGAGCGCACAGCGGCCGCGATCGCCGGCGGCGACCTGACCCGGCGGGTGCCCGATCCGGAGGAGGGGCGCGCCTGCCCCACCTCCGAGCTGGGCCGGTTGTCCCGGGCGCTGAACGCGATGCTCACCCAGATCGAGGCGGCGTTCACCGCCCGGGCCACCTCCGAGGCAGCGGCGCGCAGCGCCGAGGTCAGCGCGCGCGACGCGGCCGCGTCGGCGCAGGCGTCCGAGGCCCGGGCCAAGCGGTCCGAGGAGCGGATGCGGCAGTTCGTCGCGGACGCCTCGCACGAGCTGCGCACGCCGCTGACCACGATTCGGGGCTTCGCCGAGCTCTACCGGCAGGGCGCGGCCCGCGCCCCGGAGCAGACCGCCGGCCTGCTCCGCCGGATCGAGGACGAGGCGGCCCGGATGGGGTTGCTGGTGGAGGACCTGCTGCTGCTCGCCCGGTTGGACCGGGAACGGCCGTTGGCGCTGGCGCCGGTGGAGCTGCCGGTGCTGGCCGGCGACGCGGTGCAGGCGGCCCGGGCGGTCGCCCCGGAGCGCAGGATCGAGCTGGAGATCGAGCCGGGCGCCGGCCAACTGGTGGTGCACGGCGACGACGCCCGGCTCCGGCAGGTGATCGGCAACCTGATGACCAACGCGCTCACCCACACCCCGCCGGACGCCTCGGTGACCCTGCGGCTGCGTGCCGAGCCGGGCAACCTGGCCGTGGTGGAGGTGGCGGACACCGGTCCCGGGTTGACCCCGGAGCAGGCCGAGCGGGTCTTCGAGCGGTTCTACCGGGCGGACCCGGCGCGGACCCGGCGGGCCGGCGGGGTCATCAGCACGGGGCTGGGGCTGGCCATCGTCGCGGCGCTGGTGACGGCCCACCACGGCACCGTGGAGGTCGCCGAGACCCCCGGCGGCGGGGCCACCTTCCGGGTCCGGCTGCCGCTGCTGCCCGAGACGCCGAGCGAGACCGAGTGACTTTCAGCCAACTTCCAGGCGGGTTCCAGGCCGATCGCAGTGCCAGGGGAGAAGGTGGATCCATGACCGAGTACGAGACCGACCCGCAGCGGTCGCCGGCTGCGGCCGACGCCGAGCCCACCGCCGAGCTGCCCCCCGCCCAGCGCGGGCAGTCCGACACCGCTCCCGACACCCCGGCCGCCGCGCCGGCTCCGGCCGATTCCCCGGCGGCCGGAGCCCTCGCCGCTCCGGACACCACGCCCACCGCCCCCGACGCGGGCCGCGCCGACGCGCCGGCTCCCGGCACCCACCCCGCCGGGCCGTACGCACCGCAGACGGTCACCCCGTCCGCCCCGCCGTACCCCGGGTCGGGGCAGCCGCAGCCGGGCGGGCAGCACCCGGGCGCCCCCTGGTACGCCGGGCCGCAGCAGACCGGCTGGACCGCCGGGGCACACCAGGGCGGGACGGCCTACCAGCCGCACCCCGGCGGGGCGGTCCCGCCGTACCAGGGGTACCAGCCGCACCACGCCGGCCAGCCGGTCCCGCCGTGGGCCCAGGCGCCGGCCGCGCGCCCTGGCCGGGCGGCCAAGTTCGTCGGCGCGGGCGCCCTGGTGCTGGCGCTGATGTTCGGCTCCGGCGTGGCCGGCGGCGCGCTCGCCCTCGCTGTCGACGGCGGCTCGGGCGGTGTCACCCGCACCTACTCGGCGGCCCCCGTGCTCAACAGCGCGGACCTGCCCAAGATTGCCGCGTCCGTCCAGGACAGCGTCGTCTCGATCATCACGGACAACGGTGAGGGCTCCGGGGTGATCCTCAGCGCCGACGGTTTCGTGCTGACCAACAACCACGTGGTGGCCTCCGCCAGCGGCGACACGGTCAGGGTGGTCTTCGCCGACGGCAAGAGCGCCCAGGCGAAGATCGTCGGGACCGATCCCAAGACCGACCTGGCGGTGGTCAAGGCCAGCGGGGTGAGCGGCCTCAAGGCGGCGAAGTTCGGCGACAGCGACGCCATGCAGGTCGGCGACCAGGTGCTCGCCCTGGGCAGCCCGCTCGGCCTCCAGGGCTCGGTCACGGCCGGCATCCTCAGCGCCCGGGACCGCACCATCCAGGCCGGCGAGGGTGGCCAGCAGCAGGACCCGCGGCAGGGCGCCAGCTCGATCTCCGGCCTGCTCCAGACCGACGCGCCGATCAACCCCGGCAACTCCGGCGGCGCCCTGGTCAACACCCGGGGCGAGGTGATCGGCATCAACACCGCGATCGCCACCGCCGGGCAGGGCAGCAACGGCAACATCGGCGTCGGCTTCGCCATCCCGAGCAACAAGGCCAAGGACGTCGCCGAGAAGCTCCAGCGCGGCGAGAAGGTGAGCCACCCCTCCCTCGGGGTCAGCGTCAACGCCGCCGAGGACGGCGGGGCGCTGATCGCCGCGGTCACCCCGGGCAGCCCCGCCGAGAAGGCGGGACTCCAGCGGGGTGACGTGATCACCAGGTTCGGTGACAAGGTGATCAACGACTCCAACGACCTGGTGGGGGCCGTCCAGTCCGGCAAGGTGGGCGACCGGGTCGAGGTGCAGTTCAAGCGGAACGGTTCGACCGAGACGGCAACCGTGACGCTGGCCGAGACGTCATAACAGACACGGACCTGCCTCCTCCCAGGCGGCGGGCGACGGAGCCAAGGGGGTTGGTTCCGGCGCCCGCCGCCTTCTTCCGTTCCGGGCTCACCCTCAGCGGGTGAGCCCGGCTCACCCGCTCCGGCGGCACCCTCGATGCAGGAAACTCACGGGGAGGGGACGTCATGACCACCGCAGCCGCCGTCCGCACCGATCAGGAAATCCAGCGCGACGTGCTGGACGAGCTCGTCTGGGACCCCCAGGTGCAGCCGAACGAGATCGGCGTGACCGTCTCCGACGGCGTGGTCACGCTGACCGGATGGGTGGACCTGTACGCCCGCAAGTGGGCCGCGGAGAAATGCGCGCACCGGGTAGGCGGGGTCCGGGCGGTCGCCAGCGACATCGAGGTGCGTTTGCCGGCCGCCGAGGAGCGCACCGACGCGGAGATCGCGATCGCGGCCAGCCGGGCGCTGGAATGGGACAGCTTCGTGCCGGCCGAGCGGTTGGACGTCACCGTCGCCAACGGTTGGGTGATGCTCCGCGGCGAGGTGGAGTACGGCTTCCAGCGGCGTACCGCCGAACGGGAGCTGCGCCGGCTGCGGGGCGTACGCGGGATCACCAACCTGGTGGAGGTCCGCCCGCCGGCCCCGTCCAGTGCCGAGCAGACCCGCCGTGAGCTGCAACGGGCGCTGATCCGGCGGACCGGCACCGAACGGATCGACATCCAGGTGAGCGGGGACACGGTGGTGCTCCGCGGGGTGGTCCGCTCCTGGTGGCAGCGGAACGAGGCGGAGCGCGCCGCCTGGGCGACCCCGGGCGTGTGCGAGGTGCACGACCAGCTCGTCGTGGCCGGGTGAGCACCGCCCGTCGTTTACCGCCGAAGGCGCCGGGAAAGCGCCGCGGAGCACAGTCACCGGGCACCAGCGGGGAGGACTCGTGGCCGTGAACTACCTGCCGTCGGATCGAGCGCGGGAAGGGCCGCTCCGGATCGCGATGGTGGTGCCACCGTGGCTCCCGGTGCCGCCGGCCGGATACGGCGGCCTGGAGCACCTGGTGGCCGGGCTGGTGGACGCCCTGGTCCGGCAGGGCCACGCCGTGACCCTCTTCGGTGCTGGTCACGACCACGGGACCGCCGCCGACTTCGTCTCCACCGAGCCCGACCTCCAGTACGAACGCCTCGGCGAGTCGTTGCCCGAACTGGCCCACGTGGCCCGGATCCAGCACCTGGTGACCGCCGCCGACTTCGACGTCATCCATGACCACACCACCATCGGCCCGTTGGTCGCCGGCCGGCGGGCGGTGCCCACCGTGGCCACCGTGCACGGCAACCCGGTGGGGGAGTACGGCGACGTGCTCAGCGACACCGACCACGGGGTCGGCCTGGTGGCCATCTCGCATGCCCAACGCCGCCTGAACCCGCAGCTGCCCTGGGTCGGCACCGTGCACAACGCGATGCCGTTGGAGGGCATCCCCCGCAAGACGAGGCCCACTCCCGGGCCGGTGCTCTGGCTGGCCCGATTCAGCCCGGACAAGGGCCCCGACGTCGCCATCCGGGCCTGCCGGGCGGCCGGCCTGCCGCTGATCATGGCCGGCAAGTGCAACGAGCCCGCCGAGCGCCGCTACTTCGAGCAGGTCGTCGAGCCGATGCTGGACGAGGACGTGACCCTGGTGCTGAACGCCGGCCGGGACGCGGCACTGCGACTGCTCCTGGACGCCCGCTGTCTGATCATGCCGGTCCAATGGGACGAGCCGTTCGGCATGGTGATGGTGGAGGCGATGGCGACCGGTACGCCGGTGGTGGCGCTGCGCCGCGGCGCGGTTCCGGAACTGGTCCGTCAAGGGGTGACCGGGCTGATCTGCGACAGCGTCGACGAGCTGCCGGCCGCGCTGCGCGAGTCGACTCGGCTGGACCCGGCCGACTGCGTGGCGCACGTCGGGGAGGACTTCTCCGCCGAGCGGATGGCCAGCGGCTACGCGGAGGTGTTCCGGCGCTTCCTCACCGGCGCCGGCCAGGCGGGCGTGCGGGAGACGGTCCGGGCCGCGGCCCGCTGACGGTTCAGCTACCCACGGCGGCCGGCTCGCGCCGGCCGCTTCGAGCGTGCGTTGCCGATCGCGGAGCGCGACGGCCCATGTCGCAGGGGTGACGGTGGACGGGTGGCCGAGTGGCTCGCCGGGACCCTTTCGGGGCGCGTGCCAGGATGAACGCCATGGTTGGCGGTCCGGTGGCGTTCGTGCTCGGCGGCGGGGGAGTGCTCGGCGCGGTCGAGGTGGGCATGCTCCGTGCCCTGTTCCGGGCCCGGATCCGGCCGGACATGGTGCTCGGCACCTCGATCGGGGCGGTCAACGGCGCCCTGGTCGCGGCTGACCCGTCCGAGGCGGTCACCGACCGACTGGTCCGGCTCTGGGCCTCCCCCGAGGCGAGCGAGGTGTACGGCGACTCGGTGGCCCGGCAGCTGCGCCGTTTCGCCGCCCGTACCCACCTGCACTCGCCCCGGCCGTTGCGCCGGCTGCTCGAGAGCGAGCTGGGCGAGGAGACCACCTTCGCCGACCTGAAGGTGCCGTTCCGCTGCTGCGCGGCGCACATCGAGCGGGCCGCCGAGCACTGGTTCCACCGCGGACCGCTGGTGCCGGCGGTGCTCGCCTCCGCCTCGGTGCCGGGGCTGCTGCCACCGACCGAGATCGACGGCCAGCACTACGTTGACGGCGGGATCGTCAACTCCATCCCGATCGGCGAGGCGGTCGCGGCCGGCGCGACGAGAATCTTCGTGCTGCAGGTGGGGCGGATCGAGCGGGAGCTGAGCCCGCCCCGGCGGCCCTGGGAGATCGCCCAGGTCGCCTTCGAGATCGCCCGGCGGCACCGGTTCGCCCGGGAGATGGCGGCCCTGCCCGACGAGGTGGAGGTGCACGTGCTGCCCACCGGGGGCGGGAGTCCGCGCGACGACAGCCCATGGGCGTACCGGGACATGGCGGCGGTGGGGCGGCGGATCAGCCGCGCGTACACCGCCTCCCGGCACTACCTCGCGACCCAACAGCTGGACCGCTGATGCCGTTGCCGCCGCGGTGGGTGCGCCGGTTGCTGCTGGCTCCCGGCGTGGTGCTGCTCGCGGCGGCGCTGCTGACCACACTGCCGGTCTGGGCGCTGCTCGCGCTGGCCGGCTCGCCGCTGGTGCCCGGCCGGCTCCGACCGCTGCGTCTGCTCTGGATCGGCGCGGTCTACCTGGTCTGGGACGCGGCCGCGCTGCTCGCCCTCTTCGCCCTCTGGGTGGCCTCCGGGTTCGGAACCCGCAAGCGGTCACCGGCGTTCCAGCGGGCGCACTACCGGTTGGCCGGGTGGTTCCTCCGGGTGCTGTTCTGGCAGGCCCGGTGGACGCTGCGGCTGCGCATCGACGTGATCGGCGCGGACCCGGACACCGCGCTGCCCGGCCGGCCGGAGCTGGTGCTCTGCCGGCACGCGGGGCCCGGTGACTCGTTCATCCTGATCCACGCGCTGGTGAACTGGTTCCACCGGGAGCCCCGGATCGTGCTCAAGGAGAGCCTGCAGTGGGACCCGGCGATCGACGTGATGCTGAACCGGCTGCCCAACCGCTTCATCGCACCCGGGCCGGACGGTCGGGAGTCGGTGATCGCGCAGATCGGCCACCTCGCGTCCGACCTGGACGACGACGACGCGTTCGTGATCTTTCCGGAGGGCGGCAACTTCACCCCGCGCCGGCGGCTGCGGGCCATCGCCCGGCTGCGCGCGCTCGGGCTGGAACGGATGGCGCGGCGCGCGGAGCGGATGCAGCACGTGCTGGCTCCGCAGCCCGGCGGACTGCTCGCCGCCCTCGACGCCGCCCCGGACGCTGGCGTGATCTTCGTGGCACACACCGGGCTGGACCGGATGCTGACCGTGACCGACGTCTGGCGGGAGCTGCCGATGGACAAGCGGATCGTGATGCGGTTCTGGTCGGTCCCGCCGGAGGAGGTCCCCGCCGACAGGCAAAAGCGCATCGAATGGCTCTTCGACTGGTGGACCCGGATCGACGAGTGGATCGCGGCCAACCGGGACGGCGTCGCCACCCGCTGACCCGCCGGCCGGAGTCGACCGGATGGGTGGGGATTCCGCGTAGGGTGCGCTCGTGGAGCAGATCTGCGTGGTGACGACGATGGTGGACGCGCGCTCCGTCGCGGACGTGCTGGCGGCCACGGCCGTGGCCGGGCGGCTGGCGGCGTGCGCCCGGGTCGGCGGGCAGGTGGACAGCACCTACTGGTGGAAGTCGGCGATGGAGACCACGGCCGAGTGGCCGGTGCAGTTCAAGACCGCGCCCGACCGGGTGGCCGCCCTGGTCGACCAGCTCCGCGCCAACCACCCGTACGAGGTGCCGGAGATCCTGGTGACCCGGGTGGAGAGCGCCAACCCCGACTACTCGGCCTGGCTGCACGAGCACACCCGTCCCTAGGTACGCGCACTCTTGGCGGCCGGCCGTCCGGCCACGATGCTGGCCGCGTGGAGAACACCGGCTACCCCTGTCCCGGCTGCGGCGCTCCCGCCGACCTTGCCTCCGGCTGCCCCGGCTGCGGTCGCCCGCCCTACCCGCCCGCAGCCGAGGTGGTCCGGCTGGACCAGGAGATCGTGTCGCTGGGGGCGGAGCTGGAGCGGGCGCGACGGAGGTACCAGGACCTGCTGGATCGGCTCCAGGTGACCCGGCAGCGCCGGGCGGAGCTGGTGGTCCTGATCCGCGCCGAGATCCCGGCGCCAGGCTCGGTGCCGCCGGCCCCGTCCCGCCCCGCGCCGCCGATCGTGCCCGCGGCGCAGGTCATCCCGGGTCGACCGGAGACCTCGACCCGGACCGTGCAGGGTCTGCTCTTCGTCCTCGGCGGGCTGCTCCTCGGCACCGCGGCGGTGGTCTTCACCGCTGTCGCCTGGGCGGCCGTCGGGGTGGCCGGTCGGGCGCTGATCCTGGCCGCGTTCACCGCGCTCGCGCTGGCCGTGCCGCTGATCGCCGCCCGGCGCGGGCTGCGCGGCACCGCCGAGACGTTCGCCGCGGTGGGGCTGCTGCTGGTGCTCCTCGACGGGTACGCCGCCTGGACCGTGGACCTGTTCGGGGTGGCCGGCTGGCCGAGGACCCGGTACGCCGCGATGGTCGTGGGGCTCACCGCGCTGGCCGCCGCCGGGTACGCCCGGCTCAGCCGGCTGACCGTGCCGTGGTTCGCGGCGCTGCTGGCCGGGCAGCCGGTGCTGCCGATGCTCGCGATCGAGGCCCGGCCGTCGGCGGCCGGTTGGGCCGTGGTGTTCACCGGGGTGGCGCTGGGTGACCTCGCGGTGGTGGTCGCCCTGCGGAACCGGGGCGGGGTGGCCGGTGCGGGGCCGGCGGATCCCGCCCGGCCGATCGGGGGAGCGGCGGCCGGCGGGGGACCGGTCGCCGCGCCGGGGGTGTCCGCGGCGGTGGTCGCCGGGCGGGTGCTCGGCTGGGTCGGCCACGGGGTCGCGCTGGCGATCGCGGCCGGGTACGCGCTGGTGCCGCTGGCCCGGGGACGGGCGGCCGGTACGCCCCTGCTGGCCGGCGGCCCGCTGGTGCTGGTGGCGCTGGCGCTGCTGTGCGGCGCGCTGCTGGCCGGGGGCCGGACACATCGGATGGTCGCCGCCGGGTTGCTGGTGCCGGTGCTCGCCACCGCGCTGCTCCGGCCGGTCGCCGTGCTGCGTCCCGGGCTGCTGCTGGTGTCGGCCGGGTTGGTGGTGGCCGTCCTGGCCGGGGCGGTCCGGGCGCTGCCGGAGCGGCTGCGTACCGGGCCCCGGGTCGGGGCGCTGGTGGTCGCCGGGGGACTGGCCCAGTTCGTCACGGTGACCGTCGCCGTCCTCGCCGGCGCCGCGGTCGTCCGGTCGGTGCCGCCCTGGCAGGGCGCCCCGGCCGGCCCGACGCTGCACTGGGGCTGGCAACTGCCGGTCGCGGTGCTGCTGACCACCGGGGCGGTGGCGCTGCTGCTGCCCCGGCCCGCCTGGCCGGTCGTCGCCGTGGCGGGCGGCGCGCTGGCCGTCCTGGCCGCCCCGGCGATCGCGCCCACCGGATGGCCGGTGGTGGTGGCGGCGGATCTGCTGTCGGCGTCGGCGCTGCTGCTGGCCGCGGTGGTCCGACCGCATCGGCGGTACCCGGCGGTGCTGGCCCCGGCCGTCGCCGGGGCCGCCCTGCTCGGCCACGCGTTGCTGGTGGGGCTGGCCGATCCGGCCGGTGCGGGGGCGGCACTCGCCGTCGCGGCGGTCGTCGGTCTCGCCGTGGCGGCCCAGGGCCGGCGGGGCGTTGGCGTCCAGCCGGTCGTCGCCGGGGTGGCGTTGGTGGCGGCGCTGCTGGCCGTACCGGCCGGTGCGGCGGTCGGGCTGATCGCCGCCGGGTCGCCGCCGTGGTGGCAGGCCCGGGCCGCGTTCGCCGCCGCCGGGCTGCTGGCGGCCGGGTCGCTCGCCGTCCGTCGATACTGGCCGGACCTGCACGGGTACGCCTCGACCGGGCTCGCTGTCGCCCTCGCGCTGGTCGGCATCGGGCCGCTGGTCGTACCGGGCGCGGAGCCGGTGGCGCTCTACGCCGCGCTTGCCGCGCTGCTGGCGGTCCTGGCCGGCGGGAGAGTGCGGCCGGGCGTCGCGCTGCGGTGGGTCGCTGCCGGGCTGGTGGTGGTCGCCGTGTTCACCGCCGCGCCGGTCTCCCTCCGGGTGCTGGCCGGCCTGCCCGTCCGGCCCTGGTCCGGGATCCCCCCGGTCGAGCGGGTGCCGGGTGCCCTCCCCACCGGGTCGGCGCTGTTGGTGCTGGCAGTGGCCGCGACCGCGTACGCCGTGATGGCGCGCGGCGGGCGGGGGATGCTGCCTGTGCTGGCCGCGCTGCCGTTCGCCGCGGTCGCGCTGCCGGTGCTGCTGGTGGCGGCCGGCGCGCCCTGGCCGCTGGTGCCGGCCGCCGCCTTCGGCGCCGGGGTGGCCGCGCTGCTGGCCGCCGCGGTCGCCGCGTCGCGTTCGCCGCTGACGCCCGTCGCGGCGGCGGTGGGGCTGGTGCTGGCGGGACCGGGGCTGGGCGGCCTGGTCGCCACCCGGGCCGGGACGCTCGCCGGCCTGGGCGCGCTGGTGGTGGCCGGGGCGGTCGTCGGGGCGGCCGGGCGGGAATCCGGCACCCGGCTCGTCGGCTGGCTGGTGACGGTGCTGACGGCGGCCAGCTTCGCGGTGACCGCGTCGCTGGCCGGCGGGCTGCCGCTGCGGACCGCGGCCTTCGCGGTGTTGGCGGTGGGGGCGCTCGTCCTGTTCGCGGCGCCCGTGCTGGCCGCCCGCGAGCCTGCGGTCGGCGTGGCGATGGAGGCGGCGGCCCAGGCCGTGGCCCTGGTGGCGCTGCTGCTGACCGATGGCGCGCTGCGGCACGCGGCGGCGGTCTCCGTCCTTTGGGGTGCGGCCGTGGCGCTGCGGGTGCTGCGGCGGGGTGAGTCGACGTCCCGGCGGTGGGTCTTCGCCGGCATCGCGGGCGGCAGCGAACTGCTCGGCGCGTGGCTGCTGCTGGCCGCCGGCGGGGTGGTGCTGCTGGAGGCGTACACGGTGCCGGCGGCCGGCCTCGCCCTCGCCGCGGGCCTGGTCGCGCTGCGTACCCGGCCGGGCCTGAACAGCTGGCTGGCGTTCGGGCCGGGGCTCGGCGCGGCGCTGCTGCCCAGCCTGGTGTCGGTGCTGGTGGCACCGGACCCGCAGCCGTGGCGGCGGCTGGCGCTCGGCGTCGCCGCGCTCGTCGCGGTGCTTGTCGGCGCGGTCCGGCGCTGGCAGGCGCCGGTCCTGCTCGGCGCGGCCGCGCTGGTTCCGCTCGCGCTGCACGAGCTGGTCCGCGGCTGGGACCTGCTGCCCCGGTGGATCTTCCTCGCCCTCGGCGGACTGGCGCTGATCGGGCTGGCCGCCACCTACGAGCGGCGCCGGCGGGACCTGGCCCGACTGCGGGCCGCGGTCGGCCGGATGGGTTGACGCCGCGCCGCTGCGCCCCGTGCGGTGGCCGCTCTCTGGGCCCCCCCGCTGCTCAGGGACGTGGCGGACCGAGCCCCCGGGAGAGCGCACCGGTAGGGTCGTCGCATGGCAGACGTGCTCACCGCGGAGGCGGTGCGAGACGAGCTGGGCGGGCTGGCGGACTGGTCGGGCGATCCGGCCGGGATCAGCCGTACCGTCGAGCTGGGCAGCTTCCCGGACGCCATCGCGGTGGTCGACCGGGTCGCCGCGGCGGCCGAGGAACTCGACCACCATCCCGACATCGACATCCGGTGGCGGACCTTGACCTTCCGCTGCGTCACCCATTCGGCCGGTGGGGTCACCCACCGTGACCTGGAGCTGGCTCGGCGGATCGATGACATCGTCCGGAGCGCCCGATGAGATTCGAGATCAGCAAGGTGCTGGACGCGATCGAGGGCCGGGTCTGCACCGACCCCTCGCTGGCCCGGGCCGTCGTGGACCTGGCCGAGGTGATTCGTTGGCAGGATCTCGACGGCGGCCGCCCGGGCAGCCTCCTCCGGCTCGGCATGGTGATCGACGCCCTGTCGCGGCAGTTGGAGGAGGACAGCGTTCCGGTCTACGCGATCGTGCACCGGGCCCTGCTCTCCGACGCCGACCTGACCTCCAACGAGCGGATGGTGGTCCGCCGCTGGGCCGACGACGGCCTGGTGGAGGTGCTCGACAACCCCGGGGACCGGATGCTGGAGGTCGCGGACCTGCTCGGGCTGCCGGTGCTCAGCCGGGTCCGCTTCGACGGGCTGGGCGGCCGCTACCCGTGGCTCGGGCAGGCCGGCCGCGTCCTCGCCCCGGTGCCCGGCGCCGGTGGCCCGGTCTTCATCGCACATGTCGGCGGCGGGCAGAGCCCGACCATTGGTACGCGGTCACCGGTCGGCGCGAAGCTGCTCGCCCGGCAGTGGCGCTGCCCCGAACCGGGCTGCGCGCTCTTCGGCGGCGGTGGGGGCGGTGGGGCCTTCGCCGACCTGGCCCGGGCGGACCGAGCCCCGGCCGGGCAGCCGCCACCCAGTCTCCGGGGCGGCGTGCCGGTCTGTCCCCGGCACGGCACCCGGCTCGGCGACACCGGGCCGCGGCCGCGTACCGAGGTGCTGGCGGTGCGGATCGGCGGGCTGGTCCGGCGCCGGTTCGTGCTCACCGAGACCCAGCCGGTGCCGGTCGGACGGGCGCCGGAGCAGTCCGAGGGGATCATGCTCGGTCAGTGGCTCAACGACGAGGCCCGGCGCTGGATCAGCCGCAGCCACGTCCAGTTCGAGCTGCGGGTGGGCGAGGTCGTGGTGACCGACACGAGCACCAACGGCTCGGGCATCCGCCCCAGCGGCTCGATGGCGGAGCCGGACCGGGTCCCGCTCGCCCCGAAGCAGTCCCGGGTGCTGAGCGAGGGCGACATCGTCGAGCTCTACCCCGGGGTGCAGATCGGTCGCGCCGACGAACTCCCCAGCGGCGCCCCCTTCACCCCCACCTCGGTGATGGCCGAGGCCCCCACCATGACCATGCGCCTCCCCCGGCCCTGACGGCTCCCGGACGCCCGCCACGCGGCGGGGACGGCGAAGGGCGCCGGGACCGCGGGTCCCGGCGCCCTTCGGCCGTACGCAGAGATCAGCCGGCCAGCACGGCGGCGAGCTGGGCCAGGAGGTGGTCGATCTCCTCCTCGGTGATCACCAGCGGCGGGGCCAGCCGGATGGTCGAGCCGTGGGTGTCCTTGGCCAGGATCCCGTGCTCCATGAGCCGCTCGCAGGCCTGCCGGCCGGTCATCAGCGCCGGGTCGATGTCCAGGCCGGCCCAGAGGCCGCGGCCCCGGACGGCGACCAGGCCCTTGCCGACCAGCGACTGGAGGCCGCCGTGCAGCCGCTCGCCCAGTTCGGCCGAGCGCTGCTGGAACTCGCCGGTGGCCAGCAGCCGGACCACCTCGGTGGCCACCGCGCAGGCCAGCGGGTTGCCGCCGAAGGTGGAGCCGTGCTGGCCGGGCTTGAGCACGCCCAGCACGTCGGCGTCCGCGGCGACCGCGGAGACCGGCACGATGCCGCCGCCGAGCGCCTTGCCCAGCAGGTACATGTCCGGCGTGACGCCCGCCAGGTCGCAGGCGAAGGTCGCGCCGGTCCGGCCCAGGCCGGACTGGATCTCGTCGGCGATGAAGAGCACGTTGCGCTCGGTGCAGACCCGGCGGACGCCCGGCAGGTAGCCCTCCGGCGGCACCACGACGCCCTGCTCGCCCTGGATCGGCTCGAGCAGCACGGCGACCGTGTTCTCGTCGATCGCCGCGGTCAGCGCGTCCAGGTCACCGTAGGGGACCACGGTGAAGCCCGGAGTGTACGGCCCGAAGTCGGCGCGGGCGTCCTCGTCGGTGGAGAAGCTGACGATGGTGGTCGTCCGGCCGTGGAAGTTGCCCTCCGCCACCACGATGTTCGCCTGGCCGGGGGTCACGCCCTTGACCTGGTAGCCCCACTTGCGGGCCACCTTGATGCCGGTCTCGACCGCCTCGGCGCCGGTGTTCATCGGCAGGACCAGGTCTTTGCCGCAGAGCTTGGCGAGCTCGCGGCAGAAGTCGGCGAACTGGTCGTGGATGAACGCCCGGCTGGTCAGGGTGAGCCGGTCGAGCTGCGCGTGCGCCGCCTCGATCAGCTTCGGGTGCCGGTGGCCGAAGTTCAGCGCCGAGTAGCCGGCCAGGCAGTCCAGGTAGCGGCGGCCGTCCACGTCGGTCAGCCAGCAGCCCTCGGCGGAGGAGATCACCACGGGCAGCGGGTGGTAGTTGTGCGCCGTCCAGCGTTCAGCGTCCCGGACCGCCCCCGGCGTCCGCAGCATGTCGTCGACGATCACTTGCCTGCCTTTCCCTGACGGAGTCGCAACGTGCAGCACTTCGGTCCCCCGCCGGCCTTGCGCAGCTCGGACAGGTCGATCCCGATGGTCTCGTAGCCCCGGTCGCGCAGCTTGGCGGCCAGGTCGGTGGCCTGGGCGGGCAGCACCACGTGCTTGCCGTCGCTGACCGCGTTCAGCCCCAGCACCTCGGCGTCGGCCATGGTGGCGTGGATCGCATCCGGGAAGAGCCGGCGCAGCACCGCGCGGCTGCCGGGCGAGAACGCCTCCGGCAGGTACGCCACGGTCCGCTCGTCGAGCACGGTGAGCGCGGTGTCCAGGTGGTAGAAGCGCGGGTCCACGAGCTGCATGGTGATCACCGGGTAGCCGAAGACCTCCTGCAGCTGCGCGTGCGAGGCGTGCGCGGTGCGGAAGCCGGTGCCGGCCAGCAGGAAGTCACCGACCAGCAGGACGTCGCCCTCGCCCTCGTTGATGTGCTTCGGGTCGTACATCTCGAAGCCGGCGGCCTCGAACCAGGCGCGGTAGGCGGGGGCCTCGTCGGCGCGCTGCGGGTCGCGGAACTGCACCGCCATCGCCTTGCCGTCGATCACCGTGCCGCCGTTCGCGGCGAAGACCATGTCCGGCAGGCCGGGGACCGGGTCGATCAGCTCGACCTCGTGGCCGAGGTCGACGTACGTCTGGCGGAGCTGCTCCCACTGCCGGATCGCCAGGTCGGCGTCGACCGGCGCGGTCGGGTCCATCCACGGGTTGATCGCGTAGTCCACGGCGAAGTACGTCGGCCGGCACATCAGAAAGCGCTGGCTGCTGGCGTCCATCGTCATTGTCCTGCTCCCAGGGGTCGGGCGCGCCCGGCCACGGTCGGCCCACGGGCTGGCGCCGTTGTCCAACGGTATGCGGCGCGGGCCGACGACATCCACCGCCAGAAGTTGCGTCCGGCGTCGGATCGTTGCGTCTGATGCCGAACCTGCGGCGGATCGTTGCATTCCCGGCGGTCCGCGTGGTCGCGGCGTGGTGGGTGACCATGATCGCGCGGGCGGCCGGGTGCGGCGGGCAAGCAGGTGCGGTGGGCAGCCTTTGGAGCTGATGTCGTGACCGAATCAGGCGGGGGAAACCCCTTCGGGGGCGGCGAATCGCCGCCCCCGAAAGAGGATGTGCCCGGCTGGTGAACCACCAGAGCTGATCGGGCGTGCCGGCGCACCGCCGGCGGGCCGGACAGTGCCCGTCAGAGCAGGTTCGCAAACTGTGAGTCGAGCCACTCCCGGAACCGGCCCACCCAGTCCCCGTCGGTGGTCGGCCAGCCGAACTGCCCGGTGAGGGCGACCACGCCCAGCACCACGGCGCCGAGGCCGAGCAGGATGCCGAGCAGCGCGTCGGTCTTGCCGGCCACGTGCCGGCGGCGGGTGGCGATCAGGCCGAGCACGGCGAGGACCGCGCCGACCGCGCCGAGCCCGATGCCGTACCCGGCGAGGGTGCCGGTCAGCACGAAGAGCGCACCCGCGACGGAGGCGATCAGGCCGAGGGTGGCGAGCAGGCTGGCCCGCGGCCTCGGACCGACGGCCATCGGCTCGACCCGCCGGTCGACGTCGGCGCGCTCCCGGTCGACCGGCACCGGCTCCTCCACCGTGCCGTCCGTATTCAGGTCGACGGTCCGCTCCCGACTGGGATCCGGGTCGACCGTCCCGGTGCGCGGGCTGTCCGCGGCCCAGGGCCGGCCGGTGGCGGCGTACGCCGTCCCGGCCCCGTCGGCGGCCCGGCGCTCCGCGTGCCCTGCGCGGTCGCCGTCGGTCGCGGTGCTCTGGTACGTCGTCGGGTCCTCGTCGCGGCCGGTGACCACGGGCCGCCCGGCCGGGCGCTCGACGGGGCCCATCGTGGCGGTCCCGTCGCGCCCGTCGACGCGTCCGTCGCCGTTCACGTCCTGGGTCGGCACCGGTTGGCTTCGGCGCGACAGCGAAGGAATCTTCACTTCAACACACCTCCTTGTCGATGCGTGGAGGCCTCGGGAAGCGGCACTGGCAGCCACGCGGTAACACCCGGGAGGTACCCAGCCGAGGCGCCGCCGACACCCGACGGGCCCGCCGACGCCGGCCCGTCCCGTCGATGTCCGCCGGGCTCGGCGTCGTCGGTGGACCGTCCCCGGTCCGGCTACCGTTGCTGCCGTGCCAGAGGGACACACCATTCATCGCCTGGCGGCCCGGCACGCCGAGCTGTTCGTCGGCGACAAGGTGGACGCCGCCAGCCCGCAGGGCCGCTTCGCCGAGGGCGCCGCCCGGCTCACCGGCACCGTCCTGGACGGCACCGAGGCGTACGGCAAGCATCTGCTGCACCACTTCGCCGGTGAGCTCACCCTGCACGTGCACCTCGGGCTCTACGGGAAGTTCGCCGACGGGCCCGGCGAACCGCCGCCGCCGGTCGGCCAGGTGCGGCTGCGGCTGACCAGCGACCGTCACTGGCTCGACCTGCGCGGCCCCACCGCCTGTGAGCTGCTCACCCCGCCCGAGGTGGCGGCGCTGTGCGACCGGCTCGGCCCGGACCCGCTGCGCGCCGACGCCGACCCGGATCGGGCGTACGCCCGGATCTCCCGCAGCCCGACGCCGCTGGCGGCGCTGCTGCTGGACCAGTCCGTGGTGGCCGGTACGGGGTTGATCTTCGTGACCGAGGCGCTGTTCCGGGCCGGGCTGCCGCCGACCCTGCCGGGTCGGGAGCTGACCGCGGCCGCCTGGCGGGAGCTCTGGGCCGACCTGGTCGCGCTGATGACCCTCGCGGTCGAGCGGGGCCGGATCGACACCGTCCGCGACGCTCACCTGCCGGAGGCGATGGGCCGCGCGGCCCGCGTCGACCGGCACGGCGGCGAGGTGTACGTCTACCGCCGCCCCGGTGCGCCCTGCCATGTCTGCGGCGTCGAGGTCAGCCGCGGCGAGCTGGCCGGCCGCAACCTCTACTGGTGCCCCACCTGCCAGGCCGGCTGACCCACGCCGGCGCTCACTCCCCGCCGAGCAGCCAGCGGACCACCTCGACCTGGTTGGTGAAGACCTGGCACCACTGCTGCTCCCGGCTGAACGGACCGTCCGGCGCTGCATCCCGCGGCACCCGCACCGGCTGATTTCGGCGCACTTCGGGTGCGTTTCTTGTCGCCCGAGTGACAACAACTGCACCCGAAGCCGACAGGGCGCTCACCGACCGGCGCCGGTGAGGGCGTCGACGGCCTTGCGGGCGGCGATCAGGACCGGGTCCCAGACCGGCGCGTACGGCGGGGCGTAGCCGAGGTCCAGGGCGGTCATGTCGTCCACCGTCATGCCGTTCCAGAGCGCCACGGCCAGGGAGTCGATCCGCTTGGCCGCCTCGGACCAGCCGACGATCTGCGCCCCGAGCAGCCGGCCGCTGGGCCGCTCGGCGATCAGCTTCACCGTCATCGGCCGGGCGCCGGGGTAGTAGCCGGCCCGGTTGGTCGACTCAGCCACCACCGCGATGAACTCGAACCCGGCCGCGGTGGCGTCCCGCTCCCGCAGGCCGGTGCGGCCCACCTCCAGGTCGCAGACCTTGGTCACCGCCGTGCCGATCACGCCGGGGAAGGTGGCGTACCCGCCGCCGATGTTGATGCCGGCCACCCGGCCCTGCTTGTTGGCGTGGGTGCCGAGCGGCACGTGCACCGGCATCCCGCTGACCCGGTTCAGGGTCTCCACGCAGTCCCCGGCCGCCCACACCCCGGGCACCCCGGGCACCCGCATCCGGCGGTCCGTCCGGATCCCGCCGGTCGGCCCGATCGGCAGGCCGGCCGCCTCGGCGAGCGCGGTGTTGGGGCGTACGCCGAGGCCGAGCACCACGACGTCGGCCGGCAGCGGGCCCTCCGTCGTGACCACCGCGGAGATCCGGCCGTCGCGCTCCTCCAGGCCGGTCACCGACAGGCCGGTACGGATCTGGATGCCGATGCCGCGCATCGCGTCGGCAACCAGCTCGCCCATGTCCGGATCCACGGTGGACATCGGCTGGTCGGCCTGCTCGACCAGGTTGACCGAGAGCCCGCGCTGGATCAGCGACTCGGCCATCTCGACACCGATGTAGCCGCCGCCGATCACCACCGCCCGGCGGGGGCGCGGCTCGCTCTCCAGCCAGTCCAGCAGCGCCGCCCCGTCGTCGAGGGTCTGCATGCCGAAGACCCCGGCGATCCCGGTCCGCGCCCACGGCGGCTTCACCGGGACCGCGCCGGCCGCGTACACCAGCGTGTCGAAGCCCTCGCGGACCTCGCCGCCGCCGTCGAGATCCCGCGCGACCACCTCGCGCCGTTCCAGGTCGATGCCGGTCACCTCGTGCCGGACCCGGACGTCGACGTCGAACGACTCGCGGAAGGTGGCCGGGTCCCGGGCGATGAGCTGGTCCCGCTCGGGCACCAGACCGCTGACCCAGTACGGGATGCCGCAGGCCGAGAAGGAGGTGGAGTGGCCCCGCTCGAACGCCACAATCGCCAGGTCGTCCCGACCGCGGCGGCGTCGGGCCTGGGACGCCGCCGACATGCCGGCGGCGTCCCCGCCGACGACGATCAGCCGTTCCGCCACGCCGCCCATCCTGTCACGTGGAGATCGACCGCGGGGCCGCCGCGCGAACGCCACCGGTCAGCCACGGGTCTGTCGGGCCACGTCCGCCACCACGTCCACGATCCGACCGGTACGGGCGAAGACGGCCCGCTGCCGGGCGGCGCCGCTGCCGTGCCGGCGCAGCCCGCCCAGCAGATCGGTCACCTGGTCGAGGTCGCCGTGCTTCTCCAGCTCCGGCCGGACCCGGTCGACCAGTTGCTCCAGCAGCTCCCACGCCGGCCGGAGTTCCCCGTCGGTCAGGTCCACGCCCTCGCCCTCCAGTCCGTCGTGGGCGGCCCGCCAGTGCGCGGCGACGAGCAGGTGGTGGTCGGTCCGGATGGCCGGCCGACCCGCCGCGATGTCGGTCATCGCGGTCGCCACGAGGGCCCGGACCAGGGCGACGACCAGCACGGCGTCGTCCACCGACGGGCAGACGTCACCGATCCGGATCTCCACCGTCGGATACCTTGCCGACAGTCGGGCGTACCAGTAGAGCATCCCCTCGTCGAGCATCACGCCGCTGGCGATCAGCTGCCGGATCAGCCGCTCGTAGTGCTCGTGCGACGCCAGGAACGGGGTGGGTGCCACCGACGGCCAGCGTTCCCACTCCACCGACCGCCAGCTCGCGTAGCCGGTGTCCGCACCCTTGGCGAACGGCGAGTTGGCGGTCACCGCCTGCAGGGTGGGCAGCCAGGGACGGACGTGGTTGAGCACCTGCACCCCGGTCTCCGGGTCGGGGACGCCGACGTGCACGTGCATGCCGTTGTTACCCGGGCCGGGCACCAGCAGCCGGAACCGCTCGACCATCCGGTCGAAGCGGGGCTGGTCGACCACCGGCGGGACCGGGCCGTCCACCGGGCCGGTGCCGATGGCGAGCACCCGTACGCCGGCCCGCTCGGCGGCGTCGGCCAGCGCGGCGCGCAGCACCCCCAGCGAGTGGCGGATCGAGGAGAGCTCCAGCCCGGGCGGGCTGCCGATCTCGATCTGGCTGGTCTGGAACTCCCGTTCCACCTGGCCGCGCAACTCCGCCGGCACCTGCTCCATGACCAGGTCGACGGCCGGCACGGCGGCGCCGGTGTGCGGGTCGACGAGCAGGAACTCCTCCTCGACGCCGACGGTGCGCAGATCGGTGCCGCCGTCGGCGCCGTCCGGGGCACCGCTGCCGGCGCCGTTCTGGCCGGCGCTCCGGTCCCGCTCCGCCACTGACCCGCTTATCGCCCACCACCGTCGCTCGTACCGCCCGCGGTGCCGTGCCGCGTCGCCGACCGCCCACTACCCACCGTGTCGCTGCGCGGAAACGCCACCACGGCGTGTCGCCGGCGCGGCGGGCCGCCGCTCCGGTACCCGCTCTTTCAGCGAAAGAGTTGGCATCGACTTCAGCGAAAGAGTTGGCGTCGACGCGGAATGACGCCTCTTTCCGCGAAACTGCGCGCTGCCGTTCGGGTACCTGCTGGCCGGCATCGTGCTGGCGGCCTGGATGGGGGGTCTTCCGGCGGTCGGCGGGTGGGTGGCCTGGCTACGATTGGCCGGTTGACGCCTGCGGCGTTGCCGCTGGCAGCGAGGGAGGCCGCGTGACCCCGACCACCGTGTCGCGGACGGTGCGGGACGCCCGGCGGGCTGGCCGGGACTGGCGACGCCAGGTGCCCCGGGCCTTCGCCACCCTGCTCTGGGTGATCGCCGTGGTCTGCGCGCTGGCCGCGCTGAGCAGCGCGGTCCGCTCCGAATTCCAGCCGGTCCGGACCGCGATCGACACGCTGCTGCTGCCGGCGCCGGCAAACCTGGCGTACGCGGTCTTCATCGGCACCCTCGCCTCGGCGGTGCTGCGCCGCAAGCGGCTCGCGTACTGGGTGCTGGTCGCCTATTTCAGTCTCATCCTGGCCGTCGGCGTGCTCGCCGGGGTCCTGCTGCTGGTGATCGGCGCGAACCGGCTCAACGACGACGCCGGCCGGCGGCTGTTCAGCACCCTGGACACGGTCGGGGTGTGGGTTGGCATCGCCTTCGCCGCGGGGGCGCTGGCCCTGCTGATCGCCGCTCGGCGGGAGTTCTACGCCCGGGTCCGCAGCGGCAGCACGTGGCGGGCGCTGGGCGTGTTCTTCGGGCTGGCGGCGGTCTCGGTCGGGCTCGGCTACCTGCTGCTCCTCGTCGAGCCGGGCAGCCTGCGTACCTGGCCGGACCGGCTCGGCTACGCCGTCGAGAAGGTGTTCGGTGGCGCCATCACGCTGGACCTGACGCGGCAGGGCCAGGCGCCGGGTTGGGTCAACCTGCTGCTCGGCGGCTTCGGCGCGATCGCCTTCGTGGCCGGCCTGTTCACCCTGCTTCGCTCGCAGCGGGCCGCCGCGGTGCTGCACCCGGACGAGGAGGAGCGGATCCGGGAGCTGCTGGCGCGGCACGGTGGGCGGGACTCGCTCGGCTACTTCGCCACCCGCCGCGACAAGGCCGCGATCTTCTCGGCCAGCGGAAAGGCGGCGATCACCTATCGGGTGGTCAACGGGGTCAGCCTGGCCAGCGGGGATCCGATCGGTGACCCCGAGGCGTGGGGGCCGGCCATCGAGGCATGGCTCGGCCAGGCCCGCGAGTACGCCTGGACCCCGGCGGTGATGGGCGCCAGCGAGGCCGCGGCACGCGCGTATCACCGGCACGGGCTCAAGGTGCTGCACCTGGGCGACGAGGCGATCCTGCTGACCCGCGAGTTCGATCTGGACGGCCGGGACATGCGCCCGGTCCGCCAGGCGGTGCACCGGGTGGAGCGGGCTGGGTACACCGCCCGGGTGCGCCGGCACGCGGAGATTTCGCCGGCGGAGCTGTCCCGGCTGGCCGAGCTGGCCACCGCCTGGCGGGACACCGACCACGAGCGGGGCTTCTCGATGGCGCTGGGCCGCCTCGGCGATCCGGTCGACGGCGACTGCGTGCTGGTCGACGCCCGGGACGGCGCCGGTCGGGTGCGGGCGCTTCTCTCGCTGAGCCCCTGGGGCGCGGACGGGCTGTCGCTGGACCTGATGCGCCGGGACCGGACCGCCGACAACGGCGTCATGGAGTTCATGGTCGCCACCCTGCTGGGGGCCGGGCCCCGGCTCGGCGTCGAGCGGGTGTCGCTGAACTTCGCGGTGTTCCGGTCGGTCTTCGAGCAGGGTGCCCGGATCGGTGCCGGCCCGATCATCCGGCTCTGGCGGCACACCCTGCTCTTCTTCTCCCGCTGGTGGCAGCTGGAGTCGCTCTACCTCTCCAACGCCAAGTACCAGCCGCACTGGACCCCGCGTTACCTCTGCTTCGCGGAGCGCCGGGAGCTGGCCCGGGTCGGGATCGCGGCGGCGGTCGCCGAGGGCTTCGTCGCCCTGCCCGGCGGCCGGCCCACCCCGCTACGCGGCGTGCCGCCGGCCGGTGGCGGGGTCGGCTTCGTGCCGCCGGCCGCCGCGGCGGTCCGGGCCGTGCCGCCGGAGCCGGCCGGGGTGCACCGGACGGAGCAGAACCGGGTACGCCTGGCGAAGCTGGACCGGCTGCGCGCCGAGGGAGTCGACCCGTACCCGGTCGGCTATCCGCGTACCGAGAGCTGTGCCGCGGTGCGCGAACGGCACGCCGGGCTGGCGCCGGACACCGGGACCGGAGAGACCGTCTCGGTGGCCGGGCGCGTGCTGCTGGTCCGCGACCACGGCGGCGTCTGCTTCGCCACCGTCCGGGACGGCAGCGGAGACCTGCAACTCATGCTGGAGCACGACCTGGCCCGCTGGCGGGCCACCGTCGACATCGGCGACCACGTCGGCGCGACCGGCGAGGTGTACGCGACCCGGCACGGCGAGGTGTCGGTGCAGGTGGCCGACTGGCGGCTGACCGCCAAGTGCCTGCGCCCGCTGCCGGACAAGCACCACGGGCTGGCCGACCCGGAGGCCCGGGTCCGGCAGCGCTACCTCGACCTGGCCATCAGCACCGAGGCGCGCGAGCTGCTGCGGGCCCGCGGCGCCGCCCTGCACAGCCTGCGGCAGTCCCTGGTCGCCCGCGGTTTCCTCGAGGTGGAGACGCCGATCCTGCAACGGGTGCACGGCGGGGCGAACGCCCGCCCGTTCGTCACCCACAGCAACGAGTACGACCTGCGGCTGCACCTGCGCATCGCGCCCGAGCTCTACCTCAAGCGGCTGGCCGTGGGCGGGGTGGAGCGGGTGTACGAGCTGGGCCGGGCGTTCCGCAACGAGGGCGTCGACCACAGCCACAACCCGGAGTTCACCATGCTGGAGGCGTACCAGGCGTACGCGGACTACCACGACATGCGGGAGTTGGCCCGGGAACTCATCGTCGCGGCGGCCGTGGCGGTGCACGGCGCACCGGTGACCCGCTGGCCGGGCACCGGCGAAATCGTGGACATCGGCGGCGAGTGGCCGGTGCGGACGGTCAACGAGGCGATCTCCGCCGCGCTGGGCGAGGAGGTCACCGCCGACACCGAGGTGGCGACGCTGCGCAAGCTCTGCGACGCCGCCGGGGTGCCGTACGACCCGCATTGGGAGCGCGGCGCGGTGCTGTTGGAGCTCTACGAACGGCTGGTCGAGGCGCGGACCGACGGGCCGACGTTCTACCTGGACTTTCCCACCGACGTGTCGCCGCTGACCCGGCCGCACCGGGCCGACCCGCGGCTGGCCGAGCGGTGGGATCTGGTGGCGTTCGGGATGGAGCTGGGCACGGCGTACTCGGAGCTGGTCGACCCGACCGAGCAGCGGCGGCGGCTCACCGAGCAGTCGCTGAAGGCGGCCGGCGGCGACCCGGAGGCGATGGAGCTGGACGAGGAGTTCCTCACCGCGCTGGAGTACGCCATGCCGCCCACCGGCGGTCTGGGCCTCGGCGTGGACCGGCTGGTGATGCTGCTGACCGGCCGGTCGATCCGGGAGACGCTGCCCTTCCCGCTGGTCCGCGAGTCCTCGTGAGTCGGCTGGGGGCGGCCCGGGCACTGCCGGCGGTGGCGCTCGGGCTGGCCGCCGTCCTCTACGCGTCGTGGCTGCTCGGGCCGCTGCTCAACCCGTCGCTCGGCCTCCTCGACGGGTACGCCAGCGAGCTGGCCGCCCGGGACCAGCCGTACCACCTGGTCTTCCGCCTGGCCGACCTGGTCACCGGGGTGCTCGCCGCGGCGACCGGGGTGGCGCTGGCCCGGCGCGCCCGGGGCTGGTTACGGCGGGCCTGGTGGGGGCTGATCGCGTTCGGCGTGATGACCGGCCTGGACGGCACGGTGACCTCGCTGGACTGCGCCACCACGACCGACGTTCGCTGCGGGCGGCTGGAGGAGCTGGGCGAGCTGTCGCTGCGCCACGCGGCGCACAAGTTCACCTCGTCGCTCGCGATCGCCGGCGTCGTGCTCTCGCTGCTCGCCCTGCTGGCGGCCCTGCGTGGCGCGCGGTTCCGGTGGGGGCTGCTGGTGGCCGCGGTGCTCCTGGTCGGCACGGCCGGCACGATGGCCGAGGCGGTCCGTCCCGACGCGCTGCTCGGCGCCTGGCAGCGGGTCCAGCTGCTCGGCGTCTCCGGCTGGCTGCTCCTCGCCGCCGCCGTCGCCCGCCCGCCGCGATCCGGGACGGACCCGCCACCGGGTGCCGGCGTGACGACGGCCGCCGGGCGTGACACCGGGTCCTAGGCTGGCGCCGTGCCGGGGTTGTTGATGGCGGGGACGTGGGCGTACGCGCTCATCCAGCTCACCGTGGCGGCCGACCGCCCGGTCGAGCTGCTCGCCGGCGCGGCGGTCGCCGCCGCGTTGCTCCTCGCCACCCTGCTCCCGCTCGGGTCGCGGGCGACCCCCGGCGCGCCGGCAGCCGTGCCCCGTTCTTGTTGATCGGCGCCGCTGAGACGGAAGCCGGGCTCCCTCCTGATCGGCCCGGGCACAGGAGGGAGCCCGGCGGCGACCGTCGCGGTCAGCGGCCGGCGCTCACCGACTCCCGGTCGCGCCGCGCGCGGCGCCGGCGTACCTTCTTGGTCGCCCAGCTCACGATCATGATCCCGAAGACCAGGAAGATCGTGTAGTTGAACCAGCTGCTGTACCTGTCGACCTGCTGCCAGCGGCAACCCAGGGCGAAGCCGAGCCCGACGATCAGTGCGTTCCAGACTCCACTGCCGATCGTGGTGAGCAGCAGGAACTCGCCCAGCGGCATCCGGTTCGCGCCGGCCGGGACGGAGACCAGGCTGCGGACCACCGGCACCACGCGGCCGATCAGCACGGCCCACCTGCCGTGCCGCTCGAACCAGCGGTCCGCCTTCTCCAGGTCGTCCCGGTCCACCAGGGGGATGTGGTCCAGCCACCGCTTCAGCCGCTCCTCACCGAGCGCGGCGCCGAGCCAGTAGAGCACCAGCGCGCCGAGCAGGGAGCCGGCCGTGGCGGCGAGGACGATCAGCACCACGTGGAACCGGCCCTCGGCGGAGAGGTATCCGGCCATCGCCAGCACGATCTCGCTCGGGATGGGCGGGATGATGCTCTCCAGGGCGACCAGCAGGGCCACCCCGAGCGCGCCCATCGAGTCGATGACGCCGGCCACCCACCCGGTCAGCCCGCTGAACTGGTTCGGGTCGACGTTCTGGGCGAGAGCCATGGGGGTCCTTCCGCGAGCTGCCGGGGATCGGAGAGTGGTACCCGAGCGCTCCCGGGTCACACCTGCCGGTGGCCCGCCCCACTGATCACCGGATCACCCCGTCGGGTTCAAATCCGCCTCGTCCGGCCCGGGTTTGCCGAAATGGCGGATCGGAGAAGTAAACCGGGCATGGGTGACAGGTGGTACCAGGAGGCGGTCGTCTACTGCCTCGACATCGACACGTACGCGGACTCGGACGGCGACGGGGTGGGCGACATCCGCGGCCTGATCGGCCGGCTCGACTATCTCGCCCGGCTCGGCGTGACCTGCCTCTGGCTGCACCCGATCCACCCGTCCCCGGGCAGGGACGACGGCTATGACGCCACCGACTTCTACAACGTGAACCCCCGCCTGGGCACCCTTGGCGACTTCGCGGAGCTGTTGCACCAGGCCAAGAACCGGGGCATCCGGGTGATCATGGACCTGGTGGTCAACCACACCTCCGACGAGCACCCGTGGTTCCAGTCCGCCCGCTCGTCGCCCGACTCGCCGTACCGGGACTGCTACGTCTGGTCCGATGAGGAGCCGCCGGACCGCCACCAGGGCATGGTCTTTCCCGGCGAGCAGAACGAGACCTGGAGTTACGACCGGACCGCCAAGGCCTGGTACTACCACCGGTTCTACGACTTCCAGCCCGACCTCAACATGGCGAACCCGAAGGTCCGCGAAGAGGTCAAGAAGATCATGTCGTTCTGGCTCCAGCTCGGCGTCTCCGGCTTCCGGATGGACGCGGTGCCGTTCATCATCGAGCTGACCGAGCCGGGCAACTCGAACTCCCCGAAGGACATGGAGTTCCTCACCGAGCTGCGGCAGCACGTCCAGTGGCGCAAGGGGGACGCCATCCTGCTGGCCGAGGCGAACGTCGAGCCGGACCAGCTCCCGGTCTACTTCGGCGACAGCGGCGGGTCGGCGAACCGGATCCACATGCTCTTCGACTTCATGCTCAACGGGCGGCTGATGCTGGCCCTGGCGAGGCAGGACCCGGAACCGGTGATCGAGGCACTGCGGGACACCCCGGCACTGCCGCCGGGCGGGCAGTGGGCCACCTTCCTGCGCAACCACGACGAGATCGACCTGTCCCGGTTGACCGCCGAGCAGCGCAACCAGGTGTACGAGCAGTTCGGCCCCGACGAGGACATGCGCCTCTACGGGCGGGGCATCCGCCGCCGGCTCGCCTCCATGCTCGGCAACGACCGGCGGCGCATCGAGCTGGCGTACGCGCTGCAGTTCTCGCTGCGCGGCACGCCGGTGCTGCGGTACGGCGAGGAGATCGGCATGGGCGAAGACCTGTCGCTGCCCGGCCGGGAGGCGATCCGTACCCCGATGCAGTGGTCGTACAAGCCGAACGCCGGCTTCTCCACAGCGGACCCGGAGAAGCTGGTCCGCCCGGTGATCGACCGGGGTGAGTTCAGCTACGAGACGGTCAACGTGACCGCCCAGCGCCGCGACCCGAGGTCGCTGCTGGCCTGGTTCGAGCGGATGATCCGAACGCTGCGGGAGGCTCCGGAGGTCGGCTCCGGCTCGACCACCCACATCGACGTGCCGATGCCGCCCGGGGTGCTCGCGCACCGCGCCGACGGCCCGACCGGGACGATGGTCTTCCTGCACAACCTGGGGAACGAGGACGCCGAGGTCGACCTGAGCATGCTCCAGCCGGAGGCGGACCTGCCGATCGACGTCCTCTCCGACCGGGGCTACGGCGAGGTGGGCAAGCTGGACAGCCTGAAGCTGGCCGGCTACGGCTACCGCTGGATCCGCCTCTGCCGGGGGCAGGCCGTCTGACGCCGTACATCTGGTGGCGTTAAGCTCCTTCGATCGAGCCACAAGTTACCGGGAGGTAATCATGTCGGAGGAGCCCCGCGTCGCCATCGTGACCGGAGCCGCGCGCGGCATCGGCGCGGCCACCGCCCGCCGGCTGGCCGCCGACGGCATGGCCGTCGCCGTCGTCGACATCGAGGAGTCGGCCAGCAAGGAGACTGTGGACGCGATCGTCGCGGCGGGCGGCCGGGCACTCGGGGTCGGCGCCGACGTCTCCGACCGGGCCCAGGTGGAGGCGGCCGTCGAGCGGGTCGCCGCCGAGCTGGGCGCACCGACCGTGCTGGTCAACAACGCCGGCGTGCTCCGGGACAATCTGTTGTTCAAGATGACCGACGCGGACTGGGACACGGTGATGGGAGTGCACCTGCGCGGCGCGTTCCTGTTCAGCCAGGCCGCCCAGAAGCACATGGTCGAGCGGAAGTGGGGCCGGATCGTCAACCTCTCCAGCACCTCGGCGCTGGGCAACCGGGGCCAGGCGAACTACTCGGCCGCCAAGGCGGGGCTACAGGGCTTCACCAAGACCCTCGCCATCGAGCTGGGCCCGTTCGGGGTGACCGTCAACGCGGTCGCGCCGGGCTTCATCGTCACCGACATGACCGCGGCCACCGCCGCCCGGATGAAGGTCGACTTCGAGGCGCTGCAGCAGCATGCGGCCGCCGAGATCCCGGTCCGCCGGACCGGCCGGCCGGAGGACGTCGCGCACACCATCTCGTTCCTGGTCAGCGAGGGCGCGTCCTTCGTCTCCGGCCAGATCGTCTACGTCGCCGGCGGCCCCAAGGACTGACCGCTCGCCGCGTCCCGCCCGACACCGCGCGGGCGGGACGCGTCAGGGCGTGTCGTTGCGGGTGCGCCAGAGCCAGAACAGGCCGAGCACCGGAAGCACCAGCGGGATGTAGCCGTACCCGCTGCCGAACTCGGACCAGACCGTCTCGTCGGGGAAGAGCGCCTTGTCGGCCAGGCTGAGGATGCCGACCGTGACCACCCCGATCAGCTCCACCGAGCAGCAGACCAGGGCCACCCGCCGCCCGGCGTGACCGGCCCGGGCCAGCCCGACCGCCGCCACGATGTAGATCAGCGCCGCCACCGCGGAGAGCAGGTACGCCACCGGCGCCTCGGCGAACTTGGTGGCGATCTGCAGCCCGGCCCGCGAGGTCGCCGCGATCGCGAAGAGGATGTAGACCGCGATCAGCAGCCGTCCCGGGCCCCTGTTGGTGGCGCGTTCGGGCGCCCGCGTCTCAACCACCGAGGACCTCCCAGGTCTGCTGGAGCCGGACCACCACGACCGGCGTCACCAGGCACACCGCGCAGACGATCGCCGATCCCCACCGGGTCGGCTCCATCCGGGCCAGCACCCAGGCCAGCGGCGGCAGACAGACCAGTGTCACCAGGTAGCCGAAGAAGGCGCCGGGCTCGCCCGGCCGTTCGCCGCCACCGAGCGCGACCAGCGCCGCCACGGCCAGCGCGAGCAGCCCGACCTCCAGCACGGCCAGGCCGACGAACTGGATGCGGTCCGGCGGCCGGTGCCGCACCGCCGCCACGAGCGCCCACACCGCGAGTACGAGCGACAGCACGATCGATGCCGTCGCGAGGATCCCGTCCACCGGCGAGCCGGCTGAGGCTGCGCTGGTCATCGACGGCATCCGGTCGGAGTCTCGGTCACCGGCACAGCCTACTAACCGACGTAGTACTCACTGGCGCCCCGGTGGCCGCGCCGGCGTGGCCATGCGCGACCGGTCGGGTCGGGCGGCGGTGGCGGAGGGCTGGTCGGCCGCGTCGGCTGCACCGGGCGGGCGGGGAGACTAGCGTGGATCACGGCCACGGGTCGCCGTGGCGAAACGACGACAGCGGGAGTACCTCGTGCTGCGGTTCGGCTTGTTCGGCACCGGTCACTGGGCGGCGGAGACGCACGCGGCGGCCATCGACGCGCACCCGCGGGCCGAGCTGGCCGGGGTGTGGGGGCGCAGCCCGGAGAAGGTGGCCGAGCTGGCCGCCCGGCACGGGGTCCCAGCCTTCGACGACGTCGACGCGTTGATCGGCGCCTGCGACGCGATCGCGGTCGCGCTGCCGCCGGACATCCAGGCGGACATCGCCGTCCGGGCCGCCATGGCCGGCCGGCACCTGCTGCTGGACAAGCCGCTGGCGCTGAGCCTCGCCGACGCCGACCGGGTGGTCGCCGCCGCCGAGCGGTCCGGCGTCGCCTCGATCGTCTTCTTCACCGGCCGTTTCGAGTCGAACGTCGCGAGCCTTCTCGCCGCCACCGCCGCAGCCGGCGGATGGCACACCGCCAAGGCCGTGCGGTTCGCGTCGATCTTCCAACCCGGCAGCCCATACGGGGACTCGCCCTGGCGCCGCAAGCACGGCGCCCTCTGGGACATCGGCCCGCACGCTCTGTCGATCATCCTGCCGGTGCTCGGCCGGGTGACCCGGGTGGCCGCGATGGACGGCCCGCGCGGCCTCGTCCACCTGCTGCTGACCCACGACGGGGGTGCGACCAGCAGTGTCTCGCTCACCCTGGACGCGCCGCCCGAGGCCATGGCCCGCGAGTTCGTCTTCTACGGGGAGAACGGCATCGAGAGCGTGCCGCCCGGCGACGGCAGTGCGATCACCTCGTTCGGCGCCGCCATCGACCAGCTGCTGGAGGAGGTCGACGCCGGTACCCGGGACCACCGGTGCGACGTCCGCTTCGGCCGGGAGGTGGTCGCCGTGCTCGAGGCCGCCGAGACCGCCCGCGCCGAGGGCCGCACCGTCGACCTCTGAGCCCGCGGTCGGTGGAGCCGGCTGACCGTGCTGACCTGGCCGGAGTACGCCTGGCGGTTCGCCGGCCGGGTGCCCCGGACCGCGTTCCGCCCGGCGCCCCGGGTGGCCGCCGCCCTGCGCGCCACCCGCCTCACCGCCGGCACCCTCGCCGGCGAGGTCTGGCCCGAGCAGTGGGTCACCCTCTTCCGCCTCCTGCGGTGAGCAGGAGACCGCGTCCGGGTGCGGCGGCGACCGATGGCAGGAGGTGGCCGCACTGCTGATCAGGCGAGGCTGCTCAACGCCTCGCTCAGCTCGGCCGGGGAGTGGAACTCCTCCGCCGGCAGCGCCTTCAGCATCTGCAAAACGTCGGTGCTGACCCCGTTCTCCTGGCCCCAGCGGACCAGATCCTCCCGCGAGACCGGGTAGTCGAGCCCGGCCAGGTACTCCTGCAACTCCACACCGGTGATGGTCATGCCGGTCGGCTACCCGCTCAGCCGGCCCGCACACCCCGGTTTGCCCGCGCGGGTCCCGGGTAGCCGCGGGCATGCTGGCTCAGCGGCTCGGTGCGCCGAGCGACTTCGACCCGTTGCTGGAGCGCGTCCGGGACGCCCGGATCGTGATGATCGGCGAGGCGACGCACGGCAGCTACGACTACTACCGCCTGCGCGAGCAGCTCACCCGGCGGCTCATCGCCGAGCAGGGCTTCTCCTTCGTCGCGGTGGAGGGGGACTGGCCGGACTGCGATCGGGTGCACCGTTCGGTGACCGACGCCCCGGGCGGCCTTCCCGACCCCCAGACCGCGCTGGAACGCTTCGAACGCTGGCCCACCTGGATGTGGGCGAACGCCGAGGTGTCGCGCTTCTGCCGGTGGCTGCGCGCCTGGAACCTGGAGCGGCCCGAGGACCGCCGCGCCGGCTTCCACGGGCTGGACGTCTACAGCCTCTGGGAGTCGATGCAGGCGATCTTCGACTACCTGGGGGAGGAGGACCCGGCCTCGCTGGAGGCGGCGCAGGAGGCGTACCGCTGTTTCGAGCCGTACGGCAAGCGGGTCGAGGAGTACGCGATGGCCAGCCGGTTCGTCTCCGCCCGGTGCGAGGAGGAGGTGGTGCGCCTGTTGACGCGTACCCGGGAACAGGCCGCCGCCGACGGTCCGGACCGCTTCTCGGCCTGGCAGAACGCGGAGGTGGTGGCCGGCGCGGAGCGGTACTACCGGACGATGGTCCGGGGCGGCCCGGAGTCGTGGAACGTCCGGGACACCCACATGGCGGACACCCTGGACCGGCTGCTGGACTTCTACGGCCCGGACGCCCGCGGGATCGTCTGGGCGCACAACACGCACGTGGGGGACGCCGGGGCCACCGACATGGCCCGCGAGGGGATGATCAACATCGGCCAGCTGGGCCGGGAACGGCACGGCCGGGACGCGGTGGTGCTGGTCGGCTTCGGCAGCTACCGGGGGACGGTGATCGCCGCGCCGCGCTGGGGCTCGCCGGCCGAGGCGATGGTGGTGCCGCCGGGCCGGCCGGGCTCGGTGGAGCGGCGGCTGCACGAGCTGATGCCGGAGCGGGCCGTGCTGGTGTTCGGGGGGCCGGACGAGCCGGAGTGGGTCACCGAGACGTGCGACCACCGGGCGATCGGGGTGGTCTACGACCCGAGCTTCGAGTCCTGGGGCAACTACGTGCCGACCAGGCTGGGCGAGCGCTACGACGCCTTCATCTGGTGCGACGAGGCCACCGCCCTGCACCCCCTACCCGCCCTCACCACGCCCGGCGAGATGGAGACCTACCCGGCCGGCGTGTAACCGGCCGGGCAGGTCTGTCACGCGTTGGCGGGGGCCTTCTCGGCGAGGTGGGTGCGAAGGCCTTCGCCCTCGACGTCGACATTGGGCAGGACTCTGTCGAGCCAGCGAGGGAGCCACCAGGCGGCGGTGTTGAGCAGCGACATCACCGCCGGGACGATGGTCATCCGGACCACGAAGGCGTCGATGGCGACCCCGACGGCGAGGGCGAAGCCCATCGACTTGATCACCGGGTCGTCCAGGAAGACGAAGCCGCTGAAGACCGAGATCATGATCAGTGCGGCGGCGGTGACCACGCGGGCGCCGTGGCCCATGCCGTTGATGGTCGCCTGCCGGGCGGTGTCGCCGTGCACGAAGTCCTCCCGCATCCGCGAGACCAGGAAGACCTCGTAGTCCATCGCCAGGCCGAAGAGGATGCCGATGAGCAGGATCGGCAGGAAGCTGATCAGCGGACCCGGGGTGTCCAGCCCGACCAGGTCGGCCAGGTGCCCCTGCTGGAACACCGCGACGGTGATGCCGAAGGTGGCCGCCACGGTCAGCAGGAAGCCCAGCGCCGCCTTGACCGGCACCAGGATCGAGCGGAAGACGAGCATCAGCAGCAGGATCGACAGCCCGACGACCAGCAGCAGGTAGACCGGGAGCGCGTCGGAGAGCTTCTCCGACACGTCGATGCCGATCGCGGTCACGCCGGTGAGCAGCACGTCCGCACCGTTGATCCCGGCGACCTGGCTTCGGATGTCGTGCACCAGCGTCTCGGTGGCCGCGTCGGTCGGGCCGGTCTTCGGGATGACGCCGAGCAGGGCGGTGCGCCCGGTCGGGTCGGTCTGCGGCGGGGCCACCGCAAGGACGTTGTCGGTCCGCTGGATCAGCGCGGTGACCTGCGGGACGGCGGCCTGGGTAGCCTGCGGCGTGTCGGCGGTGACGACCACCGCGAGGCGGCCGGTGAAGCCGGGGCCGAAACCCTCGCGGATCAGGTCGTTGCTGACCCGGGCCGGGGTGCCCTCCGGCGCGGTGCCGGCGTCGGGCAGCGCGAGCCGCATGTCCTGGGCGGGAAGCGCGAGCAGCCCGAGGCCGAGCAGCCCGACCAGGATCACCGGCACCCGGAGCCGGGTCACCCAATGCGCCCAGCGGAAACCGAAGCCGGAGCGGTCCTCCGAGCCGGCGGTCTCGACCGGCTCGCGCCGGCGCAGCCTGCGCGGGAGCACTTTCCGGCCGGCGAAGCCGAGCAGGGCCGGCGCGAGGGTGATGGCGACCAGCACGGCGACGGTCACCGTGCCCGCGGCGGCCAGACCCATCACGGTCAGGAACGGGATGTCCACCACCGCCAGGCCGGCGAGGGCGATCACCACGGTGGCGCCGGCGAAGACCACGGCGGAGCCGGCCGTGCCGACCGCCCGGCCGACCGCCTCCTCCGGCGACAGCCCGGCGAGCAGGTTCTGTCGGTGCCGGGAGGTGATGAAGAGCGAGTAGTCGATGCCGACGGCCAGGCCGAGCATCAGGGCCAGGATCGGCGCGCTGCTGGTCAGCTCCACCGCGCCGCTGAGCGCGTACAGGCCGGCCATGCCGACGCCGACGCCGATCAGCGCGTTCAGCATGGTCATCCCGGCCGCGACCAGCGAGCCGAAGGTGACGATCAGGACGATCGCGGCGACCAGCACGCCGAGCGCCTCGGTGGAGCCGACCTCCGGCTCCGCGTTGAGCACCTCGCCGCCGGGGGCGATCTGCCAGCCCTGCGCCTCGGCCTGCGCGCCGACCTTCTCGTACGCGGCGCGCTGGTCGTCGGTCACCTCGTCGGCGCGTCCGGCGAACTGCACCTGGATCAGGGCGTACCGGCCGTTCGGGGAGAGGGCCTTGACCTGGTACGGGTCGACCGCCCCGACCACGCCGGGCAGGGTGGCCGCCTGCTGGGTCACCTGCCCGACCAACGCCTGCCCCTGCGGGGTGCGGAGTTGGCCGTCCCGCGGTGCCTTGACGGCGATCGTGCCGGTGGCTCCGCTGGCCGCCGGGAACCGCTCGGCGAGCAGGTCGAGCGCGCGCTGCGACTCGGTGCCGGGCATGGTGAAGTTGCTCGCCGTCGGACCCTTCAGGGTCGCCGCGGCGAAGCCGAGCCCGACGAGTACGACGAGCCAGATGGCGACGACGAGTCGCCGGCGGCGCAACGAGGCCCGGCCGAGCCGGTACAGCAGGGTCGCCATGAGGTTCCTGTCCTCTCCGCTGGTGGGAGTCAGTCGGTCGGTTCGAGGGCCCGGCGGGCGACGGCGAGCAGCGCGGGCCGCAGTTCCTCGTCGGGGACGTCGGCGAACTCCGCGCAGGCCTCGGCGATCCCGGCGAGGACGACCAGCGCGGCGATCCGCGCGGCGGGACGGTCGGAGTGGCCGGCGAACGCGGCGATCAGCCGCTCGGAGATCTGCTGGATGTGCGCGAAGGCGGGCTGCTGGAGCAGGTCGGCGAACTCGCCGCGAAGCAGCGCGATCTCCCGCCGGAAGCGGACCGCGAGGTCGACGAAGCCCTCGGCCGCGACCCGCTGGGCGTCCGGGCCGGTGTGCCCGGCCATTCGCTCGTCGAGCGCCTGGAACACCGCGATGGCCGGGGCCATCAACTCGGCGAGCAGGGTCTCCTTGTTGGCGAAGTGGTAGAGCACCGCGGCCTTGGAACAGCCCACCTCGCGGGCGATGTCCTGCAACGAGGTGCCCTTGTAGCCGGTGACGGCGAACCGCCGCGCCGCCGCGGCGAGGATCTCGCCGTGGGTCTCCGGTACCGCTCGTGCCATGCCCACCAGCATGCCTGACCGATCGGTCAGCACCTGACCGATCGGTCAAACGGATTGCGTGGCTTTCGCCACAGCCACGCTCACTCGGCCGGGGCGCCGTGCTCCCGGTCGTACGCGGCCCGAGCGTCGGTGATCGCCGTCCGGTGCCGTTCCGCCCAGGCGGTGAGCGCGACCAGCGACTCGTAGAGCTCCAGCGCCATCGGGGTGGCGGTGTACTCGACCTTGGGCGGCACGGTCGGGTAGACCCGCCGGTGCAGCAGGCCGTCGCGCTCCAGATTGCGCAGGGTCAGGGTGAGCATCCGCCGGCTGATCCCCTCGACCTGCCGTTCCAACTCGGTGAAGCGGACCGGGCCCTGGGAGGCGGCCACCAGGATGCCGATGCTCCACTTGCCGCCCACCCGGTCGAGCGCCTCGCGGACGGTGCACGCGCGGGCCTGCCCGGCCGCGACGGACACACAGCTGTTCCCCTGGGACATGAAAGTGCCTCCTTCCGCTCCGCCTCATGGTCACAGACGATGGCCTCAGTTACAAACCGTGCACCAAGGAGGCATTCGATGACGGGGACCAACCGCTGGCCGGCTCTGCTGGTGCTCTGCGCGGGCAGCCTGATGATCATTCTGGACGGCAGCATCGTCGCGGTGGCGCTGCCGGCGGTCCAGCGCGACCTCGGCTTCTCCGCCGCCGGCCTGGCCTGGGTGGTGAACGCGTACCTGGTCGCCTTCGGCGGCCTGCTCCTGCTGGCCGGTCGGCTCGGCGACCTGCTCGGCCGGCGGCGGGTCTTCCTCGCCGGGGTCGCCCTGTTCACCCTGGCCTCGCTGCTCTGCGCGGTGGCGGCCGGGCCGGCCACGCTGGTCGTGGCCCGCTTCGCCCAGGGCGTCGGCGGGGCGCTCGCCACCGCGGTCAGCCTCGGCATGATCGTCCGGCTCTTCCCCGAGCCGGCCGAACGGGCCCGGGCGATCGCCGTGTTCAGCTTCACCGGGGCGGCGGGCGCCTCGACCGGCCTGCTGGTCGGGGGAGTGCTCACCGACCTGGCCGGCTGGCGGGCGATCTTCCTGATCAACCTGCCGATCGGGGCGGTGATCGTGACCGCCGCCGTACGCCGGATCGCGCCGGACCCCGGCGTCGGCCTGCGGGCCGGTCTGGACCTGCCCGGCGCGGTGCTGGTCACCGCCGGTCTGATGGCCGCCGTGGTGGCCATCGTCGGCACCGGGGAGCACGGCTGGACCTCGGTCCGCACCCTCGGCGCGGCCGGGCTCGCCGTGCTGCTGCTCGCCGGCTTCGCGGCCCGGCAGCGCGCCGCCGCCACGCCGCTGCTGCCGCCCCGGGTACTTCGGGCGCCCGGCCTGGTCGCCGCCAACACCGTGCAGTTGCTCATGGTGGCCGCCTACTTCGGCTTCCAGTTCCTGCTCGCGCTGCACCTGCAGCTCGTCCTCGGCATGGACCCGGCGACCACCGGTTTCGCCTTCCTGCCCACCCCGCTGGTGATCGCGGCCGTGTCGCTCGGGCTGGTCGGGCGGCTGGTCGCCCGGTTCGGCGCCCGGGCCGTGCTGCTCAGCGGGCTGGCGCTCGCCGTGGCCGGTTTCCTGCTGCTGGCCCGGATGCCGGTCGACGCCGGCTACTCCACCGACCTGCTGCCGGCCATGCTGGTCTTCGGCGTCGCAGGTGGGCTGACCCTGCCCGCGGTGACCACCCTCGCCATGGCCGGCGCGCGGCCCGCCGACGCCGGGCTCGCCTCCGGGCTGGCGAACACCACCCAGCAGGTCGGCGGGGCGCTCGGGCTGGCCGCGCTCGCCACCCTGGCCGCCAGCCGCACCGACGCGCTGCGTGCCGCCGGCGCCGACCAGGTCGCCGCCCTCGCCGCCGGCTACCGGATCGCGTTCACGGTGGCCGCCGCGCTGGTCACCGCCGCCCTGCTGGTCGCCGCGGCGACGCTGCGCAGCCGGCCCGTTCGCCAGCCCGCGCCGGTCGGAGCGGCGGAGACCGCACGCGCCCGCTGACCCGTGCCGGCCGCCGGGCCGGAGACGGCCCGCGCCCGCTGACTCCGGGGGAATCCGTGCTGCCGCCCGGCACGGGCCGACGGCGCTCGTGGGTGCCACGCCGACGGGGACGGCGCTCGGGCGGGCGAGCGCGTCCGTCGGGCTTTCAAAGGCCCGCCGCACCCGGGCACGTGCCGCCGGGCGAGGACGCCGTCAGGGCCGGCGGCCGGCGGTACCCAGCACCCGGGCCAGGATGTCCAGGGCGACCGGGTACGTGTGCGACGGCGGCCGGCCGTACCCGACCACCAGGCCCGGCGGGTGCTCTCCCGGCCCGTGCCAGTGGCCGCCCAGCCCGCCCAGGGCGAGCCCCCGCGCGGCCGCCGCCGCCAGGATCTCCGCCTCGGTCGGCCCGTCCGGCGGGAGGCGGACGGTGGCGTGCAGGCCGGCGGAGACGCCGCCCAGCGTGAACCGCCCGCCCCGGCCCGGGTCCAGCCGGTCGAGCAGCAGGTCCCGCCGCTGCCGGTAGCGGCGCCGGACGGTGCGGATCTGCCGGTCGTAGGCATGGGTGGTGATCAGGTCGGCCAGGGCGAGCTGCCCGATGGCCTCGGTGTGCAGGTCGAGGTGGCGCTTGGCCTCCACCACCGGCTCGACCAGCCGGGCGGGCAGCACCAGCCAGGCCAACCGCAGCGCCGGGCCGAGCGTCTTGGCGGCCGTGCCGACGTAGGCCACCTGCTCCGGCGCGGTGCCCTGGACCGCGCCCACCGGCTGGCGGTCGTACCGGAACTCGCCGTCGTAGTCGTCCTCCACGACCAGCCCGTCCGTCGCCCGGGCCCAGTCGGTCAGCGCGTGGCGGCGCGCCGGGTGCAGGGTCACCCCGGTCGGGAACTGGTGGGCCGGGGTCACCACCGCCGCCGCAACCTCGGCGAGCTGCCCGGCACCGAGCAGGTCGGCCCGGGCGCCCCGGTCGTCGACCGGCAACGGCAGCACGGCCCCGCCGTGGCGGCGGACCACCTCCCGGTGGAAGGCGAGCCCCGGGTCCTCCATCGCGATCCTCGGCGTGCCGGCGTCCCGGAGCACGGTGGTGAGCAGGACCAGCGCCTGGACGTACCCGGTGGTGACCACGATCCGCTCCGGGTCGGCCAGCACGCCTCGGGCCCGACCGAGGTAGCCGGCGAGCGCGGCGCGCAGCTCGGGCCGCCCGCGCGGGTCGCCGTAGTCGTAGGCGCCGGCCGGTGCGGCGGCGAGCGCCCGCCGGGTGGCCCGCAGCCAGGCGGTGACCGGGAAGGCGCCGACGTCGGGGCTACCCGCCCGGAGGTCGTACCGGAGCGGGGTGGCGGCGGGCGGCGACGCGGCGGGCGGCGGGGCGGCCCGGCGCAGCGGGCTGACCTCGGTGCCGGCCCCGATCCGGGCCACCAGCCAGCCCTCGGCGACCAGTTGGTCGTAGGCGGCACTGACCGTGCCCCGGGAGAGGCCCAGCTCGGCGGCGAGCGTGCGGGTGGCGGGCAGCCGGGTCGACGGCGGCAGCCGGCCGTCCCGGATCGCGTCCCGCAGGGCCCGTTCCAGCCCGGCCCGCCGGCCACCGCTCGCGTCCAGCTCCAGGTGCAGGTCGACGCCGAAATCGGCCCAGTCCATCGGCACGGAATTGGAGCTTAGGGTGGGTCATCGACATCGGCAGAATCGGTCCATGACCGAACTGACCCTCGCCGACCGGGCCGCCGCGCTGCGGGCGCTGCACCGGCCCGGTGACCCGCTGATCCTGCCCAACGCCTGGGACGCCGGGTCCGCCCGGTCCGTCGCCACCGCCGGCTTCCCGGCCGTCGCCACCAGCAGCGGCGCCGTCGCCGAGGCGCTCGGCCACGCCGACGGCGAGGCCACGCCGGTGGGCGAGATGTTCGACGCGGTCACCCGGATCGCCGCCGCCGTCGCGGTCCCGGTCACCGCCGACCTGGAACGCGGGTACGGGCTGCGCCCGGCCGAACTGGTCGAGCGGCTGCTGGCCACCGGGGCGGTCGGCTGCAACATCGAGGACTCCGACCCGCGTACCGGTGAGCTGGTGGACGTCGAGGAGCAGGTCGACCTGCTCGCCGGGATCCGGGCCGCGGCCCGCGGCGCCGACCTGGTGCTCAACGCCCGGGTGGACGTCTTCCTGCGCGCCGCCGGCCCGCCCGAGGAGCGCCTCGCCGAGGCGGTACGCCGGGCGCGGCGCTACCTGGCGGCCGGCGCGGACTGCGTGTACCCGATCATGCTGGCCGACCCGGCGGCGATCCGCGCCCTGGTCACCGAGGTGGACGCCCCGGTCAACGTGCTGGCCCGCCCCGGCGCGCCGGGCCTGGCCGAGCTGGCCGGGCTCGGGGTGGCCCGGATCAGCTTCGGCTCGGGGCTGTACGCGGCCGCCCGGGCCCGTACCGTCGAGATGCTCGCCGCGATCCGGTCGGGTGACGAGGCGTTCGGAGAGGGGGCACGGTGACCTACCCACCGCCGCGCTATTCCGGGCAGCGGGGCGAGCCGACCGCCACCTACCGGCCGGCCGACCACCCACCGGAGCTGGTCTATCCCACCGGCGGTACGGCGCACTACCTGGCGACCGGCGCGTCGACCAACGGGCAGTTCGGGCTCTACCGGTGGGAGATGGGGCCCCAACCGAGCGGCCCGGAGCCGCACTTCCACCGGTCCATCTCGGAGTCGTTCTTCATCCTGGCCGGAACGGTGCGCATCTACGACGGCCGGCGGTGGATCGACACGGTGCCCGGCGACTTCGTGCACGTCCCGGAGGGCGGCGTCCACGCGTTCCGCAACGAGTCCGGCGAGCCGGCCTCGATGCTGCTGCACTTCGCCCCCGGGGCGCCGCGGGAGGGATACTTCGAGGGCCTGCTCGACCTGGCCGGGAAGGGCGAGGAGGAGCGGACCGAGTTCTTCCTGCGGCACGACACGTTCTGGGTCTGACCGCCTCGCGGCCGACGTGTCGGGTTGCCCCGGTCGCGGCCTGCCGGGAAGGTGAGCGGATGGGTAGCGCTGAGGAGACCCGGGACGGGGTGTCGCTGACCAACCTCGACCAACCGCTCTTCGACGGAGCCGGGGCGACCAAGCGGGACCTGGTCGACTACCTCGACGCCGTCCGCGAGCGGATCCTGCCGCAGCTGCGGGACCGGCCGCTCTCGGTGATCCGGGTGCTGCGCGGTCAAGACCCGTTCATGCAGAAGAACCTGCCGAGGTACACCCCCGAGTGGGTGCGCCGCACGTCGGTCTGGGCCGAGGCGTCGCACCGCCAGATCTCGTACGCGCTCTGCAACGACCGCCGGACCCTGCTCTGGTTCGCCAACCAGCGGGCGGTGGAGTACCACCCCACCTTGAGCACCGTCGACCGCCCGCAGCACCCGACTCACCTGGTGCTCGACCTGGATCCGCCGGAGGGCGACTCGTTCCGGATGGCCGTCCGGGCCGCGCTGCTGGTCCGGCAGGCGCTCGCCGACGTCGGGCTGACCGGGGCGGTGAAGACCAGCGGCGCGAAGGGGGTGCACGTGGTGGTGCCGGTCGACGCGGCGGCCACCGCCGAGGAGATGGCGGCCGCCACCCGGGCGCTGGCCGCCCGGGCGGAACGGCTCGACCCGGCGCTCGCCACCACCGCGTTCATCCGGGAGGACCGGGGCGGCCGGGTCTTCGTCGACTCCACCCGCGCGTACGGGGCGACCGTGGTGGCCGTGTACAGCCCGCGGGTGCGGCCGGGCACGCCGGTGTCGTACCCGGTGGGCTGGGACGACCTGGCGGCGGTGACGCCGGCCGACTTCACCGTGCGCAGCGTCCCGGCACTGGTCGCCGACCGGGACCCGTGGGTGGAGCTGCTGCCGGCGCCGCAGCACCTGCCGGCGGACCTGGTCGCCGAGGGGCGGACCATTCCCGTGGCCCGGGTGCAGGCCATGCACGAGGGCAAGCGCCGGGCCAGGGCGCGCCGCGAGGCGGGCTGACGGGGGCCCGTCGTGCGGCGGGGCCTTCTGTGCGCCGGGCTCGCGCCGACGGGGCCCCGGCGGCCCGGCTGGGGATGGGAAAAAGCCCGGGCCAGTGGCCCGGGCTCTCGGTCACCCGAGCCGTCACCACACCCACGCTCTCCCGCCGGAACAGGCACAACCCGAGCACGATCATTGCGGTGACCGCCCCGGTCAGCACCCGCCGCCGACCATCGGCATGCCCGGCCTCAGCCTGCGCCCGCCCGATCAGCTCCGGACCCACAAGCACCGGCCACAACCGGCCGGTCACCCGCTCATCCAGCACACCCAGCCCGGCCGGGCCGGCGATCACCGCCGCCCGCAACTCCTCCCGCTGATCAGCAGGCTGTTGCACCACGCTGGCAGACACCATGGCAGAATCCGCCACCGAAGCTCCTGGTTGGAACATGTTGATCTAGTCAATCCATGTCCTATCAGGAGCTTCCTCGCATCCCGCGCCCGACCCCCATCCCAGCCGAAAACGGAACCATTGATCACCAAACGGCCTTGAGTTTAGGTCATTGCCGCCTGGGTAGATCGACGGAGCGCTGAGTCGTAATCGCCGCATCGCAGTTCAACCAACACGAACAGGAGGGTAAATGTCCGAGTCCTATCCACTCGCCACTGAACCCGAAGGCGTCGTCGCGTCGCTGGTTGAGCGATTTAACTCCGGCAAGGTCAGCGCAATGATGGCCCAGTTCGAGCCGGGGGTCGTGTTCGTCGCGAGAGACGGGCGACCCGTCACTGATCCCACTGAGATCGCTGCCGAACTCGAGCGCGATATCAGTCTCGGTCTGCCGCTGGAGGCCAAGGCGCGCCATGTGTTCGTTGCCGGCGATATCGCCCAGATCGTAGTAGACTGGTCAATTGATGGCACAGGTCCCGACGGCGAGCACGTACACGTCGAAGGCTCGGCAAGTGATGTCGTGCGCCGCGGCGCGGATGGACGCTGGCGGTACCTGATCGACAATGCTCTTGGGACGGCGGTGCGACTGCGACAGCCCGCCTGACACGTGTGCGCCACGGCAGCTCCCGGCGATGGACCCACTCTTCAGCGTGGCGGCGACGGTCACCGCCACGTGGTGAGACTGCGCGTATCACGGAAGGTTAGGTTTCCACGCTCAAGCCTTCCGCATGTCTGACCACGAGCTTCGGTGACCGATTCTGCCATGGCGTCGGCTCGTGGGGGCGCAACAGCCCGCACGAGCCGGAGGTGCTGCGTGCGGCGGTGATCGCTGGTCCTGCCGGGTTCGGTGTGCTCGACGAGCAGGTGACCGGCCGATTGTGGTCGGTGGTGGCCGATTCGGAGGTGATCGGGCGGGCGCTGGCTGCGGCGGGGTATGCCGATGCGCGGCGGCGGGTGCTGACTGCAGCGGTCACGACCCTGATCGTGCTCGGGTTGTGCCTGTTGCGGCGGGTGACCGCGACGTTGTCCCGCCCGGATCCCGCGGACATGCGTCGAGGGCGCGGACCACGCTCGATTGAGTAAAGCGGAACACCCGTGACGTGGCTAGCCTCAGTCGCGCGGAAGTGCTGTGGCCGGTGCTGGACGGCCTCACCGTGCGACTCAACGGCGTGCGGGCCGCGCCGAGCGTCATCAGTCGCCGCCGGAAGATATTCAATACGGCGATCGAATACGCGGTAGAGAAGCGGTTGCTTCCGGCAAATCCGCTACCGCAGTTGAAGTGGAAGCCACCGAAAACCGTTACGACGATCGACAGGCGGTCGGTGGCTAACCCGGTGCAGGTGCGGCTCTGCTGGAAGGGGTGCGAGAGCAGGGGCGTATCGGTCCGCGCATGGTCGCTTTCTATGCCTGCCTGTACTACGCGGCTCTGCGCCCGGAGGAAGCCGTACGTGTCGCTAAGCCGAATCTGCACCTGCCGGAAAGGGGTGGGGGGAATTCACCCTTGACGGAGCGGACCCGCACGCGGGCCGCGAATGGACCGACAGCGGGAAGAACCGGGACAGTCGCCAACTCAAGCAGCGGGCACGGGGGGAGACGCGGACGGTTCCGTGTCCGCCCGAACTAACGGCGATCATCAACGCTCACGTCGAGCTGTTCGGCTACGGGCCGAATGACCGCCTGTTCGTGGCGGAGCGCAACAAGGAGGAGCTTCCCAAGGGGACGATCAACCGCGTGTGGCGGTGGGCACGATCGGCGACGTTCACGGCCGAGGTGCAAGCCTCGCCCGCTACGGGCTGCTGACGGCCGGATACAGCCGGACACATGATAAAGGCCCCTGACCGGGTTTTGCCTGGTCAGGGGCCTTCTCGTGCTGGTCAACTCTGGTGCCCCCGGCAGGATTCGAACCTGCGCCCCCGCCTCCGGAGGGCGGTGCTCTATCCCCTGAGCTACGGGGGCTCAGCGACCCGAGAAGAGTAGCAAACCCGGCTCCGGATCGCCCAATCGGTATCCCGCGCGCCACCCACCCGCCCCGCCACCGTTGATCATGAGGCTGGCGGCAGCGCTAGAGATCACCATCGCCGCCAACTCCATGATCAACGGGAAACGCGTCCCGGTCAGGCGGCGGCCACGGGGCGGCCGCAGCTGGGGAGCGGGTGCAGGACGATGCGCCGGGGCAGCCGGCGCGGCCACTCGTTGCGGGGCCAGGAGCCGTCGACGATCAGGTGCACGGTCCGCTCCTCGGCGCCACTGAGCCGCAGCAGGAAGTCGCGGGGCAGCGGCGGGTCGACCGCGTGTGTGGTGATCATGAAGCGCACCCGGCCACGGGACGACACCGCGGAGACCACGTCCGCCGCCGGCATGGTGCCGCGGAGGCGGATCCGGCCGATCCAGTAGACGTCCGCGAGGTGCTCCTGGGCGGCCCGGGTGATGGCCGGGTACTCGCTGCGTACCCAGCGCTCCACCGCGCCGACACACAGCCCGCAGGCCCGCTCCCGGGGCTCCCGCGGACCCAACCCCCAGGCCCGCAGGTACGCCCCGACCGTGCCGGCGTCCATCGTGAGGTCGAACCGGCGCTGGACGAGGGTGGTCAGGCTCTGTCGCGTCCAGAGCTCCTCGTCCAGGCCGAACTCGTCGGGGTGGACGCCCCGCAGCACGTCGATCAGTTCGAGTTCCTGTTCGCGGCTGAGCGTTCCCGACTCGCCCTGCCGCTGTCCGCGACGGACGGCTGCCACCGCCCCGTCACCGCCGATGGTGTGGCGCCGGCACCAGCTGGTGACCGAACGCCGCGCGTCTCTGAGTGCAACCCCCACGTCCTGCGCAACGAGCCCGAATCGCAACTGGTCACGATATGTGTGGAGAAAACTCACCAAGCAAAGCAATGGGTCGGACAGCCTGATACGGTCTAAAGTCTCATACCGGACAAAGAGGAGTCCGGATGCCGAGCGGCCCGCGTCGTGACGACGCGGGCCGCTCGGTCGGAGTGGAACGGGGGATCAGCCGCCCAGGCGCTTGAGCGCGTTCTGCAGGTTGGTCAGGTCCGTCTGCTGGGTGTTCTTCATGGTCTGTGCGACCTTCAGCACGTCGTCGTCGTGCCCCTGGTCGAGGATCCCCTGGATCATGTGGATCCCGCCGAGGTGGTGCCTGATCATCATCTGCAGGAAGAGCACGTCGAACTCGTGCCCCCTGGCCGCCCGCAGCTTGTCCATCTCCCCCGGGGTGGCCATGCCCGGCATCAGCCCGTTCTTCACCGCGCCGGCGCCGTCCGGCATCCAGGCCATCGGCGGCTGGTCGCCGGTGGGGTCCAGCCCCCAGGAGCGGAGCCAGGTCTGCATCGTGCCGATCTCGCCCTGCTGGCCGGTGGCGATGTCGCCACCGATCTGGCGTACCTCCGGGTCCTCGCCCTGCTGGAAGGCCATCAGCCCCATCTCCACCGCCTGGGCGTGGTGGGTGGTCATGTCCCGGGCGAAGCCCGCCTCGGCCGAGGTGTCACCCGGACGGGTGAGCGTCGGGGTCAGCAGGCCGCCCGCGTACCCGAGGAGGAGACCGACCACGACGGCGGCGGCCAGCGCGAGGACGCCGAACCGGCGCGCGGACCCCCGGCCACCGTCATCGGTGACCGGGGTCTCGTCCGGCGCGCTGTCCGTCATGGCGGGAGCAGTCATCGGGCGCCCTCTTACTGGGTGGGCATCTGGTTGCCGAGCTCACGCGGCGTGGTGCCGGTCGCCGTGATGCCCTGGCCGCAGTTGGCGTTCGGACCCTCGACGGAGGCGTTGACCCGCAGCGTCTTGATGAACTCGTCGATCCGGCTGTCGTCGGCGTTGTCGACCTTGAGCTGGTAGCCCCACGCCTGCAGCGAGATCGGCTTGTCCAGCCCGTCGAACGGGCTGAGCATCAGCTTCTCCTTGCCCTCGACCTTGCTCTTGAGCTTCGCCACCTGGTCCGCGGGCAGGTCCGGCCGGTAGGTGATCCAGACCGCGCCGTGCTCCAGGCTGTGCACCGCGTGCTCGCTGGCGATCGGCGCGTCGTAGACGTCGCCCATGCAGTTCTGCCAGGCCGGGTTGTGCGGGCCGGCGACCGGGGGGAGGACCGAGTACTTGATCGGGCCCTGCTGGTGCTGACCGCCCTGGACGAGCGACTTGTCCTTCTCCCGGTAGTTGACGATGCCGTCGATGCCGTTAGCCCGCTCCTCCCACGGCTTCGAGCCCTGGAAGGCGGCGTACGCGCCGTACCCGATGATCGCCGCGGCGAGCAGGCCGACGGCGACGAAGAGCGCGATGGGACCCCAGGACCGGCCCTGGCTCACCTTCACCGGCGCCACCGGCTTGCGTCCCTTGCCGCCCGAGGTCGGCCGCGGGGTGCCCTTGCCGGTGCCGGCCTTGGCGCCGGATGGCTTGCCGGCAGCGGCGGGGCGGCCGGCGGCGGGCTTCTTGCCGGTGCTGACCACGGTCGGACGGCGCTCCGGGCCGCCCGGGGTGCTGATGCTCATCGTGCCTCGTCAGGTCGCTCGGTCAGGGGATCTGGCGGGCCGGTCACATGCTGGGTCGCCGCCGCGGGGACCGAGTCTACCCCCGATAACATGGTTCGGTGACTCCCGCAGAACTCGCCGAGGCCGTCCTCGCCGCCGCCCACGCCGTCTTCGCCGAACGGGGGCTGGACCGCTCCGCGCTGCCCGCGCAGACCGCCGTCGAGCGACCCCGCAACCCCGAGCACGGGGACTACGCCTCGACGCTGGCGCTGCAGCTGAGCAAGAAGGTGGGCGTGCCCCCGCGGGAGCTGGCCGCGGCGCTGGCCGAGCAGCTCGGCCGGGCGGCGGGGGTCAAGTCGGTGGAGATCGCCGGCCCCGGCTTCCTGAACATCCGGCTCGACGCGGCCGCCGCCGGCCAGCTCGCCAAGGTGATCGTCGAGGCCGGCGCGGAGTACGGCCGCAGCGACCGACTCGCCGGCCAGAAGATCAACCTGGAGTTCGTCTCGGCCAACCCGACCGGCCCGGTGCACATCGGCGGGGTCCGCTGGGCGGCCGTCGGCGACGCGCTCAGCCGGCTGCTCCGCGCCACCGGCGCCGACGTCGGCACGGAGTACTACTTCAACGACGCCGGCTCGCAGATCGACCGGTTCGCCCGCTCGCTGCTCGCCGTCGCCAAGGGCGAGCCGACCCCGGAGGACGGCTACGGCGGCGCGTACCTCGCGGAGATCGCCACCGAGGTCCGCAACCGTCGGCCGGACGTATTGCAGCTGGACGACGCCGCCGCCCAGGAGGTGTTCCGGGTCGAGGGCGTCGCGCTGATGTTCGACGAGATCAGGTCGTCGCTGCACGAGTTCGGCGTCGAGTTCGACACCTACTTCAACGAGAAGGATCTGCACGACCGGGGCGAGCTGGATCTCGCCCTCAACCGGCTGCGGGAGCAGGGGCACGTCTTCGAGGCCGAGGGCGCGACCTGGCTGCGCACCACCGAGTTCGGCGACGACAAGGACCGGGTGCTGCGCAAGTCCAACGGCGAGTGGACCTACTTCGCCGCCGACTGCGCGTACTACCTCGACAAGCGCGAGCGCGGCTTCGAGCATGTGGTGATCATGCTGGGCGCGGACCACCACGGCTACATCGGCCGGATGAAGGCGATGGCCGCGTGCTTCGGTGACGACCCGGAGCGCAACCTGGAGATCCTGATCGGCCAGCTGGTCAACCTGGTCCGCGACGGCGCGCCGGTGCGGATGAGCAAGCGAGCCGGCACGGTGGTCACCCTGGAGGACCTGGTCGAGGCGATCGGGGTGGACGCCGCCCGCTACGCGCTGGCCCGCTACTCGGCCGACTCGCCGATCGACATCGACGTCGAGCTGTGGACCCGGGCCAAGAACGACAACCCGGTCTACTACGTGCAGTACGTCGGCGCGCGGACCGCCGGCGTCTCGCGGCAGGCCGCCGAGGTGGGGCTGACCCGGGGCGCGCCGGAGGACTTCCGCCCGGAGCTGCTCGCCCACGAGAAGGAGCACGAGCTGCTCAAGGCGCTCGCCGGGTTCCCGGCCGTGGTGGCCACCGCCGCCGAGCTGCGCCAGCCGCACCGGCTCGCGCACTACCTGGAACGGGACGTGGCGCCGGCGTTCCACCGGTTCTACGACCAGTGCCGGGTGACCCCGCAGGGTGACGAGGAGATCAACGACACCCACCGCGCCCGGCTCTGGCTGAACGACGCCACCCGCGTGGTCATCGCCAACGGCCTGCACCTGCTCGGCGTCTCCGCCCCAGAGAGGATGTAACCAGTCATGCGCGCGCACGAGGCCGGTGCCCTGCACGGCGACATCGGCAACCGGGGGCCGGCCTGGCTGCGTACCCCGGTCGACGTCAACTCCCTGGTGCCGGCGCTCTGGCCGCGCAACGTGGCCCGGGCCGCCGACGGCGCGCTCGCCGTCGCGGGCCTCAGCGTCCGCGACATCGCCGCCGAATTCGGCACCCCGGTATACGTCCTCGACGAGGACGACCTGCGGTCGCGCTGCCGGGAGTTCCGGGCGGCCTTCGCGGACACCGACGTCTACTACGCCGGCAAGGCGTTCCTCTGCCGCGCGGTGGTCCGGATGATCGCCGAGGAGGGGCTCTTCCTCGACGTCTGCACCGGCGGGGAGCTGGCCGTCGCGCTCTCGGCCGGGATGCCGCCGGAGCGGATCGGCTTCCACGGCAACAACAAGTCCGAGGCCGAGCTGGCCCGGGCGGTGGACGCCGGGGTGGGGCGGATCATCGTCGACTCGTTCGCCGAGATCGACCGGCTCACCGCGCTGGCCCGGGAGCGGGGCGTACGCCCCAGGGTGCTGGTCCGGGTCACCGTCGGCGTCGAGGCGCACACCCACGAGTTCATCGCCACCGCGCACGAGGACCAGAAGTTCGGCTTCTCGCTCGCGGGCGGGGCGGCTGCCGCGGCAGCCTTCAAGATCCTGGACGAGGGCGTGCTGGAGCTGCGCGGGCTGCACTCGCACATCGGCTCGCAGATCTTCGACGCCAGCGGCTTCGAGGTCTCCGCCCGGCGGGTGCTCGGCCTGCAGGCGCAGATCCGCGACGCGCGCGGGGTGGAGCTGCCCGAGCTGGACCTGGGCGGCGGCTTCGGCATCGCGTACACCACCCAGGACGATCCCGCTCCGCCTCAGGAGCTGGCCAAGCGGCTGCGCAAGATCGTCGAGGGGGAGTGCGACGCCGAGCGGCTGGCCGTGCCGCAGCTCTCCATCGAGCCGGGCCGGGCCATCGTCGGCCCCGCTGTCTTCACGCTGTACGAGGTCGGCACGGTCAAGCTCGTGCCGGTAGGCGCCGGTGGCGGTGGAGCGGACGGACATCGTGCTTACGTCAGCGTCGACGGCGGGATGAGCGACAACATCCGGACGGCGCTCTACGGCGCGTCGTACTCGGCGACCGTGGCGAACCGGCGTTCGTCCGCGGAGCCGCTGCTCGCCCGCGTGGTGGGAAAGCACTGTGAGTCCGGGGACATCGTGGTGAACGATGAATTCCTGCCCGCCGACGTGCAGCCCGGAGATCTTGTCGCGGTGCCCGGCACCGGCGCTTACTGCCGGAGCATGGCCAGCAACTACAACCACGTGCCCCGGCCCCCGGTGGTCGCGGTGCGCGACGGCCGCGCGCGTCTGATCGTCCGGCGGGAGACGGAAGAAGACCTGCTCGCATTGGATGTCGGATGACCTCACCTGTCCGCTTGGCGCTGCTCGGCTGCGGCACGGTCGGCAGCGACGTGGTGCGGCTGCTGCACGAGCAGTCGGCCGACCTCGCCGCCCGCATCGGCGCCCCGTTGGAGATCGCCGGGATCGCGGTCCGCCGGCTCGGCCGGGACCGCGGCGACCTGCCGGTCGACCCCGCCATCTTCACCACCGACCCGCTCGGGCTGATCAAGCGGGACGACGTCGACATCGTGGTGGAGGTCGTCGGCGGCATCGAGCCGGCCCGTGGTTGGCTCATCGAGGCGCTGCGGGCCGGCAAGAGCGTGGTCACCGCCAACAAGGCGCTGCTCGCCGAGGACGGCGCGGCGCTGCACGACGCGGCCGCCGAGGGCGGTGCCGACCTCTACTACGAGGCCTCCGTGGCGGGGGCGATCCCGCTGCTGCGGCCGCTGCGCGAGTCGCTGCACGGGGACCGGATCAACCGGGTCACCGGCATTGTCAACGGCACCACCAACTTCATCCTCTCCGCGATGGACGCCACCGGCGCCGGCTTTGCCGAGGCCCTGGAGGAGGCGACCGAGCTGGGGTACGCGGAGGCGGACCCGACGGCCGACGTGGAGGGCTTCGACGCGGCGGCGAAGGCGGCCATCCTCGCCTCGCTGGCGTTCCACACCCGGGTCCGCGCGGCCGACGTGCATCGCGAGGGCATCACCGACGTGACCGCCGCCGACGTGGCCAGCGCCAAGGCGATGGGCTGCACGATCAAGCTGCTCTGCATCGCGGCTCGGGGCACCGACGCGGCCGGCCGGGAGACCGTCAGCGTCCGGGTGCACCCCGCGATGATTCCGCTGACCCACCCGCTGGCCGGCGTCGGGGACGCGTTCAACGCGGTCTTCGTCGAGGCGGAGGCGGCCGGGCAGCTGATGTTCTACGGCCGAGGCGCCGGCGGCGCGCCGACCGCCAGCGCGGTCCTCGGCGACGTCGTGGCGGTGGCCCGCAACCGGCTCGCCGGCGTGCACGCGGCCAGCGAGTCGGCGTACGCGGACCTGTCGGTGCGGCCGATGGGGGAGGCGCTGACCCGCTACCACATCAGCCTCGACGTGGCCGACCGGCCGGGTGTGCTGGCCGCGGTGGCCAGCGTCTTCGCCCGGCACGACGTGTCCATCGCGACCGTGCGGCAGGGCCCGGCGGGCGGCGGATCGGCCGGCCGGGGCGAGGACGCCGACCTGGTCATCGTCACCCACGTCGCGCCGGACGCTTCGCTCGCGGCCACGGTGCGCGAACTGCGCGGGCTGGACATCGTCCGCTCGGTGGCGAGCGTGCTGCGGGTCGAGGGTGGCCTGTAGGCCAGTCGGGGTTCGCGTCTCGCCTGGTGGTTAAGGGCAGGTGCGCCGTGGACCGGTCGGGAGGGTTGGGCCAGTCTGGAGGTGCCCCCGGCTCGGCGGGGCGGTAGCGGCGAAGGAGGGCGACATGTGGCGGGGTCTGATCGAGACGTACCGCGACCGGCTGCCGGTCACCGACGCCACCCCGGTCGTCACCCTGCACGAGGGGAACACCCCGCTGCTGCCGGCGCCGGTGCTCTCCGCACGGGTGGGCGCCGACGTCCACCTGAAGGTCGAGGGGGCCAACCCGACCGGGTCGTTCAAGGACCGCGGCATGACGGTCGCCGTCTCCAAGGCGGTCGAGGCCGGTGACAAGGCGATCATCTGCGCCTCCACCGGCAACACCAGCGCCTCCGCCGCGGCGTACGCGGCGCGCGCCGGGATCACCTGCGCGGTGCTGGTGCCGCAGGGCAAGATCGCCCTGGGCAAGCTGGCCCAGGCGCTGGTGCACGGCGCGAAGCTGCTCCAGGTCCAGGGCAACTTCGACGACTGCCTGGCGCTGGCCGGCAAGCTCGCCCAGGACTACCCGGTGGCCCTGGTCAACTCGGTGAACGTCGATCGGCTGCACGGCCAGAAGACCGCCGCCTTCGAGATCGTCGAGGCGCTGGGCGACGCGCCGGACATCCACTGCCTGCCGGTCGGCAACGCCGGCAACATCTCCGCCTACTGGATGGGTTACTCCGAGGACGTACTGGCCGGCAACGCCACCCGCGCCCCGAAGATGTACGGCTTCCAGGCGGCCGGCGCCGCGCCGATCGTCACCGGCCAGGTGGTGCCGGAGCCGTCCACCATCGCCACCGCCATCCGGATCGGCAACCCGGCGAGCTGGACCAGGGCGATCGACGCCCGGGACGCCTCGGAGGGCCTGATCGCCGCGGTCACCGACCGGGAGATCCTGACGGCGTACCGGCTGCTGGCGCGGGAGGTCGGGGTCTTCGTCGAGCTGGGCAGCGCGGCCAGCGTGGCCGGCCTGCTCCAGCAGGCGGCGGCCGGCCGGGTCCCGGCCGGGTCCACAGTGGTCTGCACGGTCACCGGCCACGGCCTGAAGGACCCGGAGTGGGCGATCTCCACCGCCCCCGCCCCGGTGACCATCGCCAACGACGCCCTGGCCGCAGCGCGCTCCCTGGATCTCGTCTGAGCCGCCCGCACCGACGGTCGGGGCGGGCGGGGCAGCGGGGGGTTGACGGCGGCGGGGAAGATCGGGTCGGGCAGACTTCTCCCTACCTCGCAGACCTCCCCCGGAAGTGAGCCACGCCGATGTCGCTGCTCGCCAGATTCAGCCTCGCCAACCGGGGGCTGGTCGCCCTCATCGCGCTGGTGACCACGGCGTTCGGGGCGTACGCCGTGCCGTCGCTGAAGCAGCAGCTCCTGCCGTCGCTGGAGTACCCGGCCGCGTTCATCGTGGCGGCCTACCCGGGCGCCGCGCCGGAGATCGTCGAGTCCCAGGTCACCGAGCCGATCGAGAACAGCCTCCAGGGCATTCCGGGGCTGGAGAAGGTCACCTCCACCTCCCGCGAGGGCTCCACCACCGTTCTGGTCCAGTACAAGTTCGGCACCGACCTCGGCGACGTGGTCAACAAGATGCAGACCGCGCTGAACCGGATCGAGGCGCAGCTGCCGCAGGGGGTGGACCCGCAGGTCCTCGCCGGCAGCACCGACGACCTGCCCGCCGTGGTGGTCGCGGCGACCGGCGGCGCGGACGAGCGCGCCCTGGCCGAGAAGCTGCGGCAGACCGTCGTACCCGAGCTGGAGGGGCTGGAGGGGGTCCGCACGGTCGCGGTGACCGGCGCCCGCGACCAGGTCGTGGTGATCACCCCTGACCCGGCGAAGCTGGCCGCGGCCCGGCTCGCGCCCACCGCCATCGGGCAGGCGCTGCAGACCAACGGCGTCGCGGTGCCGGCCGGCGCGGTGGCCGACGGGAGCCGCTCGCTCCCGGTCCAGGTGGGCACCCCGATCCGGAATGTGGACGAGCTGCGCGGCATCGTCGTCTCCACCGCCCCCGCCGCCCCGGTCCGCCTCGGCGACGTCGCCCGGGTCGAGCAGCAGCTCGCCCCGGCCACCGCGATCACCCGGACCAACGGCCGGCCCAGCCTGGGCATCGCGGTCACCGCGAGCCCGGACGGCAACGCGGTGGAGATCTCGCACGAGATCCGGGACCGGCTGGACGAGCTGAAGGCCGCCTCCGGCGCCGAGCTGACCGTCGTCTTCGACCAGGCCCCGTTCGTCGAGAAGTCCATCGAGAGCCTCACCACCGAGGGTCTGCTCGGCCTGCTGATGGCGGTCGTGGTGATCCTGGTCTTCCTGCTCTCGATTCGCTCCACCGCGGTGACCGCGGTCTCCATCCCGCTGTCGGTGCTGGTCGCGCTGATCGCGCTCTGGGTCGGAGACTACTCGCTCAACCTGCTCACCCTCGGCGCGCTGACCATCGCCGTCGGCCGGGTGGTCGACGACTCCATCGTGGTGCTGGAGAACATCAAGCGACACCTGGAGTACGGCGAGCGGAAGCGGGACGCGATCCTCGGCGCGGTCCGTGAGGTGGCCGGCGCGGTGACCGCCTCGACCCTGACCACGGTCGCCGTCTTCGCGCCGATCGCGCTGGTCGGGGGCTTCGTCGGGCAGCTCTTCGCGCCCTTCGCGATCACCGTCACGGTCGCCCTGCTCGCCTCGCTGCTGGTCTCGCTGACCGTCATCCCGGTGCTCGCGTACTGGTTCCTCCGGCCCCGCCGGGCCGGCGGCGCCCACCAGGCCGCGAGCCGGCGGAGCGCGGAGGAGCGGGAGCTGCGCAGCCCGTTGCAGCGGGCGTACCTGCCGGCGATCGGGTTCGCCACCCGCTCCCGGAAGACCCGCTGGGCCACCGTCGGGCTGGGCCTGCTGGTGCTGCTCGGCACCTTCGGTCTCTCCCGCCAGCTGGAGACCAACTTCCTGGACGACTCCGGCCAGGACACGCTGAACATCACCCAGCAGCTGCCGGCGGGCACCGGCCTGGCCGGCACCGACGAGGCGGCCCGCAAGGTCGAGGAGGTGCTGGGGCGGACCGAGGGCGTGCGGACCTACCAGGTGACGGCGGGCGGCAACGACCGGCCCTGGGAGGGCGGCGGCGGCAACAACACCGCCACGTTCTCGGTCGCCCTCGACGGCGACACCGACGCGGCCGCGATGAAGCGCAAGCTGCGCCCGGAACTGGATGCGCTCGGGCCCGACGCGGGCGAGATCAGCTTCGGTGCGGGGCAGAGCGCCTCCGCCAACCGACTCGAGGTGGTCGTGCAGGCCACCGACCCGGAGGTGCTGGCCCGGGCCGCCGAGGCCGCCCGCGGGGCGATGGAAGGTACGCCGGACGTCGAGGACGTCTCCACCAGCCTGGCCGAGCGGGTGCCCCGGATCGAGGTCAGCGTCGACCGGGTCGCCGCGGCCCGGGCCGGGCTGACCGAGGCGGCGGTCGGGCAGCTGGTCGCGCAGGCGTACCGGGGCGCGCCGCTGGGCCAGGTCGCCCTCGACGGGGCCCAGCAGGACGTGGTGCTGAGCACCGGCGCCCGGCCGCCGCTGACCGTGGCCGAGCTGCGCGCCCTGCCGGTGGGCCGGGTCAAGCTGGACGACATCGCCGACGTGCACCAGGTGGAGGGGCCGCAGCAGGTCACCCGGATCGACGGCGAGCGCAGCGTCTCCGTCACCGGTACGGCCACCGGCTCCAACCTCGGCGCCACCACCCAGGAGCTGCAGAAGCGGCTGGATGCCCTGGACGTGCCGGGGGCGACGTTCGCCGTGGGCGGCGTGAGCGCCGACCAGAAGGAGGCCTTCGGCGACCTGGGGCTGGCCGTGCTCGCCGCGATCGCGATCGTCTTCCTGATCATGGTGGGCACGTTCCGCAGCCTGACCCAGGCGCTGATCCTGCTGGTGTCCATCCCGTTCGCGGCGACCGGCGCGATCGGACTGCTGCTGGCCACCGGCACCCCGCTGGGCGTGCCGGCGCTGATCGGCGTGCTGATGCTGGTCGGCATCGTGGTGACGAACGCGATCGTGCTGCTCGATCTGATCAACCAGTACCGGGCGCGGGGGATGGGCGTGACCGAGGCGGTGGTCGAGGGCGGCCGGCGCCGGCTGCGGCCGATCCTGATGACCGCGGTCGCCACCATCTTCGCGCTGCTGCCGATGGCCTTCGGGTTGACCGGCGAGGGCGGCTTCATCTCGCAGCCGCTGGCGGTCGTGGTGATCGGTGGTCTGCTCAGCTCGACGCTGCTGACGCTGATCCTGGTGCCGACGCTCTACACGATGGTGGAGCGCACCAAGGAGTCGCTGCGGGAGCGTCGCGCCCGCCGGACCGGTCGGCCCGCCCGGGCGGCCGGGGAGCCCGCGATGGCCGGGTCGGCGGACGCACCGGGGGTCGCCGCCGCCTCGCTCGCGCCGGCGGACGCCGCTCCGGCGCCCCGGCCGGAGCCCTCCGCCGCGCTCGTCGACGGGACCGACCAGTTCGAGGTGCTGCGGCTGCCGAAGAGCCGCCGTTCGCCGCTGCCGCCGACGGAGTAATCGCGAACGGGGACTCCCGGGCGGATGACCTGTCGGGGCGTCCCGGCCGGCGATCCGGTGTGAGGTGCGCATCGGGTCGGTCTGCGTCGGATGGGCGACGGCGTCCTCGAGTGAGCTGATACACGCTTTATGCGTCGGATCGCTCCGGTGGGGCGACCGCGCGGAGCGGAGCGGGGCCATGGCGGACGGGGTGCGCCGGTGGGCAAGGCGGTCCGTGCTGCGCCACACCGCCCTCCTGGTCGGCGGCGCCGGCTCGGTCCAGGCTGCGTTCCCGCGGCTACACCTTGTGACCGTCTCCCGGCTGCTCGGGCACGTCACCGAGGTCGGACCCGCCGGGTAGGGTGCGGGCGTGTCACCCACCCTCTCGGTCCTCGTCCGCAACCGCGACTTCCGCAACCTCTTCCTGGCCGAGCTGGTGGTATTCGGGGCCGACTGGTTTGTCATGGTGCCGCTGCTCGTGCTCCTGCCGGAGCTGACCGGCAGCGGCGTGTGGGGCGCGCTCGTGCTGGCCGTGGACACCGGGGTCGTGGCGCTGCTGCTGCCGTACACCGGCACCATCGCGGACCGGTTCGACCGCAAGAAGATCATGGTGACGGCGAACCTGGCCGCCCTGGCCGGGGCCCTGCTGCTGCTCGGGGTACGCGGCGCCGGCACGGCGTGGCTGGCGATGGTGGCGATCGGCGTGATCGCGGTGGCGAAGGCGTTCTACTCGCCGGCCGCCCAGGCCGCCCTGCCCAACGTCCTCGACCCCGACGAGCTGGCCGCCGGCAACGCGGTCGCCGGCTCGGCGTGGGGGACGATGACCATCGTCGGCGCCTCGCTCGGCGGTCTGCTCGCCACGGCCTCCGGGCCGTACGCCAGCTTCTGGGTGGCGGCGGTCGGACTGGCGCTGGCCGCGGGCCTGGCCGCGCTGATCCGCCGGCCCCTGCAGGCCCCGCGCGACGGCGCGCGGCCGACGCAGCGCACGTGGGTGGCGATCCGCGAGGCGCTGGGCCACATCGGGCACCGGCCGCGGGTGCTGGCGCTGGTCACCGTCAAGTCCGCGGTTGGCCTGGGAAACGGCGTGCTGACGGTCTTCCCGCTGCTCGCCAGCGTGTACGGCGTCGGCGGCGTCGGCACCGGCCTGCTCTTCGCGGTCCGCGGCGCGGGCGCGCTGGTCGGGCCGATCCTGATGCGCCGGGTGCTGACCAACCGGTCCTGGCTGCTGCCGGGCCTCGCGCTGTCGATGTCCCTGTACGGGCTGGCGTACCTCGGCACCTCGGTGGCTGGCTGGTTCCCGCTGGTGCTGCTGCTGGTCTTCGTCGCGCACGCCGCCGGCGGCAGCAACTGGGTGATGTCGAACTTCGCCCTCCAGGGCGAAGTGCCGGACGGACTGCGCGGGCGGATCTTCGCCACCGACATGATGCTGGCGACGCTGGCGGTATCGGTGAGCCAGCTCGTGGTGGCCTCGGTGGTCGACGTCGTCGACGAGCGGGTGGTGCTGGCCGGCTGCGGCCTGGTCACCCTCGTCTACGCGGTCGGCTGGCGGTTCGCCACCCGGCGGCTCTCGCTGACCGACCCGGCCGTCGAGCTGGACCCGGCGCCCACCCGCTGAGCGGCGGCCCCTGCCCTCGGGCGCGGGTCGCGTCCCACGCTCCGGGCGCTTCGCCGGAGTGCCGGTCCGCCGCCCTAGCATGAGCCGGTGCCGTTGACTTTCGAAACGGGTCCGGTCCGGGTCCGGGTTCCCGCCACCAGCGCCAATCTGGGGCCGGGTTTCGACTCGCTCGGGCTCGCCCTTGGGCTGTACGACGACGTCGCCGCCGAGGTCACGTCGGACGGCGGCGTTCGGGTGACGGTGACCGGTCAGGGCGCCGGGGAGTTGCCCGAAGACGACCGGCACCTGGTGGCCCGGGCCATGCGCGCCACCTTCGACGCGCTCGGCGGCCAGCCCCCCGGGTTGGCGGTGGAGTGTGTCAACCGGATCCCGCAGGCTCGCGGCCTCGGTTCCTCGTCCGCGGCGATCGTGGCCGGGGTGCAGCTGGCCCGGGCCCTGGTGGTCGACGGCGTGCGGCGGCTCGACGAGGCTGCCGCGCTCCGCCTGGCCGCCGAGCTCGAGGGCCACCCGGACAATGTGGCCCCCTGCCTGCTCGGCGGCTTCACCGTCGCCTGGACGGACCCGTCCGGCGCCCGGGCGGTGTCGCTGGCCGTCGCCGACGGCGTCCGCCCCACGGTCTTCGTGCCCGAGGAGCGCGGCCTGACCGCCGCGGCTCGCGCCGCGCTGCCGGCCACGGTGCCGCACGCCGACGCCGCGCTGACCGCCGGCCGGGCGGCGCTGCTGGTGCACGCGCTGACCGCCGAGCCGAGGCTGCTGCTGCCGGCCACGGTCGACCGGCTGCATCAGGACTATCGCGCAGCGGGCATGCCGGCCACGGCGGCCCTGGTCAGCGCCCTACGTGTGGCGGATGTGGCGGCTGTGGTCAGTGGGGCGGGCCCGACGGTTCTGGCGCTGACCGAGCCGCCGGAGGGCTTCGACCCGGGAAGAGATTGGCAGCTCTGGCGGTTGTCCATAGACGTCAGCGGTGCCCGGGTGACCCGGGGTAGACTTGGACACGCCGAGCGGGACCCTGTTGCCGCAGGTCGTAAGAGTTGATTACGCTCTAGACTCAGCACAGCCGCGAAGCATGGAATCTCCTGCGGGTCGGCGCACCCCCGAAGCTCTCGGCGGTCAGCCCGTCACCCCTGCCAAGGCCCACGCCGCACCGCAGTTTCCACAGGTCGCCGCAGACGGCGAGACCTGCTCACCGAGGTTGGTGAGTCGGGAAACCGACCGGCTGCTGTGTCACAAACTCCCGCGACGCGTCAATGCGAGGCGGGTGCACCGAGGCCGCCCGGCCACCTGATTTTCGACTCCGGGCAGTCCCGGCCTATCGAGGGAAGGAATCCATTGAGCGACACCACCGACGTGACGTCGGATGTTTCCAACGTCGCTGGCGAAGCCACCACCGCCGCCCCCACGCGCCGTCGGCGCAGCGGTACCGGCCTGTCGGCGATGCTGCTGCCAGAGCTCCAGAGCCTGGCCGCGTCGCTCGGTATCTCCGGCACGGCTCGCATGCGCAAGGGCGAGCTGATCAGCGCGATCACCGAGCGGCAGGGCGGCGCCGCCGCCGGGACCCCTCGACCACGGGCCGAGGTCGCGGCCGCGGCCGCTCCGGCCCGGGAGGAGGTGCACGCCGAAGTGCGTGAGGAACGAGCCGACACCGAGCGGCGCGCCGAGCAGGCCCCGGCGGCACCGGCCGCCGAGGTGACCGAGGGCCGCACCCGGACCCGACGCGGCCGGGCCGCGACGGCCGAGGAGCGGCCGACCGAGGCGCGTACCGAGGAGGCCACCGCCGAGACCGGCGAGCGGGCCGAGCGCGGCGAGGGCCGCGGCGGTCGCGAGCGCGTCGAGCGGGGTGACCGCGGCGAGCGCGGCGAGCGTGCCGAGCGCGGCGAGCGTGCCGAGCGCGGCGAGCGTGCCGAGCGTGCCGAGCGCGGCGAGCGCGGCGAGCGTGCCGAGCGCGGCGAGCGTGCCGAGCGCGGCGAGCGTGCCGAGCGCGGCGACCGCGGCGACCGCAACGACCGTGGTCAGCGCGCCGAGCGGGACAACGACGGTGACGAGGACGGCGAGGGCGGCGGCCGGCGCGGCCGGCGCAGCCGGTTCCGGGACCGGCGACGCGGCCGGGGCGACCGGGCCGAGGGCGGCGAGGGCCGCGAGCCGCAGGTTGGCGAGGACGAGGTGCTCGTGCCGGTGGCCGGCATCATCGACGTACTCGACAACTACGCCTTCGTCCGGACCACCGGCTACCTGGCCGGCCCGAACGACGTCTACGTCTCGATGTCCCAGATCAAGAAGTACGGCCTGCGCCGCGGTGACGCCATCACCGGCGCCGTGCGGACCGCCCGGGAGGGCGAGCAGCGGCGCGACAAGTACAACCCGCTGGTCCGGCTGGACACCATCAATGGGATGGAGCCGGAGGAGGCGAAGCGTCGGCCGGAGTTCTACAAGCTCACTCCGCTGTACCCGCAGGAGCGGCTGCGGCTGGAGACCGAGCCGCACATCCTGACCACTCGGGTGATCGATCTGGTCATGCCGATCGGTAAGGGGCAGCGGGCGCTGATCGTCTCGCCGCCGAAGGCCGGTAAGACCATGGTGCTGCAGGCGATCGCGAACGCGATCACCCGTAACAACCCGGAGTGCCACCTGATGGTGGTGCTGGTGGACGAGCGGCCGGAAGAGGTCACCGACATGCAGCGGTCGGTGAAGGGCGAGGTCGTCGCGGCCACGTTCGACCGTCCGCCGCAGGACCACACGACGGTGGCGGAGCTGGCGATCGAGCGGGCGAAGCGGCTGGTCGAGCTGGGGCACGACGTGGTCGTGCTGCTCGACTCCGTGACCCGGCTCGGTCGGTCGTACAACCTGGCGGCGCCGGCCAGCGGCCGGATCATGTCGGGTGGTATCGACTCCACCGCGCTCTACCCGCCGAAGCGGTTCCTCGGCGCGGCCCGCAACATCGAGAACGGCGGCTCCCTGACCATCCTCGCCACCGCCCTGGTGGAGACCGGGTCCATGGCGGACACGGTCATCTTCGAGGAGTTCAAGGGCACCGGCAACGCGGAGCTGAAGCTGGACCGGAAGATCGCCGACAAGCGGGTCTTCCCTGCGATCGACATCAACCCGTCCGGCACGCGGAAGGAAGAGGTTCTGCTCGCGCCGGAGGAGCTGGCGATCGTCCACAAGCTCCGGAAGGTGCTGCACTCGCTGGACTCGCAGGCGGCGCTCGACCTCCTGCTGGACCGGCTCAAGCAGACCCGCACCAACATCGAGTTCCTGATGCAGATCGCGAAGTCGACGCCGGGGGAGTAATCCGGTAGCAGCGACGACGAAGGGCACGGCCGATCGGGCCGTGCCCTTCGTCGTCTTCCGAGCCCGCAGGCGCGTGAAGTTTTTCTTCGGTTCAGTAAAGAGATATTGAAACTTCTGTTCATCCTCGGGTTGACTGTCGTCCATGCGTACCCGCAGTCGATCCGCCCGCCTCGTCGGCGTCCTGCTGCTGACGCCGCTGCTGACCCTTACCGGACCGGCTCCGGCCGGCCTCGCGGCGCCCGCCGGGGACGCCGACACCGCCGCCGAGGACGCCCCCGTCGCCTCGTCATATCCCGCTTCGACGGTGACGCTGGCCGGAGAGGCCGGTGCCGCCGCCAGCACCGCGACCGGCGTCGAGCCGGCCGGCGGCCTGGAGACCGCCAAGACCATCCGTCCGGTCGCGCCCGGGCTCGACCTGACCTCCTTCGACCGGTACGACGCCAACGGCTGGCTGCGTGCCGACGCGCTCACCGCCGACCTCTCCGGCGGCGTCACCGTCGACTACGTCAACTCCGGAGAGGTGACCCGGGACGAGCCGCTGCGCGCCGCGGTGGACCGCTCGAGGGCGGTCGCCGCCGTCAACGGCGACTTCTTCGACATCAACAACTCGGGCGCGGCACAGGGGATCGGCATCCGCTCCGACGAGCTGATCCAGTCGCCGGTCGCCGGGCACACCAACGCCGCCGCGATCAGCGCCGAGGGGCTGGGCCGGATCATCCAGGCCGGCTTCGAGGGCAGCGCGGCGCTGCCCGCCGGTCCGGTCGCGCTGACCCAGTTCAACAACATGGTCCAGCCGGACGGCGTCGGCGTCTTCACCCCGCTCTGGGGGTCGTACCCTCGACAGCGGGCGGTGAGCGGCGCGGCCCGGGTGGTCGAGGTCGCGGTGACCGGCGGCCGGGTCTCGGCCGTGGCCACCGTTCCCGGCGACGGGCCGATCCCGGCCGGTACCACCGTCCTGCTCGGCCGGGAGGCCGGGGCGGACGCGCTCGCCGCGCTGCGCCCCGGCGACCCGGTCGACGTCGCCTGGCGGCCCAAGGCGTCCGACGGCGGCGGCCTGCGCGCGGCGGTCGGTGGCGGCAACGTGCTGGTCCGCGACGGCGTGGTGCAGAACATCGCCGACCAGAGCCTGGCACCACGAACGTCGGTCGGCTTCTCCGCCGACGGACGCCGCATGATCATGCTGACCGTGGACGGCCGGCAGGTGGACAGCCGCGGCGTCACCCAGACCGAGATGGGGCGGCTGATGGTCGAGCTCGGCGCGTACACCGCGCTGAACCTCGACGGCGGCGGCTCCTCCACCCTGCTGGCCCGGGAACCGGGCGCGGCGGCGGTGCAGGTGGAGAACAGCCCGTCCGACGGCAGCGAGCGGCCCGTGCCGAACGGGCTGGCCATCTACGCGCCCCAGGGGAGCGGCCGGCTGACCGGGTACTGGCTGGAGACCGCCAGCGACCCGACCGCCGCGCCCGGGGTCGCCCCGATCCGCGGCGGCCGGCCCGACCGCGTCTTCCCCGGGCTCACCCGGCGGCTCACCGCCGCCGGCTACGACGAGACGTACGGCCCGGCGGCCGGGGCGCCGCAGTGGCGGGGCAATCCGGCCGCGCAGGGGAAGGTGGACGATGCCGGCGTCTTCCGGGCCGGAGCGCCGGGCCACAGCACCGTCACCGCGTGGCGGGAGGAGGCCAGCGGCACACTCGATCTCACCGTGCTCGGGCCGCTGGACCGGCTCGACGCCACGGTGGACCGGGTCGGGCTGACCCGGCAGGGCGACACGGGTCTGGTCGGCGTGGTCGGCTACGACGCCGAGGGGAACACCGCGCCGATCGAGCCGGCCGACCTGACGCTGGAGTACGACGAGAAGCTGCTCGCCGTCACCCCGACCGCCGACGGCAACCTCTCCGTCAAGGCGCTGGGCGACGCGGGTTCCGCCCTGATCACCGTCGGAGTCGGAGACCACACCACCGTGCTCCCGGTAACCGTCGGTCTGACCGACGTCCCGGTCGCCACCTTCGACGACGCCGCGTCGTGGCGGTTCAGCCAGGCCCGGGCCAGCGGCTCGGTCGCCCCGGCCCCCGGCCACACCGGCACCGGCCTCAAGCTGTCGTACGACTTCAGCCAGTCCACCGGCACCCGGGCCGCGTACGCCGACCCGCCCGCCTGGATCAGCGTGCCCGGCCAGCCGCAGGCGTTCGGCATGTGGATATACGGCAACGGCAAGGGGGAGTGGCCCAGCCTGCACCTGCACGACGCCCAGGACACCCAGCAGGTGCTCCGCGGCCCGTACATCACCTGGACCGGCTGGAAGTACGTCGAGTTCGCCGTCCCGGCCGGGGTGCAGTACCCGGTGCGGATCCGCCGGTTCTACGTGGCGGAGACCAACCCCGCCGCGCAGTACACCAGCCAGATCGTCATCGACGACCTGGTGGCGAAGGTGCCCCCGGCGATCCAGGCGCCGGCCGAGGCGCCGCGCACCGACCGGGTGGTGCTCCGCGACGGCACCGTGGACGGCGCGCCCTGGCGGTTCGCGGTGCTCTCCGATGCCCAGTTCGTCGCGGCCGACCCGGACAGCGACCTGGTCGCCCAGGCCCGCCGTACGCTCCGCGAGGTCAAGGCCGCGAAGCCGGACTTCCTCGTCATCGACGGGGACTTTGTGGACACCGCGTACCCGGCCGACTTTGCGCTGGCAAAGCGGATCCTCGACGAGGAGCTGGGCGGCGAGTTGCCGTACTACTACGTCCCGGGCAACCACGAGATCATGGGCGCGCCGATCGGCAACTTCAAGGCCGTCTTCGGCGACACCTCCCGGGTCTTCGACCACAACGGCACCCGGTTCGTCACGCTGAACAGCTCCACCGGCTCGCTGCGCGGCGGCGGCTTCGACCAGGTGAAGCTGCTCCGGGAGGCGCTCGACTCCGCCGCCGCCGACCCGGCGATCGGCTCCGTGGTGGTGCTGCACCACCACCCGCCGCGCGACCCCACCCCGGCCAAGGCCAGCCAGCTCGGCGACCGCAAGGAGGCGGCGCTGCTGGAGCAGTGGCTGGCCGACTTCCAGCACCGTACGGGCAAGGGCGCGCTCTTCGTCGGCGGCCACGTCGGCACCTTCCACGCCGACCGGGTGGACGGAGTGCCGTACGTGATCAACGGCAACTCGGGCAAGAACCCGTCGACCCCGCCCCACCTCGGCGGCTTCACCGGCTGGACCGAGTTCGGGGTCGACCCGGTCACCCCGGAGGAGGCCGAGCGGGCCCGGCGCGACCGGCTCGCCGAGGGGCCGCGCTGGGTCGACGCCGAGTTCCACGCCCACGTCGACCGGCTCGCGCTGACCGGGGCGGCGAGCGTGGCGGTCGGCGATGCGGCGGCCGTCACCGCGACGCTGACCCAGCCCGGTGGCCGTACCGTGCCGGTGGCGGCCCCGGTCAGCGCCGACTGGTCCGGCTCGCCGAACCTCCACATCGGATCGGCGGACGGGGTGAAGCCGTGGCACGTGGCCCGCTTCGATCCGGCCACCGGGGAGCTGACCGCGCTCCGGCCCGGCGCGCAGGTGGTGCTCGCGGTGACCGTCAACGGCGTACGCGCCGAGGCCACGGTCGCCCTCACCCCGGCGGAGGCAGCGGTGGAGGTGCCCGCCGCCTGACACGGTCGGCCGCGGCGTCGCTGACCGGGCCCCGCGCGCGGGGCAGCTCAGAAGTCGCCCTCGGCCACCTGGAAGACGGTCAGGCCGAGCGACCGCCACATCCGGACCACCTGCATCCGGTCGTCGAAGACCCCCACCACCCGGTAGCGGTCCCGGATCTCCTGTTCGTAGATCTCCTGCTTGACCACCGAGTCCTTGCGGCGGTCGCCGACCGCCCGCATGTGCAGCGCCAGGTAGGGGACCTTCACGTGCCGGTCCAGCCAGGCCTCGGTGTCGGCCCGCGCCGAGGCGTCCCGGCCCGAGCAGAAGACCACCCCGTGCCCGGCCGCGTGCATCGCCCGCACCGCCGCGATCACCGCTTCGTTGGGCGCGTCCTCGCCGACCCGGGTCATGTCGTAGGGGCTGCGGGAGACGTTCAGCGCCACCGTGCCGTCGATGTCCACCAGCACGATCGCCGGCGGCTCGGGGTGGGGCGGGTGGACCGCGGCCGGCGTGCCCGTACGGGCCGTCGGCAGCGGCAGCGGTAACGGGCGGTTGGCCAGGTAGCGGTCGTGCAGCCGGCGGATCGCCGCCTCGCCGACCCGGTCGTGCTCCGGCCGTGCGGCGTCCCGGCGCAGGCACTCCTCCAGCGGCACGTCGGTGAAGTCGTGCACCTCGAACGCGGCGCCGTACCGCTCGGCCAGTTCCGCCCAGTCCCGCAGGGTCCGGGAGCGGAGGTTGGTGTCGTCCACGCAGACGCTCACCCGGGCCGCCAGCAGCGCCTCGACCTGGGCCCGCTGCGCCCGGGTGACCTGCCCCTCGGCCCACTGGGTGAAGAGCCGCTCGCCGTGCATCATCCGGCGCAGGTCGTCCCGATTGACCCGGACCACGCCGGGCTGGAGCCGGCGCGCGAACGTCGTCTTGCCGGAGGCCGGCAACCCCCGGGTCGCGATCAGGCGGAACATCCCCGCTCACCCCCGTTCGTCCCGGTCCCGGTCCTCCGGCGGGCCGGGCCGCCGCGTCCCGGTCCCGCCGGTACGCGGTGACGAATGCCCGCGAGCCGGGCGGGAATGCGTACCGGGAGGTGAGCGTTGAGCCTGCCGAAACCGGTGTGTGGCCCGCTTGCCGGGTTGGCTCGCGCCCGTGGCACACTGGTCAATCGGCCAACGGTTCCGGTTCACGCCCGAACCCGTCGCGTTCGACGGGACGACCGACGGCGACCCGGCGACCACCCACGAAAGGACCGAGGCGACATGAGGCAGAACATCCACCCGGAGTACGTGACCACCGAGGTCACCTGCTCCTGCGGCAACACCTTCACGACCCGCAGCACCGCCAAGGGCGGCGCCATCCACGTCGAGACCTGCAGCGCCTGCCACCCGTTCTACACCGGTAAGCAGCGCGTCCTCGACACCGCCGGCCGGGTCGCGAAGTTCCAGCAGAAGTACGCCAAGGTTCAGTCCAAGAAGGCCAAGTAACTCTTCCGACGACGCCCGTGTCCGGCTCCGTGCCGGACGCGGGCGTTCGTCCGTTTCCACACGTTTCACCCGTTCTTGTCACTCGTCGTCGAAGGAGTATCCGCAGCATGAGCAGTGAGCGCCTGGCCGCCCTCCTCGACGAGTACGCCGAGCTGGAGAAGCGGCTGGCCGACCCGGCCATTCACGCCGACCAGGGCACCGCCCGGCGGGTCGGGCGTCGTTACGCCGAGCTGGTCCCGCTGCACAAGGCGGCCGCCGAGCTGGAGCAGGTCCGTGCCGACCTGGCCGCCGCCCGCGAGCTGGCCGCCGAGGATCCGGCGTTCGCCGCCGAGGCCGAGTCGATCGCGGCGTCCCTGCCGGCGCTCGAGGAGCGGCTGGCGGAGCTGCTGATCCCGCGAGACCCGCACGACGCCAAGGACGTGATCGTCGAGATCAAGGCCGGCGAGGGTGGCGAGGAGTCCGCACTCTTCGCCGCCGACCTGCTGCGCATGTACACCCGGTACGCCGAGCGGCACGGCTGGGTGACCGAGGTGATCGACGCCCAGGAGTCCGACCTGGGCGGGGTGAAGGACGTGTCGCTGGCGATCAAGACCAAGGGTGTGCCCGAGGGTGGCAACGGCGTCTGGTCCCGGCTCAAGTGGGAGGGCGGCGTGCACCGGGTGCAGCGCGTCCCGGTCACCGAGTCGCAGGGCCGGATCCACACCAGCGCGGCCGGCGTGCTGGTGCTGCCGGAGGCCGAGGACGTCGACGTGACCATCGACCCGAACGACCTGCGGATCGACGTGTTCCGCTCGTCCGGGCCGGGCGGCCAGTCGGTCAACACCACCGACTCCGCGGTCCGGATCACCCACGTGCCCACCGCGATCGTGGTCTCCTGCCAGAACGAGAAGTCCCAGCTCCAGAACCGGGAGCAGGCGATGCGGATTCTGCGCGCCCGGCTGCTCGCGGCGGCCCAGGAGCAGGCCGACGCGGCCGCCTCGGACGCCCGCAAGGCCCAGGTCCGCACGGTGGACCGCTCGGAGCGGATCCGCACCTACAACTTCCCGCAGAACCGGATCACCGATCACCGGATCGGCTACACCGCGTACAACCTCGACCTGGCCCTCGCCGGGGAGCTGGACGGCGTCCTGGACGCCCTGGCCGAGGCCGACCGCGCCGCCCGACTCGCCGGCGAGACCGAGCTCACCCGCCGCTGACCCCAGATCCGGTCAGCAGGCACGGAGGCGGGCCTTGGCGCGGAGCATCTCGCGGTCGGCCAGTTCGAAGGCGGCGCCGAGCGCCTCCCGCAGGCTCGCACCGGAGCCGCTCACCTCGGCGAAGCCGATGCTGACCCCGACCGGCGTGCCGGGCACCAGCGACTCCCAGTCCTCCGTTCGGACCGCCGCGTCGATCCGGCGGGCGACCTCGGCGGCCTCGGACATCCCGGCCCCGGGCAGCACCACCACGAACTCGTCCCCGCCGTAGCGGGCGACGAAGTCGCCGCGCCGCATCACCCGGTTGATCACGCCGGCGATCCGCTGGAGCACCAGGTCGCCGGAATGGTGGCCGTGCCGGGTGTTGACCGCCTTGAAGCCGTCCAGGTCGCAGACGCCGATCACCACCCGCTCGCCCCGGGCCACCACCGCCCCGATGTACCGCTCCAGCCGGCGCCGGTTGGGCAGCCCGGTCAGCGGGTCGGTGAGCGCCTCGCCCTCGTACCGCGCCGCCTCCCGGCGCATCTCCTCGTGATCGATCCGGGCGGCGATGCCGTCGATGTAGACGTCCCGCAACCGGTCGTTGCGCTGCGCGGCGAGCCGGAACGCGTGCCGGTCGGCCCGGTGCGCCCCGGCGTGGTCGCCGGCCCCGGCCAGGGCGATGCTGCGCAGCCGGGCCGGCTCGGCATCGCCGAGCGTCTCGGCGGAGACCCGGGCGCTCTCCAGCCGGGTCATCGCCTCGATCGGTCGGCCGTCGGCGATGGCCAGGCAGACCTGCCCGAGCTGACGCATGTCCCGGACCCGGGCGCTGTCCCCGCCCTGCCCGAGCAGCCGGACCGGGTCGGCATCCGTGCCGGACTCCACCAGGTCGCCGAGGGCGGCCCGGCGGGCGGCGGCATAGCCGTACGCGGCCCGGCTGCTCGGCCGGATGTTGCCGGCCCGCCCGGCGTGCAGGAAGCGGCTCAGGTCCCCGGAGACGTCCCGGAGCACCCGCAGGCAGCCGTCGCTGTCCCCGTTGTGGTCCAGCGCGACGGCGTTGCGCAGCCGGATGCCGGGCGCGGCGAAGGTCTCCTCCGGGATGTCGGCGGCCAACCCGACCTGGCGGGCGCGCTCGATCGCGCCGAGGGCGTGGCCGTGGAAGCTGAGGTAGGAGTAGGCCATGGCCAGGTCGTGCCAGCCCCAGGCGGTGTCCCGATCCGGGTCGTCGACCGCGGTCAGCCAGCGGGAGGCCTTGACCAGGTGGGTGACGCAGCGGTCCAGCGCGCCCTGGTGGTGCGCGGCCAGCGCGGCGAGCGCGTTGAGGTGCCCGTGCAGATAGGGCTCGGCCAGGTCGCGGACGGCCCGGGAGGCCTCCTCGATGGCCCGGGTGAACTCCGCCGTCCGACCGAGATTGATCAGCGCGGAGAGGCGCTGAACCAGGGCGTCGGCCCGGGCGCAGGGGTCGGTCGTGGTGCGGATGACCCGGTCCAGGACGACGCACGCCTCGGCCGAGCGGCTCGCCTCCTGCAGGCCCCTGGCATGCCTGAGGGTGTCAACCTGGTCCTCGACCCGGTCGAGCCAGCCCACTCGCGACCTCCCTGTGTGTGCGTCCGGCCGCACCCGCTCGTGATGTGACCCGCGACGCTTCATGATTATCTCGTGACCTCCCTGCCGCAACACCCGTCCGAAGGGACAGAACGGCCCCGCCCGTCGCTCGTGGTCGCCCGGGCGGCCTGGGCCCTCGCCGAGGCGGGGATCGAGGCCCCCCGGGCGGAGGCGGAGTTGCTCGCCGCGTATGTGCTGGACGTGCCGCGGGGCCGGCTGGCCCTGGCCGACGGGTTCACCGCCGCTCAGCTCGACCGCTTCCACACGCTGCTGGACCGGCGGATCGCCCGGGAGCCGCTGCAGCACCTCACCGGCACCGCCGGCTTCCGGCGCCTGGAGCTCTCGGTCGGCCCGGGCGTCTTCGTGCCCCGGCCGGAGACCGAGCTGCTCGCCGGCTGGGGCGTCGAGCAGGGGCGGCGGCGCAGCCACCCCCTGGTGGTCGACCTGTGCAGCGGCTCCGGCGCGATCGCCCTCTCGGTGGCCCAGGAGCTGCCGGGCGCCCGGGTGGTCGCGGTGGAGCGATCCCCGGCGGCGCTGGACTGGCTGCGCCGCAACGCCGCGGACCGGGCCGCGGCCGGGGACACCCCGATCGAGGTGGTGGCCGCCGACGTGACCGACCCGGAGCTGCTGGCGGAGCTGGTCGGCCGGGTCGACGTGCTGCTCTGCAATCCGCCGTACGTGCCGCGGTCGGTGGTGGTATCCCCGGACGTGGCCGGGCACGACCCGGACGAGGCGGTCTTCGGCGGGGTGGACGGGCTGGCGGTGATCCGGCCGGTGATCGCCCGGGCGGCGGAGCTGCTCCGCCCGGGCGGGCTGCTCGGCATCGAGCACGACGACACGCACGGCACGGCGGTGCCCGGGCTGCTCAGCGCGGACGGCCGGTTCGAGGCGGTCGAGGATCACCCGGACCTGACCGACCGGCCCCGGTTCGCCACCGCGTCCCACCGCGCGGACGGCCAGCGCCCCGCTGCCGGCACGGCGTGGCAGACTGGCTCCTCGTGATGCTCTACGACTGTCGGTCGCCCGCCGACCGGGACCGCGGCATCGCCGCTGCCATCGAGGCGGTCAAGAACGGGGAACTGGTCGTCCTGCCCACGGACACGGTCTACGGGATCGGCGCCGACGCCTTCACCCCGTACGCGGTGAAGGCGCTCGGGGACGCCAAGGGCGGCTCCCGGGCGGCGCCGCCGGTGCTGATCGGTTCCCGGCACACCCTTGACGGCCTGGTCTTCTCGTTGCCCCGCGCGGCGCGTGACCTGGTCGAGGCGTTCTGGCCGGGCGCGCTGACCATCGTGGTGGAGCACTCGCCCAGCCTCCAGTGGGACCTGGGCGACTCCAGCGGCACGGTGGCGGTGCGGATGCCGCTGCACCCGGTGGCGCTGGAGGTGCTGCGGGAGACCGGGCCGATGGCGGTGGCCTCGGCCAACAAGGTCGGCCAGCCGGCCGCGGTCACCGCCGAGGAGGCCCGGGACCAGCTCGGCTACTCGGTCCGCGCCTACCTGGAAGCCGGACCGGCCCCGGACCCGGTGCCGAGCACGATCGTCGACCTGACCGGCGAGGTGCCCCGGTTGCTACGCCAGGGGGCCGTCCCGCTGGAGAAACTGCGTGACGTGGTGCCGGACATCCTCGAGGCGCAGGGAGTCTGAGTGCCGCCGTTCACCGTCCTGCACGTCTGCATGGGCAACATCTGCCGGTCCCCGATGGCCGAGCGGCTGCTGGTGCTCGCCGTGCGGGAGCGGCTGGGCCGGCTGGGGGTCGACCCGATCCGCTCGGACGAACTGCTGCACAGCCACAGCGCCGGCACCGGCGGTTGGCACGCCGGCGAGGAGATGAACCCGCCGGCGGCCCGGCAGGTGGTGTCGCGCGGCGGGGACGTGGACGGCTTCGCCGCCCGCAAGCTCCGTTCCGATCTCATCGACGCCGCCGACCTGGTCCTCACCGCCACCGCCGACCAGCAGGAGTACGTGGTGGCGCTGCGCCCGGACGCGGCGGCCCGCACGTTCGTGCTGGGCGAGTTCGGCCGGCTGCTGGGCGCCGTGGACGCCGCCGCGCTGCCTCCGGTCGAGGCCACCCCGGACGCCGTGTACGCGCGCGGGGTGGCCCTGGTCGCCGCCGCCGACGCGGCCCGGCAGGGCGCCTCCCCGCTGCCCACCGACGACCTCGACGACCCGTGGGGCCGGGGCGACCAGTGCTTCAGCCGGGTCGCCGACGAGATCGAGGAGACCGTCCACCCGCTCGCCGCCGCGCTGCTGCCCTGAGCACCCTAGGCCCGCTCGCTGGGCTTTCTGTAGCTTTCATCCTTCCCCGCGAAATTCCTGCGCGTTTCGGCGAAGATGGCAGCAAAAGCGGCGATTCCGGTCATTCTGAACGGGTCCGACCATGGCCGGCTCCTGCGGGGAGAGCTGATGAACCGGGCCCATCTCGACAAGTTGCTCACCGTCCTGTTCGCCGGCGTGTTCGCCGGGCTCGTCCTGGCCGCGGCCGCGCTGCCGGCGGCCCTGGTATTCGGGCTCGGCTTCAAGACGCTCGCGCCCTACGCGCAGCTACCCGAAGCCCTGCGTGCGCCGCAGCCGACCCAGCGGTCCAACCTCTACGCCAACGACGGCCGCACCCTGATCACGTCGTTCTACGTGGAGGACCGGGTGGACGTGCCACTGAGCGCGGTGGCGCCAGTGATGCGGCAGGCCATCCTGGCCGCCGAGGACGTGCGGTTCTACGAGCACCACGGGGTGGACCTGCGTGGTGTCGCCCGGGCCCTCACGGCCAACGGGGGTGACGGCCGGAGCCGGCAGGGTGCCTCCACGCTGACCATGCAGTACGTCCGGAATGCGCTGGCCAGTGATCCCCGGCTGACCGAGGAGCAGCGGGCCCGGGCCACCGAGATCAGCGTCGGCCGCAAGATCCGGGAGATGCGCTACGCGCTGACCCTGGAGCGGGGGCTGGGCAAGGACCAGATCCTCACCCGCTACCTCAATATCGTGTACTTCGGTGCCGGGGCGTACGGGATCGCGGCGGCCAGCAAGCGCTACTTCTCCACCACGCCGGCCGACCTCACGCTGGCCCAGGCGGCGCTGCTCGCCGGGCTGGTCCGGTCGCCCGCCACCGACGACCCCATCAACGGGGACGCGGACGCGGCGCTGAGCCGCCGGGCGTACGTGCTGGACCGGATGGTGGAGACGGGCCAGGTCGCGGCCGCGGACGCCGCCCGGGCCAAGGCCGAGCAGCTCGAGCTGAGGCCCAGCGAGACGCCGAACGACTGCGCCGCGGTGCCGGAGGAGCACAACGACTGGGGCTTCTTCTGCGACTGGTTCACCCAGTGGTGGAACGCTCAGAAGGCCTTCGGTGCCTCGTCAGCCGAGCGGCAGCGGACGCTGCGCCGCGGCGGCTTCTCGATCGTCTCCTCGCTCGACCCCGACGTGCAGCGGAAGACCACCGAACAGGTGCTGCGGATCTACGACCTGGTCAACCGGCGGGCCGCGCCGACCGCCGTGGTCCAGCCCGGCACCGGCCGGGTGCTGGCGATGGCGGTGAACCGGTACTACGGCGTGGCGGGCAACCCGCCCGGGCAGAAGAACTACCCGAACACGGTCAACCAGCTCGTCGCCGGCGGCGGAGGCATCGTCGGCTACCAGGCCGGCTCGACGTTCAAGCTCTTCACGATGCTGGCCGCGCTGGAGTCGGGGCTGCCGCTGAACACCACCTTCAAAGCGCCGTCCCGGATCGTCACCCATTACCCCGCCGGCGGCGGTCCGGCCAGCTGCGGCGGTTACTGGTGCCCGGCCAACGCCAGCCCGGTGTGGATGGACGGCGAGAACACGATGTGGAGCGCCTTCGGCCGCTCGGTGAACACCTACTTCGCCTGGTTGATCGAGAAGGTCGGGGCGGACCGGGTGGTGGAGATGGCCGAGCGGCTCGGCATCGTGCTGCGGGCGCCGGAGGACGCCCGGCTGGCCCGGTACAGCGCGAGGAGCTGGGGAGCGTTCACCCTCGGCGTGGCCGCCACCACCCCACTGGACCTGGCCAACGCGTACGCCACCGTGGCGGCCGAGGGGTTGTGGTGCGCCCCGACGCCGGTCACCTCGATCACCGACAGCGCCGGTCGGAAGGTGACCGCCGGGCAGCCGGACTGCCGGCAGGTGCTGGACACGGACGTGGCCCGGGCGGCGGCGGACGCGGCCCGCTGCCCGGTCGGCGACCAGTCGATGTACCGGCGCTGTGACGGCGGCACCGCCGAGAAGCTCCAGCCCGGGCTGAGCCGGCCGGTGGCCGGCAAGACCGGCAGCTCGGAGCGGAACGAGACGGAGACGGTGGTCGCCTTCACTCCGCAGCTCTCGATCGCCACCATCGCCGCGAATCCGGACGATCCCCGGGACGCGGTCGGCGGCGGGGTGCAGGAGCGGCAGATCCCGGCGGTGGCCGAGGTGCTCGCCTTCGCCCTGCGCGGCCAGCCGGTGGTCGACTTCGTCCCGCCCAGCCAGACGATCACCTTCCAGGTCACCGGCCCGCGCGCCGGCAACTGACCGGCGTGCGCCGCCCGCCAAGGTGACCCGTGGCTCCGGTGCCGAGGCATCTCCGGGATTCCCGTCTGCCGACCCATAGACTCCTTCGCTGTGGAGAACGCGACGAGCACCTTCTGGGGGCCGGACTTCGAGCAGCTCAGCGCCACCGACCCGGAGATCGCCGGGGTGGTGCTCGGCGAGCTGGAGCGGCTGCGCGGTGGCCTGCAACTGATCGCCAGCGAGAACCTCACCTCACCGGCGGTGCTCGCCGCGCTCGGCTCGACGCTGACCAACAAATACGCCGAGGGCTACCCCGGCCGGCGCTACTACGGCGGCTGCGCCGAGGTGGACCGGGCCGAGGAGATCGGCATCGCCCGGGCGAAGGAGCTCTTCGGGGCCGAGCACGCCAATCTCCAGCCGCACTCCGGCGCCAGCGCCAACCTGGCCGCGTACGCCGCGCTGCTGCAGCCGGGGGACACGGTGCTGGCGATGGACCTGCCGCACGGCGGGCACCTCACCCACGGCAGCCGGGTGAACTTCTCCGGCAAGTGGTTCGCCACGGTCGGCTACACGGTCCGCCGGGACACGGAGCTGATCGACTACGACGAGGTACGCGACCTGGCGCTGGCCCACCGCCCAAAGATGATCATCTGCGGCGCCACCGCCTATCCGCGGCTGATCGACTTCGCCCGGTTCCGGGAGATCGCCGACGAGGTGGACGCCTACCTGATGGTCGACGCCGCGCACTTCATCGGGCTGGTCGCCGGGAAGGCCGTTCCCTCTCCGGTGCCGTACGCCGACGTCGTCTGCTTCACCACCCACAAGGTGCTGCGTGGCCCGCGCGGCGGCATGATCCTCTGCCGGGAGTCGCTGGCGTCCCGGATCGACAAGGCGGTCTTCCCGTTCACCCAGGGCGGCCCGCTGATGCACGCCGTCGCGGCCAAGGCGGTGGCGCTGCGCGAGGCCGCGCAGCCCGAGTTCCGCGCGTACGCCTCCCAGGTGGTCAGCAACGCGCAGGCGCTCGCGGTCGGGCTGGAAGCCGAGGGGATGCGCCCAGTCTCCGGCGGCACCGACACCCACCTCGCTCTGATCGACCTGCGGGAGGTCGGGGTGACCGGCGCGGACGCCGAGGCCCGCTGCGACGCCGCCGCCATCACGCTCAACAAGAACGCGATTCCGTACGACCCGCAGAAGCCGATGGTCGCCTCCGGCGTCCGGGTCGGCACCCCGAGCGTCACCACCCAGGGCATGCGCGAGGGGGAGATGCGTCGGGTGGCCGCCCTGATCGCCCGCGCGGTGCGGACGGATCCGGCCGCCCCCGGGGGCGCGGACAAGCTGACCCGGATCGCCGCCGACGTGGCCGAGCTGGTCGCCGACTTCCCGGCGTACCCCCGTGGCTGAGCCCGGGGCGCGCGCGGCGCAGGCGGCCGCGGACCGGGGCTGGCGGCTGCGGCACCTGCCGGTGCTGCTGATCGCCTCGGCGCTGATGGCCGCGGTGGCCGCGGTGGTCGGCGGGGTGACCGGGGGCGCTGACGCGGCGCTCGGGGCGGCGGCCGGGGTTGCGGTCACGGCGATCAGCTACACGCTCACCACGGTGGTGCTGGCCTGGGCCGACGCCCGCGACCCGCAGCTGGTGCTGCCGTTCGGCGTCGGCCTCTACGTCGCCAAGTTCACCCTGCTGATTGCGGTGATGATCGGGGTGGCGTCGACCGGCTGGCCGGGTCTGATCCCGTTCTGCCTGGGCATCGCCGCCGGCGTGGCGGTGTGGACCGGCGTGCACATCTGGTGGCTGACCACCGTCCACGCCCGACGGGCGCACCGCTGAGCTGTCCCACCACTTGGACGGCACGCCGACGTGTCGGCGATCGGTCATTTTCTCGCTGGCGGAAGGGGAGTAGCGTGCCTCCAGACGACTTCGCCCACCAGACGCCCACACAACGACGGTTGTGCGGGGGGTGAGGCACAGCCTCGTCTTCCCGGCTGATATCGTTCGCCTCGTCATGGCTGATGACCGAACCCCCCAATCCCATGGCGGCCCGGACGATGTTCCGCCCGGTGCCGGCCAGGGTTGGACCGCGCTCAGCTACCTGATCGCGGGCATGGGGGTGTGGGGCTTCATCGGTTGGCTGGTGGACCGGTGGCTCGAAACCGGCGGCGTCGCCACGGGGATCGGGATCGTGCTCGGCATGGCCGGGGGAGTCGTCCTGGTCATCCGCAAGCTCGGCACGCCTACTTAGGAAGGGACGCGGTGTTCGGACAGGCGAACGTCCTGGCACAGGGCGAGGCAGCATTCCCACCCAGCGTGGAGGACTTCTACCTGCCCAGTATCCTGCCCTGGGGTGCGGAGAACTCCTACTGGTTCACCAAGATCACCGCCATGGTCTGGATCGCCGTCGGCGTCCTGATCATCTTCTTCCTGGCGAGCTACCGGAACCCGCAGCTGGTGCCGACGAAGAAGCAGTGGTTCGCCGAGTCGATCTACGGCTTCGTGCGGAACAACATCGCGGTCGACATGATCGGGCACGCGGGTGTGCGGTTCGCGCCGTACTTCACCACGCTCTTCTGCTTTGTCCTGCTGACCAACCTCTTCGCCATCCTGCCGTTCTTCCAGGTCTCGCCGAACTCGCACATCGCGTTCCCGGCCTTCCTCGCCGTGATCAGCTACGTGCTGTTCAATTACATCGGCATCCGGCACCACGGTTTCGTGAAGTACTTCAAGGCCGCGCTGATCCCGCCGGCGCCCTGGTACATCCTGCCGCTGCTGATTCCGATCGAGGCGTTCTCGACCTTCATCATCCGGCCGTTCTCGCTCGCCGTCCGTCTCTTCGCGAACATGTTCGCCGGGCACATGCTGCTGCTGGTCTTCACGCTCGGTGGCTTCGCGATGCTGAGCGCCAATTCCCTGCTGGCGCCGGTCTCGGTGCTGTCCTGGGTGATGACCGTGGCGCTGACCCTCCTCGAGGCGCTGGTCATCGTCCTGCAGGCCTACGTCTTCACCGTGCTGAGCGCCAGCTACATCCAGGGCGCGCTCGCCGAAGAGCACTGATCCATCGCACCAACCGTTGTCGTCCCGCGTGATCGTCACGCGTGATAACCAGGAGGAACCACTAATGGAGCTTCTCGCCGCGGTAGAGGGCAGCACCGCCGCCATCGGCTACGGCCTCGCCGCCATCGGCCCGGGTATCGGCGTCGGCCTGGTCTTCGCCGCCTACATCCAGTCGACCGCCCGCCAGCCGGAGTCGTCCCGGATGACCCTGCCGTACGTCTGGATCGGCTTCGCCGTCATCGAGGCGCTCGCGCTGTTCGGCATCGCCTTCGGCTTCATCTGGGCCGGCTGACCCCCGCCCTACGACCGGGAGGTTTCCCATGTTCCTGCTCGCCGCAGAGGGCGGTGAGGCGGCCCACAACCCGATCCTGCCGATCTGGCAGGAGATCGTGGTCGGTGGCATCGCCTTCATCGTGCTCTGCTTCGTGCTGATGAAGTTCGTCTTCCCGCGCATGGAGCAGACGTTCCAGGCCCGGGTCGACGCGATCGAGGGCGGCATCAAGCGCGCCGAGGCCGCCCAGGCCGAGGCCAACCAGCTGCTCGAGCAGTACCGCGCGCAGCTCGCCGAGGCCCGCACCGACGCCGCCAAGATCCGGGACGACGCCCGCGCCGACGCCGAGGGCATCCGCCAGGACATCCTCGCCAAGGCGCGGGAGGAGTCCGACCGGATCATCGCGGCCGGCAAGGAGCAGCTCGCCGCCGAGCGGGCCACCATCGTGCGCGAGCTCCGCGCCGAGGTCGGCACCATCGCGGTGGACCTGGCCAGCAAGATCGTCGGTGAGTCGCTCGCCGACGAGGCGCGTCGCAAGGGCACCGTGGACCGGTTCCTGAGCGGTCTCGAGAGCGCGGGGGCCCGCTGATGCAGGCCGCCAGCCGGGAGTCGTACAAGGTCGCGGCCGAGCGCCTCGACGCGTACGTCCGCGGCGCGGAGCCGTCGGCGGTGGCCTCCACCGCCGACGACATCCTCTCCGTCGCCGATCTGCTGCGGCGCGAGCCGCGGCTGCGCCGGGCGCTCTCCGACCCGGCCCGCTCCGGCGAGGACCGGGTCGGTCTGCTGACCGGGATCCTCGGCGGCAACGTCGGCGCGGACGCGCTCGACCTGCTGGCCGCGCTGGTCTCCGGCCGGTGGTCGGCGCCGTCGGAGTTGCTCGACGGCACCGAGCGGCTGGGCGTGGAGGCGCTGCTGGCCAGCGCCGACAAGGCGGGCGAGCTGGGCGAGGTCGAGGACGAGCTGTTCCGCTTCGGGCAGGTCGTCGCCGGCCAGCCGGGGCTCTCCAACACGCTCTCCGATCCGATCGCCCCGGCCGAGCGGCGGGCCGGCCTGGCCCGCGAGCTGCTCGCCGGCAAGGCCCGCCCGGCCACCATCCGCCTCGTCGAGGTGGCGCTGCGCGGCTTCGGGGGACGCTCCTTCACCGGGGCGCTCACCCGGCTGGTCGAGCTGGCCGCCGACCGGCGGGACCGTCAGGTCGCGTACGTGACCGTGGCGGCCCCGTTGAGTGACGAGGAGGAGCGACGCCTGGGTGCCCGCCTCTCCGCGATGTACGGTCGAGAGGTTTCCGTCAAGCAGACGGTGGACCCCGAGGTGCTCGGCGGAGTGAGCGTGCGGGTCGGCTCCGACCTGTACGACGGCACCGTCCTGCGCCGCCTCAACGAGACCCGCAACGCACTCGCGAAGCGCTGACCGGCACCCGCTGGCACAGCCGCAAAGCGCCTGAATGACAGACGCCATTCGGACCGGTCGGTACTAGGTATCCCGGGCCCCTGATACTTAAGGAAGCAGAGGATGGCCGAGCTGACCATCTCGACGGAGGAGATCCGCGGCGCCCTGGAGCGCTACGTCTCCTCCTACACGGCCGACGTCTCCCGCGAGGAGGTCGGCACCGTCGCCGACGCCGGCGACGGCATCGCCCACGTCGAGGGTCTCCCCTCGACCATGACCAACGAGCTCCTGGAGTTCGAGGACGGCACGCTCGGCGTGGCCCTGAACCTCGACATCCGGGAGATCGGTGTCGTCGTCCTCGGCGACTACGGCGGCATCGAAGAGGGCCAGCGCGTCAAGCGCACGGGCCGCGTCCTCTCCGTGCCGGTCGGCGACGCCTTCCTCGGCCGCGTGGTCAACGCGCTCGGCCAGCCGATCGACGGCCTCGGCGACATCTCGAACGAGGGCTACCGCGAGCTGGAGCTGCAGGCCCCGAACGTGATGGCCCGGCAGTCCGTCTTCGAGCCGCTGCAGACCGGCATCAAGGCGATCGACGCGATGACCCCGATCGGCCGGGGCCAGCGCCAGCTGATCATCGGCGACCGGAAGACCGGTAAGACCACGATCGCCCTGGACGCCATCCTCAACCAGCGGGACAACTGGCGCTCCGGCGACCCGAAGAAGCAGGTCCGCTGCATCTACGTCGCCATCGGCCAGAAGGCCTCCACGATCGCCTCGATCAAGGGCCTCCTGGAGGAGCAGGGCGCGATGGAGTACACCACCATCGTCGCGTCCCCGGCCTCCGACCCGGCGGGCTTCAAGTACCTCGCCCCGTACACCGGCTCGGCCATCGGCCAGCACTGGATGTACGGCGGCAAGCACGTGCTGATCGTCTTCGACGACCTGAGCAAGCAGGCCGAGGCGTACCGGGCCGTGTCGCTGCTGCTGCGCCGCCCGCCGGGCCGCGAGGCGTACCCGGGTGACGTCTTCTACCTGCACTCCCGGCTGCTGGAGCGCTGCGCCAAGCTCTCGGACGAGATGGGCGGCGGCTCGATGACCGGTCTGCCGGTCATCGAGACGAAGGGCAACGACATCTCGGCCTTCATCCCGACCAACGTCATCTCGATCACCGACGGCCAGATCTTCCTCGAGACCGACCTGTTCAACCAGGGCGTCCGGCCGGCCATCAACGTCGGCACCTCGGTCTCCCGGGTCGGTGGTTCGGCTCAGGTGAAGCCGATGAAGAAGGTCGCCGGTTCGCTCCGGCTCAACCTGGCCCAGTACCGCGAGCTGGAGGCGTTCGCCGCCTTCGCCTCCGACCTGGACAAGGCCTCCCGGGCCCAGCTGGACCGCGGTGGCCGCCTGGTCGAGCTGCTCAAGCAGCCGAACTACTCGCCGTACCCGGTGCAGGAGCAGGTCGTCTCCGTCTGGGCCGGCACCGAGGGCAAGCTGGACGACATTCCGGTGGGCGAGGTCCGGCGCTTCGAGTCGGAGTTCCTCCAGTACCTGCGCCACAAGCACGAGGGTGTCCTGGCCGCCATCGCCGACGGCAAGTGGGACGACGAGATCATCGGCTCGCTCGACTCGGCGATCACCGAGTTCAAGCAGCTCTTCCTCGGCAAGGAGGAGGAGACCCGGATCAACGAGCCCGCCGCCAAGCCGCTGGAGGGCGAGGAGACCCGCGAGACGGTGACCCGGTTCCGCGAGGGCACGACCGACCGCCCGGCTGAGAGCTGACCGATGGCCGCCCAGGTACGCGTTCTTCGTCAACGGATCCGCTCGGCGAAGTCGATGAAGAAGATCACCAAGGCGATGGAGCTCGTGGCGACGAGCCGGATCGCCAAGGCCCAGGCCCGGGTGGAGGCGTCCCTGCCGTACGCCCAGGCCATCACCGGCGTGCTCACGGCGCTGGCGTCCAACTCGCGGATCGACCACCCGCTGCTCACCCCGCGCGAGCGGGTGCGGCGGGCGGGCGTCCTGCTGGTCACCAGCGACCGGGGCCTGGCCGGTGGCTACAGCTCGAACGCGATCAGGACGGCCGAGTCGCTGATCGCCCGGCTCCGCGCCGACGGCAAGGAGCCGGTGCTCTACGTCATCGGCCGCAAGGGCGTCACGTTCTACCGCTTCCGTAACCGGGACATCGCGGCGAGCTGGACGGGCTTCTCCGAGCAGCCGTCCTTCGCCGACGCCCGTGAGGTGGGCGAGACGCTGATCAAGGCGTTCTCGGCCGGTGCGGACGACGTGGAGGGCAAGGCCGGGGCGGACGGGGTGCTCGGCATCGACGAGCTGCACATCGTCTACACCGAGTTCAAGTCCCTGATGACCCAGACGCCGGTCGCGAGGATCATCGGCCCGATGGAGGTCGAGGACCGTCCGCGGGCCGAGGGTCTGCTCCCGGCGTACGAGTTCGAGCCGGAGGCGGAGGCGCTGCTCGACGCGCTGCTGCCGAAGTACATCAACACGCGGATCTACGCGGCGTTGATCGAGTCGGCGGCCAGCGAGTCGGCGGCCCGGCGGCGGGCCATGAAGGCCGCCACCGACAACGCCGAAGAGATGATCGAAAAGTACACGCGTGAGATGAACTCGGCCCGCCAGGCCAATATCACTCAGGAGATCAGCGAGATCGTCGGCGGCGCGAACGCGCTGGCCGCGTCGGGAAGTGAAGTGTGATGACTGCCCCAGTAGAGACCAAGACGGCCACGGGTCGCGTGGTCCGGGTCATCGGCCCGGTCGTCGACGCCGAGTTCCCGCGCGACGCCATGCCGGACCTGTTCAACGCCCTGCACGTGGACGTGACGCTCTCCGGCGGAACCAAGACGCTGACCCTGGAGGTCGCCCAGCACCTGGGTGACAACCTGGTCCGCGCCATCTCGATGCAGCCGACCGACGGCCTGGTCCGTGGCTCCGAGGTGCAGGACACCGGCTCGCCGATCAGCGTGCCGGTGGGCGACGCGGTCAAGGGCCACGTGTTCAACGCGATCGGCGAGGTCCTCAACCTCAAGGAAGGCGAGACGCTCAACCCGGACGACCACTGGCAGATCCACCGCAAGGCCCCGGCCTTCGCGGACCTGGAGCCGAAGACCGAGATGCTGGAGACCGGCATCAAGGTCATCGACCTGCTGGCCCCCTACGTCAAGGGCGGCAAGATCGGCCTGTTCGGCGGCGCCGGCGTGGGCAAGACGGTGCTCATCCAGGAGATGATCACCCGGGTCGCCCGTAACTTCGGTGGTACCTCGGTCTTCGCCGGCGTGGGCGAGCGCACCCGCGAGGGCAACGACCTCATCGCCGAGATGACCGAGTCCGGCGTCATCGACAAGACCGCGCTGGTCTACGGCCAGATGGACGAGCCGCCGGGCACCCGGCTGCGGGTCGCCCTCTCCGCGCTGACCATGGCGGAGTACTTCCGCGACGTGAAGAAGCAGGAGGTGCTGCTCTTCATCGACAACATCTTCCGCTTCACCCAGGCCGGTTCCGAGGTCTCCACCCTGCTCGGCCGGATGCCGAGCGCGGTGGGTTACCAGCCGACCCTGGCCGACGAGATGGGCGAGCTCCAGGAGCGGATCACCTCCGTCCGGGGCCAGGCCATCACCTCGATGCAGGCGATCTACGTGCCCGCCGACGACTACACCGACCCGGCGCCGGCCACCACGTTCGCCCACCTGGACGCGACCACCAACCTGGAGCGGTCGATCTCCGACAAGGGCATCTACCCGGCCGTGGACCCGCTGGCGTCCTCGTCCCGGATCCTCGCCCCCGAGTTCGTCGGCCAGGAGCACTTCCAGGTGGCCAGCGAGGTGAAGCGGATCCTGCAGCGCTACAAGGACCTGCAGGACATCATCGCCATCCTCGGCATCGAGGAGCTCTCCGAGGAGGACAAGGTCACGGTGGGCCGGGCCCGCCGGATCGAGCGCTTCCTGTCGCAGAACACCTACGCCGCCGAGCAGTTCACCGGCGTGCCGGGCTCGACGGTCCCGATCAAGGAGACCATCGAGGCGTTCAAGAAGATCAGCGAGGGCGAGTACGACCACTTCCCCGAGCAGGCCTTCTTCATGTGCGGCGGTCTGGAGGACCTGGAGCGCAAGGCCAAGGAGCTGATGGAGGGCTAGACCTCCGTCACACCCACGGAGGCCACCCCGGCGGATGCCGGGGTGGCCTCCGCCCATTCGGGGCCGGTCCTAGCAGATGTCCGGTTCTCCGGCAAGCGGTTCCGCAGAGCCCGGGGTACCGTTCGGGACACGACGCTCACGGCTGAGCGTGAATCTCTGCAACGAATCGGTCGCTCCCGCCCGTCTTCCTGTCATGGGCGCGACGAATGGAGATGCTCGTGGCTAAGGCCGGCACGGACGGCGGCAAGCGATCCTTCTGGCGCGGGGTCCCCCGGTGGGCCCGGGTCTGCACCGTCTTCGGTGTGGTCCTCATGGTGCTCAGCGGCGCCGTGCTGGTCGGCTACAAGGCGCTGCTGGCCCGCTACGAGGGCTCGGTCGGCCAGGGCGACCTCTTCGGTGATCAGGCGGCCGGCGCGCAGCAGCGCAAGAGCGACATCAAGGGGCCGCTCAACATCCTGCTGGTCGGCATCGACCCCCGCAACCCGAGGACGCCGCCGCTGGCCGACTCGATCATGATCCTGCACGTGCCGGCCGGGATGGACCGCGGCTACCTCTTCTCGCTCCCGCGCGACCTTCGGGTGGAGATCCCCGAGTTCCCGAAGGCGAACTACGCGGGCGGCACCGGCAGGCTGAACGCCGCGATGTCGTACGGCAGCCGGGTGCCCGGGCAGAACCCGGACGCCGCCCGCGGCTTCGAGCTGCTCGCCATGGCCGTGCAGCAGGTCACCGGGATCCAGCGCTTCGACGCCGGCGCGATCATCAACTTCACCGGCTTCAAGAAGATCGTCGACGCGATGGGCGGCGTCGACATGTACATCGAGCGGGACGTGAAGTCCGAGCACCTCAGGCCGGACGGCAGCCCCCGACAGCTCAAGCCGGGCGGCGGGGGCTACCTCGGCCCGCAGGCGCAGTACAGGAAGGGCCAGGCGCACCTCAACGGCTGGCAGGCGCTGGACTACGTCCGGCAGCGCTACCCGCACAACGGCGTGCCGGACGCCGACTACGGCCGGCAGCGGCACCAGCAGCAGTTCATCAAGGCGATGGTCGACCAGGCGTTCAGCGCCGACGTGGTGACCAACCCGGTCAAGCTGGACAGGGTGATCCGCGCCGGCGGCCAGTCGCTGATCTTCAACGGCCGGGGCAACAGCGTGGTCGACTTCGCGCTGGCCCTCAAGAACATCCGGTCGGAGTCGATCGAGACCATCAAGCTGCCCGCGGGTGGCATCGGCACCGGCTCGGCGTACAAGGGGGAGAAGCTGCTGCCGCCGGCGGAGGACTTCTTCGCCGCGCTGCGCAACGAGCAGGTGGACGCCTTCATGCTGGAGCACCCGGAATTCAAGCAGAAGAACACCTGACTTGACCGCCAGCGGGCCCCGTACCGAGCGGGGCCCGCTGGTGTGTACGCGGCTCGCCGCGACTCGTGGCGCAGCTCTCGCCACCCGCGTTGGGTGCCCTGCGGGAGCGCGACTAGACTTTCGGCAATCCGCCGCCGCAGCAAGGAGACAGCGTGGCACAGCAGCTTCACGTCGAGCTCGTAGCCGTCGAGGAGAAGGTGTGGTCCGGGGAGGCCGAGATGGTCGTGGCCCGGACGACCGAGGGTGAGCTGGGTGTGCTCCCGGGCCACGCGCCCCTGCTCGGCCAGCTGGCCGAGCCCAGCCAGGTGCGCATCAAGCAGGCCGGCGGCCAGCAGCTCGCCTACGACGTCGCGGGCGGCTTCCTGTCGGTGACCGGCGAGGGCGTCACCGTCCTCGCCGAGAGCGCCACCCCGGCCACCCCGGCGCGCTGAGCCGACCCGCCGATGGAGATCGTGGAGGGGATCGGAATCGGCGTAGCGGTGGTGCTCGCCTCGCTTCTGATCCTCTTCATCCGGCGGGCCCTGTTCACCCGCAGCGGAGGCATCATCCGGCTCAGCGTGCGGGTCTCCACGATCCTCGACGGCCGCGGCTGGTCGCCCGGCTTCGGCCGGTTCGTCGGCGACGAGCTCCGGTGGTACCGGATGTTCAGCTTCGCCCTGCGTCCCAAGCGGGTGCTCTCCCGTAAGGGGCTGGCCGTGGAGCGCCGGCGACTGCCCGAGGGGCAGGAGCGCTTCTCCATGCCGGCCGACTGGGTGATCCTCCGCTGCACGAGTCGCCACGCGCCGGTGGAGATCGCCATGGCACGGTCCACGGTCACCGGCTTCCTCTCCTGGCTCGAGGCCGCCCCACCCGGGGCGGCCTCGCCGCGTCTGGCCTCCCAGGACTGGCCCGCCGCCTGATCTCTGGTGCGCCAGCGGCGCCATTCGCGCCCGGCGCCCGCGCCACGCCGGTCAGTCGACGTCGGCGACCAGCTCGACCTCGTACCCCTGCCCATCGGTGAGGTAGGCGGCGTACGTCCCCGGACCGCCCGCGTGCGGGTGCCGGTCGGGGAAGAGCAGGGTCCATCCGTGGTCCGGCGCCGCCGCGACCAGCCGGTCCACCGCGGCCGGCGGGCCGGCGTGGAAGGCCAGGTGGTTGAGCCCCGGTGCGAGCCGGTCGTGCACCCGCCCGGAGAGCGCGGGGGACGCCTCCATCACCAGGTACGTCGGGCCGAGCCGCCAGGACCGGCCGGCCGGCCAGTCCTGGAACGGCGTCCAGCCCAGCTCGCCGAGGAGCCAGCCCCAGCTCTGCCGGGCCGCGTCGAGGTCCGGCACCCAAACCTCGACGTGGTGCAGCGCCCCGACGGTCAGCGCTTCCCGCCCGGGACCCATAGCACATCTCCGTCCGGATTTGCCGTTCTTGCCAGAATAAAGAGCAGATCGGAGAGCCGGTTGAGATACTTCGCTGGGAGGGGGCTGGTCCGATCGGGGTCGTGCGCGACCAGTGCCCACGCCGCACGCTCGGCGCGCCGGGCGATCGTCCGTGCCACGTGCAGCAGCGCCGCGCCAGCGGTGCCGCCGGGGAGGATGAAGGAGTCGAGCTTGCTCAGGCGCGCGTTGTACTCGTCGCACCAGCCCTCGAGGCGCTCCACGTACTCCTCGGTCACCCGCAGCGGCGGGTACGCCGGATCCGGCTCGACCGGGGTGGCAAGGTCCGCGCCGACGTCGAACATGTCGTTCTGGATCGACTCCAGCACCGCCCGCAGCTCGTCGTCGAGCTGCCCCATCGCGAGCGCGACGCCGATCGCCGCGTTGCACTCGTCGACATCCGCGTACGCCGCGATCCGTGGATCGGTCTTCGGCACCTGCTCGTTGTTGCTCAGCCTGGTCATGCCGGCGTCGCCGGCCTTGGTGTAGATGCGCGTGAGGTGGACGGCCATGACGCACAGCCTACGGATACCGGACCTGACCATCCCGGCGCGGCCGGGCCCGACCAGCTGGCCGGGCGGGGTTGGCCCGGGTGACGCCGGCGACCCGGCCGTCAACGACGTAGACGTCATCCGGGTGAACGGTGACGCGCGGCTGTCCGGCACGGTGCACGTGGTCGGTGCGAAGAACTCGGCCCTCAAGCTGATGGCCGCGGCGCTCCTCGCGCCCGGGCGCAGCGTCATCACCAACGTCCCCCGGATCACCGACATCGCCATCATGGGGGAGGTGCTACGCCGGCTCGGCTGCGGCGTGCAGTTCGCCGCCGACGACCCGGTCGACCCGATGGTGGCCCGGGGCGGGGTCGAGCGGTCCCGCTCGGTGGTCATCGACGTGCCCGAGCAGCCCGGCGCCGAGGCCGACTACGACCTGGTCCGCCGGCTGCGCGCGTCGATCTGCGTGCTCGGCCCGCTGCTGGCCCGCCGCGGTTACGTGCGGGTGGCCCACCCCGGCGGGGACGCGATCGGCTCCCGCGGCCTGGACATGCACATCGCGGGGCTGACCCGGATGGGCGCGGACATCTCCGGCGAGCACGGCTTCGTCATCGCCGCCGCGCCGGACGGGCTGCGCGGCGCGGACATCGTGCTGGACTTTCCCAGCGTCGGCGCCACGGAGAACCTGGTGATGGCGGCGGTGCTGGCCCGGGGCACCACGGCGATCGACAACGCCGCCCGCGAACCGGAGATCGTCGACATCTGCACCATGCTCAACCGGATGGGTGCCCGGATCGAGGGGGCCGGCACCTCGACCCTGCACATCGTCGGGGTGCCCGAGCTGCGTCCGGTGCGGCACGCCACCGTGGGAGACCGGATCGTCGCCGGGACCTGGGCGTTCGCCGCCGCGATGACCCGCGGCGACATCACCGTGACCGGCATCGACCCGGCCCTTCTTGAGGTGGCGCTCGACAAGCTGGTCTCGGCCGGCGGCCTGGTGGAGACCCGGGGCGACGCCTTCCGGGTACGGATGGACGACCGGCCGACCGCGGTGGACGTGGTCACCCTGCCCTACCCCGGCTTCGCCACCGACCTGCTGCCCATGGCGATCGGGCTGGCCGCTCTCAGCGACGGGGCGTCGCTGATCACCGAGAACATCTTCGACGGCCGGTTCATGTTCGCCAACGAGATGATGCGGCTGGGCGCGGACATCAAGACCGACGGCCACCACGCCGTGGTACGCGGCCGGGACCGGCTCTCCGGCGCCCCGGTACGCGCCACCGACATCCGGGCCGGCGCCGGGCTGATCATCGCCGGGCTCTGCGCCGACGGGGTCACCGAGGTCTCCCACGTGCACCACGTCGACCGCGGCTACCCGGACTTCGTCGCCGACCTGCGGGCGCTCGGTGTGGAGGTCGAGCGCGGCACCGTACCGGGGGAACCGGCCCTGGAGATCTGACCGGGACACGGCTTAGCCCTCGTTCAGGCTCGCCCACTAGGGTGCTGGCAGACACTCAATCAGGCGAGGGAGAAGCAGATGGCGGGTCGACTCGCGGTCGTCGGGGCCGGGCTGATGGGCTCGGGGATCGCCCAGGTGGCGGCGCAGGCGGGCTGGCAGGTGACGCTGCGGGACCTGGACGACGCGGCCACCGATCGTGGCCTGGCCAGCATCCGGAAGTCGCTGGAGAAGTTCGCGGCCAAGGGCGTCATCGACACCTCCGAGGTCGAGGCGTCGCTCGGCCGGATCACCCCGACCACCGACCTGGAGGCGGTCGCCGACGCGGACATCGTGGTCGAGGCGGTCTTCGAGCGGCTGGAGATCAAGCACGAGGTGTTCCGCGCGCTGGACAAGATCTGCAAGGCGGACGCCGTGCTGGCCACCAACACCTCGGCGATCCCGGTCACCCAGATCGCGGCGGTGACCGAGCGGCCGGAGGCGGTCGTCGGCACCCACTTCTTCTCTCCGGTGCCGATGATGAAGCTCTGCGAGCTGGTCCGCGGCTACAAGACCAGCGACGAGACCCTCGCGACCGCGAAGGCGTTCGCCGAGGGGATCGGCAAGACGGTCGTCGTGGTCAACCGGGACATCGCCGGCTTCGTCACCACCCGGCTGATCGCCGCGCTGGTCGTCGAGGCGGTCAAGCTGGTCGAGTCCGGCGTGGTGTCGGCGGAGGACCTGGACATCGCCTGCCGGCTCGGCTTCGGCCACGCCATGGGCCCGCTGGCCACCACCGATCTGACCGGCGTGGACGTACTGCTGCACGCCGCGAAGAACATCTACACCGACACCGCCGACGAGAAGTTCTTCCCGCCGGAGCTGCTCCAGCGCATGGTCACCGCCGGCGACCTGGGCCGCAAGACCGGCAAGGGCTTCTACACGTACTGACCGGGGGACGCGGCGGGTGCCGGGACGGCGCCCGCCCGAGCCTCAGCCGTCGCGCTTGGTGGTCCAGCGGAAGGTGCCCAGGCAGAGCACCAGGCCGATCACGCACCACAGGGCGAGCACCAGGGCGACCCGACCCAGCTCGAACGAGCCGCCCGGCTCCTGCGCGCCGAAGCTGTCCGGCAGGAAGACCGAGCGCAGCCCCTGGCACATCCACTTCAGCGGGAAGAGCGCCGCGATCTGCTGCATCCAGCCGGGCAGCTGGGTGAAGACGATGAACACGCCGGAGATGAACTGCAGCACCAGCGCCACCGGCGTGACCACCGCGGAGCCGCTCCGCGAGGTGCGGGCCAGCGAGGAGATGGCGATGCCGCAGAGCGTGCAGGCGGTCAGGCCCAGCACGAAGATCCACCCGAAGGTGAGCCACTTACCGACCGTGGTGGGCAGTGTCAGATCGAAGAAGACGGCCGAGACGGCGAGCAGCAGCACGGTCTCGGCGAGCCCGATCACCACCACCATGATCACCTTGCCGGCGAAGTAGACCCACTTCGGCATCGGCGTGCCGCGGTACCGCTTGAGCACCCCGCGGTCCCGCTCGATCGGGATCCAGATGCCGAGGTTCTGGAAGCTCACCGTCATCAGGCCGGTCGCGATCATGCCGGTGACGAAGTACTGGGTGAACCGGACCCCGTCCGTGAGCTCCCAGGTGAAGATCGACGCGAAAATCGCGATCATCACGACCGGGAAGAGCATGGTGAAGACCACGGACTCCCGGCTGCGCAGGAACTGCGTGATCTCCAACCGGCCCTGGCGCAGGGCGAGGGCGCCCGGCCCGACCCGCCGGGCCGGGGCGGCGGCGACCGGCGTGGCCGGCTTCGTCGTGGTGGTCATCAGTGTCCGATCATCCTCAGGTAGACGTCTTCCAGGGTCGGCCGGGTCACCGTGAGGCCGGGGACCTCGCCGCCGAAGCGCGCGGCCAGCTCCGCCACCAGCGCCGTCGGCGTCGCGCTCGCCGCGGTCTCCAGCGTCCCGTCCGGGGTACGCCAGGAGACCGTGGCCAAAGCCTCCTGCCGGTTGCCGAGCCGGCTCGGCGGGGCAACCTCGACGAGCCGGCCCCCGGCGATCACGCCGACCCGGTCGGCGAGCGCCTCCGCCTCGTCCAGGTAGTGCGTGGTGAGCACGATGGTGGTGCCGGCGGCGGCCAGGTCGCGGATCAGCTCCCAGAACTCGCGCCGCGCCTCCGGGTCGAAGCCGGTGGTCGGCTCGTCGAGGAAGAGCAGCTCGGGCCGGCCGATGATGCCCAGCGCCACGTCGAGCCGGCGCTTCTGCCCGCCGGAGAGGGTGTGGGTACGCGCGGCGGCCTTGTCGGCCAGCCCGACCCGCTCGATCACCTTGTCCGGGTCGTCGGCGTCCGGGTAGAAGCCGGCGAAGTGCCGGACCACCTCGGCGACGGTCAGCTCGTCGAACTCGCCGGTGCCCTGCAGCACGATGCCGAGCCGGGAGCGCCAGTCCGGGTCCGGGCGGGCCGGGTCGCTGCCCAGCACGGACACCTCGCCGGCGTCGCGCTGCCGGTAGCCTTCCAGGATCTCCACCGTGGTGGTCTTGCCCGCGCCGTTCGGGCCCAGCAGGGCGAACACCTCGCCCCGACGCACGTCGAGGTCCACGTCCGCCACCGCGACGTTGTCGCCGTACGCCTTGCGAAGTCCCCGCACGGAGATCGCGAGCTCGTCATCCATGACGTCAAGTGTGCGACTCGGCCGCCAGCTGCGACGGTCCGGGGTGTGGTGGTGTCGGCCATGTCGCGCCCCGCGTACCCGGTGGTCCGCTCTATGGACCTGTGTAATTTTCCACAGCCCGTTTTACTGAACGGTAACTTAGACTCCGGCCATGGATGAGAAGGCCCTCCCCGGCCGGTTGCCGGAGCGCGACCGGCCCTGGGTGATGCGCACCTACGCCGGGCACTCCTCGGCCGCCGCGACCAACGCGCTCTTCCGGCGCAACCTCGCGAAGGGGCAGACCGGCCTCTCGGTCGCCTTCGATCTGCCCACCCAGACCGGCTACGACCCGGACCACGAGCTGGCCGCCGGCGAGGTCGGCCGGGTCGGGGTGCCGGTGGCCCACCTCGGCGACATGCGGGCCCTCTTCGACGGCATCCCGCTCGCCGAGATGAACACCTCGATGACCATCAACGCGCCGGCGATGTGGCTGCTCGCCCTCTACGGCACGGTCGGCATGGAGCAGGGCGCCGAGCTGTCCCGGTGCGCCGGCACCACGCAGAACGACATCATCAAGGAGTACCTGTCCCGGGGGACGTACATCTTCCCGCCGGCGGCGTCGCTTCGGCTCACCGCCGACGTCATCGCGTACACGCTGCGGGAGATGCCGCGCTGGAACCCGGTGAACATCTGCTCGTACCACCTGCAGGAGGCCGGCGCGACGCCGGTGCAGGAGGTCGGCTTCGCGCTGGCCACCGCGGTCGCCGTGCTCGACGCGGTCCGCGACTCCGGCCAGGTGCCGGCCGAGCGGATGGGCGACGTGGTGCAACGGATCTCCTTCTTCGTCAACGCGGGGGTTCGCCTCGTCGAGGAGATCGCCAAGATGCGCGCCTTCGGCGCGCTCTGGGACGAGATCACCCGCGAGCGCTACGGCGTCTCCGACCCGAAGCAACGCCGCTTCCGGTACGGGGTGCAGGTCAACTCGCTCGGCCTGACCGAGGCTCAGCCGGAGAACAACGTCCAACGCATAGTGCTGGAGATGCTCGGCGTGACGCTCTCCCGGGACGCGCGGGCCCGGGCGGTGCAGCTCCCCGCCTGGAACGAGGCGCTCGGCCTGCCCCGCCCCTGGGACCAGCAGTGGTCGCTGCGGATGCAGCAGGTGCTCGCGTACGAGTCGGACCTGCTCGAATACCCCGACCTCTTCGAGGGCTCGCACGTGATGACCGCGCTGGTCGACGACATCGTCACCGGGGCCCGGGTCGAACTGGAGAAGGTGCTGGAGATGGGCGGTGTGGTGACCGCCGTGGAGACGGGCTACCTCAAGAGCGCCCTGGTCGCCTCGCTGGCCGAGCGGCGGCGCCGGATGGAGGCCGGCACCGACGTGGTGGTCGGCGTCAACCGGTTCACCGAGACCGAGCCGTCCCCGCTGACCGCGGCCGGCGCCGAGGCCGTCGAACAGGTCGACCCGGCGGTGGAGGCCGCCGCCGCGGCCTCCGTACGCGAATGGCGGGCCGGACGGGACGGCGCGGCGGTCGACGCGGCGCTGGCCCGGCTCCGGGCGGACGCCGCGACCACGACCAACCTGATGCCAGCGACGCTGGAGTGCGTTCGCGCCGGGGTGACCACCGGCGAGTGGGCCGGCGCGCTGCGCCAGGTCTTTGGCGAGTACCGGGCGCCGACCGGGCTGACCGGTGCGGCCGGCGGGGGCGGGGACGCCACCCTGACCGCGGTCCGCAAGCGGGTGGCCGCCACAGCGCGGGAGCTGGGCAGCGGCCGGCTGCGGCTGCTGGTCGGCAAGCCGGGCCTGGACGGGCACTCCAACGGCGCCGAGCAGATCGCGGTACGCGCCCGCGACGCCGGCTTCGAGGTGGTCTACCAGGGGATCCGGCTCACCGCCGGGCAGATCGTCGCCGCCGCCGTCGAGGAGGACGTCGACCTGGTCGGCCTCTCGGTGCTCTCCGGCTCGCACCTGGCGGCCGTGCCGGCGGTGCTGGAGGGGTTGCACGCCGCCGGCCGGGGTGACCTGCCGGTGGTGGTCGGCGGCATCATTCCGGCAGGCGACGCGGAGGCGCTGCGGGCCGCCGGGGTGGCCCGGGTCTTCACGCCGAAGGACTTCGCGCTGACCGGCATCATCGATGAACTGGTCACCGTCATCCGCGAGGCCAACGGCCTGTCGTGACGGGTAAGGGCCCGCCCGGCCTCCGGCGGGCCCTCCGGTCAGCGGCTCTGGTAGGTCATGCAGTCGGCCAGGTCGTTGTCCGGGCCGACGGTGATCGCCGGGGCGTGGCACTCCAGGTTGGAGTTGTGCTGGCAGTCGGACCGCTGGCAGGCGCCCACCTGCGCGATGAGCTGCTCGATCCCGCCGCGGACCGGCATCTGGACAAAGGTGTGGCAGTGGGCGTGGTCGGGGCTGCCGATCGTGATGGCGAAGGCGTGGCAGTCATTGGTGTGGTTGTAGGCGCAGGACACGACGGCGCATTCCTGAACCCGCGGCATCTCCATCGCAGCGGTCATCGGTGACCCTCCTTTGGCTCCTGGCCCGATTTTAGGCTTTTGACGGATTTGGTTTCCCGGGATCGCGGCGTCTCCCGGTGGTGCGCCGGCCTCGCGGGGTTTCTCCGCGGCCGCCTCGCCTGGTTTATCGGTGGCGGGCTACGTGATGCTCCCCGTCTGCGGGTGAACGCGACGTCCGGATGAATCGGCGTGCGGGCTCCGCTGCGGGGTTCGTGCGCCCAGTCCCGCCGAGAAGGCCCGCGCAGTCCGGGCGCGCGGTTTGCGCCCGGCGTCCGGTATGCGCCCGGTCGGCGCGGCTGCGGCGGTCAGGCCCGATGGCCTTCCGGTGTCCCGCGACGCGGCGGCATCGGGGTGGGCCAGGTGCCCGAAAGCCGCCGTTGCGGTGTCGCCTGTCCGGTCCCCGGGGTGTGACCGGCGGCATTGTGGGGTCGGAATCGTGGCCGGGGCGGGGTCGTTATACCTGGCGTACGACCGGAGAAGCGCCCCGCTCGGCGGGGCCGGATGGGCCCGGGCCGGAATGACGGTGGGCCGCCGGTCGTTACACATGGTCCCGGCGCCGCGAGGCACTCCCGCCCGGCGGCCGGGTCTTTCCCCCGAAGACTTTTTGAGCGCCCGTCCGTGGTGCGTGCGCATCTACCCGGCCCCCTATCGGGTGGGTGTGCCTGACCCCCGAATTGGAGCTTTGATCATGAACACGATGCTGCGTAAGAGCGTGCTCGGTATCGCTGGTCTGGCCTTCACCGGTGGCGTGTTCGCCGGCCCGGCCACCGCCCACGCCGCCGCCCCGGTGGACGCCAAGCCCGTCGCCGTCGTGCAGGCCGACAAGTCGGACACCGGCAAGCTGATCCCGCATGGTGTGCAGGGCACCCAGTCCCACATCAAGCTGAACAAGGAGCAGATCGGCAACGTCAAGGCGATCATCGCCGCGACGAAGAAGTCCGGCATGGACGAGCGGGCCGCCGTGGTCTCGATCGCGACCAGCCTGCAGGAGTCGAAGCTGGAGAACCTGGGTCACCTGGGGGACCGCAACGACCACGACTCGCTGGGCCTGTTCCAGCAGCGTCCGTCCTCGGGTTGGGGCACCCCGGAGCAGATCACCGACCCGCAGTACTCGACCATGGCGTTCCTCAAGGGCCTCAAGCAGGTCGACGGCTGGCACGACATGCCGCTGACCGAGGCCGCCCAGACGGTGCAGGTGTCGGCCTACCCGCACGCCTACGCCCAGTGGGAACAGCAGGCCGCCGACCTGGTCGCCCAGCACTGGAACAACTGACACAGAGCACCAAGCCGCTGGCCGGCACCCGAAACACGGGTGCCGGCCAGCGGCGTCTTCATCGCTCGGACAGGCCGTACCCGGTCAGACCCGGAAGCCGGCGGCGCGGGCGGCCTGGCGCTCGCGGCGGCGGTCCTTGCGGCGACGCAGGACCCAGAAGAGGAACGCGACCAGGCCGAGCAGGAACGCCAGCACCAGCACCGGCAGGATGATTGCCACCACGGACATTACGGCGCTGGTGGCGTCCTCGGCGGTGCTGGCCACCGGGGCGCCGAAGCCGGCGGTCGTCGCGTTGATGACCGGCCGGGCGGCGGACTTGAGCAGGTGTACGCCGAGCGCGATCAGCACGCCGATCACCACGGGCACCCACTGGTGCGAGGAGAAGAAGGCGTCGGGGTTGCTGACCGTGACGGTCTCGGAGCTGGAGCCGGCGCCGAAGGCCAGGCCGCCGGCGGTCGGCCGGACCACCGTCTGCACCACGTCGTTGACGTGGTCGACCACCGGGACCTTGTCGGCGACCACCTCGATGGCGAGCAGCACGGCGAGGATCAGGACCACCCAGCCGTTGCTGAGCCATTGCCAGCCGCTGGGCAGGTCGACCAGGTTGGTGTAGCGCGCCAGCAGACCCATGAGAAGCAGCGGGATGTAGGCGTTCAGGCCGGCCGAGGCGGCGAGACCGGAACCGGTGAGGACTTCGAGCACCATCTCAGCATCGCACCGGCACGCCAGTGGCGCTCGGTGGCGATGGCCGGGGGCTCCGCTACTCTCGGCGGGTGCGGTTGGTGATTGCGAAGTGCTCGGTGGACTACGTCGGACGGCTCTCGGCCCACCTGCCGCCGGCCACCCGGCTGCTGATGGTGAAGGCGGACGGCTCGGTGTCGATCCACGCGGACGACCGGGCGTACAAGCCGTTGAACTGGATGAGCCCGCCCTGTCGGCTGGAGGAGGCCCCGGGCGTCTGGCGGGTGGTCAACAAGGCCGGCGAGGAGCTGCGGATCACCCTGGAGGAGATCTTCCAGGACACCTCGTACGAGCTGGGCGTCGACCCGGGCCTGCGCAAGGACGGTGTCGAGGCGCACCTGCAGGAGCTGCTCGCCGCCAACCCGACCACCCTCGGCGAGGGATACACGCTCATCCGCCGCGAGTACATGACCGCGATCGGGCCGGTCGACCTGCTCTGCCGGGACGCCGAGCAGGGGACGGTCGCGGTGGAGGTGAAGCGGCGGGGCGAGATCGACGGGGTTGAGCAGCTCACCCGCTATCTCGAGCTGCTCAACCGGGACCCGTTGCTGGCTCCGGTCGCCGGCGTCTTCGCCGCGCAGGAGATCAAGCCGCAGGCCCGGGTGCTCGCCACGGATCGGGGCATCCGCTGCGTGGTGGTCGACTACGACAGGCTGCGCGGCATCGAGCGGGACGAGCTGACCCTCTTCTGAGCCGCCACCCGCTCAGCGGCGGCCGTACATCAGCTTGGCGGCCTTGACCAGGCGGGCGACGTCCGCGGGCGTCCGCTCGAAGGTCATCGACGGCAGCAGCGAGCGGGCTCGACGGCGGGTGATCGCCTTGGCCCGGCCGAACTCCCGCAGCCCGTCCTCGCCGTGGATCCGCCCGAAGCCCGAGTCGCCGACGCCGCCGAACGGCAGCGTGGACATCCCGGCGAAGGTCAGGGTGGAGTTCACCGAGGCCATCCCGGAGCGGAGCCGCCGCGCGATCGCCACCGCCCGCTTGCGGCCGAAGACCGAGCCGCCCAGGCCGTACGGCAGCGCGTTGGCCCGCTCCACCGCCTCGTCGACGTCCCGGACCCGGTTGACCGTCAGCGTCGGGCCGAAGGTCTCCTCCCGTACGGCGGCCGAGTCCTCGGGGACGTCCACCAGCACGGTCGGGTGCACGTACGGCGGCCGCACCGCGTCCGGGCCGCCGAGCACCGCGCGGCCGCCCCGCTCGACGGCATCGTCGATGTGCCGGCGGATCACGTCGAGCTGGGCCGGCATGGTGATCGGGCCGATGTCGGCGCCGTCCGGGCCCACGGTCAGCCGGCCGGCCCGGGCGACCACCTTGTCGACGAAGGCGTCGAAGACCTGGTCGACCGCGTAGACCCGCTCGATGCCGATGCAGGTCTGGCCCGCGTTGGTCAGCGCGCCCCAGACGCAGGCCTCGGCGGCGGCGTCCAGGTCGGCGTCCGCATCCACGATCATCGCGTCCTTGCCGCCCGCCTCCAGCAGCACCGGGGTGAGCGACTCGGCGCAGGCGGCCATCACCTTCTTCGCGGTGGCGGTGGAGCCGGTGAAGGCGAGCTTGCCCACCCCGGAACGGCACAGCGCCGCGCCCACATCGCCCAGGCCGTGCACGGCACTGAGGACCGGCTGCTCCGGCACCACCTCGGCGAACCGGTCGACCAGCCACTGCCCGACGGCCGGGGTGTACTCGCTCGGCTTGAACACCACGGCGTTGCCGGCCGCGAGGGCGTACGCGATGGAGCCGATCGGGGTGAAGACCGGGTAGTTCCACGGGCCGATCACACCGATCACGCCGTACGGCTGGTATTCCAGGTGGCCGGTGAACTCGGCGAGGATCAGCCGGGAGCGGACCCGCCGGGGCCCCAGCACCCGTCGGGCATTGCGGGCCGCCCAGTCGACGTGCTCGATCGCGGTGAGGATCTCGACGACGGCGTCGCCGACCGGCTTCCCGCCCTCGGTGTGCACCAGCTCGGCCAGCTCCTCGATCCGGCGGGCGAGCAGGCCGCGCCAGCGCAACAGCCGCTCCCGGCGACCGGTGAAGCCGAGCCCCGCCCACCACTCGCCGGCGGCGCGGGCCCGGGCGACCGCACGGTCGACGTCCGCGGCGGCCGCCACCGGAAACCGTCCCGCCTCGGCGCCCGTCGCGGGGCTCGTCGACACCAGTCGACCGTCCTCGATGACCGGGGCCCCCGGGACATGCACAGCCGTCATGGCGGAAGTCTAGACCCGAGGATTACTCGCCGGTAGTCGACGGACCTGACGGCGTTGAATCGGCACGCCCCCGAATCGGCGAACAGGAGTTGACCAGCCGGGGTCGTGGAGTTGACCACCCGGTGGTGGGCGCGGTTGCGGTGGCATGGCAGGCTGACGCCTCGGGGCGACGGTGGGTGGAGGCGACTGTCGATGGAGGATCATCCGGAACTGATGCCGCTTTTGACGGTGGCCGGTGGACCGATGCGGGGGTTCAGATTCCGGGTCGGTCGCGAGCCGCTGGTGATCGGCAGGGCGCCGACCGCTGACGTCGTGGTCGAGGATCCGCATCTGAGCCGCCGGCACGCCGCGGTACGGCGCACCGACGAGGGGGTGTCGTTGGTGGACCTCGGCTCGACCAACGGTACCTGGCTGAACGACCGCCGGATCACCGGTGCGGAGCAGCTCGCCGACGGTGACGTCATCCGCATCGGCCGCACCGAACTGCGGTTCTTCGATCCCGGCCTGGCCCAGACCGATCTCCTCGGGCTGCGCTTCGCCGCGCCGCGCCAGGACCACCACCGGCCCACCCTGCCGCTGCCCATCGGCACCCCGCAGCGGCAGCCGGTGGAGAATTGGGACGACGAGGTGGGGGATCCGCCCGTAGCCGCACACACCGCCGGCTGACCAGTCATGGCGGGCCGGCACATGGACGCCGGCCACCGCCGGGTGGCAGCATGCGGCGGGTGGAGAGCGTGCAGCACACCGTGTCGGCGAACGGCATCAACCAGGCGGTCCGGGTGGCCGGGCCGCCGGACGGCGCACCGGTGCTGCTGATCCACGGCAACGTCTCATCGTCCGCCTTCTGGGAGCCGTTGATCCGCCGACTGCCGGCGACGCTCCGGGTGGTCGCGCCGGACCTGCGCGGGTACGGCGACACGGAGACCGCCCCGGTGGACGGGACCCGCGGGCTGGCCGACTTCGCCGACGACGTGGCCGCCCTGCTCGACGCCCCGGGGCTCTTCGCCCCCGGCGCGCGACCGGTGGTGGTCGGGCACTCGCTCGGCGGCGGCGTGGTGATGCGGCTGCTGGTCGAGCACCCCGACCGGGTGGCGGCCGCGCTGTTGGAGGCGCCGGTCTCCCCGTACGGCTTCGGCGGCACCCGGGACCTCGACGGCACCCCGACCACACCGGACTTCGCCGGCACCGGGGGCGGCACGGCGAATCCCGACTTCGTGGCCCGGCTCGCCGCCGCCGACCGGGGCGCGGAGGCTCAGACCAGCCCCCGCAACGTGCTGCGGGCGACCTACGTGGCCGATCCCGCGTCGCTCGGCGCGGACGAGGACCTGCTCGTGGAGAGCCTGCTCTCCACCGTCACCGGGGACGACAACTACCCGGGCACCGCGGTCGCCTCGCCGCACTGGCCGGGGACCGCGCCGGGGGAGCGCGGCGTGCTCAACGCGCTCGCGCCGGCCTACTTCCGGATCGCCGACGAGCTGGTCGCCGTCGCGGTCAAGCCGCCGATCACCTGGGTACGCGGCGACGCCGACGTGATCGTCTCGGACACCTCCCTGTTCGACCTGGCGTACCTCGGGTCGCTCGGGGCGGTGCCGGGGTGGCCGGGTGCGGCGGAGTGCCCGCCGCAGCCGATGATCGGGCAGACCCGGACGGTGCTGGCGCGGTACGCGGCGGCCGGCGGGACGTACCGGGAGGTGGTACTGCCCGGCTGCGGGCACAGCCCGCACCTGGAGCGGCCGGCGCAGTTCCTCGCCGAGCTGCTTGCCCTGGTGGGTGCCCCGGCCGAGGTCTGACCGGTCCGGTCGGGCGGCCGGTCGAGGGTCGTGAAATATCCCACGGCGTCTCGACAACCGAACGTCACGTGGCAGACTCGCGCGCATAACCTTAGGGGCCGTTCAATCGCGCCGGCGGACCGTCCGCCGGGGCGGGCAGCGGCCGTGCGGAGCATTGGGGAGGCCGGTCGTGGCGCGCGAGTTCACCAGCGTGGGCGTAGTGGGTCTGGGCACCATGGGTGCCGGCATCGTCGAGGTCTTCGCGCGGAACGGCATCGACGTGGTGGCCGTGGAGATCTCGGAGGCCGCCCTGGAGCGCGGCCGGGCCACCCTCACCGGCTCGACGGACCGGGCGGTCGCCAGGGGCAAGCTCGCCGAGGCCGACCGGGACGCGCTGCTGTCCCGGGTGCACTTCGCGGTCGGGCTGGACGCGTTGCACTCGGTGGACCTGGTGGTGGAGGCCGTCCCCGAGCACCTCGACCTCAAGCAGCGGATCTTCGCCGAGCTGGACCGGGTCTGCAAGCCCGAGGCGATCCTGGCCACCAACACCTCGTCGCTGAGCGTCACCGAGATCTCGGTCGCCACCACCCGGCCCAACCAGGTCATCGGCATCCACTTCTTCAACCCGGCTCCGATCATGAAGCTGGTCGAGGTGGTCCGCACGGTCGTCACCTCCGCCGATGTCGTCGCCGACGTGGAGGCGCTCTGCAAGCGGCTCGGCAAGGTCGACGTCACCATCAACGACCGGGCCGGCTTCATCGCCAACGCCCTGCTCTTCGGCTATCTCAACCACGCCGTCGGCATGTTCGAGGCGCACTACGCCACCCGCGAGGACATCGACGCCGCGATGAAGCTCGGCTGCGGCCTGCCGATGGGGCCCCTCGCCCTGATGGACCTGATCGGTCTGGACACCGCGTACGAGATCCTGGACACCATGTACCGGCGCGGCGGCCGGGACCGCCGGCACGCCCCGGTGCCGCTGATCAAGCAGATGGTCACCGCCGGGCTGCTCGGCCGGAAGTCCGGCCGGGGCTTCTACACGTACGAGCGGCCGGGCTCCCCGGTGGTCGTACCGGACGAGCAGACGCCGGTGGCGACGGAGCTGACGCTGGCCGACGGCGCGCGCGCCATCTCGAAGGTCGGCGTGGTCGGCTCCGGGACGATGGCCACCGGCATCATCGAGATCTTCGCCAAGGCCGGCTACGAGGTCGTCTCGGTCACCCGGGGCGCGGAGAAGTCCGCGAAGGTCTGCGAGGCGGTCAAGACCTCGCTCAACAAGGGCGTGGTGCGGGGCAAGCTCAGCGAGGCCGACCGGGACGCCGCGCTGGGCCGGATCAGCTGGTCCGCCACCCTGGACCACCTCGCCGACGTCGACCTGGTGGTCGAGGCCGTGGTCGAGGAGCTGAGCGTCAAGAAGGCGCTCTTCGCCAGCCTCGACGAGATCTGCAAGCCGGACGTCGTGCTCGCCACCACCACCTCGTCGCTGCCGGTGATCGACGTGGCGATGGCCACCCAGCGCCCGGCCGACGTGGTTGGGCTGCACTTTTTCAACCCGGCGCCGATCATGCCGCTGGTCGAGATCGTGCAGACCATCCGCACCTCGGCGGAGGCCACCGCCACCGCCCGCGCGGTCTGCGCGGCGCTCGGCAAGACCGGTGTGGTCTGCGGCGACCGGTCCGGCTTCATCGTCAACGCGCTGCTGTTCCCGTACCTGAACGACGCGGTGAAGATGCTCGAGGCGAGCTACTCGACCGCCGACGACATCGATTACGCGATGAAGCTCGGCTGCGGCTACCCGATGGGCCCGTTCGACCTGCTCGACGTGGTCGGGCTGGACGTGTCGCTGGCTATCCAGCGGGAGCTCTACCTGGAGCTGCGCGAGCCCGGCTTCGCCCCGGCGCCGCTGCTGGAGCACCTGGTCACCGCCGGGTACCTGGGTCGCAAGACCGGCCGGGGCTTCCGGGACCACACCAACCGCTGACCCGGGTCAACACCCGACGCCGGCCAGGCGGTGCCGGGCCGGGCTGGTCCCGCCGCTGGCCCGTACGCTTGGTGACCGTGAGCCCCCGTCGCAACCGCCCCCGCAGAGACGAGACCGCCCGCCTGGACTCCGAGCGCGTCCGGCAGGGCGTCCCGTCGGTGCAGCAGTGGCGCGACGGCGACTGGCAGGTACGCGGGATCAGCGGTGGGGCGTCCGTCAAGACGTACCGCTGCCCGGGCTGCGACCAGGAGATCCGCCCCGGGGTGCCGCACGTGGTCGCCTGGCCCGCGGACGACCGGGGCGACCTCACCGACCGGCGGCACTGGCACAGCGGCTGCTGGCGCGCCCGGGACCGGCGCGGCCCGGTGATCCAGCGCGGCCGCAGCGCCCCCCGCCACGGCTGAGCGATCTGGATCACGCTGTTTGCGCCCGGACAAGCGGCAGGCGGCACTTCGCGCCAGACTTGAGCGGTGAGCACACCGATCCGCGCGTCGTCGATCCTGCCCGCTCGCCGGGAGGACATCGAGCTGCACACCGCCGACGGTCTGCGCCTGGTCGGCGAGCTGGCCCGGCCGCTGGACCGGGAGCCGGCGGGCACCCTGATCTGCCTGCACCCGCTGCCCACCCACGGCGGGATGATGGACAGCCACGTGTTCCGCAAGGCGGCCTGGCGGCTGCCCGCGCTGGCCGACCTGGCCGTGCTCCGGTTCAACACCCGGGGCGCCAGCAGCGTCCGCGGCACCAGCGAGGGCACGTTCGACGCCGCGGTCGGCGAGCGCTTCGACGTGGCCGCCGCCATCGAGTACGCGGAGTTCGCCGAGCTGCCGAACATCTGGCTGGTCGGCTGGTCGTTCGGCACGGACCTGGCGCTCAAGTACGGCTGCGACCCGGCGGTGGCCGGGGCGATCCTGCTCTCCCCGCCGCTGCGCTTCTCCACCCCCGACGACCTGACCCAGTGGGCCGAGAGCGGCAAGCCGGTCATCGCCCTCGTCCCGGAGTTCGACGACTACCTGCGCCCGGCGGAGGCCCGGGAACGGTTCGCGGCGGTGCCGCAGGCCGAGGTGGTCGGGGTCCCGGGAGCCAAGCACCTCTGGGTGGGCGACGCGGAGACCGTGCTCGACGAGATCGTTGGCCGGGTCAACCCGTCGGTGACCCTGCCCCTGCCGACCACCTGGGACGGCCCGATGGAGACCGGCGACGCCAGCGCGTACGCCGACCGGACCGTGGCCTCCTTCGCCGACACCCCGGTCCCGGGCCCGCGCCCGGGCCAGGCCGGCTGACCGGGCCGACGCTCAGCGGGACTCCTGCCGGGGGAGGACCACCTCGCGGAGGATCAGCTGGAGGGCGGCGACCGTCGGGATCGCGATCAACGCCCCGACGACGCCGATCAGCGACACCCCGAGCAGGGCGGCGAGCAGCGCGGCCACCTCGTTGACCTCGACCGACCGCCGCATGATCTTGGGATAGATCAGGTAGTTCTCCACCTGCTGGTAGACCAGGAAGAAGATCAGGCTGGCGATGCCGAGCGGCGGGTCGGTGGCGAAGCCGACCAGGGTCACGATCACCGCCCCCAGGGTGGCCCCGATCTGCGGGATCAGGTCGGTCACCGCGACCACCACGGCCAGCGCGAACGGGTACGGCAGCCCGACGACCAGGGCGAAGACGAAGGTGCTCGCCCCGGCCAGCACCGCGATCGTCAGCGCCCCCACCATGTACGCGCCGACCTTGGTCAGGATCTCGTCCCCGATCAGTTGCACCCGCTCCCGGCGCGACCGCGGCACCAGCGCGTAGCCGAGGGCCCGCAGCTTGTCGAAGTAGGCCAGGAAGTAGATCGTCAGCACCAGCACGGTGAGCGTCCGGAGGATCGTGCCGAAGATCAGCTGTGCGCCGCCCAGCACGCCACCGAGGGCCCGGCTGAGGTTCTCCGCGGTCACGGCCGAGCGGACCCGCTCGATGACGTCGTACCGTTCGACCAGGTCGTTGACGGTGGGATTGCGGCGCAGCGCCTCGACGTAGTTCGGCAGCTGTTCGACGAACTGCCCGGACTGGGTCACCACCGGCGGCACCAGCGCCAGCACGCCCGCGACGATCAGCAGCAGCACGGTCAGCGCGACCACGGCCACGGCCAGCCCGTGCGGCAGGCCCCAGCCGCGCAGCCGGACCACCGCCGGGTGGAGGCCGACGGCGAGGAAGAGCGCGATGACCACCAGCACGAGGATGCCGGCGGCGTTGCGCAGGCCCAGGAAGACGGCGTACGCCAGGAACACCCCGAGCGCCCCGGTGAAGCCGACCAGGAAGCTGCTGCGCCGCAGGGGCCGTCCGGGGATGCCGAACCGCCCGCTCGGCTCGCTCACCTCGAACTCGGTCGGCTCAGTTCGCTCGGCTCGCGCGGGTGTCCTTCCCGGGTCCGTCGTGGACGCTCCCGCCGCCTCGAAGCCGGTCGGATCCCCCACCCCGGATGCAGGCCCGGACGGGCGGGGGCCGGCCGGATCGTCCTCGGGGCGGAGCGCGGCCAGCGGGTCGTCGTCCTCCGGTCGGGCGCTGCCCGACGGCCCTTGCTGCGACACCGGACCTCCCCGCTGGCTGACGCGGCCAGAGAAGCATCGCCGGCCGGCTCCGAGCCCGGCCGGCGGCCGCTGCCGGCGCGGCCCCTGCCCGGAGGTTATCGCCCGGCGGGTGCCCGGGCCAGCCCGGTCAGTCGGATTCGACCTTGACGGCGCTCGGCTTGGCGCTGCGCTCGTCGGTGGTCGGCTTCGTGGGCCGCTTACCGCCCTCACCGGTGCTGGTGATCTTCGTTGGGGTGGCGCCCCGCCCGCCCTCGCCGGGCACCGCGGCCACGGTCGGCTCACCGTCCACCCCGGCGCTCGCGGCCTCGCCGTCCACCGTGGTCACCGGCTCCGCGACCGGACGGGCCTTCGCCTCACCGGCGTCGGCCGCGGGCGCGGAACCGGCCGGCTCCTTCGTACCGGCCAGTTTCTCCGCCCCGGACGGCTCCTTGCCGTTCGGGGATATCGGTGCCGTGCCCTTGGCGGACGCCGGCGCGGTGGCGGGCGTGGCGCCGCCGGAGTCCCTGCCTTTGCCGGCCGGGGTGTCGGCCAGCTTGCCCGGGTCCACCGGGGTCGCCGCGAGGCCGACCCGCCCCTCGACCCGCAGCCCCCCGCCGGCCGCCTGCATCTTGAGCTCACCCAACTGCCGCTGGAGCTCGTCGGACTCCTGCCGGGACTTCCAGGTCTCCTGCCGCAGGTCGGCCAGCTGCTGCTGGGCCTGCGCGATCTCCAGCATCACCTGGGCGAGTTGCTGCCGGCCGGCGGCCACCTCCTGCTGAGTGGCGGCGAGGTGCTGCTGCGTGGTGGCCAGGTGCTGCTGGGTGGTGGCCGCGTACTCCTCGAACTGGCGCCGGGAGGTGGCGACGTGCTCGTCGGCCTTGCGGCGCTTGTCGGCGGCCTCCGTCTCGGCCCAGCGGAGCATCTCGGCGGCCTCCGCCCCGGCCCGGCGGCGGACCTCGGCGGCGCCGTGCTCGACCTCGTCGCGCCGCGCCTTGTACGCCTGCTCCAGCTCAGTTTGACGGGTCTTGTGCGCCGTCTCCAGCTCGACCTGGCGAGTCTTGTGCTGCTTGTCCAGCGTGTCGCGGCGCTTGGCGTACTCCTGCTCGATGGCGGCGCGGCGCTTGGCCAGCTCCCGGGCGGCCGCCTCCCGCCGGGAGTTGACCTCCTTCTCCACCCCGGCGCGCCAGGCGCCCAGCTCCTGCTGGGTCTGCGCCCGGGCGTGCTGGACGTACGCCTCGGTCTCGCTCCGCATCCGCTGGACGTACGCCTCGACCTCGGCACGGTTGCGCTTGCCGGCGTCGGCTGCCTCGGTGGTCAGCCGGTTGGCCTCCTGCCGGGCCCGGTTACGGGTCGCCTTCGCGGCCTCCTCGGCGTCGTCGACGATCTGCTTGGCCTGCTGCAGCGCCTTGGCGTGGGTGGACCGGCTCGCCTCGGTGGCGGCCTCCGTGAGGCGCTTGGTCTCCTGCTGGGCGCGGGTGTGGATCTCCTTGGCCGCGTCGCGGAGCTGGGTTGCCTCCTGTCGTGCCTTCGCCAACGCCTCCCTGGCCGCCTCTCGCAGTCGGGTGGCTTCCTGCTGGGCGCGGGTGTGGATCTCCTTGGCGGTGTCCCGGAGCTGGGTGGCCTCCTGCTGCGCCCTGGCCAGCGCCTCCTGGGCGGTCTTGCGCAGCGTCGCGACCTCGTCCTTGGCGTCCTTACGGAGCTTGTCTGCCTCGTCCTTGGCGTCCTTACGGAGCTTGCCGACCTCCTCCTTGGCATCCCTGCGGAGCTTGCCGGCTTCCTCCTTGGCCGCCTTGAGCGCGGCGTCCGCCTCGGCCCGCCGGGCGACGATGTGCCGCTCCTCCTCGGCCCGCCGTGCGGCGAGGGCGATCTCGAAGTCCTTGATGGCCTGGGCGGACTGCTGGCGCGCCTCCTCGATGATGTGGTCGGCGGCCGCGCGTCGGGCCTCGATCTCCTCGTTGGCGGCGACCAGGATGTCCTCCGCCTGCTCCTCGGCGAGGGAGAGGATCTGCTCGACCCGGGGACCGAGGTGGCGGAACGAGGCCCGGTCCACCAGACCCACCTGCTTGCGCACCTGGGCCAGGTCGCGTTGCAGCACTTCGACCTGGCCGGCCAGCTTGTGGATCTGGGTGTACGCCTGCTCCCGCTCGCTCGTGAGCGTCGCGATCTCGTGCTCTGCACGAGCGACGTACCGGTCGACCTGTCGTTTCTCGTACCCCCGCAGAGCGGACTCGAAGCTGGGCTCCGTGGTCACGTCCCCACCGAGAGCAAACAGTTCCTCGCCGTGCGACATGCTCACATCCTCACACGCATCCGGCTCTCCTGGGGCGATACGGACGCCCCTGATGTGACCTAGTTCAGGTGTCGTAACGGGCGGAAAACGCAGGACGGCGCGGGGCGACACCGGTCACCCGGTGCCACCCCGCGCCGTGGATCATGCCCCGTTGCGGGTGGTGCTCAACTCGCCGGCTCGGCCGAGACCCGCTCGTCGGAACCGTCCGCCTTGGCCCCCGCGGGCTTGGCCGCCGCGGCCGGCACGCCCGGCACGATGCCGGCGAGACCGGAGAGCATCTGACCAAGCTGGGAGGTGACGGCGTCCTTCTGCCGGGTGAGGTCCTCGACCTCGCGGCGGGCCGCCTGGGTGGTCAGCTCCGCCTCCGTGCGGGCCTCGTTGAGCTGGCGCTGCGCCTCGGCCCTGGCCTCGCCCAGCGTCTTCTCGGCCAGCGCTCTGGCCTTCTCCACCGTCTCGTTGGCGGTGCGCTCGGACTCGATCCGGCGGGCCTCGGCCCGCTGCTCGATCTCCTTGGCCCGCTCCTGCGCGGCCCGGGCCCGCTGCTCGGCCTCGCTGACCAGCTTCTGGGTCTGCGCGACCTGGGCGGCGTGCCGCGCCGACTCCTCGCGCTCGGCCTTCTCCCGCCGCTCGGCGAGCTGGAGCTCGAGGGCCTGGAGGTCCTTCTCGCGCTTGTCCCGCGCGTCGGTGAGCAGCTTGGTCGCCTCGGCGCGCTTCTCCTCGGCCTCCCGCGCGGCCTTCGCCCGCTGCTGGGTGATCTCCCGCTCGGCGGTGGCCCGCAGGGTGGCGACCTCGCGCTCGACCGTGGACTTCAGCTCCGCCACCTCGTGCGCGGTGACCGTGCGCAGCTGCTTGGTCTCCCGCTCGGCGTCGGCGCGGAGCGTGTCCGCCTCGCGGCGGGCCTGCACCCGGACCTCGGCGGCCTCCCGCTCGGCGGCGGTGCGGACGGCGCCGGCCTCCCGCTCCGCGGTGGCCTTCATCGCGGCCGCCTCGGCGCGCGCCTTGTCGGTGATCTCGCGGGCCTCGAGGCGGGCGGCGGAGAGGATGCCCTCCGACTCGCGCTTGGCCTCGTTGCGGTGGTCGTTGGCCTGCTCCTCGGCCAGCCGCAGGATCTGCTCGACGCGGGTGCCGAGACCGGACAGGGTCGGCCGGCTGTTCTCCTCGAGCTGCTTGTTGATGTCGGTGAGCTTCTGCTCCAGGGCGCTCTGGCGCTGCTCGGCCTGGCGGAGCCGGCGCTGGGCGTCGTTCATCCGCTGCTCGGCCTCGGCGCGGGCCTGCTCGGACTGGGTCAGCGCGGCGGTCAGCCGGCCGATGAAGTCATCGACCTGACCGGTGTTGTATCCGCGCAGGCCAACGGTGAAATCGGGCTGCGAGTTCGCGTTATCGAAGAACGCAAGGGGGGAGGACTGCTGCTGGGGCATTGGGACATACTCGCAGACGCCCCAGGGTGCTTCGCAAGAGTGGTCGGCAGCTTTCGTGTCCTCTTTACATGGTCAACTTCAGCGCGCCGATGCGACCGGACCAAACGGCGATCTTGGCAGGTCCCGGGCGGGTCGGGCGGCACCCGAGGTGAGCGGAAAAGGGGCCGCGGGACGATGCCCGCGGCTCCTTTGTCGGCCACCCCGGTATCACTCGAATGATGGTCCGGTGTGGAAAAGGCAATCGCCGGTCGACGCAATGGTCATGCCGGCATCGCCCGGACGGCTCACTGGCCGCGGAACCGGTTGATCGCCGTTTCGTGCCGGGCCCGCAGCTCGCGGTTGCGGACGCCGAGACCCTCGCTCGGTGCGAGGCAGCGGACCCCGACCTTGCCCTGGTGCGCGTTGCGGTGCACCTCGTACGCGGCCTGGCCGGTCTGCTCCAGCGGATAGGTCTTCGACACGGTCGGATGGACCTGGCCGAGCGCCACGAGACGGTTGGCCTGCCAGGCCTCGTGGTAGTTGGCGAAGTGGCTGCCGACGATCCGCTTGAGGTGCATCCAGAGGTAGCGGTTGTCGTACTGGTGCTGGTAGCCGCTGGTGGAGGCGCAGGTGACGATCGTGCCGCCGCGCTTGGCCACGTAGACGCTGGCGCCGAAGGTCTCCCGGCCCGGGTGCTCGAAGACGATGTCCGGGTCCTCGCCGCCGGTGAGCTCGCGGATCCGCTCGCCGAAGCGCCGCCATTCGTCCGGGTCCTGGGTCTCCTCGTCACGCCAGAACTGGTACCCCTCGCCGGTGGCCTTCGACCGGTCGATGACCAGCTCGGCCCCCATCTTGCGGCAGAGCTCGGCCTTCTCGGGCGAGGAGACCACGCAGACCGGGATCGCGCCGCCGTTTAGCGCCATCTGGGTGGCGTAGCCGCCCAGGCCGCCGGAGGCGCCCCAGATCAGCACCACGTCGCCCTGCCTCATGTTGGCCCCGTGGTGCGACACCAGCTGCCGGTACGCGGTGGAGTTGACCAGGCCCGGGCTGGCCGCCTCCTCCCAGCTCAGGTGGCGCGGCTTGGGCATCAGCTGGTTGGCCTTGACCACGGCCAGCTCGGCCAGGCCCCCGAAGTTGGTCTCGAAGCCCCAGATCCGCTGCTGCGGGTCGAGCATGGTGTCGTCGTGGCCGGCGGCGTCCTCCAGCTCCACCGACAGGCAGTGCGCGACCACCTCGTCGCCGGCCTTCCACCGGGTCACGCCGGGGCCGGTCCGCAGGACCACCCCGGCCGCGTCCGACCCCACCACGTGGTACGGCAGGTCATGCCGACGGGTCAGCTCGGAGAGCCGGCCGTAGCGCTGGAGGAACTTGAAGGTCGGCAGCGGCTCGAAGATGCTGGTCCAGACCGTGTTGTAGTTGATCGCGCTGGCCATCACGGCGACCAGCGCCTCGCCCGGACCGAGCTCCGGGGTGGGCACCTCCTGCAGGTGCAGGGCCTTGCGGGGGTCCTTGTCCCGGGTGGCCATCCCGTCGAACATCCGGGTCTCGTCGGCGCGGACCACCACGCCCCGGTAGCTCTCCGGTACCGGCAGGCCGGCGAGGCCGGCGAGTTCCCGCTCCGGCTGCGCGGAGCCCTCCGCCGCCATGATCGCTTCGAGGATGTCCTGCACGGTGACCTCCCGTTCGTCCGCACCCGCGCACGGGGCCTGGGTGCTGCCATCGTCGGCGCCGGTGCGACCGACCGCCATGTCGGTAATCGCCACATCCGGCACCGGTCGCGCTCCTGTGAGGCCGGACGTTACTGAACGGTAGCTAGGGTCGGAAGTCCTGTGTGAAAAACCGCATCGGCCGATGCGTGGAGGTGTCCGGGGAGGCGGCGTACCGCGCAGCGGCACGCTCGTTCGGGCGTCGGCGGGGCCCCGCCCGGGGGCCCCGCCACCGGCTCAGTGCCCCGCGGCGGGCTCGACCAGCTCGACCAGGACGCCGCCGGCGTCCTTCGGGTGGACGAAGTTGATCCGGGAGTCGGCGGTGCCCCGCTTCGGGGCCTCGTAGAGCAGCCGGACGCCCCGCTCGCGCAGCGCCGCGCAGGCCGCGTCGATGTCCGTCACCGTGTACGCGACCTGCTGCAGGCCCGGGCCGCTACGGTCCAGGAACTTGGCGATCGTCGAGTCGGGCGACAGCGGGGCGAGCAGCTGGACGCAGCCGCCCTCGGTGGTCGGGCCGACGGACAGCATCGCCTCGCGTACGCCCTGCTCGGCGTTGGTCTCGATGTGCACGCAGCGCATCCCGAACGTGCGCTGGTAGAAGTCGATCGCGGCGTCCAGGTCGGCCACGGCGATCCCGACGTGGTCGATGCGGCGCAGCCCGATGTCTGTGACATAGTCCGCAGTGGGCTCGACGGGGGAGTTCTCTGCCATGGCGCTAGTCTGACCGAACAATCGTTAAGGCGTACAGGTCGGCACCCCCCCTCGGAGGCAGGCATGGCTTCGGTGATCGTCAGCGGCGCGCGGACCCCCATGGGTCGCCTGCTGGGCAACCTCAAGGACCTCCCGGCGACGAAGCTCGGCGGCGCGGCGATCAAGGCCGCCCTGGAGCGGGCGGGCGTCGCCCCCGAGCAGGTGCAGTACGTGATCATGGGCCAGGTGCTCCAGGCCGGGGCCGGGCAGATCCCGGCCCGTCAGGCGGCGGTCGAGGCCGGCATCCCGATGTCCGTGCCGGCGCTGACCATCAACAAGGTCTGCCTCTCCGGCCTGGACGCGATCGCCCTGGCCGACCAGCTCATCCGGGCCGGCGAGTTCGACATCGTGGTGGCCGGCGGCATGGAGTCGATGACCAACGCCCCGCACCTGCTGCTCGGGCAGCGCACCGGCTACAAGTACGGCGACGCCACGATCAAGGACCACATGGCGCTGGACGGGCTGACCGACCCCTGGGACTGCTGCTCGATGGGGGAGTCGACCGAGCGGCACGGTGTCAAGCACGGCATCACCCGCGAGGAGCAGGACGCCTTCGCCGCCGCCAGCCACCAGCGGGCCGCCGCGGCGCAGAAGAACGGCCACTTCGCCGACGAGATCACCCCGGTGATCATCCCGCAGCGCAAGGGCGACCCGCTGGTGATCAACGAGGACGAGGGCATCCGCCCGGACACCACCGTCGAGTCGCTGGCCAAGCTCCGCCCGGCGTTCACCAAGGATGGCACGATCACCGCCGGCAGCTCCTCGCCGATCTCCGACGGCGCCGCCGCGGTGGTCGTGATGAGCAAGGCCAAGGCCAAGGAGCTGGGACTGACCTGGCTGGCCGAGATCGGCGCGCACGGCAACGTCGCCGGGCCGGACAACTCCCTGCACTCGCAGCCGTCGAACGCCATCAACCACGCCCTCAAGAAGGCCGGCCTGAGCGTCTCCGACCTCGACCTGATCGAGATCAACGAGGCGTTCGCCGCGGTCGGCATCCAGTCCACCCGCGACCTGGGGATCAGCCCGGACAAGGTCAACGTCAACGGCGGCGCGATCGCGCTGGGCCACCCGATCGGCATGTCCGGCGCCCGGCTGGTGCTGGCCCTGGCGCTCGAGCTGAAGCGGCGGGGCGGCGGCACCGGCGCGGCCGCACTCTGCGGTGGCGGCGGCCAGGGCGACGCCCTGATCATCCACGTCCCCTCTGGCGGCGCCGAGCAGTGAGCGCGAGGAGTGAGTCGGGCTTGCGAGCCTCGCAGTCGCGAACGAAGGCGGCACAGTGAGCGACGCCGTCGACCACGCCCCGGCCGCGGCCACCAGCTCGGTGCGCCGCAGCAGGGACGTACCGATGCTGGTCGAGCGGGCCCGCGCGGGCGACCCCCGCGCGGTGGCCCGCCTGATCACCCTGGTCGAGTCCGGCGACGAGGTGCTGCCGCAGGTGGCGGCGGCGCTCGCGCCGTACGCCGGTCAGGCCCAGGTGGTGGGCCTGACCGGGTCCCCGGGCGTGGGCAAGTCGACCACCACCAACGAGCTGGTCCGGGCGCTGCGGGCGCGCGGGCACCGGGTCGGGGTGCTGGCCGTCGACCCGTCCAGCCCGTTCACCGGTGGGGCGATCCTGGGCGACCGGGTCCGGATGCAGGACCACGCGACCGACCCGGGCGTCTACATCCGCTCGATGTCCAGCCGGGGTCACCTCGGCGGCCTCTCCGCGGCGACGCCCCAGGCGGTGCGGGTGCTCGAGGGCGCCGGTTGCGACGTGGTGCTGGTGGAGACCGTGGGCGTCGGGCAGGCCGAGGTGGAGGTGGCCTCGCTGGCCGACACCACGCTGGTGCTGCTGGCCCCCGGCATGGGCGACGCGATCCAGGCGGTCAAGGCCGGCATTCTGGAGATCGCCGACATCTTCGTGGTCAACAAGGCCGACCGGGACGGTGCCGACGCCACCGTCCGCGACATCCAGGGCATGATCGCCCTGGGCGAGCGCGGGCCGGGGGAGTGGCGCCCCCAGGTGGTGCGGGCCATCGCCGCCCGCGGCGAGGGGATCGAGGACATCGCCGCCGCGATCGACAAGCACCGCGGCTGGCTGGAGCAGCACGGCGAGCTGCGCCGTCGCCGGGAGGCGCGGGCCGCCGCCGAGATCGAGGCGATCGCGCTCGGCGTCCTCCGCGCCCGGATCGGTTCGCTCCGCGACGGTACGGAGCTGCCGACACTCGCCGCCAAGGTGGCCGACGGTGCGATCGACCCGTACGCGGCCGCCGACGAGCTGCTGTCCCAGCTCGGCTCCTGACCCGTCCACTCCGGACCCCGGTCGACTAGTACGCTCGCACCGCCTCACGGACCCGTGGGGCGGTGCGACGTTTGGTGGGGAGAGCATGGGCGACGAGGCGACGCAGGAGCTGTCGGTGACGGCGGACGCGGTGGCGGGCGGCACGACGCACGTCTCCGACGAGGTGGTGGAGAAGATCGCGGTGGCCGCCGCCCGGTCCGTGCCCGGGGTGGCCGAGCTCGGTGGCGACGTGGCCCGGTTCTTCAACTCTGTGCTGGACAAGGTCGGGCTGGACCAGGTCGGCGACGCCCGGCGGGGCTGCTCGGCCCACGTCACCAACGGCGCGGCCGTGGTCAACCTGGTGCTGGTGATCGAGGGCGGCCGGCCGGTGCCCGAGGTGACCGACGCGGTCCGGGTCCGGGTGACCGAGGCGGTCGAGGCGTACGGGCTGCGGGTCGACGAGATCAACATCCGGGTCGACGACGTCGCCCTGGGGGGTCCGGCGGTGCCCTCGGCCTGAGCCAGGTTACCGGCCGGTACGAACATCCTTAGCGATCGTTCAGGCACCCGTTCTACACTCGGTCTTCAGTCGAGGACTCGAGGAGGAGCTCCGCGGATGAACGCCGACGAGATCGCCGCCGGACGGGCGCGCTGGCAGGCCCGCTACGACGCCGCGCGCAAGCGGGACGCGGACTTCACCACGCTCTCCGGCATGACCGTGGACCCGGTGTACGGCCCGCCGGAGGGCACCGCGTACCCGGGCTTCGAGCGGATCGGCTGGCCGGGCGAGTTCCCGTACACCCGGGGGCTCTACCCGACCGGCTACCGCGGGCGGACCTGGACCATCCGGCAGTTCGCCGGGTTCGGCAACGCCCAGCAGACCAACGAGCGCTACAAGATGATCCTGGGCGCCGGCGGCGGCGGGCTCTCCGTCGCGTTCGACATGCCCACGCTGATGGGTCGCGACTCCGACGACCCGCAGTCGCTCGGCGAGGTCGGCCACTGCGGTGTGGCCATCGACTCCGCGGCCGACATGGAGGTGCTCTTCGACGGCATCGACCTGGCCGGGGTGACCACCTCGATGACCATCTCCGGCCCGGCCGTCCCCGTCTTCTGCATGTACCTGATCGCTGCCGAGCGGCAGGGCGCCGACCTGTCCACCCTGGACGGGACCCTGCAGACGGACATCTTCAAGGAGTACATCGCCCAGAAGGAGTGGCTCTTCGACCCGGAGCCGCACCTGCGCCTGATCGGCGACCTGATGGAGTACTGCGCCCGGGAGATCCCGCGGTACAAGCCGCTCTCGGTCTCCGGCTACCACATCCGGGAGGCCGGCTCGACGGCCGCGCAGGAGCTGGCTTACACCCTGGCCGACGGGTTCGGCTACGTCGAACTGGGGCTGTCGCGCGGGCTGGACGTCAACGTCTTCGCCCCGGGCCTGAGCTTCTTCTTCGACTCCCACGTGGACTTCTTCGAGGAGATCGCCAAGTTCCGCGCCGCCCGCCGGATCTGGGCCCGCTGGCTGCGTGACGTCTACGGTGCCACCAGCGAGAAGGCGCTGTGGCTGAGGTTCCACACGCAGACCGCTGGCGTGTCGCTGACCGCCCAGCAGCCGGTCAACAACGTGGTGCGCACCGCCGTCGAGGCACTCGCCGCGGTGCTCGGCGGGACCAACTCGCTGCACACCAACGCCCTGGACGAGACCCTGGCCCTGCCCACCGACGAGTCCGCCGAGATCGCCCTGCGTACCCAGCAGGTGCTGATGGAGGAGACCGGGGTGACCAACGTGGCCGACCCGCTCGGCGGCTCCTGGTACGTCGAGGCGCTCACCGACAAGATCGAGGCCGAGGCGGAGGAGATCTTCGCCCGGATCAGGCAGCTTGGCGGCGACGGCCCGCACCAGATCGGCCCGATGACCTCAGGCATCCTGCGCGGCATCGAGGACGGCTGGTTCACCGGCCACATCGCCGAGGCGGCCTTCGCCTACCAGCAGGCGCTGGAGAAGCGCGAGAAGAAGATCGTCGGGGTCAACTGCCACACCGGCACGGTCGCCAAGGACCTGGAGATCCTGCGCATCTCGCACGAGGTGGAGCTGGAGCAGCGCCGGTTGCTCGCCGAGCGCAAGGCCGCCCGCGACGACGCGGCCGTGAAGGCCGCCATCGACCGGATGGTGGCGGCGAGCCGTACCGGCGAGAACATGATCCCCGCCATGCTGGACGCGGTCCGCGCCGAGGCCACCCTCGGCGAGATCTGCGATGCCCTCCGCACCGAATGGGGCACCTACCGCGAGCCCGCCCGCTTCTAACCCGCCGACCCCCCCGCGATCTTGCACTTTCGGTTGCCCCGAAGCACCACGAAAGGCGCAAAAGGTCAACCAGAAGTGCAAGATCGCGGGGGCGGGGGTGGGACGGGCGGGGAGTGGCGGTGGGAGTTGCGACTGTCGGGGTCGCGGTTGATCTGAGTTCAGCGGGACACGTGCGAGACTAGGTAACCATGAGCGACCCACGGATGACCTCGTCGATCTTCACCCGCGGCGCGGTTGACCTCAGTGCACTGCGCAGCACCGCACCCACCTCTCCCCCGGCCAAGGCCGGTCCCCCCGCCGGGGCGCCCGGCGGCGCGGTCGGCGGGGTCAGCGTCATCGACGTGACCGAGGCGACCTTCCAGTCCGAGGTCCTCGAACGCTCGCTGACCACCCCGGTGATCGTGGACTTCTGGGCCGAGTGGTGCGAGCCGTGCAAGCAGCTCTCCCCGGTGCTGGAGCGGCTGGCGGTGGAGGGTGGCGGCGCGTGGGTGCTCGCCAAGGTGGATGTGGACGCCAACCCGCGGATCGCCCAGATGTTCCGGGTGCAGGGCATCCCGATGGTCTACGCGATCGTGGGCGGGCAGCCGATCGACGCCTTCTCCGGGGTGGTGCCGGAGGCCCAGCTGCGCCAGTGGATCCAGGCCGTGCTGAAGGCCGGCGGCGTCACCGTGGCCGAGCCGGAGGACCCCCGCCTCGCCGAGGCCGACGACGCCCTGATGAGCGGCGACCTGGACGCGGCGGAGCGGGCCTACCGGAAGATTCTCGCGGAGTCCCCGGCGGATGCGGCGGCGGAGGCGGGTCTGGCCCAGGTCGGGCTGGCCCGCCGGGTGGCCGGGGCCGACCCGCAGGCGGCGGTCGCGGCCGCGGCGGCGAACCCCGACGACGTCGACGCCCAGCTGCTGGCCGCGGACATCGAGATGCTCAGCGGCATGGCCGAGCGGGCCTACAAGCGCCTGGTCGAGCTGGTTCGGCGCACCGCCGGTGACGACCGGGAGAAGGTACGCCAGCATCTCGTCGGCCTCTTCACCATCGCCGGCCCGGACGACCCCGCGGTCGCCTCGGCCCGCCGGGCCCTGGCCAGCGCCTTGTTCTAAGTCACTAGCACGCCAGCGCGGGCCGGCGTTCCGGCCGGCCCGCCCGAACACCGAGGACGGGAGCCCATGACGCGCCGAATCGCCGTCCTCGACGCGCCGACCAACCTGGGGCTGCGCCCGCCCACGTCCACCTCGGTTCCCGGCTGCGGCAAGGCGCCCGGCGCGCTCCGTGACCACGACCTGCTCGCCCGGCTGCGCGCCCGGGACGCCGGCTGCCTCACCCCGCCCCGGTACGACCCGGGCGACTGGCGCCCCGGCGACGGCGTCTGCCACGCCCGGGAGATCTCCGGCTACTCGGTGGCGCTGGCCGATCGGATCGGCGCGATCATCGACCGGGGCGAGTTCCCGCTGGTGCTCGGCGGGGACTGCTCGGTGCTGCTCGGCTCGGGGCTGGCCATGCACCGGCTCGGCGAGGCGGTCGGCGGCCGGATCGGGCTGGTCTTCGTCGACGGCCACTCCGACTTCCGACACCCCGGCAACGCCTCCTACGTGGGCGCGGCGGCGGGGGAGGACCTCGCTCTGGTCTCCGGCCGGGGGCAGGCCGACCTGGCCGCCATCGAGGGGCGGCGCCCCTACTTCCGCGACATCGACGTGGTGGTTCTCGGCATCCGCGCCCAGGACGAGTACCGCCTCGACCTCCAGGCTGCCGGGATCATCACCCGGCCGGTCCCGGCGTTGCGTGCCGAGGGCGCGGCCCGGAGCGCCCAGTGGGCGCACGAGCAGCTCGCGGACTGCGCCGGCTACTGGGTGCACATCGACGTGGACGTGCTCGACCCGGCGGTGATGCCGGCGGTGGATGCGCCGGACCCGGGCGGGATCGCCTTCGCCGAGCTGGAGATCCTGCTCGCCGGGCTGGTCGACACCCCGCACTGCCTCGGCGTCGAGCTGACCGTCTTCGACCCCGACTACGACCCGGACGGGCTGTACGCCGCCGAGATCGTCAACACCGTAGTGGCCGGGCTGGCCCCGGTCTCCGCGCCGGCCGCGGCGCCGCCCCGGCTGCTGCCGGCCGCGTCGGAGCCGCCGTCCCCGCGGCGGGGGAATGGGCGTCCGACCGAGCCGGGTCTCCTGGCCGCCCCGGCGCCGACCGTGACGCCGGCTCCCGCCATCGCGGTCGAACCGGCCGGTCCCGTCGGTCCCGGCCTGATCGGCTCGGGTCCGCTCGATTCGGGGCGGCAAGGAGTCGGCGGGCCGGAGGAGCCGATCGGGGGGTCCCGCTCGGCGGGCCCTCGCCTGCTGCGCACCCTTCCCTGGCCGGAGGAGGAGACGGCCGGCGGACCGGAGCCGGACGCCCCGCAGTCCAGCCCCGGGATCGCCTGATCCTGCACGGTCATGCGCGATCCTGCATCCAACGTCTCCCCAGCAGGCTGAGGCCACGACCGCCAGGATCGAGGGCGATCCTGGCGGAGGTCAGCGGGCGGCGAGAGCGCGGAGGAAGCGTTCGGCGATCGGGACGGCGCTGGCCGTGCTCGATCCGCCCTGCTCGACGAAGACCGCGAGCGCCACGTCGCCCTGCCAGCCGACGAACCAGGCGTGGGTGTGCGCCGGGTTGTTGTCGCACTCCGCGGTGCCGGTCTTGCCGTACACCGGCTGCCCGGGGACGTCGCGCAGCGCGCTGCCGGTGCCGGCGGTCACGACCTCGCGCATCATCGCCTTCAGCGCCTCGACCGACTCCTGCTTGAGCCCGGGGCCGGCCTTGGCGGGCTGCTGCGGGGCCGGGTCGAGCACCAGCTTCGGCTGCTCCCAGTGCCCCCGCGCCACGGCGGCGGTGGCGCCGGCCATGGCGAGCGGGCTCACCACGGTGGTGCCCTGGCCGATCGCTGCGGCGGCCTGCTCGGTGCCGGAGCCGCCGGTGGAGACCTTGCCGGTGAAGACGTCGGACCCGAGGTCCCAGGTGGCCTCCAGGCCGAGCGTACGACCGGTCGTGGCCAGCCCGTCCGGGCCGAGCTTCGGGGCCAGCGAGGCGAAGGCCGTGTTGCAGGACTTCGCGAAGTCGGTCCGGAACGGCACGGACCCGAGCACGAAGTTGTCGGAGTTCTTGAACGGCCGGCCATCCACGGTGAAGGTCTTCGGGCAGGCGACCGCGGCGTCCAGGCTGACCGCGCCGCGGTCCAGCAGGCCGAGTGCGCTCACCATCTTGAACGTCGAGCCGGGCGGCACCTGGGCGGTGAAGGCCAGGTTCTCCCCCGCCGGGCCGGGGCCGTTGGCGGCGGCGAGCACGGCGCCGTCGCTGATCCGGAGCGCCACCAGGGCGGAGCGGCGCTTCTCCCCGCGCAGCGCCGCGTCGGCGGCGTTCTGGGTGGCCACGTCGAGGGTGGTCTTCAGCGGCTGGCCGGCCTTCGGCTCGCTGCGGAACACCTCGGTGCCGGTCGGCTTCGTCGTGCCGTCCGGCTCCCGGTGTTCGGTGATGACGGTGAGGCCGGGGGCCCCGCGCAGCCGCTCGTCGTACCGGCCCTGGAGGCCACCGTGGCCGACCAGGTCGCCCTCGACGTACCGGTCCGGGTGTGCCTTCAGGTCGTCGGCCTGCGCGGGGTCGACCGAGCCGAGCAGCGCGCGGGCGAACTCCCGGGTGGGGGCCAGGTCGAGCTTGTCGGTGACGAACTTGGTGCCGGACAGGTCGTAGATTCGGGGCTTGATCTGCCGGTACGCCTCGTCGCGCAGCGTCACGACCTCGACGAACGCGCCCGGATCGGCGTCGGCGAGGCGCTTGGGCAGGTCCGACAGGTCGACCGGCGGGGTGAGCACCGGCCGGATCGCCTTGAACGCGGTGTCGAGTTGCCGGACCAGCGCCTTGACGTCGGCGACCTCGCTCGGCTGCACCCCGACCCGGACCACCGGGCGGGGCGCGACGATGGGGGCGCCGGCGGCGTCCAGCACCCCGGCCCGGGGCGCGGGGTCGCGGCGCAACGCGAGCTGGTCGCCCTTGCCCAGCTTCTCCTGCACGACCTGCGGTGCCCAGATCACCTGCCACTGGTCGTCACCGCCGCGCTTGAGCCGCACCGGCCGGTCGTACGCCCAGCGGGTCCGTCCCGGCAGCGTCCAGGCGACCTCGACCTGCACCGTCGCGGTGTCCGCGGTGATCTTCGCGTCGCCCTTGCGCTTCAGCGCCGGCGGGGTGGCGGCCAGCTCCCCGGAGAGCTCCCTGATCTCCTTCGCCACCTCGGCCGCCGGGATCCGGGCGCCGGTCGGGTCGACGAAGCCCACCGCCTGCAGGTTGCCTGAGCGCCAGCCGGTCAGGAAGGCGTCCACGCTGCGCTCCGGCCCGTCCTCGGCCGAGCACCCGACCAGCGCGCCGGCGGCCAGCACGGTGGCGGCCAGCGCCGCGAGGGCCGGCCGGGCGGGTGAGCGGCGGCGACGAACGGGGTACGACACGGGCATGCGGCTGTCCCTCCGGTGGAAAACTGCCCTGCACGCTAGTACGGCCCGGGCCTCCCCACCGGCCCGGAACGGCCCCGACGTGCGGAAAGAGGGCCTGCGGCGGTGTGATGAAAATCGCGTGTCGGGGTACTCCGGCACCAGCCAACCTCGTACCCGCAACGGGTGAAAGGACAGAGTCCCGATCCGGACGTCCGGCCGGTGGTCCGCCTGCAAAGGGGCAGAGTGGCAGGGCCTAGGCTGGGCGGGAGAGTGACCCACAACGCGGTGGGTCGAGGGGAGTGGCACCGATGGACCGGCGTCCGGCGATCAAACCGGGACCCGACCTGCGGCCGGCTGACACCGGCCGGGACGACAGCTTCGATTCGGCGACCGACGGGGATGGTTTCGGCCGCGTCGACACAGGAACGACCGGGATGACCGGTTCGAGCATCGACACGGTGTACGAGCTGGGTGTGCCCGCGCAGGCGCTGACCGAGGGCGAGGACACCGAACTCGACGAGCCGGTACCCAACGCCGAGCGCCTGGTGGCCCAGGCGGTCGCCCTGGCCGGGGACGACCACGACGCGGCGACCCTGGTCGGCCGCTTCTGGCGGTTCGCGCCGGACGAGGAGCTCATCGGCTTCACCCCGGAGGAGATGCTCGCCGCGGCCCGCGCGCACCGGGACCTCGCCCAGCAGCGTGTGCCCGGCGAGCTTAAGCTGCGCATCCACGAGCCGGACGCCGACCAGCACCACACCGTCGTCGAGATCGTCACCGACGACATGCCGTTCCTGGTCGACTCGGTGACCGCCCTGCTCAACACCCACCACCTCGACGTGCACCTGCTGGTCCATCCCCTGGTGGTGGTCCGCCGCGAGCCGCTGGGCCGGCTGACCGAGGTCGCCGCCGACGTCGAGCCGGACGACGCGATCGCCGGTGACCTGGTCGAGAGCTGGATGCGGATCGAGATCGACCCGGTCCGCGACCCTGCGGAGCGGGAGAAGCTCCGCCGGGAGCTGCAGCGGGTGCTCACCGACGTGCGCGAGGCCGTCGAGGACTGGCCGAAGATGCGCCAGCGGGCCCTGGCGCTCGCCGACGAGCTGGCCGCCGCGCGGACCTCGGACAACCGGCCGCCGGTGCCCGAGAAGGACATCACCGACTCGGTCGAGCTGCTGCGTTGGCTGGCCCACGACCACTTCACCTTCCTCGGCTACCGGGAGTACCGGCTGATCGACCGCCCGGAGGGCGGTCAGGCACTGGAGGCCGTGCTGGGGACCGGGCTGGGCATCCTCCGCTCGGACTCGCCGGAGGCCCGGGCGCTCTCCACGATGACGCCCGAGGCGCACGAGAAGGTGCGGGAGAAGCGGCTGCTGATCATCACCAAGGCCAACTCCCGGGCGACCGTGCACCGGTCGGCCTACCTCGACTACATCGGCTTCAAGATCTTCGACGATGCCGGCGAGGTGGTCGGGGAGCGGCGCTTCCTGGGCCTGTTCTCCACCGCCGCCTACCGGACCAGCGTCCGGGAGCTGCCGGTGGTCCGCCGCAAGGTGGCCGAGGTACTGGAGCGCTCCGGCCTGAGCCAGCGCAGCCACTCCGGGAAGGACCTGCTCCAGATCCTGGAGACCTACCCCCGCGACGAGCTGTTCCAGATCAAGACCGACGACCTCTACCACGCGGCGGTCGGCGTGCTGCGGATGGCGGGCCGCCGGCAGCTGCGGGTCTTCCTGCGCCGGGACGCGTACGGGCGGTTCATCTCCTGCCTGATCTACCTGCCCCGGGACCGGTTCACCACCCAGAACCGGTTGCGCATGCAGGACATCCTGCTCCGCGAGCTGAACGGGGTGGGGGTCGACTACACCACCCGGGTCACCGAATCGATGCTGGCCCGGGTGCACTTCATCGTCCGGACCGACCCGACCAACCCACCCGGCGACATCGACGCGGACCTGCTCGCCGAGGAGCTGGCCGACGCCACCCGGCTGTGGGACGACGACTACCGGCTGGTGCTCGAGCGCAAGCTCGGCGACGAGCAGGCCAAGCACCTGTTCAGCCGGTACGCCGACGCGTTCCCGGAGGGCTACAAGGACGGGCACACGCCGTACGAGGCGATGAAGGACCTCGCCAAGCTGGAGCTCCTGGAGGAGCCCGGCCAGCTCGAGATGCACCTGTTCCGCAAGCAGCTCGCGCCCCGGCCCGGTGAGCGTGGCGCGGACGTCGACGAGACGATGGACGTCCGGTTCAAGGTCTACCGGTACGGCGAACCGATGATGCTCTCCGCCGTGCTGCCGGTGCTGCACTCGCTCGGCGTCCGGGTGGTCGACGAGCACCCGTACGAGGTGGACCGGATCGACGGTCGGGTCTTCCTCTACGACTTCGGGCTGCGGCTGCCCGAGGCGCACCAGGAGCTGGCCGACGTGCGCCCGCACGTGGAGAACGCCTTCGCGGCGGCGTGGCGTGGCGAGGCCGAGGTCGACGGCTTCAACGAGCTGGTGCTGCGCGCCGGGCTCACCTGGCGGCAGGTGGTGGTGCTGCGGGCGTACGCGAAGTACCTGCGGCAGGCCGGGACCGTCTTCTCCCAGGACTACATGGAGCAGACCTTCATCGCGTACCCGAAGATCGCGGCGCTGCTGGTGGAGCTCTTCGAGGCGCGGTTCGCCCCCGGCACGATCAGCATGGACGAGCGCCGGCAACGCAGCGGCGAGCTGGTCACCGCGATCGGCGAGGCGCTGGACGACGTGGTCAGCCTCGACCAGGACCGGATCCTGCGGTCCTACCTGACGCTGATCCAGGCCACCCTGCGGACCAGCTTCTACCAGAAGCCGGTCGGCGGGCGGCCCAAGTCGTACGTGGCGTTCAAGCTGGACCCGCAGGCGGTCCCGGAGCTGCCGGCCCCCCGGCCGAGGTTCGAGATCTTCGTCTACTCGCCCCGGTTCGAGGGTGTGCACCTGCGGTTCGGGCCGGTGGCCCGGGGCGGGCTGCGCTGGTCCGACCGGCGGGAGGACTTCCGCACCGAGGTGCTCGGCCTGGTCAAGGCGCAGATGGTGAAGAACGCCGTGATCGTGCCGGTGGGCGCCAAGGGCGGCTTCGTGCTCAAGCAGAAGCCGGGCGACCGGGACGAAGCGGTGGTCTGCTACAAGGAGTTCGTCTCCGCGCTGCTGGACGTCACCGACAACATCGTCGCCGGTGAGATCGTCCCGCCCGAGGACGTGGTCCGGCACGACGCGGACGACCCGTACCTGGTGGTGGCGGCGGACAAGGGCACCGCCAGCTTCTCCGACATCGCCAACGAGATCTCCGCCGGGCACAACTTCTGGCTGGGCGACGCCTTCGCCTCCGGCGGCTCCGCCGGCTACGACCACAAGAAGATGGGCATCACCGCCCGGGGTGCCTGGGAGTCGGTCAAGCGGCACTTCCGGGAGCTGGGACACGACACCCAGACCCAGGACTTCACCGTGGTCGGCGTCGGCGACATGTCCGGCGACGTGTTCGGCAACGGGATGCTGCTCTCGGAGCACATCCGGCTGGTGGCCGCCTTCGACCACCGGCACATCTTCCTCGACCCGGAACCGGACGTCGCCACCTCGTACGCCGAGCGGAAGCGGCTGTTCGACCTGCCCCGGTCGTCCTGGGAGGACTACAACCGGGAGCTGATCTCGGCCGGCGGCGGGGTGTATCCGCGTACCGCCAAGTCGATCCCGATCAGTCCGCAGGTGCGGAAGGCGATCGGGCTGGGCGAGGACGTCGAGCAGCTCTCGCCGCAGGAGCTGATGAAGACGATCCTCACCGCGCCGGTCGATCTGTTCTGGAACGGCGGCATCGGCACCTACGTCAAGGCGTCCAGCCAGACCAACGCCGAGGTCGGGGACAAGTCCAACGACGCCATCCGGGTGGACGGCAAGAGCCTGCGCTGCCGGGTGGCCGGCGAGGGCGGCAACCTGGGCTGGACCCAGCTCGGCCGGATCGAGTACGCGCAGAACGGCGGCCGGATCTACACCGACTTCATCGACAACGCGGCCGGGGTGGACTGCTCCGACCACGAGGTGAACATCAAGATCCTGCTCAACACGGCCGTCGCCGACGGTGAGCTGGACATGCCGGAGCGGGACGAGCTGCTGGCCCAGATGACCGACGAGGTCGCCGAGCTGGTGCTGCGGGACAACTACGACCAGGCCCGGGCGATCAACAACGCCCAGGCGCAGGCCGCCTCGTTGCTCCCGGTGCACCGGCGCATGATCAACGAGTTGGAGCGGGCCGGCCAGCTCGACCGCGCGCTGGAGGCGCTCCCCTCGGACGAGGAGCTGGCGGTCCGGACCGAGACGGGGCTGACCGCGCCGGAGTTCGCGGTGCTGCTGGCGTACGTGAAGATCGTGCTGGAACGCGAGATCGTGGCCGAGGGGCTGGCCGACGAGGAGTGGACGACCGACGTCCTGGTCAACTACTTCCCGACGCCGCTGCGGGAGCGGTTCGCGGACCGGATGGGCCGGCACCGGCTGCGCCGGGACATCGTCACCACGGTGCTGGTGAACGAGGCGATCAACCGGGGCGGCATCTCGTTCGTCTTCCGCGTCATGGAGGAGACGGCCGCGTCGGCGGCGGACGTGCTGCGGGCGTACGTGGTGGTCCGCGAGGTGTTCGGGCTGCGCGAGCTCTGGGACGCCATCGAGGCGCTGGACGACAAGGTCTCGCCCGAGCTGCAGACCAGCGTCTACCTGGACACCCGGCGGCTGCTCGACCGGGCGGTGCGCTGGCTGGTCACGAACCGGCGGTCGCCGATCGACGTGCCGGCGGAGATCGCCCGGCTGCGGGACGGGATCGCCCGACTCCTGCCCGGCCTGGAGAACCTCTTCTACGGCAGCGAGCGGGAGGCGATCGCCGCCCACATCGACTCGATGACCGAGAAGGGGCTCCCGCGCGAACTGGCCGAGCGGGCCACCCGGCTGATGTACAGCTTCGGTCTGCTCGACGTGGTGGAGACCGCCCAGTCCACCGGCCGCGATGTGGGCGAGGTGGCCGCGGTCTACTTCGTCCTCTCCGACCGGTTCCGGGTGGACGCCCTGCTGTCGAAGATCTCCCTGCTGCCGCGGGAGGACCGCTGGCAGACGCTGGCCCGGATGGCGCTGCGCTACGACCTGTACGCCGCGCTGGCCGCGCTCACCACGGAGGTACTCGGCTCCACCCCGGAGAGCCTGCCGCCGCACGAGCGGGTGCAGGAGTGGGAGCAGTCGAACGCCACCTCGATCCACCGGGCGCAGCGGGCGATGGGGGAGTTCGACGAGTCCCGAGCCGACCTGGCCGCCCTGTCGGTGCTGCTGCGGCAGATCCGCACCCTGGTACGGACCTCGGCCGCGGCCTGATCCGGACGCGCGCCGGCGCGGTCCGGTCGGTCATCCGACCGCCGGACCGCGCCGCAGCGTCCGCGTCACGCCGTCATCGTGGCGAACGCGATGATGTTGTCCAGGTAGCTGCCGGCGCTCTGGTCGAACACCCCGCCGCAGGTGACTACCCGCAGGCTCGGCCTGTCGCTGGGTCCGTAGACCAGCTCCGTCGGGAACGACGTCTTCGGGTACGACGTCACCGACTCGACGATGAAGGTGGCCTTCGAGCCGTCCTCCCGGACCACCGAGATGGCGTCACCCGGCTTCAGCGAGCCGAGGTTGAAGAAGACGGCCGGTCCGACTTCGGCCGAGTCGACGTGGCCGACGATGACCGCGTTGCCGACCTCGCCGGGGCTCGCGCCCGGGGAGTACCAGCCGGCCCGCTGGGCCTGGTCCAGCGGGGGGACCTGGACCGTCCCGTCCGGGTGGGTGCCGAGCGTCATGATCTCGGCGTTCACCCCGATCCGGGGGATCGAGATGGTGGTCGGGGTCGACCGGGGCAGACCGGCGGGGGCGATGACCGGGTCCACGGTGTCGGTGGACGGCTGGTCGGCGGTCTCGGGCCCCGCGCCGGCCGGCCCGGCCTGGGCCGTCGGTTGCGGCGGGCGGGGCGGGGGCACGGTCCGTACCGACGCGCCGATCATGCCGGTGCCCACCATGGCGAGCAGGACGACGACGGCCGCGCCGGCGGCGCGCCACGGTCTCCCGCGGCGGCCGCCGGCCGGTGGCGCCGTCGGGTCAGACGAGGCCATCGGCCCGACGCCGACGCATCAGCACGATGCCACCCACGGCGGCCGCGCCGATCAGGCTCGCGCCGCCGGTGGCCAGGCCACTGTCGATGCTGGTGGTGGTCATGCCACCGTCACCGCCGTCGACCGAGCCGGTCGGGAGGACCGTCAGCTTGCCCTCGCCGCACGAGCCCTTGAGGTGATAGGTGCCCGGCTCGGTCCCCTTGGGGACCCAGGCCTCGCCGAGGGAGACGAAGTCGCGCTCGTGCTCCCAGCGGTCCTCGCCAGGGTCCTTGTCGCCCTTCCAGTCGCCGTCCCTGGACTCCTCGCCCTGGTCGTGCTCCTCGTGGCCCCTCCAGTCGCGGCCGTCGGACGCCTCCTTGCCGTGCTCCTCGTGGCCCTGTCCGTCCCCGTCGGCCTTCGCGTCGTCGGACATGCCGCCCCAGCCGCCCGTCGGGGGCTTCGGGTACTCCCCGTTGCCGTTGCCGTCGCGGCGGTGCTCGTCCTTGCCGTCCCAGTCCTCGTGGTCCCGGTCCTTGCCGGCCTTGTCGGTGTCGTTCCGGTCCTTGTGGTCCCGGTCCTTGTCCTTGTCGTCCCGAGCTGGCTCGAGCGCGGTCTTGCCGGTGACCTTCGACCAGACGAAGGGGTCGTCCTGCGGCTCGTCGCAGATCTCGACCAGCTTGACCTTGTCGCCCGCCTTCACGGCATGCGGCTTGGCGAGCACCTTGCCGTCGCGGTCCTCACCGTCGTGATGATCGTCGGCGGACGCAAATCCCGGCGCGAACACCAGCAGGGACGCGCCGCCGAGGGCGGCACCCGCAACGACCTTCCCGAGCGTCTTCATAGCCATGACGGCGTCACTCCATCCCCGGTTTGTCCTGACCTCGACCAAAGCCGAGCTACGGCTGACGTTAGACGGTTTCATGAGCTATCAGGGGAAAGACTCATGTTTCGGAGTTTTATGGCTATAGCGGAGATAGGAGAGCAAACGACCTATGCCGGTTTTAGGACAATTCGGCAGGGTGGGACGATGCCTGTGCCCGATTGCGCCGGGCCCCTGGTCCGACCGTCCACCGGTCGGGCCAGGGGCCCTCGTCGTCGGCGACCGCCTCGGTCGCGGTCGCGACCGTCAGGGGACGGTCCGCTCGATCGCCGCCCGGCCCAGCTCGGCCAGGTCCCGGCGGGCCCGCTCGAGGTTCTCCGGCGTCAGATCCTGACCCCGCGCCACCACCAGGTCCTCCGGGTCCCACGGCTGCTCCGCGCCGGTGCGGATGTTGGGCCGGCCGGCCCCGGTGCCGGTCCCGGTCGCCCCGGTCCCGGCCGCGTACGGGTCGCCGATCAGGTCCTCCGTCGGGCCGCCACGCGTTGCCCGCCCGCGGGGCTCGGTGAAGGACGGAGTGTCCCGGTCGGGGCCCCCGCCGGTCATCAGCTGCGGCACGGTGGTCTCGTCGTCCACCGCCGCGGCCACCTCGGGGCTCTCCTCCAGCGGCCGTTCGCCGCCACGGTCACGATCCGTCATGCTGCTGCCCTCCTGTCCCGATCGCTGATCCCCCTGACGTACCCCGCAGAGTCGGCGCCATTCCGACGGCCGGTCAGCGCTTCTCGTCGCGGCGAAGGGGCGGTGGGTGGGGCGGTTGAACCGCAGCCGGAGGTATTCCGGCACGCTGCGGACCCGTGAGCCGTAGTAGAAGGGCACAGCGAGCGCCCGGGTAGAGCGCCAGGATCGCGTGGTCCAACGCGTTCATGTCAGCCGCAGGCCGTCGCTCATCCCGTCACCCCCTCGGTCCGCGCTGGTAGTGCGTCCGCTCTACCCCTGATGCGGACCTTCATGCCTGGGCGTCCGATGGCGCGACCACGCCAGAGCCCCGGCCGGTGTCGGCCGGGGCTCCGACGGCACTGCTCAACGACCGATGACCCGGTCCAGGAAGTCCCGGTAGGCGCGGACGGCCACCCGAAGCTGCTCGGTGTCCGCGGCGCCGGACTCCTGCCAGCCGCCCAGCTTCGTCTTCTGGTCGCGCAGCGCGGCGGAGAGCGCCTCCATGGCCTCGTCGACCAGCGCCTGCGCCTCGCCGACCGCGGCCCGCGGGTCGTCCACGAAGCGGAGCTGAATGTCGCGCCAACGGTCCCGGAAGCCCTGCGCCGTCTCCGGCTCGAAGAGCGTGGCGGCCTCCGCCGCCACCGCCCCCGGGGTTGGCCGGGCTGCCCCGGCCAGGCCCGCGCCGGCAACCGCCGGGCTGGTGTCCGGGTCGACCATCGCCGGCTCGGCGCTGCCGTAGCCCCTCGCGCCGTCGGCCGGCGCGCTGGTGTCCCGGACGGCGGTGTGCTCGGCTTCCCACCGCTCGGCGCTGTGCAGCCGGTCCCCGGCCGTCGGGTCGGCCCGCTCGTCGTCGAACGCGTCGGTCCGGCCCGGCGCCCCGTCGCCCGGCCGGGCGGTGTCCTCGCCCCGCGGGTCGCGCTCGTCCTCTGCCCGGCCGCTGGCCATCGCGGAGGCGGCCACCGCGTCGCCGACCGTGGTCGCGCCGAAGACGGTCGGCAGCGGCGCGGGATATTCGAACTCGGGCCGGCCGGGCCGGTCGGGGTCGGCCGCCTCCGCTTCCGCGTCCCGGGCCTCCCCCAGATCGTACGGGCGCGTCTCGTCCAGGTCCGCGTCGTCCCGCCGGCCTTCGTCCCGCTGGTCGTCGGCGCGGTCGCGGACCACGACCGGGTCGTCGAAGGTGCCCCGGTCGTCCAGTGCATCCTCGGGTACGTCGGTCCGGTCGGCCCGGTCCTGTCCGGCCCCGTCGCCGTTGGCGCGGTCGCCGGGCGTTGGCACCCGCACCGGCGCGGACCGGATGGTCTCCGGGTGCTCGTTTGTGACCTGTTGCTCTTCCTGGCGCATGACGGCGGCCTCCTCAACGATTCGTAACGCCGTGCGGGTGGTCGGGGTGACGCTGCTCGGGCGGCTGGTGCCCGACCGGGTCCCCGCCGAGCAGGTCGGCGAAGAGGGCCCGGTAGTGGACGAGCGCCTGCCGGAGCTCCTCGGTGCTGGTCTCGCCGCGCTCGTTGCGCAGCCGGATGTCGTGGGCGTCCCGGTAGTGGGTCAGGGTGCGGGCGTGCTCGACGGAGAGGTGGGCGACCTGGTCGGAGAAGTCCCCGGTGGGGTACCCGCGCTCGGCGATCAGCCGGCTCACCAGCTCGTCGGCCTCGCCGACGGTCTCGGCGGGGGAGTCGACGAAGCGAACCTGAAGCTCCTCCCAGGCGGCGGCGTACCGGGCCCGGGACTCGGGGGTGAGCGGGTTGATCTCGAGGGCGGCGTGCCGGCGTTCCCGCTCCCGCAGCTCACGCTCGGCCGCGCTGCGGCTGTCCTGCTCGGCGACCACCCGGTCGTACTCCGGCCCGAAGCGCTGCTTGAGCGAGCGGCGGCGGCTCGCCACCACGGCGACCGCGACCAGCGCCGCGAGCACCAACACGACGATGACTGTGACGATTACCTGCGTGGGCGACATGGCTCCTCCTTCGCCCGCTGCTATTCCCTCCGCCCACTGATCAGCAATCCCGATCCGCGGGTCTTTCCTGGTCGATTCCACACCCGAAGCCCGGGCGGGCATCGCGCGACACACACACCTGGTCTGCCGGGAGTGCGGTCCGATCACCGACACCGTCCTCGGACCGGGACCGGCCGCGGGAGGACGTGGCGGCCAGCACCAACCAGGGCGGCCGCCAGATGCCGTACGGAGTGGACAACCGGGGCGCCAACCTGCACATCAACTTCGAGCCGTCCTCGGTGGTCGGTCTGCGGGAGGCGGACGACTCCTACCGGGAGTACCCCCGTTCGTGTCGGGCCGCCGGGTCGCCCGAGGGATTTGGCATCTCGGTCAACGCCCGGTCCACACCCGACACGAGCGCCCCGCGGTCCTTTCCGGCGGGACGCTCGCGTCCAACGGTGTCCACAGCGAGCATCCCGGACGGTAGTGATCGGCGAGACGGCCGGTAGTGCATCCGGCCGGGATTACGTATCCTGCCCAAGGTGCCGCGAGCCGGAGCCCGGCGCCGCGGCCGGGAAGCTGTCCGGCCGGTGCCGGCGTCACCCCTGCGACACCTTCCGGGCGAGGTTTGATGAACACCCGTGACTGGCCGATTCGCGCCAAGCTGACCGCGCTGGTCATCGGCCCGGTGACCGCGCTGCTGGCGCTCTGGATCTTCGCCACCACGCTCACCTTCGGTCCCGCGCTCGACCTGCTCGCCGCGCGGACCCTGCTCTACGACCTCGGCCGCCCCGGCCAGACGGTCGTCACCGAGCTGCAGCGGGAACGCCGCCTCTCGGTGATCCAGCTCGCCGGCGACACCGAGCTGCCGGCGCTGGCCGAGCAGCGGCTGCGGACCGACCGGGCGGTCGCCGAGCTGCGTCGCCGGGTCGGCGGGGATGACCTGCGCGACGCCGCCACCGACCTGCTCGACACCCGGCTCGACCAGCTGGTCACCGCGCTGGACGCGCTGCCCGCCGGCCGCGGCTTCATCGACCGGAGGCAGGTGGACCGGGCCGGGGCGCTCGGCCTCTACAGCGGGATGATCTCCTCGGCCTTCCAGGCCTTCTCCGCCATGGCCATGCTGCCCGACGAGGACCTCAACCGGGAGGCGCGCGCGCTCACCGCGCTCGGCCGGTCCCGCGAGCTGCTCGGCCAGACCGACGCGCTGCTCACCGGCGCGCTGACCGCCGGCCGGTTCGCCGAGGGCGAGCACGCCCAGCTCGTACAGACCATCAACAATCAGCGTTTCCTGGTCGAGTCCGCGGTGGCCGAACTGCCCGCCGCGGACCGCACCGCGTACCAGCAGCTGACCGAGGGAGAGTCCTTTGTGCGGCTGCGCGCCCTGCAGGAGACCCTGATCCGCGCCGACGGCCTGCCGCCCGGGCTCGACGTGCGTGCCTGGGAGACCAGCCAGGCCGACGTGCAGCAGAGCCTGCGGGACTTCGAGCTGAAGCAGGCCGACGGACTGGCCGAACGCTCGGTGCCGATGGCGGTCGGCATCCTGGTCCGACTCGCCGCCGCCGGGCTGTTCGGCCTGCTCGCCATCGTGGTCTGCGTCCTGGTGGCGCTGCGGGTCGGCCGTTCGCTGTCCGGGCGGTTGACCGGCGTCCGCACCGCCGCGCAGGAGATGGCCGAGCACCGGTTGCCCGACGTGGTCGCCCGGCTGCGCCGGGGCGAGGACGTCGACGTCGCCCGGGAGGCGCCCGAGCTGGACCACGGCGGCGACGAGATCGGCCAGGTGGGGCGGGCCTTCAACGAGGTACGGCGGACGGCGGTCCAGGCCGCGGTGGACGAGGTCGTCCTGCGCCGCGGCCTCAACGAGGTCTTCCTCAACATCGCCCGGCGCAGCCAGGGCCTGGTGCACCGGCAGTTGGCGCTGCTCGACCGGCTGGAGCGACGGACCGAGGACCCGGACGAGCTGGGCGGCCTCTTCCAGGTCGACCACCTGGCCACCCGGCTCCGGCGGCACGCCGAGGACCTGGTCATCCTCGCCGGTGCCGCGCCCGGTCGGGGCTGGCGGAACCCGGTCGCCGCGGTCGACGTGATCCGCGGCGCGATCTCCGAGGTGGAGTCGTACGACCGGGTCGACATCGGCGCCGTCCAGCCGGCCGGCGTGCTCGGCCGGGCCGTCGGCGACGTGATCCACCTGCTGGCCGAGCTGATCGAGAACGCCACCGTCTTCTCCGCGCCCGGCACCCGGGTCGAGGTGGCCGGGCAGGCCGTGCCGAACGGCTACGCGGTCGAGATCACCGACCGGGGGCTGGGCATGCCGCCGCAGGCCATCGAGGAGGCCAACGGCAAGCTGGCCCGGTCGCCGGAGTTCGACCCGGCCGACAGCGCCCGGCTCGGGCACTTCGTGGTGGCCCGGCTCGCCGCGCGGCACGGCGTACGGGTCCAGCTCCGGTCGGCCAACCCCGGTGGGATCACGGCGGTGGTGCTCATCCCCGCCGACCTGATCACGGACGAGCCGGCCGTCGGGGCGGCCCGCCCGGACGCCGGGGCGGCGTCGACAACGGACGACCGGCGGATGGCCAGGGTGACCCGGCTCGGCACGCTGCCCCGGCCGCGGACCACCCGACCCACCCGGGAGCGCCCCGAATCGGCCACCCCGCCGGCGCCGTTCGCCGCCGGCCGCGGCTCGTCCGTCGAGGCGGCCCCGGACGGCGACGGACTGCCCCGCCGGGTCCGTCGGCGCGGACCCGCGGCGCGTCCCCGGCCACCGGTCGCCGACGCTCCAGCGCACCGGCCGCCCGAGGAGGTGCGCCGGACGATGTCCGCGCTCCAGGCGGGGACCGCCCGCGGCCGCCGGGATGGTGCCGGGGCGGCGGCCACCCCGACCGCCCCCGCCGCCCCGGAGCCGGCCACCGAACCCACCCCGTCGGAGCCGGCGGTGACTCCCGAACCCCGGACCGGAACTGAGAGGGACGCCTAGTGGTGCACACGACGAGGCAGAACGCCGATCTCGACTGGTTGCTCGACGAGCTGGTTGAGCAGGTGCCGGCCGCGCGCCAGGCGGTGATGCTGTCGGCGGACGGGCTCCTGCTCGGGGCCTCCGCCGAGCTGAGCCGCAGCGACGCGGAGCACCTCTGCGCGCTGGCCTCCGGCTTCTCGAGCCTGGCCAAGGGGGCCACCCGACACCTCGCGGCCGGCCCGGTCCGGCAGACCGTGGTGGAGATGGAGTCCGCGTACCTCTTCGTCACCGCCGCCGGGCAGGGCGCCTGCCTGGCGGTGGTGAGCGACGCGGACGCGGACATCGGCCTGGTGGCGTACGAGATGGCGATGCTGGTGATCCGGGTCGGTGAGAACCTGACCGCCCCGGCCCGGACGGCGTCGGGTGCCGCCGATGCGGGCTGAGTCGCCCGGGCCGCAGCACGAGTGGCTGGACGCCGCCGCCGGCCCGGTCGTCCGTCCGTACACCCTCACCGGCGGTCGGGTCCGGCCCGCGGTCGAGGGCTTCGACGTGGTCGCGTTCGTGCTGGCCGAGCCGGCGGCCGACCCCACCGGCCAGCCCGGGCTGCAGCCGGAGCACCGGCGCCTGGTCGAGCTGGCCCGGCGGCCGGTCGCGGTCGCCGACCTCGCCGCGGATCTGGATCTCGCGGTCGGCGTGGTCCACGTGCTGCTCGGCGACCTCCTCGCCCGGCGGCTCGTCGCGGTGCACGAGCCACCGGCCGCCGCACATCTGCCCGCCGACAACATCCTCAAGGCGGTGGTCAGTGGACTCCGTGCGCTATGACCGGGAGGGGTCCGGTCACCGGATCCCGCTGGCCCTGAAGATCCTGATCGCCGGAGGGTTCGGGGCCGGCAAGACGACGCTGGTGGGCGCGTTGAGCGAGGTCCGGCCGCTGCAGACCGAGGAGGTCCTGACCGGGGCCGGGATCGGCACGGACGACCTTGCCGGCGTGGAGCAGAAGTCGACCACCACCGTGGCGATGGACTTCGGCCGGATCACCATCAACGAGGATCTTCAGGTCTACCTCTTCGGCACCCCCGGCCAGGACCGGTTCTGGTTCCTCTGGGACGAGCTGGCCTTCGGCGCCCTCGGCGCGGTGGTGCTCGCCGACACCCGCCGACTGGCCGACTGCTTCCCCTCGATCGACTACTTCGAGCAGCGCGGCATCCCGTTCGTGGTCGGGGTGAACTGCTTCGACGGGGCCCGCCGGTTCAGCCTGGAGTCGGTCCGCGACGCGCTCGACCTGGACCCGGACGTGCCGATGATGCTCTGCGACGTCCGGGAGCGGCAGTCCGGGAAGCTGCTGCTGATCTCGCTGGTCGAGCACGTCGCCCGGCAGCGGGGCCAGCCGGTGCCGGTCGCCTGATCCTCGGGTCGGCGGAGCAGGTGGGCGGCCGTCCGCCCGTCCGGCCGGTCTCCGAATTGGTCCCGGGAAACATGGCTAAGCCGCGGGCTTCCCGGGAAGCCTCTGGTTGGATCAACGGAGGAGTCGGCGGAAGGTGGGTCCGGTGACCGGTCAGGGCGCGATCGTCCACATCGGCGGCTACACGGCGGAGAGCGGCGGGCGGGCCGAAGGGATCGTCGTGGCCCGCCGGGATCCGGCGTCCGGGGAGCTGACCCCGCTGGGCACGGCGGCGGTGACCGCGTCGCCGTCGTTCCTGGTCCGGCATCCGGTGCTGCCGGTGCTGTACGCCGTCAACGAGCTGGCTGAGGGCGAGGTCACTGCGTTCCGGGTGGCCCCGGACGGTGACCTGAGCCCGCTCGGTGTCCGCCCGACCGGTGACGCCGAGCCCTGTCACCTGGCGGTCGCCCCGGACGGGCGGCACCTCTTCGTGGCGAACTACGGCGGGGGGAGCGTCGCGGTCTTTCCGCTCGACCCCGACGGCGTGCCGGGGGAGCGCAGCGACCTGGTCCGGCACGAGGGTCACGGCGCGGACCCGGAGCGCCAGGAGGCACCGCACTGCCACATGGTCTCGCCCGACCCGGACGGCGGGCCGCTCCTCGCCGTCGACCTGGGCACCGACTCGGTCTACCGGTACGACCTCGATGCCGCCTCCGGTCGGCTGGTGTCCCGGGCCCCGCGGCTGCGTACGCCGGCCGGGACCGGGCCCCGGCACCTGGCCCGCCACCCGGACGGACGACGCTGCTGGCTGGTCGGCGAGCTGGACGCCACCGTCACCGCGTACGACCTGACCGCCGACGGCGCGCTGCACCAGCGGGGCCGGGTGGATGCCAGCGAGCGGTCCGGGCACGTGCAGCCCGCCGAGATCGCCGTGGGGCCGGACGACCGGTTCCTCTACGTCGGGAACCGGGGCGTCGGCACGATCGCCGTCTTCTCGGTGGCGGACGGGTTGCCGGAGCTGGTGGCCGAAGTCGACACCGGCGGGGAGTGGCCCCGGCACTTCGCGCTGGCCGGGGAGCACCTCTACGTCGCCGACGAGCGCGCGGACATGATCAGGACGTTCCGGGTGGACCCGGCCACGGGGGTGCCGGAGGCGGTGGGGGAGCCGGTGCCGTCGGCCAGCCCGACCTGCGTCCGGCCGTAGCGGGGGCGACCCTGAGCGGTCGGCGCGCCACCGTCCGGAGTGGACCGGCAGCACGCCGGATCACTGACCGTTCACTCAGCGTTACGGTTTGGTGATCAACTGTTTCTCCTGCGTAACTTTCGTCCGAACGGTTGTGGCAGTAACCCCACGAGATACGCAAGATGGTCACCGTGTCTGGCCGCCATCGCATGCGTTCACGTCTCCGCGGGGCAGGTGCCGCCGCGGCGGTCATCGCGCTCGCCCTCGTCGTCGCCGGTTCCTGGTTCGGTTACCAGCAGCTGGCGGGGCCGTCCTGCTCTGGGCAGATCCAGCTGTCCCTGGCGGCCGCCCCGGAGATCGCCCCGGCGGTGAAGGCGGCGGCCGACCAGTGGGTCTCGGACGGGGCGGCGGTCGGCCCCACCTGCATCGCGGTGAACGTCGCCTCCGCCGAGTCGTCCGACGTGGCCGCCGCCGTGGCCAGCAAGCACGGCGCCACCCTGGCCGGCATCGGTCAGCCGAGCCGCACCGCGGTCACCCCGGACGTCTGGGTGCCGGACTCCTCCACCTGGCTGCTGCGGCTCAAGAACGGCGGGGCCACCGCGTTCGCCCCGGCGAACGGCGCCTCGATCGCCCGCAGCCCGGTGGTGGTCGCGGTCCCCGAGCCGGTTGCCTCCGCCAAGCTCGGCTGGCCGGAGAAAAAGCTGACCTGGACCGACCTGCTGCGGCAGGTGATCACCAGCAAGCCGCCGCTGCGCGCCGGCATCGTGGAGCCGACGCAGGACGCGGCCGGCCTCTCCGGGCTGCTCGCGCTGAGCGCCGCCGCCAGCTCCGTCGGCGGCACCGACCCCGTCAAGGCCCAGGAGGCGATGACCGGGGCGCTGCGGGCCCTGGCGACCAACCGTTCCTCGCTGCGCCAGGACCTGCTGGCGCGCTTCCCGCGTTCGAAGGACCCGACGGCCATCGCGAACGGGCTGGGCGCCGCCGCGCTCTCCGAAGAGGACGTGATGGCGTACAACGCGACCGAGCCGCCGGTCGAGCTGGCCGCGCTCTACCTCGACGGCGCCATGCCGCTGGACTACCCGTTCGCGGTGCTGCCGGGCATCGAGCCGGCAAAGGCCTCGGCCGCGAAGGTGCTCTTCGAGGTGCTCACCACCCCGGGCTTCCGCAATCGGCTGGCAGCGCAGTCACTGCGCGCGCCGGATGGCAACTGGGGTGCGGGGTTCAAGGCGCCGCAGGGCGCGCCGAGCCCGGCCGGCGGGGCGAGCGTGCCGCCGACCGGTCAGGGCGGCACGGCTGGGCTGGACCCGAGCGCGATAGAGAGGGCCACGACCACCTGGGCGGTCGCCACCCAGTCCGGTCGCATGCTCGCCGTCGTCGACGTCTCCGGCTCGATGAAGCAGCCGGTGCCGACCGCCCGCGGCGCCAGCCGCGAGCAGGTCACGGTGGCGGCCGCCACTCGGGGCCTGGACCTCTTCGACGACAGCTGGTCGATCGGGCTGTGGGTCTTCTCCACCAACCTGAGGGGCTCCCAGGACTGGAAGCCGGTGATCCCGATAGACCGCCTGTCGAACAACCGGAGTGAGCTGCGGCAGGGGCTCGGGTCGATCAAGCCGTCGGCCGGCAACACCGGCCTCTACGACACGGTGCTGGCGGCCTACAAGGAGGTCCAGAAGGGGTGGGAGGCGGACCGGGTCAACTCGGTGGTGCTCTTCACCGACGGCAAGAACGAGGACGACAACGGCATCTCCCGGGCCGAACTGCTCCAGCAGCTGAAGAAGCTCAAGGACCCGGAGCAACCGGTGCGGGTGATCATCATCGGTATCGGTCCCGACGTCAGCAAGACGGAGCTCGAAACGATCGCGAAGCAGGCCGATGGCGGTGCCTTCATCGCCACGGACCCGACCAAGATCGGTGAGATCTTCCTGCAGGCGATCGCGCTACGCCCGGCCGCGCCGCGCTGATTCGTCGCCGAGTGGCGAAGTGATCCGCCGTACCGGGCCGGTACGGCGGATCACTTCCCGCCGTCCATCGCGCAAGAAGATTGACGGCAATGCGTCCGAAGCAATCGGCGTCCATAATTACCGAGGCAAGATGTCGGAGTGCTCCGGCGCCGCCGGTGTTCAACCGAGGTCGGTCGCCGTCCGGGGCCGTCCTGAGCGAAGTGGAGACGGTCGGTGACCTCGGCTACCCTGTTGACCCCCGCCAGGGCGCCGCGACCGGGAGGCGACCCCCCCGGACCGGCGACGCGCGCCGACGAGCGGGCGTACGTCCGGCTTTTGGCGGTGCTGGACACCGCCGTCCTGGTGGTGGCCATCCTCGTCGGGTACGTCGCCCGCTTCGGTGACGACGAGCCGACCGGTTCGGAAATTCCGTACGTGGTGGTGGCCCCCGGCCTGCTGCTCACCTGGCTGATCTCGCTGAAGGCGCTGCGCTGCTACGACGACCGGGTGCTCGGTTACGGCGCCGACGAGTACCGGCGGGTCAGCCAGGCGAGCCTGCGGCTGGCCGGTGGCATCGCGATCGTCGGCTACATCGCCGACGTCGGCGTTTCCCGGGGCTTCCTGGCCATCTCGTTCGCGGTCGGCACGGTCGGGCTCGAGCTGGCCCGGTTCGCCGCTCGCAAGCGGCTGCACCATGCCCGGTCCCGGGGCGCCGGCTGGTCCCGCAAGGTGCTGGTGGTCGGCGACGCCGCGCACGTCCTGGAGTTGGTGCACACCCTGCGCCGGGAGCCGTACGCCGGCTACCACGTGGTCGGGGCCTGCATCCCCGACGCGCTGCTGGCCCCGGTGCCACAACGGCTGGGCGACGTCCCGGTGGTGGGCTCGTTCCGCGGCATCCCCGAGGCGGCCACCGCCATCGGCGCGGACACCGTGGCGGTCACCGCCTCCGGCGAGCTGACCGCCGCCCGGCTGCGCCGGCTCGGTTGGCAGCTCGAGGGGACCGGGGTGGACCTGGTGGTCGCCCCCGCGCTGACCGACGTCGCCGGTCCCCGCATCCACACCCGGCCGGTGGCCGGCCTGCCGTTGATCCACGTGGAGGCGCCCGAGTTCCGGGGGGCCCGGAAGCTGGTCAAGGGCCTGGTCGACCGCTCCGTCTCGTTCCTGGCGCTGGCCCTGCTGCTGCCGGTGCTGGTGGTGATCGCGCTCGCCATCAAGCTGGACAGCCGGGGACCGGTGCTGTTCCGTCAGGTCCGGGTCGGCCAGGGCGGCAAGGAGTTCGGCGTCTTCAAGTTCCGCACCATGGTGGTCAACGCCGACGCCCTGCTGGCGGAGCTGGCCGCGCGCAACGAGACCGACGGCCTGATGTTCAAGATGCGCGACGACCCTCGGGTCACCCGGATCGGCCGGTTGCTGCGCAGGTGGTCCCTGGACGAGCTGCCCCAGCTGGCCAACGTGCTCCTCGGCCAGATGAGCCTGGTCGGTCCCCGTCCGCCGATCCCCTCCGAGGTGGCCCGGTACGACGGCGACGTGGCCCGGCGCCTGCTGGTGAAGCCCGGCATGACGGGCCTCTGGCAGGTCAGCGGCCGGTCCGACCTGAGCTGGGAGGACGGCATCCGGCTGGACCTCTACTACGTGGAGAACTGGTCCCTCGCCGCCGACCTGACCATCCTCTGGAAGACCTTCGGCGCGGTGATCAACAGCCGCGGCGCGTACTGAGTCGATCGGCGCGGCCCGGTCCCGGCACGGGGGCGCGCCGGGGCCGGCGCGCCGGTCAGGGTTGCGGCCCCCGCCAGTCCAGGCAGACCGCCACCGCGTCGTCCACCAGGTCAGCGGCGACGAAGGCGCGCAGGTCGCCGATCAACGACCGGACCGCGTCCAGCGGTGCCATCGGCCCGGTACGGCGGAGGAAGCGGTCCAGCGCCGTCTCGCCGTACCGGACGTTCTGCCCGGTCGCGTCGATGACCCCGTCGCTGACCACGAAGAGCCGGTCCCCGCGCCGCAGATGGAAGTGCTGCTCCCGGTAGTCCGTCCCCTCGAACATGCCGAGCGGGAACTGCTTCTCCAGGACCTGCTCGCTGACCTCGCCGTCGCGCAGCAGCACCAGGCGCGGCGAGCCCGCGTCGACCACGGTCATCGCCCCGGAGGCCAGGTCCAACTCCAGCAGCAGGGCGGAGAGATGCTGCTCGCCCCGGTGCAGGGCGTAGATCGCCTGGTCGGCCAGGGCGGCCTGGTCGGCCAGGGCCAGCTCGGCCCGGCGGGCGTTGCGCAGCGCGTGGATGGCCAGCGAGGTGAGCATGGAGGCGGCCACCCCCTCGCCCGAGCCGTTGATCGTGGCGAGCCGCAGCCGGCGGCCGTCGTCGGACCAGTCGAAGCTGTCACCTCGCACTGCGTACGCCGGCTCGAGCTGCCCGGCCAGGCTGAACGACGGGCGGATCCGGCTGCGGCCGGGGAGCAGCTCCCACTGTATCTCCGCGGCGAGCGTCAGCCGGCGGTCGCGCCGGGCGATGATGTAGACGTCGGTGCTGGGGGTCACGGCGGCCAGCTCGTGGCCGAGCGCGGTGGCGATCGCGGCGAGCTCACCGACGGCGGCCGGGTCGTCCGGGACCGGCGACAGCCGCAGCACCCCGCGCCGCTCGCCGCGCATGCCGACCGGGAACCAGCCGGCCCCGTCGGCGACGATCGGCTCCTGATGGTCGAAGCACCGCCAGGCGGGGTGGCCGGGCTTGGTGATCGGGTCACCGTCGGTGAACGGAAGGAGCACCGCCAGCCGGTAGTCGACCTGGAACAGCTCGACCCCGGTGACCTGGTACGACCGCGCCAGCTCGGCGGCGAGGCGGTCGAGCAGGAGGTCCGCCGGGGCCTCGGTGAGGGTCCGGCGCGCCCGATCCTCCGGTCCGCTCATCTTTGCTCCTTTGCACAGGTCGGCGGCCGGGTGGGCGGGGTAGTCTCGGGCCCACCATGGCCGAGGAACACGGTCCGTACGGACCAGAAGCGAGTATGGCCGCCGCGTTGGACGAGGCGGCGGGCACCCTGCTGGCCGTCTGGGAGGCGGCCCGCGAGAGCACCACCAGCCGGCTCTCCGGCGCCCAGTTGCGTGCCGTCATGGTCGTCGAGCAGTACGACGGGATCAACCTCCGCCGGCTCGCCACGCTCATGGACATGCTGCTCTCCTCGGCCAGTCGGCTCTGCGACCGGCTGGTCGCCGCCGGAATGCTCGAGCGTGAGCCGGGTCGCTTCGACCGGCGAGAGATCTCCCTGCACCTGACGCCGGAGGCGAGCCGCCTCCTGGCCGAGCTGCGGGCCGACCGCCGGCGGCGACTGGCCCGGGTGCTCGCCGGGATGACCCCGGAGGGGCGCCAGGCGCTGCTGCGCGGGATGAGCGAGTTCGACGAGAGCGCCCGCCGCCGGGAGAGTCTGGAGGCCGGCTGGCCGGTGCTGCAGGCCTCGGCGGAGCGGCCGGAGGAGCCGGTGGCGGAGCGGCCCGAGGCCGCCTCGGCCGGGGATCCGCCCGTCGCGCAATCCGCCTGACGACCCTGACCGCCCGATCTCGGCACTCACCATCATCCGAAGCGGGTCAGCCAACCCACCGGCCGGTCGACGATCCGGCGGACCACCGACGCCGCCCCGCCCACGGCCGCGGACTGGGCGCCGAGCGCCGCCGGCCGCACCGTCACCGGTGACCAGGCCGCGGTGAGCACCCGGCGGGAGATCTCCGCGACGACCGGCGGCCGCAGCCAGGGCGCGAGCGGCGCGTATCCGCCGCCGAGCACCACGGTGTCCAGATCCAGCAGGTTCACCACCCCGGCGACGGCCACCCCGAGCGCGGTCCCGGCGTCGGCCAGCGCGGCGAGGGTGGCCGGGTCGCCGGCCCGGGCGAGGTCGGCCAGCCGGGTCGCGGCGGTGTCCGCGGGCAGCTCGGCGCCGGCCAGCCCGGCCGCGGCCAGGATCGCCTCCTGGCCCGCGTACCGCTCCAGGCAGCCCCGGCCCCCGCAGCGGCAGGGCCGTCCCTCGGGGTGCACCGGGACGTGGCCGATCTCCCCGCTCCAGCCCCGCACGCCGCGGAAGAGCACGCCGTCGAGCACGATCCCGGCGCCGATGCCGACCTCGCCGGAGATGTGCAGGAAGCTGGCCGCGCCGGGCGGCCCGGCGTGCAGCTCGCCGAGCGCGGCCAGGTTGGCCTCGTTGTCGACCACCAGCGGCGGCACCCCGTCGACCGGCTCGGCCAGCCGGTGTCCGGCGAGCAGTCCGGGAACATCCACGTCCCGCCAGCCGAGGTTGGGGGCGAGTCGCACCAGGCCGCCGTCGCCGACCAGGCCCGGCACCGCCAGCGTCGCGCCGGCCAGGGTCAACCCCTGGCGTACGGCGACCGCACGCGCGTCGGCGGCCAGCGCGGCGAGCCGGGCCAGCGTGTCGGCGGGGGAGACCGGGCGCAGGTCGACGCGGTGCACCACGTGGTGCCGGACCGTCCCGGCCAGGTCGACCACGCAGGCGCCCAGGTAGTCGACGTTGACCTCCAGGCCGAGCCCGGCCGGGCCGTGGTCGGCCAGCACCAGGCCTCGGGCGGGCCGGCCGGCTCCGGTACGTGGCGCGGGGTCGGCCTCGGTCACCAGCCGGCCGGCGATCAGGTCGTCGACGACGGCCGAGACGGTGGCCCGGGTCAGGCCGGTGTCGGTGGCGAGCTCCGCCCGGGAGGGCGGTCGCTCGGCGGCGGCGATCCGCCCGAGCACCACCGCGAGGTTGAGCTCGCGGAGACTGCCCTGCCGGACCGCTCCGGCGGTGCTTGCGCTGGTCACCTCTTGACACTGCCACACGTCGGTCATTTAATTCAACCACTGAACAAATTGCGGACGACACCACCGGAGGTCTGCCATGGCACCCCGTCCCACCCCCGCCGACAAGTTCTCCTTCGGTCTCTGGACGGTGGGTTGGCAGGCCCGTGACCCGTTCGGCGACGCCACCCGGCCCGAGCTGGACGCGGTCGAGGCGGTGCACCGGCTCGCCGAGCTCGGCGCGTACGGGATCACCTTCCACGACGACGACCTGGTCCCCTTCGGCGCGGACGCCGCCACCCGCGACGCCCGGCTGACCCGGTTCCGCAAGGCCCTCGACGAGACCGGCCTGGTCGTCCCGATGGTCACCACCAACCTCTTCACCCACCCGGTCTTCAAGGACGGCGGCTTCACCAGCAACGACCGCGACGTCCGCCGGTACGCGCTGCGCAAGGTGCTGCGCAACGTCGACCTCGCCGCCCAGCTCGGCGCCCGCACCTTCGTGATGTGGGGCGGCCGGGAGGGCGCCGAGTACGACCTGGCCAAGGACGTCCGCTCGGCGCTGGACCGCTACCGGGAGGCGGTCGACCTGCTCTGCCAGTACGTCGTCGACTCCGGGTACGACCTGCGCTTCGCGATCGAGCCGAAGCCGAACGAGCCGCGCGGCGACATCCTGCTGCCCACCGTCGGGCACGCGCTGGCCTTCATCTCCACCCTGGCCCACCCCGAGCTGGTCGGGCTCAACCCGGAGGTCGGGCACGAGCAGATGGCCGGGCTGAACTTCGCCCACGGCATCGCCCAGGCGCTCTGGCAGGGCAAGCTGTTCCACATCGACCTCAACGGCCAGCGCGGCATCAAGTACGACCAGGACCTGGTCTTCGGCCACGGCGACCTGCTCAACGCGTTCGCCCTGGTGGACCTCCTCGAGCACGGCGGGCCGGGCGGCGGGCGCGCGTACGACGGCCCCCGGCACTTCGACTACAAGCCCTCCCGCACGGAGGACATGACCGGGGTGTGGGCCTCGGCCGAGGCGAACATGCGCACGTACCTGCTGCTCAAGGAGCGGGCGGCGGCGTTCCGGGCCGACCCCGAGGTGGCCGAGGCGCTGGCCGCCAGCAAGGTCACCGACCTGGCCACGCCGACGCTGAACCCGGGGGAGAGCTACGCCGACCTGCTCGCCGACCGGTCCGCGTTCGAGGAGTTCGACCCGGACGCGGCCGGCGCGAAGGGCTTCGGCTTCGTCCGGCTCAACCAGCTCGCCGTCGAGCACCTGCTCGGCGCGCGCTGAGGCGGGCCGCCATGCCGCTCGTCGCGGGGGTCGACTCGTCCACCCAGTCCTGCAAGGTCGTGATCCGGGACGCGGAGACCGGCGCGCTGGTCCGGCAGGGCCGGGCCCCGCACCCGGACGGCACCGAGGTCGACCCGCAGGCCTGGTGGGACGCCCTGCTGGCGGCCGTCGACGCGGCCGGCGGGCTGGCCGACGTCGCGGCCGTCTCGGTCGCCGGCCAGCAGCACGGCATGGTCTGCCTGGACGAGGCGGGCCGGGTGGTCCGACCGGCGCTGCTGTGGAACGACACTCGCTCGGCCAGGGCCGCCCAGGACCTGATCGCGGAGGCGGGCGGCGGCGAGGCCGGCCGGCGGTTCTGGGCCGAGGCGGCGGGCAGCGTGCCGGTGGCCAGCTTCACCGCCACGAAGCTGCGCTGGCTGGCCCGGCACGAGCCGGCGAACGCCGACCGGGTGGCCGCGGTCTGCCTGCCGCACGACTGGCTGACCTGGCGGCTGGCCGGCGCGCCGGGGCTGGACGCGCTGCGAACGGACCGGGGCGACGCCAGCGGCACCGGCTACTGGTCGCCACGGACCGGCGAGTACCGCCTGGACCTGCTGGAACGGGCGTTCGGCCGGACGCCGCGGCTGCCCACCGTGCTCGGCCCCGCCGAGCCGGCGGGGCCGCTCGATCCCGGTGTGCTCGGTGGGGCCCTGGCGGAGGTCGGCTCCGGCGGCTCGTCGCCCGGCCTCCGGCACCGGCCGGGTGGCACGGCGTCGGCCCACGCGCAGTCCGGCGGGGTGCTGCTCGGCCCCGGGACCGGGGACAACGCCGCGGCCGCGCTGGGTGTCGGAGCCGGTCCCGGCGACGTGGTCGTCTCGATCGGGACCTCGGGGACGGTCTTCGCCGTGGCGGACGCGCCGGCCGCCGACGCGACGGGCATGGTCGCCGGGTTCGCCGACGCCACCGGCCGGTTCCTGCCGCTGGTCTGCACGCTCAACGCGGCCCGGGTCCTCGACGCCGCCGCGGCGATGCTCCGGGTCGGCCTCGACGAGCTGAGCGACCTGGCGCTGGCCGCCCCGCCCGGTGCGGACGGGCTGGTCATGGTGCCGTACCTGGAGGGGGAGCGGACCCCGGACCGGCCGGACGCCACCGGCGCCGTGCACGGGCTCACCCTGCGTACCGCCACCCCGGCCCATCTGGCCCGGGCCGCGGTCGAGGGGATGCTCTGCGCGCTCGCCGACGGTCTCGACGCGCTGATCGCGCAGGGCGCGACAGTCGACCGCGTGATCCTGGTCGGCGGCGGGGCCCGCTCGGCGGCGGTGCGGCGGATCGCCCCGCGGGTCTTCGGCCGGCCGGTGGTCGTGCCGCCGCCGGGGGAGTATGTCGCCGACGGCGCGGCCCGCCAGGCCGCGTGGGTCGCCCTGGGCGGCGCGGCGCCACCCGCGTGGACGGTGGCCGACACCGAGGAGTACGCGACCGAGCCCGTCCCCGCCATCCGGGAGCGGTACGCGCGGGCCCGCGACCACACCGTGGACCGGGTCGGCGCGGCGCGGGAGTGAACGGCGGAGCGGCCGCTCGGCCGGGTTCGTCATCCGGTCGTGATCTTCTCCTGGTTGGCTGCCGGGCATGACCAGCACCAGGATCTCCCGGCGCGGGAACGCGGCGCACCGGTTCTACAGCGTCGTGGTGTTCGTGGTGCTCGCCTCGCTGGACAACGTGGCGATCGGCCTGGTCCCGCCGCTGTACGGGCCGATCTCCGGGGCGCTGGGCGTGTCGCAGCGGCTGCTCGGCCTGGTCACCGCGGTGAGCTTCCTGGCCAGCGCGGTGGCGGCGGTGGCCTGGGCGTACGTGGGCGACCGGGCCGACCGCAAGCCGCTGCTCATGATCGGCACCCTGATCTGGGCGGCCGGCACCGGCGGCAGCGCGCTCGCCCAGCACTACCCGGCCTTCCTGGCCGCCCAACTGCTCGCCGCGATCGGGCTGGGGGCGGTCGGGTCGGTCGGCTTCTCCGTGGTCACCGACCTGATCTCCCCCCGCCGCCGAGGCCTGGTGATGAGCTTCTGGGGGCTGTCCCAGGGTGTCGGCACCCTCGCCGGCACGCTGACCGGCGGGATCCTCGGCAACACCGACTGGCGACGCCCGTTCGTGGTGCTCACCGTGGTCGGGCTGGTCGCCACGGTGGCCTACCTCTTCACGTACAACATCCGGCGCGGGCAGAGCGAGCCCGAGCTGGCCGGGGCGCTCGACGCCGGCGCCGAGTACGACTACCGGATCAGCCGAGCCGACCTGCCGCGGATCCTGGCCCGGCGGACCAACCGGTGGCTGATCCTTCAGGGCCTGACCGCGCAGGCGGCCTTCGGATCGCTGGTGTGGCTGCCGGTGCTCTTCGCCCAGCGGGCCGAGGCGCAGGGCTACTCGGCGGCGACCGCCGTGGTGGTGGGCAGCGTCTTCGCCACCCTGTTCCAGCTCGGCGGGGTGCTCTCCATCGTCGGCGGCCTGGTCGGGGACGCGCTGCAACGGCGTACGCTCCGGGGCCGGGCCCTGGTCGCGGCGGTGGGCATCCTCGCGGCCGTGCCGTTCTACCTGGTCCTGTTCTTCGTGCCGATCCGCATCGACGTCCCGGACGGCGGGAGCCGGTGGGCGGTGGTCCGCGCGGTGCTGGCCAGCGTGGTCACCGAGCCGACGGTCGGGCTGAGCCTGCTGACCGCCGTGGTCGCGCTGGCACTCACCTCGGCCAACTCGCCGAACTGGTTCGCGCTGATCGCGGACGTCAACCCGCCCGAGCACCGCGGCACCGTCTACAGCCTGGGCAACCTGGTCAACGGGGTCGGCCGGGCGGCCGGCAACGGCCTGGTCGGGGTGGCCTTCCACGGGCTGCGGGCGGCGTTCCCGCCGCCGCTGAACTACGCCGTCGGGCTGGCCGCCTTCCAGTTCTTCTTCATCCCCACCGGCGTCATGTACTGGCTCGCCGCCCGGACCTCCCCGGGCGACATCGAGGCCGTGCACGACCTCCTGCACGCCCGCGCCGACCGGCTGTAAGGAAAAGGGCCCCCGTCAACGCCTCGCGTTGTACAGGGGGCCCTCTCAACCCGTCAGGAGCGGAACCAGACCGTCACGTCGGTCGGGACCCGGCCATCCTCGTCGAGCGGGGTGCTCGCCGCCAGCAGCTCCGCGCCGGCCGGCACCGGCACCGGCACCTCGCCGAAGTTGGTCAGCACGGTGACGCCGCCGTTGGTGAAGGTGAGCACCTCGTCGCCGGAGGAGAGCCAGCGCAGCGTGCCCCGGCCCAGCCCGTGCTCGTGGCGCAGCCGCAGCGCGGTCCGGTACAGCTCGTACGTCGACCCGGGCACCCCGCGCTGCCGGTCCAGCGCGTACTCGGCCCAGAGCGGGGGCTGCGGCAGCCAGCTCGCGTCGGTCGGCCCGAAGCCGTACGACGGGGCGTCGGCCTCCCACGGGATCGGCACCCGGCAGCCGTCCCGGCCCCGCTCGGTGTGCCCGCTGCGCTCCCAGGTCGGGTCCTGCCGCGCCTCGTCCGGGAGCGTGGTGTGCTCCGGCAGCCCCAGCTCCTCGCCCTGGTAGAGGTAAGCGGATCCGGGCAGGGCGAGCATCAGCAGGGTGGCCGCCCGGGCCCGGCGCAGGCCGAGCGCGGCGTCCGGCTGCGGGTCGCCGATGCCGATGCCGTTCGGTCGGGGCGTGCCGATCGGCAGGCCGAGCCGGGAGGCGTGCCGCACGACGTCGTGGTTGGAGAGCACCCAGGTGGTGGGGGCGCCGACCGCGTCGGTGGACTCCAGCGAGCGGGTGATGACCGCGTACTGGGCCGGGGCGGTCCAGGCGGCGAGCAGGTACTCGAAGTTGAACGCCTGGTGCATCTCGTCGGGCCGGACGTAGCGGGCCAGCCGCTCGGCGGGCTCCACCCAGGCCTCGGCGACCAGGATCCGCTCGCCGTCGTACGAGTCGAGCAGCCGCCGCCACTCCCGGTAGATCTCGTGCACCCCGTCCTGGTCCCACATCGGGGGTCGGGGCTTGTCCACCTCAGGGCCGGAGAGGATCTCCTGCGGCTCCTGCCAGTCGGCCAGGTCGGCCTGCTTGATCAGCCCGTGCGCCACGTCGACCCGGAAGCCGTCCACGCCCCGGTCCAGCCAGAACCGGAGGATGTCCAGGAACTCGGCGCGGACCTCGGGGTTGCCCCAGTTCAGGTCGGGCTGGCCGGTGTCGAAGAGGTGCAGGTACCACTGCCCGTCGGGCACCCGGGTCCAGGCCGGGCCACCGAAGACGCTCTGCCAGTCGTTCGGCGGCTCGGCGCCCTGCGGTCCGCGCCCGTCGCGGAAGATGTACCGCTGCCGCTCCGGGCTGCCCGGCCCGGCGGCCTGCGCGTCCTGGAACCAGGGGTGGGCGGACGAGGTGTGGTTCGGGACCAGGTCGACGATGACGCGCAGCCCCCGCGCCTTCGCCTCGGCGATCATCTTGTCCGCGTCGGCGAGCTGGCCGAAGAGCGGGTCGACGTCCCGGTAGTCGGCCACGTCGTACCCGGCGTCGGCCTGCGGCGACGGATAGAACGGCGACAGCCAGACCGCGTCGACGCCCAGCTCGGCCAGGTGACCGAGACGGGCGGTGATGCCGGGGAGGTCGCCGATGCCGTCGCCGTCCGAGTCGGCGAAGGAGCGCGGGTAGACCTGGTAGATGACGGCCTCGGTCCACCACCCGGTGGCGGGGCCAGCGGACGGTTCCTGGTGCGTCGCGTTGATGTTCAGGGCCTTCTCCCGTGTGTCGAGCCGTGCGATGCGGTGATTGTGCCCAGGCTGCGGCAGATGATTCCGCTCAGGATGCCCGGAGTGGGGCGGTCGATTCGCGGACGACCAGCCGAGTGGGCGGGATCACCGGCGGTTCGGCAGGGTGGGTGCTGGCATCGGGTCCGGCGGCGCGGCGGTGAACCGGTGAGGTCACCGCCGCGCCGCCGGCTGCCGACTACTTCACCCCGCCGGCGGTGAGGCCCTCCACGATGCGGCGCTGGAACAGCAGCACCATGATCACGAGCGGGACGGTGACCACCACGCCGGCGGCCATCTGGGTGCCGAACGGCTGGTCGAACTGGTACTGCCCGGTGAACTGGGAGACGATCACGTTCGCCGTCTTCCGGTCGTTGTCGTTGACCACGCTGACCGCGATGATGAACTCGTTCCAGGCGGCGATGAAGGCGAGGATCGCCGTGGTGAACACGCCAGGGGCGGCGAGCGGCAGGATCACCCTGCGGAACGCCTGGGCCGGGGTGGCCCCGTCGATCTGCGCCGCCTCCTCCAGCTCGAACGGCATCTGGCGGAAGAACACGGTGAGGTTCCAGACCGCCAGCGGCAGCGCGAAGCTGAGGCTGGGGAGGACCATCGCCTGGTAGGTGTTGATCCAGTCGATGTTCACGAACAGCTGCAGCAGCGGCACCACGACCAGGATGCCGGGGAACATCGAGGTCGCCACGATCAGGCTGAGGATCAGCGTCTTGCCGCGGAACTCCAGCCGGGCCAGCGCGTATGCCGTGAAGGTGCCGATGATCAGCGTCAGCACTGTGGTGCAACCGGCCACGATGAGGCTGTTGATCAAAGCCCGGGTGAACCCGTTGGCCGGCGAGAAGGCCGCCTGGAGGTTGTCCAGCGACGGCGGGAAGGGCAGCGGATCGTTGGAGAACTGGTCCGCCGGCCGGCGCAGCGCCGAGACCACCATCCAGTAGAAGGGCGCCAGGCAGTACACCACAATCAGGGTGATGCCCAGGTAGTACCAGAAGCCAGGACCGCGACGCCGGGCGCGAGCCTTCGGCCGCCGCGGCCCGCCCCCCTCGGCCACGGTTTCGGCCAGTACCGCACCGCTCGTGGTGCTCATCGTCGACCTCCCGTCCCCCGGCCGAACAGGTCGGCGCCCAGAACTCGCACGAACACGAACGCGACGACCGCCACGTAGAGGAACAGCACCATGGCGTACGCCGCGGCGGTGCCGAATCTGAGGTTGTTCACCTCGTACCACGACAGCATCGACAGCGTCTCGACCGACTGCTTGTGCGGACCGATCAGCACGAACGGCAGGTCGAACATCCGCAGTACGTCGAGCATGCGGAAGAGCACGGCGACCACCAGGGCGGGACGCACCAGCGGCAGGGTGATCTTCCAGAAGGTCTTCCATGCGTCGGCGCCGTCGACCCGGGCCGCCTCGTACGTCTCCGCCGGGATGATCTGCAGCCCGGCGAGCACGAGCAGCCCGATGAACGGCGCGGTCTTCCAGGTGTCCGCGATGACCACGGCCACCCACGACTGGAAGCCCTCGGTGGTCCAGAGAATGTTGGCGTTGAGGAGCTGGTTGGCCACGCCGTCGGCCTGGAAGATCCACCGCCAGAGGAGGCCGGAGATGGCCGTGGGAATGGCCCACGGCACCAGGATGCTGGCCCGGACCAGTCCGCGGCCCCGGAAGGCCCGGTTCATCACCAGGGCCATGGCGACACCGATCAGCATCTCGATGATCACCGAGGCGATAGTGAAGGTGGTGGTGTTCCAGAACGAGTTCCAGAACAGCTTGCCGGTGTCACCGGAGAAGATGCCCGTGTAGTTGTCCAGCCCGAGGCGGCTGGTCCGCTCAATGACCCCGGTCTCCGGGTTGATTCCTTCGGAACTCACCTGGAGTGACAGCCGCAACGCGGAGACGATCGGGTAGCCGATGACGAGGCCGAGTACGAGAAGCGTGGGCGAGAGCAGCAGGGCGGCCAGCCGCCCCACGCCGGCGCGTCGCCCCGTCCCGGCCTGGCCCTGAGCGGGTCGACCAGTGGCTGGTGCGGTGATGGTGGTAGCCACTCGACCTCCTTACCGAAAGGGCCGCCGGGCCGGCATGCGCCGGCCCGGCGGGCTGATCACTTCTGGGCGATGAGCTGGTCGAGCTTGCTCTGCAGGTCGCTGAGCGCCTGCTCGCTGGTCTGCTTGCCGGTCAGAGCGGCGTACGCCGACTCCTGGATCGCCGCGGTGGCGTCGCCGTAGCGGACGATGGCCGGCCGGGGCTCAGCGTTCATGATCGACTGCTTGAGCGTCGGCAGGTACGGGAACTGCTTCTGCAGCGCCGGGTCGTCGTAGAGGTTGGTGTAGACCGGCGCGAGCGACGCGACCGTGAGGTTGGTCTTGGCGTTCTCCTGGTTGGTGAACCACTTGACGAAGTCCAGGGCGGTCGCCTTGTTCTTGCTGAACTTGCTGATCGAGAGGTTGTGGCCACCCAGGGTGGACTTGCCCGGACCGGTCAGGCCGGGCAGCGGGGCTACCGCGAACTTGCCGACCACCTTGCTCGACCCGTCGTTCTTGCTGGCGAGCGCGTACTGGTACGGCCACTGCCGGTGGAAGATGAGCTTGCCGTCCTGGAACGCCCGGCGGCCCTCCTCCTCCTTCCAGGTGATGGCCTCACGCGGCATCACGCCGGACTTGAAGCCGTCGACCAGGAAGTCGAGACCCTTCTTGGCCTCCGGGGTGTTGACGTTCGCCTTGCCGTCCTCCTTGACGACCTCGCCACCCGCGGAGTTCACGGCCTCGCTGAAGTTGACGGTCAGGCCCTCGTACTTCTCGTACTGCCCGCCGTAGCACCCCAGGCCCTTGCCCTGCGGGGTCGCCTGGATCTTCTGGCAGGCCTGCTTCATCTCGTCCCAGGTCTTGGGCGCCTCGGCGATGCCGGCGGCCTTGAGCAGGTCGGTGCGGTAGTAGAGCATGCCGCCGTCGGAGGCGTACGGCACGCCGTAGAGCTTCTTGAAGTACTTGTTCGTCTCGACCGCCGGCTGCAGCATCTGGTCGAGCGGGAACTGGTCCTCGGGAAGGGCCTCCACCCAGCCGTTCGCGGCGAACTCGGCGGTCCACACCACGTCGAGGAAGACCACGTCGTACGCGTCCGACTTGGTCTGCGCGTTCTGGATGAACTGCTGCCGCTGGGCGTCCGCGCTCTCCGGCAGCTCGATGAGCTTGACCTGCTCGTTCGGGTGGTCCGCGTTCCACTTGGCCAACTGCTGGGCGTACACCCCGGAGGTGTCCTTGCCCGACACGAACGAGATGGGGCCCCGACCCTCGAACTGGCTACCAGTCTTGGAGGATCCCCCGCTGCTGTCGTCGCCGCCGGAGCCGCAGGCACCCATGGTCGCTGTGACGACCATGGCCACCCCGAGGGCCGCCAGCCTGTTTCGTAGCCGCATTTCCACTACCTTCCGTTTTGGGTTGTACCAGCTGGCAGCAGACCACAGCGGCGCCGCCATGCTGACGGAATTGTCGTCCGTCCGAGATCACGCAGCAAGGAAAGATGCCCAACAGTGACGTCGAACGGCGGCGATCCCCGTCACAGGCAACGGATTCGGTGAATCTTCCCAGCTCGCGCGACGTTTCGGGAGCCGACGGGAGGGGCCCCGGGCGACCGCCGGCGGTGCGTACCGTGAGCCGGGTCTCGACCCCCGTCGGGGTCCGGGGGCCGGGATGAGGTGCTGGCAAGCGATGGAGTCCGGCTCCCGTCCCGCTGCCGCCCCGCTGATCAAGAAAGCCGCGAAGTCGGACGGTCGGGAGATCGCACGGACAAGCGTCGGACAGCACGGCGCCGGGGTCGTCGGGTCCGGGCTCTCCGGTCTGGGAGGACTGAGATACCGGCTCGACGACCCCGGCGGGTCAGGGATTCGGAATTGGCGTCAGGTGAAGATGCTGACGCCGCCCGGGCCGACCAGCAGCCCGACGATGATGAGGACGATGCCCCACAGGATCTGCCGGCGGAACAGCGCAAGGATGCCGGCGACCACCAGTACGACTGCAAGAATCCAGAGAATCAGCTCCATGCCCGCTGAGTACCCGCCCTCCCGATCCCGGAAACCTGGTCCTCAGCCGAGATGATCTCCCAGGTGGAAGATGCTGTACGCCTGCTTGATCACCGGGTGGGCGACGTTGCGGACCCGTACCCCGCCCGGGGTGGTGCCCCGTTCGGTGCCGTGGTGCGCGTGCCCGTGCAGGGCCAGCGCGGTCGGCGCCGAGTCGATCGCCTGGCCCAGCTGGTAACACCCGAGGAACGGGTAGATCTCCAGCGGCTCGCCGGCGAGCGTGTCCGGCACGGGGGAGTAGTGGGTGAGCGAGACCAGCAGGTCGCAGTCCAGCCCGCGCAGCGCCTTCCCCAACGCCTCCGCGCTCTCGTTGGTGGTCCGGACGAACGACTTCATCTCCGGCTCGCCGAAGTCGCTGGCGCACCGCCCGGCGAAGCCTCCGCCGAAACCCTTCACCCCGGCCACGCCGAGTCGCCCGCCGGCGCACTCCAGCACCGTCCCGGTCCCCTCCAGCACGGTGATCCCGACGTCCTCCAGCACCTTGACCACCTGCGGCACCTGGTCGCACTGGTGCTCGTGGTTGCCGAGCACGGTGATCACCGGCACCCCCAGGCCGCCGAACTCCCGCGCCACGCAGCGCGCCTCGGACTCGGTGCCGTGCCGGGTCAGGTCGCCGGCCAGCAGCAGCACGTCGGCACAGTCGGGCAGTTCCTCGAGGGCCGGCCGGAACCGGCCGACCACGTCCTCGTCCATGTGCACGTCGCCGACGGCGGCGATGCGGATCACGGTCAAACCTCCCTCACGGCAGCTCCTCGACCTGGCTGGGCGGCTGCGTTCGGATCACCCCGATGTCGCTGGTGACCGGCACGTCGGGAAAGCGCTCGGCCACCAGGCGCAGGATCTCCTCGCGCCGGTGTGGGCTCTCCACCTCGCCGTAGAGGACCAGGCCCCGCTCGCGGCGGACCACGGTGATGCCCTGTTCGGCGACGTCGGGGTCCTCGGCCAGCAGCCGCTGGATCTCCGCCTCGACGTACTCGTCGGGCGGTGCGGCGCCGCCGTGCTGCTCGGTCACGGTGTCTCCCTTCCTTCGGTGGCGCCGCTCTCCGGCAGCACGTCCAGCCGGTCGAGCAGCACGAGGAACGCCTCCGCGTAGGGCGAGTGCTGCGTCTCCTTCCGTACCCGTTCCCAGTCGATCTGTTCCCGCAGCGAGCGGGCCAGCGGCAGGGCGCGGGCGAAGTCGCAGTAGTGCTGGGAGAAGCTGAGCAGCTTGTGCACCATGAGCCGGGTGGCCGAGAGCACCGGCATGTGGATCGCGTCGACCGGCCGAACGATGGTGTCGGCGAAGGTCTCCTCGGTCACCGGGGTCTCGATCGGCCGGTGGATCAGGTCCACCATCCGCCCCTCGTCGTAGACCTTGACCAGCCAGTCCTCGGGCGGGCGATCGGCGGTGAAGCCGGCCTCGACCAGGGCCTCCAGCGCCGGTTCCACGTCCTGCTCCCGGATCAGGAAGTCCACGTCGTGGTCGCTGGAGTGGCCGCCGTGCGCGTAGACGGCGAAGCTGCCGCCGAGGGCGAACGGGATCTCGGACTGCTTGAGCACGGCGGCGACCTTCTTGAGGGTGTGCACCAGGGTCTCGTCCCCGCGCTCGGCCATCTGGGTCTCCCGTCGGTCGAAAGGTGGACAGGCGGTCGCAATGAATTTGCGTACCCGGCATTCCGGTCGGCCACACCTGGCGGTGTCGCGGGTGGGCGCCAACTGGGAGCGAAAGGGACAAATCGCCAGGCGGGGAGCGCCCGTCGGATAGCCTGTGCAGGGTGGCTGGATCACTGCGTACGCGGCGTGGCAGGGCGCGGTTGCGCGCGGTCGCCCTGATCGGCATCGATGGATCGGGCAAGACCACCCAGGCCCATCGGCTCGCCGAGGCGCTCACCGCGGCCGGCCGCCCGGCCACCTATCACCGCAACGCGGGCGGTCGGCGCTGGCTCGGCCGCCTCGCGCAGCGCCTGGGGCGACCGGACGCGCAGCGGCTCGTCGGGCGGAACGGGACGCTCGCGGTCGAGTCGGTGCTGCGCTGGCTCGCCATCGCCGCCGCGCTGCTGAGCTGCCTGATCACCGGGCGGACCGCGGTGATGGACCGCTACTCCGCCTGCCAGTACGCGAGCATCCGGGCGCACGGGGGCCAACGCTGGGAGCGGCTGGCCCGGGCCGGCTACCGGCTCTTCCCCAATCCGCAGGTCACCTTCCTGCTCACCGTCGACCCGGCCGAGGCGTACCGACGGATCGAGCGGCGGGGGACGGACCACGAGAGCATGCGCTGGCTCACCGCCGCCGACACCGCGTACCGGACGCTGCCCGAGTACCCGACCTTCGTGGTGATCGACGCGGGGGGCCCGCCGGACGAGGTGTCCCACCGGATCCGCGCCCACCTCACCGGGTGGCTGCCGGCCGACGAGGCCGACCCCCCGGCGTCGCGCGGGACCTCGCCCCGGGACACCGGTCCGCCGCGGATCGACGGGGCCTGGCCACGCTCGGGCGACCCGCTGCCCGCTCAGGCCCGCCCGTAGACCGGGATGCTGGCGCCGCTGGTCGGCGCCGAGTCCTCGGAGGCCAGGAAGCGGATCACCGCGGCGATCTCGGCCGGGGCGACCCAGCGTCGGTGGTCGGCGTCGGGCTGGGCGGCTCGGTTGGCCGGAGTGTCGATCACGCTGGGCAGCACCGTGTTGCACCGCACGCCGCGCTGCCGGTACTCCACCGCGACCGCGTTGGCGAAGGCGAGCACCGCCGCCTTGGCCGTGGCGTAGCCGGCCGCGCCGGGGAACGGCGCCACCGCGGCCCGCGCGGAGACGCAGACCACCGATCCGCCGCCGGCCGCCATCAGGTGCGGCAGGGCGGCCTGGGTGACCAGGTAGGTCGGGCGCAGGTTGATCCGGAGCATCCGGTCGAACTCCTCGACCGGCGTCTCGTGCACCAGCCCGCCGCTCGCGTACCCGCCGACGAGGTTGACCACCGCGCGCAGCGGCGCGGCCGGGTCGGCCGCGGCCACCTCGACCGCACGGGCGGCCCCGGCCGGTTCCAGCAGGTCCGCGGTGAGCCGGACCGGTCCGGAGCCCGCCGGCTGCGTCCCCGAGCCCTCCCGCTCCGGTACGACCACCCGCCAGCCCGCCTTGAGGAAGGCGGCGGTGACCGCCCCGCCCAGCCCGCCCGTGCCCCCGGTGACCAGCACACTGCGTTCCGCCATGGGCACACGCTAACGGCTCAGGCCCGCCCGCTGCGTCGGGGCCCGGACGCCGGGCGGTGCTCCGACCCGGCCGTCCGTCCATCCCGCCGGGCCGTCCGGCTGGCGCGGCGTGGACGACGGCCGCCCAGCCGGCCGGCCGGCACGGTGCACTCGACCGGAGCGGAGGAGGCGGCCCGGGCTGCGGTGATGCACCCTTGCCGGGGCGGCCGCGCGCGGAAGAGGGTACTTTTCCGGATACGGGCGGTCATGGTTGACGGTCACGCCGCATGAAAGTAAGTTTCATCCGTGGCGAAGAGTTCGAAGATTTCTGCGAGTCACGAGCCCGGTGGACTGATCGTCCACATCAGTGGCCTGCTCCCGTCGCTGTCACCGGCCGAGCAGCGGGTCGCCCGGCTGGTCGTCGCCGACCCGGCGGACGCCGCCCGGCGCACCATCACCGACCTCGCCACCGCCGCCGAGACCTCGGAGGCGACCGTCATCCGGTTCTGCCGGTCGGTCGGCATGGACGGCTACCCGCAGCTGCGGATCCGGCTCGCCGCCGAGGCGGCCCGTCGGATCGAGCCGCCGGACGCCCGGGTGGTCGGCGGCGACATCCCGCCCGGCGCCGACCTGGCCCAGATCATCGCGACCATCGCCTTCAACGACGCGCGGGCCGTCGAGGAGACGGCCGAGCAGCTTGACCCGGCCGTCTGCGAGCAGGTCGTCGAGGCGATCGCCGGGGCCGGCCGGATCGACGTCTACGGCGCCGGCGCCAGCGGCTTCGTCGCCTCCGACTTCCAGCAGAAGCTGCATCGCATCGGCCGGACCGCCTTCTACTTCCCGGACGTGCACACCGCGCTGACCTCGGCCGCTCTGCTCGGGCGGGGCGACGTCGCGGTCGGCATCTCGCACACCGGCACGACCTTGGACGTGATCGAGGTGCTCGAGCAGGCCCGCGCCCGCGGCGCCGCCACCGTGGCCCTGACCAACTTCCCCCGCTCCCCGATCACCGAGGTGGCTGACTTCGTGCTCACCACCGCCGCCCGGGAGACCACCTACCGCTCCGGTGCGATGGCCAGCCGGCTGGCCCAGCTCACCGTCGTCGACTGCCTCTTCGTCGGGGTGGCCGCGCGCAGCCGGGCCAAGGCCAAGAAGGCCCTGGAGGCGACCGCCGAGGCGGTCCAGTCGCACCGGGTGGGCTCCGGGCGGAGGCGGGGATGACCGCCGGCCGGGTGGAACGGGACGAGGCGGCTCCCGCGGTGCCGGTCCGACCCGCGGTGCGGGTCGGCTCGCCAACCGAGCGGCGCAACCCGCTCAGCCTGGACCTCGACCTGATGTCGACCCGGGAAATGCTCACCGTCATCAACGAGGCGGATCGGCGGGTGCCGGCCGCGGTGGCCGGCGTCCTCGACGAGATCGCGGAGACCGTCGACCTGGCGGCCGCGGCGCTGCGCGCCGGGCAGCGGGTGCACTACTTCGGCGCCGGCACCTCGGGTCGGCTCGGCGTCCTCGACGCCGCCGAGCTCGCCCCCACCTTCAACTCGCCCGGGCACTGGTTCTGCGCGCACCTGGCCGGCGGTCCCGAGGCCATGTGGCGCGCCGTGGAAGACGCCGAGGACGACGACCGGGCCGGTGCGGCCGAGGCCGCCGAGTGCGTACGCCCCGGCGACCTGGTCGTCGGGTTGGCCGCCAGCGGGCGCACCCCGTACGTCCTCGGGGCGCTCGCCGCGTCCCGGGCCCAGGGGGCCGCGACGGTGCTGCTCTGCGCGAATCCGGAGGCCGAGGCCGCGTCGTCGGTCGACGTCTTCATCGGGGTGGACACCGGACCCGAGGTCGTCACCGGGTCGACCCGGATGAAGGCGGGCACGGCGCAGAAGTTGGTGCTCAACACGTTCTCCACGGCCGTGATGGTGCGGCTCGGCCGGGTCTACTCCAATCTCATGATCGACATGGTGGCCACCAACGCCAAGCTGCGCGGCCGGATGATCTCGATCCTGATGGAGGCCACCGGCTGCGCGGAGGAGGTCTGCCGGCAGGCCCTGCACGAGGCCGACGGCGACCTCAAGACCGCCCTGGTCGCCCTGGTCTCCGGCGCCGAGGTCTCCGCCGCCCGGGCCGCCCTGGCCCGCGCTGCCGACCAGGTCCGCAGCGCGCTGGCCCTGCTCGCCTCCTGACCCCCGCGCCCCGTCGCTGGCCACCGGCGAGGCGCCCGCCCGGTCCCGCATCGCCCGGGCGCCACCCGCCGAGACGCACGTCACGCCCCGAACGGGACGTTCAGCGCGCTGCGGATTGTTCACCGAGGGGTGGGGTAATCCTCACCCGTGGCTGAACCGACCGGTCCACCGGCGCGTATCTCGCAGTGACCAGGATCGCAATGAGGCGGTGACGCGGATCGCTGCGTTCATGGATTTCGCAATGATGCGATTCCGTGGGCGGGCGATGATTCCGCTGATCCGCCGGCCCGTTTGTGGCGCCCGGAGGCGCCTCACCCGGCAGGGTCCTGACAGCAAACATGGACCGGGCTCTCAGCTACTACTCAGGCATTCGTGACACTTTCGACCCACGACATGGAATCCCCGACGCGTCTCATCTGTTGTGTAGGTGTCAGCACGGGTGGACACAGCGGAAGTTACGGGGGGGCTGATGGACGTGGGGATGGCAAGGAACCGGGCAACCGGCGCGAGCGAGGGGACCGTGGGAATCGTGGACAAGAACATTGGCATGCGAACCGACGAGGTTGCCGAGGAGCGCGACCTGGTCGGCGTCTACCTGCACGAGATCTCCCGGACGCCGCTGCTGGACGCCGCCAAGGAGGTCGACCTCTCCAAGGCGATCGAGGCCGGCCTCTACGCTGAGCACCTGCTCAGCGAGGACCGCGTCCCCGCAGGCGTCGAGCGGGAGGACCTGGAGCTGCTGGTCGCCGAGGGCGGGCGGGCGAAGGACCTCTTCATCCGCGCCAACCTGCGACTCGTCGTGTCGATCGCCCGACGCTACGTGCGCTCCGGCATGCCCATGCTGGATCTGATCCAGGAGGGCAACACCGGCCTGGTCCGGGCGGTCGAGAAGTTCGACTACGAGCGTGGCTACAAGTTCTCCACCTACGCCACCTGGTGGATCCGCCAGGCGATCAGCCGGGCGATCGCGCAGCAGGAGCGCACGGTGCGGCTGCCCGTGCACCTGGTGGAGGACGTCAACCGGATGCGCAACGTGGCCCGTCAGCTCACCCGTGAGCTGGGCAGCGACCCGGAGCCGGAGCAGATCGCGGCGGCCCTCGGCGTCACCGTCGAGCGGGTCAACGAGCTGGTCCGCTGGTCGCAGGACACCGTCTCGCTGGACACCCCGGTGGGCGACGACGGCGACACCAACCTGGGTGACCTGGTTGCCGACAGCGACGCTCCGTCGCCGGAGGACATCGTCCTCACCGGCCTGGAGCGGCAGCGGATCGAGGGCCTGCTCAACCACCTCGACGACCGCTCGGCCGGCATCATGCGGGCCCGGTACGGCCTGGAGGACGGCCGGGAGCACTCGCTGACCGAGGTCGCGTCGCGCTTCTCGCTCTCTCGGGAGCGGATCCGCCAGCTGGAGATCCAGGCCCTCGGCCGGCTCCGCGAGCTGGCCCGGGCCGAGGGGCTGCAGGCGGCCTGAGCCGGTAGTAATTAGCTAGACGAATGGCCGGCGTCCGATAGGGGGACGCCGGCCATTCGCTGTCTCGGGAGTCAGTCCGCGGCGTCAGCGGACCCGGCCGTAGCCGGCGATCGTCATGATGTCCATGTCCCGCTTGCTGACGTTGCGGCCCGCGCTCGGCGCGTCGATCACCTGACCGCTGCCGACGTACAGGGAGACGTGACCCAGACCCTCGTAGAAGACCAGGTCGCCGGGTTGCAGGGAGCTGCGGCTGATGCGTGCGGTGGCGTCCCACTGCATCGCCGCGTTGTGCGGCAGCGACTTTCCGGCCGCCCGCCACGACGCCAGGGTCAGCCCGGAGCAGTCGTACCCGTCGGGCCCGTCGGCCCCCCAGACGTATGGCTTGCCGATCGCCCCGTACGCGTACCGGACCGCCACCCCGGCGGAGCCGGAGATGGCCGGGGGGCTGCCGGCCGAGCTGGCGGTGCCCGGCGCCTCGGTGGCCCGTCCGTACGCCTGCCGGCGCAGCTCGTAGAGCCGGGCCAGATCCGCCTCGATCTTCTTCTTGCCGGCGGCGAGCTGCTTCGCCTGGGCGGCCTCCCGGGCCAGCGTCGCGTCCAGCCGGGTCTTCTCGTCGATCAGCTTCCGCTGGTCGGTGGTGAAGCTCGCGATGGTTGCCTGACGCTGCCGGGTCAGCTGGTCCAGCGTGCCCAGCCGGTCCACCAGCGAGTTGGACCCGCCCTGCTCGAGCAGGGCCTGGGCGGTCGGCAGGCCGCCGGTCTTGTACGCGGTGACGGCGAGCACGCCGACGTCGGCGCGGCTCCGCTCGGCCTGCGCCTGCAACGGGCCGATCCGGGCCTGCAACGCGGCCGCCGTGGCCTTGTTGGCCTTGATCTCCTCCTTGAGCTTGTTGTAGGACTCGACGATTCGCTCCAGCTCAGTCGAGGACTTCTCGATCTGCTTCGTCAGCTCGGCGGGGGTGGGCTCGGCCCGAGCCACCGACGCCGGGGCGATCAGCGCGGCCGAGAGGGCGGCGACCGCCAGCGAGCGCAGCAGGATTCGTAAGGACGACAAGAGCGGAAGGCTCCTCTCCCACGGTCGCCGGGGCCTATTGCTGCCGCGGCGACACCGGCCGGGGCCATCCGGGTGGATGGCGGTGGACCGGTCCGGCTCGCCCAACCTAACCCGTGGCGGAAGTCAACCGCAGTTGAAGTTGGGGCGAATGTTGGCAAAGCGCCGGGAAGTGCCACTGGGGACAGTGACGCTTCGTGACCGCCTCCCCCGCTGGCGGTGGCGGTCCGGGCGTGGCATGGGCGGATCGAGCGACTGGCCCGATTCGTCGTTCCCGGCGGATGTCGCCAGGCAACGCGACGCAAAATACCGACAAAGACTGATATGAATCTGTTTTGTCGGCGGGGAGCGGCCCGATATCCGCGCCTCAGCACCCGAAAAACGGCGGATCCGGCTGGCGCCACGGCAACACAATGAAGCGCGCAGCCGGGAATCCCGCCCGAGGGCATCGGCACAGCTCAGCGGCGGCGCAGGCAACCCGGCGCGCCGGCCTGGGAGGACGCCGTGCAGACCGATGGCTCCGCCACCCAACCGCCCCGGTCGCCGAAGGCGAGCGGGGCCACCCCGACCCTGCTCTACGCGCGGCCCGGCATCGTCGTCACCGCCGAGCGCTTCACCGTCGGCCGGAACAGCTGGGCGGTCGCGGAGCTGACCCAGCTCTGGACCACCCGGGGCCCGCACGACCGGCTCGCCCTCCGCGCGGTCGCCGTCACCGCCGCGATGATCGGCGGGGTCGGGGTGCTGCTCGGCTTCACCGGCGGACTGCAGCGGCTCACCGCCGGGGCGTACCTGACGCTGGGGGCGGTCGGCCTGCTGCCCCTGGTGTTCGCGCTGGTGGGAGACCGCTGGCGGCCGCCGGCGTACGAGTTGTGGGGGCGGTATCGGGGCGCCGAGGTGCTGCTCTTCAGCAGCGACGACGAGCGGCAGTTCGGCCAGGTCACCCGGGCCCTGCGGCGGGCGCGCGAGGGCGCCCGCTACGGCGGCTGGAAGGAACCGCTCGCCTCCGCTGACCCGTGGCGGCCGAAGCGCTGACGCCCGCCGGGCGGCCTGCCCGCGCCGGCTGGTCAGCCGGCGACCGGCTCCGGCGTACGGGGCTGCTCGGGGGCGAGCCAGCGGCTGACCCGGCGCTCGGCGTAGAACGACACGAACGGCACCGTACCGGCGAGCATCACGAGCAGCATCCGCTTCAGCGACCAGTCGGCCCGGCGGGACAGGTCGAAGGTGGCGGCCAGGTAGATCATGAAGAGCCAGCCGTGCGCGGTGCCGACGACCGCCACCACCGTCGAGTTGTCGAAGCCGTACTTCAGCGGCATGCCGATCAGGACCAGCACGGCCAGCGCCACGCCCACGATCCAGGCGATCACGCGGTACCGGGTAAGGGCTCCGCCCACCTTCGTCCGTCCTTCCGAACCGGCCTCAGCCGGGATAGTCACCGGGCCGGGCGCCCGGGTTGGCGTTCAACCATGACAGGTAGCGGTTGTACTCGGCGAGGTCGCCGTCCTCCGCCCCCGTGGCGGGCAGCGGGGTGCGGTTGACCCGCACCGGTCGGCGTACCCCCGGGGTGGCGGCGGCCGGCTCGGGGCCGGCGGCCGCAGACGGCGCCGCGCCGGGCCGGGGCTCCGGCGCGCCGCGCAGCGTGTGCCGCACCTCACGCCACCAGACGAAGACCACGAAGCCGGCGAAGACCGGCCACTCCACGGCGTACGCCCAGCTCAGCGAGTTTCCCGAGGCGGCTCGGCTGATCTGCCACCAGCCCAGGCCGAGGAATCCGACGACCAGCACGACCATGGCCACGTGGCGGGCGATCCACGCCGGTGTCCAGAGCCGCTTCATGCCTTAAGAGGGTACCGGGGCCGCCGGCCGTCTCCGACGCGGTGTCGTAGTCGACGCGCCGTCGCGGGGTTTGGTGACATGCGGCGTGGGCATTCGTCTAGACGCCAGCCCGAACGAGATGAGGGGGCGAGGATGACCGAATCAGTACGCCGGACCGGTGACGCCAGCCCGGAGCAGCGGTTGCCCGAGTGGGACGGCGAGCAGTTGCACGACGGCGTCGGTGTCGGCGAGGTCGACGGCGAGTTGCTCGGGGTGGATCCCGTCGAGTTGGCCGACGAGGACCTGATCCGGGAGATGCACAGCCTGCACCGCACCCGGCTGGACACCCTGCGGCACGCGACCGACTCCGCGCTCGCCCACCACCTGCGCCGCACAGCGGAGCTGGAGACGGAGTACCTCGCCCGGCACCCGGGGCGCGAGGTCGACCCGAGCCGGCTGCGGGGCGCCTGATGGCGGCGCACGCCGAGCGGGGGATGTCCGAGCCGCCCGAGGTGGTCTTCAACACGGCGATCGACCCGGACCGTGCGGCCGCGTGGCTGCCCGAGCCGCTACGGCAGGACGGCCACCGCCGCCCGGAGGTGATCAGCATCGAACAGATGCGGGCCACCTGGTACAGCGACTCCGCGCCCGGCTGGTCGGCGGAGATCCAGGTGGAGCCGGTCGACGCCGGCGGCGCCCGGGTCCGGCTCGACCTGGCCGGCGGGGACTCCGACGGGTTGGCCGATCAGACCCTGGCCAACCTGGCCCGCGAGGTGGCCGACAACCTGACCGCCGGCTGAGCCGGCTTCACGTGCCGTGACAAACCGAGGAGACCGGGTGACCGAGAGTGGCCTGAAGAAGAAGGCGGCGCGGCTGCGCCGGGCGTACGCGCCGCACGAGCACCGGCCGCTGGGCGGCTACCTGGCGGCGATGGGTACCTATACCACCGTGACCGCGGCCCTGGCCGGGCTGGTCAGGGCGACCGGGCGGCCGGTGCCGGAGCGACCCGCGACGGCCGACGTGGTGCTGCTCTCCATCGCGACCCACAAGGTGAGCCGGCTGCTGGCCAAGGACGCCATCACCAGCCCGCTGCGGGCCCCGTTCACCCGCTACGACCGCCCCATCGGAACGGGCGAGGTGATGGAGAAGGTCCGCGACTCCGGCAACCCGACCCGGCACGCCATCGGCGAGCTGTTGAGCTGCCCGTTCTGCCTGGCGGTCTGGGTGGCCACCGGCCTCACCGGCGGACTGGTGCTGGCACCCCGGCTGACCCGGCTGGTCGCCACCGCGCTGACCGCCGTGGCCGCCTCCGACTTCCTCCAGTTGGGGTACGCGGTCGCCCAGCGGGCGGCCCAGGGCGGCCAGCAGGGCAAGTGACCGCACGGTGAAAGGGCCGGCCTTCGCGCCGGCCCTTTCGCCGGATGACCGCCCGGCGCCCGCGCCGGCCGGCTCGGGGTTCGCCCGTCAGGTCGGGGTGGTGCCGTGGTTCTCGCCGGCCCAACCGCGTGGCGCCTCCGGCTCGCGGTTGTCCTCGTCCTCGCCGGTGATGATGTCGTCATCCACCGCCGTCTCCTGGTATTCGCCGGAGAAGTCGGGATCGGCGTTCGGGTCCGGACCTTTCGGCGGTTGGCCGAGCGCCTCGATGTGCTCGTGCTCCTCTTTGCGGTCGCTCACCTGGCTGTCCTCTCCTCTGCCCGCACTCAGGGCACCGAACGGCCCAGCAGGTCGGCCACCTCGTCGACCGCGTACTCGCCCTGCGGGATGGCGGCGATCCGGGAGAGCAGCTCCGCCGGGAGTTCCGCGGCGACGGCCCGGCGGTAGATGGCCGCCTGTGTCATCCGCTCCTGACCGTGGTAGATGTCGTCGAGCAGATCGTCGAGCCGCTGGATGTCCGGCTCGTCCGTCACGGGTGCGTCGTCGGTCACCTCGATCAGCTACCCGGGCCCGAAACGGTCAAACGTCCCCGGGCCGGCGGCGGGCGGCGTGACGGCGGTCACCGGGCGGGCCGGAACACCGGGGGCCCCCGCCTCGTTGTGCAGAGCGTCGGTGTGTCCAGTGTCCCCGGGCCTCACCTAAATTGCCTTCGCGGAATACCGTTCGGCTGGAGCCGCGTCGTGCCACTCGCCGAGAGGCGACCTGCACACCGACACCCAGCGCCGCCCCGGCTCTCTGCCGGGGCGGCGCTGTGCGTCTGGGGGTCACGCCGGGGTGGGGAGGGTGGCGCGGCGGGCCCGGACGGCCGCGGCCAGGTCCGTGAGGACCCCGGCGGTGGTGTCCCAGCCGATGCAGGCGTCGGTGATGGAACGGCCGTACTCCAGCTCGCGGGTGGGATCGAGGTCCTGCCGGCCGGGCTGGAGGAAGCTCTCCAGCATGATGCCGACGATCCCGCGCTCACCGGCGGCGAGCTGCCCGGCCACGTCGGCGGCGACCAGCGGCTGGCGCCGGTGGTCCTTGCCGCTGTTGGCGTGGCTGGCGTCGATCACCACCCGCTCCGGCAGCCCGGCCGCGCGGAGCAGGTCCAGCGCCCCCGCCACCGACTCGGCGTCGTAGTTCGGCCGGCCACCGCCACCGCGGAGCACCAGGTGGCCGTCGGCGTTGCCCCGGGTGTGCATGATCGCCGGGGTGCCCGAGAAGTCGATGCCGGGGAAGACGTGCGGCACGCCGGCCGCCCGCATCGCGTCCACCGCGGTGGAGATGCTGCCGTCGGGGCGGTTCTTCATGCCGATCGGCATGGACAGACCGGAGGCGAGCTGCCGGTGCACCTGGCTCTCCACCGTCCGCGCCCCGATCGCGCCCCAGGCGACGGTGTCGGCGATGTACTGCGGGGTGATCGGGTCCAGGAACTCGCAGCCGACCGGCAGGCCGAGGCGCAGCACGTCGAGCAGGAGCGCCCGGGCGGTCCGCAGGCCGGTGTTGACGTCGCCCGAGCCGTCCAGCCCCGGGTCGTTGATCAGGCCCTTCCAGCCCACCGTCGATCGCGGCTTCTCGAAGTAGACCCGCATCACCACCAGCAGGTCGTCGGCGAGCCGGTCGGCGACCTCGCGCAGCCGGCCCGCGTAATCCAGGGCGGCGGCCGGGTCGTGCACGGAGCACGGGCCGACCACGACCAGCAGGCGGTCGTCGGCGCGGTCCAGCACCCGGCCGACCGCGCGCCGACCGGCCAGCACGGCCTCGGCGAGCGTTGCGTCCAGGGGCAGGTGGTGGTGGAGCAGGGCCGGGGTGGTCAGCGGCACGACACGGTCAATCCGCTGATCACTGACCCGGTCGGTGTCCGGGGTCGTCACGGTGGGGTTCCTTCCGCCGACCGTGCCCCGGTGCCGGCGCCCGGGGACGAGCCGGCTGCTCGTACGCGAGAGGGCAGGGAACCATCCCTGCCCAGCCGGCTCGAAGAGGAGTGACGTCAGATCATGGTGAAGTCACCGGCTCCTCCAGCCGGCTGCCTAAACCATCGATACGACCGCGTCACGTCCGCCAGCCTACCCGACGGGACGGGGAAGGCTAACTCCGTTCCGCACTGCGGTACACGGGGTATGGGGGTCGGCATGAGTCACGAGCAGAGCGACCAGGAACGGGTGGAGTCGCGGGCCCACCTGCTGCCCGAGGAGGCGGCGGCGGGCAGCGAGAACGCGGGGGCCCAGGCCGACGCCATCCTCACCGAGTCGGACGTCCGGGAGGACTCAAACGTCGCCGAGGACACCACCCTGGAGCACCGGACGTCGGATCAGACGGTGACCCCGAGCGAGCCGCCGGACTGAGCGGACGCGCCGCGGGCCCGGCGGGGCGGGGGCGGACATGTTCCGCGTGTACCCCCGGCGCGGGCGGTCGATGCTCCCCGCTCGTCACCTTTCCGCCGGCGAGATCGGATAGCGTCGTGCCATGCCCGAGAGCGGTTACCCCTGGCCGATCGAGACGACCCGACTGGACAACGGCCTGCGCGTGGTGGTGAGCGAGGACCGCACCGCCCCCGCGGTCGCGGTGAACCTCTGGTACGACGTGGGTTCCCGACACGAGCCGGAGGGGCAGACGGGCTTCGCCCACCTCTTCGAGCACCTGATGTTCGAGGGCTCGGCGAACGTGGCCAAGACCGAGCACATGAAGCTCATCCAGGGCGCCGGCGGCTCGCTCAACGCCACCACGAATCCGGACCGGACGAACTACTTCGAGACCGTCCCGGCGGAGCACCTGGAGCTGGCGCTCTGGCTGGAGGCCGACCGGATGGGCGGCCTGGTGCCGGCGCTGACCCAGGAGACGCTGGACAACCAGCGCGACGTGGTCAAGAACGAGCGCCGCCAGCGCTACGAGAACGTCCCGTACGGCGACGCCTGGCTGCGGCTCCTCCCGCTGCTCTACCCGCCGCGCCACCCGTACCACCACGCCACGATCGGCTCGATGGCCGACCTGAACGCCGCCGCCCTGGAAACCTTCCAGACCTTCCACACCACCTACTACGCGCCGAACAACGCGGTGCTCACGGTGGTCGGGGACGCGGCCCCGGCCGAGGTCTTCGCGCTGGCCGACAAGTACTTCGGCGCCATCCCCGCCCGCGACGACATCCCGGCCGCGCCGCAGGGGCGGGTCGTCCCGGCGACCGGGCGGCCGGCGGTGGAGACCGTCACCGCCGACGTGCCTGCGCCGCGCGTGTACGTCGCGCACCGCACCCACCCGTTCGGCACGCCCGGGTACGACGTGACCACCGTCCTCGCCACCATCCTCGGCACCGGCCGGGGCAGCCGGCTCTACCAGCGCCTCGCCGACGGGGAACGGATCGCCCAGCCGGACCTGGTCGGGGCGTACGGAGTGGACCTGGCGCACGCACCGGCCCCGCTGATCGCCACCGCCACCGCCCGCCCCGGGGTGAGCGCCCAGCGGCTGACCGCCGGGGTCGCCGAGGTGGTCGACGAGCTGACCACCGTGCCGGTGACCGCCGCCGAGCTGGACCGGGCCAAGGCGCTGCTGAGCACCATGTGGTGGCGGCAGATGTCCACCGTGGACGGCCGGGCCGACATGCTCGGCCGGTACGCCACGCAGTTCGGCGATCCGGCGAAGGCCGCCGAGCGGCTGCCGGCCTGGCTCGCGGTCACCGCCGAGCAGATCGCCGAACAGGCCAACGAGCTGCTCGGCCCCGACGACCGGGTGACCCTGACCTACCTGCCCGAGGAGACCCTATGACGCTGATCGCCGAACGTCCCGGCCCGGGCGCCGCCCGCCCGTACCGGTTCCCGCCGGTGGTCCGCCGCGCCGTGGCCGGCGGCCAGGTCGTCGCCGCCCACCTGCCCGGACAGAACCTCGCCGTCGCGCTGCTGCTGCTCGACGCCGGCGCCGGCCGCGAGCCGGTCGGCAAGGAGGGGCTGGGCGGGGTGCTGGCGAAGGCCCTGGAGGAGGGGACCGCGCAGCGGGACGCGACCGCGTACGCGCTGGCGATCGAGGCGCTCGGCACCGAGCTGGTGACCGGGCTGGACTGGGACTCCTTCCAGGTCAGCGTGCAGGTGCCGGTGGAGCGGCTGAGCGCCGCCGTCGAGCTGCTCGCCGAGGCGGTCCGTACGCCCCGACTCGATCCGGCCGACGTGCGGCGGGTCCGCGACGACGAGGCGACCGCGCTGCGGATCGACTGGGCCAACCCGGGCCCCCGGGCGGACGCGGTGCTGCGCGCCGACCTGTTCGGCGTGGAGAACCGCTGGGGCCGGCCGCTGTACGGCGACCCCGACACGGTGGCCGGGCTGGACGTCGAAGACGTGACGGTCTTCCACTCCGAGTGGTTCATCCGCCCCGGCACGCTGATCGTCGTCGGCGACCTGGATCGGATCGACCTGGACGCGCTCGGCGCGACGGCGTTCGCCGGGACCGGCGGCGGGCCGGTCGAGAAGGGGGGACCGATCGAGGTTCCGCTGCACGGCCGGCGGCGGATCCTCCTGGTCGACCGGCCCGGCTCGGTGCAGTCCACGCTGCGGCTCGGGCACCCGTCCCCGCACCGCGCCCACCCGGACTACGTGCCGATGACGCTCGCCGGGACGGTGCTCGGCGGGGCGTTCACCTCCCGCCTCAACCACCTGCTCCGCGAGGTGCACGGCTACACGTACGGCGTCCGGGCCGACTTCGCCTCGTCCCGCCGGTTCGGCCGCTTCGCGGTCGGCTCCGGGGTGCAGAACGCGGTGACCGCGCCGGCACTGGTGGAGGCGACCGGCGAGATCTCCCGTACCCAGCTGACCGGGGTGACCGAGGACGAGTTGGCGGTGGCCCGGTCCTGGCGGGCCGGTCAGCTCTCGGTCGAGCTGCAGAGCCCCCGGGCCATCGCCTCCGCGCTGACCACTCTCGTCGTGCACGACCTGCCGGACGACTACCACGCCCGGCTGCGCGAGTCGCTGCTTTCCGCCGACGTGGAGCAGGTCTCCGCGGCGGCGGCGGCCCACCTGCACCCGGAGTCGCTGACCCTCGTGGTGGAGGGCGACGCGGCGGTGATCCGCGACGAACTGGTCGCCACCGGCCTCGGCGAGGTGGTCGACCACGCCCCCTGACGGCCGGCGAAGGTGTGATGCGGATCGCGCCGCCGGGCTGGCGGGGTCCGGGCGGTGGGAAAGCGTTCCCCGCCCGGCCGGTGACCTGGGTAGCCTCGCGGGCATGAGGATCGGCATTGTGGGGGCCACCGGCCAGGTCGGTGGCGTGATGCGGCGGGTGCTGGCGGAGCGCGACTTCCCGGCGGAGCAGGTGCGGCTGTTCGCCTCCGCGCGGTCGGCCGGGCGCGCGCTGCCCTGGCGGGACGGCGAGGTCACCGTCGAGGACGCGGCCACCGCGGACTACCGCGGGCTGGACATCGTGCTCTTCTCGGCGGGCAAGGGGACCGCGAAAGAGCTCGCCCCCCGGGTCGCCGAGGCCGGTGCGGTCGTCATCGACAACTCCTCGGCCTTCCGGATGGACCCCGAGGTGCCGCTGGTGGTCGCCGAGGTCAACCCGCACGCTCTGGCGAACCGCCCCAAGGGCATCATCGCCAACCCGAACTGCACCACCATGGCGGCCATGCCGGTGCTGCGCCCGCTGCATCAGGAGGCGGAGCTGGTCAGCCTGGTCGTCTCGACGTACCAGGCGGTCTCCGGCGCCGGGCTGGCCGGGGTGGCCGAGCTGGACGAGCAGGTCCGCAAGGTGGCCGAGCAGGCCAGCGGGCTCACCTTCGACGGCTCGGCCGTGGAGTTCCCGGCGCCGCGCTCCTTCGCCCGGCCGGTCGCCTTCAACGTGCTCCCGCTCGCCGGTTCGATCGTCGACGACGGCTCCTTTGAGACCGACGAGGAGCAGAAGCTGCGCAACGAGAGCCGCAAGATCCTGGAGATCCCGGGGCTGAAGGTCTCGGGCACCTGCGTCCGGGTGCCGGTCTTCACCGGCCACTCGCTCCAGATCAACGCGCGCTTCGCCGGCCCGATCACCCCGGCCCGCGCCCGCGAACTGCTCGACGAGGCGCCGGGCGTCGCGCTCTCCGACGTGCCGACTCCGCTGCAGGCCGCCGGCCAGGACCCGACGTACGTGGGGCGGATCCGGGCCGACGAGACCGTCGACCACGGCCTGGCCCTGTTCTGCTCCAACGACAACCTGCGCAAGGGCGCCGCGCTCAACGCCGTGCAGCTCGCCGAGCTGGTTGCCGCCGAGCGGCGCTGAGCCCGGCCGCGCTGCCCGTCGCCTGCCTCGGCGGTGGGATGGAATCCGCAACCACCACTCGACCGCGGAGGACGCCATGGCGGATGAGAAGACCGAGCAGGCCCTGACCGACCTGATCGCCGGCCGGTGGCTCGGTGTGCTGGCCACCATCAAGCGGGACGGCCGGCCGCAGCTGTCCAATGTGGTCTACTCCTTTGACCGGGAGCGGAGCCTGATCCGGGTGTCGGTCACCGACGGGCGGGCGAAGACGGCCAACCTGCGCCGCGATCCCCGCGCCAGCTTCCAGGTCAGCAGCAAGGACGGCTGGGCGTACGCGGTGGCGGAGGCGCGGGCCGAACTGACCCCGGTGGCCGAGCGGCCGGACGACGCGACCGTCGAGGAGTTGGTCGGGCTCTACCGTGCGGTGCAGGGTGAACACCCGGACTGGGACGACTTCCGGCGCGCCATGGTCGCCGAGCGGCGGCTGGTGCTGCGGTTGCACGTCGAGCGCGTCTACGGCATGGCCCCGCGCGGCTGACCTGGTCCGAGCCCATCGGTGGATGCGGTTGCCGAGGTCGGCGTACCGGTGGACGTCGGCGACCCGGGCGGCGTTACCCCTCGGGGCCGTGCGGGTAGACGGCCGGTGCCGACACCGAGAGGGGAGCACCATGACAACGGTCGGAGAGTTCATGACGACCCGGTTGGTGACGATGGACGGCAACGACACGCTCACCGCCGCAGCGCAGGAGATGCGCGACAGCGCCATCGGCGACGTGGTGGTGACCGACGGCGACAAGGTGGCCGGCATCGTCACGGACCGGGACATCACGGTCCGGGGCGTCGCCGAGGCCAAGGACCCGAAGTCCACCAAGCTCAACGAGATCACCAGCAAGCGGGTGGTCACCGTGAGCCAGTACGACGACGCGGTGGCTGCCGCCGACCTGATGCGGACGTACGCCGTACGCCGGTTGCCGGTGGTGGACGACGGCCGCCTGGTCGGGCTGGTCTCGCTCGGCGACCTCGCCGTTGAACGGGAACCCCAGTCGGTGCTCGCGGACATCAGTGCCGACGAACCGAACGTCTGACGTGTCCGCCGCGGTGACGCCGGCTCCCCGTGCGGGGCCGGCGTCGTTTCCGCTCAGGCTGTCTCGATCAGCACTCGCACCTCGGATCCGCCTCGCGCCGCGCGGACCAGGTCCGCCTCGGCGTCGATCTCGCGGCTGACCCGCTTGGGCAGGGTGGCGAACGGGGTGATCGTCAGGTCCAGCCGTAGCGCGTCGAGCCGATCCTCCGCCACCCAGGCCGATCGGCCGTCCACCCGGACCTCGGCCAGCCCGGCCGGCCAGACCCGGCGCAGCTCGCTGGCGGTGGTGCCGAGGAAGCCGGCCGCGTCGGCCGCCCCGGCCGGGCCGTGCAGCCGCAGGTAGGCCAGGATCAGCGCGTCGGTGCCGGTCGCTCGGCCAGCCCCAGCTTGGCCCCGTCCCGGATCTGCCCGGGGAGCCGGCGGGCGGCGTCGGCGTCGCTCAACGGCCAGAGGGCGGCGGCCAGCGCCGGCAACTCGGCGCGGCGGTGCAGGTGTGGCGCTCCACGGATGGACCAGACCAGCTCCAACCGGTCGTCGTCGAGCCCGGCAGCGGCCGGCACGCGGGCGGCCAGCGCCAGCCGGGCCGAACCGTAGGGCGTGTCCTGGACGCCCAGATCCAGCACGTCGAGGTCGGCGGGGCGCAGCCCGGGGCGGTCCAGCTGGTGCGCCGCGACCCGGTGGCCGAGCACCCGCTCCCGGGTGACCTCCGGTGCCCCCTGCGCCATCATCGCCTCCACCGCCGGTGCCGTCCCGCAGGCTATCGCCCGGGTACGACCCCGCGGGCGGGCGACTCACCCGATCCGGGCGAGGTTGACGTCGTACCCGATGGGGACCCCTTCTCGGACGTCGAATGCCACGCATCGCGGGAGGAGTGGACCGGATGGCGGAGCCGACCACGAAATTCTTCGAGGACCTGGACCGGCGGGGATTCGACCCCCGGTTGGAGAAGACCTCCGGAACCCTGCGCTTTGATCTGCACGAAGGGCCGCAGACGACCCACTGGCTGCTGCGGATCGACCGGGGCAAGCTCGAGGTGAGGCAGGAGGACCTGAGCGCCGACACGATCGTGGGGACCGCGCCGAGGCTCTTCGACGAGCTGGTCACGGGTGAGGAGAACGCGATCGCCGCGATGCTGCGGGGTGACATGACCGTCTCGGGCAACCTGCGCCTGGTGCTGCAGTTCGAACGGGTCTTTCCCGGTCCGCCGGAATCCCGAGGTCCGCGGCGCGTGTTCCAGAGGGAGGTCCGCTGATGCCTCGGAGCAACATCCGGATCCTGGACGGCAACACCTTCGTGGTCTCCGAGGACACCGGCGACCTCGAGGCCACCCCGAGCGAGCCGACCGGGCTCTTCTCCCTCGACACCCGATTCCTGTCCAAGTGGGTGCTGACGGTCAACGGTGAGCGGCTCAACGCGCTCTCCTACGACGACCTGCAGTACTACGAGGCGCGGTTCTTCCTGGTGCCGGGGATGGCCACGCACTACGTCGACGCGAAGCTGTCGATCATCCGGGAGCGGGCGGTGGGCGGCAGCTTCCGGGAGAAGCTGATCATTCTCAACCACGACGAGAAGCCGGTCGATCTGGAGATCCGGATGGACGCCGGCTCCGACTTCGCCGACCTGTTCCAGGTCAAGGACGAGATCGTGAACAAGAAGGGGGAAATCTACGCCGAGGCAGAGACGGACCGGCTCCGGCTGGGGTACCGGCGGGGCAACTTCAGGCGAGAAACGGTCGTCACCTCGTCAGCGACCGCCCGGTACGACAAGAACGGCTTCGCCTACAGCGTCCACCTGGAACCGAACGAGCAGTGGGCCACCGACATCGAGGTGCAGACCATCGCGGTCGGGCCGGGTGGCCGGGACCTGCGGATGGGACTGACGGGGCACGGCCCCGAGCGGCAGGCCCTGCAGCACGACCTGGAGCAGTGGGTCAAGAACGCGCCGAAGGTGAACACCGAACACCCCTGGCTGGGATCCACGTACCGGCGCAGCCTGATCGACCTGGCCGCGCTCCGCTACTCGCCGCTGTCGCTGGGCGGCCAGACGCTGCCGGCGGCCGGCCTGCCCTGGTTTATGACCATGTTCGGCCGGGACAGCATCCTCACCTCCCTTCAGGTGCTGCCCTTCGCGCCAAGTCTGTCCAAGACGACGCTGCGGATCCTGGCCGCGTTGCAGGGCACCCGGTTCGACGACTTCCGGGACGAGGACCCGGGCCGGATCCTGCACGAGTTTCGCTACGGCGAGACGGCCGCCTTCGAGGAGCAGCCGCACTCGCCGTACTACGGCACGGCGGACGCCACCCCGCTGTTCGTGATCCTGCTGGACGAGTACGAGAAATGGAGCGGCGACGTCGCGCTGGTCAAGGAGTTGGAGCGGGAGTGCCGGGCCGCGCTGAGGTGGGTGGACGATTACGCCGACCTGGTCGGCAACGGCTACATCTGGTACGAGCGGCGTAACACCGACACCGGCCTGGAGAACCAGTGCTGGAAGGACTCCTGGGATTCCCTCCACTACCGGGACGGTCGGCTGCCCGGCTTTCCCCGGGCCACCTGCGAGCTGCAGGGGTACGCCTACGACGCGAAGATGCGGGCGGCCCGGATGGCTCGGGAGTTCTGGGGCGACCCGGCCTTCGCCGACCAGCTGGAGCGGGAGGCGGCGCAGCTCAAGGAGCGGTTCAACCGGGACTGGTGGGTGGCGGACGGGGAGTACTACGCCCTGGCCCTGGACGCGGAGGGCCGGCAGCTGGCCGTGCTCAGCTCGAACATCGGTCACCTGCTGTGGAGCGGCATCGTGGAGCACGACCGGGCGGCGAAGATCGCCGAGCATCTGGTCGGGCCCCGACTCTTCTCCGGGTGGGGCGTGCGCACGTTGGCCGAGGGGGAGGTCCGCTACAACCCGATCGGCTACCACAACGGCACGATCTGGCCGTTCGACAACTCGTTCATCGCCTGGGGCCTGCGGCGGTACGGCTTCGCCGAGGAGGCGGCCACCATCGCCAACGGCATCCTGGACGCCGCCAGGTTCTTCGACGGGCGGTTGCCGGAGGCGTTCGGCGGCTACGACCGGGAGCTGACCAGGTTCCCGGTGGAGTATCCGACCGCGTGCAGCCCCCAGGCCTGGTCCACCGGCACCCCGCTGCTGCTGATCCGGACGATGCTCGGCCTGGAGCCCCACGAGGGGCACCTCTCGGTCGACCCGCGGCTGCCGATCGGCATGGGCCGGATCGAGGTGCTGGATATCCCGGGCCGGTGGGGGCGGGTGGACGCCTTCGCCCGGGGACGGCTGGACATGCACCAGCTGACCGCCTGACCCGACGAGCAGGCGCCGCCCTCGACCATCCCGTCGGGGACGGCGCCTCGCGTCAGTGCCCGGGGACCGGCGGCCCGTGCACCTCGGCGGCGGGGAGCAGGCAGAACTCGTTGCCCTCGGGATCGGCCAGCACGGTCCATCGGGGAAGCTCGCGGACCACCGTCGCCCCGGCCTCCAGCACGGCGGCTCGCTCCTCGGCGTCGCCGACCAGGTCCAGGTGGATCCGGCCGGGGAGCGGGAGGTCGATCGCCGGGCTGATCCAGAGGTCCGGCCGGTGGCCCGACGGGTCGCGCAGCAGCACCGCCTCTGCCGGCCCGAGCGACCGCTCGGCGAGCTTCACCTGATCCTCCTCGACAATCGGCAGCCCGGTGACCGCGCTCCAGAAGGGCGCGAGCAGGTAGGGGTCGCGGCAGTGGATGACGATCGCGGCGAGGTCGGGCATGCCCTGACGGTAGCCGGGTCAGCCGGGCGGCAGGACGGTGTCCAGGAACGCGGCGGTCACGGCCCGGATGTCCGGGCGGTCCAGGTCGAGGGCGTGCCCGCCGTGGGTGATCCAGGCGTGCACCGGGTGCCCGGCGGCGAGCAGCGCGCCGGCCAGGGCGATCGACTGGCTCGCCGGCACTGACCGGTCCTCGCGGCCGTGCACCAGCAGCACCGGCACCCCGCTGCCGAGGTGTGCGGCGACCGTCGCATCGACGGTGGCCAGGTCGCCGGCGGCCGGCGGGTGCCCGAGCAGATCGGCCCACGGGTCGTCGTCGGCCCGCAGCCGCCGCCAGTCCGCGTCGAGCGGGTCCACCGGCGCCCAGTACGCCAGCCCGGCGGCCACGTCGCCCGGCCGGTCCACGCCGCGCAGGGCGAGCTGCAGGGCGAGCGTGCCACCGGCCGAGTCACCGCCGACCAGCAGCGGCAATCCGCCCGCCGCCTCCCGGGCCGCCCGCGCCGCCGCCCGTACGTCGTCGAGCTGGGCCGGCCAGTGCGCCTCGTCGACGAAGCGGTAGGTGGCGGGCACCACCCGAAGCCCGAGCGGGGCCAGCGCGGCGCCGTCCTCGTGGTGGCGGCCCCGCCAACCGCCGCCGTGGACCCAGAGCAGCACGCCGCGTTCCGTCATCCGGCCATCCTGTCCGCTCCCCCGGTCGGCCGCGAGCCCCCTCTGCCACGGGCAGAACGTCGGCTCCGGCGGGCAACCGGCAACGCTCGCCCCTACGGTTCCGTAACCTACGCGGGGTAAAGTTGCCGGATGCCGGAGCTCGTGTACCCGCCCGTGATCGCCGCCGCCAAGACGATGTTCCGGGTCCTCGACCTGCGCCTGACCGTCGAGGGCAGCCACCACGTGCCGCGCACGGGCGGCGCGGTGATGGCCAGCAACCACGTCAGCTACCTCGACTTCATCTTCTGCGGCTACAGCGCGCTCGAGTCCCGGCGGCTGGTCCGCTTCATGGCCAAGGACGAGGTCTTCGCGCACAAGGTCTCCGGCCCGCTGATGCGCGGGATGAAGCACATCCCGGTCAACCGCCGGGCTGGCGCGGCGTCGTACAACAGCGCGGTGGGCGCGCTCAAGCGGGGTGAGGTGGTCGGCGTCTTCCCCGAGGCGACGATCAGCCGCTCGTTCACGGTCAAGGAGCTCAAGAACGGCGCCGCCCGGATGGCGCAGGAGGCCGGCGTGCCGCTGCTTCCGGTCGCCCTGTGGGGCACCCAGCGGCTGTGGACCAAGGGCCGGCCACGCACCCTGACCCGCCGACACACGCCGATCACGATCCTGGTCGGCGAGCCGATGGACCCGGCCGCCTACCCGGACGCCACCACCATGACCGCCGAGCTGAAGATCCGGCTGAGCGCGCTGGTGGACCGGGCGCAGCGGGAGTACCCGGAGCGGCCGGCCGGCCCCGACGACGCCTGGTGGCAGCCGACGCACCTCGGCGGCACGGCCCCCACTCCCGAGGAGGCCGCCGAGCTGGACGGGCGCGGCCGCCGCGCCTCCGCCGCGTGACCGTTCCGACCGGTCGCCGCGGGCGGCCAGGGTGACTACGCCCGCCGCCGTCACGTGCCCGAGGGCGGACCGCCGTAGGCCGGTGCGGTGACCGGATCGTTCCGCATCCGGGCATGATGGTGTCTGCCGCCCCGGCGCCCGCCCGGCCAGGATCGATCACATGAACAGAGCAGCACTCGTCGTCATCGACGTCCAGGAGTCCTTCCGTCAGCGCCCGATCTGGGCGTACGCCTCGCAGCCGGACATCGTCGGCCAGGTCAACCGGCTGGTCGACGCCGCCCGGCGCCGCGGCGACCTGGTCGTCTGGGTCCTGCACGCCGAGGCCGGCACCGGCGGCCTCTTCGACCCGGCCCGTGGCCACGTCCGGCTGATCGAGGGCCTGGCACCCGTCGAGGGCGAGCCGACACTCGTCAAGACGTCGCACAACGCCTTCACCACCACCAACCTGCAGCAGCTGCTCACCCTGGCCGGGATTCGCGAGGTCGCGGTGTGCGGGATCCGCACCGAGCAGTGCGTGGAGACCACCACCCGGGTGGGCTGCGACCTCGGCTACGAGATGACCTTCGTGACCGACGCCACCGTCACCTTCCCCATCCCGCACCGGGACGTGCCGGCGGACGCCTCGCTGGAGGAGATCCTCGCCGACCCGCGCACGCTGTCGAACGAGGAGATGATCGCCCGGACCGAGTACGCCCTGTCCGGCCGGTTCGCCACCATCCGTACCGTCGCCGAGGTGACCAACGCCGTCCCGGCCGGGGTCTGAGCCGATGCCCCGGGTCGTCTTCCTGCTGGTCCCGCAGGTGCACCTGCTGGACCTCGCCGGGCCGGCCCAGGTCTTCTCCACCGCCGCCGACATCGGGTACGACTACCGGCTGCACTACGTCGCCGAGGCCGACGAGGTGCCGACCGTGCAGGGAGTGTCCCTCCGGGCCGACACCGAGTGGCCGGAACTGGACCGCGGCGACCTGGTGGTCGTACCCGGATGGCGGCCCAGCGCGCACGGCCCGGCGGGGCCGGTCGGCCCGGACGACCTGCGGCGGCTGGCCGACCATCACGCGGCCGGCGGCACCGTGGCGAGCGTCTGCGCGGGCGCCTTCGCGCTCGGCCGCGCCGGCCTGCTGGACGGGCGGCGCTGCACCACCCATCACGAGGTGCAGGACGAGCTGGCCCGGCGGCACCGGGCGGCGCGGGTGGTCCGGGACGTGCTCTACGTGGTCGACGACCGGGTGGTCACCTCCGCCGGCATCGCCAGCGGCATCGACGTGGCGCTGCACCTGGTGGCCACCCGGCACGGCCCGTCGGCGGCCGCCCGGATCGCTCGCACCCTGGTCGTGTACGCCCGGCGCAACGGCCACGAGCAGCAGGCCAGCGCGATGATGCGGCACCGCTCGCACCTCTCCGACGCGGTGCACCGCGCGCAGGACCTCATCGACGCGCGCTACTCGGAGCCGCTGCCGCTGGCCGACCTGGCCGCCGCCTGCGGGGTGGCCGAGCGGACCCTGACCCGGCTGTTCCGGCAGGCCACCGGGCTGACCCCGCTCGGCTACCAGCAGCTGCTCCGGGTGGAACGGGCCGAGCACCTGATCGGGCACGGCGCCACCGTGGCGGCGGCCGCCCGCGCAGTCGGGTTCACCGACGCCCGGATGCTGCGTCGTCTCCGCGCCCGCACCCGCCCCGGTGACACCCTGAGTCTGGCCAGCTGACCGGGTGTCAGCAGGCGGAGCCGGGGTGGTCCCGGGCGCTCGGGCGGGCCGGGAATGCCGGGCGGGGGCCTGCCGGGTCGGCCTTCGGGCGGTAGTAGTCGTCGCGGGAGAGGAACTCGACCGGCAGGTAGCCGGGCAGGGTGACCCGGCCCGGCTCTGGGAAGGGCGCCGAGCCGACCCGGGTGGCCAGCTCGTCCCGCTCGGGCGGAGAGAGGTCCACCAGCTCCGGGTGCACCAGCCGGAACGCGGCCACCGCCCGGCGTACCTGCCGGGCCAGCTCGGTGACCAGCCCGGCCGGGCCACCGAGGGCGAGCGCCGGTTGCCGGATGGTCCGCAGTGCGTCGCAGACGATCAGCAGCTCCGCGGCGTCGGCCGATGCGGCGGGCGGCAGCTCGAGACGGGATGGCCACTGCCAGCGGATCTGCCCGCTGACCAGGCGGGACGGCCGGACCGGGCGCCGGTGCCGGGCGTCGGTCGGGCCGTCCCGCCCGGAGACCAGAGCCAGCTCGGACCCGGCGCAGACGTAGGCGATCCGCCGGTCGGTGACGGTGACAGTCGCCGGCGCGGGGAGGGTCCAGCTGCGAGCGGTCTCGGTGGGGCCGAGCAGGTGACCGGCCACCCGGAGCCGGTGCTGGCCCAGCACCCGCTCGCCGGGCTCCGGGACCAGCGCGTACCGCCGGTCGAGCGCCGGACGGTTACGGTCGTCGTCCGCGTCGAATCGGTGCGGCCCGATGAAAAAGGGCGAGGCGTCCTCCTGCATGTCACGACCTCCCGGGAAACCTTGGGCGGTACGTCGAGCCTGGCCGAGACCGCAGCCCGTGTCATGACAGCCGTTAGGGGGTCGGCCGGTCGGCCGACGCCTGTGACCGGTAGATGCCGATCTCTTCCGGCCGGACGAGTCCGTCCTCGATCGCCCGGGCGAGCAGCGCCGCCTTGGTGGCCGCCGGTCGACCCGCCCGGGTGTACTTGATCCGCGCCCGATCCACGTACTGCTTCACGGTGTGCTCGCTGATCCGCATCCGGCGCGCCACCGACGCCTTCGACATCGACTGGAACCAGAGCAGCAGCGCCTCGCGCTCCTTGTCGGACAGGGCCGGCCGGTCCGGCCGCGGGTCGCCCACCATCGCGCCGGCCAGCGCCGGCGGCACGTACGGGCGGTCGCTGGCCGCGGCGAGCACGGTGGCCACGCAGTGCTCGCGCCCCTCGTGCTTGGCGAGGAACGCCACCGCCCCCGCGTCCAGCGCGGCGAGCATGATCTCCGGGTCGGTGTGCTCGGAGTAGACCACCACCCGCCGGCCTGCGCGGCTCAGCTCGGCCAGCTTGTCGATCACCATCCGCCCGTGCAGCCGCAGGTCGAGCAGGACCACCTCGGCCTCCGGGGCGGCGCGGAGCACCACGTCCGGATCGTCCCCGGTGGCCAGTACGCGCAGCCGCGGCTCGGCGGCCAGCCAGGCACGCACCCCGTCGATCACCACCGGGTGGTCGTCCACAATCGCCACGCCGACCGGCGGTGCGCCGGTCACGTCCTCCGCCACCGGGTCTGCGTCCATCTGATCTCCCCGTCTCGCTCGTGCACGTGCTCCACCGGACCGTCCTTGGCGACGGTGACCGGTGGACCGGTCGCCTCCGGTCCCTCGTGATCCGGGGTGACCAGGCTGATCACCACCTCGTCCGGGGCGGCGACCACGGTCAGCCGGGCCCGGCCGCGGGCGTCGGCGAGGGCCGCGGTGAGCGGGTCGGCCAGCCGCCGCCGTACCTCCACCGCCAGCTCCGGCGGCACGCCGATGGCGACCAGCTCGATCGGCAGGCCCTTGCGTTCCGCCAGGTCGGCCGCGGCGCGTAGCTCGTGCAGCAGCGGATCGGGCACGTCGTCCGACTCGGCGATCAGCCGCCGCAGCCGGGCCGCCGCCAGCATGCACCGCCGCCGCACCTCCGGGTCGGCCGGGTCGGCCCGGCCCGCCGCGAGCGCGGCCAGCATCTCCTCGGCGCTGCCGCTGACCAGGGCCAGCCGGGCCCGTCGCTCTTCCCGGGCCCGTTCCGCCGCCACGCGTTCCACCTCCACCGCGAGGGCGGCCGCGGCGGCGGCGGCGCGGTGCCGGGCGAGATCGGCGATCGCGGCGGCGCCGGCGAAGACCGCCACGGGCAGCGACGACGTGCCGTAGACGTACATCTCGTAGCGGGTGAGGTCGGCGGGGGCGGTCGCGCCGTGAGCGAGCACCGCGGTCAGCGCGATCGCCGCGTGCGCGCCGAGCAGCGCGAGCAGCCAGCCGACCGGCCGCCGCCAGAGCACCAGCAGGAAGAACCAGGCGAGCCCGCTCCACACCCAGTTGGCCGTGCTGAACAGGAACCGCTCCCCGGCGGCGGCGAAGACCGCCGCGTCGACCGCCAGCAGCATCGCCGCCAGCCGCCGGGCGGGCAGCGTCGCGCCGCGCAGCAGGCGTACGCCGGCCAGCACGCCGACTCCGGTTGCCACCAACCAGCCCGCGCCGACCACCACGGGCGCGGCGAGGTCGGGCCAGGCGCCGAGCACCGCCGGCAGCCCGATCGCGACGTGCCAGGCGAGAGCGATGGCCACCGCCACGACCCGTGCGCCCCGGTCGGACGCGCTGGCCACGGCGCTCGCCGCAGCGCCCTCGGCCGCGTGGCCGCTCGCCGTCCCGGAACCATCCCGGGCCGTCGACTCGGTCCCGGGCCGGGTCCGGCGGATGCCGAAGGCGTGCGCGGCCCGAGCGATGACCGCCCCGGCGGGGCCGTGCGCCTCGTCGTCGGCCGGTCTCACCTCGGCCGGGCCGACGGTCTGTGCCACGTCGGACGCCCCCGCCCGGCCGGCCACCGCGTCGGCGAACCGTGGGCCGGGGATCCGCCGGGCCTCGTCCGTCGCCGTGCCGACCACGGCGCCCAGGTCAGCCGACATCGGGCCATTCCAGCCGGACCCGGGTGCCGGCGCCCGGGGCGGACGCCACCTCGGCCCGCCCGCCGGCGGTGGTCATCCGGCCGCGGATCGACTCCCGCAGGCCGTACCGGTGCGCGGGCACCGTGGCCGGGTCGAAGCCCGGGCCGTCGTCGGCGACCTCGACCACGACGGCGTCGGCGACCCGGGCCAGGCGCAGCGTGACGTTCGTGCCCGGCGCGTGCCGGACCACGTTGGACAATGCGGCGGCGACGCTCTCGGCGAGCGCCTCGGCGACCTCTGCCGGCACCGTGCACGGCTGCAACGCCGCGGTCACCGGCAGCTCGGGCAGCCGCGCGAGGACCGTCCGCAACCGGTCGTCCAGCGCGACCGGACCGGCGGGTGGCGCCGACCGGGCGTCGGCCGGGGCGGTGAGCGTACGCAGGTCGGCCGTGCAACGGTCACGCAGGGCGGGCGAGGGGCCGGGCACCGCGCCGAGCCCGATCATGGTCAGCGTGGCGAGCACGGTGTCGTGCAGGTCCCGGTTCTGCCGCCGCTCGGCCTCCCGGGCGGTACGCGCCACCACCGCCTCGCGGTCCAACCGCTGATAGTCCGCGAAGGCCCGGTCGGCACGATCGATCCGGCGTCGCATCACCGCGGTCATCATCGCCGCGCAGCCGGTCTGCACCAGCAGCGTCGCGGCGTGCGTCCGCGCCTCGACCGGGTTGCCGGCGTCGGCCGCGCCGACCGCGTACGCGGCGGTGACCAGCAGCCCCGCCGGGACGGACCAGCGAGCCGGGGCGGTGGCCTGGGCGTTGATCACGGTGGTGCTGGCCAGCACGGCGAGCCAACTGCCCTCGCCGGGCAGCACCTCGGGCGCCACCAGCCACGGCAGCAGGAGGCAGGCCGAGGTGGTGAGCGCGACGTCACCGACGACCAGCGGCCCCCCCACCCCGCGGCGCAGCGCCCGGACCGCGTACCAGACGGACCAGGCGGTCAGCGCGATGACCACCGGCACCAGCAGCGCCACCCGCACCGGCGGCGTACGCACGGCCAGGGCAACCACCGCGCCGACCAGTCCGCAGGTCACCCGGAGCAGCGCCGGGATGGCGGTGAAGATGAGGGTGAACGCGCCGCCCGCCGGCCGGTCCAGCGGGGTCGGCGGCGAGGTCGTGGCGGCAACGACCGGCATCGGGAGAGGTTTCCTTCCGGCAGCGACCCGGTCGGGTCCGCACGGCCTGGATCGACGCCGGAGAATAACATGTCAGACCGCAACTGTCACCCTCGGTGCGCGCCGCGTCGCTGCCGAGTGTGGACAATCGTGGACGATCGGCCGGACCCCGTCGCCCCATTTCGCTGCTGCCGGCTGCTTGCGCGGCGCTCCTACCCTCCGGGGCATGACGTACGAGCCCATCATGGTGCCGCCGAGGAACTCGCGTACGACGCGGACGGTGCTCATCGTCGTCGGTGTCGTGCTCTCCTTCTGCTGCGTCGGCGGCGTCGTCGGCGGCTTCGCGCTCTGGAACGTGGTGCAGCACGCCACCGGGCCGGCGCAGGACAGTGTGGACAGGTACGCCGCGGCGATGGTCGCCCGGGACTTCCCGACGGCCTACGGGCAGCTCTGCGGCCAGGTGCGGAATCGGCTGAGCCAGTACGAGTTCGCCCGTCAGCAGTCCGCGCAACCGTCGGTGCGAAGCTACGAGATCGTCAGCGTGAACGTCCTCAACACCAACGGCCGCGTGCACGGGGAGGCCCAGGTGCGCTTCGTCCAGTCCGGCGGCGCCCGGACCACGCAGGTCTTCCCGCTGGTCAAGGAGGACGGCGAGTGGCGGATCTGCGAGTGACGGCGGCCCCGGCCGCCCGGCGACCCGGGCGACCGGGGGAAGCCGTCAGGCCTGGCAGTTCTGGTACGCCGCGACCCGCCACTCGCCGTCCTGCCGGGACAGCGTCCAGGTCGCCCGGCGGCGGCGTTCGGCGGGGAGCGTCTTCTCGCCGGGGAGCAGGAAACCGCTCCGGCTGACCACCACCGCCGTGTCGTCTCCGATGATCCGGACGCTCTCCGGCTCGTCAACCGAGGTCGAGCCCTTCAGCGGGCCGGCGAAGGCGCCGGCCAGGTACCGGCGGACCTCCTCCCGGCCCTGGTGGAACACCCCGCCGGGCAGCACCACCGTCGCGTCGTCGGTGTAGCGCGCGGCGAAGGCGTCCGCGTCGTTGTCCGCCCAGGCAGCGACGAGAGCGCGCAGCACGTCGCGTACCGCCTGGTCGGTACGGCTGGTTTCGGTGTCGATCATGGTCATCCTCTCTGGGGTGGCTTCGCCGGTACCTACTCGACGGCGCGCCGGGACTCATCGGCCTGCCGACGATGAATTCCGGTGGCCGGGCCGGTAGGTATGGGAAAGGCGCTTCGGAGGGGACGGACCAGTGACGGTGAGCAGCGAGGACTTCGACCGGCGGACCACCCCGTACCGGCGGGAGCTGCTGGCGCACTGCTACCGGATGCTGGGCTCGGTGCACGAGGCGGAGGACCTGGTGCAGGAGACCCTGCTGCGGGCCTGGCGCGCCTTCGACCGGTACGACCCGGAGCGGGCCTCGTTGCGGACCTGGCTGCACCGGATCGCCACCAACGTCTGCCTGACCGCGCTGCGGACCCGGAGGCGGCGATCCCTGCCGTCGGACGTCGTCGGCTCGAATCCGGACCCCGACGCCCCGATGGTGGTGGGGGAGGTGCCCTGGTTGCAGCCGTTCCCCGACGCGCTGCTCGACCCGGCCACCGTCGTCGCCGCCCGGGGCAGCCTGCGGCTCGCGCTGGTCGCCGCCATGCAGCTCCTGCCGCCTCGGCAGCGGGCCATCCTGATCCTGCGGGACGTGCTCGACTGGTCGGCTGCGGAGGTCGCCCAGACCCTGGCCACCACGCCGGCAGCGGTGAACAGCGGCCTGCAACGGGCCCGCGCTCGGCTGGGCGCCCTGGCCGTACGCGAGGAGCAGGTCGCCGAGCCGGCCGACCCCGACCGCCGGGCGCTGGTCGACCGGTACGTGGCGGCCTTCGAGCGGGCCGACGTGGCCGCGCTGACCCGGCTGCTCGCCGAGGACGCGGTGCTGGAGATGCCGCCGGTGCTCAACTGGTACGTCGGCCGGGAGCGCTACGGCCGGTTCATGGCCCGCGTCTTCGCCATGCGCGGCAGCGACTGGCGGATCCTGCCGACCGCCGCCAACGGGCAGCCGGCGCTGGCGGCGTACGTGCGCGACGGGGACGGGTACGTGCCGCACACCGTGCAGGTCCTCACCGTCACCGGCTCGCGCATCAGCCGGAACGTGGTCTTTCAGGACCGGGAGGTGTTCGCCGCGTTCGGGCTGACCCCGCTGCCGGCCACCGCGTCGGTCACCTGATCGGCAGCGCCCTCGTCCCGCCGCCCTTGATCGACCGGGTCACCTTCTCCCCGCCCGACCAGTAGAAGCAGCGCACACCCCGGTCGCCCCGGGTCCACGCCTCCTCCGACGGCAGCCGGTACGCCGTACCGGTGCGGTAGCGCAGCTTGCCGTCGACCGGCACCTTGGCGTACCGGGCAACCATGGTCCGGCACCGGGCGTGGACGTTGTCCTCGTCCCGGTCGGCGTCCGCGTACCGGCCGTCCGGCGCGGTCCACGCCCCGACGTACTCGTACTCGTGTCCGTTGCCGCAGCTGGCCTGCTGGAGGCTGCCCCACTCGTCCTCCGTCAGGCACCCGTAGGCCAGGCGGGACTGGCCCTTGAGCGCGTCGCGGAGGCTGGCGCTGCGCTGGATCGCGTGGTCGTTGGGGTGGTCCCGGTAGGTGCCCCCATCCACCGTGTCCAGCTCGTACATGTCGCAGCGGAACCAACGGCTGCCGCCCGCCCACCCGGCCGGCGACGGCGGCACCACCTGGATGGTGAGCCGAGCGCCTCGCCAGTCGCCGCCGACGAACGCCGTCGCCTTGACGTCGCACTCGGCGAACGCGGGCCGGATCGCGGCCGACCCGATCGGCGGCGGGGTCGGCCGTTCGGCGAGCGCGCCCGTGAAGGTGCCCAGGTGGATCGTCTCGACCAGGTGCGTCTTTGTGCAGTCGACCGGCTGGTAGCTGGTCAGATAGCTGGTCGAGTCGGCGATGACATGGCAGTCGCCCACCTTCGGGGCGAACTGTTCGGCCTTGCCGACCGGCCGCCAGTCGTCGGTCAGGTCGCCGTCCGTGCCTGGCGGGGTGCTGCCGCAACCCGCCAGCGCCACCGTGATCAGGGCGGCCACCGCCGCCAGGAACCGCCCCCGTCGCATGCCACGCTCCCCTGGACGCCCGTGCGAATGCGCGCAGCATACGTGGGCCCGTCAACCGCCCCGGGTCGCCGTCTCGCCGCGCGTCCGGCGACGTCCCGTTTCCGTCGCTGGCCCGTTGACGCTCCGTGTTGTTTGGTGGCCGATGTGACATCTGGCGGGGAGCCGGCGCTGAGGGGCACGAGATGAACGCACAGACCTTGCGACCAGCGCACCTGCGGCGTCGCCGATTGATCACTCAGCGGCGTCCCCGTCGGTCCGTGACCGGAGTCGGCCATCACTGTCCGAATCCCCTTGGCACCGTGCGCGCGTCCCACCCCCCGGCCGCCGGGCCGGGGATGCTGCTCCGGAGGCACGCCGGGTGGCACGTCCGAATTCCAACCCCCCAAACGGAGCTGTTCAATGCTTAACACCGCCCTCGCGAAACTCCTCACCCTCAAGGCCGGCGCCACGGTGCTCGCCGTCGCCGCCACCGGTGGGGTTGCGCTCGCCGCCGCGAACGGCACCCTGCCCAACCCGCTCAGCGAGCCGAGCGCGAAGCCGTCGGCGCACGCCACCGGCAAGCCGTCGGACGCGGGCGACAAGGGCAACGGGCCGGCCGGCGCCAAGGGCACCCCGTCGCCGAACCTGGTCGGCCTCTGCCGGGCGTACCGGGCCGGCGTCGCTGACAGCCAGGGCAAGGCGCTGGAGAACCCGGCGTTCACCGTCCTGATCACCACCGCTGGCGGCAAGGACAAGGTCGCGGCCTACTGCGACAAGCTGCTGGCGAACGAGAAGGGCAAGCCCAGCAAGGAGGCCGGAGCCACGGCCACCCCGAGCCACCCGGCCGGCAAGCCGGCGACCCGCCCGACTCCCGCCGAGACGCCGGGCACCGAGGCGCCCGGCGGCCACAAGCCGACCGCCCTGCCCACCAACTGACCTCCGACGCCGGGCGGGCACACCCTCACCCCCCTCCGCCCGCCCGGTGTCGGCACCGCGGCGCCGCTCGGATGACCTGCCCCCCGGTCATCCGTGCGGCGTCGCGATCCGCGCCACCACCGGCGCGGCGAGGCGGCGGCCGAGGTCCCGCGGCCGCCGCCTCACCCACTCCCACCGAGCGCCCGCTGGTCCGTGCTCTAGCTCCGGTCGGAACCTGGGGCTTCGTCGGCGCGTCGGCGGAACCATGCCAACGCCGCCTCGCCGTGGCGCAGCACCGAGATGTGCCCGTCGTCGGGGTACCGCCGCAGTTCCGCCCCGGGGCAGCGGCCCGCCAGCCACTCGCCGTGCGAGCTGGGGACGATCCCGTCCCGGTCGCCATGCAGCAGGAGAACCGGCGCCGAGATCCGCGCCGGGTCGAATCCCCAGGGGGACACGTAGGCGAGGTCGTCGTCGATCAGCCCGCCCGGGCCGGCCTGGGCCGCCGGGCCGACGACGCTGCCGAACCAGGACCACTCACCGTTGAGGGCGGCCAGGTCGGCCGGGGTGAACTCGGGGTCGTACTCGACGCCCGAGACCGTACTGTTCTTGTCCCCGCTGCTGCACGCCCACCGGCGCGCAGTCGGGTCGGTAGGTGTCGAACCTCAGTGGCAGCACTGGTGCTCGCTGCCGGCGGGCCCGGAGGCGCCGAGGTCATCGTTACGGCCGGCGGCGAGGCGCGACCACTGCGATGTGGGCCGGCCGTCGAGCCGGAACTGGTCGCCGTCGGTCCGGAAGCGCTGCGGCCAGCCTTCCGGCGAGTCCTCCCAGTCCTCCTGGCGACCGTAGACGGTCATGTCGAGCAGGCCGTACGACGGCGCCATCGCCTCGACGCCCCGCCCGGTGGTCCAGTAGGTCTCGAACACCCGGTCGCCCTGGCGCAGGTAGCACGCCTTCATCCCGAACGCGCGCCCGGCGACGAGGGAGTCGAGCGACTCCGCGGGCACCGAGTACCAGGGCGCCTCCCAGCCCATGAAGTCGCGGTAGCGCGAGGTCTCCTCGAACGGCCCCTGGCAGAAGACCGCGAACGTGACGTCGCGCGAATGCAGGTAGGACAGCTCGAGCACCTGGCCGGTGAAGAACGTGCAGCCCTCGCACTGGTCGGCGGCCGGCCTGCCCGGGTGCCACATGTGGTACGACGCGAACAGCTGGGTCCTCCCCTCGAAGACGTCGAGCAGGGGCACCGGGCCGTCGGCACCGACCAGACGGGTGGTTGCGTCGACCTCGACCATCGGCAACCGCCGGCGGGCGGCGGCGATGGCGTCGCCCTCCCGGGTGTGCGCCTTCTCACGGAGCCGCAGCTCGTCGAGCTGCTTCTGCCAGGTCTCGCGATCGGTGAGCGGGGGGCCGGTGGCGTGGGCATGGAGTTCCTCCTCGTTCAGATGCTATGACGCTAATACCAACTGCTATGATCGAGCAAGTACAAGGGGAGGTGTTCCGGTGCCGGTCCAGCGGGGTTATCGGCAGGCGTGCGGCGTCGCGCGTGGCCTCGACATCGTGGGGGAGCGGTGGTCGCTGCTCGTGGTGCGCGAGCTGCTGCTCGGGCCGAAACGGTTCACCGACCTCCAGCAGGCGCTCCCGACCGCCAGTCCGAACGCACTGTCCGACCGGCTGCGCGAGCTGGCCGACGCGGGCGTCGTACGCCGTCGGCAGCTGCTTCCGCCGGGCAATGTGCGGGTCTACGAGCTGACGGCGTGGGGTCGCGGCCTCGAGCCGATCGTGGTCGCGCTTGGTACCTGGGCGCTGGCCGCCCCGCCGACCGTGGAACAGGTCTTCGTGAGCGTGGACAGCGCCATGCTGAGCATCCGCACCTTCTTCGTGCCGGGGCCGGAGCGGCCCGAGGCGATGCTCCGGATCGAACTGCGCGACCACGGTCCTGCCGGCGTCTTCGGCGTCCGCCTCACGTCGACCGGCGCCGAGGTCGCCCACGAGCCGCCCGAGGAGCCGGACGCCGTCCTGGTCACCACGACGGATGCCCTCCTCGCCGCCTTCGGCAGCGACGACCTGGCCGGGCTCGTAGCGGCCCGCGCCGTCATCATCGGTGATCCCGAGGTCGTCCGCCATCTCGTCGCGGGCGTGCGAGTCCCGGGCGCCACAGATCAAAGCTCAAAGGCACCTCCGGCCAAGGCAAACCGGGGGTAGCGGCCAAGATCCGCATTCCGTACCCGATCGCTCGCGCTGATCCGGGCTAATCGTCGGCAGCAAGCCGCGGACCGTCTGGCGGCGTGGGATCGGTGGCAGGATCACGGGCTGGTCTTCCCGTCCAAGGTGGGAACTCCGAGGGATCCAGATCACATCGACCGGACCTGGCACAAGGTCCGGGCCGCGGCTGGCCTGGACTGGCTGCGGCTACATGACCTGCGGCACGCCTGCGCGACCTTTCTGCTCGTCTTCGGGGCGTCGCCGCGCACGGTGATGAAGGTGCTCGGGCACATCCAGATCGGATTGACGATGAATACCTATGCCCACGTCCTGCCGGAGGTCGAGCGGCCGGCCGTGGATGAGGCCGCGAAGCAGCTCTTCGGCCGACTTCGCTGTACGGAGGCCGTGGTGATCGACTCATGGGGGAGCGACAAGCGGCCGACCTGGGGTGACGGTGGTGCGCCCGGCAGGATTCGAACCTGCGGCCTTGCGATTAGCAGAAGATCGGAGCGGGCTGGTAGGGGAGCCGTTCTCCTGCTCAGCCCGTCCGTCACTGTCGGATGTCGTCGGCGTTGGCTGGCGGTCTGGGCTGTACGGATGGCTGTACGACACGCAGCTGCTGACCATCTGATCCGTAGATTCCCAAGACCATGTCTAAGCCGTCCGATGCCGTCCGCCTGGTCCTGGTCCTCAAGCGCTCGGCAACTCGATCGGTCCCGTCCCGTCCGGTCCAGCCCGCCCCGGTGGCTCCCAAGCGTGGCTCCCAGACTGTCAGCTTGGGAATCGGACAAGATCGGTTCGGGATACCGGGTCCCGCCTGGTTGACATGACCTCAGGCCGCCTGGAGTGCCATCCGTTGACACCGGCTTATGGCCCGTGAATGGCCCAGGCCCAACCGCCAAGGTAAGACGCGGACCGAGGCCACCCGTAGAGTTGGCGGCCCCGGCACCGGTAATTCAGTTGAGTCGATCGGTCCAGGCAGTATCGAGGATTACCTGGTAGGCGTTCATTCGTATCGGCGAGAGGGTTAGCCGCTCGTGGGCGAGCAGATCGCCGGTGTTGGGGTCGAAGATCAGGAGGGACTGCTGGTTGTGCTCGCGGTCGTCGAAGGTGATGGCTAGGCCCTTCCGGCCCACCCGATCGGTCACCTGTCCCCGCCACAGGAACCCAGGCACGTCAGCAAGGACCCGCAGGATCTCAGCGCGCGTCTGACGCGGAACGACATACCGCCCGTACACCGTGCTGACTTCCTTGCTGACGGCGCCAGCGCCGAACCTGACCTTGAGCATTTCGTTCAGCTGTGCCCGACTCGACGGCAGCGGCGCGAGGTCCATCGGTGGCAGGGGCATGTTGTCGGGAGCGGGGGTGGCGGAGGCGGCAGCCTTGGGCTTGAGGTTGCGCTGCCAGTAGTCCCGGGACTCCTGGTCTGGATACTGCGGCTCAAGTTGAGTCGTGACCTGCTTACCGGTCCCGTCGGCCGCCTGCCAGACCTTGGTCTCGTCCGCGAAAGCGACGTGGTGGCGACCGTCGGGGGACGTCATCACTGGGTCGCCCCACGTCTTCGTGTGGTGGTACATGTACCGGCCGGTGCGGTTGTCGTACTCCGAGTCGATGAGCCTGCTCGCCAACGCGCGCAGCTGGCTCCCAGCATCACGGGCGCCAGCGCCGTACGCAACCGGCACGAGCACCACCCCCGGATCCGCCCCGGGTGGACTGACGATCTCCGAGGTGTCCGGGTTGGACGGGCCGAAGGTTTGGGCGATTGCTGCGGCGCCGACCGCTACGGCCAGCGTCCCGGCCGTCAGAACCAGCCTGCGGGTCGGGCGTGCCTGACGGCGATGGGCGATGGGCTCCGCGACAACTTCAGCCCGGTTGATCAAGTCGCGTGCCGACAGCCTGGGCGGTGCGATGGTGCTGTGCCGGGCCGGGTCAATCGGCTTGAGGAGGGTGCGGGTTCGCTCTTCTCCGAACATCACATAACCTTTCGAGGACTAGCCAGCACCGGCTGCTGCGCCGGCGATCCAGGTCGGTACGACATCGCGTCGTTGAGGCGTCTACGGGCGCGGTGCAGGCGCACTGCGGCGGTGGTACGGGTACAGCCAAGGACTTGGGCGGCCTCGGCAACCGTCAGCTCCTCCCAACCGACCAACCGGAGGATTTCCTGATCAAGGTCGGTGAGGGTCGCTAGGGCGGCCTGAAGATCGGCCACGCCCACGGTCGCGTCGGCGCCAGACGAGCCCGGTTTCTGCAGAAGGCCAGCGTCGGTAATCGGTAGTACATTCGGCGCAGCTCTCCGAGCTCGCCATTCGTTCGCAAGCAGGCGCCGAGCCACCCCGTACAGCCAGGGCAGGCTGCGGTCCGGAACCTCGCGGCGACGCCGCCAGGCGATGACGAACACCTCCTGAGCAAGTTCAGCCGCCGCTTCCATGTCGGCAAGCCGGCGCTGGCCGTACTTCACAACCTGTCCGTAATCGGCCGCGTAGACCCTGGTGAACCAATCCTCATCGCGTTTCCCCGGTGGACCCATCCAAGACTCCCGCCTCGTTGACGAACTCTCACCGTGGCTTGTGTCATCTCCGGCCCGATGATTACCGGCAACCACCTATTAGAGCCTCACGCCGCGGCAAGCTGCCTCCGGGTACAACAGCTCCGCCAGGTGGGACCCGCCGACGACCGTCCGGCACATTCACGGCCTGATCCGGAACTCTCTCGCTGACGCGGAGCGGGAGGAGCTGGTGCACCGCAACGCCGCCAAGTCGGTCCGGCCGCCGGCCATGCGTCAGATCGAGCGGCGCGCCCTGACCGTGAACGAGGCCAAGCGGCTGCTCGACGTGCTGCGGGGTCACCGCCTGGAGGCGCTGTATGTCTACGCATCGACGGTCGGACTCCGTCGCGGGGAACTGCTCGGGCTCGCCTGGTCGGATATCGACTTCGACGCCGGCACCCTGACCGTTCGGCAAACCGTCCAGCGCGCCGGGGGGCGGCTGCAGCTCCTCGCACCGAAGACGGAGCGGTCCCGGCGGACAGTGCCGGTGCCGGCCCAGACGCTCGCGCTGATCCGGGCTCATCGTCGGCAGCAAGCCGCAGACCGTCTGGCGGCGGGGGAGCGGTGGCAGGATCACGGGCTGGTCTTCCCGTCCAGGGTGGGAACGCCCAGGGACCCGGACCACATCGACCGGACCTGGCACAACATCCGGGCGGCGGCCGGCCTCGACTGGCTGCGTCTGCACGACCTGCGGCACGCCTGCGCGACCTTTCTGCTCGTCTTCGGGGCGTCACCGCGCACGGTCATGAAGGTCCTCGGGCACAGCCAGATCGGATTGACGATGAACACCTACGCGCACGTCCTGCCGGAGGTGGAGCGGGCGGCCGTCGATGAGGCCGCAAAGCAACTCTTCGGCTGACTTGGCTGTACGAATGGCTGTACGGAGGCCGTGGTGATCGATTCCACGGGAAGCGACAAGCCGCTGACCTGGGGTGACGGTGGTGCGCCCGGCAGGATTCGAACCTGCGGCCTTGGGATTAGAAGTCCCCTGCTCTATCCGCTGAGCTACGGGCGCGCGTCGTGGGTGTCGCGCCAAGAGGGTACCGCCGCCCCCGGGGTGAGCGGGGGAACGGGTGGTCGCGGCCACGCCGCCGATCAGGCTTCCACGCACCACCCGTCACGGGCACCCGGATTTGCGGCCATCGTTAGCAGCCCAAGTGCCACGGCCAGGGCCCCCGGGTCCGTACCCTCGGCATCGTGCTGCTCGACCCGGATACCGAGAACGACGTCGCCTACGAGCTCTGCCAGCTCCTCGGCCGCGCCATTCTGCCCGTCAGCCAACTCGACCGGCCCGGCGGCAGTAAGGATTTCGGCACGGCCTTCTTCTTCACGGAGCAAGCCGGCGCCGGTGACCTGGTTCAAGAGTATCTGCTGACCGCGGACGCCATCACTCACGCGCCGTGCGGGGAGATCGGTCTGCGGCCGAGCCTGACGGAGCCGGCGGGTGAGGCGTCCGAGGCCATTCTGCTGCCGGACTTCGCCGGGCGGTGGATCCACTTTCCAGAGGTCGGCCTGGCCGCCATGCCGACCGGCGGCCTGCACGAGCGCGCGAGGGCCGAGGGCTGGCGGTGGCGGACGCAGCAGGTGACCGACAGCATTGCCGCGCGGCCCGAAGCGGTCGCCCGGATCGGCGCCGCGCCGAGCTCGGCGTTCGTGCTCGCGCTCGGCGTCGCGGACGACGGGTCAAGGCCGCTCGAGGCGGCGATCGAGCGGCTGGTCCGGGACGGCTATGACGTCCGGATCCCCACCGAGCTGCCCCGCGGCTACGTCGGCGCCCCCGTGTTCGGCGTCCAGGCCACCGCGGACGGCGACATCGCGCTGAGCTGCGTCGGCCTGGTGCTTCCCGGTGGCGGTGGCGGCCACCCGGTCGCCACCTTCGACCGCATCCGGGCCGCCATCGCGGCGGCGCCGGACGCCTGAGTCCGGGAGGTCAGCCCTCGGCGGTCGCGCCGGCCCGGTCCTCGACCGGCCGCCGCGCCGCCGGCGGGCCGTCCGGGGCCGCCTCCGGCTCCGTGGGGCCGGCGCCGAGGAACGCCTCCGCCCACCGCCCGACCTCGGTGAAGACCTTTTCCCGTACGGCGGGGCTGGAGAGCGTCAGGTCGTGCAGCCCGCCGTCGAAGCGGGCCAGGGTGACGTGCCGCCCGAGCCGGGGCGCCCAGCGGACCATGTGCTCCACGTCGAGCACGGCGTCGGCGAGGGTCGCCGACTCATGCCATTTCGTGCCCCGGAAGCTCCGGGTCGAGCAGGCCAACAGCACCGGCACCGGTATCTCCAGGCCGGCCCGCAGTTGCCGCTGGCCGGTGCGGATCGCGTTGATCCAGCCGGCCCGGACCGGGAACCCGGCGAGCGGCTTCCAGGCCAGGTCGTAGCGCCACTCGCCCCGGTGGTCGGCGTGCAGGCTCTCGCCGTACACGGTGCCGAGCCCGAACGGGAGGATGCGCTGCGGCGCCCTGCGGCCCAGTCGGGAGACGGCGGCCGCGAGCGGTCGACGGATCAGCCAGGGTGCGTTGAGGTCGAAGAACGGACTGTTGAGGAAGAGTCCGTCGACCACCCCGGCGTCGCGGCGGGCGTGCGCCCACAGCGAGATGATCAGCCCGCCGGTGGAGTGACCCATGGCGAGCAGGGTCTCGTGCCCGTCGTCCTCGCGGATGATCTTCGCGGCGGCGTCCAGTTCCGGGAAGTAATCGCTCAGGTCGTGGCAGAAGTTCGGCGTCTGGTGCGGCAGCAGGCTGCGACCGTATTTCCGCAGGTCGAGGGCGTAGAAGTCCCAGCCTCGCTCGGCGAAGAAGTCGGCGACGTGGGTCTGGAAGAAGTAGTCGACGAAGCCGTGCACGTAGAGCACCGCCCGGCCGGTCGGGCGCTCGGCCCGCCGGCGGACCAGGGTCGCGACGATTTGTCCCTCGTCGTCGGTGCCCAGGTCGATCGTCTGCCGCTCGTACGGCGGCCCCAGCACGTCCAGTTCCACGACCGCGACGGTACGCCGCGAAGCTACCCGGCGGTAGCCCCCGCCCCCGAAGATCATGCTGCGCCGCAGGTCGGTGCCCCACTGCCGAATGGCCGTAGCAGACAGAAGCTTGATCAGGGCGTTGTCCACAGCCCGGTCCGCTGTCCACAGCCGGGCCGTTGCCGGTGGTGGCGGGGACCCGTGGTCGCCGAAGCTCGGGATCGAGTCGACTCGCCACGGCAAGCCCCGGATCTCCCCTGGAGGGACGATGTTCGATACGTACGTCACCATTGTCGGCAACGTGCTGACCGCGCCCGAGTGGCGCCGCACCACCCAGAGCAACACCCTGGTCGCCAACTTCAAGGTCGCCTCGACGGCCCGTCGCCTGGACCGGGACAGCGGCCGCTGGGTCGACGGAAACAGCCTTCGAGTTCGCGTCAATTGCTGGCGGAAGCTGGCCGAGGGGGTGGCCGCCTCGGTGATGGTCGGTGACCCGGTGATCGTCGCCGGCCGGCTCTACACCCGCGACTGGACCGACGACGCCGGCAACCACCGCACCCTCTACGAGCTGGAGGCGGTCGCGGTCGGGCACGACCTGTCCCGCGGCCGGGGCCGGTTCCTGCGCAACCGGCCCAGCATGACGACCAGCACCGTCGAGGACGCCGACGCGGGGAGCCGGGTGCACGGCGAGGCCACGGAGCCGGTGCCGCCCGCGCAGGCCCCCGCCTCGCTCGACGACCGGCCGTTCGAGGACGAGTTCGAGCTGCCCGAGTTCACCGGCCCCCGGGCCGGCCACGGGCTGCCCGGCGGCGGCTCCGACTTCGACGGCCCGTCGGGGAGCGGCCTCGGCGAGCCGGCCGACCCGTTCGACGAGCGGGCCGAGGCCGGCGGTGACGACGAGGAAGACGCCGACGACCTTTCACCCGTGCCCGGTGAGGCGGAGACGCCCGGCGAGCTCGACCCGGGGGTGGACGATGACGCCACCGGCGTCACCCCGGCCGGTCGCGGTCGGCGGGGCCGGGGACGGACGCCGGTACCCGCCTGAGCGCGACCGGATCGTGCACGGGGGAGCGGGGTGGCGACGCGACGGTGGTCACCCCGCCGTACGGCTAGGCTGGCCGGCCGGAGGTGGTGAGGGTTGCGGCAGGCGACCACCGTGGCTAACGCGGCAGGACTGGTGGCGGGCTACGCCCTGGACACGCTCCTCGGCGACCCCCGCCGATGGCACCCGGTGGCCGGCTTCGGCCGCGCGGCCGGCGCGCTGGAGCGGCGGCTCTACCGACCGGACCGGGCGGCCGGCGCGGCCTTCACCTCGCTCGCGGTGGGTGCGCCGGTGCTGCTCGGCGTCGCGGCCACCCTGGCCACCCGGCGGCGGCCGGTGGCGCGCGCGGTGCTGGTGGCCGCCGGCACCTGGACGGTGCTGGGCGGTCGCACCCTGCGGCACGAGGCCACCGTGATGGGCCGCGCGCTGCGCGACGACGATCTGCCCGCGGCCCGGCGCCGGCTCAGTCACCTCTGCGGCCGGGATCCGTCGACGCTGGACGAGCCCGAGCTGGCCCGGGCGACCGTCGAGTCGCTCGCCGAGAACACCTCCGACGCGGTCGTCGCGCCGCTGCTCTGGGGCGGGGTCGCCGGGCTGGCCGGCCTGCTCGGCTACCGCGCGGCCAACACGCTCGACGCTATGGTGGGTCACCGCTCACCCCGCTACGCCCGGTTCGGTACGCCGGCCGCGCGCCTGGACGACCTGCTCAACCTGGTGCCGGCCCGGCTGACCGGGCTGCTCACCATCGCGGTCGCGCCCATCGCGCACGGCGACCGGGACCGGGCCTGGCGGGTCTGGCGGCGGGACCGCAACGACCACCCCAGCCCCAACGCCGGCCAGTGCGAGGCGGCCATGGCCGGCGCGCTCGGCGTACGGCTGGGCGGGCGCAACGTCTACTTCGGCCGGTCCGAGGTGCGGCCGTTCCTCGGTGACGGTCCTCACCCCGAGGCGCGTCACCTCAAGCGGGCGGCTCGCATCTCCGGCGCGGTCGGCCTCGCCGCCCTGGGACTGGCCGCGGCGTACCCGTTGACCGTCGGGCGGCTGGTCAACGCTGCCGGCCGGCGCGGGGTGGCGGCCCTGCTGGGCGGGAGCGCGCGGCGGAGGTGGCGGCCGTGAGCGGCGGGCTGCTGGTCGCCGGCACGACCTCGGATGCCGGCAAGAGCGTGCTCACCGCCGGCATCTGCCGGTGGCTGCACCGTCGGGGCGTGAAGGTGGCGCCGTTCAAGGCGCAGAACATGTCCAACAACTCGGCGGTGGTGGTCGGGCCCGACGGGCGCGGCGGCGAGATCGGTCGGGCGCAGGCGATGCAGGCGGCCGCCTGCGGGCTCGCTCCGGACCTGCGGTTCAACCCGGTGCTGCTGAAGCCGGGCAGCGACCACGCGAGCCAGGTGGTGCTGCTCGGCGAGGCCGTCGAGACCCTCACCGCCGGCAACTACCGCTCGTTGCGGCCCCGGCTCACCGAGACCGCGTTCGCCGCGCTCGCCGAACTGCGAGCGGCGTACGACGTGGTGATCTGTGAGGGCGCCGGCAGCCCGGCGGAGATCAACCTGCGGGCCGGCGACTACGTCAACATGGGGCTGGCCCGGCACGCCGGACTGCCCACGATCGTGGTCGGCGACATCGACCGCGGCGGCGTCTTCGCCTCGATGTTCGGCACGGTCGCCCTGCTCAACCCGGCCGACCAGGCGCTGATCGCCGGCTTCGTGATCAACAAGTTCCGCGGCGACCTCGGGCTGCTCCAGCCGGGGCTGGACATGTTGCACCGGGTGACCGGCCGCCCGACGTACGGGGTGCTGCCCTGGGAGCTGGACCTCTGGCTGGACGCCGAGGACTCGCTCGCCTACGGCCGGGTGCTCGGTCGACCGGCCGCCCCGCACGGCACGGACTGGCTGGACGTCGCCGTGGTCCGGCTGCCCAGGATCAGCAACGCCACGGACGTCGAGGCGCTCGCCACCGAGCCCGGCGTCCGGGTCCGGCTGACCGTCGAGCCCGCCGAACTGGCCGCCGCCGACCTGGTGGTGCTTCCCGGCTCCAGGTCGACCGTGGCCGACCTGGCCTGGCTCCGCGAGACCGGACTCGCCGACGCCGTGGTCGCGCACGCCGCCGCCGGCAAGCCGATGCTCGGCATCTGCGGCGGCTTCCAGATGCTCGCCCGGGCCATCCACGATCCGGTGGAGAGCCGCCAGGGGAGCGTCCCCGGGCTGGGACTGCTACCCATCGAGATCACCTTCGACCCGCGCAAGACCGTCCGCCAGTCCACCGGCACGGCCGCCGGCGATGTCCCGGTGCGCGGCTACGAGATCCACCACGGCTACGTCTCCGCCGCCGACCCGACCCTGCCGCCACTGCTCAGCTACGCCGACGGCGGCGGCGAGGGTGCCCGGCTCGGCGCGGTGCACGGCACCCACTGGCACGGGGCCTTCGAGTCGGACGGGTTCCGCCGCCGGTTCCTCACCGAGGTGGCCCGGCTTGCCGGACGGACCGGCTTCCGGGTCGCCCCGGACACCGCGTTCGCCGCCGCCCGCGAGCGGACCCTGGACCTGCTCGGCGATCTCGTCGAGGAACACCTGGACACCGACGCCCTCTGGCGCCTGATCGAGTCCGGGCCGCCCGTCGGCCTGCCCTTCATCCCACCCGGCGCCCCACCGGCCTGACCACCCCCGGCCGATTCAGCCGGCAGCGCCGGCGGAACCGTCAGTAGCGGACGTCGGCGGGGCGGTTGGACATCGGCATTCCCGCCTCCCGCCAGGCGTATACGCCGCCGATCATGTCGGTGGCCCGGCGCAGCCCGAGCGCCTGGAGGCCCGCCGCGGCAAGGCTGGAGCTGTATCCCTCCCGGCACACGACCACGATCTCCCGGTCGTACCCGGTCGCCTCGGGGATCCGCCAGGCGCTGGCCGGGTCCAGCCGCCACTCCAGCACGGTCCGGTCGATGACGATGGCGCCGGGCAGTTCGCCCTGCTCGCGGCGCTGCGCCTCGGTACGCGTGTCGACCAGCAGCGCGCCCGCGCGGACCGCCTCGACCGTCTCGTGCGGCGTCAGCCGGCGGAGACCGGCCCGGGCCTGTTCCAGCAGGGCGTCCACGCCCGGGCTCATCACGTCATGCGGCACCTCCCGATCGTCTCGCCGGCAACGGCGGCCCGCCCGGTGAAGCGGGCAGAACCAAACCGACGGGGGACCCGACCCGGGAGAGCCGCCACTCCTGCCCGACCGGAGCGTCCCCGCACGAGCCGGGGAGGTCGTCAGGCGGGTACCGGCTGGTCGGCGAGGGCGGCGGCCGTCGCGCGGGCGAACTCGACCGGCGCGTCCAGCATGACGTTGTGCCCGGCGCCGGGGATCGTCACCACCCGTACCCCGGAGGCCTCGAGGCCGACCTGGTCCGCGACCGGGCCGGTCAACCCGCCCTGCAGGAAGGTCCGGGGCATCGGCAGCCGCTCCAGCATCCGGCGCATCGTCGGCCGGGTCCCGGCGACCAGGCCGACCGCAGTGCGATACAGGCCCACCGGGTCGGCGAGCCGCATGGTGGCGGCCCAGTGCGGCCCGACCCGGCGAAGCGTCTCCTCGAAGCCGCCGGAGAGGAATTCCGACTCGGTGTAGCGGGCGACGCCGCTGCTGCCGGCGGTCGGCGCCGGGTTCGGGTCGAGGTTCGCCTCGATCAGCACCAGCCGCCCGACCAGATCGGGCCGGTGGTGGGCGAGCGCGATCGCGACCGCGCCGCCCATGCTGTGCGCGACCACGTGCGCCGCCCGCACCCCGGCCGCGTCCAGCGTCGTGGCCAGCTTTTCCGCGTGTCCGGTCAGCGTGTAGTCGAAGCCGGCGGGCCGGTCGCTCAGCCCGAAGCCGAGCAGGTCGACGAAGAGGGACCGGTGGCCCGTGAGCTCGGGGCGGCTCGCCGCCGCGACGAAGTACGGCGGAGCCGTCGCCCCCAGTCCGTGCACGTACACCCGAGCCGGCTCGATCCCCGGCATCTCCACCCAGCGCATCCGGGCCCCGTCGGGGCCCACCGTCGTCGCGAACATGGCGAGACAATACCTCGGCATCTAGGTATCTCGCCACGGGGGCATACTGGTGAAGTGCTCGAACTCGCGATCCTCGGCTTCCTCGCCGAGCGACCCCTGCACGGCTACGACCTCAAGCGCCGGGTGGCCCACCTGACCGGGCACGTGCGACCGATCGCCGACGGCACGCTCTATCCCGCGATCAAGCGCCTGGAGCGGGCGGGCCTGCTGACCCGGCGCCCGGAGCCCGGGGCGGGCGCGGCCCCCCGGCAGACGCTGGTGCTGACCGACGCGGGCCGGGCCGAGCTGGACCGCCGACTGCGTGAGCCGGACGAGTTGGAGATCAGCGACGAGAACCGCTGGTTCACCCTGCTCGCCTTCCTGCGGCACCTCGACGATCCGGCCGCCCGGGAGCGGGTGCTCCGCCGGCGGCTGGCTTTCCTCCGTACGCCGAGCAGCTTCTTCTACGACGGCGACCGGCCCGTGCGCGCCGAGGCGCTGGACGATCCGTACCGGCGCGGGCTGTTGACCATCGCACGCGCCACCAGCCGGGCGGAGCTGCGCTGGTTGGCCGAGATGCTGGGCGAACCGGTCGAGCCGGCGTGAGTCCAGTGGCAGTGGTCGAGGCGTACGCCGGGCTGGCCCGGTGGGTGCTGGCCGGGCCGGCGCGGTTGGGGCGTACCCGGCTGGTGGCGGTCGACGGGCCGAGCGGCGCGGGGAAGAGCGTCTTCGCGACGCGGCTCGCGGACGCCCTCGCCGCCCTGCCCGGCGGCGCGCGGCCCCCGATCATGTGCACCGACGACCTGCTCGACGGCTGGGACGACCAGCTCACCTTCTGGCCGCGGCTGGAGGAGTGGGTGCTGTCGCCGGTGCGGGCCGGCCGGCCGGGGGCGTACCGCCGGTACAGCTGGGTGCGGCGGTGCTTCCTGGACCGGGAGGTGCCGGTGCCGGTCGCGCCGGTGCTGATCGTCGAGGGGGTGAGCGCGGCGCGGGCGGCGATCCGCCCGGAGCTGACCCTGTCGGTCTTCGTCACCGCGCCGGCGGAGCTGCGGCTGTCCCGGGCGCTCACCCGGGACGGGCCGGAGATCCTGCCCGAGCTGCGCCGCTGGCATGCCGGGGAACGCGCGCACTTCGCCGCCGACGGCACGGAAAACGCGGCGGACCTGGTGGTCGACGGCGCCCCCACCCTGCCGCACGACGCAGCCCACTACTACGTGCACCGCACCGCCGCCCCGGGCCTCGACCGGTCCAACACGGTGTTGGAGCCGGGGCCGCCGAGGCCACGCCTGCTCGGAAACTGCGCGGATCCTGAGGGGCGGGACGGGCTCGGGAGGTGCGTCGGGTAAGGCCGGGCATACGATGCCGGTCATGACCACACCGATCATGTCCGAGTCCGAGGTGCGGGCCGCCGTCGAGCGTGAGCTGCCCGGAGTCCGTGCCGACCTCGAACGCCTCGTCCGCATCCCGGGCATTGCCTTCGATGGCTTCGACCACTCGCACGTGGAGCGTTCCGCCGAGGCGGTGGCCGAGCTCCTGCGCGGCTGCGACCTCGACGTCAAGATCGTGCGTCGCGGCGGTCAGCCGGCGGTGATCGGGAAGAAGGTGGCCCCGCCCGGCGCGCCCACCGTGCTGCTCTACGCCCACCACGACGTCCAGCCGGTCGGCGACCGCTCGCTGTGGGAATCCGACCCGTTCGAGCCGGTCGAGCGGGACGGCCGCCTCTACGGTCGCGGCGCCGCCGACGACAAGGCCGGCATCATGGCGCACGTCGCGGCGCTGCGCGCGTTCGGCGACCGGCTCCCGGTCGGCGTGGTCCTCTTCATCGAGGGCGAGGAGGAGTTCGGCTCCGACTCGCTGGAGCAGCTGCTGGAGGAGCACCGCGAGGAAATCGCCTCGGATGTCATCGTGATCGCCGACTCCGGCAACTGGGACATCGGCGTGCCGGCGCTGACCACCTCGCTGCGCGGCATCGTCAACTGCTTCGTCGAGGTCCGCACCCTCGACCACGCGGTGCACAGCGGCATGTTCGGCGGGGCCGTGCCGGATGCCCTCACCACGCTGGCGAAGCTGCTCGCCACCCTGCACGACGATGCCGGGAACGTGGCCGTCGAGGGCCTGGTCGGTCGGGAGGGCGCCAGCGTCGACTACCCGGAGGACCGGTTCCGCGCCGAGGCCGGACTCGGCACCGGGGTCGAGTTCATCGGCACCGGCCGGATCACCGACCGGCTCTGGACCAAGCCGGCCCTCGCGGTGCTCGGCATCGACGCGCCAGCCACCGGGGAGGCGCCGAACGCGCTGGTCCCGGCCGCCAAGGCCAAGCTGAGCGTACGGCTGGCGCCCGGCGACGACCCGAAGAAGGCGTACGCGGCGCTGACCGCCCACCTGGAGCAGCACGCGCCGTGGGGCGCCCAGGTGGCGGTCACCTTCGAGCACGACGGCGACCCCTGCGTCATCGACGCCACCGGGCCGATGTTCGACGCGGCGCGCTCGGCGTTCCGGACCGCGTGGGACGGCACCGACCCGATCGACATGGGCGTCGGCGGTTCGATCCCGTTCATCGCCACCTTCCAGGAGATGTTCCCGCGGGCGGCGATCCTGGTGACCGGCGTGGAGGATCCGTACTCCCGGGCGCATGGGCCGAACGAAAGCCTGCACCTGGGCGAGTTCGCCCGGGTCTGCCTGGCCGAGGCGCTGCTGCTGGCCAAGGTCGCCGCGGCGGGCGCGAACCGGAGTTAGGCCGGAGCCGTAACTTCCGGGCTGATGTCGAAGTTTGCGGTGTGTCGGGCGCAGGGGTGTTATAGCCTTTCGAACATGCGTACGAACGATGAGATGGCCCGGCTCCAGGCCGCCGTCACTGCTCTGGGGGACCTCGACGTCTCCGCGTGGCCCGAGGACACGCTCAAGGACCAGCTCGGCGAGCTTTCCGCCGCACTGGTCGCGCTCGACACGCAGCTCACCCGGATCGCCGACGAGGTCCGCGCCCGGGGGCTGCGGGTCGAGGAGCCGGTCTCGGCCTGACCGGGACCAGCTCGCCGGCGGCGGCCCGACCACCGGCGGCGCGCGCCGCGGCGGTGATCCACTCCGGTTGCGGCAGGTGGTCGGGTCCGGCGGGCCGGATGCCGCGGTTTGCCGCAGCTGGAGTGGATCACCGGCGCAGCTGGAGTGGAACACCGGCGCAGCTGGAGTGGAACACCGGCCGGATCCCACCGCGGTGTCGGGGGTGGCTGGCAGGATGAGGTTCGTGCGGTTCCTCGACCTGGCGGCCACCTCCGCCGCGGTGGGCGCCACCAGTGGCCGGCGGGCCAAGGTGGAGCTGCTCGCCGCCGCGCTCCGGGCGCTCGACCCCGCCGAGGTGCCGGCGGGCTCCGGCTATCTCGCCGGTGAGCTGCGCCAACGGCAGACCGGCGTGGGCTACGCCAGCCTGCGTGACCTGCCCGCGCCGGCCGCCGAGCCGACGCTGACCGTGGCCGCGGTCGACGCGGCGATCGACGAGATCGCGGCGGTGCGCGGCGCCGGTTCCCAGGCCCGCCGCCGGGAGCTGCTAGGCCGGCTCTTCGCCGCGGCCACCGCCGAGGAGCAACGGCTGCTGGTCGGCCTGTTCAGCGGCGAGCTGCGGCAGGGCGCCCAGGCCGGCCTGCTCGCCGACGCGGTGGCCCGGGCGGCCGAGGTGCCGGTGGCGGCCGTCCGCCGGGCCCTGCTGCTCGCCGGTGACCTCCGCGCGGTGGCGGTCGCCGCGCTCTCCGGCGGCGCCGACGCGCTGGCCGGGTTCGGGCTCCAGGTCGGCCGTCCGCTCGCCCCGATGCTGGCGCAGAGCGCCCCGTCGGTGGACGAGGCGCTCGCCGCGACCGGCACGCCGGCGGTGGTCGACGTCAAGCTCGACGGCATCCGCATCCAGGTCCACCGCTCCGGCGACGACATCGCGGTCTACACCCGCAGCCTGGACGAGATCACCGCCCGGCTGCCCGAGGTGGTCGCCGCCGTGCGCGCGCTGCCCGCCCGGGAGCTGGTGCTCGACGGCGAGGCGATCGGGCTGGACGAGACCGGCCGCCCGCTGCCGTTTCAGCAGACCTCCAGCCGGGCCGCCCGGCGCACCACCCCGAGCACCACCGGCGGCACCCCGGTGGCCCCGGCCGTGCTGGCCGCCGCCGAGACCACCGGCGAGACCGTGCTGACGCCGTACTTCTTCGATCTGCTGCACCTCGACGGCGAGGATCTGATCGACCTGCCCGGCCGGGAGCGGTGGACGGCGCTCGCCGGCGCGGTCGACCCGACGCTGCTGGTGGGGCGGATGGAGGTGGACGGGCCCGAGCAGGCCGGGGCGGCCTTCGCCGCCGCGGTCGACGCCGGCCAGGAGGGGGTGGTGGTCAAGAACCCGGACGCCCCCTACGACGCCGGCCGGCGCGGAGCGGCCTGGGTCAAGGTCAAGCCGCGGCACACCCTCGACCTGGTGGTGCTGGCGGTGGAGTGGGGCAGCGGCCGGCGCCAGGGCTGGCTCTCCAACCTGCACCTCGGCGCCCGCGACCCGCGCACCGGCGAGTTCGTCATGCTCGGCAAGACGTTCAAGGGCCTCACCGACGACATGCTGCGCTGGCAGACCGAGCGGTTCCTCGACCTGGCCGTGGAGAGGGGCGACTGGGTGGTCCGGGTCCGCCCCGAGCAGGTCGTCGAGATCGCATTCGACGGGGTGCAGAGCAGCAGCCGCTATCCGGGCGGGATGGCGCTGCGCTTCGCCCGGGTGGTGCGCTACCGCGACGACAAGTCCGCCGCCGAGGCCGACAGCATCGACGCGGTCGGGGCCATCCACGCCGGCCGGCCCACCGGCTGACCGGCCCAGGCGACCGCGGCGAGCGCGGGCGTCCCCGGCCGTCGCCGTGCCCGCGTGGCGGTCAGGCGGAGGCGCTGGGGGCCGGTTCGGCGGCCCGGTCGACGGGCGGCCGCGGCTTGTCCAGGCCGGCCAACCGACGCGCCTCCTTACGGGCCCCCCAGCCGTAACCGACCAGTGTCATGGCGGCGAAGATCCACCACTGCACCACGTAGCCGAAGTTCTGCCAGTTGTTGGTGTGCCCGATCGGCACCGCCTGGAAGGCCGGGTCGGCGGCCGGGGTCTGCTCGTCGAGCAGCAGGTAGCCGCCGTACACCGGGTAGGGCAGCTCCCGGGCGAGCCGCGGGACGCCGATCCGCCGGGCCTCCAGCTTGCCGTCGCGCCGGTCCACCGGGCCGGCGCCGCTCTCGCTGGCCATCACCCGGCCGGCGACGGTCACCTCACCGGCGGGGGCGGCGGGCACCTGCGGCTGGACGGTGGCGCCCTCCGGGGCCGGCGGGATCCAGCCCCGGTCCACCAGCACGGCGGTGCCGTCGGCGAGGACCAGCGGCGTCAGCACCTCGAAGCCGACCTGGCTGTCGACCGTACGGTTGCGCACCAGGATCAGATTGGCGGTGTCGTACCGGCCGGTGGCGGTCACCGGGGTATAGGTCGCCTGCTCGGCGGGGGCCGGGCCGGCGGTGCCCGGGCCGCCGGTCGGGGCGGGCACCGCGTCCCGCAGCGGGGCGGGGGCCATGGTCGCGCCGGCGTCGATCCGCTCGTTGATCGCCGTCCGGCCCCGGTAGCGATCCAGCTGCCAGTTGCCGAGGAAGACCATCAGCGCGGCGGCGACCAGGGCCAGCGCCAGGATGCCCAGCCAGCGCGGGGTCAGGAGGAACCGGTACACAGCACGAGGCTACCCGTATGAGCGGGGCCACTGACCTGCGCGGGCCCGATCGGGCCGCTCGGCGGCCGCCGCCTGTCGGCGGGGACGGGTATGGTCACGCGAGCGGATCGCTCGGCCGGGTCCGCCGCCGCGCACCACCCCACCGCGAACGTCCGTCGCCTGCGAGGAGTCGATTGATGACCGTCGTGCCGCGCGTCGTGTTGAGCGCGCCGTCCTCGGGGCACGGCACCGGGGCCCTCGCCATCGGCCTGCTCGCCGCCCTCGCCGGCCGGGGGCTCGACGTGGCCGGTTTCAAGGTGGGTCCGGACCAGGTGGACTCGGCGTACCTCGGGCTGGCGTCCGGCCGCCCGGGGCGCAACCTGGACCCGCGGCTGGTCGGCCCGGAGCGGGTCGCCCCGCTCTTCGCGCACGGCGCGGCCGGGGCCGGGATCGCCGTCGTGCAGGGCACCATGGGCCTCTACGACTCGGTCGCCGGTCGCCCGGAGACCGAGTCCACCGCCGCGGTCGCCACCGCGCTGCGCAGCCCGGTCGTGCTGATGGTGGACGTGGCCGCGATGGGTCAGTCGGTGGCCGCCCTGGTGCACGGCTTCCGGGCGTACGACGAGCAGCTCTGGCTCGGCGGGGTGATCCTCAACCGGGTGGCGTCGCCCCGGCACGAGGCGATGCTGCGGGAGGCCCTGGACGACATCGGCGTGCCGGTCTACGGCGCGCTGCGCCGGCACGAGCTGCCCCCGGTGCTGCCCGCGCGGCGGCACGGCATGGTGCCCGTGGTTGCCGGGGACGGCGAGGCCGCCGGGGCGGTGCGCCGGCTGGGCGAGGCGGTGGCTGCCACGGTCGACCTGGACCGGCTGCTGGTGCTGGCCCGGTCGGCGCCGGCGCTGACCGTGGACGCCTGGTCGCCGGAGCCGGTCGACGGCGCGTCCAGCGGCGGGCGCCCGGTGGTCGCGCTCGCCGGCGGCCCGGGCGGCGGCTACAGCCATCCGGAGACCGCCGAGCTGCTCCGCGCCGCCGGCGCCGAGGTGGTCATGGTCGACCCGCTGGGCGACGAGACCCTGCCGGCCGGCACCCGCGCGCTGGTCGTCGGCGGCGGGCTCCCCGAGTCGTACGCGGACCAGCTCTCCGCCAACCGCCGGCTCTGCATCGCCGTTGCCGAGCTGGCCCGCGCCGGTCGGCCGGTGGTCGCCGAGGGTGCCGGCCTGCTCTGGCTGGCCCGGGAGCTGGACGGGCTGCCGATGTGTGGGGTGCTCGACGCGGTCGGCGCCAGCCGGGACGGCATGGTGATCGGCTACCGGGAGGCGACCGCTCGCACCGACAGCGTGGTCGCCCCGGCCGGCACGATGCTGGTCGGGCACAAGCAGCACGCCGCGGTGCTCACCCCGCGGGCCGGGGAGCGGCCGGCCTGGAGCTGGGACGGCGGCGCCCCGGAGGGCTTCGTCTGGCGCGGGGTGCACGCCTCGCAGCTCGTCCCGCACTGGGCCGGGTACCCGGAGATCGCCGCGCGGCTGGTCGCCGCGGCGGCGATGGAGCCGGCGACCGCGGAGGCCCCGGCGTGATCGGGCAGGTGGCCGTGCGCCGCTTCCCGGAGCTGACCGTCTCCACGCCGCGCACCGAGGTCCGGCCGCTCGCGGCGGCCGACGCCGCGGCGGTCGACGAGGTCTTCGCGGACCGGCAGACCCAGCGCTGGCTGCCGCTGGCCGATGACTCCGGCCAGATCGACGGGCGGGCCTGGTGCACCGAGCTGGCCCGGCAGCGCCGGGACAGCGGCGAGGGAGACCACTACGGGGTGCTCCGCCGGGAGGACCAGCGGGTGGTCGGCTGCCTCTGGACCCGGCGCACCGACTGGGGTGCCCGGCTGACCGAGATCTCCTACGCGATCGCTCCGCACGCCCGGGGCTACGGGCTGGCCGCCGAGGCGGTGGACGCGGTCGCCATCGCGCTGATCCTGGAGCACGGTTTTCAGCGGGTCGAGCTGCGGGTCGCGCCCGGGAACGTGGCGTCCCGGCGGGTCGCCGAGAAGGCCGGCTTCAGCTACGAGGGCCTGCTGCGCAACGCCGGCTTCGTCCGCGGCGCCCGCGTCGACCTCGAACTCTGGTCCTTCGTGGCCGCCGACCTCCGCTGACCCCAGGCCCGGGCCCCACCCCGACCGAAGAGCCGATCAAGAGGTTTGCGTCGGGAATCGCGCAGACTCTGGACGCAAACCTCTTGATCAACTAACCCGGGCGCACCCCCGGGCGGTCCAGGCGGTCAGCCGACGATCTGATCGGAGGGTGGGGTGAACTGGCGGACGGGCTTGTCCTTGAGGGCGTCGCGCAGGGTCTCGGCCACCGCGCCGATCGGGACCTGGGACAGGCCGTCGCCCACCGCGTTGAACGGGTTGTCCGGGTCGGCGATGAAGCTCGCCGCCGCCAGCTCCGGCGTGTAGCCGACGAACCAGGCGGACCGGGTGCTGTCCGTGGTACCCGTCTTTCCGGCCACCGGGCGCCCGACCGTACCCCGGACGCTGTCGGCGGTCGACCAGCCGCCGCAGCCTCCCTTCGCCGGGGTGTCGCCGGTCGGGCAGCGGGCCGCGTCGGTGGCCGCCCGGGCCGCGTCCGCGCTGACCACCTGCCGGCAGCGCGGCTTGGCTACCTCCCGCGTGACCCCGCCGCGGGTGGTGTACGTGGTCGGCGTGCCGTCCCGGTTGAAGATCGACATGACCGGGATCGCCTCGCAGTACCGGCCCTCCGCGGCGACCGTGGCGTAGGCGTTCGCCATTTCCAGCGGGGTGGCGTCGGAGACGCCCAGGGTGAACGCACCCCACTTGGGCGCGCGGTCCGGCGCGGCGTGCTGTCGGTCGACGTCGGTCCGCCAGCGCAGCCCGAGCTGCTCGGCGAGACGGACGCCCTTCTCCGCGCCGATCTGCTCCTCCATCCACACCCAGTAGGTGTTCACCGACTTGCCGAAAGCGGACCACATGGTCTGCTGACCGCTCATCGCGCCGCTGGCGTTCGTCGGCTGCCAGTCGTCGTAAATACGCGACCTGTACCGGTAGGGGGCGTTGAACTCGGTGGACAGCTTCTTGCCCGAGTTGAGCGCGGCCAGCAGGGGGAACATCTTGAACGTCGATCCGGCCTGGTAGCCCGGGAGCGTGCCACCGCCGAGCAGCGGCGCGACCGTGTTCGGGTAGTTCGCCTTGACGTTTCGTCCGGCCTCTGGGTTGGAGCTGGGTGGGTTCTCGCTGAGATCCAGCGAGTACTTCCGGTTCACCGCCATCGCCTTGATCCGGCCGGTGCCCGGCTCGGCGACCACGATCCCGTTCGCGAACGGGCTGCCGCTGCCGTCCTTGGCGCCGACGTTCTTCTCGGCCGCCTCCTGGGTCTTCGGATCGAGGGCCAACACGATCCGGTAGCCGCCCCGGCGCAGCTTGTCCATCCGCTCCAGCCGGTTCTCGCCGAACGCGGGCTGGGAACTCCACCAGTTCTTGAGGTAGTCACAGTAGAAACCCCAGGTGCGGTACTTCTCCTCGACCGAGGCGCAGTCGTTGGGCGGACTGGTCAGCCGGAGCTGGATCGGCTCGCTCTTCGCCGCCGCAGCCGCGTCCGGGGAGAGGTAGCCGAGCTGGGCCATCCGGTCCAGCACGTAGTTGCGCCGTCCGGTGGCGTCCTTCTGGTCGGAGGTGATCGGGTCGTACTCGGAGGGGGACTTGACCAGCCCGGCGAGGGTGGCCGCCTCGGCGGGAGTCAGGTCCGCCGGGGTCTTGGAGAAGAAGATCTGCGCGGCCGCGTAGATCCCGTACGCCCGGTGGCCGAAGTAGGCCGAGTTGAGGTAGCGCTCCAGGATCTGCTCCTTGCTCAGCTCCTTCTCGACGTCCAGCGCCATCCGCATTTCCTTGATCTTGCGCAGGCTGGTCTGCTGGGTGGCCTCCTGGACTTCCTTCGGCGTCTTGGCGCTGTCCCGCAGGGCCATCCGGACGTACTGCATGGTCAGGGTCGAGGCGCCCTGGGAGACGCCGTTCGAGCGGGCGTTCGCCACGAAGGCGCGGGCCACGCCCTTCGGGTCGACGCCGTGGTGCTGGTAGAACCGGTTGTCCTCGGCGGCCACGATCGCCTGCTGCACGTTCGGCGATATCTCCGACAGCTTCGTGTACTTCCGGTACTCCTCGTAGAACATCGTCAGCAGGGTCTTGCCGTCCGGCGCGTACAGGTACGAGGTCTCGGCGGGCAGGGCGGTACGCAGGATGCCCGTCTTGTGCTCCACCGCGTGGGCGGTGGCCTTGGCGCCGATGCCGGTGAGGGCCGCCAACGGATAGGCCGCGGCGGCGATCACGATGCCGGCGATCAGCCCGGCGCGGAGGAGGGGAACGGCACGACCAGCGGAGGCAAGGGGTCGATTGCTCACATGGTCAAGCTATGACATTTCCGATTAGGAAATGAGAAGAATTCATAAACGGGCGACAGGTCCATCAGTGGTGACGAGTCCCACGCCGGGATCCGCTGTCCCGGGCGGCGGCTTCCCGGCAGGATCGCGGACATGCGTGGTCAGCTGATCGGGACACCGCCCGACGCCGGGGACGAGCCGGACCTCGGGCACCACGGCGACGCCGAGGTCGCCCCCGGCCTGATCGACCTCGCGGTCAACGTCCGGCGGGACCCGATGCCGGACTGGCTGGCCGACCCGCTCGTCGCCGCGCTGGGCCAGCTCGCCGCGTACCCGGATCCCGCACCCGCCCGGGCCGCGGTGGCCGCCCGGCACGGCCGTCCCCCGGAAGAGGTACTGCTCACCGCCGGCGCGGCCGAGGGCTTCGTGCTGATCGCCCGGGCGCTGTCGGGGGCCCGCCGGCCGGTGGTGGTGCACCCGCAGTTCACCGAGCCGGAGGCCGCGCTGCTGGCCGCCGGGCACACCGTGGAACGGGTGCAGCTCGACCCGGCCGACGACTTCCGGCTCGACCCGGCCCGGGTGCCCGCCGACGCCGACCTGGTCATGGTCGGCAACCCGACCAACCCCACCTCCGTGCTGCACCCGGCCGCAGCGCTGGCCGAGCTGGCCCGCCCCGGCCGGGTCCTGGTGGTCGACGAGGCGTTCGCCGATACCACGGCCGCGCCCGGTGCGCCGGGCGAGCCGGAGTCGCTGGCCGGCCGCCGCGACCTGCCCGGCCTGGTCGTGGTGCGCAGCCTGACCAAGACCTGGGGGCTGGCCGGGCTGCGGGTCGGCTACCTGCTCGGCGAGTCCGCGCTGCTCACCCGGTTCGCCGCCGCGCAGCCGCTCTGGGCGGTCTCCACCCCGGCGCTCGCCGCCGCCACCGCCTGCGCGAGCCCGACCGCGGTCGCGGCCGAGCGCGCCATCGCCGCGCGGCTCGCCGCCGACCGCGACCACCTGGTCGCGCGCCTGTCCGGCCTGCCCGGCGTACGCGTCGCGGGCCGCCCGGCGAGCGCCTTCGTGCTGGTCCACCTGCCCGGCGCAGCCGAGGTACGCCAGCGGCTACGCGACCGCGGCTGGGCGGTACGCCGTGGCGACACGTTCCCCGGGCTCGGCCCGGACTGGCTGCGGATCGCGGTCCGCGATCCCGCGACGACCGACGCTTTCACCGGCGTGCTGGCGGAGATCCTGGAGGCATGATGTTGGAGTCCACCGTTGCGGCGATCGGGCCGCTCGACGAGCCGGCGATGGCGGCCGCCCGCGACCTCCAGGGCCGGCTGACCAAGCCGGCTGGTTCCCTCGGCGCGCTCGAACCGCTCTCCGTGCGCCTCGCCGGGCTGGCCGGGAGCTGCCCGCCGCCGCTGCCCGAGCCGGCCGCCGTGGCGATCTTCGCCGGCGACCACGGGGTGCACGCGCAGGGGGTGACCCCCTGGCCGCAGGAGGTCACCGCCCAGATGATCGGCAACTTCCTGGCCGGTGGCGCGGTGGTCAACGCGTTCGCCCGGCAGGCCGGCGCCTCGGTCACGGTGGTCGACGTCGGCGTGGCGACCCCGCTGCCCGTCGACCCGTCGGACGCCGGCTCCGCGGCGGACGGCGGTGCCCCGGCGGGCGACGGCGGTGCCCTGGCGGGCGACGGCGGTGCGCCGGTGCCCGGCGGTGCGCCGGCGGGCCTGCGGCTGGTCGCCGCGAACGTCCGGGCGGGCACCCGGGACATGACCGTCACCGCCGCGCTCACCCGGGACGAGGCGCGGGCGGCGGTGGAGACCGGCATCCGGGTGGCCGGCGAGCTGATCGACGCGGGCGCCGGCATCCTGCTCACCGGGGACATGGGGATCGGCAACACCACCCCGGCCGCGGCCCTGATCGCGGCGTTCGCCGGCGTCGACCCGGCCGAGGCGACCGGGCGCGGGACCGGGGTGGACGACGAGACGTACCGGCGGAAGCTCGGCGTGGTGCGGGCCGCGCTGGACCGGCACGCGCCCGACCCGGCCGACCCGCTGGGCGTGCTGGCCGCGGTCGGCGGGCTGGAGCACGCCGCGCTGGCCGGCCTGATCCTGGGCGCCGCGGCCCGCCGGGTCCCGGTGCTGCTGGACGGCGTGATCGCGGTGAGCGCCGCGCTCGCCGCCGCCGCGTTCGCCCCGGACGCGGTCGGCGCGATGGTCGCCGGGCACCGCTCCGCCGAGCCGGGTGCCACGGCCGCGCTGCGTCACCTGGGTCTCGACCCGCTGATCGACCTCGGGCTGCGCCTCGGTGAGGGGACCGGCGCGCTGCTCGCGCTGCCGGTCGTCACCGGCGCGGTCCGGGTGCTGCACGAGGTCGCCACCTTCGACTCGGCCGGGGTGGCCGAGAAGTGACCGCGAACCCGTACCCCCTCGGCCTGCGGCTCGCCGGCCGACGGGTGGTCGTGGTGGGTGGGGGAGCGGTGGCCACCCGGCGGGTGCCGGCGCTGCTGGACGCCGGCGCGGACGTCCTGCTGGTCTCGCCGGAGCTGACCCCCGCGCTGCGCGCGCATGTGGACGCCGGCCGGCTGCACTGGGAGCCGCGCCGGTTCATCCCGACCGACCTCGACGGCGCGTGGCTGGTCCAGGTCGCCGTCGACGACCGGGCCGCTGCGGCGGCCGTCAGCGCCGCCGCCGCTGAGCGCCGGATCTTCTGCGTACGCGCCGACGACCGGGCGGCGGCCACCGCGTGGACCCCGGCGGTGACCCGGCACGGCCCGGTCACCGTCGCAGTGCTCGGCGGCGGCGACCCCCGCCGTGCGATGACGGTGCGCGACGCCATCCGCGATCTGCTGGCGGCACGCCCGCCGGCGCCGCCGACCGGCCCGGGCTACCCGGGCGCCGCGGCTCCGGCCGGGGGCGGTGGAGACGCCCGGGGCGTGGCGGCGGCCGGCGCCGGGAGGGTGGCGCTGGTGGGCGCGGGTCCCGGCGACCCCGAGCTGATCACTGTGAAGGGATGGCGGCTGCTCACCGGGGCGGACGTGGTGGTCGCCGACCGGCTGGTGCCCGGGCTGCTCCTCGACGAGCTGCGCCCCGATGTCGAGCTGGTCGACGCCTCGAAGATCCCGTACGGCCCGTCCCGCGCCCAGGAGGAGATCAACCGGATCCTGGTCGACCGTGCCCTGGCCGGGAAGTTCGTGGTCCGGCTCAAGGGCGGCGACCCGTACGTCTTCGGCCGCGGCGGGGAGGAACTGCTGGCCTGCGCCGAGGCCGGCGTGCCGGTGACGGTGGTGCCGGGGGTGACCAGTGCCATCGCGGTGCCGGCGGTGGCCGGCATCCCGGTCACCCACCGCGCGGTCGCCCACGAGTTCACCGTCGTCTCCGGCCACGTCGCCCCGGACTCGCCGGGCTCGCTGGTGCGCTGGGACGCCCTCGCGCGGCTGCGCGGCACGCTGGTCATCCTGATGGGGCTGAAGAACCTGGCCGCCATCACCGCCACCCTGATCGCGCACGGCCGGGCGCCGTCCGCGCCGGTAGCCGTGGTGCAGGAGGGCACGACGGGCTCCCAGCGGGTGCTGCGCTCGACGCTGGGTGCGGTGGCCGAGGAGGTGGTCGCCGCCGGGATGCGGCCGCCGGCCGTGGTGGTCGTTGGCGACGTGGTAGACGCCCTGGCTTCCGCCGGGGCGGCGGAGGCTGTTCGGGGCGCTCACCCTGCTCCGGGCGCACAGGCCTGATCTCGGCCGGACCGGGGGCGCGCTGTTGCACCGCCTCGCCGCCTGTTCCCTGTCGGGCCGTTCGGCGCAGGCGGATGGGAGCGGGCCGCGGCCGGCCGGGACCGCCAACGGGCCGACGGCCTGACGGCCGATAACCCGACGGCGGCGGGAGACCCGTCTCCCGCCGCCGTCGTCGCTGGTCAGGTCACTGCTTGAGCATGTTGTCCAGCAGGAGGGCGCAGCGGATCAGGCCGAGGTGGCTGTACGCCTGCGGGTGGTTGCCCAGGCCGCGCTCGGCGAGCGGGTCGTACTGCTCGGGGAGCAGTCCGGTCGGCCCGGCCGTGTCGACCATCAGGGTGAACAGCTCCTCGGCGTCGGTGCGGCGACCGGTGCGCAGGTACGCCTCGATCAGCCACGCCGTGCAGATGTGGAAGCCGCCCTCCCGGCCGGGCAGGCCGTCGTCCCAGTGGTACCGGTAGACGACCGGCCCGCTGCGCAGGTCCGCCTCGATCTTGAGCACGGTCGACAGGAAGCGCGGGTCGTCGCCGGGGAGCAGCCCGGACAGGCCGATCCAGAGCGACGACGCGTCCATGTCCTCGTGCCCGTACGCGACGCTGTACGCCTGGGCCTCCTCGTGCCAGCCGTAGTCCAGCACGTTGGCGCCGATCCGGTCGCGCAGCTCCACCCACTCGGGCCGGTCCTCGCCGCCGTGCTGCCGCACCACGTGCAGCGCCCGATCGACCGTCATCCAGCACATCACCTTGGAGAAGATGTGGTGCCGCGGCGGGAGGCGGGCCTCCCAGATGCCGTGGTCGGGCTCGTGCCAGCGGCGGCGGACCGCCTCGACCATGTTCTCCAGCACCCGCCACTCTTCGCCGCGTACCGAGCCGCGCGCGTCGGCCACGGCCGCGATGAGGTCGGCGACCGGGCCGAAGACGTCCAGCTGGAGCTGGTGGTTGGCCAGGTTGCCGACCCGGACCGGCCGGGAGCCCGCGTATCCGGGCAGGGTGTCGATCACCGCCTCGGCGCCCAGCTCGTACCCGTCCACCGTGTAGAGCGGGTGCAGCCGCTCCGGGTGCCCGCCGGTGCGCTCCACCACGCCGTCGATCCAGCGCAGCAGCCCTTCGGCCTCCTCGGTCGAGCCGAGGTCGACCAGCGCGCGGGCGGTAAGCGCGGCGTCCCGCAGCCAGCAGTATCGGTAGTCCCAGTTGCGGACGCCGCCGAGCTCCTCCGGGAGCGAGGTGGTCGCGGCGGCCAGGATCGAGCCGGTGGCCTCGTGGCAGAGCCCGCGCAGGGTGAGCGCGCTGCGGGCGACCAGCTCCCGGGCGGTGGTGGGTAGCCGCAGCCCGGCCACCCAGTCCTTCCAGGGCTGCTCGGCGGCGGCCTGCCGCTCGTGAACCGGCTGCCGGTGGTGCTCCAGGCTCTGCGTGCCGAAGCGCAGCTCCAGCACCACCTGCCCGCCCGTGGCGGAGAGATCCACCGTCGCCGTCGCGGCCTCGTTCACTCCGTCGCTGGTGACCTCCCACTCCACGCCGGGGGAGTAGAGCGCCATCGGGTCGTTGGAGCCGAGCACCAGCAGACCGTCGCCGAGCGGTTGCAGCTGCACCGCCACCTGGCCGAACTCGGGCCGGGGCGCGAACTCCAGGCGCGCCCGGCCCCTGCCGGTGAGCAGCCGGACCAGCGTCGAGTCGCCGGAGACGATCGCCGGGCCCTCCGGCACGGCGTCGCTGGACGGCCGGTCGAGCCAGTCCGTGACGGTCAGCCCCGACCAGCGGGTCTCCACCGTCATCGTGCCGGAGCGGTAGCGCTGCCCGAGCGGGATGCCGCCGCGCTCCGGGGTGATGCTGAAGTGGCCGGCGGGGCTGCCGCCGACCAGGTCGGCGAAGATCGCCGCCGAGTCCGGCTTGGGGTGGCAGAGCCAGCTGACCTTGGCGTCCGGGGTCAGCAGCGCGACCGTCCGGCCGTTGGCCAGCATCGAGTGCCGCTCGATCGGCACCGCCCGCTCGCCGAAGAGCCAGTTCCGCCGGGTCTCCAGCAGCAGGCCGAGCGCTCGGGCGGCCTCGATCGGCTCGGCGACGCGCCAGCCCGCCTTCGTCTCGCCAGGACCGATCTTGATGCCGACGTCGGGGCCGTGCAGGTTGCCGAACGCGTTCTCGTCCGTGACGTCGTCGCCGATGAAGAGCACCGCGCTGGCGGACAGCTGCGTACGGAGCTGGTCGAGCGCGGTGCCCTTGTGGGTAGCCACCACCGACAGCTCGATGACCTCCTTGCCCTGGGTGACCGTGACCTCGTCCCAGGTGGCGGGGCCGCTGCGGACCGCCTCGATCGCCGCGGCGGCGACCTCCGGGTCCAACCCGCGGGTGTGCACCGCGACGCTGGCCGGCTTGCGCTCCAGCCGTACCCCGGGGTGGTCGGCGGCGATCTGGCGCAGCGCGTCGCGCAGCCGGGTCCGCACGGCGATCAGCTCGGGCGAGAGCCGCTCGACGAAGCCGATGTCGAACTCGGAGCCGTGGCTGCCGACCAGGTGCACCTCGCTGGGCAGCCGGGAGAGCGTGGCCAGGTCGCGCAGCGCCCGGCCGGAGACCACCGCGACGTTGGTCTGTGGCAGCGCGGCCAGCGCACGCACCGCGGCCACCGATTCGGGCAGCGGTACGGCCTTGGTCGGGTCCTCGACGATCGGCGCGAGGGTGCCGTCGTAGTCGCAGGCGACCAGGAGCTGGGGGGCCCGGGCGATCCGGCCGATCGCGGCGCGCAGCTCGGGGTCCAGCACGCCGTCGCGTCGGGTGGTGGGGGCGGTCACGCGGCCTCCGCTTCGGGCACGCCGAGTTCGGTCAGGAAGGACTTGGCCCAGTGCCCCACGTCGTGGCTGCGCAAGTGGCGCTGCATTATTCGCATCCGGCGGCGGGCCTCGGGTTTCTCCACGTGCACGGCGCGCAACAGCGCCTCCTTGACCGCGTCGGGGTCGTGCGGGTTGCACAGGAAGGCCTGACGCAGCTCCGTCGCGGCGCCGGCGAATTCACTGAGCACGAGGGCGCCGCCCTGGTCGGCGCGCGATGCGACGTACTCCTTGGCCACCAGATTCATTCCGTCTCGCAGGGGGGTCACCATCATCACGTCGGCCGCGGCGTACATCGCGGCCAGTTCGGAGCGACTGTACGACTGATGCAGATAATGCACTGCGGGCACCCCGACCCGTCCGAATTCGCCATTAATCCGACCAACTTCCCGTTCCACCTTGACGCGAAGCGCCTGGTAGTGCTCCACCCGCTCGCGGCTCGGGGTGGCGACCTGCACCATAACCGCGTCCGGGACTGTCAACTTTCCGTCAGCCAGGAGCTCGCGGAAGGCCTTGAGCCGGAGTTCGATGCCCTTGGTGTAGTCGAGCCGGTCGACGCCCAGGATGATCGTCCTCGGATTGCCCAGCTCCTCGCGGATCTGCTTGGCCCGGGCCTGGATCGTCGGATCGGCCGCCATCCGCTCCATCTCCTTGGTGTCGATGGAGATGGGGAAGGCGCCGGCCTTCACCTGACGGCCGTCTACCTGGATCATCTGCCCCTGGTACCGCAGGCCGAGCAGGTGCCGCGCCAGCCGGACGAAGTTCTGCGCGGCGAGCCGCTGCTGGAAGCCGACCAGGTCGGCGCCGAGCAGGCCGCGCAGGATCTCGGTGCGGAACGGCATCTGCATGAACAGCTCGATCGGCGGGAACGGGATGTGCAGGAAGAAGCCGATCCGCAGGTCCGGCCGGAGCTCCCGGAGCATCGCCGGGACCAGTTGGAGCTGGTAGTCCTGTACCCAGACCGTCGCCCCCTCTGCCGCGACGTCCGCCGCGGCCTCCGCGAACCGGGCGTTGACCAGCCGGTACGCCTCGCGCCAGCGGCGCTTGTAGGCGGGGGTCTCCACCGCGTCGTGGTAGAGCGGCCAGATGGTGGCGTTGGACTGACCCTCGTAGTAGCGCTCAAGCTCCTCGGCGCTCAGCGGCACCGGGTGCAGCCGGATCCCTTCAAGATCGAACGGCTCGGGTGCGGCGCCGGTGCCGCCCGCCCAGCCGACCCAGGTGCCCTGGTGCTCGGCGAGGACGGGGTGCAGCGCGGTGACCAGCCCGCCGGGGCTCCGCCGCCACTGCCGTCCTTCGGGTGTGCTCACCTCGTCGACCGGCAGTCGGTTCGCCACTACGACAAAGGAGCTACGGACGGTCACGATCGGCCACCTCCGAATGCTGACGAGTCCACCGCAATGAGCGTACTGAGCGTAGCTGCGGCGTCTGCGGCCCCGTGACGGAGTTACCTACCCGTCCCACGCCCGCCGAACCCGGGGTGTGATCTTGTCGATAAACCCTGGTGGCTGGTCCCGCTCGGCGGGGTGATGTGGGCGGAGCGCGGCGTACCTGTCAGGATTGACGCTGGCGTGCGCGGCCGGCCCCGGCCGGCGGCGGTGGTCGGAAGCCGGAGTCCGCGCCCGTACGCCCCCAGTCGCAACCTACGGAGGTAGCCCGCACCGTGGCCCAGTTCATCTACGTCCTGGAAAAGGCGCGCAAGGCGCACGGCGACAAGGTCGTGCTCGACAATGTGACGCTGAACTTCCTGCCGGGGGCCAAGATCGGTGTGGTCGGTCCGAACGGCGCCGGTAAGTCCAGCCTCCTCAAGATCATGGCAGGCTGGGACCAGCCGAGCAACGGCGAGGCCCGGCTCATGCCCGGCTACACCGTCGGCATGCTGGCCCAGGAGCCGGCGCTCAACGACGCCAAGACCGTCCTCGGCAACATCGAGGAGGCGGTCGCGGAGACGAAGGCGAAGCTGGAGCGGTTCAACAAGATCGCCGAGCAGATGGCGACCGACTACTCCGACGAGCTGATGGAGGAGATGGGCCGGCTCCAGGAGGAGCTGGACCACGCCGACGCCTGGGACATCGACTCCAAGCTCGAGCTCGCCATGGACGCGCTGCGCTGCCCGCCGCCGGACGCCGACGTCACCCAGCTCTCCGGTGGTGAGCGTCGCCGGGTCGCGCTCTGCAAGCTGCTGCTGGAGACGCCGGACCTGCTGCTGCTCGACGAGCCCACCAACCACCTGGACGCCGAGAGCGTGCAGTGGCTGGAGCAGCACCTGGCCAAGTACGCCGGCACCGTGATTGCCATCACCCACGACCGGTACTTCCTGGACAACGTGGCCAACTGGATCCTGGAGCTGGACCGCGGCCGGGCCTACCCCTACGAGGGCAACTACTCGACGTACCTCGAGAAGAAGGCCGCCCGGATGGCGGTCGAGGGGCGCCGCGACGCCAAGATGAAGAAGCGCCTCTCCGAGGAGCTGGAGTGGGTCCGCTCCAACGCCAAGGCGCGGCAGACCAAGTCCAAGGCCCGCCTCGACCGGTACGAGGAGATGGCGAACGAGGCGGAGAAGACCCGGAAGCTGGACTTCGAGGAGATCCAGATCCCGCCGGGCCCGCGCCTGGGCAGCACCGTGATCGAGGTGCAGCACCTGACCAAGGCCTTCGGCGACCGGGTGCTGATCGACGACCTCGGCTTCTCGCTGCCCCGCAACGGCATCGTCGGCGTGATCGGCCCGAACGGTGTGGGCAAGACCACGCTGTTCAAGACCATCGTCGGGCTGGAGGAGCCCACCGACGGCTCGGTCCGGGTCGGTGAGACGGTCTCGCTGTCGTACGTCGACCAGAGCCGGGCCGGCCTGGCCGGGGACAAGACGGTCTGGGAGACGGTCTCCGACGGGCTGGACCACCTGATGGTGGGCAGGGTGGAGATGCCGTCCCGGGCGTACATCGCCGCGTTCGGCTTCAAGGGGCCGGACCAGCAGAAGCCGACCAAGGTCCTCTCCGGCGGCGAGCGGAACCGACTCAACCTGGCGCTGACCCTGAAGATCGGCGGCAACGTGATCCTGCTCGACGAGCCGACCAACGACCTCGACGTGGAGACCCTCGGCAGCCTGGAGAACGCGCTGCTGGAGTTCCCCGGCTGCGCCGTGGTCATCTCCCACGACCGGATGTTCCTCGACCGGGTCGCCACGCACATCCTGGCCTGGGAGGGCGACGACCAGAACCCGGCGAGGTGGTTCTGGTTCGAGGGCAACTTCGAGGCGTACGAGAAGAACAAGATCGACCGGCTCGGCGCCGAGGCCGCCCGCCCGCACCGGGTGACCTACCGCAAGCTGACCCGCGACTGACCGGTGCTGATCCGTGTCTGACCGGTTCGTCTACCACTGCACGCTGCGCTGGTCCGACCTGGACGCGTACGGCCACGTCAACAACTCGCGCTTCCTCACCCTGTACGAGGAGGCGCGGGTGGCGTTGATGTTCGCCGGCGGCCGGGCGTGGGGCGTTGGCTCGTTCGCCGACGGGGTGGTCATTCGTCGGCACGAGGTCGACTACCTGCGCCCGGTCGACTACGCGCTCGGCCGGGCCACCGCGGAGACGGCCCCGACCGTCCGCATCGAGCTCTGGGTGGAGGAGATCCGGGCCGCCTCGTTCACCGTCGCCTACGAGCTGTACGACGGCGAGGTGCTGGCCAGCCGGGCCCGCTCGGTGCTCGTTCCGTTCGACCTCACCCGGCAGACGCCCCGGCGGATCAGCCCGGAGGAGCGGAACTTCCTGCTCCAGTACGCCCCCGGAGGGGCTTCGATATGAGCGGGGCCGTGGACGCCCGGGCCGACGGGCACGGGCTGGACGGGGTGGCCGACGCGGGCGCCTTCCTGGCCCGGCTGGTCCGGCTCGACCCCGCCACGGTGGTCCGGCTCCGTCCGGAGCCTGGCCCGGGCCGTACGGCGCTCTGGGCCCGGCTGCCCTGGGACGTGCTCGTGGTCCGCACGGTTCCCGGGGTCGCCCCCGGCGACGTGACCGTCGGGGCGGCCGAGCTCCTCGCCGAGCTCGAGGAGGGTGGGCTGCCGCCCCGGCGGGACGACCGGTGGCGCTGGCCGCTCCCGCCGATCGCGAGCCGCCTGGTGGAGACGCTGCCGGCCGACGAGCTGCGCCGGATCGCCAGGGCGGCGGCCGGCACCCTGCGCGAGGCGGCCACCCGCGGCGTGGGGGGGCGCGCGGTGGGCCAGCGGGCGCTGCGGGACGCCCTGCTCGACCACGTCGCCGTGGTGGTCACCCCGGACGACTCGCCGGACACCCCGGTCGAGGTGCCGCAGCGGTTGGTGCAGGGGCTGGTCCGGATGGGCTTCCTCGGCCCCGGCCACGTCCAGGTGCGCGTCGCGGGCCGATGGGTCGGCCTGGTCGGGCCGTACGGAGCCGCATGGTCGCGGAAGGTCCAGGAGTTCTCCCTCAAGCCCGGCACCGGTCGTCCGAACGGATGACCCTGGATCATTCTTCCGGGCTGGGGCGGCCGTTGGGGGGATGCTTCAATCCGGCTGTCCGGGTACCGTCCATCCTCGGATCCAACGCACCGTAGGCGATTGGATCCGCTGGGGAGTGAGGTGCGCGAGCGATGCCGTGGTGGTCATGGCGCCCAGGTGCCGCCGGTGGCGGCGATCCGGAATGTCGAAGCGGGATCACAGTGGATGGCACCGTCCGGGTCGGACCACCGGCCCCCCGCCAGCCGGGGGACGACGATGCGCCGGCCGCCGAGCGGCCCGTGATCGCGGAAATGCCGGTCACCGTCGCCCCGGTCACCCTCCGCCGGGTCTGCGACGCCCTCGATCTGCTCGACGTGCGTTACCTGGCTGACGGCGACGGCAACCTGCTGGCCATGTGGGAGCGGCACGCGGTGCTGGTCACCCTCGAGGGGCCGGAGGACGAGATCCTGGTGATGCGGGCCCGTCCACATGCCACCGTCCCGCCGGACTGGGCCGACCGGGCCTACCGGGTGGTCAATGAGTGGAACCACACCCGGCGGTTCTGCAAGGCCTACATCGGCGACCCGACCGAGCGCGGCCAGCTGCCGATCTACGCCGAGCTGCAGGTGCCGCTCGGCGCCGGCACGCACGACGCGCTGCTGGTCGAGATGCTCGACTGCGGCGCGGCGGTCGCCACCAGCTTCGTGGACTGGTTGCACGATGAGGGCGCGCTGCTCTGAACTGCGTCGACCGGGTCGCAGGTCCCGGCCGCGCGGCGCGGCCGCGGCCGTCAGGCGCCGGCGGCCGGGTCCTCCACGACGTTGACCATGAAGTACGCCGCCCGCTCCAGGTAGTTCCAGAGCGCCGTGGCGATCTCCGGCGGCAGGTCGAGCCGGTCGACCGCGCGCCGCATGTGGTGCAGCCAGGCGTCCCGCTCGGCGGCGCCGATCCGGAAGGGCGCGTGCCGGATCCGCAGCCGGGGATGGCCGCGCTGCGCCGAGTAGGTGTTCGGGCCGCCCCAGTACTGCATCAGAAAGAGGGTCAACCGGTCCGCAGCGGGGCCGAGGTCCTCCTCCGGGTACATCGGTCGCAGCAGCGGGTCGGTGGCGACGCCGGCGTAGAACTCGTCCACCAGCTTGCGGAAGGTGGGTTCGCCGCCGACCGCCTCGAAGAGGGTCACCGGCCGGTCGGAGTCACCTGGGGAAGTCACCGTTCCATCCTGCCAGGTGCGGCCGCGGGACGGCCGGGGCCCACCGCCGGATGAACTGGCGATCAGGTCACAGCGTGGCTGGGACGGCCCCGATCCCCGGGCCGCTCGTCCACCGCGGCCGGCCTGGCCGGCTGGACCGACGTACGGGGCCGGCGGCCGCCCGGCGCGGCCTCGGCGGTCGCGTTGGCCCGCTCGGCGGCCTCGATGGCGGCGTCCACCGTCTCCCTGCTCGGCCAGCTCAGGGCCGCCGCCGTCATCAGCACGACGCCGGCGGCGCTCCACGCCCCCACCACCAGCGGGATGGAGAACCGCTGGGCGAGCACCCCGGTGACCAGCACCGCGAGGCCCTGGATGATCTGCATCCCGCTGGCCATCACGCCGAACGCCCGAGCGCGGTAGCCGTCGGGCAGGGCGCGGACGAAGAGGCCGTTGGCCACCGGCAGCAGCCCGGCGACGGCGAAGCCGCAGGCGGCGGCGAGCACCGCCACCACCAGCGGCGGCGGGTCGAGCAGCGCGGGGACCAGCACCGCCGGGGCGGCGACCGCCAGCGGCCGCATCAGCGCCAGCCGGCGGGCGGGAGCGACCGCCCGGCCGACCAGCAGCCCGCCGAGAATGAAGCCGACCGGGTTGGCGGCCATGATGACGGCCTGCGCGACGCCCGTGTCCATGCCGTCCCCGGCCCGCTTGGCGGCCCAGGCGGCGGCGAGTCCCTCCGGCACGATGGAGAAGAGCATCGCACTGAACACCAGCACGGCGATGGCCCGCAGGACCGGCCGGCAGAAGACGATCTGAAATCCCTGCCCGGTCTCCCGTAGCAGGTGGCTGCGGTGCGCGGCGGTCATCGCGGGCGGCCGGTCCCGGACGCCCAGCCGGACCAGGAGGGCCGAAGCGGCGAAGGTGGCCGCGTTGATCAGCAGCGCGGCGGTGGGGTTGACCGCGGCGATCGCCGCGCCCAGCAGGTAGCCGACCACCTGGGCGGCCTGGCCGGTGCTGGCGTTGAGCGAGAGGCCGACCACCACGCGGTCGCCGGGGAGGATGAGCGGCATCAGCGCGGACCGGGCGGCCTGGCTCGGCGGGTTGGCCAGCGTGCTGGCGAAGAGCAGGGCGAGGATCACCCAGGGCGGATTGCCGGGAATGGCGACCAGCATCATCAGCGCCATCCGGACCAGGTCGCAGGTCACCATGACCTGCCGGTACCGGTGCCGTTCCGCTAGGGTGGCGAGCAGCGGGCCGCCGACCAGCCAGGGCAGGTAGCTGACCGCGAACGCGGCGGCGGAGAGCGCTACCGACTTGGTCTGCTGGTAGACCAGGACGGTGACCGCGGCCTTGGCGAGGTAGTCGCCGATCCAGGACAAGGCGCTGGCGGTGAAGACGGCGCGATATTCGACCTGGGCGAACACTTCACGGAAGGTGGCTGGCCCCTCCCGGCCGGGTCGCTCGTCGGACACCGTCGCCTCCATCGTCCCCAGGGCGGCCACTCGTGACGACCTGCCCGGGAACCGTCGTCAGATCTACGGATCAGCGAGGACACGAGCACGCTCCCAGGGGAGCGTGCTTCACCGGATTCTGCCCGATCGTCCGACAACTGGCTAGGGTGAACGTATTGATCGTCGCATCTCCGACTGAACGAACGGACGATACCCGAGGGGCCGCGCGGCGCGCGACCCCCGAAATCGTCCGTCCTGACGCGACCGGTCTCCCACGCTCAGGTGGCGCCGCCGGCGCCGGTCTCGCCGGGAGCCGGAGCCCGGGTCGGCGCCGCGTAGAGCCGGGCGGCCGCGATCCGGGCGGTGATGCCCGAGTTCTCCAGCGCCTCGGCGAGCCGGCGGCGCAGTTCCCGGCCGACGGCGAACTGCCCGTCGGCGGTCGTCTTGACCACCGTCCGGATCACCGCGCCGTCCACGGTCATCTGTTCAACGCCGAGCACCTCGGGCTCCTCGACGATCTGCGGAGCCAGTTCCGGGTCCAGCGTCACCGAGGCCGCCGCCGTTCGCAGCACCGCGGTCGCCTCCTCCGTGCCGGCGAACCCGATCGGCAGGTCGACCACGACGAGCGCCCAACCCTGGCTCTTGTTGCCGACCCGGACGATCTCGCCATTGCGGATGTACCAGAGCACCCCCCGCCCGTCCCGGACGGTGGTGACCCGCAGGCCGACCGACTCCACCACGCCGGTCGCCTCGCCCAGGTCGACGGTGTCACCGACCCCGTACTGGTCCTCGATCAGCATGAACAGGCCGGCGATCAGGTCCTTGACCAGGCTCTGCGCGCCGAAGCCGAGCGCCACGCCGGCGATGCCGGCGCTGGCCAGCAGCGGGGCCAGGTCGAAGCTGAACTCCTTCAGCATCATCAGCAGCGCGATGCCGAAGACGAAGGCGGTGACCAGGCTGCGCAGCACCGACCCGATCGCCTCGGCCCGCTGCCGCCGGCGCTCCGGCACGAACTGCTCCGGGTCGAGCGTGGCGCTGGGGATCCGTTCGCGCAGCGGCCGGAGCATGGTCGGCACCGCGCCCTCGGTGGTGGTGCGGACCAGCCGGTTGATCGTCCGGTGCAAGGCCCACCGGGCGGCCATGGCGAGCAGCAGGATCAGCACGATCCGCAGCGGCTTCAGCACGATCCAGTAGCTGCCCTCGGCGAACCAGACCGAGTTGGTCAGCTCGAAGACGTTCTTGCACCAGGCATCCGTCCGGCAGTCGGCGGACGGTGCCGGGCTCGGATCGGCTGCGGCGGGCAGGGCGAGGAACATCAGGTCGGCAGCGGCACTCACCCTGCTTTCGTACCGCACGGCGCGCGGCGGACGACCGCCGACCCACCAGGCCGTCCGAGCACCGGGCGGTGATCAATCCGACGGAACCGGTCATCTTGGCATGGGCGGCTAAAGCTTCCGGACTCTGACCCCGGACCGGATTAGTACGTGCAATCCGACGTCCGATCAGGGACGATTGGCGCAACGGACGTCGGTGATCCGGCCGGCGTCGGTGTGGTTCCCCGCTGCCCGCGGGGTGCGCGCCGATGCGACCGCGGCGGGAGCGGCTGGACCGGGAGGGTGAGCGCGATGCCTGACATACGACCCACGGTGGGCTCCGGCGCGTTGGTCCTCAACGCCACCTACGAGCCGCTGTGTGTCGTGTCGGTGCGTCGAGCCGCGATCCTCGTGTTGTCGGCCAAGGCCGTCTGCGTCACCGACGGCGACGGCATCCTGCACAGCGCGCGCAACGCGCTCCCGGTGCCCTCGGTGGTCCGGTTGACCCGGTACGTCCGGGTGCCCTATCGCGCCCACGTGGGGCTCTCCCGCCGGGCGGTCTTCGCCCGGGACGGCTGGCGGTGTGCGTACTGTCGGGGCCCGGCGGAGACCATCGACCACGTCTTCCCGCGCAGCCGGGGCGGCCGGCACGCCTGGGAGAACGTGGTCGCGGCGTGCGCCCGGTGCAACCACACAAAGGGCGACAAGACTCCGGCCGAGCTCGGCTGGCGGCTGCACAGCCTGCCGGCGGCCCCGAAGGGGACGGCCTGGCGGGTGCTGGGCCACCGGGCGCCGGACCCGCGCTGGGTGGACTGGCTGGACCTGCGCGAGCCCGAGGCGGCCTGAAGCGCCCGTCACGGGCCGCGCACCGTGACCAGGGACCCGTAGACCACCACGTTGTCGGCGTACCCGGTCTCGCCGCCCACCCACCGGCCGCCGCACGTGATCAGGCGCAGATTCGGCCGGCTGAAGTCGCCGAAGACCTCGTCCACCGGCAGCCGGTCCTTGTCGTACCGCTCCACCGAGTTGACCTCGAAGACCACCACCGAGTGGTCCTGCCGGGTCACCTCGACCCGGTCGCCTTCGTCCAGGTTCTTCAGGCCGTGGAAGACGGCCGGTCCGGTGGTCGTGTCGACGTGCCCGACGATCACCGCCGGGCCGTACTGCCCGGGGGTCGGCCCCTGGTCGTACCAGCCGGCCTCCCCGGCCCGGCCGACGTCCGGCACGGCGATGGTGCCGTCCGGGGCGATGCCGACCTGGTGCACGGGCGCCCGCAGGCCGATCTTCCCGATCGCGATGTCGGTCGGCGGGCTGGCCGGGAGCACCGGGAACTTCTTCGGTGGCGGGCGCAGCCCGGGGGTCAGCCGGTCCGGCAGCACGCTGACCCCGGTGACCCGCTCGACCCCGAGCATCGCCACGATCAGCACCATCAGCGCCGCGATCACCAGCACCGGTGCCCCGGGCCCCTGCTGTCTGAGCGACCGCCACCGGCCGGCCGCGGTTCCCGGCCGGGGCGCGGGCACCGGGCGGGCGTCGGGATCGGTCGTGGTCACGCTGGCCGAGAACGCGTGCCCGGCGACCCGGGTGAACCGGCGGGACGCCCGGGACAGCAGCCGCACCCCGGCTCCGGCGGCGTTCCGGATTTGCGTCCCCCGACCGGCGTCCCCGATCCGCCTGACCCAGTCGGCCTCCGGGCGCCGGGCGTCCCGGTTCCGCACCGGCAGGCCGGCGTTCCGGCTCTGCGTCACCCGGGCGGCGTTCCAGCTCCGCCCCGGCTGGCCGGCTCGGATACGTGAGCGGGCCATGGCCGCACCTCGTCAGTAGCGGGAACCGGCCCTGCGACGGTTGCCGAAGGCGCCGAAACCGGCCGCGACCGCCACCGCGGCGAGCCCGCCGACCAGCAGCAGCGAGCCAGCCCCCCGCCCGCTGGCGGTGCCACCGCCACCGGTCGCCGGGCCCTTGCTGGGCTGGGCCATGTTCAGCACGGTGAGGACGGTGGAGGCGGTGATGTTGCTGTCGCACCGCAGGTCGACCGGGAAGTCGCCGGCTTGCTTGTTACCCGGGATGGTGACGGCGCCGGTCAGGAAGCCGTTGTCCGGGCGGAGCATCACCCGGCCGAAGGCGTCCGAGTTCACCTGGGCCTGGCGATTGTTGTTGCTGTCGCAACTCGCCCGGATGCTCACCCGGGTGCCGGCCTGCGCCGGGTTCGGTGTGACCTCGACGAAGGCGTTCTCGCCGGCCCGCGCCGGTGTGACGGTCATCAGGACGAACGCCCCGACCAGGCCGAGCACGGTCAGCATGGCCGACAGGGCGCGATGAGAAACGAGCCCTCGCATGATTCCCCCCTCCCGGTGCGGCGCACCGGAATCCTGCTGACGGGCAGCGGGGGATGCATTCCCGCTGAACCCGGGGCAAACCCGGGGTCAGCGGCGGCGGGTGGGCGGGGGCGTGCCAGCGGGACGCGGCGGGAGCGGGGTGACCGGGTGCCAGTCCAGCGGGGTGGAGAGGACCATCGTGCTCGACGGCTGGCCGTACGGGGCGAGGCGGTCGATGACCCGCTCGAACTCGTCGATCGACCCGGCCGCCACCTTGAGCATGCTGCACGCGTCCCCGGTGATGCGGTGGATCTCCAGGATCTCCGGCCAGCCCGCCACCTCCGGGTCGTGCAGGATGCAGCGCGAGCCGTAGCAGGACATCCGGATCAGCGCGACCACCGGGCGGCCGGCCCGGGTCAGGTCGATGTGCGCGTGGTACCCGCTGATCACGCCCGACTCCTCCAGCCGGCGGACCCGCTCGGCGACCGCCGGCGGCGAGAGGTGTACCCGCCGGGACAGCTCGCTGAAGGAGAGCCGGGCGTCGGCCTGGAGCTCGCGCAGCAGCGCCCAGTCCATGTCGTCCATGCGGGGACCTTTCCTTCGTGAACTCCGGCGGGCCTGGGCTTTCGTCATGACAGGTCTACCCGCCAGACCGCCGTTGATCAGGCATTCCATCCGCCGATCGACCGCGCCATCATGACGCTACCTGGCGTACGGAGGGAGATGACAGGTGGAGCAGACGGACCTGCGGGCACCGACGGTGACCGCGGCGGTGCGTCCGGTCACTCCGCAGCAGCGGGCGGCCCGGGCGGCGCGCAACGGCGGCGCACCGACGTTGGAGTTCGCCGAGCGGGTGCCCTACGACGCGTACGTGCGGGCGAGCACGCTGCACCAGTTGCAGCAGCCGCTCAGCGACGACCCGGGCGAGATGTCCTTCCTGATGGTCAGCCAGATCATGGAGCTCTACTTCGGGCTGACCTGCCACGAGCTGCGCCAGGCCCAGCGGGAGCTGCGGGCGAACCGGATCTGGGACGCGTTGCCCCCACTGCGCCGCGCAGCGCTGCACATCGAGGGGCTCAACGCGGCATGGCAGGGGCTGCGGTGGATGACCCCGGCGGACTTCAACCGGTTCCGCAACCTGCTCGGCGAGGGCTCCGGTTTCCAGTCCGCGATGTACCGGCACCTGGAGTTCCTGCTCGGCCTCCGGGACCCGGCCCTGATCCGCCCGTTCCGCCGGCAGACCGAGGTGTACGCGGAGCTGACCGCCACCCTCGCCGCGCCGAGCCTCTGGGACGACGTGGTCGCCCTGCTCGCCCGGCGCGGCTTCGATCTCCCCGCCGAACTGCTCGACCGGGACGTGGCGGTGGAGCACGAGCCGCACCCCGCCGTCGAGGCGGCCTGGGTGCGGATCTACGCCGACGGCGGCCCGGACAACCACCTGCGGCTGCTCGGCGAGGCGCTGACCGAGGTGGCCGAGCGATTCGGCGACTGGCGGTGGCACCACATCAAGGCGGTGCAACGCACAATGGGCGCCAAGGTCGGCAGCGGCGGTTCCGCCGGTCTGGCCTGGTTGCAGCGGAGCATGGCCCGGGTGGTCTTCCCCGAGTTGTGGTCGGCCCGGACCGCGATGTGAGCGGAGAGCGAGACATGAACACGGCCATGAGCGAAGCCGAAGCACAGCGCCTCGACGCCGCCGACCCCGGACACCGTCACCTGTTCCACGTGCCGCCAGCCGAGGGCGGCCGCTATCCCGAGGTCGCCTACCTGGCCGGCAACTCCCTCGGTCTGCAGCCCCGGGCCACCCACGACGAACTCCTGGCCGACCTGGCGGCGTGGCGCCGGCTCGGCGTGGAGGGGCACCTGGAGGCAAAGCGGCCGTGGCTGCCGTACCACGAGCTGTTGACGGCGCCGGCCGCGCGACTGGTCGGCGCCCTGCCCGCGGAGACCGTGGTGATGAACTCCCTGACGGTCAACCTGCACCTGCTGATGGTGAGCTTCTACCGGCCGGCGGGGGAGCGGACCCGGATCGTCATCGAGGACAGCGCCTTCCCCTCGGACAGCTACGCGGTCCGCAGCCAGGCCCGCTTCCACGGCCTCGACCCGGACGCCACCGTGGTCCGGCTGAAGCCGCGCGCGGGCGAGGACACGCTGCGGACGTCCGACGTGTGCGACTACCTGGCCGCCGAGGGCGACCGGGTGGCGCTGGTGCTGCTCGGCGGGGTCAACTACCTGACCGGCGAGCTGATGGACATCCCGGCGATCACCGCCGCCGGCCGAGCCGCGGGCGCGGTGGTCGGTTGGGACCTGGCGCACGCGGTCGGGAACGTGCCGCTGGCGCTGCACGACTGGGACGTCGACTTCGCCGCCTGGTGCTCGTACAAGTACCTCAACTCCGGGCCGGGCGCGCTGGCCGGCGTCTTCGTCCACGAACGCCACCTCGGCGACCCGGACGTGCCGCGGTTCGAGGGCTGGTGGAGCACCGAGGCGGCAACCCGGTTCGAGATGACCCCGGTCTCCCGGCCGCCGGCCACCGTCGAGGCGTGGCAGATCTCCAACCCGCCGATCTTCGCGATGGGGCCGGTACGCACGTCCCTGGAGGTCTTCGACTCCGTCGGCATGCCGGCGCTGCGGGAGCGCAGTGTCCGGCTCACCGGCTACCTGGAGCGGCTGCTCGACGAGGTGACCGCCGAGCGACCGCTGACCGTGGTCACCCCGCGCGATCCCGAGCGTCGGGGCTGCCAGCTCTCGGTGCGGATCGGGGTGGGCAGCGCGAACGAGCTGACCAAGCGGCTGCGGCACGAGCACGGCGTGATCGCCGACGCCCGGGAGCCGGACATCGTCCGATTCGCCCCGGTGCCGCTCTACTCGACGTACCACGACTGCTGGCGGGTCGCCGACGCGCTGGCCGCGACCGTGGAGACCCGGTGAGCGCGAGGAGTGAGCCGGGGTTGCGAGCCCCGCAGTCGCGAACGAAAGGCAGGCACTGCTGATGACCGAACGGGACGAGATCGCGGTCGTCGGGGCCGGCCTGGCCGGCTGCCTGCTGGCCTGCTTCCTGGCCCGGCGCGGCTATCCGGTGGCGCTCTACGAGCGGCGACCCGATCCGCGTACCGGAAAGGTCGAGCGGGGGCGGTCCATCAACCTGGCGCTGTCGGAGCGCGGCCTCGACGCGCTGCGCCGGATCGGGCTGGACGGGCAGGTGATGGCGGACGCGCTGCCGATGCGCGGCCGGATGCTCCACCCGGTGGAGGGGGAGCAGCAGTTCCAGTCGTACAGCGTCTCCGGGGACCGGGCGATCAACTCGATCAGCCGGGGTGCGCTGAACAACGCCCTGCTCGACGCCGCCTCCGCGCTGCCCGGGGTGCGGATCGCCTTCGAGCATCGGCTGGTCGGGCTGGATCCCATCACCGGCGACATGACCTTCGAGACCCCGCAGGGCAAGGTCGCGGCCACCGCGTCGGTCGTCCTCGGCGCCGACGGCGCCGGCTCCGCGGTGCGCGGGCAGCTTCTCGGGTACGGCGTGCTGACCGAGAGCGTGGACTTCCTCGACTACGGCTACAAGGAATTGACCATCCCGCCGCTCGGCGGCGACTTCGCCCTCGACCCGGGAGCGCTGCACATCTGGCCGCGCGGCACCTCGATGATGATCGCGCTGCCCAACCCGGACCGCTCCTTCACCTGCACGCTCTTCTGGCCCACCCACGGCACCGCCAGCTTCGCCTCGCTGGGCAGCCCGGCGGCGATCGAGCAGCACTTCGCCACCCACTACCCGGACCTCATCCCGCTGGCGCCGAACCTGGTCGACGACTACCAGCACAACCCGGTCGGGGTGCTCGGCACGGTCCGCTGCACCCCGTGGCAGGTGAACGGGAAGGTCGGGCTGCTCGGCGACGCGGCGCACGCGATCGTGCCGTTCTACGGTCAGGGCGCGAACTGCGCCTTCGAGGACGTGGTGGAGCTGGATCGCTGCCTGGACGAGTGCGACGACGACTGGGCGGCGGCGCTGCCGCTGTTCCAGCACCGCCGGCAGGAGAACGCGGAGGCGATCGCCCAGATGGCGCTGGCCAACTTCGTGGAGATGCGGGACAAGGTCGCGTCGCCGCTGTTCCAGGCCGGCAAGCGGGTGGAACACGCACTGGAACGCGCGCTGCCCGGCCGGTACGTTTCCCGGTACGAGCTGGTGTCCTTCTCCACCACCCCGTACGCAGAGGTGCGCCGCCGGGTCCGCCGGCAGCACCGGGTGCTCGGCGCGGTGGCCGTCGGCGCGGCGGCGCTGCTGGCCGGCGCGGTCGGGGCCGTGATCAGCAGAGGGAGGCGCGGATGACGCTCTGGGATCCCCGGCTGATGGCCGGGCGCGCGCCGGACGGGCCGGGGCTGCTGCGCAATTTCGTCGGCGGCGGCTTCGTCGACGCGGGGCGGCGGTTCACCAAGCGCAGTCCGGTGACCGGCGAGCCGGTCTTCGAGGTGGTCGAGGCCTCTTCGTCCCTCGTGGACGATGCGGTCGCCGCTGCCAGGGCCGCGCTGCGCGGGCCGTGGGGCCGGATGGGGGAGCGGGAGCGCGCCGAGGTGCTTCGCCGGGTCGCCGACGAGCTGGAACGCCGCTTCGACGACCTGGTCGCGGCCGAGGTCGCCGACACCGGCAAGGCCATCTCCCAGGCCCGCACCCTGGACATCCCGCGCGGGGCGGCCAACTTCCGCGCCTTCGCCGAGATCGTGGCGACCGCGCCGACCGAGTCGTTCACCACGGTCACCCCGACCGGCGGCCGGGCGCTCAACTACGCGGTCCGCAAGCCGGTCGGCGTGGTCGCCGTCATCGTGCCGTGGAACCTGCCGCTGCTGCTCCTCACCTGGAAGGTCGCCCCGGCCCTGGCCTGCGGCAACGCCGTGGTGGTCAAGCCCAGCGAGGAGACCCCGGCCTCGGCGACCCTGCTCGCCGAGGTGATGGCCGCCGCCGGCGTGCCCGACGGGGTGTTCAACCTGGTGCACGGCTTCGGGCCGGACTCGGCCGGCGAGTTCCTCACCCGCCACCCCGGCGTCGACGCGATCACCTTCACCGGGGAGTCGGCCACCGGCAGCGCGATCATGCGGGCCGCCGCGGACGGGGTGAAGGCGGTGAGCTTCGAGCTGGGTGGCAAGAACGCCGGACTGGTCTTCGCCGACGCGGACCTGGACGCGGCGGTCGCCGGTTCGGTCCGGTCGTGCTTCACCAACGGCGGTCAGGTCTGCCTCTGCACTGAGCGGATCTACGTGCAGCGGCCGGTCTTCGAGGAGTTCACCGCCCGGCTGGCGAAGCGCGCCGACGAGCTGGCGTACGGCTGGCCGGCCGACGAGGCCACGGTGAACATGCCGCTGATCTCGCACACCCACCGGGACAAGGTGCTCGGCCACTACGACCTGGCCCGCGCGGAGGGCGCCGAGGTGCTGGCCGGGGGCGGGTTGCCCAGCTTCGGCGACGCCCGCGACGGCGGGGCGTACGTCCAGCCGACCGTGCTCACCGGGCTCGGCCCGGACGCCCGGACCAACCGGGAGGAGATCTTCGGCCCGGTGGTGCACGTCGCCCCCTTCGACGACGAGGACGAGGCGTACGCCCTCGCGAACGGCACCGAGTACGGCCTGGCGGCGACGGTCTGGACGCGGGACGTCGGGCGGGCGCACCGGGCCGGGTCGAGGCTGGACGCCGGCATCGTCTGGGTCAACACCTGGTTCCTCCGCGACCTGCGCACCGCGTTCGGGGGCGTCAAGGCCTCCGGCATCGGTCGGGAAGGCGGGGTGCACTCACTCGACTTCTACTCCGAACTCACCAACGTCTGCGTGGACCTCACATGATCGACATTGATGCCGCGGCCCGGGAGCTGACCGAGGCCCGGGAGAGCGGAAAGCCCTGCCCGCCGCTGCGTGGGCGGCTGCTGCCGGAGGGGGACGTCGAGTCGGCGTACCGGGTGCAGCAGCTTCAGGCGCGGGCCTGGCGGGACCGGGGCGAGCGCCGGGTGGGCGCGAAGATCGGGTTGACCTCCCGGGCGGTCCAGGAGAGCTTCGGCGTCTTCCAGCCGGACTTCGGGGTGCTGACCGACGTCATGGCGGTCGGCGACGGCGTCGAGGTGGTGATCGACCGGCTGCTCCAGCCCCGGGTCGAGGCGGAGATCGCCTTCGTGCTCGGCGCCGACCTGACCGAGGAGCGGGTCACCACCGTCGACCTGATCCGCGCGGTCGACCACGTGCTGCCGGCGATCGAGATCGTCGACTCCCGGATCGCCGGGTGGGACATCTCCATCGTGGACACCGTCGCGGACAACGCCTCCAGCGGTCTCTTCGTGCTCGGCACCACCCCTCGCCGGCTCGCCGACGTCGACCTGCGGCTGTGCGGGATGGTGCTGGAGCACGCCGGGGAGCCGGTCTCGGTCGGCGCCGGCGCGGCCTGCCTGGGCAATCCGCTGCACGCGCTGGAGTGGCTGGCCGGGACTCTGGTCCGCGCCGGCGACCCGCTGCGCGCCGGCGACGTGGTGCTCTCCGGGGCGCTCGGCCCGATGGTGCCGGTGACGCCGGGCGCGGCGTACGAGGCGCGGATCTCCGGCCTCGGCTCGGTCCGGACCTGCTTCTCAAAGGACGGTGGCCAGTGACGGTCGGGGTGGCGGTGATCGGGTCCGGCAACATCGGGACCGATCTGATGATCAAGGTGCTCCGGCTGAGTGACCGGCTGCGGATGGTGGCCATGGCCGGCATCGACCCGGACTCCGACGGACTGGCCCGGGCCCGCCGGCTCGGCGTGGCAACCACCGCCGACGGCGTGGACGGTCTGGTGGCGATGCCCGAGTTCGCCGACGTGGAGCTGGTTTTCGACGCCACCTCGGCCGGCGCGCACCGGCACAACGACGCGGTGCTCCGCGCGCACGGCCGGACCGTGGTCGACCTGACCCCGGCCGCGATCGGCCCGTACGTGGTGCCGCCGGTCAACCTCGACGAGCACCTGCACCAGACGAACGTGAACATGGTGACCTGCGGCGGGCAGGCGACCGTGCCGATCGTCGCCGCGGTCGGCCGGGTCACCCCGGTCGCGTACGGGGAGATCGTCGCCTCGATCGCCTCGAAGTCGGCCGGACCCGGCACCCGGGCCAACATCGACGAGTTCACCGAGACCACGGCGCGGGCCATCGAGGTGGTCGGTGGCGCCGAACGCGGCAAGGCGATCATCGTGCTGAACCCGGCCGACCCGCCGCTGCTGATGCGGGACACGGTCTACTGCCTCTGCCCGGACGTCGACGCCGACCGCGCCGCCATCACCGCCTCGGTGGCCGACATGGTGGCCACCGTGCAGGAGTACGTCCCCGGCTACCGGCTCAAGCAGGACGTGCAGTTCGACCGGGTCGACACGTACGTGCCGTCGCTGGGCCGGCACCTCACCGGGCTCCAGGTCTCGGTCTTCCTGGAGGTCTCCGGGGCCGGGCACTACCTGCCCGCGTACGCCGGGAACCTGGACATCATGACCTCGGCCGCGCTGCGCACCGCGGAGCGACTGGTCGCCCTGCGGCGGCCTACCACGACGCAGGTTGCCGTGAGCGCGAGGAGGGCAGCGGAGCGGAGCCCCGCAGTCGCGAACAACGAGGTGATTGCCCGATGACCGACCTGTACATCCAGGACGTGACGCTGCGGGACGGGATGCACGCCATCGCCCACCGCTACACCGTCGACCAGGTGCGCACCATCGCCGCCGCCCTGGACGCGGCCGGGGTGGCCGCGATCGAGGTGGCGCACGGCGACGGGCTGGCCGGGTCCAGCGTCAACTACGGCCACGGCGCGGCGAGCGACGCCGACTGGATCTCGGCGGCGGCCGAGGTGATGACGAACGCGAGGCTGACCACCCTGCTGCTGCCCGGCATCGGCACCATCGCCGACCTCAAGGCGGCGAAGGCGCTCGGGGTGACCAGCGTCCGGATCGCCACCCACTGCACCGAGGCGGACATCTCCGCCCAGCACATCTCCTGGGCGCGGGAAAACGGCATGGACGTCTCCGGGTTCCTGATGATGTCCCACATGAACGACCCGGCCGGGCTGGCCGCTCAGGCCAAGCTGATGGAGTCGTACGGGGCGCACTGCGTCTACGTCACCGACTCCGGTGGGCGGCTGCTCATGTCCGACGTGGCCGAGCGGATCGACGCGTACCGGCAGGTGCTGGAGCCGGAGACACAGCTCGGCATCCACGCGCACCACAACCTGTCGCTCGGGGTGGCGAACAGCGTGGTCGCCGTCGAGCACGGCCGGATCCTCGGCGCCGGACCGGCGGGCACCGACGCGCCGTACGGCCGGACGGTGCGGGTGGACGCGTCGCTGGCCGGACAGGGCGCCGGCGCCGGCAACGCGCCGCTGGAGGTCTTCGTCGCGGTCGCCGAGCTGCACGGCTGGAAGCACGGCTGCGACGTCTTCGCCCTGATGGACGCGGCCGACGACATTGTCCGCCCGCTACAGGACCGGCCGGTTCAGGTCGACCGGGAGACGCTCTCCCTCGGGTACGCGGGCGTCTACTCCAGCTTCCTCCGGCACGCCGAACGCGCCTCCGCGAAGTACGGGGTGGACGTCCGCTCGATCCTGGTCGAGCTGGGCCGGCGCCGGATGGTCGGCGGCCAGGAGGACATGATCGTGGACGTGGCGCTGGACCTGGCCGGCCGGCGCGAGGAGGGGACCTCATGATCGGCGTGGACACGGCGGGCATCGCGGAGCAGCTTGGCAACGCGGCCGACACCGCCACCGCCATCCCGCAGCTCGCCGCGGAGACCGGCCTCGACGTGGACGGGGCGTACGCCGTGCAGACCGCGCTGCTCGAGCGGCGGCTGGACCGGGGCGAGCGGCTGGTCGGGCTGAAGATGGGGCTGACCAGCAAGGCGAAGATGGCCCAGGTCGGGGTGGACGAGGTGATCTGGGGCCGGCTCACCGACGTGATGCGGGTGCCCGACGGCGGCACGGTGACCGTCGCCGACTACATCCACCCCCGGGTCGAGCCGGAGGTGGCCTTCCTGCTGGACCGGCTCCCCGAGCCGGGCGAGGCGCTCGACTCCTTCGGCGACGCGGTCCGCGCGGTGGCCCCGGCGATCGAGCTGATCGACTCCCGGTACGCGAACTTCACCTTCTCCCTGCCCGACGTGATCGCCGACAACACCTCGGCGGCGGCGTTCGTCGTCGGGCCGTGGTCGCCGGTGCCGGACGGCCTGGAGAACCTCGGCGTGCTGTTGGAGATCGACGGGCGGGTGGCGCAGGTCGGTTCGACCGCGGCGATCCTGGGCGACCCCCGCCGGGCCCTCGACGAGGGCATCCGGTTGGCGGGGCGGCACGGGGTGCGTCTGCGGGAGGGCTGGGTCTTCCTGGCCGGTGCCGCCACCGCCGCCGTCCCGCTTCGTCCCGGCGCCCATGTCCGTGCCGTGGTCGAGAAGCTCGGCACCACGTCGCTGCGGGCCGCGTCGTGAGCGGCGAGGTGCGGGTCGTCGCGGGAAAGGCCACCCCGCGCGGGGCCTTCCCGCACGTCAAGGTCGCGGGCGGCTTCGTCTTCGTCTCGGGTACGTCGTCGCGGCGGCCGGACAACACCTTCGCGGGCGCCTCGGCCGACGAGTTCGGAACGGTCTCCCTGGACATCCGGGTGCAGACGCGGGCGGTGATCGAGAACATCCGCGATCTGCTGCGGTCGGTCGGGGCGGATCTCTCCGACCTGGTCCAGGTCACCAGTTACCTGGTCAACATGAATGACTTCGGTGGCTACAACGAGGTGTGGGCGGAGTTCTTCGACGTCACCGGCCCCACTCGGACCACCGTCGCGGTGCACCAGTTGCCGCATCCCCATCTGCTGATCGAGATCCAAGCCGTCGCCCTGCTCCCACCAGGAGGTCCGTCGTGAGTGAGATCGCCGAGCCGTTCAGCTTCCCCGGCTGGATCGCGGAGAACCAGCACCTGCTCAAGCCGCCGGTCGGCAACAAGGAGATGTTGCCGGGCAGCGACGACTTCATCGTCATGGTGGTGGGTGGGCCGAACCAGCGCACCGACTTCCACGTCGACCCGTACGAGGAGTTCTTCTACCAGGTCAAGGGCAACATGCACGTCAACCTGATGACCCCGGACGGGCCGCGGACCGTGCACATCCGTGAAGGTCAGATGTGGATGCTGCCCCGCAACACTCCGCACTCCCCGCAGCGGCCGGAGGCCGGCTCGATCGGCATGGTGATCGAGCGGGTACGCGAGGAGGGCACCCTGGAGAAGTTCCAGTGGTACTGCCCGAAGTGCAGCAACAAGGTGCACGAGGTCGAGTTGCAGGTCCGCGACATCGCCGCCGACCTGCCCCCGGTCTTCCAGGCCTTCTACGCCGACGAGAAGGCGCGCACCTGCGACAACTGCGGCGCGCTGCACCCGGGCAAGGGCTGATGACCCGTCCTGCCCGGGGCCTGCCGGCGCAGTCGCGGTCCCCGCTGGTGGACGTGCACACGCACGTCGTACCGAAGGGATGGCCGGACCTTGCCGCGGCGTGCGGCGGGTCCGGCTGGCCCTGGCTGCGGGTCGATTCGGAGCGCGCCGCCATGATCATGGTGGGGGAGACGGAGTTCCGGCCGGTCGGCGCGGAGTGCTGGGACGCGCCGACCCGGCTGGCCGACATGGCCGCCGACGGCGTGGACGTGCAGGTCGTCTCCCCGACACCGGTCTTCTTCAGCTACGACCGTCCCGCCGACCAGGCGGTGAAGGTGGCCCGGATCTTCAACGACCTGACCCTCGGGGTCACCGCCGCCGGGGGCGAGCGGCTGGTGCCGTTCTGCCAGGTGCCGTTGCAGGACCCGGACGCCGCCTGCGCCGAACTGGACCGCTGCCTGGCGGCGGGCCACGTCGGGGTGGAGATCGGCAACCACGTCGGTGACCGGGACCTGGACGACGACGGCATCGTGGATTTCCTGACCCACTGCGCCGAGGTCGACGCGCCGGTCTTCGTGCACCCGTGGGACATGCCGGGCGGGCCCCGGCTGGACCGGTGGATGGCCCGCTGGCTCACCGGCATGCCGGCCGAGACGCACCTGTCGGTGCTGGCGATGATCCTCGGCGGGGTCTTCGACCGGGTGCCGGAGACGCTGCGGATCTGCTTCGCGCACGGCGGCGGCAGCTTCCCGTTCTGGCTGGGCCGCGCCGACAACGCCTGGCACCGCCGTGGCGACCTGGTACGCGGCGCCTCCAGCGCGGCGCCGAGCTCCTACGTGGACCGGTTCTGCGTCGACTCGGTGGTCTTCGAGCCGGCCGCGCTGCGGCTGCTGGTGGACACCATGGGTGAGGACCGGGTGCTGGTCGGCAGCGACTACCCGTACCCGCTGGGCGAGCGGCCGGTCGGCGAGGTGGTCCGCAAGGCCGACTTCCTCACCGCCGACCAGCGCGACAAGCTGCTCTCCCGCAACGCGCTGCGCTTCCTGCACGGCTGACGGCCGGCGTCGGCGCAACGGTGGCGTCCTCGTCGCCTCGGTGCCCGGTGCCCGGCGCCGGCCGCGCACTGCTGCCCCTGCGCTCGCTGCTGGCCGCGCACTGCTGCCGCTGCGCCCGACAGACTGGCCTGCGGCCCAAAGCGTGTCGACCAGCCCCTCACCGCTCGGCGGCCGGGCGGAGTCATGGCCCCGGTGCGGCGCGTGAGAAGTGCGTCCGGAGGACCGTGCGGGCAGGATGGCGGCATGGCCGAGCCGCACGACCTGACCGCGCTGGAGCAGGCCGCCGCGATCGCCCGGGGCGAGCTGTCCAGCGTGGAGCTGGTCGAGCACCAGCTGACCCGGGTCGACGCGCTCGGCGACACCGTCGGCGCGTTCGTCACGGTGACCCCGGAGCTGGCCCGGGAGGCCGCCCGGGCCGCCGACGCGGTGCCGGTCGACGAGCGCGGCCCGCTGCACGGCGTACCGACCGCGGTCAAGGACCTCACCTTGACCGCCGGGGTGCGGACCACCTTCGGCTCGGCGGCCTTCGCCGACTTCGTGCCGCCGGTCGACGCCGACGTGGTCCGGTTCATGAAGGCCGCCGGGCTGGTGAGCCTCGGCAAGACCACCACCTCGGAGCTGGGCTGCTCGCTCTACTCCGAGGGGCTGGTCGCGCCGCCGGCCCGCAACCCGTGGCACCTGGCGTACACCGCGGGTGGATCCAGCGGTGGCGCGGCGGCGGCGGTGGCGGCCGGGCTGGTGCCGGTGGCGCAGGGCTCCGACGGCGGGGGCTCGCTGCGCATCCCGGCGTCGTTCTGCGGTCTGGTCGGTTACAAGCCCAGCCGCGGGCTGGTCTCCGGCGGGCCGCTCGGCTTCGGCGCGTTCGGGCTGCCGAGCAGCGGCCCGATCGGGCGTACGGTCGCCGACGTGGCCGCGCTGCTCGACGTGCTGGCGGAGCCGGTGCCCGGCGAGCCCTACCTGCCGCCCGCCGCGCCCGCCGGCGGATATCTGGCGGCGGCCCGCGAGGCCGCTCCCGGGCGGCTGCGGGTCGGCCGGTTCACCACCCCGATGCTCGCGGACGAGCCGGTCCACCCCGAGTGCGTCGCCGCCGTCGACCGGGCCGCCGCGCTGCTCACCGCCGCCGGCCACGAGGTGATCGAGGTCCCCGCGCCGCTCGGCCCCGCGGCGTGGCCGCTATTCGAGACCGTCTGGTACGTCCTCGCGCTCTCCCCGGTCCCGCCCGAGCAGGAGAGCGAACTGCTGCCGCTGACCCGGTACCTGCGCTCGCGGGGCGCGGCGGTCGGCGCCGGCGCACTGATGGTGACCCTCGGCGAACTCCAGGCCCAGGTACGCCTCGGCGTCCGCCGCACGGCCGGCTGCGACCTGCTGCTCTGCCCGACCCTCGCCGCGCCGCAGGCGCCGGTGGGCTGGTTCGCCGCCGCCGATCCGGCCGAGGATTTCGACCGGCAGCGCCGGTTCTCGCCGTTCTGCGCCATCTTCAACGTGACCGGCGACCCGTCCGTTTCGCTGCCGATCGGCCGGACCGCGGACGGGATGCCCGTCGGCGTGCTCCTCACCGGCCGGTACGGCGAGGACGCCCGATTGCTCGCCACTGCCGCGCAGCTCGAGCACGCGAGTGGCGGATGGGATGACCACCCCGCAATTTGGCGGGCCGTCGACTCCGCTAACGTGAATACCACAAGCGGAGTCGGGGAATCGTCTGCTTGATCGTCCACCCGACCCGGAATTCCTGGTCTCTCTTTCCGCCTGGGGGCGTTGGGATTGTCTGTTACCGAGACGTTGCTGGTCTACGTCGGCATCCCGGCGGCCGTGGTGCTGGTGATCGCCGGACTGGCATTCGCCGGCGGCCGTCGCGGCGGCGGCGGCGACAAGCGCTACCGGCCGGGCCGACCCTTCAACTTCACTCCGGTCTGGTTCCTGGGCCGTCCGGAGCAGCTGGCCGACTCCGCTGGCACCGCACTGGCCGCGGGCGCGCAGGCGCCGGCGCTGACCAGCCGCAAGCTTGAGAAGGCCGGCGTCGAGGCGCCGGCCGGTGGAACCGGAGGCGCAAGTGACCGTTGGTGAGAAGCAGACCCGGACGGGTGCGCCCCCCGAGGTGCTGGACGGGCCGTTCTCGACCCGCCAGCTGCTCCGCATCGACGAGGCGCTCCGCCTGGCCGACAAGGGCACCGGCCTGGTCTTCTCGGTCTACGTCGGCGGCCTCGACGAGCCGATCCGGGAGCACGCCCAGCGGCTGCACCGCCAGCTCGCCGAGCCCGACAAGTCGGTCCTGATCGCGGTGTCGCCCAACCAGCGGCAGCTGGAGATCGTCACCGGCCGGTACGCGCGCAAGCGCATCCCCGACACGTACGCCAAGCTGGCCGCGCTCTCCATGGTGGCCGCTTTCGGTGGCGGCGACCTGGCCGGCGGCATCATCCAGGGCCTCGACCAGCTCGCCAGCCACGCCGGCAAGGCCTGATCCCGTCCTGGTACGACAAAGCCCGGTCCGCGTTCCCGCGGGCCGGGCTTCTTGCTGTCGTCAGGCGGGCGACCAGCCGATCACGCAGCGGGCGGCCCGGACCGAGGCCCGGACCGCCCCGCTGAGGCTCAGGCGCTCTGGGCGTCCTTGGCGCGGGCCTTCAGGGCGCGGACCACGCCGTCGCGGCCCTCGGCCACCAGGCGGCGCAGCGGGGCCGGGTGTCCCTCACCCGCGAGCCACGCGTCGGTCGCCGCCACCGTGTCGTCCTCTACCAGGTACGCCGGGTAGGCGAGCTGGGCGAACTCCTGCGCCGGCTCGCTGTCCCGGCTCGCCCAGACCTGGTCGACCGCGGCGAAGTACTTCTCCCGGTACGGCCGGACCAGCTCGACCTGCGCCGGGTGGGCGAAGCCCTGCAGCAGCGCCCGGTGCCGCCAGTTCGGCAGCGGCTCCGGGCCGGTGAGCTGCGCCCACACCCTCGCCTTGTTCTCCGCGGTGGGTACCAGCGCGTGCGCGTACGCGGCCTCCCGCTCGCCGCTGGCCGTCCGGTCTCGCCCCAGCTCGGCCTCGACGTCGGCGGCACCCGCCGCCCCGTTGGCCACCAGCGCCGCAAGCACCGTCCAGCGCAGCTCGGTGTCCACCGCCAGCCCGGTCGGCACCTCGACGCCGTCCAGCCAGCCGCGCAGCGTCGCCAGGTCCTCCTCGGAGCGGGTCGCGGAGGCGTACGCGCGGGCCCAGGCCAGCTGGAAACCACTGCCCGGCTCGGCCTTCGCCAGCGCGGTCTTCGCCGTCCGGGCCAGCTCGGCCCAGCCGGTCGGCGTCCACGCCGGATCGGTGTAGAAGGTGAGCGTGGTGGCGGCTTGGCGCAGGGTCGCGGTGACCAGGTTGATGTCGGTCTCCGCCGGCAGGCCGGCCAGCACCAGCGCCACGTAGTTTCGGGCCGCCAGTTCGGCGTCGCGGGTCATGTCCCAGGCGGCGGTCCAGCAGAGCGCCCGGGCCAGCGACGACTCGAAGCCGGCGATGTGCTGCACCACCGTCGCCATCGACCGCTCGTCCAGCCGCAGCTTGGCGTACGTCAGGTCGTCGTCGTTGAGCAGCAGCACGTCGGCGGCCGGCTTGCCGTGCAGCGTGGAGAGCTCGGTCTGCTCGCCGGTCACGTCGACCTCGATCCGCTCCCGCCGGACCAGCCGGCCGTCGGCGAGGTCGTAGAGCCCCACGCCGATCCGGTGGGTACGCAGGGTCGGGTGCCCGGCCGGCGCCTCCTGGCGGATCAGCACCCGCTGGTACATCCCGTCCCCGCCGAGGGTCACCTCCGGCCGCAGCGTGTTGACCTGCGCGGTCTCCAGCCACTGCGCGGCGAACTTGCGCAGCTCCCGGCCCGAGGCCGTCTCCAGCTCGGCGAGCAGGTCGTCGAAGGTGGCGTTGCCCCAGGCGTGCTTGCCGAAGTACGCCCGCAGGCCGGCCAGGAACGGCTCCTCACCGACGTACGCGACGAGCTGCTTGAGCACGCTGGCGCCCTTGGCGTACGTGATGCCGTCGAAGTTGACCTCGACCGCCTCCAGGTCCGGCATCTCGCAGTAGACCGGGTGGGTGGAGGAGAGCTGGTCCTGCCGGTAGCCCCAGTTCTTGCGGATGGACAGGAAGGTCGTCCATGCGTCGCGGAACCGGGTGGCGTGCGTGTTGCACCAGTGGCTGGCCCACTCGGCGAACGACTCGTTCAGCCACAGGTCGTTCCACCAGCGCATGGTGACCAGGTCACCGAACCACATGTGCGCCAGCTCGTGCAGGATCGTGTTGGCCCGCTGCTCGTACTCGAAGTCGGTGACCTGCGAGCGGAAGAGGTAGTGCGCCTCGGCGTGCGTGACGCAGCCGAAGTTCTCCATCGCGCCGGCGTTGAAGTCCGGCACCCAGAGCTGGTCGTACTTGGGCAGCGGGTAGGGCACCCCGAACTTCTCATGGAAGAAGTCGAACCCCTGCTTGGTGATCAGGAACAGGTCGTCCGAGTCCAGGTACGGCGCCATCGACGCCCGGCAGAAGACGCCCAGGTCGATCCCGTCGTGGCTGTCCCGCACCTCGTGGTACGGCCCGGCGCAGAGCGCCGTGATGTAGGTGCTCATCCGGACCGACTGCGCGAAGTGGACGGTCTTCAGCCCCTCGCCCGCCGGCTCCACGCGCTCCACCGGCATGTTGGATACCACCTGCCAGTGGTCCGCCACCGTCGCGTGCCAGGTGTAGACGCTCTTCAGGTCGGGCTGGTCGAAGCAGGCGAAGACCCGCTGCGCGTCCGCCGTCTCGAACTGGCTGTAGAGGTAGGTCTCGCCGTCCACCGGGTCCACCGTGCGGTGCAGCCCCTGCCCGCTGTTCGAGTAGCCGAAGTCGGCGTCCACCACGAGGGTGTTCTCGGCGTCCAGGCCGGACAGCGTGAGCCCCTTCTCGGCGGACCAGCCGGAGATGTCGACCGGGGCGCCGTTGAGCGTCGCCGACCGCACCGACTCGGCGGCCACCTCGACGAAGGTGGTCGCGCCCGGCTCGGTGCAGCGGAACCGGATCTCGGTCACCGAGCGGAACGTCCGGCCCTCGGCCTGCACGGCGGTCGACAGGTCAAGGCTGATGTCGTACCCGATCACATCGAGCAGGCGGGCCCGCTCGGTGGCCTCGACCTGGGTCAGGTTGCGCACTCCCGGCACTGTTCGTCTCCATCCCACTCTCGCCGCGCCCCCGGCGGCCCCGTCCTGACCGCCCGCTCGTGGCGGCCGGTCCGCACCGAGTCTTCCATGCACCGACACCCTTTGGTGGTCGAGGTCACGCTCTCATTCCCGCACCGATCGACGCCGGCCGGGGTGAGGATCGGGGGGAAGGCGCCGGGCCTCCGGCGCTCGGAGTCGTGAAGGGATCTCACCGTGACCGAACGTGTCGCCGTGGACATGTGGTTCGACCCGATCTGCCCGTGGGCGTGGATCACGTCCCGATGGTTGCTCGAGGTCGAGAAGGTCCGGGCAGTGGACATCCGCTTCCACGTGATGAGCCTGTCGGTGCTCAACGAGGGCCGGGACCTGCCCGAGCAGTACCAGGAGCTGATGAAGACCGGCTGGGGCCCGGTGCGGGTCTGCATCGCGGTCGAGCAGAAGTACGGCCAGGAGGCGGTGGCCAAGCTCTACACCGCCCTGGGCACCCGGATCCATCTGGTCAAGGAACAGATCGGCCGGGAGTTGTTCGTCGCGGCGCTCACCGACGCCGGGCTCGACCCGGCGCTCGCCGAGGCCGCCGACAGCACCGCGTACGACGAGGCGCTGCGCGCCAGCCACGAGGCGGGCATGCGGCCGGTCGGCACCGACGTGGGCACCCCGGTGATCCACGCCCCGGGCCCGGACGGCGGCAAGGTTGCCTTCTTCGGCCCGGTCATCACCCCCGCGCCCAAGGGGGAGGCGGCCGGCCGGCTCTGGGACGGCGTCCTGCTGGTCGCCGGCACCCCCGGCTTCTACGAGCTCAAGCGCACCCGGGAGCTCGGCCCGATCTTCGACTGAGGTGCACGGAGGAGCCCCGCGCCGCCCGGCGTCACCCCGGCGGCGCGGGGCTCGTTTCACCGGATGCGCCCGCCAGCGACCCGCAGGGCCGCATCCGGCAGCTCCTGGAGGCAATCCGATGGGTAAACACCGCCGTATGCCCGATGAACCGCCGCAGGAGACGGCGACCGAGGACTCCGGCCCGACGTACTGGTCCGTGGACGACGCCCGCTGGCCGGCCGTCCGTCCCTCGCTGCCGGCCGAGATGGTTGACCTGCTGGCACCGCCGATCGTGGTCGGCGTCGCCCGGGTGACCGCCACCTCCCGGATGACCCCGCCCGTCGGCGCGACCGCCCACACCACCGCGCCCGGCGCGATCCCGGCAAGCGGTTCGGCCGGCCGATCGGTGGGTACGACCAGCCTCCGGTTCGCCCCGGGCTCCCATCCCGCCGGCCCGGTCGCGGGGCGTCGCCCCGGCACCGCCCACGGCCGGCACCGCAGCTAGGGCGGGGGCCGTCCTTTCATCTGGTGGACGCGGCGAGGGTCCGCGTCCACCAGCCGGTCGGCGCGGGTAGCGTCAGCGGACATGACGGTCGTGCATCCGATCGCCCGGGCCTGGATCACCACCGGCGGCACCGGCGCGCAGAACTACGACGAGTTCGCCGACGACGCGGAGATCACTGCGATCATCGAGGCGAACCCGCACAGTGCCCTCGGTATCGAGATGCCCCACCGGGCGCCGGAGAGCCTCGGGAAGTCCTTCCTCGACGCGCTGGCCGACGCGGTGGCCCGGCTCGCCGAGGCCAAGGCGGACGGCAGCTACACCCCGGCCGAGCAGGTCGTGGTGCTCTACCGGATCAGCGCGCCGGGGGACGAGCCCGCGTACGGGCTCTTCGCCATGGTCGACACGGACCAGATCTCCACCCGGGCGGACGAGCCGGGGTTGGTGATCCGCAACGAGGACGTCTTCATCGCCAAGGTACGGGAGCGGGTCGCCCTGGCCGAGGCGCTCGGGCACCTGCTCTCGCCCGTACTCCTGCTCCAGACCGGCCGCGGCGACGAGCTGCACGCCGCGCTCGCGGCGGCGACCGAGTCGGCCGGCGCGCCCGCCGCGACCGACGTCGACCAGGCCGGGCGGACGCACGCCATCTGGCTGCTCGGCCCCGGGCCGGAGCAGGACGAGCTGACCGCCCTGGCCGGCGGCGGCGAGCTGGTGGTCGCCGACGGCAACCACCGCAGCCTGGCCGCCCAGACCGGCGGGCTGCCCCGCTTCCTGTCCGTGATCACCACGCCGGCGTCGGTGGCGATCCAGCCCTACAACCGCCTGGTCAGCGAGCTGACCACCACGCCCGAGGAGCTGCTCGACCGGCTCCGCGCCGCCAGCGCGGAGATCACCCCGGTCGACGGCCCGGTCGAGGTCCCGGCGGCCGGTGGCACCGTCCACCTCTACCTCGCCGGTCAGGGGTACGCGGTCACCCTGCCCCACGTCGACGGCGGCCGGTTGGAGAACCTCGACCACGCCCTGGTCGAGCGGCTGTTGCTGCGCGACGCGCTCGGGCTCGACCCGGGCGACAAGCGGATCACCTACGTGGGTGGCGACTACCCCGCGAGCTGGCTCATCGGCGAGGCCGACTCGGGCCGGGCCGAGCTGGCCGTGCTGATCGCGCCGGTGACCGTGGACGACTTCGTCGCGGTGAACCTGGCCCGGGAGAAGATGCCGCGCAAGAGCACCTGGTTCACCCCCAAGGCGCGCGGCGGCCTGGTGGTCGCCGAGCTGTCCCGCTGAGCTGTGACGAATCCGCCTCCGTGCCGCCGCCTGCGCGGCATCACGGAGGCCGGCCTGACAGACTGCGCGGTATGCGCGTCTACCTGGGATCCGATCACGCCGGCTTCGAGTTGAAGGTGCACCTGGTCAACCACCTGGCCAAGCAGGGGTACGAGGTGGTCGACGTCGGCCCGCACGGCTACGACCCGGACGACGACTACCCGGCGTTCTGCCTGCACACCGGTGACCGGGTGGTCAGCGACCCGGGCAGCCTCGGGGTGGTCATCGGCGGCTCCGGCAACGGCGAGCAGATCGCCGCCAACAAGATCGCCGGCGTCCGGGCGGCGCTCGCCTGGAACATCGACACCGCGCAGCTGGCCCGGGAGCACAACGAAGCCAACATCGTCGCGGTGGGCGCCCGCCAGCACACCCTGGACGAGGCGACCGCCCTGGTCGAGGCGTTCCTGACCACGCCGTTCTCCGGCAACCCCCGGCACTCCCGCCGTATCGCCCAGCTGGCGGCCTACGAGCAGACCCGCCAGCTCCCCGAGCTGCCCGCCTGATCCGGGTCCTCCCCGGGAGGGGTGCCGTCGGCCCCTGCGGCGGTCATCGGTTGGAGCGGGGGAGATCCTCGCGGGGAACCCAGTTGCGGCGGACGATCACCACGCGGGCCTCGGCCTCGGCCAGGTCCGCCTCGGTGGGGCGGGCGGCGTCCCGCGCCCGTAGCGCGGCGGTGACCCCGACCTGGGAGGAGCCGGCACCGACCAGGCCGCGCAGCCCCCGCTCGCCCTCGTCGGCGGCGGGACCGGTGCGCCGGCCCCGGGGCGCCTCGTCGTGCACCCCGGCCGTGGTCGCGCTCGGCCCGTCGGTCTCCGGCGTGCCGTCGGTCTCGCCGTGGTGCCGCAGCCGGCGCCGCCGTCGCTCCGCATCACCCATCACCCGACCGTACCGCCCGGACGGCCCGACGGCCCATGCCAGCCGCCCACGGCTCGCCGCAGCCGGTACGGGACGCCCGGCCGCCGCGGTCGCCAGGTCGAGGGGTCGGAGCGGTGGTCAGAAGACCTCCATCGGGGCCGGGGCCCGGTACCAGCCGAAGGCGGGGCCCGCCGCCGCCACGCTGCCGGACACCAGCTCCCGCACCCGGCCGGCCGCGGCGAGCGCCCCGAGCCCGGTGCCGCCGAGGTACAGCTCGCCGAGGCAGCGGATGTCGCAGGCGAGCCGAGCCGGCTCGTCGGTGGCGGTGCAGCTGGCCCCCGACGGGCCGCCGACCAGCCGCCAGCAGCCGGTGTTCTCCGGCAGCAGCTCGTCGGCGACCTCGATCACCACGTCGACGTCGGTGGCGTACCGGCGGGCGGCCAGTGCGGCGGGAACGTCGACCACGCGTACCCAGAGTGCGTCGGAGAGGTGGGCGCCGAGCCGGCGCGGCTCGTTCACCAGCCGCAGCAGCGGCTCGTCCACGGCAGCGGTGTCGAACCACAGCCGCCGGGTCAGGTCGACGGAGAGCAGCATCCGCCACATTGCCAGGTACGCGGCCGGGTTCGCGGCGACCACCTCGTGGACCCGGACCTCGCCCCGCGGGCCACCCCGGTCCCACTCATCCTTCGTCCGGAACAGCGCGTACCCGTCGACGCCCTCCGGACCCTCGTGCAGCAGCACCCGGCGCTCGGTCGCGCCGTCCCGGAGCGCGGTCGGGTCGGAGAGCACGTACCGCCACCAGCGCTCGTCTCGGCTCGACCAGCCGGGACGGTCGGCGCGGACCCGGTCGTACAGCCGGGCCAGCTCGGGCTGCCGGCCGGCCGGCCGGTCCAGGCGGAGCGTGCCCGCGACGGACACCGGCTCCGGCAGGCGCAGCTCGGTGGTTTCGCACTGGATGGCGAGCCGCTGCGCGGCCAGGCCGTAGCCGAACCGGGGGTAGATCCGACCCTCGCTGGCCCAGAGCACCGCGACCGGTTCGCGGCCGCCGTCGCGGACCTCCCGCAGCTGCCGGCGCATCAGGGTGGTGAGCAGTCCCCGGCGGCGGTGCGTCGCGGCGACCGAGACCATCGTCACGTGCGCCGCCGGGATGCTCCCGCCCGGGACCCCCAGCTCCCGCGTGAAGGCGCTGGCGTGCGCCACCGCCGGCCCGCCGTCGCGGACCAGGAGGGAGCGCTCCGGCTCGTAGGTCGCCCGCTCGACCTCCTGCTGGTCGGAATCGAGGCTGACGTGGAAGGCCAGGGCCATCAGCTGGGCGACGTCGTCGAAATCGTCGGCGCGGGGGACTGTCACGGGCAGCGGAAGTTGGGTCATCGGACGTGTCTAGCCGATCACCTTCGGGGTCGGCGACCGATTTGCCGGGTCGCTACCCTCGAAGCGGGTGGCCGGCGTCGGCCAGGGGGAGGAACCGAGATGGCGGACCAGACACAACCGTGGGCCGAGCGCACCGTGGAGGTGCCGCCGCAGCCCGGTGTCGGGGTGCCAGCGCAGCGCGACGCGTTCCGTCGCGGCGTGGCCCCGGTGGGGCAGCGGCCCACCCCGCGTACCGACCAGTTCCCCGCCGTCGATCCCGCCGGCTGGTCGGACAGCTCCGCGCCGCGCCGTCCGATGGGCTGGCACCTGGCCCGGCTGCGACGCGGCGGACAGTGGAGCACCGCCGGTGCGCTCTTCGCCTTCGTCTGCTGGGGGATCTGGGCGATCTCCGGGCGGGGCGACCTGGCCGCGCCGCTGCTGACCTTCGTGCTGAGCCTGCTGACCGCGGTCGGCCTCTTCGCGCTCTCCCGCATGCTCGGCCGGCTGATCTGGGAGCGGCAGCTCGGCCGGGTGCGGCGCACCGCCCGCGGCTCCCACCTGGTCACGGCGCTCTTCCTGGCCGGGGTCGGCGTCGCCTACCTGCAGCAGACCGAGTGGGTCGTGACGGCCTGGAACTGGATCACCGGCAGCTGAGCCGGGTCGTCCGACACCCGCGGGCGGGTCGGCCTCACGCCGCCCGCCCGCGCCCCCGGTCGCGGGATGCCGCGACGCCGGTCGTTCCCCACCAGGACAACGGCTGCTTACCCGGCCGGTCGGGGTTTCATCCTCTGGTCGCGGACCCGCGCGTCCGGTCAGCGGCGGCCCCGCGCACTGCGTGATCGTGCAACGGCCCCAGCAGCCCGCCCCGCTCGTCCCCGGCCGGGACGTGTCCTGGGCCGAGGTGATGACGGACGCCGAGCCGGTCGACTGCGTGCCGGTTGCCGCCACCGACCCGCTCTATGGTGCTCAAGGCCGGCGCCGAGGTGGACCCGGACGAGCTGACCGGCGAGCTGGTCGCGCTGGTTCGGCAGCGGATCGGCCCGGTGGCGGCGTTCCGTCGGGTCACCGTCGTGCCCGCGCTGCCGAAGACCCGCACTGGCAAGATCCTCCGCCGGACCATGCGCGGCCTGGTGGAGGGGCGGGACGAACCGGTTCCGGCGACCATCGGCGACCCGGCCACGCTGGCCGTCTTCCGCCTCGGGGCGAAGGCGGGCTGAGCCCGCGCCGAGGCGAGGGATGCCGCCGGGGCGCCCGTCCCCCACGTAAACCCCGCTGCCGACTACCCTCCAGCGATGTGCACTGATGCAGGGATCCGGCCCGGTACCGCCCACCGGGTGCGGACGCTCGTGTCGATCCAGCTGCTGATCGTCGCCATGTACGCCTATGCGGCAGTCGCCTACCTCACCACCGATGCCGAGTACTTCCCGGAACAGTCGCCACCCGGATGGTCGTGGCCGGCCGTGATGGCGGTCGGGATCGGCTTCCTCCCGGCGGTGCTGTGCCTGGCGCTGGCTCTGCCGCGGTTGGCCTCTCCCCGACTGCGCGCCGATCGGCGGCGGTGGGCCGGGCTTGCCGTGGCCAGCTCCCTCACCGGTCTCATGCTCCTGATCATGGCGACGCCGCCGGGTTGGGAACTCTTCGACTGGTACGTCAGCTGAAGGGGCCGCGCGTCACGGCGCGTGGTTAGTCAAACCGCAGGCGGGGTACGCATTCGAGACGCGTGTGGAGGTCGGTTGTAGGCAATCTCTCGGCTGTCGGGCATCTACGTCGACATCGTGTCCGGTGAACCGCTGTTCGCTTCCGTCAACAAGTATGACAGCGGCGCGGCCGCACTACGGTTCATTGGGCGCGACGACCTTGAGGGTGAAGGCGATGGCGAGTACCGCAAGCTGTTTGAGCATCCAGAGCGGGGGGCGAAGCGATGACCGACACGACTGAGAAGGCGATCCTGGCCGGCGGCTGCTTCTGGGGCATGGAGGACCTCATCCGGAAACACCCCGGCGTGGTCGACACCAGGGTCGGATACAGCGGCGGGGAAGTGCCGAACGCGACGTACTACAACCATGGTTCCCACGCCGAGGCGGTCGAGGTCGTCTTCGACCCCCAGAAACTGTCCTACCGGGAGCTTCTCGAGTTCTTCTTCCAAGCGCACGACCCGACGACGAAGAATCGTCAAGGCAACGACGTAGGAACCAGCTACCGGTCAGCCATCTTCTATTGCAACGATCAGCAGCGAAAGGTCGCCGAAGAGACGATCGCCGACGTCGACGCCTCCGGCCTGTGGCCAGGCAAGGTGGTCACCGAGGTCAGCCCTGCCGGACCCTTCTGGGAGGCCGAGCCGGAACACCAGGACTACCTGGAGCGGAACCCCGGGGGTTACACGTGCCACTACGTCCGGCCGAACTGGAAGCTTCCCCATCGCACGTAGGCGCAGCCGCCGCGCCAGGTGGTGTCTGGCCATGACCCGCGGGACGGGCCCGTTTCGGGAGGCCGTGCGGAATCCCTCGTATCGCCAGCGACCCGGGGAGAGGCGTTCTACGCTCTGGACAGATGAGGCCGCTGCGTTTGCCTCTGCCGGCCGGGCACGAGTCCGGGCCGCGCCTTCACCGCAGATGCCCCCCAGGCCGGGGCTGGGGCATGTCATTTGTCGCGGTGTGAGGGCAGAAAGTCCCGCTCGAACTCCACGAAACGGAAAGGTCCCAGATGGCCGTCAAGACCGAAGCACGACCGGCTGCTGCCGAGATCCGGCCGTTCACGATAGAGTTCCCCGAGGCGGACCTTGAAGATCTGCGCGCGCGCATCGCCGCCACGCGCTGGCCCGGGAAGGAGACCGTCGAGGATGACTCGCAGGGCGTGCCGCTCGCGCTCATGCAGGACCTCGCTCGCTACTGGGCGACCGACTACGACTGGCGCAAGTGCGAGGCGCGGCTGAAGGCCCTCCCCAACTTCGTCACCGAGATCGACGGTCTGGACATCCACTTCATCCACGTTCGCTCGAAGCACGAGGACGCGCTGCCGATCGTCGTCTGCCACGGCTGGCCGGGATCGATCGTCGAGCAACTGAAGCTCATCGGCCGGCTCACCGATCCGACGGCGCACGGCGCGAGCGCGTCGGATGCCTTCCACGTCGTGATCCCGTCGATGCCGGGGTACGGGTTCTCCGGCAAGCCGACCACGACCGGCTGGGATCCCGTGCACATCGGGAAGGCCTACGTCGAGCTCATGAAGCGGCTCGGGTACACGCGCTTCGTGGCGCAGGGCGGCGACTGGGGCGCGATCGTCGTCGACGCGATGGCCGGCGGCCGCGCCGACCCGGCGGCCGCCGAGCCGGCGCCGCCGGAGCTGATTGGCATCCACACCAACATGCCCGGCGTGATCCCGCCGGACCTTTTCACCGCGGCCTTTGCCGGCAGTCCGGCGCCGGACGGTCTCTCCGACGAGGAGCTGAGCACGTACGAGCAGCTGCTCAGGTTCTTTGGGACGCACGTGGCGTACGGGCTGATCATGGGGACGCGTCCGCAGACGCTCTACGGACTGGCCGACTCACCGATCGATCTCGCCGCGTTCATGCTCGACCACGGCGACGGGGCCGGTCAGCCCGGCATCGTTCAGCAGGTCCTCGAGAATCGTCTGGAGAAGCCGAGCGACCTCACGCGCGACGACATCCTCGACAACATCACGCTCTTCTGGCTGACCAACACCGGGGTGTCCTCGGCGCGGCTGTACTGGGAGAACAAGCTCCTCTTCTTCGCTGTCAAGGGCGTGACGATCCCGGTCGGCGTGAGCACCTTCGCCGACGAGATCTACCGGGCTCCGCGCAGCTGGGCGGAGCGGGCGTACCCCAACCTCGTCCACTACAACCGGCACGACAGGGGCGGGCACTTCGCGGCCTGGGAGCAGCCGCAGCTGCTCTCGGAAGACGTCCGCGCGACGTTCCGATCGCTTCGCTAGATGACCCTGTCCGAACGTCTCCACATGCCCTCGCTCGGCGGGGCGACCGAGTGGCTCAACACCGAGCCACTCAGCCCCACCGAGCTGCGCGGCCACGCCGTCCTCGTGAACTTCTGGACGCTGACGTGCATCAACTGGCTGCGCCAGGAGCCGTACGTCCGGGCGTGGTGGCAGGCCTACCGAAACGACGGGTTGGTCGTCATCGGAGTCCACACGCCGGAATTCTCGTTCGAGCACGAGATCGACCGGGTGCGACCGGCGATCACGGCGCGAGCGATCGACTACCCGGTCGCGGTCGACAACGACTACGAAATCTGGAGCGCGTTCGACAACCACTACTGGCCGGCGCTCTACTTCATCGACGCGGACGGCATCATCCGCGAGCAGCACTTCGGCGAAGGACGCTACGAGCAATCGGAGCGAGTCATCCAGCGGCTGCTCGGCGTCGAGCGCGAACTCGTCCCCGTCGAAGGGCTCGGCGTGGAAGCAGAGGCCGACTGGGACCACCTGCGTACGCCCGAGACGTATCTCGGCTACGGGCGCAGCGCCCACTTCGCGTCACCGGAAGGCACCGCTTACGACGAGCGCCGCGCCTACGAGCTCCCCGATCGCCTGGGCTTCAACCACTGGGCCCTCGGCGGCGAGTGGACGATCAGGCGTGAAGATGTCGTGCTCGACCAGACCGGCGGGAGCATCGCCTACCGGTTCCACGCGCGCGACGCGCATCTCGTGCTGTCGCCCGGAGCGCGAGAGTCGATTCCCTTCCGGGTGCTCCTCGACGGCGAGGCTCCGGGCCCGTCACACGGCGTGGACGTCGACGAGGACGGCAACGGCCTGCTCCGGGACGGCCGCCTGTACCATCTCGTGCGCGAGCACGACGACGTCCGTGAACGGACCCTGGAGATCACGTTCCTCGAGCCCGGCGCCGAGGCGTACGCATTCACGTTCGGGTAGCCAGAGATGACGACACGCCCAGGTCGGATACGTCCTGACCTGGGCCATCGTCTTTGAGCGGGCGACGGGAATCGAAACCGCACCGTCAGTCTGGAAGGGCGAAGGTCATGGCCGCCAAGGACCTGGTGGAGGCGACCCACCTTGCTCACCCGCCACCACCTGCGCTTGTCGCCGTCTAGCAGCCGAAACCGCTCTCGTCATCTCGCGCCGCTCCCCACCCCCGTCGCCCTCTTGCAGACTGAATGCGGACCGCCTGAGCCACAAGGCGGCAGCGGCGGGGTTCTCCGCGAACACTCCCGCCGCCATCGGCGAAGTAGGAATGAGCCCTCGCCGCGTACGGGGGGTGCGGACAGAAGGAGGACTCATGGGTGTGGTGGCACGAGACGTGTACACCCCCACTGGGCAGACCGACGCCGAGATCAGGGCGGGGCCGGGCCGGCGCGGCCCGCTTTGCCCACCTTGATCCGAAAGAGCAATCCGCGCCCGGTGGCCCTTGTCCTCCGTCGACCGGTGTGCGACGCTCGTCCGCCGACTGATGCACATCGGCGCGCGGAACGCGGTAGATGAGTACGCGCAGCGGCCGTTCGTGTCACGCTGGCGGCCGTGTTCCGAGCCCTTGCTATGCGGCGGCTGACAGCTCGTTGTAGCGGTCGGCCGGCTCTTGGCCCGAGAGGTCCCGGATTGCGGCCATGATCTCGTCGGTGATGGCGCGTCGGATCTGGCCGCTGCTTCCTGGCCGGGGTTGCGCGAAGCGCATGGGTGCACCGAAGCGCACGGTTATCTGGCCAACTCGGGGGAGCCGAGCACCGACGGGCTGGATCCGGTCGGTGCCGAGGACCGCAACGGGGACGACCGGAGCGCCGGAGGCGAGCGCGAGCCAGGCAACACCGGTCCGGCCGCGGTAGATCCGCCCATCGCGTGACCGGCTGCCTTCGGGGTGGATGCCGAAGGCTCGTCCGTCGGCGAGGACGTCGAGGGCGACCTGCAGTGACGTCTGGGCCGCGCGGTGGTCGCCTCGTCGTACCGGAATGGCGTTGATGCCGGTGAGGCAGGTGCGGGTCAGCCAGCCCTTGAGTCCGGGCTGTTGGAAGTACTCGGCCTTAGCGAGGAAAGCGACCGGTCGGGGGGCCGCCAGTGGGATGACGATGCTGTCGATGAAGGACAGGTGGTTGGCGGCCAGGATCACCGCGCCGTGCCGCGGAACGTTCTCGCGCCCCTCGATGACGGGCCGGTAGAGCAGCCGGACGAGCGGAGCGATCACCAGCCGTACGGTCGCTTGCAGCAGCATGTGTTCCCTTCGCTGTCAGTACAGGATGGCGTTGCGACGGGCGCGCAGCGCATCAACGATGGCGCGGGGGGCGTGGTCGGGTGAACCGGCATGGTAGGGCGGTCGGGGATCATATTCGTGGGCGAGCTGGATGGCTTGGGCGACGGCGTCGCCGGCGATGCGGCCGGCGAGCGTGAACGCCATGTCCAGGCCGGCCGAAACTCCTGCGGCGGTGATGTATTTGCCGTCGACGACGACGCGTTCGGCGACCGGGATGGCGCCCAGCGGTGCCAGTTGGTCGTCGGCCAGCCAGTGGGTGGTGGCCCGACGGCCGGTGAGCAGACCAGCCCCGGCGAGCAGGAGCGATCCGCTGCACACTGATGCAGTCCAGGTGCTGTGTTCATCGGCGGTCCGTAGCCATTGCCGTACCGGACCATCGATCATCTGGACGTGCCAGCCCGGCCCGCCGGGCACCACGACGACGTCCGGTGTTGGCACGTCGGCGAGTGTGGCGGTGGCGGTGAGGTGCAGGCTGCCCACCTCGTTGACGACCGGACCCGGGCGCTGCGCGACGAACACGGTCTCGGCGCCGGGCAGGTGGGACAGAACGTCGTAGGGGCCGACGGCGTCGAGTGCGGTGAACCGTTCGTAGAGAAGGATGGCGATTTGCATTCAGGCGGCTCCGGTGTGGTGGATGGTCAGGGGTTGCGTTGTCCGCGGGAGATGAGCGTCCAGCGCAGCTCGCAGTAGCGATTCGACGTCGTCGGTTGCTACCACCGTCTGCAAGCTGCCCCACAGCCAGAGTTGGGCGATGCCGTGCAGGTTGGCCCACAGTGCGCCGGCGACGACGGAAGGCGCCGACCCGCCCGGCGGCGTGGGTCGGGCTCGGGTGACCAGGCCGACCAGGACCTCGAACAGGGGGCCACTGGCCTCCCGCAGGCCCATGCCGTTGCCCCGCAACAGGTCGTGACGGAACATGAGCTCGAACATGCCGCGGTTGGCCTGCGCGAACTTTACGTACAGCCGGCCCAGTGCGAGCAGCTGCGCGTAGGGGTCCGCGTCATCATCGCCGACCAGTTCGGCGACCTGCTGGCCGAGGTGCAGATAGCCCTCCCGCGCGATGGCCGCCAGCAGCGCCTGGTGGGTGGGGAAGTAACGGCGGGGCGCGCCATGCGACACCCCCGCTCGGCGGGCGATCTCCCGCAACGAGAGGACTCCGCTGCCCTCTCGCGAGACCAGGTCGACACCAACCTTGACCAGGCGAGCGCGAAGACCCCCGTCTAACTCCGACATAGACAGTGTCTACCAGGTCTGCGTAGACAATGTCTACCCCGCGCCGACGGCCAGCGGTTGCCCGGCGTCGAGGACGGCGGTCCAGGCACGACGGCGTTGATGAGCGCGAGGACGCACAGCACGACGGTGACGACGAGCATGGCCTGGTCAGTTCGCTGCTGCGGGGGTCGGTGAGCTGCGAGTAACCGAGGTTGGCCTGCTTGTCCTGCGCCTGCCGGGTGCCGGCGGCGGCCAGCCCGATCACGAGGTACTCGGCGAGGTGGACGGCGGCGACCGTGGCCGGCCCGGCGCCGACGGCCTTGAGTAGCCCCACCCGGCGGCGCTGGCCGATGATGCCGGCGATGCTGGCCACCGCGAGGGCGGCGAGCAGCCAGCTGCCGATCAGCAGGTCTCCTGTGCGTCTTCGACCAGCCTGCCGTCCTGGTCGGCGATGTCCTGCTCGCCGGTCGACAGTATGAGCCGACCAGAGCGAAGGAGCGCCACCCATGCGTCGCGGTGATCATGTACGCGCCGCGCGGCTGAGTGGTGCGCCCGGACCGTGCCCGTCGATCAGCAGCATGACGAGCATCAGGATGATCACGACGCCCAGGTGCAGTGCGGAGTCGACGCTTGCGCCGATGGGGGTGCTGGCCAGGACGAGCGCGGCCGTGGCAGGGCTCGCTCGGCATGGCGTGACGTTAGCGGGGGGCGGCGGCCGTCCGAGGGCGTACAGGACGATCACCCCCGGGTCGCGGGGGCAACGCCGGGAGTGGCCGGGCTCAACCCGCACGAGCCGACCCGCTATCCGGCCCATCCGGACCTCGAACGGCTCCTGCCAGCGGGCAGGGTCTACGCTGTGACCCGCGGCCACCACAAGATTTCAGTCTTCACACACCGATGATCAGCGGTGCCCGTACCCGTCAATCAGCCGACCTGTATTGAGCGCTCCAAGTGGTTGTGGCCGCGCTCCACGTCGAACGTCGCAGTCATCACGGAAGCGCGGCCGCAACCCTGCACCTGGCCATTCCGAGCACCAAGGAGGCCATAGCCTTTGACCTGTACATATGTGCCTCTGAGGTACTCGGGGCGATCGTCCGCTGTACGTCCGACGTGCCGCCTCGCGTCGTGCTATCGAGTTCGCATCCGCCACACGCTTCATGCGTGCGCGATGAGTTTGGGCGGCGGATCGGGTCTGCCCTGGCATGACTCGAATCATCGCTGACATCTCGGTCTCTCTCGACGGCTTCGTCACCGGGCCCGACCCCAGCCCGGACAACGGTCTGGGAACCGGCGGCGAGGCCCTGCACACGTGGGCGTTTTCCGACGACCCCGACGACCGCCGGGTCCTGCGCGAGGGGACCGTCCGCTCGGGCGCCGTCGTCCTCGGCCGCCACCTCTTCGACGTGGTCGACGGGCCGAAAGGCTGGGACGACACGTCCGGCTACGGCGCCGGCGAGGTCGGCAAGCCCGCGTTCGTTGTCGCGACGAACTCGCCGCCAGAGTCGGTGCGGACAACCAACCTCGACTGGACGTTCGTCACCACCGGTCTGCCCGATGCCGTCACCGCCGCGCGCGAGCGAGCCGAGGCGGCGTCGTCGGACAGCGGCAAGGACCTCGACGTCATCCTGATGGGCGGCGGCGCCACGATCGGCTCGGCGCTCGACGCCGGGCTGGTCGACGCGCTGACGCTGCACCTCGCGCCCATCGTGCTGGGCGCCGGGACACCACTGTTCACCGGCGGAGCGCCGCGCACGCTGGTGCAGCGGAGCGTGATCTCGACATCGACCGCGACGCACCTGACCTACGACGTCTCCCGGTGATCCGATGACCACTGTCAACGCCAATGAGGTCGTCTTGGGCATTGAGTCGTTCGGTGACGACGACGCGCCACTCGTCCTGCTCGCGGGCGGGACGACGATGCTCTCCTGGCCCGACGCGCTTTGCGAGCGCCTCGCCGCTGGCGGGCGCCGTGTGGTGCGCTACGACCTGCGCGATAGCGGGGATTCGACAACGACGGATCCGGAGGCGCCCGCCTACACCCTGCGCGGCCTCGCCGCCGACGCGGCGGCCCTTGCTGACGCGCTTGGCGGGGGGCCTGCGCACCTCGCGGGGATCGGCGTCGGCGGGATGGTCGCCCAGGTGGCCGTGCTCGACCATCCGGGCGCGTTCTCGGCGCTCACCCTGGTCGGCACCCGCGCGGTTGCCCCTGGCCCGCCCGACGATGACCTCCCCGACCATGACCAGGCGACGATGAGCCGGCTGTTCGCGCGGCCGATGCCCGATTGGACCGACCGCGAGGCGGTTGCGGAGTTCGCCGCCGCCCGCGCGGAGATCCTCGGCGACGACCCCGTCGCCGCGCGCGCAATCGCTGCGCGCATCTGGGACCGCACGCCCGGCACCGCACCACCGGTCCAGATGGCCAACCAGATGGGCATGGTGTTTTCCAGGCTCGACTGCAGACCACGCTGGCGTGAGCGCCTGCCCGAGATCGAGGTCCCCACGCTCGTCGTCCACGGCCGCCGCGACCGGTTCTTCCCCGTCGGCAACGGCGAGGCGATCGCGCGCGAGATCCCCGGGGCACGGCTGCTCGTCCTCAAGGAGGCTGCCACTGCGATCCCCGATGCGGCGGTCGGCGAGGTCACCGAGGCGATGCTCACGCTCGGATAGAGGACGGCGGGTGCCGCGCGGGTCTGGCCTCCACGCAGCAGTGGACGTCGGAGGCTCGATCCGGCCGCGCGCACCTTGACAGACGTTCGCCACCGAGCGACAGGCCGAGAAATGGCTCACGGTCGTCGAGTCGGAGATCCTGCGGGGGGAGTGGGTGCCTCCAGAGGCGCGGGAGATCCTGCTGTCGGACTACGGGGACCGCTGGATCAGGGAGCGGCGTCTCGCCCCGCGAGCTGGTCGCGGCGGCGGGTGAGGTAGGCCCGCTCCGCGGGGTTGCCGGCGAGACCGATGGCCCGGTCGTACGCCGCCCGCGACTCGCCGCCGCGCCCGAGTCGCCGCAGCAGGTCGGCGCGCGCGGCGTGGAAGGCGTGGTAGCCGTCAAGGACCTCGGCGAGCCGGTCGATCTCGGCGAGCCCGACCCCGGGGCCGTCGACCTCGGCGACCGCGACCGCCCGGTTGAGCCGCACGATCGGCGAGGGGTCGAGCAGCACCATTTGGTCGTAGAGGGCGACGATGGTGGACCAGTCGGTGTCTCGGGCGGAAGGGACATCCGTGTGGACCGCGTTGATCGCGGCCTGCAGCTGGTAGCGCCCGGGTGGGTCACCGCCGGCCGCCACCGCCTCGATCCGCTCGCGGACCAGGGCCTTGCCCTCGGCGATGAGGGTGCGGTCCCATCCGCCGCGGTCCTGCTCGTCGAGGGTCACCAGCTCCCCGGTGCGGGACACGCGCGCCGACCGCCGGGCGTCAGTGAGGAGCATCAGGGCAAGCAGGCCGGCTACCTCGCCGTCGTCCGGGAGGAGAGTTCGGAGCAGGCGGCCGAGGCGGATCGCCTCGTCGGTGAGGTCGACGCGCACGGGGTCGTCCCCCTCGCTGGCGAGATAGCCCTCGTTGAAGGCGAGGTAGACGACCGCGAGCACGCCGGCGAGCCGCTCGCGGATGTCGTCGGCCGAGGGCACCCGGTAGGGAATGTGTGCCGCCTTGATCTTTGCCTTGGCGCGGGTGATCCGGCGCGCCATCGTGGTCTCCTGCACCAGAAAGGCGCGGGCGATCTCGGGGACAGTGAGGCCGCCGATCAGGCGCAGGGTGAGCGCCACCCGGGCCTCCATCGCGAGCGCAGGGTGGCAGCAGGTGAAGACCAGTCTGAGCCGGTCGTCCTCGACCGGGCCGGTCGGCTCGGGAGGGGTGTCGTCGTACACGATCCGGGCCGCCTGGTGCTTGGCGTCGCGCTGCGATTCGCGACGGAGCTGATCGATCGCCTTGCGGGTCGCGGTGGTGGCGAGCCAACCGCCGGGATTGGGCGGTACGCCCTCGCGCGGCCACCGCTCTGCAGCCGTTACGAACGCCTCGGCCGTCGCTTCCTCGGCGACGTCGAGGTCGCCGAAACGGCGCGCGAGGCCGGCGACCACCCGCGCCCACTCCTCGTGGTGGACACGGGTGATCGCCTGCTCGACGGTGGGACCAGTCACGGCACCAGCAACGCTAGGACGGATTCCTCGGTTCGGAATGGACGCACCTCGACCGTGCCGCGGCACGCTTTCGACCCCTCGGCGGCAAGCGCCAGGGCCACGTCGAGGTCGGCCGCATCGATGACCCAGAAACCGTCGAGGTACTCCTTCGTCTCCAGGTAGGGCCCGTCGGTGAAGGCCGGCTTCTCGCCCTTCCCATCGACGGTGGTGGCGGTCGTCGCGGGCTCCAGGCCGTCGGCGAAGATGAAGTGACCGTCCCTCTGGAGCCTCTCGGTGAAGGCACCGGTGTCGGCGAACGCCTGCAGCATGGCCTCCTGGGAGGGGTAGGTGCCGAACTCGGTGCGCTCGGCCGGTCCGTAGACGGACAGCAGGTACCTGGGCACCGCGCTCACTTCTCCCCAGAGCCGTTACGCCGGGCCTGCCCGGGACCGCGGAACCGGTGCACCTCCTGCGGCCAGTCGAGCACGGTCGCGAGCCTGCCGGCCCAGTATCGCGCCGCCGCGTCGTCGGGCACGTCCACGACGGCGAAGCCGCCGAGGTGCTCCTTGGTCTCGACGTACGGGCCGTCGGTGAAGACGGGCTTGCCGTCAACCGGCTCGACACTGCACACCGCGGTGGACCGGTCGAGTCCGCCGTTGGTGAAGATCAGGACGCCGTCGGCCTGCATCTCCTCGATCACGGCTCGGGCGGCCGTGGCCTTCTCGCGCAGTTCCTCCGCCGTGTGGTCGGGCACCCACTCATCGTTGAAGGTGATCAGGTACTCCGTCATGGTCTTCTCCTCTCGGTCGCGGGACGAGGGCCTTTCCCGACTCCTCGTGTCCGGCGGCCCAGCCGGCCGCCGCACACTGGTTCCACGAACGGCTACGCCTTGATACGACACCATCCCGGAAACTCCTTTCAAGGCAGCCCCGACGTAGTGACTGAGGAAAGGATCGACCTCCGTCCCTTGAAACGCACACTCGCCCGCTTGACTCCCCGGCAAACCGCGAGCAGCTGGGGAGGCCGAGCAGGTCTGAGTGTCGTGGATGTTCGCCCCTCGTTTGCAGATACGGCACGGCGTGACCGCTCATCCGCGCCCCACGCCCTGCGGAGCGTCACGGTCGCTGAAGCCAACTGGCATCCGGGCGCGCCGCCGATCAGCGGTACCGTTCGGCAGTGCTTCCCGGCGTCATGCGACCGTTGATCTTTGTCGACATCGGCGGCATGCTCATCCCGTTCCGGGCCCGCCCGGCCAGCGCAGGTCGCCGTTCGAACGGCGGCGCAACAGACGCTCCCATGACGCCCTAGGCTTCACCGGCGACAAGGGCGCACTGCTGCGGTCCGGCAACTTCGGCCGGGCGGTCAAGTGGACGCGGACGGTCGCAGCGCTGGGACTGCCCGGCTTCCACTTCCATGACCTGCGGCACACCGGCAACACCCTCGCCGCACCCTCTGGCGCGAGCACTCGCGAGCTGATGCAGCGAATGGGCACGCAAGCATGCGGGCGGCGTTGATCTACCAGCACGCGACCAGTGAGCGGGACCGCGAGATCGCCTCGGCCATGGATCGGCGGATCGCCCGGCAGGCCCACCGCAAGGGCGGCCAGAGCAGCTAGTGGCCCACGGATGGCCCGCAAGATCAAAGCGGGGGAGTGGTCGACCTGACCAGGATCGGGGGATGCAGCCTCTGACCTGGGCCGGAGGCTGGTGGAGCCGGCGACGGGAATCGAACCCGCACCGTCAGTTTGGAAGGTGCCTTGATCGCCAAGCAGATCATCGTGAACCTGCGGGTGACAAGGCTCGTCGTCCAGAGAGCGAGTGAGAGCCCGGGCAGGGAGATGCCGTTGCTGACCTCGGTTGACCCGACTGTCGGGCACGCAGCGGGCACGCCCCGAGCCCTGGGAGGCTGTGCACGTCCCTTCCCAGGGAAAGGAGCCGGGGAATGGGCCGCATGGCCGATGGAACCCCTGGGCACGCGTCCGGCGTGTTCCTCGGCCCCGCCTGGCGACCTGGCCAGGCGAGGGCCTGAAATCAATTCGAGCCCGCTCGCCTCGCCCGGTACGATCGCGAGCTTGTTCTCACTGCAGGGAGCCCATGAGATCCGCGTGCGGCCGCCCCGGCAGTTCCCATGCTGAGAGTAGGTTTCGTCAATGGCATGCCGTATCAGTGAGCTCGTGCTCAAGTGCCGCGACCCCGAGGCGCTGGCGCGGTTCTGGTGCGAGGTCCTGGACTTCATAGAGCTCGATCGCGAAGCGGAGGGCTGCATCGAGATAGGTCCGCGCGAAGGGTTCGGCGGCCCGCAGCCGACGATCTTCCTCATCCGCAACGACGAGCCGAAGAATGGGCATGCCCGGCTGCACATCGACGTCAACCCCACCGACCGCGATCAGGACGCCGAGCTCGAGCGCCTCCTGGCCGCCGGGGCCAAACTCGTCGACATCGGTCAGCCTGCGGATGCGTCCTGGCACGTCCTCGCCGATCCAGAAGGCAACGAGTTCTGCCTGCTCAAGCGCCGCCTCGACCCACTCTGACGGCCTCGCCCAAACGATCGACGCAGCCGCCACCCCGCGGCCGCCGACAAGATCTGGCGACCCCCATCAATAGCTGGGGGGCCGGGTGGACGCTCGACCCGCCCCGTGTCGCATGCGTGTTGGTGAGGCATTGACCCAGCCAGCGGAACCTCGCCATCCCGTCGCCGTCGACCCGCCCTTGTGGGAGCGGGCCGCTGTCGGGGCCGCCACGTCAAGACGGCCTTGACGCACAGACGGACGCTGGCGGTCCCGGCGGCGGTCTGCTCGATCCGCCCGGACCTCCGGCGTCACCTGCGCGACTTCGTCGCCGACGACCCTGACGCCCTGGTCTTCACCGGCGCGAAGGGTGCCGCCCTGCGCCGCTCCAACTTCCAGAAGGCGGCCGGCTGGTCCGCCTCGGCCACTGCCGCCGGGCTGCCCGGGTTCCACTTCCATGACCTACGGCACACCGGGAACACCCTCGCCGCTGGCACGGGTGCCAGCCTGGCGGACCTCATGGCGCGCATGGGATACGGATCAACCCGCGCCGCGATGATCTACCAACACGCCACAACTCAGCGCGACAAGAGCATTGCCGATGCCCTCAGCGCCAGCATTGCTGAGGAGCGGTATCGGGCACGCAGCGGGCACGACCGCTAGCCCCGGCCGTCGGGCATGAACAAGGCCCAGGTCGGACACATCGTCTGACCTGGGCCTTCGTGTTGGAGCGGGCGACGGGAATCGAACCCGCACCGTCAGTTTGGAAGGACGACGATCGCAGCCGCCGAGGACCTGGTGGCCCAGGTCAAGGCATCAGATGTGTGACCGTTCGTGCCCGGTGTTGACCGTGCCGGGCACCGGCTACTGGCACGTGGATGGCACGCTAGGGCAGGACTTTGCAGGTGTCACCTGCAAGACAATGTCGCCTCTAGGCAGCCGAGGCCTAACCGTACACAATGGTCGGATGATTCGGCTTACCATGAGGCGCGCGACCTTATCTGCGACCGCAGCAGCCAACGCTTCCGAACTAGTGAACCGACTATCGAAGCTCGGCAACCCGTTTCTTAAGACAGGGCTCGACGCGCAACGCGCAATACTGAAGAGCAAGCGCCTGGTGGAATTCGAAGGAGAGGGCGAATCCCGCTACTCTCCCACTATACGTCAAATTGCCTGGGGTGAAATTTTCATTGCGAACGGGGAGCTGTACCTCGTTGCCGAGGAAATCAATTCCGGAGGGCGGCGGTTCTTTTACCTGGGGGCAGTTACAGACGGGACTCCATCGGAACTGCTCGAAGAGTTCACGAAGGAGATCGAAAGCGCACTAAAAATCGAGCTCAAACCCTTCTGGTATACAACGGGCGAATTTGACGAGCTCAAAGAAAAAGTGCAAGAAGGTTTTGAAAAGCCGTTAGATGACGAAATTGCAATGGCAAACTCGCTCACCGATCGGGATTTACGCTCACTGGCTATAGCGATCAAGCAGTCGGGCGGACTTCTTGTTTCAGACCTAGCAAAGCAGCTGAAGTCTGCCCCCCGCGCGGATGTCGGAGCCATCCGGGCGCAGATGGATGAGGCTGGATTGCTGGTCACCGAAACCGTTGTAATGTGCCGAAGCACCTCGCGGCAAGCCTTCCGCGTTCCGTCCAGCCAAGCAATCACCTCCCTTTCAGCCCAAGGCGTCCGGTGCGGTTGTGGCAGGCCAATTGACGAAGAACGCCAAGAAGACGCAGTTAGCCTGACGGATGGAGCTATAAAGCTCTTGGACAAGAGCAGGTGGCTTTCGATTATCGTTCATAAGGAGCTAATAGCGGCCGGGGTTGAACCCGACCGCATTCTGATTGAAGCAATGCTGGAGGGCGACGAGGTTGACTGTGTAGCAGACATCGGTGGCGAGCTGACACTCTTCGAACTCAAGGATAAGGAGTTCAGCCTCGGGGAGGCCTACTCCTTTGGCGCTAAGATCGGGATTATCGATCCGGCGCATGGAGTGATAGTAACCACGGCTCGCGTCGGTGCAGACGCAAGGCAGCATTTGAATAGGGCGTTGCAATATCGGGATGTCGGGCGGCCGAGGCGGCATCCGGGTGCACCCGGCCCTCGAGACGCGAGGTTCAATATCGTCTACGTTGAAGGGGTCGGAAATCTGGGCGACGAAATACGCAAATTTGTGTCAGGAATTGCCAAGCGTGACGCAATGAATTTCGCCGACCGTGTGATCAGATCTCGCAGGATCTCGGCAAGCGATATCGTCAAATCGGTTCAGCCTGCTGTTCCACGTCAGGCCGTGAGGGATACTTCTGTCGGCTAGTCTCCGGCTACGTGGGATCTACCTCTATCTCCGGTCCGTGCTCAAGAGGCGCGCCTTTAGCACAAGGGGTGGAAAGGATCTCCTCGTCGGGCAGTCGTAGACCGTCCAGCCTCCCCGGACGGGGACAAGGTGGAGCGCCCCACCGGACGAACGACCTTGGCCCCGTCCGGGGAGGCTGGTAGCCCTTGTGGTGGCCGGCGAGGGGATCCGCCCGGACGATCTCTGAGGAGGGTTGGGGTTCGGGGCAGAGCCCCGAGGTCTTCATGGTCCTGGTCGTCCCTAAGCGTGGCCGGCCGGCCCGGCCGATGCCGGCCGGAGGTCGCCAGCAGGCCGGGGCCGGGCCGGCGCGGCCCGCTAGCGGGCCGCCTTGATCCTTAAAGAGATCAATTCGGCAGTGTCGGCAGTCGACAGCCGGAAGGTGTCCTCCGCCGACAGATCCATGCGGCACCTGCGTGCGAAGATTGGGCGCCTCTCCTGCTCGACCCTGCAGCGGGAGCACCGGCGAGTTTCGGCGAAGGAAAGACGAGGATGGCCTACGCAGACGAGACGGACGGCGCGGACCGGGCCGAAGCGCTCTTATGGGCTGCCCCCACAGGGCCGCTTCCCGCACCGCCGATCGAAACCAAGGCTCAGGTGCTGCCCATCGGGGATCTGCACTGGCCCGACGCCGAGCGCCTGTTCCTCAGACTGCTACATACCGTCCGGCCGGTTCAGTACGCCAAGCTCTTCGGCGTTCCAGGTCAGGCCCAGGCCGGGATCGACGCTTACGCTCGGCTCCCGCTGGACCTGATAGACGGTGAAACCGGCGGGCGGGACTACATCACCCTGCAATCCCGGCGGATCCAATCGCTGACCGCAGCCAAGATCAAGAAGGCTGTTGACGACTTGCTGAAGGGCGAATGGGCCAGGAAGACGGCAGCGTTCCATTTCGCCACCTCGTTCGATCTGCAGGCCACGAAGCTGGACGCCGCGATCCGCGACCAGACCGAACGGCTGGCCAAACTCGGGATCACCTTCGTTCCGTGGGGTGTGCAGGAAGTCTCCACGCTGCTGAAGGATCAGCCTCGCATCGTCGACGACTTCTTCGGTCGGCCATGGGTCGAGCGCTTCTGCGGCCAGGAGGCAGCCCGAGCCCTCGCCAACAACCTGTCCCATCAGGACAGTAGAGAACTACGGGCCGGGCTCCATGATCTCTATCGGGCGGTCTTCTACGCCCAAGGCGGAGTCCATCCGATCGAAAACACCGAACCCGACCAACAGTTTGTGATTTTGGATGTTGACTCCAACCGGCAGCAGTCCAACATCGTCGACACGGAACGACGCGAGGCGACCGGTGACGGTCAGGAACCTGGGCAAAGTCCGGTCGACGGGCATACCTACATCGCCTCCAGGCTGGGTACCCGCAGGCAGTCGTTCAGATCCGCCCGCTGGCTACTCAACAGCACAGGCCGATCCACGCCGGCAACGGTCGGCACCGTCGGGGCCGATGAGTGGCTGGCCGGGGGTAAGTACCGGCTGCTCATCGGCCGTCCCGGAGCAGGTAAGTCGAGCCTCCTGCGGTTCGCGGCAACGGACCTGCTCTCGTCCCAGCCGCAGTCGATCGCGCTGCAGCGGAAACACGCCACTGACCTGCCGATCTGGCTGCCGTTTGGGTTCCTGTGCCGCCACCTAGAAGCGTCGACGGAGAACTCGCTCGTTTCGGCTGCCGAAGCCTGGCTGAAGTCGCAGAGTGCCGCTCACCTGTGGCCGCTGGTCGAGTGTGCACTGCAGGACGACCGATTGTTGCTGCTCGTCGACGGTGTCGACGAGTGGAGCGACGTTAGAGCAGCCGAACGGGCTCTCGGGCTATTGGAGGCATTTCTCGGTCGCACCAACGCCTCAGCGATCCTCTCCACCCGCCCGTACGCAGTCGACCGGCTCAACTGGCGGCTCCCCTGGGCGCAAGCGGAGATCACGCCACTGACTGACGAGCAGCGCCGTACTATCGCGGCCGAAATCCTCCTGCCAGTCACACATCCGGAATCCGTCCCGGCCGCTCCGTCGGCGTGGAGCGCAGGCGTCGAACCGTTTCTCGACCAACTCGCGGCCACAACAGAACTCGCCGAGCTCTCCCGGTCCCCCCTCTTCCTGACGCTCCTAGCGGCGACATGGCAGGGCGAGCCCTTGCCGCGGCAGCGGTTCAAAATCTACGCCCGACTCGTCGAGTTGCTTATCGAAAAGCATCCCCAGATGCGACAGCGTGCCTCACACGCCGACGGAGGACCGCTGACGGCCACCGAGGTGAGCACGCTGTTCGCCGCCGTGGCATACCACCTTCGCGTTAAGGACCCCGCCGGCACCGTCACTAAGCCGGAGATGCGTAAGCTCATTGTCGAGTCAATGACCGACGACGAAGTCCTCGGTTACGAGCAGTCGGCCGCCCGTAAGATCGCCGATGCGGTCCTCGCCATGGCGGAAGACGAGTTTGGTCTCGTCGTGTCACACGGCGCCGGTGCCTTCGGCTTCCTGCACCGGGTCGTGCTCGACCACATGGCCGGCCAGTATCTCGCCACGCTGCCGGCCGACGCGCAGGTCGAGGCCGTGCGGCGGTTCATCCATGATCCGGCCTGGCGCGACGTGCTCCTCGCACTTCTGACCGCGCAGGTCAGCTCTCACGCAACCGCACCACTGCTCACTGCGGCACTTGACGCCGGTGGCGGGCGGTGGGCAGATGTCGACGGATACGAGTTGGTCGCCGAGGCGCTCGCCGCAGGCGTCAAGCTCACCCCGAGGTCTCAGGCCGTTTACTCAAACCGGCTCGTCGAGCGTGTCGAGACCCATCCGTCGCTGCGTCATCGGGCGAACCTCATCACCGCGCTGGTCGGCACGCTGGCGAGCCATTCCGCCCGCAGTCACTTGCTTCCGATCATGAAACGGTGGCTCACTGCACCTCGCCCCAACCCGTCACCAACCATGTGGGCGCTGCGTGATCTCGACATCGCCGACGATGTCGCGGCCGAGTGCCTGCTCTGGGGCATCCGGCACCCGGAGGACAACGTGAAGGTCAATGGGGCGCTGGCGATCGCGCGTCGGTTCGGCGGTCAGCCACGCCCGGTGCACCGGCTGGTGGCGCTCACCGAGACCGGGCCATCCTCCGCAACGCAGGCCGCCGCCATCCTCGCCCTCGGCAACGGCTGGGCCGAGGCGCCCGAGACGACCCGCTTGATCGGCTGGGCGCGTTGCCAGCCGTCCATGTCGCTCCGGCTGGTCGGCCTGCACCTGCTGCAACGCGGCACCGCGCGCGGTGACGCCGCGCTGTTCCGGCCTGAAGAACGTGACTGGCTGCTGTCACTGCTCCGCCAGGAGGACTTTCGGGGGCCGTGGCCTGTTGCGGACCTCGTCAACATCGCCGCCACCGCCAACGCGCAGGCAGCCGACTTCGCGCTGGAGACCTTGACGACGAACGGACGCACCGGCGGCGACCGAGAGCTTGCATGGGCCCTCGCCTGCAACGCCTTCGCTGACGACAGCCGGTTCAAGGCGTGGGTGGCAGCAGAACTCGCCGCGCCCGAGGAACGCAGCCTAATCCTGTACGACGTCGGCATGATTCCCCAACAATGGCGCGACGATCCGGAATTCGCTCAAACACTGCACCGTTACGCGGACGCCAAACTGCGCGAGCCAGTGGGGTACAGCGTCGCTGGTCTCGCCAGCTTGATGCCAGCCGATGATGCCCGAACGGTGCTGCTGCGCGGCCTGGACACCTGGCGGCCCTACCCCGCGGCCCGCATTCTGATCGAGCGGTACGCAGACGACGAGCACGTCCGTACAGCCCTCACCAGCCGACTTCGTGGTGACCATGCGCGCGCCGCGCCCATGGCCGGTGTCGCCATCGACGTGCTCGGCACGACAGAGGGCTTCGCAGTCCTGGTATCCCTACTGCGACAGCCACCTGAGCGTGGTCGCACGGAAGAGCAGGTCGTCGTGGCCGAGGCGGTAGCCGACGCCTGGAAGCGATTTGAGGACGCCGCCCTGGTACCAGGCGCCGAGGGCGAAACCGCGCGGGAAGTGCTCGCCAGCTACGACCCGGCCGAGCTGGCGGCGCTGTGCACGGCGGTGAACCCGCACCACCTGATGTGGCACGTCCCAGCGGTCATCGCCGCCTGGCCTGGGCAACCAGCGGTCCATGAGTTCGCCGATAAGCTGATCCACGACACAAAGCCCATCAGCTCAGGCATTCCGGACACCATTCCGGTCGCGATTTTGAGGGCGTACTGCGGCAGGACCGACGAACCCTCCCGCCGAATACTCGACAAGACCCTCAATCTGCTCAAGCACATCGAACCGGAGCTGCGCGAAGTGCTGGCCTTCGAGCTGGCACGCAGCTCGCTTGCCGCGAACGACCTCATCGACGTCATGGCGGAGTGGAGGAACGAACCCGACACCGAGGTTCGCCGCAACGCCTTCATCGGGCTTGTTCAGGCGATCAAGCGTAACCAGCATGCCCACGACCACATAGCAGGCGCCGCCACGCTGACCGCCGAAATGGAATGGCTGCGTAAGGAGATCAAGGAGGATCTGTGCGCCTACGGCCCTGAACTCGATGAGCGTAGGCAACTGGCATGGATCGGCATGCTCATGCTCGGGGACCTCACGCTCAGCGACGGCATCCAGGAAACCCTAGGCCACGAAGGGCAGGTGCCAGGCGTCAAACTTGATGTCCTCTACGACGATGACGTGGACCAAATCCTGGTAGACCTGGTCGCCGAGAACTGGGAACGGCTGCACGCCCATTTCGGCGGCGAGCTCTTCCAGCGCCTAAACAGCACGTCGGACCGACAGCGTCGAACTGTCAGCGAGCAACGCCGCCATGTCATGTCGGCGCTAGCAACCGTCGCCTCCCGGTATCCCGCCATCGCGGAGATGCTCCGCAACGAGGCCGACACCGATGCTGCACTACGGCAAGAGCGGCACTTCCTCCTTTGGGCCAAGGAAGAGAACAGGGGCGACGAAGGAGCCCTACGTGCACTCGTGGCTAAGCTCGGCCCAACGTTGCACCGCCAACAAGACCAAGTTCTCGACTCACTGCTCGACCGAGACAGCTGGAATGTGTCCGACGAGGCATTCAAGGCGATCCTCACTGAAGACGCGCTCGACGCCCGGTCAGGCCGCATCTACGTCAGCAAGACGCTAGCAGCGTACGCCCAGTTGTTTCCCTCGGACAACGTGTCCATCGCTGCCCTCCGTGACCTGGAATCGTGGTTCCGAACGGACCGTGCGACTCGCGGACACCGTGAATGGGACGACACGCTGGCCATCGCGTTCGGCACCGCTGATCCGCAAGACCTACCGGCCGTCGTGACCCGCGCCCACACCCGCATCCGTATGGGCATGCCCGACTGGTATCTGCCCATGTTCACCAAGCCGCTCCTGCGGCGGCTACGACTGGACCCCGACGCCGTCGAAGCGCTCAAGACTGCGCTCAGCAAACCGATGGACATCCGCGAAGACAGCCCGATATTCGCTGCCCCCTGGGACCCAATCGCAGACGCATGTTCCGACCTGCAACCGCTACAACGCACGTATCTCTTCGCTGTCGTCCTACGCCAAGCGGGCGCCCTACCTCAGCAAGACGCGGTAGCGGCCACCAGTGTCCTGGCATCCGCATCACCCGACACCGTCGTGCACAATCCCTTCACCCACCATGAAGGCCCCCTCTGCCTTGCCGCACTGGACCTTGCAGCTCGCTGACGGCGCCATCCAGTTCGATCTCTCTGAGACCAACACATCGTCGGACGCTATGAACAGGCGGGCCGCGGTCAGTGCTTCTGGAGCTGGACGGCGCAGCCGCGGAGGAGTGCGTTGACTGCTGCCGCCTGTGGAAGGTTGTCCAGCATAAGCAGATCCGCCATCTTGGAAATCTGACGATGTAGGGCGTCGTCCGCTTGGTCTCGAAAAGTGCTCAGCCTGCCCAGGTACTTGGCGTCCGTCTTCGCCCAGGCGTGACTGCTCACCACAGCGGCGAAGCTCTTTTGGCCGAACAGCGGCGGTACGTGGTCGAGGAGCGCCCGCAACACGGCATGCGACGCATATACATGACCGGCTTGCACGCACGCATCGAGTTCTTCGGCCAGGGCCACGAGCTTGGTCGTGTCCCAGGATGCGCCGGAAGCTTCGCGTAGCTGATCTAGTACTCGCGGATTGATGTAAGCACGCGCAGGTAACACCTCTTCAGCCGGCACGTCAATGACGGCAGGGTACGGCCTTTGCCGCTGTTCCTCCTCCTCGTACCAGCTCACCCGGGCGTCGATGAAGTCTTCGATCGATCGCACCTTGCTGAACCGACGCACCTCGGGCCCCAAGCGCAAGGTCCAGTCCGTCCCGTCAGGCGTTCGTCCGCTCTGAACGCATCCCCAGTGGTGCAGGGTCAGGAGGATCGGCAGGCGGTCCATGGCTCCGGGGTCTGATCGCAGCGCGAGCGGGATGGCTCGCTTTACCTGTCTGCCGCTAACGAGAATGGAGGTCTCCCCGGCCTCAGGTTCACGCGTCATTTCTTGCCTCGCGCACCAACGCACGGCCCGTACGAACGACTCCACATCGTCCTGAGCGCCCAGGCAATGAGCAACGCCGCTGATCGTAAGCTTGATCTCGTCGTCTGGAATCGGGGCGGGCCGGATCTGGCTGCGCATCAGCAGCCCTTCGGGGAGATCCCTCATGACTGCGGCAGTATTCGCGCCGCCCCGTCGCTTCAACTTGATGAACGCGCGGTCGACCCGGTACATCGTCGGCCAGGCGTTGCTGGCGCGAAACTCGTTGTAGATGGTTTGCAAGAGGGCGGTCTGCGTGGCGGAGAGAACAAGGGCCGTCGCACCCCGGCGTTCAGCAATACCCCACATTCGCTTCGTTCCTCAAGGTGTCGTTGGTTTGGCAGATGCAATGATCGACGGACAGGCCGCCTGGGGCTGCCTAATTTCGGAGGTCGTGGGCCGCACGGACGATAAGTGTGCGGGCGTCTTCACCTGTGACGGCTTCGTTCCAGAGTCGTTCGATGGCGTTGGCGTACGCCGCGGCTTGGTCGTCGCGGTGGGTGGTCTCGCCGACGAAGGTTTCCACGATGGCGACGTCGTCGTACATCTGGAAGGAGTTCTGCGGGGTGGTGGTGAGTTGGATGCCGAGGGGCAGGATGCCGAAGCGGATGTTCGGTACACCGACGACGGTTTGCAGGCGGTCGAGCTGGCCGCGCATGACCTCGGGCGGGCACAACAGCCACCGCAGCACGGGCTCGGCTAGCAGGAACTCGAACCGCTTGCTGGTGTCGTACAGCAGGTGCTGGCGCTGCATGCGGGTGGCTACGGCGGCGTCCACGTCGGCGATGTCGAGGTTGTGCAGCTCGACCATCTCGGTGAGGATGCGCCGGGCGTAGTCGGCGGTCTGGAGCAGGCCCGGTACGTACACGGTCTCGAAGTGCCGGATGAGGCGCGACTCCGCGACAAGCTGGTTGTAGCTGTCCTGCACGGCTGCTTGACCTTGGCGCATTCGGCGGCGCCAGTCGCGGTGCACAGCCTGGACCTCGCCGAGCATGCGCAGCAAGTCCTGGGCGGCATCGTCCGCGCCGCAGGCACGCGCCCAGGCGTAGAGGTCGGCTGGTGCGGGCATCTGTCGGCCGTTCTCCAGCCGAGAGACCTTCGACGGCGCCCAGCCGTTCGCCTCGGCGAGCTGCTTGCCGGACAGGCCGGCCTGCGTGCGCAGGGCACGCAGGCGATCGGCCAGTCCTTCGGGCTGGGTCAGCCACTCTTCGATCGGGTTCACGGATGACTCCTCGTGCTAGGCGGCTGCGCTCCGCGCGTTGGTCGGAGCGGCGTAGTGGACTGCCAGGTCCCGCCACGCACACGCCTGCACCACGGTCGCCGGGTCGGTCACCAGCTCGTTGCTGATCCGGTGGCCAACCTCGTCGAACCGCATCATGATCAGTCGGCTGGAATCCAGCAACCACCAGTCGACATTGCCGGCTGCGGGCAGCAAGCCGATCTCATGCGCTCTCGCCCGCGTCAGATAGTGGATCTCCTCGCCCGCTTCGACGTTCCACCGGCCGATCCAACGTTCCCATCGCTGGTAGTCGGTCGGCGGATCCTCGTGTACCCGCACGCGCTCGATCCGCTTGCCCTGCTGCGTCAACTCGGCGATCTGCTCGAACCAGGCAGCAAGCCCGGGAACCTGCGTCGGGGGCTCCGGGCTGCCGGCCAAGAACTTCGCCACCGTGTCGTGCTCGCTGGGCTCCAGGTACGCCGGCTGGAGTTCCAGCCGGAACGCGGTGTGGTCGAACATCCGGAGCTGGTCGGCGAACTCGTCGTCGGTGAGCGGTGTTCCCATGTTCAGCCCATCTCGCGCAGGCGGTCGAGCACGTTCGCCGGGACGAAAACGCCGTCCTCGTTGTCCGCCAGCTGGCGAAGCTGCGCGCGAGTTTCGTCATCGAGCTTGATGCCCTGAACGACGTAGCCGCCCTCGGTCTTGTACAGCGCCGGGCAGCCGCCCCCGCCAGAGGTGGCGTCCTTCCACAGGAACTCCAGGTTCCGCATCCTCAGGCCCCTTCCATCGCTGCGTCCCGCGACGCAGATGCCTTCGATGCTGCACTGCCGCGCATCTTCACGCAATCACCCCGGCTGCTGGCTAGACAACCGGGGCGACTTCGTACGGGTGACGGGACCTGGCCAGTCCAATCCTAGAGCAATTGCTCGCAATTGCTTGACGGTGCGCGAGACAGCGAGCATCATCGAAGTGCGCCGGAAGCCCGGCGAGCGAGCCAGTCAAGGGCCGGGGAAGCCGGCCGACTCGACTAGGAGGTCTGGGGCATGGCTGTCCCGAACACGATCAAGGTTCCGGTTCCGTTCGACTACGCGTTTCCGCACGGGGCGTTGTGCCTGGGTGTGGAGGCGGTGACGGACTTCGACAAGCGTGGTCAGGGTGATGACCAGGCGCGGGACAAGGACACGGGCGAGCGTCTGTGGGTGGTGAAGGTCTTGGACCTGGACCCGGAGGCCGGGAAGTTCGGTGGGTCGAAGGAGGTCAAGGTGAAGATCGCCGCGCCGGTGCAGCCGGTGCCGCCGGCGTCGAAGATTCCGGGCTATCCGCCGGCGGTGGAGTTCACCGACCTGACCCTCACCCCGTATGTGGACTCCCAGCGCTGCAAGGGCAACGGGACGAAGTGCCGGGCGCGTCAGGCGTGGTCGATCCGCGCCGGGGCGATGACCGAAGCCGCCGCGATCAAGCAGGCGGCCTGACCAGAGTCGGACGCGCGGGGCGGGCCTCTTCCGCCAAGACGATTCCCGCCCCGCGCCTTCACCCTCATCTCCCTTGAAAGGCGTGGGTTGATGCCCACGCTAGCTGACGCTGCCCGCATCGCCGGGAACCCGCGCCCCGCCCCGGCTCGTCGCACCCACCGCCGCACCGTGATGCGGCTGGCCGGCCCTGGTATCCGGGCCGCCCGCGAGGTCTACACCACGATCCCGGCCGACGCCGTGCGCGTGGCGGTGCTGGTGGAGATCTCCGCCGCCGCCGCTGCTCTGGCGCGGACGGTGGTGAAGCTGCGCCACCTGGACCCAGACCTGATCGCCCCACACGTGGTCGACCGCGTTGACCTGCGGGCGGTGCTGGGTCGGGGCCGGTGGCTGCCGACCATGACCCGCCACGTCCCCGCCCCGCAGACAGGACCGGTCGACCTGGCCGCGCTGATGCCCGCCCGGCCGGCGGCCCGCCGCCGCGTCGTCCGCCGGCCTGGCTCCCCCGGGCAGGGCTCCCTGTTCGCCTCCGCTGTGGGGGAGGGCCGAACCGATGCCGCTGGTCAACGTGATTCGGGGTGACCGGATCGACCCTGCCCTGATCAACGTCCGCACCCCCTTCATCCGCATCCCGCTGTGGCTCGCGCTCTCCTGGTGGACCATCAAGGCCCTTGCCCGCCTGGTGGTGGTGCTGGTGCGGTTCTGGTACGTCACCGCCCCGGCCGCGTTGTTCGGCTGGCTGTATCTGCGGTACGGGTGGGTCGGCCCGGTTGGTGTCGTCGCCTCGGCGGCGGCTGTCGCTGCCGGCTGGGGCTTCGGTCACCGGCCGTCGTTCCTGCGGTTCGGGGGGTGGCCGATCCTGTCCCGCTTCCGGCGGTGGCGGTACCGGCGCAACTGGCACGCCGCGATGGTGACTGCCCGCCTCGCGGTCTCGTTCGACCATCACACCGTCCTGCCCGTGCTGCGCAAGGTCCGCTGCGCGGCGGGCGTGGACGTGGTGACGGTGCGGATGGTCACCGGCCAGATCCCCGACGACTTCGCCAAGGTCGCGGAGAGGTTGGCGCACACGTTCGGCGTCCGCCAGGTCAAGGCCGTCCCCGGGGCTCGCCCGGATGTGGTGCTGCTGCACCTGTTCCGCGGTGACCCCCTCGCCAAGACCGTCCGCCCCCTGCCGGTGCCGGCGGTACCCGAGTTCACCGCCCTGCCCGTGGGCCGGTGCGAGGACGGCGACGGCTACGACCTGCGCCTGTTCGGCACTCAAGTCCTGGTCGTGGGCGCCACCGGGTCCGGGAAGGGCTCGGTCATCTGGTCCGTGGTCCGCTCCCTCGCCGCCGGAGTCACCTCCGGCCTCGTGCAGCTCTGGGGCCTGGACCCCAAGGGCGGCATGGAACTCGGGATGGGCGCGCCGATGTTCGCCCGGTTCGCCCGCAAGGACTACACGGCCATGTGTGAGCTGGTCGAGGAAGCCGCCACCGTCGCCAAGGACCGGGCCGCCAAGCTGTACGGCCGGACCCGCCAGCACACGCCGACCCCGGATGAGCCGCTGATCGTCGTGGTGATTGATGAGCTCGCGAACCTGACCGCGTACCTGACCGACCGGCAGTTGAAGGACCGGATCAAGGCGGCCCTGTCGATCCTGCTCTCTCAGGGCCGGGCGGTGGGTGTGCACGTCCTGGCCGCGATCCAGGACCCCCGCAAGGAGGTGCTGCCGTTCCGGGACCTGTTCCCCACCCGCATCGGCCTGCGGCTGGCGGAAGCGGCGCAGGTGGACCTGGTGCTGGGTGAGGGGATGCGGGACCGGGGCGCGCTGTGCGACCGCATCCCGCAGAACCTGCCGGGAGTGGGGTTCGTGGTGATTGACGGTGACCCGACCCCGATGCGAGTCCGCTTCTCCTACCTGACCGATGACGAGATCCGCGACATGGCCCACACCTACGGTCGCCTCCGGGTCATCGACGGCGAGATTCTGGACGGTGCCGCATGAAACCCCACCCCACCACGACCCGCACCGACCGGGTCGAGGGCCTGGTCCTCGTCGTCATCCTCCTCCTGGTCGCCGGCTTCGCCGGGGCCGCCTCGTTCACCCACGTCAAGGACTGGACCCTCGACAACAGCCCGCCCGGCACCGGCGAGTGGTTCGGCTGGGCCAACGCCGTCATCTCCGAACTCGTCCCGGTTGCCGCGCTGCTGACCATCCGCCGCCGACGGCGCACGGGTCAGCCGGTCGGCTACCCGATGTTCCTGCTCGTCGCCGCCGTGCTCCTGTCCCTGGCCGCGCAGCTCGCCGTCGCCAAGCCCGGCCTGTCCGGCTGGCTCCTGTCCGCCGTCCCCGCCCTGGCCTTCATGGGCCTGTCCAAGCTCGTCCTCACCACCGCCCCTGCTCCGGTCCCGGCCGCCGAACCCGCCCCCGCCCCGGCTCCGCCGGCTGCCACCCCGCCGGTCCGGCCGGTCGAACCGCCCGCCCCGTCCGTCCAGCCGGCTCCGGTCGTCGCGCCGGCCGCGCCTGAGCCCGTCGCCCTGGTCGACGTCGAGCCGACCCGACCGGCCCCGGTCGTGCCGGTGCCGCCGGCCGCGTTCACCCGCCGCAACGGCGTCCCGCTGATCGGAGAGGTGACCCGATGACCGACGCACTCCTCACCGGCCTGCTTCTCGTCGCCGGCCTCGCCCTGTTCGCTTGGGATCAGTACAGGCTCTACGTCGCCCGCTACAAGCTGGCCGCCCTGCAACGCGCCACCCTCCGCGACCCGCTGACCGGCCTCGCGAACCGCGCCGGGCTGGCCGACGCCTGGACGCAGCTCGCGCCGCTGCGGCCGTGGGTGGTGGTGGTCGACCTGGACGGCTTCAAGCCGGTCAACGACACCCACGGCCACGCCGCCGGCGACATCGTGCTGACCGCCGTCGCGCAACGTCTGCGCCGCGCCCACGGTGTCGCCTCCCGCCTCGGTGGGGACGAGTTCGCCGCCCTTCTCCTCGACCCGAACCCGGCCGCGGCTGCCCGCCAACTCGCTGCCGCCATCGCCGCACGGTCCGGCTCCCGTCCGGCGTCGCAGTGTCGGTGACCGCCAGCATCGGCCTCGCCCCCGCCAGCCCCGCCGGCCTCGCCGCCGCCCTGGCCGACGCCGACGCGGCCATGTACCGGGCCAAGACCACCCGGGCCGGCGTCGTCGCCTTCGACCCGCTCCGCGACGACCACGCCACCGCCGACCCCCGCCCCACCCTCCGCGTCCGTGACCTCGCCCCGACGCCGGGGGTGGGCCGATGACGACTGCTTCGACCCTGCCCGGCCTCGACCCCGCCACCCAGGAGGGTCCGAGGCCGGGCTCCCGGGCCGCCCGGATGCTCATGCCCCGCTCCGTCGACGTGGTCAAGGATCTGGCCGCTGATTACGGCGTTTGCACCCGGCCCGTCTCCCTGCGTCGCACCGACCTTGACTCGGGGCAGACCGAAGTGATCGACATGCCCTGCGGGGCGACGCAGGAAGCCAAGTGCCCGGCCTGCGCCACCCGCGCCCGCCGGCTGCGGCAGCAGCAGATCCGCGAGGGCTGGCACCGCGACGACGAACCCGACCCCGGCCCCCAACCCGCCACCGACGCCCAACGCGGCCTGATCGTGGCTCGGGCGCATCTCGAGTTCGCCCGCGACGAAGCCGCCCGCGCCTCACAGTGGGATCAAGTCGCGGACCTGGACGACGCCATCGCAGAGCTGGAAGCCCAGATCACCACCGAAGGACTCCGCGGCCGACCCGCCCCACCACACGCCACCGACGACGACCAGGAGGCGGGTGACGGGAAGCGCCGGGTGCGGTCGACCAAGCGGCGGCAGGACGCCCCCGACCTGCCCCGTCTCCCCGTCGAGAACCGGACGGTGGGCCGGACCTTCGAGGGTCACGCGGGGCAGGTGTTTCGGCCGTCAATGTTCCTCACCCTCACCCTCGGCTCCTACGGCCGCGTCCACTCCGACGGCACCCCCGTCGACCCGGACAGCTACGACTACCGCGGGGCCGCCTGGGATGCGGTCCACTTCCCCCGGCTGCTCGATCGGTTCTGGCAGAACTTGCGCCGCGCGGTCGGCTGGAACGTCCAATACGCCGGGGCGGTCGAGCCGCAGCGACGGCTGGCTCCTCACGCGCACTTCGCCATGCGCGGCACGATCCCTCGCGCCCTGGTCCGGCAGGCGGCCGCCGCGACGTATCACCAGGTGTGGTGGCCGCCCGCCGACCAGCTGGTCTACGAACCGGGGAGGGCGCCGCAGTGGGACGTGGCCGCCGGCGGCTACACCGATCCGGACACCGGCCGGCTGCTGCCGACGTGGGATGACGCCCTGGACTTCGTCGATGCTGACCCCGACGCCGAACCCGTGCACGTCGTCCGGTTCGGCAGTCAGATCGACGCCAAGGGCGTCCTGGCAGGCACCAAGGACGCGGACCGGTGCGTCGGCTACATCACCAAGTACCTGACCAAGCAGGCCGCCGACTGCCACGACGTGACCACCGGCCGGCAGCGGGCACACCTGGAACGGCTCTGGCAGGAACTACGGCACACGCCCTGCTCGGAGCGGTGCGCCAACTGGCTGCTCTACGGCATCCAGCCGAAGAAGGCCCGGCCCGGGTTGAAGCCGGGCAACTGCAAGAACAAGGTCCACAAGCGGGAAACCCTCGGCATCGGCGGCCGACGCGTCCTCATCTCCCGCCAGTGGTCCGGCAAGACCCTCGCCGACCACCGGGCCGACCGGCGCGAGTGGGTCAAGGCCCTGCTCGGCGTCACCACCGACGCTGCCGCCGCCCCGGCCGGCTCCGACACGGTGCGGCACGCCTGGGAACTGGCCCGGCCGACCGATCCCGACGTGCCGCCCCTCGGCCACCGGGTCCTGCGAGCGATCTCCGAACGCATCCAATGGCGGACGCAGCTCGACGCCGCGAGACGCAACCAGGCACCACCCGATGTTTCGGCAACTGAACCGAGCCGCCCGAGCCGGGAGGAGCCCCGACGTGACGGATGATCTGCTGACTGCCGGCGAGGTAGCCGCTCGCCTTCGTGCCACACCTCGCTTCGTCCGCCGGCTGGTGGCCGAGCGGCGCATCGCCTACGTCAAGGTCGGGCGCTTGGTGCGGTTCGAGCCTGCTGCGGTGGCCGCCTACATCGAGGCCAACCGGGTGGTGCCGACGTCGCGGGCGAAGCTTCGTCGGCAGTTCGGGGTGGTGGCCTGATGGCGGGCGCCAAGCGTCGGCGGCGTTTCGGCAACGTCCGCAAGCTGCCCTCCGCCCGGTGGCAGGCCCGCTACCTCGGCTCGGATGGCGTGATGCGGACCGCTCCGCAGACCTTCGCCACCGAGCGCCAGGCCGAGAAGTGGCTCACGGTCGTGGAGTCGGAGATTCTACGTGGGGAGTGGGTGCCCCCAGAGGCGGGGGAGATCCGGCTGTCGGACTACGGGGACCGCTGGATCAGGGAGCGGCGTCTCGCCCCGCGTACCCGCCAGCTCTATGAGTACCTGTTCGCCCTGCACATCCGGCCCCACCTCGGGCACATCGCCCTGGCCGCCATCAAGCCGGCGACCATCCGGAGTTGGCGCGGCAAGCTGCTCAACGGCGGCACCCCGGAGCCCCAGGCGGTCAAGGCGTACTGCCTGCTGCGGGCCGTCCTCAACACGGCGGTGCGGGAGGACGAGATCCTTCGGCAGAACCCGTGCCGGATCAAGGGCTATGACCGCTTCCACACGCCGGAACGGCCCACCGCCACCATCGCCCAGGTCTACGCCCTGGCCGACGCCATGCCGGCCCGCTTCGCCGCGCTCATCATCGTCGCTGCCCTCTCGGGCCTGCGCTGGGGAGAGCTGGCTGCCCTGCGCCGCTGCGACGTAGACCTCGACGCCGCGACCGTGCGGGTGCCCCGCAAGCTCGCCGCCCTGAAGGATCGCCTGGAGTTCGGGCCACCCAAGTCGGCCGCCGGGGTCCGCGTCGTCGCGCTGCCGGCGGCCGCGGTTGAGGCACTTCGCGAGCACCTGGCCGAGCACGTCGAGGACGGCCCCGAGGCGCTGATCTTCACCGGGGCGAAGGGTGCGCCGCTGCGTTCCGGCAACTTCGGGCGGGCCGTCAAGTGGACCAAGACGGTCGCCTCGTTGGGCCTGTCTGGCTTCCACTTCCACGACCTGCGCCACACCGGCAACACCCTCGCCGCCGCCTCCGGGGCCAGCACCCGCGAGCTCATGCACCGAATGGGACACGGCACCATGCGCGCCGCTCTGATCTACCAGCACGCCACCGATGAGCGCGACCGCGAGATCGCCCGGGCGATGGACCGCCGCATCACCGGAGAGGGCCGACGCCGGCCGTGAATGGCACGCGATTGGCACGCAAGATCCAACATGGGGGAGAAGCGAAAGGCCCAGGTGCCGCGATCATGCGGTCTACCTGGGCCTTCGTGGGTGGAGCGGGCGACGGGAATCGAACCCGCACCGTCAGTTTGGAAGACTGAAGCTCTGCCATTGAGCTACGCCCGCAAGCACCCCGATGTCGGGGCGCGCCAGACAGCCTACCCAATCCCCGCACCGGACGCGCAGCCCGATACCGCGCGCCGCTCGCCCGCGGTCCCCGCCCGACGCCAAGATCCGCACAAATTCGCGAAAAGAGTGGCCTCGGCGCGGGTCGGTGGCCACTCTTTCCGGGAAATTGTCGCCTCGGCCCTGCCCGCGCCCGATCGGGCGCGGGGCCGGCACGGGCGGGCGCCGGGCGGGGTGGGGCGGCGGGTGGTCGCCGCCCGGGGAGGTCGGGCGGGCGGCGACGGCATACACTTCTCGTCGCCACGGGGTGTGGCGCAGCTTGGTAGCGCACTCGCTTTGGGAGCGAGGGGCCGTGGGTTCAAATCCCGCCACCCCGACTGTCGTTCGCGGCCGGGTCGCCCGGGGCGCCGCCCGAATTTTCCGCGCGGTACCCGGGCGCTGCCGAAGCAGCAGGTCGGCTCGCCTACACTCGATGCGCGCAATCACGCCCAGACTCAACTGAGATCCGTCAAGGAGTACGCCTGTGAAGAGCACCGTCGAGACTCTGAGCCCGACGCGCGTGCGGCTCGCCATCGAGGTGCCGTTCGTCGAGCTCGAGCCGAGCCTCAAGAAGGCGTACCGGGAAATCGGCCAGCAGGTCCAGGTTCCCGGCTTCCGCCGGGGCAAGGTGCCCGCGGCCGTCATCGACCAGCGGGTGGGCCGGGGCACCGTCCTCAACGAGGCGGTGCAGGAGGCCATCCCGCAGAACATCCTCGCCGCGGTCCGCGAGCACGACCTGAAGACCCTCGGCCGGCCGGAGGTCGAGATCACCGAGTTCAACGACGGTGACTCGCTCAACTTCACCGCCGAGGTCGACGTCCGTCCGGAGATCACCCTGCCGGACCCGGCCACCATCGAGGTGACCGTGGACGAGCTCAAGGTCGACGACAGCGAGATCGACCAGCAGGTGCAGAGCCTGCGCGAGCGGTTCGCGACCCTGAAGACCGTCGAGCGGGCCGCGCAGGAGGGCGACTACGTCCAGATCGACCTGAACGCCACCGTCGACGGCGAGGAAGTGCCAGGCGGCTCGGCGAGCAACATCTCGCACGAGGTCGGCAGCAAGCAGCTCCTGCCGGGCCTGGACGAGGCCCTGGTCGGCGTCGCCGCCGGCGACAGCACCACCTTCACCACCCAGCTCGTGGGCGGCGACTACGCCGGCCGGGACGCCGAGGTGACGGTGACGGTCCGCACCGTCAAGGAGAAGGAGCTGCCGGAGCTCAACGACGACTTCGCCCAGATGGCGAGCGAGTTCGACACCATCGAGGAGCTGCGGAACGACCTGCGCGAGCGGGTGACCCGGGGCAAGCAGGTCGAGCAGATCTACGCCGCCCGGGACAAGGCCCTCGAGCAGATGGTCGCCGCCGCTGAGGTGCCGGCGCCGGAAGGGGTCGTCCGCGAGGAGGTCGAGAGCCGCAAGGCCGCCATGGTCGACCAGCTCGAGCGGATCGGCGCCTCCCTGGAGGAGTACCTCGCCGCCGAGGAGAAGACCGAGGAGCAGATCGACGCGGAGCTGACCGAGGCGGCGACCGACGGCGTCAAGATCCAGCTCCTGCTGGACACCCTGGCCGACGCCGAGGACGTCCAGGTCTCCGACGACGAGTTCGGCCACGAGATCGTCCACCGCGCCCAGCGCGCCGGCATGGCCCCGCAGCAGTACTACGACCAGCTGGTCCGCTCCGGTGCCGCCGCCGCCGTCTTCGGTGACGTGCGCCGCGGCAAGGCGCTCTCCTCGGTGATGGAGAAGATCAAGATCAAGGACTCGGCCGGCAACGAGGTCACGCTCGACGCGCTGCGCGCGCAGAGCGAGGCCGAGCACGAGCACGAGCACTGATCGTCGGTTTGAGGCCGCCGTCCGCCGCTTGCGGTGGACGGCGGCCAAAACCCTTTTTCGGGTACGTCTTCAGGACAACTGCGCTGAGAGCGAACAGTGTCCCGACCGGGAGTACGGCCCCCGGTTGAGCGGTTAGGGTCGGGTAGGACGGTACGGAGAGCGAAGGGCTGCCATGACCGACATGCACATCCCACCGAAGCCGCTCCGGGCGATCGAGGCCCGTGGTGGCGACAACATTGGCAACCTCGACGACTCGGTCTACAACCGGTTGCTCAAGGAGCGGATCATCTTCCTGGGCAGCGAGGTGACCGACCAGGTCGCCAACCGCATCTGCGCGCAGCTCCTGCTGCTCGCCGCGGAGGACCCGGACCGCGACATCAACCTCTGGATCAACTCGCCGGGTGGCTCGGTCTACTCGGGTATGGCGATCTACGACACCATGCAGTTCATCGACAACGACGTTTCGACGGTGGCGATGGGCATGGCGGCCTCCATGGGCCAGCTGCTGCTCTGCGCGGGCACCAAGGGCAAGCGGTACGCCCTGCCGCACGCACGGATCATGATGCACCAGCCGTCCGGCGGCATGGGCGGCACGGCCGCGGACATCGCGATCCAGGCGGAGCAGATGCTCTACACCAAGCGGATGTTCCAGGAGCGGGTCGCGTTCCACACCGGCCGGACCGCGGCGGAGATCGAGGCGGACTCGGACCGCGACCGTTGGTTCACTGCCCAGGAGGCCGTGGACTACGGCTTCATCGACAAGGTGATCACCGGGGCCGCCCAGGTTCCGGAAGGCGCCGGGACCCTGAGCTGAGGAGCTGACGATGACCGATCTGAGTTTGCCGCCCCAGTTCGCGGCCGTGCACAACCGCTACGTGCTTCCGTCGTTCGTCGAGCGCACCTCGTACGGGGTCAAGGAGTCCAACCCGTACAACAAGCTCTTCGAGGACCGGATCATCTTCCTCGGCGTCCAGGTGGACGACGCGTCGGCCAACGACGTGATGGCCCAGCTGCTGACGCTGGAGGGCACCGACCCGGACCGCGACATCATCATGTACATCAACTCGCCCGGCGGCTCCTTCACCGCCATGACGGCGATCTACGACACCATGCAGTACGTCCGGCCGGACATCCAGACGGTCTGCCTCGGCCAGGCGGCCAGCGCGGCCGCCGTGCTGCTGTCGGCGGGCACCCCGGGCAAGCGGATGGCGCTGCCCAACTCCCGGATCATCATCCACCAGCCGGCCACCGAGGGCGGCTACGGGCAGGGCTCGGACATCGAGATCCAGGCCAAGGAGATCCTGCGGATGCGGACCCAGCTGGAGGAGATGCTCTCCCGGCACTGCAACCGGCCGATGGAGCAGGTCCGCAAGGACATCGACCGCGACAAGATCATGACGGCCGAGGAGGCCCGCGAGTACGGGCTGGTCGACACGATCCTGACCAGCCGCAAGAAGGGCCTGCTGGCGGCCCACGCCACCAGCTGAGCAACACTGGGTCGGAGGTCGGCCGGGACATGGTTCCCGGTCGGCCTCTGACACACCCGTTTTGGGGGTCGGAGAAACCACCGCCAGCGGGTAACGTCGGGTCTGTACCGCTTCGCTGGTCGGACCCGCGGGGCAGAGAGACGGACGGGCGCCAGACGCCCGCAGGTCAGGCCGGCGTTCCGGCCGACGAGTGCAGGGAGAACGTAGGTGGCACGGATCGGTGACGGCGGCGACCTACTGAAGTGCTCCTTCTGTGGCAAGTCCCAGAAGCAGGTGAAGAAGCTCATCGCGGGCCCGGGCGTCTACATCTGCGACGAGTGCATCGATCTCTGCAACGAGATCATCGAGGAGGAGCTGGCCGAGTCCGGCGAGGTGAAGTGGGAAGAGCTTCCCAAGCCGATGGAGATCTGCCAGTTCCTCGACAACTACGTGGTCGGCCAGGACCAGGCCAAGAAAGCGCTCGCGGTCGCGGTCTACAACCACTACAAGCGGATCCAGGCCGAGGCGTCCGGCGCGCCGGGCTCCGGCGACACCGTCGAGCTGGCCAAGTCCAACATCCTGCTGCTCGGGCCTACCGGCTGCGGCAAGACGCACCTGGCGCAGACCCTCGCCCGGATGCTCAACGTCCCCTTCGCCATCGCCGACGCCACCGCCCTTACCGAGGCGGGCTACGTCGGTGAGGACGTGGAGAACATCCTCCTCAAGCTGATCCAGGCGGCGGACTACGACATCAAGCGCGCCGAGACCGGCATCATCTACATCGACGAGGTCGACAAGATCGCCCGCAAGTCGGAGAATCCGTCGATCACCCGGGACGTCTCCGGCGAGGGTGTCCAGCAGGCGCTGCTGAAGATGCTGGAGGGCACGGTGGCCAACGTGCCACCGCAGGGCGGGCGCAAGCACCCGCACCAGGAGTTCATCCAGATCGACACCACCAACGTGCTGTTCATCTGCGGCGGTGCCTTCGCCGGGCTCGACCAGATCATCGAGGCCCGCACCGGCTCCGGCGGCACCGGCTTCGGCGCCCGGCTCCGGTCGGTCTCCGAGCGGTCGACGGACGACATCTTCAGCCAGGTCATGCCGGAGGACATGCTCAAGTTCGGGCTGATCCCGGAGTTCATCGGCCGGCTCCCGGTGATCACCAACGTGCGCAGCCTCGACCGCACCGCCCTGGTGCGCATCCTCACCGAGCCGCGCAACGCGCTGGTCCGCCAGTACCAGCGCCTCTTCGAGCTCGACGGCGTCGAGTTGGAGTTCGAGCCGGCGGCGCTGGAGGCGATCGCCGACCAGGCGATGCTCCGTGGCACTGGCGCCCGCGGCCTCCGGGCGATCATGGAAGAGGTCCTGCTCTCCGTGATGTACGAGGTGCCGAGCAACCCCGACGCCGCCCGCGTGCTGATCACCCGCGAGGCGGTCCTGGAGAACGTCAACCCGACGATCGTGCCCCGCGAGTTCACCGGTCGGCGGGCCCGTCGGGACCGCGAGGAGAAGTCGGCCTGAGCGCCACCACGACCGCGCCCGGGGTCAGTCCGGGCGCGGTCGGCGTGAGCGGGTCCGCCGGTCCCACTCGCCCGACGGGGTGACCACCACCATGACCAGCCGCACCGGCTCGTCGCCTGCGTTGCGGTAGCCGTGCTCGCGGTCGGCGTGGAACTCGATCGTCTCCCCGGCCCGTATGACGTGCTCGACGCCGTCGACCACGACCACCACCGTCCCGGCCAGGACGTGCAGCGCCTCCCGCGTACCCCGCGGATGGTCGGGGGAATGGTGCGTCTCGCCCGGATGCAGCCGCCAGTCCCACAGCTCGACCAGGTCCGGCTCGCCGATTCCGCTGAGCAGCCGGGCGCTCCCGCCGCGGTCGCCGCGCCAGAGCACCGGTGCCTCCCCGGCGGCGGAGATCCGCACGGTGGTCTCCTCCTCGGGCTCGAGGAGCCGGGCGATGTTGACCCCGAAGGCGTCGGCGACCCGGCAGAGCGTGCCGATGCTGGGGTTGGTCCGCGCCCCCTCGATCTGCACGAGCATCCCCTTGCTCACGCCGGACCGGCCGGCCAGTTCGTCGAAGGACCAGCCGCGGGCGGCGCGTAGCTCGCGTACCTGACGCGCCACGGCGGAGGTCACGGCGCTCACGCGTCCGGCACCGGCGTCGGTCATTACACTATCCTCCGCGGTCATTATTGTGATACGAAAGTAGCATGTTCCCCATTGTGCTCGCGGCGGTGTCCGCGGTCGCCTTCGGCACGGCCGACTTTTCCGGCGGCAAGGCGTCCCGGCGCGCCGATCCGATCGCCGTCACGGTGGTCTCGCAGCTGTTGAGCGTCCCACTGCTGCTCGCGCTGGTGCTGGTGGTCCCCGGCACGCCGAGCCGTACCGACCTGCTCTGGGGTCTGATCGCGGGGGTGGCCGGCGCGGCCGGGGTCGTCCTGCTCTACCGCGCGCTGGCCGGCGGGATGATGGCCGTCGTCGCGCCGGTCACCGCGATCACGGCCGCGTTGGTGCCGATCCTCGCGGGCCTGGTCACCGCCCACTCACCCGGCACCCTCGCGCTCTGCGGCGCGGGGCTCGCCGTGGTGTCCATCGCGCTGGTGAGCCTGGGGGAGGGCGGGGCCTCCGGAGCGGTGTCCCCCCGGCTGGTGGGGATGGCCCTCGGCGCGGGCGCGCTCTTCGGCGTCTTCTTCGCCCTGCTCGGGCAGGCCGACGAGGACGCCGGCATGTGGCCGGTGGCCGCCGTACGGGTCACCTCGATCGCCTTCGGCCTGGCGCTCGCCGCGCGCACAGGCGTGCGCCTGCGGCTTGGGCGCCGGGTGCTCGGCTGGGCCGCGGCCGCCGGCCTGCTGGATTCCGCGGCCAACGCGCTCTACCTGGCGGCGGCGAGCCGCGGCCACCTGAGCATCGTCGCCGCGATCGCCGCCCTCTACCCGGCGAGCACCGTGCTGCTCGCGCTCGCCGTCGACCGCGAACGCCTCCGTCCGGTGCAGGTCGCCGGGCTGGGGTTCGCCGCCGGGGCGCTGGTCCTGGCGAGCATCTGAGCCCTGTCGTCGGCGGTCGTCCGCCCGTACGCTGAGCCCCATGCGCGTCGCCGTCTGCCAGCTCAACGCCCGCGACGACCGTACGGCGAACCTCGCCGCCGCCGAGGCCCTGCTGGTCAGGGCCGCGGCGGCCGGCGCCGATCTCGCCGTCCTCCCGGAGTACGTCGACTACCTCGGCCCTGCGGCCGGCATGCCGCAGCCCGAGCCGGTCGACGGCGTGGTGGGGCAGTTCTTTGCCGGGATCGCCCGGCGGCTCGGGGTCTGGGTGATCGCCGGTTCCTTCCACGAGGTCGGCCCCGACCCCGAGCACACCTGGAACACCTCGCTGGTGTTCGACCGCACCGGCGCCCTCGCCGCCAGCTACCGCAAGATCCACCTGTACGACGTGGAAATCCCGGGCCGGGTGTCGTACCTGGAGTCGGCGACCGTGGCGCCGGGCGACCAGCCCGTGGTGGTCGACGTCGAGGGCCTGCGGGTGGGCTTGTCGATCTGTTACGACCTGCGCTTCCCCGAGCTCTACCGCCAACTCGCCACCGACGGTGGCGCCCAGCTGCTCGTAGTCCCGGCGGCGTTCATGATGCACACCGGCCGGGACCACTGGGAGGTCCTGCTTCGGGCACGGGCGATCGAGAACCAGTGCTTCGTCGCGGCCGCCGGCCAGACCGGTGACCACGAGCCAGGGCGGACCTGCTTCGGGCGCAGCATGGTGGTGGACCCGTGGGGGACGGTGCTGAGCCAGGTGCCGGACGGTCCGGGTCTCGCCGTCACCGAACTGGACCTGGAGCGGCTGCGGACGATCCGCGCCGAGCTGCCGAGCCTGGCCAACCGGCGAATGTGATCGTCCTCAACCCTCGAGGAGCACCCCGACCACGGCGAAGCCGGCGATCGCCGCGGCGGTGATCAGCAGTGCGGTGGTCATCCGGGAGCGTCCGCGCCGGGCGAGCCGTCCCACCGAGACCAGGACGACGAAGAGCACGAACGCGCCGATGACCAGCTGCCAGAACGGCAGGAGGAGTCCCAGCACCGCGTCCTCGGCCATCGCCGCCGCAGCGGCTCCGTACGCCTCGTTCATGCCGACCACTGTGGCACGGCGGGCACGTCGGCGCGGTCCTACCGGGGACGCGGGTCGACGGTCCTGGTGCCGGACGTCGGCCAGAGCCATCCAGCACCGCTGATTTGCCTTCCCGGAGGCGAACGCGTAACTTTCTCTCTGCCAGCGCGGAACGGACGAAACAGGCGAAAGCCCCGGAGGCCGGACCGCGGGAATGGCTCCAGGGTCCGCCGGGTTGTAACCTGGTACGAGCCTGGGCCGGGCGGTGCGAAACCCCACGGGGTTGCGATCGCGAAGCCGACCGGGTAGAGTTCGAAAGCCGGCAGGGAGCCGGGCGGGTGGCCGCGAGAGCGGTGATCGGCCGGTCTGCCGCTTCCCACGACAGTAACGACCGCCGGACACGGCGTGCGTCATCGTGGATCGGGCCGAACCAAGTTGATCACCTCGGACACGAGGTTGACGACGGAAGTCGGACCGGGTAACTTAGAGAGGTTGCCCCGGACGGGGTCCTACGATGTAGGGTTTCCGGATGGTGTGTGGTTGTTCTTTGAGAACTCAACAGGGTGCTTGATAAGCCAGTGCCAAATTGTTTGATGCCCCGTTCTGGCAGGTCTTTGGGTCTGTTGGTTTGGGATTCCTTTGGCAACACTTTTGTTGTCAGGATTTTCTCTGATTTTTGTTGGAGAGTTTGATCCTGGCTCAGGACGAACGCTGGCGGCGTGCTTAACACATGCAAGTCGAGCGGAAAGGCCCTTCGGGGTACTCGAGCGGCGAACGGGTGAGTAACACGTGAGCAACCTGCCCTAGGCTTTGGGATAACCCCGGGAAACCGGGGCTAATACCGGATAGGACTGCTGGCCGCATGGCTGGTGGTGGAAAGTTTTTCGGCCTGGGATGGGCTCGCGGCCTATCAGCTTGTTGGTGGGGTGATGGCCTACCAAGGCGACGACGGGTAGCCGGCCTGAGAGGGCGACCGGCCACACTGGGACTGAGACACGGCCCAGACTCCTACGGGAGGCAGCAGTGGGGAATATTGCACAATGGGCGCAAGCCTGATGCAGCGACGCCGCGTGAGGGATGACGGCCTTCGGGTTGTAAACCTCTTTCAGCAGGGACGAAGCGTAAGTGACGGTACCTGCAGAAGAAGCGCCGGCCAACTACGTGCCAGCAGCCGCGGTAAGACGTAGGGCGCGAGCGTTGTCCGGATTTATTGGGCGTAAAGAGCTCGTAGGCGGCTTGTCGCGTCGACTGTGAAAACCCGCAGCTCAACTGCGGGCCTGCAGTCGATACGGGCAGGCTAGAGTTCGGTAGGGGAGACTGGAATTCCTGGTGTAGCGGTGAAATGCGCAGATATCAGGAGGAACACCGGTGGCGAAGGCGGGTCTCTGGGCCGATACTGACGCTGAGGAGCGAAAGCGTGGGGAGCGAACAGGATTAGATACCCTGGTAGTCCACGCTGTAAACGTTGGGCGCTAGGTGTGGGGGGCCTCTCCGGTTCCCTGTGCCGCAGCTAACGCATTAAGCGCCCCGCCTGGGGAGTACGGCCGCAAGGCTAAAACTCAAAGGAATTGACGGGGGCCCGCACAAGCGGCGGAGCATGCGGATTAATTCGATGCAACGCGAAGAACCTTACCTGGGTTTGACATCACCGGAAATCCCTCAGAGATGGGGGGTCCTTCGGGGCCGGTGACAGGTGGTGCATGGCTGTCGTCAGCTCGTGTCGTGAGATGTTGGGTTAAGTCCCGCAACGAGCGCAACCCTCGTCCGATGTTGCCAGCGCGTAATGGCGGGGACTCATCGGAGACTGCCGGGGTCAACTCGGAGGAAGGTGGGGATGACGTCAAGTCATCATGCCCCTTATGTCCAGGGCTTCACGCATGCTACAATGGCCGGTACAATGGGCTGCGATACCGTGAGGTGGAGCGAATCCCAAAAAGCCGGTCTCAGTTCGGATCGGGGTCTGCAACTCGACCCCGTGAAGTCGGAGTCGCTAGTAATCGCAGATCAGCAACGCTGCGGTGAATACGTTCCCGGGCCTTGTACACACCGCCCGTCACGTCACGAAAGTCGGCAACACCCGAAGCCGGTGGCCCAACCCCTCGGGGAGGGAGCCGTCGAAGGTGGGGCTGGCGATTGGGACGAAGTCGTAACAAGGTAGCCGTACCGGAAGGTGCGGCTGGATCACCTCCTTTCTAAGGAGCACCATCCGTCGAAAGGCGGTATGGAGCCCGCGGCCCGCGAGTGTCGGGTCGGGGTGCTCGATGGCGGAGACACTGGTGAGTTCGGCTCCGGCAACGGCCACGACGTCTAGTACACGCCCCTATGGGGTGCAGGAACGACTGGTTGGTGCGGCTGGAGCGGGATGGTAAGCACCCTGTTGGGTCCTGAAAGAACAACCGTGGGTTGTCTTTCAGAGCCGTAGGCGAGCGGGATTGCTCGTCGGGCTGCCAGGCATGGCCTGGTGTGGCATACCGCCGGCGGTGGTCGGGTCTGGTGTTACACGGATCGGGTTGTGGGTTGGTCGTTTGTTGAGAATTGCACAGTGGACGCGAGCATCTTTGTGGTCAAGTTGTCAAGGGCGAACGGTGGATGCCTTGGCACCAGGAGCCGATGAAGGACGTGGGAGGCCGCGATAGGCCTGGGGGAGCTGTCAACCGAGCTGTGATCCCAGGGTGTCCGAATGGGGGAACCCGGCACCAGTCATGTGGTGTCACCCGTACCTGAACACATAGGGTACGTGGAGGGAACGCGGGGAAGTGAAACATCTCAGTACCCGTAGGAAGAGAAAACAAAGAGTGATTCCGTGAGTAGTGGCGAGCGAAAGCGGATGGAGGCTAAACCGGCCGCGTGTGATACCTGTCAGGGGTTGCGTGGTCGGGGTTGTGGGACCCTGCTCAACAGGCTGACAACTGTTGGAGGAGTTACAAAGTCAGTGGCTAGTCGAACAGTCTGGAAAGGCTGACCGTAGACGGTGAGAGTCCGGTAGGTGAAAGTTGCTGATCTCCTGTGGGTGTTCCCGAGTAGCGGCGGACTCCTGAAATCTGCCGTGAATCTGCCAGGACCACCTGGTAAGCCTAAATACTTCCTGGTGACCGATAGCGGACGAGTACCGTGAGGGAATGGTGAAAAGTACCCCGGGAGGGGAGTGAAATAGTACCTGAAACCGTTCGCCTACAATCCGTCGGAGCCTTGCGGGGTGACGGCGTGCCTTTTGAAGAATGAGCCTGCGAGTTAGTGGCATGTGGCGAGGTTAACCCGTGTGGGGGAGCCGTAGCGAAAGCGAGTCTGAATAGGGCGATTCAGTCGCGTGTCCTAGACCCGAAGCGGAGTGATCTAGCCATGGGCAGGCTGAAGCGCGGGTAAGACCGCGTGGAGGGCCGAACCCACCAACGTTGAAAAGTTGGGGGATGACCTGTGGTTAGGGGTGAAAGGCCAATCAAACTCCGTGATAGCTGGTTCTCCCCGAAATGCATTTAGGTGCAGCGTCGCGTGTTTCTTGCCGGAGGTAGAGCACTGGATGGTCTAGGGGGCCCACAAGCTTACCGAAATCAGCCAAACTCCGAATGCCGGTAAGTGAGAGCGCGGCAGTGAGACTGCGGGGGATAAGCTTCGTAGTCGAGAGGGAAACAGCCCAGATCACCAGCTAAGGCCCCTAAGCGTGTGCTAAGTGGAAAAGGATGTGGGGTCGCATAGACAACCAGGAGGTTGGCTTAGAAGCAGCCACCCTTTAAAGAGTGCGTAATAGCTCACTGGTCAAGTGGTTCCGCGCCGACAATGTAGCGGGGCTCAAGTACACCGCCGAAGCTGTGGCACTCACACTGTAACTTCGCAAGAACGTGATTTCTTGTGCAGGTGTGTGGGTGGGTAGGGGAGCGTCGTGCCGTGGGTGAAGCAACGGGGTGACCTAGTTGTGGACGCGGCACGAGTGAGAATGCAGGCATGAGTAGCGAAAGAAGGGTGAGAAACCCTTCCGCCGGATGACCAAGGGTTCCAGGGCCAGGCTAATCCGCCCTGGGTAAGTCGGGACCTAAGGCGAGGCCGAGAGGCGTAGTCGATGGACAACGGGTTGATATTCCCGTACCCGCGAAAGAGCGACCCTGACGAACCTCGTTGTGCTAACCACCCAAGCCGGCGGCGACCTTCGGGTCAAAGCTGGGGAGCGTGGGACCCCGGCGGGTAGTAGTCAAGCGATGGGGTGACGCAGGAAGGTAGCTGAGCCCGGCCGGTGGTTGTGCCGGGGTAAGCGTGTAGGCCGCACCATAGGCAAATCCGTGGTGCAACAGGCTGAGACGTGATGCCGAGCCGATTCAGGTGAAGTCAGTGATCCTATGCTGCCGAGAAAAGCCTCTAGCGAGTTCTTAGCGGCCCGTACCCCAAACCGACACAGGTGGTCAGGTAGAGAATACCGAGGCGATCGGGCGAACTGTGGTTAAGGAACTCGGCAAATTGCCCCCGTAACTTAGGGAGAAGGGGGGCCGGAGACGTGAAGCCCCGCGCGGGTGGAGCGTTGTATGGCCGCAGAGAGCAGGGGGAAGCGACTGTTTACTAAAAACACAGGTCCATGCGAAGAAGTAATTCGATGTATATGGACTGACGCCTGCCCGGTGCTGGAACGTTAAGGGGACCTGTTAGCTGGTAACGGCGAAGCGGAGAACTTAAGCGCCAGTAAACGGCGGTGGTAACTATAACCATCCTAAGGTAGCGAAATTCCTTGTCGGGTAAGTTCCGACCTGCACGAATGGCGTAACGACTTCCCCACTGTCTCAACCACAGGCCCGGCGAAATTGCACTACGAGTAAAGATGCTCGTTACGCGCGGCAGGACGGAAAGACCCCGGGACCTTTACTATAGCTTGACATTGGTATCTGAATTAGCTTGTGTAGGATAGGTGGGAGCCGGTGAAGCCCATACGCCAGTATGGGTGGAGGCAATCTTGAAATACCACTCTGGTTGATTTGGGTATCTAACTTCGGACCGTTATCCGGTTCAGGGACAGTGTCTGGTGGGTAGTTTAACTGGGGCGGTTGCCTCCTAAAGGGTAACGGAGGCGCCCAAAGGTTCCCTCAGCCTGGTTGGCAATCAGGTGTTGAGTGCAAGTGCACAAGGGAGCTTGACTGTGAGACTGACAGGTCGAGCAGGGACGAAAGTCGGGACTAGTGATCCGGCACTGGCATGTGGAAGCGGTGTCGCTCAACGGATAAAAGGTACCCCGGGGATAACAGGCTGATCTTCCCCAAGAGTCCATATCGACGGGATGGTTTGGCACCTCGATGTCGGCTCGTCGCATCCTGGGGCTGTAGCAGGTCCCAAGGGTTGGGCTGTTCGCCCATTAAAGCGGTACGCGAGCTGGGTTTAGAACGTCGTGAGACAGTTCGGTCCCTATCCGCCGCGCGCGTAGGATACTTGAGAAGGGCTGTCCCTAGTACGAGAGGACCGGGACGGACGAACCTCTGGTGTGCCAGTTGTCCCGCCAGGGGCACGGCTGGTTAGCTACGTTCGGAAGGGATAACCGCTGAAAGCATCTAAGCGGGAAGCTCGCTTCAAGATGAGGTATCCCACCACCTTCGGGTGGGTAAGGCCCCCAGCTAGACGACTGGGTTGATAGGCCGGAAATGTAAGCCCGGTAACGGGTTCAGTTGACCGGTACTAATAGGCCGAGGACTTGACAACAAAGTGCTACGCGTCCACTGTGCAACTCCCGACAAACGAACAACACACCCAAGTGGTTGGTGTTGTTTGACATGTCGATAGAGTTACGGCGGTCATGGCGGAGGGGAAACGCCCGGAAACATTCCGAACCCGGAAGCTAAGCCCTCCAGCGCCGATGGTACTGCACTCGGGAGGGTGTGGGAGAGTAGGACACCGCCGGACAAACTTCCAGTCAGGGCCACCCTTCGGGGTGGCCCTGACTGCGTTTCCGCCATGGTTCGGCCGAGAAGGAAGCGTGCCGGCGATGGGGGCCGCCTGAGCCGGCGAGCCCCCTCGGCGGTGGGCGGTGGTCAGCGGGTCTGGATGCCCTCGCGGAGCTGGCGGAACAGGGTCGCGGAATCGTCGACGGAACGGCCGGGGAAGATGCCCATCACCGCGCTGCCGTGGTCGGCCCAGCCGCAGACGGCGAAATCGCCACCGTCGCCGCTGGTGGTGCCGCACTTCATCACGCCGCCCAGGCGGCCGGCGTCCACCTCACGCAGTCCCGTCACCTTGCCGGTCTCGTCGTCCATCAGGCCGAAGAGGCTGTCCAGATCCCGTTCCGGCTGCCAGAGCAGGGTCGTGCCGCCGAAGACCAGCACTGCCCGCTTGGCGTCCGCAGGATCGCTGTAGACCGTGCCGAAGCTGCGGTCCAGGTCGATGTCGGCCGCGAGGCCGCTGCGGAGGTAGTCGGCGGTGCTGCGGGCCCGCTCGCTGTCGTCGCGGGTCAGCCCGGCCACCTTCTCCGGGCTGGTCAGCTGGGTGTCCTTCTGCTGGAGCACCCGCCAGCCGCTGGTGCCGAGCACCCCGAGACCCGCCAGCCCGGCGACCAGCGCGACGGCCAGCACCACCTTTCGGCGCCGGGAACTCCGCTTCAGCTCGGGGTCGTGCCCCGGGTCCCGGCGGCTCAGCTGGATCGGCTCGTCGGTCAGGTCGACCGGCTCGGGCCCATCATCGAGCGGGCGCTCGGTGAGATGTGCATCGGACATAGCCGTCACCGTACGCGAACAACGGGTGGCGCACGCCAGGTCCGCGGAAGCGCTCCGTAGACTTTCTCAGGTGACCGAGAGACTGGATGCCCGACGCCCCGACGCCCCGACCCTTGCCGGCCAGTACCAGCCCGGCGAGGTAGAGCAGCGCCGGTATGAGCAGTGGGTAGCCGCCGGCCACTTCCGGGCGTCGGCGGAGAGCGACAAGCCCCCCTTCACCATCGTGATCCCGCCGCCGAACGTGACCGGATCGCTGCACATGGGCCACGCGTTCGAGCACACGCTGATGGACGCCCTCACCCGGCGCAAGCGGATGCAGGGGTTCGAGGCGCTCTGGCTGCCCGGCATGGACCATGCCGGCATCGCCACCCAGAACCTGGTGGAGCGGCAGCTCGCCGGCGAGGGCCTGTCCCGGCACGACCTCGGTCGGGAGAAGTTCGTCGAGCGCGTCTGGCAGTGGAAGGCCGAGTCGGGTGGCGCGATCCTCGGCCAGATGCGTCGCCTCGGCGACGCGGTCGACTGGGACCGGGAGCGCTTCACCATGGACGAGGGCCTGTCCCGGGCCGTCCAGACCATGTTCAAGAAGCTCTTCGACGACGGGTTGATCTACCGGGCGAACCGGATCATCAACTGGTGCCCGCGCTGCCTGACCGCGCTGTCGGACATCGAGGTGGAGCACACCGACGACGAGGGTGAGCTCATCTCGATCCGCTACAGCGACGACGTGGTGGTCGCGACCACCCGCGCCGAGACGATGCTCGGCGACACCGCGGTGGCGGTGCACCCGGACGACGAGCGGTACCGGCATCTGATCGGCACGGAGGTCGCCCTGCCGCTCACCGACCGGCGGATCCCGATCGTCGCCGACGAGCACGTCGACCCGAGCTTCGGCACCGGCATGGTCAAGGTGACTCCGGCGCACGACCCGAACGACTTCGAGATCGGCCAGCGGCACGACCTGCCGGCGCTGACGATCATGGACGAGCGGGGCATCATCACCGCGCCCGGCCCGTTCGAGGGCCTGGACCGGTACGAGGCCCGGCCGGCGATCGTCGCGGCGCTGCGCGAGCAGGGCCTGATCGTGGCCAAGAAGCGGCCGTACGTGCACGCGGTGGGGCACTGCTCGCGGTGCAAGACCACCGTCGAGCCGCGGCTGTCGCTGCAGTGGTTCGTCAACACCGCCCCGCTGGCCAAGGCGGCCGGTGACGCGGTCCGCGACGGCCGGGTCCGGATCGAACCCGCCGAGCTCGCGAAGCGCTACTTCGCCTGGGTCGACAACATGCACGACTGGTGCATCTCCCGGCAGCTCTGGTGGGGCCACCGCATCCCGGTCTGGTACGGCCCGGAGGGCGAGATCGTCTGCGTCGGCCCGGACGAGCAGCCGCCGAGCGGCGAGGGCTGGCGCCAGGACGAGGACGTCCTCGACACCTGGTTCTCCAGCGGGCTGTGGCCGTTCTCCACGCTCGGCTGGCCGGAGCAGACCCCCGACCTGGCGAAGTTCTACCCGACCAGCGTGCTGGTCACCGGCTACGACATCCTCTTCTTCTGGGTCGCCCGGATGATGATGTTCGGCCTGTACGCGATGGACGGCCGGCAGCCGTTCGACGTGGTGGCCCTGCACGGCATGGTCCGGGACGAGCACGGCAAGAAGATGTCCAAGTCGTTCGGCAACGTCGTCGACCCGCTGGACTGGATCGACCGGTTCGGCGCCGACGCCACCCGGTTCACCCTCGCCCGGGGCGCCAACCCCGGGCAGGACGTGCCGGTCAGCGAGGAGTGGTGCCAGGGCTCCCGCAACTTCTGCAACAAGCTCTGGAACGCCACCCGCTTCGCGCTGTTGAACGGCGCGCACACCGACGGCCCGCTGCCGGAGGCCGGGACGCTCTCGACCGTCGACCGGTGGATCCTCTCCCGCCTGGCGCACGTCGCCGCCGAGGTGGACGAGCAGTTCGAGGCGTACGAGTTCGCGAAGGTGTGCGACCTGCTGTACCACTTCGCCTGGGACGACGTCTGCGACTGGTACGTGGAGCTGAGCAAGCCGGTGCTCGCCGCGGGTGGGCCGGCGGCCGAGGCCACCCGTCGGGTGCTCGGGCACGTGCTGGACCAGCTGCTCCGGCTGCTCCACCCGGTGATCCCGTTCGTCACCGACGAGCTGTGGACCGCGCTCACCGGCGGCGAGACGGTGATGACGGCCGCGTGGCCGGTCGCCGACCGGACCCGGGTCGACGACGCCGCCGAGAGCGAGATCGGCACCCTGCAGCGGGTGGTGACCGAGATCCGCCGGTTCCGCTCCGACCAGGGCCTGCGCCCGACCCAGCGGGTCGCCGCCCGGCTGGAGGGGCTCACCGTGGCCGGCATCGCCGCGCACGAGCCGCTGATCCGGTCGCTGGTCCGGCTCGACGCCCCCGGCGACGACTTCCAGGCCAGCGCCACTTTGGCCATGCCGGGCGAGGTCAGCGTCGCGCTGGACACCCGCGGCTCGATCGACGTGGCCGCCGAGCGGGCCCGGCTGACCAAGGACCGCGCGGCCGCCGAGAAGGAGGCCGCCCAGGCCCGGGCGAAGCTCGACAATCCGGCGTTCGTCGGCAAGGCTCCCGAGCCGGTGGTCGCCAAGATCCGCGAGCGGCTGGCCGTGGCCGAGGCGGACCTGGTTCGGATCGACGCGGCTCTGGAGGCGCTGCCCTCGTGACCGACCGCAGTGAATTCGCCGCCGTCGACGCCGAGCTGGCCGGGCGGGGCTTCACCCGCATGCACTTCGAGCTGGACCGGATCGAGTCCCTGCTCGATCTGCTCGGCAGCCCGCAGCGGGCGTACCCGTCGATCCACCTGACCGGGACCAACGGCAAGACCTCGACCGCCCGGATGATCGACTCGCTGCTGCGGGCGTTCGGGCTGCACACGGGGCGTTACACCAGCCCGCACCTGGAGACCGTCCGGGAGCGGATCAGCCTGGACGGGGAGCCGGTCAGCGAGGAGCGCTTCGTCGCCACGTACCGCGAAGTGGCGCCGCTGGCCGAGCTGGTCGACCGGCAGTCGGCCGAGCCGCTGACCTACTTCGACATGACCACCGCGCTGGCCTTCGCCACCTTCGCCGACGCGCCGGTCGACGTCGCGGTGGTCGAGGTCGGCCTCGGCGGCGCCGAGGACTCGACCAACGTGATCCAGGCCGGGGTGGCGGTGCTCACCCCGATCGGGCTGGACCACACCGAATGGCTGGGCGACACGCTCGAGGACATCGCGCTGCACAAGGCGGGCATCATCCACAAGGGCGCCACGGTGATCGCGGCCGCGCAGGAGGAGGAGGCCGCCCGGCCGATCCTGGAGCGCTGCGCCGAGGTCGGCGCCACCATCGCTCGGGAGGGCTCGGAGTTCGGCGTGCTCCGCCGGGCGGTCGCGGTCGGCGGCCAGGTGCTGACCATCCAGGGCCTCGGCGGCGTGTACGACGACGTGTTCATCCCCCTGCACGGCGCACACCAGGCACAGAACGCCGCCGTGGCGCTCGCCGCCGTCGAGGCGTTCCTCGGTGCCGGCGCGAAGCGGCAGCTCGACATCGAGGCGGTCCGGGAGGGGTTCGCCGCGGCCACCTCGCCCGGCCGGCTGGAGAAGGTACGCACCGCCCCGACGATCCTGCTCGACGGCGCGCACAACCCGCACGGGATGGCCGCCACGGTCAACGCGCTGCAGGAGGAGTTCGCGTTCAGCAAGCTGGTCGGGGTGCTCGCCGTGCTCGGCGACAAGGACGCGGCCAGCCTGCTGGAGCTGCTGGAGCCGGTGCTCGACTCGCTGGTGGTCACCGCCAACAGCTCGCCCCGGGCGATGCCGGCCGACGAGCTGGCCGCGCTGGCCCGGGAGGTGTTCGGGCCGGAGCGGGTGCAGGTCGCCGAGGAGATGCCGGACGCGATCGAGGCGGCCGTTGCCGAGGCCGAGTCCGACGTGCCCGGCGAGTTGGCCGGTGTCGGTGTCCTGATCACCGGCTCGGTCGTCACCGTGGCCGACGCTCGCCGGCTGCTGAAGCGATGACCGGCCCGGTGGAGGAGCGCCCGGGCGGCGCGGGTCAGGAGGGCCGGCCCGCCGAGGGACGGGAGTCGGCAGCGGTGCCCGGCGGTGAGCCGGCGCCGGCGGAGCGGCGGTCGGGGTTGCGCAACCCGGAGAAGGCGGTCCGGGGCCTCGGCGCGGGGACGCTGGCCCTGGAGGCGCTGGTGCTGCTGCTCGCCATCCAGCCGATCCGGGTGATCGGCGGGGACCTCAGCGGCGCCGCCATCGGGGCGATCGTGGCGCTGGCCGTGGCCTGCGTGGTGCTGGCCGGCCGGATGGGGCGGCCGTGGGCCTGGCACGCGGGCACCGTCCTGCAGGGGCTGCTGATGCTTTCCGGGCTGCTGCACTGGTCGCTGCTGGTGTTGGGCGTCATGTTCGCCCTGGTCTGGGCGTACGCCCTGCACGTCCGCCGGGTCATCCTCGGCTGAGCCCGCTGCGGCGGTCAGGAAGGGTCCCCTGCTAACGCCAGGCGTTGTGAAGGGGCCCCGTCAGGCGTCGGCGAGGGTGCGCCACTGGGTGAGGGCGATGCCGTGGCCGTCCGGGTCCCGGAACGCCGCCGCCCACACCTCCAGCTTGGCGCCCCGGTTGACCACGCGCGGGGCGTACGTGAAGCGGACGCCCGAGCCGCGCAGCCGCTCGTACGCGGCCTGGATGTCGTCGACCTCGAGGTTGACGTGCACCAGCCGGCGGCTCATCGGGGCCGCCTCGGTGACCTCGCGCAGGACCAGCCGGGTGGACCCCGAGGCGAGGACGGCGTTGCCGCGGCCGCGGTCGACCTCGTCGAAGCCCAGGGTCCGGTAGAACTCCAGCGACCTGGCCAGGTCCGTGACGAGCAGGGTGATGCCGACGCCGCTGATCGGGGTGGGCGCCGCGGTGGCGTCGCCGCCCGCGTACCCGAAGATAGCCTCGTCCAGCTCCTCCGCGGTCGGGGGCGTCGCCGGCGCGCGGTCGTCCAGCGGCACGTCGATCGGGTCGACCGGCACCGTCGGGTCGAACCGCTCCTCCGCCGGTGGGCGCGGGGATGGGGTGGCCCGGCGGGGCAACGGGGGGGCCTCTGACTGCTCGACGAAGGTGCCCTCGAGCACCTTCGGGCCGCCGGGTTGCTGGCGCACCACCACCGGCTCGCGCTCCTCGGTCAGCCCGGTCACGTCGTCGAAGGGCGGCTCCGGCGCGGGCGGGAAGTCGTCCTCCGGGGCGCGATCCGCCCACGGCGGCGGCTCCTGCGTGATCAGCACCTCGTCCACCGGGTCGGGGCCCGCGTACTCGGGTGGCAGGTCGGCGGTCGCGGCGTCGGTCTCGGCGTGGGTGGGCACCTCCTCCCACAGGACACGGACGTGGCGCTGGTCGTCCAGGGCGACCCGGATCGGCAGCCGCTGACCCAGCGACGGCCACTTGGCGACCGGCACCCGGGGCTCGATGATCTTCTTGGACCGGGGCGGCAGCCCGGGCGCGTCGATCACCAGCTGCAGCTCGCAGCGGCCGAAGGCGTACTGCGTGGGCGGCTCGGAGGCGCTGTGCACGTGCCCCACGCCGAACACCCAGGTGCGCCCGCCGGCGCGCACAGTGGCCAGCGCGATCGCCAGCACCAGCAGCGCGACGCCGAGCGCCACGATCGCCCAGCTCGTCATCCCCAGCCCGAACAGGACCACAAAGGTGGCCACGGTGCCCAGCACGGCGGCGATCAGTTTGCGTACCGGCGCGATGGGTCGGCTCCCGCCATTCGGCACAGTGGACCTCCCGGGGTTGAGAACCAGGCTAGGCGGGATCGGCGACCGGGGGAAAGAGCAGCCGCCGAGCCGGTGCCGAGACCGGGTCGGTACGCTGACCGTACCCAGCCCGACCGGCTTCCGCGCACAGGAGGAACCCAGCGTGTCCAGCAGCAGCCCGGATGAGCGCACGCTCGTACTGATCAAGCCCGACGCGGTCCGCCGCGGCCTGGTGGGCGAGATCATCTCCCGCTTCGAGCGGAAGGGTCTGCTGATCGACGCGATGGAGACCCGGACGATGGACGGCGACTTCGCCGACCAGCACTACGCCGAGCACGTCGACAAGCCGTTCTACCCGCCGCTGAAGGCGTTCATGACCGGCGGCCCGCTGGTCGCCCTGGTGCTCTCCGGCGACCAGGTGATCGAGGTGGTCCGCGGCATGCTCGGCAGCACCGACGGTCGCAAGGCCGCGGCGGGCACCATCCGGGGCGATCTCTCCCTGTCCAACCGGGAGAACCTGGTGCACGCCTCCGACTCCGTCGACAGCGCCAAGCGCGAGCTCGCCCTCTGGTTCCCCCACCTGGGCTGAAGACGCTTCGCGACGGCCCCGTCCCCGGCCCGGGGGGCGGGGCCGTTCCGTGCCGTCAGCCGCTCAGCGCCGACAGCTTCGCCGGGTTGCCGACCAGGTAGAGGTTGGTGATCCGGCCGTGCGCGGCGGCGACCGTCAGCGTGTAGCGGACCCCGCTCGGCCAGCGGAGCAGCAGCGCCGGCCCGCCGTTGAGTTCGAGGGAGGCCCACTCGACGGTGGGCCGCCGGCCGTAGATCCCGGCGAAGAAGCGGGCGATCCGGTCCGCGCCGTGGACCGGGTTAAGCGCCGCGCTGACCGCTCCGCCGCCGTCGGTCCAGGCGGTCGCGTCCGCCGCCACCAGCTTCGTCAGCCCGTCCAGGTCGCCGTCGCGGGCGGCGGCGAGGAAGGCGTCCAGCAGCCGCCGCTGCTCGGCTGGGCCCGCGGTGAAGCGGCGGCGGTCGTCGATGATCCGGGCCGCCGCGCGGTGGTGCAGCTGCCGGCAGTCCGCCACCGAGCGGTCCAGGATTTCGGCAATCTCCGCGTACGGCAGGGCGAAGGCGGTGTGCAGGACGTAGACCGCGCGCTCCGGCGGGGTGAGCCGTTCCAGCAGGTGCAGCAGCGCCGCGGAGAGGGAGTCCCGCAGCTCGACGCTGTCCAGCGGGCCGAACGGCGACGGCGCTGTCGGCACCGGTTCGGGCAGCCACGGCCCGACGTACGTCTCCCGGGCGGCCTGACGGGCCCGCAGCCGGTCCAGTGCCAGCCGGGTCACCACCCGGGACAGGTACCGGCGGGGCTCGGCCACGGACTCCCGGTCGGCACCGAGCCAGCGCAGGTACGCCTCCTGGAGCACGTCCTCGGCGTCGTGCAGGCTGCCCAGCAGCCGGTACGCCAGCCCGAGCAGCATCGGCCGGTGCGCCTGGAGCGCACCGGCCGCCTGCGCCGCCGCGCTGGTGGTCACTCCTCGGTCGGCGGCTGGGTCCGGCTGGTCACCGCGATCCGGTTCCACACGTTGATTGTGGCGATCGCGACCACCAGGTCCGCCAACTCCTTCTCCGACCACACCTTGGCGGCGGCGTCCCAGACCTCGTCCGGCACGCCGTGCTCGCCGAGCCGGGTGACCGCGTCGGTCAGCGCCAGCGCGGTCCGCTCCCGCTCGTCGAAGAAGGGCGCCTCCCGCCACGCGGCCACCGCGAAGAGCCGCCGGCTGGACTCACCCGCGGCGAGCGCGTCCCGGCTGTGCATGTCCACGCAGAACGCGCACCCGTTGAGCATCGACGCCCGCAGCTTCACCAGCTCCAGCACCGTGTGGTCCAGGTTCGCCCGGATGTACTTCTCCAGCCCGAGCACCGCCTGGTACGCCTCCGGCACCACTGTCGCCATGTCGATCCGACTCATTCCGGCCTCCCTCGGTCGCGGTTCCTACGCGAGCACGACGGGTTCACCCCCCGCCGACGTGACAGCGCCCGGCTGTGACGGTCGTCATGCGGCCGGCGCGGGCCCCGCCCCACCCCACCCCGCGCACCCAGTTGATCATGAAGTTATTGCGACGACACGCCGGTAAGGGCGGTAACAACTTCATGATCATCAAGGGTGGGGCGGGGCGAGTGGGGCGGGGCGAGTGGGGCGGGGCGGGTGGGCGGGGGTCAGAGGGTGTCGAGGGAGGCGCGGCGGCGGGACTCGGCCTCGAAGACCTTGAGCAGCACCGCCGCCAGCACGGCGTACCCGAGTCCGACGGCGACCTCGGCGGCGAGCGCCGGTGCGGCGGCCGTGAAGCCCTCGCCGGCCACCAGGCTGCGGGCGGCCCGGGCGGCGTGGGTGATCGGCAGCGCCTCGCCGGCCGTCCGCATCCAGCCGGGCAGTCCGGCGGCGGGGACGTTGACCCCGGTGAGCAGGAGCAGCAGCGCCACCGAGACGTTGGAGACCACCCAGACGTCCCGGAAGCGCAGCCCCAGCGCGCCTAGGGTCAGGCCGAAGAACCCGCAGGCGAGCGAGCCCACCGCCAGGGTCAGCAGCAGGCCGGGCAGGGCGCCGGGCGGTATCCGCAGGCCGAGCAGGAGCGAGCCGACGGTCAGCGTGCTCACCGCGATCAGCAGGCCGTTGCCGGCGTACGGGAGGACCCGGCCGAGGAAGACCGCGGTGCGGCTGCGCGGGGAGAGCAGCACGTGCCCGAGGGTGCCGAAGCGCCGCTCGTTGGCGACCGCCATGGTGCCGCCGAAGACGCAGGAGAGCGAGGCGGCGAGCACCGCGTTGCCGACGATGTAGAACCGGTCGTCGGCGACCCCGAGCTGCCGCCCCAGGTAGGCGAAGAAGAGCAGTTGGAAGATCGGGCCGACCAGCAGCGAGCCGATGAACATCGCCGGGGTGGTCCAGTTGAACAGGGCCCGGTAGGCGATCACGCCGCCGGTGCCGATCAGGCGCAACATTGCCATCGTCGTCCCCTCAGGCCAGCGCGAGGGTCGCCGCGGCGCGGGCCCGTCGCTCGACGTACGTCATCATCAGGGCGCCGGCGACCAGGCAGCCGAGGCTGATCGCCAGGCAGATGCCCAGCGACGGCCAGACCGGGCCGCCGCTGGCCGCCTCGTGCACCGCCCGGGCGCCCCAGGTGGTGGGCAGCACGGCGGCGATCGGGCCGGTCCAGCCAGGCAGCACGGCGAGCGGCACCAGCATCCCGGAGACCAGCCAGATCGGGTACTCCAGCGTGTTGGCCAGCGCGTTGGCGTTGCGCATCAGCACGAATGTGGCGGCGAGCAGCAGGCCGAACATGCCCAGGCCGAGGATGCAGCCGGGGACCGCGACCAGGAAGAGCAGCGGGTGCGCGAAGGTCAACGGGATGCCGTAGAGCAGCCAGCCCCAGAGCAGGGTGGCGAGCATGGCGTAGGTGCCGGTGACCGCGGTGGCCAGGGTGATCGGGAAGATCACCAGCGCGGGCGGGCGCGGCGCCAGCATGATCATCTCCAGGGTGCCCTGCCAGCGTTGGTTCTGGACGGCGCCGCCGGAGCCGAAGAGCACCGACGACCAGACGCCCATCAGTCCGGCGCCGACCGCGGCCTCCAGCAACCGGCCCGGCTCGCCGCCGGCCCGGAACAGGTAGACCGCCAGGGTGGCCTGCACCACCGGCACGATCAGCGCGGTGGCGATCTCGAACGGGGAGCGGGTGAGCTGCTTGGTGTGCAGCAGCGCCCCCACCCCGATCATGCGGAGCAGATTCACGCGGCCACCGCCTCGGCCGGGCGGGGCGGGGCGCCGACCCGGTTGACGATCGCCACGTACGCGTCCTCCAGGGTGGGTTGGCGGGCGCTGACCCGGCCCAGCCGGACGCCGTCCAGCTCGCGCAGCACGTCGGCCTGCACGTCCACGCCCGCGTCGGAGTGCACGGTCAGCACCTGCGCCGCGCCGGTGACCGACACGCTCGCCTCGCGTACCCCGGGCAGGACGTGGATCGCGGCGAGCTGGGCGTCGCTCACCCCGTACGCCTCCACCTCGAGGACCTGCCGGCCGTCGGCGTGGTGCCGCAGCTCCGCCGGGGTGCCGAGGGCCTGGATCTCACCGTTCGCGATGACCGCGATCCGGCCGCAGAGCTCGTCCGCCTCGGCCATGTAGTGCGTGGTCAGCAGCACGGTGGTGCCGGTGGCGGCCAGATCCGCGACCGTCTGCCGCAGCTCGCGGGCGGCCACCGGGTCCACCCCGATGGAAGGCTCGTCGAGGAAGAGCACCCGCGGCCGGTGCAGCAGGCCCCGGGCGATGTGCAGCCGCTGCCGCATGCCCCGGGAGTAAGCCTCCACCCGCTCGTGCTCCCGGCCGTCGAGCCGGACCAGCTCCAGCAGTTCGGCGATGCGCCGCTTCTGCTCCCGCCCCGGCACCCCGTACAGCTCGGCGAAGTAGCGCAGGTTGTCCAGGGCGGAGAGCCGGTCGTACAGGCCCCGGTCACCGCCGAAGACGTACCCGATCCGCCGGCGTACCTCCCGGGTCTCGGCGACCACGTCGTGGCCGCACACCCGGGCGGTGCCGGCGGTCGGGATGAGCAGCGTGTTCAGCAGCTTGATGGTGGTGGTCTTGCCGGCGCCGTTCGGTCCGAGCAGGCCGAACAGCTCCCCGTTGCCGACCGTCAGGTCGACGCCGCGGACCGCCTCCACCTCCCGGCGCTGGGGTCGTAACCATCCCGTTCGGCTGCGGTAGGTGCGGCGCAGCCCCGCCGCCTCGATCGCGTACTCGCTCATGGCCGCGAATCTAGGGACGCCGGGCCGGGCGGGGAAACGAATTCGGCGCTCGCCGAATCCTCAGGCGGAGGCGGCCGCCGGGTCGGCGCCGATCAGGGTGACCAGGGCCAGGCCGGCCGGTTCCAGGCCGTACAGCACCCGCCGACCGACCCGGCGGCGGTGCACCACGCCGGCGGCGAGCAGCGCGGCCAAGTGCTCCGAGACCGTGCTCGGGGCGAGGCCGAGGATGGCGGCGAGCCCGGCGGTGGTGGCCGGTCGGGCCAGTGCGCGCAGCACCTGGGCCCGGCCGCGCCCGACGAGGACCGCCAGCCGGTCCGTCCCCGTCCTCTCGGTCGCGGCGTCGGCGGCCGGCCGGTCGGCCAGCAGGACGGCGCCCCGGGCCTGGTAGGAGACCGCAATCACCTCGGGATGGTCGGTGGAGTGGGTCAGCGCGCCCCGCGAGAAGATCAGCGGGATCAGCAGCAACCGCTGGTCGACCGCGGCGAAGCGCCACTCGCTGGGCTTGACCAGGGTCAGCACCGGCTTGTCCCAGCGCACCCGCTCGTGCAGGTCGGCCAGGAGCGCGTCCGGCCCGTGCGCGGCGAGTGCCCGGGCGCGGTGCAGCACCTCCTCGTCCAGCGCCGCCCGCATCGCCGGCCACCAGGGCGCGATCGCCGCGTCCCAGTACGCCTGGATGCCGTCGGCCAGCCGATCCAGCGCGGCCTGCCGGTCGGTGACGAACGGGCGCAGCCAGTCCGGCAGGTCGTCGGGGCGGTGGTAGCGGGGGATCTGCTCGGCGATCACCTCGGCCGGCGTCGCCCGTAGCGCCGCCAGCTCCTCCTCGATCGTGGGGCTCGCGGTCGGCGGCACCGGGCCGAGGAAGTCCGGATACCAGGGGCCCGTCTGCGCGTAGAGCTTCGCCGGGGCCGCCTCGGGCAGCTCGGTGAGCACCCTACGGGCGTGCCGGGCCCACCCGGTGTACGGCCAGGGCGCCTCGTCCGGGTACCGGTCGAGCAGGTAGAGGCTGCACTTGGCCTCCCAGAGCGGGCTGGTGGCGATCCGGGTACGGGCCAGCGTCGGCTCGTCCAACTCGATCCGGATCACGGACCGAGATTACTCGGCGGCGATCTCCGTACCCGATCGAGTACGCTTGTCGCACAGGCGACGACCCGGCCATCACCGGCGAGCCTCCGGAAGAACAGCCGGGTGACCGGCCCAGTAGAACCGGACGGGACGGCCCGTCACAGCCGGCCAACGAGCGGGCGGTCGCACCATGACCGCCAAGCGGGGTGGTACCGCGGGCCTGCCCCGGGACGCCGGACGGCGTACCGGAGAGGGCTCGTCCTCGCAGACCACAGATGAGTGAGCTGCGCGAGGAGAGCGACCCCCGATGGCCTATCCGTTGCACGACCCGACCGCCGCCGGCGTCCCGGCGAGCCCGGACCTGCCCGCGGTGGAGCGCCGGGTCCTGGAGCACTGGGCGGCCGACAAGACCTTCGAGGCGTCGGTCGAGGCCCGACCCGCCGGGGAGAACGGCAAGAACGAGTTCGTCTTCTACGACGGGCCGCCGTTCGCCAACGGCCTGCCGCACTACGGCCACCTCTTCACCGGGTACGTCAAGGACGCGGTGCCGCGCTACCAGACCATGCGCGGTCGCCGGGTGGAGCGGCGCTTCGGCTGGGACTGCCACGGCCTGCCCGCCGAGGTGGTGGCCGAGAAGCAGCTCGGCATCACCAGCAAGGCGGAGATCCTCGACCTCGGCGTGGCCCGGTTCAACGAGGCCTGCCGCACCTCGGTGCTGGAGTTCACCCAGGACTGGGAGCGGTACGTCACCCGGCAGGCCCGCTGGGTCGACTTCGCCAACGACTACAAGACCCTCGACCTGGACTACATGGAAAGCGTCATGTGGGCCTTCAAGACCCTGCACGACAAGGGTCTGGTCTACGAGGGCTTCCGGGTGCTCGCGTACTGCTGGCGCTGCGAGACGCCACTGTCGAACACCGAGACCCGGATGGACGACGTCTACAAGGACCGGCACGACCCGACCCTGTCGCTGTGGTTCGAGCTGACCCCGGACGAGGCCGCCCCGGAGCTGCTGCGCGGGCCGGTCCGGCTCGGCGTCTGGACCACCACGCCGTGGACCCTGCCGTCGAACCTGGCGCTCGCCGTCGGCCCGGACATCGAGTACGCGGTCCTGGAGCGCGACGGCCAGCGCTACCTGGTCGGCGTGGCGCGGCTGGCCGCGTACGCCAAGGAGCTGGAGGGGTACCAGCAGGTCGGCACGGTGTACGGCCGCGACCTGGTCGGGCGCCGGTACACGCCGCTCTTCGACTTCCTGGTCGAGCAGGCCGGCCCGAACGCCTACCAGGTGCTCGGCGCGGACTTCGTCACCACCGAGGACGGCACCGGGATCGTGCACCTGGCCCCGGCCTTCGGTGAGGACGACCAGAACGCCTGCAACGCGGCGGGCATCCCGACCATCGTCACGGTGGACGACCACACCCGGTTCACCGCGCTGGTCCCGCCGTACCAGGGCGAGCAGGTCTTCGACGTCAACAAGCTGGTGATCCGGGAGCTCAAGGAGCGGGGGGTGGTGCTGCGGCAGGACACCTACACCCACTCGTACCCGCACTGCTGGCGCTGCGACACCCCGCTGGTGTACAAGGCGGTCTCCTCCTGGTTCGTGGCGGTGACCCGGTTCAAGGACCGGATGCTCGAGCTGAACCAGCAGATCAACTGGACCCCGGGGCACATCAAGGACGGCTCGTTCGGCAAGTGGCTGGCCAACGCCCGCGACTGGTCGATCAGCCGGAACCGGTTCTGGGGCTCGCCGATCCCGGTGTGGAAGTCCGACGACCCGAACTACCCCCGGGTCGACGTGTACGGCTCGCTGGAGGAGCTGGAGCGGGACTTCGGCGTACGGGTGAGCGACCTGCACCGGCCGGTGGTGGACGAGCTGGTCCGCCCCAACCCGGACGACCCGACCGGGAAGTCGATGATGCGCCGGGTGCCGGAGGTGCTGGACTGCTGGTTCGAGTCCGGCTCGATGCCGTTCGCCCAGGTGCACTACCCGTTCGAGAACCGTGACTGGTTCGAGCACCACTACCCGGGCGACTTCATCGTCGAGTACATCGGACAGACCCGCGGCTGGTTCTACACCATGCACGTGCTGGCCACCGCGCTGTTCGACCGGCCGGCGTTCCGCAACTGCCTGAGCCACGGCATCCTGCTCGGCTCGGACGGGCGGAAGATGTCCAAGAGCCTGCGCAACTACCCGGACGTGTATCACGTCTTCGACTCGTACGGGTCGGACGCGATGCGTTGGATGCTGATGTCGTCGCCGGTGCTGCGCGGCGGGGACATGTCGGTCACCGAGGCGGGCATCCGGGACGCGGTCCGGCAGGTGCTGCTGCCGCTCTGGAACGTCTGGTACTTCTTCTCGCTCTACGCCAACGCCGACGGATACACCGCCCGCCGCCGCACGGACTCGACGCACCTGCTCGACCGGTACGTGCTGGCGAAGACGAACGAGCTGGTCACCACGGTGCAGGGCCAGATGGAGACGTACGACATCTCCGGCGCCTGCGCCACCGTCCGGTCCTACCTGGACGCGCTGACCAACTGGTACGTCCGCCGCTCGCGGGACCGGTTCTGGTCGGGTGACGCCGAGGCGTTCGACACGCTGTGGACGGTGCTGGAGACGCTCTGCCGGGTGGTGGCGCCGCTGGCGCCGCTGACCGCGGAGGAGATCTGGCGCGGCCTCACCGGCGAGCGGTCGGTGCACCTGACCGACTGGCCGACGGCCGAGGAGTTCCCGGCCGACCACGAGCTGGTGGCCGCGATGGACGCCACCCGGGCGGTCGCCTCGGCGGCGCTGTCGCTGCGCAAGGCGAAGGCCCTGCGGGTCCGGCTGCCGCTGTCGAAGCTGACCGTGGCCTCGCCGATGGCGGCGCAGCTGCGGCCCTTCGCCGACCTGGTCGCGGACGAGGTCAACGTGAAGGCGGTGGAGTTCACCGACGAGGTGTCGGCGTACTGCCAGCAGGTGCTCACCGTGGTGCCCCGGGCGCTCGGGCCCCGGGTCGGCAAGCAGGTCCAGCAGGTGATCAAGGCGGTCAAGGCGGGGGAGTGGGAGCTGGTCGACGGCGCCCCGGTCGCCGCCGGGGTCACCCTCGCCGAGGGCGAGTACGAGCTGCGCCTGGTCGCCGCCGACCCCGAGCAGTCCGCGCCGCTGCCCGGCGGCGAGGGCGTGGTGGTGCTGGACACCCAGGTCACCCCGCAGTTGGCCGCCGAGGGGCTGGCCCGGGACGTGGTCCGGGTGGTGCAGCAGGCCCGCCGGGACGCCGGCCTGGACGTCTCGGACCGGATCGTGGTGCAGCTCTCGGCCTCGGAGGAGGTTCGCGCCGCGGTGTCGCCGTACACCGACTTCCTGGCCCGGGAGGTGCTCGCCGACAGCATCGACTTCGTCGACGGGGTCGAGGGCTTCGCCGGGGAGGTCGGCGAGGGCGGGCGGGTGACGGTGGCCGTCCGCCGGGTATGAGGTATTGACCGCGGTGGTCCGGCGCCGTGCGCGTCGCCGGACCACCACCCGGGCCGCCCACCACCGGAGTCGGAGAGGTGTGGGGCCGTCCGCTACCGTGACAGCGCCTGCTGAACGCACGACCGCCGGAGGACCAGTGCCCCTGCTCTACACCATCGGCAAGCTCATCGTGGGGCCTACGCTCCGGTTGGCTTTTCGTCCGCACGTGGAGGGGTTGGAGCACATTCCGGAGACCGGCGGTGCGATCTTCGCCGGCAACCACCTCTCCGTGGCCGATGAGCTCTTCCTCGGCACGGTGGTGCCCCGGCACCTGGCGTTCTGGGCCAAGTCGGAGTACTTCACGGGCGCCGGGCTCAAGGGCAGGTTCTCCAAGTTCGTGCTGACCGGGCTGGGCGCCATCCCGGTCGAGCGGGCCGGCGGCCGGGCCGCGCTGTCGGCGTTCGACGCGGCCATCCCCGCGCTCAAGGCCGGCGACCTCGTGGCGGTCTACCCGGAGGGCACCCGCTCGCCGGACGGCCGGCTCTACCGGGGGCGGACCGGCGCCGCGCGGCTCGCGGTGGCGGCGGGCGTGCCGATCATCCCGGTCGGCATGATCGGCACCGACAAGGCCCAGCCGATCGGGGTCCGGGTGCCCCGGCCAGGCAAGGCGGAGATCGCCGTGCGGTTCGGCAAGCCGCTGGACTTCACCGGCCGGTCGGACGACCGGACCTCGCTGCGGGAGATGACCGACGAGCTGATGAGCGAGATCCAGAAGCTCACCGGCCAGGAGTACGTCACGCGCTACGCCCCGCGCCGCGACCAGACCCCGGGCGAGGCCGCCGCCTGAGCCGGTCACGGGGCGTATCCCGTGGGCGGCATGGCGCGGCCGGCTGTAGTCACCCGGCTCGGACATGCCCGCGAGCGATATGACTGTCAGGCATATTCATGCCTCACAGTCATATCGCTGATCAGGCATGCGTCCATCCAGGGCGACACGCCCGGCTGAGCCATCGGAAGCGGCAGCAGGTGGGCGGCGTCCGGCAGGCGACGTCAGGACTGGTCGGGAGTGATGATCTGTCGACGCAGCGTGTCGAGGAGTCTGGCGCTGTCCTTCACGGACAGTCGGGTGAAGACGCCGGTGGCGAGGCTGCCGTGGTCGACCGAGGTGCAGACGACCACCGCGTCGCCGTCCGCCCGGCCGACCGCGCAGCGCTCGTACCGGCCCCGGACCCCGGTATCCACCGGCATTGCGGGTTTGAGCTGGTACGCCTCCGTCAGCCGGGCGATCTCGGCGTCCGCGTCCGCTTCGGGCGTCAGCCGAAAGCCGGTGCCGCCGAACACGATCACCCGCTTGCCCTCCGAGGTGGTGTAGACGCCGGCGAAGGTCTCTTCGGCCAGCAGGTGGGCCTGGCGTACCTGGGTCTCCAGCTCTCGTGCGGTCGCCTGGCTCCGCTCGTCCTCGCGCAGTCGCAGGCCGGCCACCCGGTCCGGCAGCGCCACGCTGGCCGGGTACTGCTCGGAGAGCGACTGGGCCCACCAGAGCGGGACGCCGCAGCAGCAGGCGACGGTGAACAGCAGCACCCAGGGCCAGCGGCGCCGACGCCGGACCGGGACCGGGACGTACCCCTTGGGTGGCCGCCAGCCGGGCGGCGGAGCGACCGGCGGCGGGGTCGCGCGCCGGCGCTGCTTGGGCCGCCGGACCGGCGCGGGCGGTGGTGGCGCCGGCCGGGGTGGCGAGACCGGCGCCGGCGGCGGGGGCATCGGGCGGGCGCTGACCGGCGGCTGGGCGACCGGCGGGGCCGGCGGTGGGGCGACGTGTGGTGCCGGGTAGGGCAGCGTGTGCGGCGGCGCGGGATAGGACAGCGTCGGCGGCAGGGCGGGGAAGTCGGCCGAGTGCAGATCCCAGCCGCTCGTGTCGGCGCCCGCCCACGGGTCCACCGGAACCTGGTGCTCCGGCGAGTCCAGCGGTGGCGGGACCGGGGTCGGCTCGGCGGACTCGCCCCAGGCGCGCCGGCGCGGCGGCGGGGGCGGGACGGGCGCGGAGCCGCTCCACCGAGGCGCCGGCGACTCCGGCAGGTGCTCCACCCTGGTCGGGTCGGGCTGCGCCTGCACGCGCGTCGGATCGGGCCGCGTCTGCGCCCGCGTCGGGTCCGGTTGGTCGCCGGTGGTCGTGGCGCGGTCGTTGGTTTCGGTGGGTTCGTCGGGCTGCGCCTCCGCCCGCGTCGGATCTGGCCGCTCGTCGGGCGCGGCCCGGTCGCCGGTGGCGGAGGTTTCATCGGTCGCGGTGCGGTCGCCGCTCGTAGCGGGCTCGTCGCTCGCGGTGGATTCGGCGGGCGCGGTCGGCGCGGGATCGTCGGCGGGCGGCACGGGGGTGCCGTCCGGGTCGGCGGGGGCGACCGGCGGTACGGGGGAGGGGGTCGGCCCGTCGGTGAGCGCCGGATCCCGTTCCCGGCCCGTGACCGGGGTGCTCCCGTCGGCCGGCCGGTCCGTGCCCGGCTGCGGCTCCGGCATCGCGGCAATCTCCTCTCGCGCCGGTTGCGAGGTTAGTACCGACATGCCACCGCCGACGAATCCGCGGGGCGCGACCCCTGCGGGACCGGGCGGGTGGACGCGTACCCTTGGGCATCATGAGTGTCCCGCCCACGACGCCGCGCCCTGCCGCGGCCAACTCCGTCTGGCCCCAGCTGGAGCCGCTGCTGCCCCAGGTGACCAAGCCCATCCAGTACGTCGGTGGCGAGCTGGGTGCGGTGGTCAAGGACTGGGACGCGGCGACCGTGCGCTGGGCGCTGATGTACCCGGACGCGTACGAGGTCGGCCTGCCGAACCAGGGCGTGCAGATCCTCTACGAGGTGCTCAACGAGCTGCCCGACGTGCTCGCCGAGCGGACGTACGCGGTCTGGCCGGACCTGGAGAAGCTGATGCGCGCCCACGGCGTGCCGCAGTTCACGGTCGACGCGCACCGCTCGGTGCGCGACTTCGACGTGTTCGGCGTCTCCTTCGCCACCGAGCTGGGCTACACCAACCTGCTCACCGCCATCGACCTGGCCGGCATCCCGCTGCTCGCCGCCGACCGCACCGACGCCGACCCGGTGATCGTGGCCGGCGGTCACGCCGCCTTCAACCCGGAGCCGATCGCCGACTTCATCGACGCCGCCGTGCTCGGCGACGGCGAGGAGGCGGTCCTGGAGATCACCGCGATCGTCCGGGCGTGGAAGGCCGAGGGCTCGCCCGGCGGCCGGGACGAGCTGCTGCTGCGGCTGGCCCGCACCGAGAGCATCTACGTGCCGCGCTTCTACGACGTGGACTATCTGCCCGACGGCCGGATCCAGCGGGTCGTGCCGAATCGGGCGGACGTGCCGTTCCGGGTGCACAAGCGCACGACCATGGACCTGGACGCCTGGCCGTACCCGAAGAAGCCCCTCGTGCCGCTCGCCGAGACCGTGCACGAGCGGTACGCGGTGGAGATCTTCCGGGGCTGCACCCGGGGCTGCCGGTTCTGCCAGGCCGGCATGATCACCCGCCCGGTGCGGGAGCGCTCGATCACCACCGTGGGGCAGATGGTGCAGCAGGGGCTGGAGTTCTCCGGCTTCCACGAGGTGGGTCTGCTCTCCCTGTCGTCGGCCGACCACTCCGAGATCGGCGACATGTGCTCCGGCCTCGCCCAGCAGTACGAGGGCACCAACGTGTCGCTCTCGCTGCCGTCGACCCGGGTGGACGCGTTCAACATCGACCTGGCCCAGGAGTTGTCCCGCAACGGCCGGCGGACCGGTCTGACCTTCGCTCCCGAGGGCGGGTCGGAGCGGATCCGCAAGGTGATCAACAAGATGGTGTCGGAGGAGGACCTCATCCGCACCGTGGTCACCGCCTACACCAACGGCTGGCGGCAGGTGAAGCTCTACTTCATGTGCGGCCTGCCCACCGAGACCGACGAGGACGTGCTCCAGATCGCCCGGATGGCGCACGAGGTCATCAAGGCCGGCCGCGCCGCCACCGGCTCGAAGGACATCCGCTGCACGGTCTCGATCGGCGGGTTCGTGCCGAAGCCGCACACCCCGTTCCAGTGGGCGGCGATGGAGCGGCCGGAGGTCATCGACAACCGGCTGAAGCTGCTCAAGCAGGCGATCAACGCGGACCGCTCGCTGGGCCGGGCGATCGGCTTTCGGTACCACGACGGCGAGCCGTCGCTGATCGAGGGCCTGCTCAGCCGCGGCGACCGCCGGGTCGGCGCGGTGATCCGCAAGGTCTGGGAGAACGGTGGCCGGTTCGACGGCTGGAGCGAGCACTTCTCGTACCAGCGCTGGGTGGACGCCGCCGCCGAGGTGCTGCCGGCCTTCGGCGTGGACCTGGACTGGTACACCACCCGGGAGCGCGACGAGTTGGAGGTCCTGCCCTGGGATCACCTGGACTCGGGCCTGGACAAGGACTGGCTCTGGCAGGACTGGCAGGACGCCCTGTCCGAGTACGAGCAGGACGACTGCCGGTGGACCCCGTGCTTCGACTGCGGCGTCTGCCCCGCCATGGACACCGAGATCCAGATCGGCCCCACCGGCAAGAAGCTCCTCCCTCTCACCCCGCTCAACGGCCTCAAGCTCCCCACCGCCGCCCAGCAGTGACAAGGTGGGCGCGCGCCGCCCGCCGTCCGGTGTTGATCATGAAGTTGTTGTCACCGCTACGGCGTGTCGCCGACAATAACTTCATGATCAACCGGTTTTGACCGAACGAGGAGCACGACGATCAGTAAGAAACCACAGCCCGAGGGCGGGCAGGCGCCGGTCGTCCAGCGCGTCCGGATCCGGTACGCCAAGCGTGGGCCGCTGCGGTTCACCTCGCACCGGGACTTCGCCCGGGCCTTCGAGCGCGCGCTGCGCCGGGCCGGCGTACCGATCGCCTTCTCCCAGGGCTTCACCCCGCACCCCAAGATCTCGTACGCCAGCGCCGCGCCTACCGGCGTGGCCAGCGAGGCGGAGTACCTGGAGATCGGGCTCCGTGAGCCGGTCGACCCGGACGAGCTGCGGGCCGCGCTGGACGCCGCCCTCTCGCCCGGGCTCGACGTCCTCGACGCGGTGGTCGCCGACGGCGGCAGCCTGGCGGATCGGATCGAGGCGTCGCACTGGCGGATCGAGCTGCCCGGCGTCGAGCTGGCCGCGCTCCGGGAGGCGGTGGCCGCCTTCGCCGCCGCCGAGGAGGTGCAGGTCGAACGGCTGACGAAGCAGGGACGACGGAATTTCGACGCCCGAGCTGCCGTTATTCAGATCGATGTGGTGGCCCTGCCGGAGACGCCTTCCGGGGCCGCGGCCGTACCGTGTGCGATACTCGAACTGGTCGTGCGGCAGGTCACCCCGTCCGTACGACCCGATGACGTCCTTTCCGGCCTCCGCGTGGTGGCCGACCTGGAGCCGCCGGTCTCGCCGAGGGTGATCCGGCTGGCGCAGGGCACGCTGACCGCGCAGGGCGCGATCGTGGATCCGTTGGATGCGGATCGCGACGGGGCAGGCATCGTTGAGCGCTGACCGAAAGGTCGGTGCTCTGGCAGGCAGACTTCGGCGGTCGCGCACCTCGCGCGCCCGGCGGAAACACCTTTTTGCGGCGACCCTGCGTGGCAGCGCTCAACCGCGCCCGGGGCAGCCAGAACTGGAGAACGTCCATGCTCGAGAACGAGCCCAAGGGCGGCGAACGGACCGGTTCACAGCCGGCCGGCGAGACCGCCGACAACAACACCAACAACACCACCGAGGCCAAGGCGCCGGCCCGCAAGCGGACCAGCCGCCGCCGGGCCGCCCCGCTCAACCAGCCGGAGCAGACCGAAGCGCCGGTCGAGGCGTCCACCGACGCCGGGTCGACCACCGGGGAGGCGCCCCAGGGGGAGGTAGTCGTCCCCGTCGCCGGTGAGCAGGAGGAAACCCCGAAGACGCCCCGGCGTCGCCGCAAGGCGACCACCGCGAAGGCGGCGGAGGAGCCCGTGATCGCCACCGATGCGGAGGAGGCCTCCGAGGAGGTCGTCCCGCCGGTCAAGGTGACCCGTACCCGCCGTAAGAAGGCCGTCCCGCCGGCCGCCGAGGCTGCCGCGGCCGAGACCCCGGCCGCTGAGCCCGCCGCCGGGCCGGAGGCGGGGCCGGAGTCGGTCGAGGAGACCGAGGTCGAGCCCGTCCCGGCGGAGGAGATCGCCGCCGAGCCCACGCCCACCGAGACCGGCGCCGCCGAGGTGCCGCCGGCCGCCGAGACCCGGCAGGCCGGCGAGGTCGCGCCCGGCGCCGCCGTCCGCGGCGGGCCCGAGGAGGCGGGCGAGGAGCCTGAGCCGCGTACCCGCCGGCGGCGGGCCGCGCTCACCGCCCCGACCGTGCTCTTCATGGCGCCGCAGCCGGAGGAGATCCCGGCCGCTCGGGTGACCCCGCCGGCCGCCGAGCAGCCGCCCGCCGAGGAGCCGGCCGAGACCGGCCGCCGCCGGCGCCGGGGCCGCCGCGAGGCGGAGCCGGTCGAGGTCGAGGCCGAGGAGGAGCCGGTCGAGGTCGAGGCCGAGGAGGCCGCCGAGGCGGAGGAGGACGAGGAGACGGACACGGGCCGTCGCCGTCGCCGCCGGGGCCGCCGAGGTCGGGGCCGGGGCAAGGGCGGCGTGGAGGACCTCGAGGAGGAAGAGGCCGAGGAGGCGACCGAGGCCGAGAGTGCCGAGGCCGAGGCCGAGGAGGCCGAGGAGGAGGCCGAGGGCGAAGGGATGACCCGCCGCCGTCGCCGTCGCCGTCGTCGCGGCGCCGCCGACGTCGAGGCCACCACGGAGGACGGCGTGCCCACCGTGGTCAAGATTCGCGAGCCGCGCCGGGCCGTCGACGAGGTGCAGGGCGTCTCCGGCTCGACCCGGCTGGAGGCCAAGCGGCAGCGTCGCCGGGACGGCCGCGAGCAGCGGCGTACCCGGCCGCCGATCCTGAGCGAGTCGGAGTTCCTGGCCCGCCGGGAGGCGGTCGACCGGGTGATGGCCGTCCGCCAGCGCGGCGACCGGACCCAGATCGGGGTCCTCGAGGACGGCGTGCTGGTCGAGCACTACGTCACCCGCAACTCCACCGCCACCATGGCTGGCAACGTCTACCTGGGCAAGGTCCAGAACGTCCTGCCCAGCATGGAGGCGGCCTTCGTCGACATCGGGCGCGGCCGCAACGCGGTGCTCTACGCCGGCGAGGTCAACTGGGACGCCACGGGCCTGGAGGGGCGGGCCCGCTCCATCGAGCAGGCCCTCAAGTCGGGCGACTCGGTGCTGGTGCAGGTCACCAAGGATCCGATCGGGCACAAGGGCGCCCGGCTGACCAGCCACATCGCGCTCTCCGGCCGGCACCTGGTCTACGTGCCGCACGGCAACGCCTCCGGCATCAGCCGGAAGCTGCCGGACACCGAGCGCAAGCGGCTGCGCGACATCCTCAAGAAGCTGGTTCCGGACGGCGCGGGCGTGATCGTGCGGACCGCCGCGGAGGGGGCGAGCGAGGACGAGCTGGCCCGCGACGTCAAGCGGCTCCAGGCGCAGTGGGAGGAGATCCAGGCCAAGGCGGCCGAGGGTGGCGCCCCGGTGCTGCTCTACGAGGAGCCTGACCTGGTCATCCGGGTGGTGCGGGACCTGTTCAACGAGGACTTCCGCGACCTGGTGATCGAGGGCGACCAGGCGTACGACATGGTCGAGTCGTACCTGTCGCAGGTCTCGCCGGACCTGGTCTCCCGGCTGCGCCGGCACGTCGGCACCACCGACGTCTTCGCCGAGTACCGGATCGACGAGCAGATCCTCAAGGGGCTCGATCGCAAGGTCTTCCTCCCCTCCGGCGGGTCGCTGGTGATCGACCGGACCGAGGCGATGACCGTCATCGACGTCAACACCGGCAAGTACACCGGCTCCGGGGGCAACCTGGAGGAGACCGTCACCCGGAACAACCTCGAGGCGGCGGAGGAGATCGTCCGCCAGCTCCGGCTGCGCGACCTCGGCGGCATCGTGGTGATCGACTTCATCGACATGGTGCTGGAGTCGAACCGGGAGCTGGTGCTGCGCCGGCTCACCGAGTGCCTCGGCCGGGACCGCACCAAGCACCAGGTCACCGAGATCACCTCGCTGGGCCTGGTGCAGATGACCCGGAAGCGGATCGGCGCGGGCCTGCTGGAGGCGTTCAGCGAGACCTGCGAGTGCTGCAAGGGCCGCGGCCTGATCATCCACACCGAGCCGGTGCCGGAGAAGCCGCGTGGCGGCGGCGCGGGGGAGAAGGTCAAGGCGGTCGCCTCGGCCGTCACCACCCCGCCGGCCGAGCAGGCCGCGGGCGGCACGGCCCGGCGCCGGGCCCGCAAGTCCGCCGCGCAGGAGAAGACCGTCGCCGAGGTCACCGAGGACCGGGCGGACGCCGACTACCACGACACGATGGGCTACGACCTGTCCCGGTACGAGACCGAGACGCCGGCCGCCCCGGCGGTCGCCGACAGCCAGGAGGGCGAGTCGGCCCGGCTGGCCGCGCCGGACGACCCGGACGCGCTGGGCGAGGGCGAGACCGAGACCGAGGGCACCGAGGGGGGCACCAGCCGGCGGCGCTCGCGTCGCGGCGGCGCCCGTCGGCGTACCCGGCCGTGATCGGCTGACGACGGCGGAGTTTGACAGGGCCCCTTCCCCGGCGACAATGACCGGTGGGAGGGGCCCTGTCGTCTCGTCGGCCCCGGTCGGCACACCCGCCACGTCCAGCCCGTCGGGTGCTCCGGCCTCCCCGCTGGCAGGCCCGGTTTGGGTGGCGGCCCCTTCATGGCGTACCCTGGCCTGCGGCGCACTTTGGTGTGCCGAGTTCCCGCGTGCCCGCGCCGCCGGTGTCACTGCTACCCGGCGAGCCGCCGTGGGAACGACCGCCAGCAGCCTCAACGACAGGGAGTCCGCCTCCGATGTACGCGATCGTCAAGACCGGCGGCAAGCAGTACAAGGTCGCCGAGGGCGACGTGATCGAGGTCGAGAAGCTCGTCGGTGCCCCCGGCGACGCGGTGAAGCTCACCGCGGTGCTCCTCGTCGACGGTGACGACCTGGTGACCGACGCGACGCAGCTTGCCAAGGTCTCGGTGTCCGGCGAGATCGCCGCGCACACCAAGGGCCCGAAGATCCGGATCCACAAGTTCAAGAACAAGACCGGCTACCACAAGCGCCAGGGTCACCGCCAGCCGCTGACCCAGGTCAAGGTGACCGGCATCTCCAGCGGGAAGTAGGTCGTCCTCCAATGGCTCACAAAAAGGGTGCGTCCAGCTCGCGTAACGGCCGTGACTCCGCGGCCCAGCGGCTCGGCGTGAAGCGCTTCGGTGGTCAGGTCGTCAGCGCGGGTGAGATCCTCATCCGTCAGCGTGGCACCAAGTTCCACCCCGGTGACCTGGTCGGCCGCGGTGGCGATGACACGCTCTTCGCGCTGGCCGCCGGCTCGGTCCAGTTCGGCACCAAGCGCGGTCGCAAGACCGTCAGCATCGTGCCGCAGCAGTAGTTCGAAGGCGAAGCGGGCCGCGGACCTCGGGTCCCGGCCCGCTTCGTTTTTTCAGGTGCGGGACGGATCCCGCTGGAAGGATTGGCGTCGTGACGACGTTCGTTGACCGGGTCGTCCTGCATCTGCAGGCCGGCGACGGCGGGCACGGCTGTACCTCGATCCACCGGGAGAAGTTCAAGCCCTTCGGCGGGCCGGACGGTGGCAACGGCGGGCACGGCGGCACCGTCTCGCTGGTCGTCGACCCGCAGGTGCACACCCTGCTCGACTTCCACTTCCGCCCGCACGTCAAGGCCGAGAACGGCAAGGGCGGCTCCGGCTCGAACCGGGACGGCGCCAACGGCGCCGACCTGGTGCTCAAGGTCCCGAACGGCACGGTGGTGCAGACCCACGACGGTGAGGTGCTGGCCGACCTGGTCGGCGCGGGCACCACTTTCGAGGCGGCCCGCGGCGGTCGCGGCGGTCGCGGCAACGCCTCGCTGGCCAACTCCCGGCGCAAGGTGCCCGGCTTCGCCGAGCTGGGTGAGCCCGGCGACCGGCTGGACGTGGTGCTGGAGCTGAAGAGCGTCGCCGACGTCGGCCTGGTGGGTTTCCCCTCGGCCGGCAAGTCGTCGCTGATCTCGGTCATATCCGCCGCCAAGCCGAAGATCGCCGACTACCCGTTCACCACCCTGGTGCCGAACCTGGGCGTGGTCCGGGTGGACAATCACACCTTCACCGTCGCCGACGTGCCGGGTCTGATCCCGGGAGCGGCGATGGGCAAGGGCCTCGGGCTGGAGTTCCTCCGGCACGTGGAGCGGTGCTCCGTGCTGGTGCACGTGGTGGACACCGCGACGCTGGAGCCGGGCCGGGACCCGCTCGCCGACATCGAGACCATCGAGGCCGAGCTGGCCCAGTACGGCGGCCTCGCGGACCGGCCCCGGCTGGTGGCGCTGAACAAGATCGACGTACCGGATGGGCGGGACCTCGCCGAGATCGTCCGGCCGGACCTGGAGGCACGCGGCTTCCGGGTCTTCGAGATCTCCACGGCCACCCGCGAGGGGCTCAAGGAGCTGACGTACGCGATGGCCGAGCTGGTCGAGCAGGCCCGCGCGGCGGCGCCGCCGGCGGAGCCGACCCGGATCGTCATCCGCCCGAAGGCGGTCGACGACGCGGGCTTCACCATCGAGGCGGAGCCGGACGGCTCGTTCACCGTCCGGGGCGCCCGGCCCGAGCGCTGGGTCCTGCAGACGAACTTCGACAACGACGAGGCCGTCGGCTACCTGGCCGACCGGTTGGCCCGCCTCGGCGTCGAGGAGAAGCTGGCCAAGGCCGGCGCCAACCCCGGCGACCTGGTGCGGATCGGCGACCGGGAGTTCGACTGGCAGCCCACCGTCCTCGCCGAATTCGTCCCGAGCGTCCGGGGCGCCGACGTACGGCTGGAGGAGAGGCCGACGCGCCTCTCCGCCGCCGAGCGGCTGGCCGCGCGCAAGGCGCGCCGGCAGCGCCCGGCCGACGAGGTCGAGGCGGCGACGCAGGAAGCGGACGACGACGAGGACTGGGAATAGCTCCATACCCGCCGCAACCGGGTCGATCGCCGGAAACCTGTGCGAAATCTGTTCGGCCTAGCGTGACGGCATGCTGATCGAACCCCGCCCCGCCATCGATCCCGAGATCGCCGCCCTGGTCGCGGCCCAGCAGCGCGAGCTGCGCGAGGCCGATGGCGGGCTGGACGGGCAGGCCACGCTGACCCACGACGACATCCGCTACCTGGTCGTGGTGGTTGACGGCCGGGCGGTGGCCTGCGGCGGGATCCAGGCGCTGGACGGCGACACCGGGGAGCTGAAGCGGATGTACGTCCGCCCGGCGTACCGGGGGCGGGGCATCGCCCGGCAGTTGCTGGCGGCGCTGGAGGAGCTGGCCTTCCAGCAGGACCACTCGGTGGTCTGCCTGGAGACCGGGACGTACCTGCCGGCCGCGATCGGGCTCTACACCTCCTGCGGCTACGAGCCGGTCCCGGTCTACGGCGAGTACGTCGACAACCCGTACAGCGTCTGCTTCGCCAAGCGGCTGCCGGTCGCCGCCTGACGGCGGCCCGGCCCGACCAGCGGGCGCGCCCGGTCGCTCAGGCGCCGGTCTCGGCGTGGGCGGCGGTGACCGGCTTCGACTCCGGGCTCGCGTGCTGGCGAAGGAAGATGCTCAGCAGGATCAGCACGCCGACGGCGAGGAACTCGCTCTGCCAGTTCTGCATCGACTGGAACCAGAAGTCGCTGGTGCCGAGGAACTGCCACGCGCTGATCGGGTCTGCTCCGCTCTGCAGCGCCTGCTCCTCGTTGTACTGCACCACCCCGCCGAACAGGTGGCCGAGGAACGAGCCCGCGAAGATCAGCAGCAGCGCCAGCGAGAGGCTGTTGCGGTAGATGACCTGGGGGAGCCCGCCCACCCGTACCGGCCAGGGAGAGTCGGGCCCGGCCCGGCGCGGGTCGTCCTCGGGCCGGTCGCCCTGGTCCTCGGGCTTCGACTCGGCCGATCCCTTCTGCACCAGGTACGCGGTGAGCAGCACGTAGCCGCCCATCTGGAGGAACTCCGACTCCCAGTTCTCGAAGACCGCCTCGGCGAAGTGCCCGGTGCCGAGGTAGGCCCACCAGCTCAGCGGCGCCGCGCCGTACTCGGCCAGCTCCTCGTTGTGGGTCTGCCAACCGAACACGCTCTGTAACAGCAAAAAGACCACGAACGCGCCGAGCATGGCGGCGCTGAGCGCGTTCCCCCGCAACCACCGTGGCATCGCAGGACCTCCTCGTCCGTCGGAGCCGGCTCCCCGTCGCCGGGTGACTCTCCGTTGCCCAGGGCGAAGATCCGGCAAACGCCGCCTCCGGCGTGCCGGGGGCGGTGCCCACCCGAGCAGGTGACGGCGCAGGTCAGGGACGGTCGATCGGGGTGTCCAGCCGGCCGCCGGTGCCGACGTCGTTGGAGAGCAGCAGCCCCAGGACGAGCATGCCGAAGCCGAGGAAGAGGTGCAGCCAGTTGTCCGGCTCGTTGACCGGGATGAAGTTGAGGGGGCCGTGCCGGTCGATGGCGAAGCCGTAGAGCCAGAGGCCGAGGTAGGCGGCACCGCCGCCGGCCAGGAAGACCCGGGCCCCGGCCAGCCGGCGGGCCAGCACCAGCCCGAGCAGGCCGGAGAGCAGGTGCAGCGCGTTGAGCAGGATCGACACCTGGAACGTCCAGAGCAGCTTCGCCCCCGAGTGGCGGCCGGCGAAGGTCAGCTCGTCGTAGTGCGTGGTGATGCCGGGGACGAACCCGAGCACACCGATCAGGACGAAGACGGCGGCCACCGCTGCGGCGACCGCCTTGATCCGGGGCCGCGGGCGGGCCGGGGCGCGTTCGCGCACGTCACGTGCCATCGCTGTCACCTCCATGGCTCAGCCGCCGCCCGAGGTCGGACGACCTCCATTGTCTGATCGCGACGGGGCGCCCGCGCAGAGAAATGGCGAATCAGGCATGGACCCGACGACCGTGGGTAGGTCAATGGTGACGCCGACGACACGTCGGCCGCGATCCCCCCAACACCACCGCTACGACATCTAGCGGAAGGGACATCATGACCTACGATCTCTCACCCACGTCGTCCACCTACGGATCGGAGTCGACCAACGGTGGCGGCGTCCGCGACCAGGCCCGCCAGGTCGGCTCGGAGGCCGCGAACGCCGGCGGCGCCGTCGCGGAGACCGCCAAGGAGCAGGGCAGGGAGGTGGTGGGCGAGGCCCGCCGCCAGGCCCGCAACCTCTACGGCGAGGCGCGCGACACGCTCGCCACCCAGACCGGCGAGCAGCAGCGACGCGCCGCCGGCGGGCTCCGCTCGCTGGCCGATGAGGTGCGCTCGATGGCGCAGAACGGGGGCGGCTCCGGCCCGGTCACCGAGCTGGCCCACCAGGCCGCCGAGCGCGTGCACGGCGTGGCCAGCTGGCTGGAGGAGCGGGAGCCGGGCGACATCCTCAACGAGGTGAAGAGCTACGCCCGCCGCAACCCGGGCACGTTCCTGGTCGGTGCCGCCCTGCTCGGCGTGGTCGCCGGCCGGCTCACCAGGAACATCGCCGCGGTCGGTGACGACAACGACGCCCACCGGCCGTACGGCTCGGGGTACGACCCGGACCGCACCGCGGTCATCCCGACCCCGCCGGCCCCGCGCGGCGTGCCGGACCAGGTGCCCCCGGGCGGCTACCTCGACCCCACCCCGGGCAGCTACGCCGACGCGCAGACCGGTTACGCCGAGCCGGGCGGCTACACCGACCCGACCCGTGGCGGCTACGCCGAACCGCAGACCGGCACCGGCTCGCCGCTGCCGCCGGTGAGCCAGACCGACCCGCTGCCGGGCGTGCCGTCGAGCGGCTCCACCCGTCCGTGAGCGTCCGATCCGTCAGAAGGGAGGCGACGGCATGAGCATGCCGACGCAGGGGTCCGGCCTGGACTCCGGGTACCACCCCGACTCGGGCGCCCGGCACACCGCGGACGAGGTCCGCGGCAGCTCCCTCGGCGAGCTGATGCGCCAGGTGACCAGCGACCTCTCCACGCTGATGCGGCAGGAGGTCGAACTTGCCAAGGCGGAGATCCGCCAGGAGGGCAGGAAGGCGGGCAAGGCCGCCGGGCTCTTCGGCGGCGCCGGCTTCGGCGGCTACATGGTGGCGCTCTTCCTCTCGATCGCGCTCGCGGCCGGGCTGTCCAACGTGATGGACCCGGGCTGGGCGGCGCTGATCGTGGCCGTCATCTGGGCCGCGATCGCGGCGGTCCTCTACTCCATGGCCAGGAAGAACGCCGAGCGGATTCGCGGCCTCAAGCAGACCAACGACAGCGTGCAGCGCATCCCCGACGCGCTCAAGCCGCACCCCGAGGGAGTCACCCGATGAGCACCGATCCCGATCAGATCCGCCGGGAGATCGAAGCCACCCGCAACAGCCTGAGCTCGGACGTGGACGCGCTGGCGTACAAGGTCAGCCCGAGCCGCATCGTCGACGACCGCAAGCAGCGCGTGCGCCACGCGCTCCAGAACGTGAGGGACAAGGTGATGGGAACCGCTTCGGACCTGGGCCACAGCACCGGCCACACCGCCCTGGGCGACCACGCCTCCACGGCGGCCGCCACGGTCGGCGACAAGGCACACTCGGCCGCCTCGGCCGTCGGTGACGCCGCCCACCGGGCCCCGCACGTGCTACGGGAGAAGTCCGAGGGCAACCCGATGGCCGCCGGCCTGATCGCGTTCGGCGTGGGCATGCTGGTCTCCTCGCTGATCCCGGCCACCCGTCGCGAACAGCAGGTGGCGACGCAGGTCCGGGAGAAGGCCGGCGAGCACGGCGGCGTGGTGAAGGAGAAGCTGGGCGAGGTCGCCGGCGAGATCAAGGAAGAGCTGCGCGAGCCGGCGCAGCAGGCCACCGAGTCGGTGAAGGCCACCGCGCAGGACGCCGTGCAGACGGTCAGGGACGACACCAGGTCGGCCGCGCAGGACGTGAAGGACCAGGCGCAGCAGTCCCGCGAACAGGTCCGCTACTGACGCAGCCCCTACGCCGCAGCTCGCGGCCACTTCCCCCCGGAAGTGGCCGCGGGCTGTCGCGTGCGTGCCGCCGCGCTGTCGTTTCGACGGCTCCTCGACGGGTAGCGGCAGCGGGGGCGCGGGGGGTCCGCTCCCGGACGCCGGGGTGGAGGAGACGTGATGGCCAGCAAGGGAACAAAGTGGGCCGTGGCCGGCGGCGCCACGGTGGCCGCGGTCGGTGTCGGTCGGCTGGTGGCCCGGCGCCGGCAGCAGCTTGAGCGGAAGGACGGCTGGTACGTCGTCCATCGGGGGATCACCGTGGACCGCCCGGTGGACGAGGTGATCGGCTTCTGGACCGACCGGGAACGGCTCGACCGGGCGCTGGCCGAGTGGGCGACCCTCAAACAGCTCGATGACAACCGGTTCCGCTGCGTGGCCCGCGACCGGGCCCGCGGCGGCACCGAGTGGCGTGCCGAGATCACCGTTGACGGTCCGGGCCGGCTGAGTTGGCGGGTGATCGAGGGGCCAATCCCCCAGCAGGGGCGGATCGAGCTGGTGAGGGCCCAGCAGGACGGGGGCACTGACATCCGGGCCGAGATGCGTTGGCGCTCCGACCCGGCGCGTCGGGCGCTGGAGCTGACCAATGGCAGGGATCCGGCCCGCGCGTTGCAGGATGCGCTGCGCCGGATCAAGTCGCTGATCGAGTCCGGCTAGATGATCACAGACGAGCAGGTGGTGTCAGCGGGCGACCCGGAAAGTGCGTCGATTCGACCTCCGGCAACCGGGGTACAGCCTCCCGCATGCCTGCCGAGATCGATCAGACGCCGTCCCGGCCCGCCGCGCGGGCGTTCGGCGGCAGTGCGGTCGCCGTGGTGGTGGCCGGCACCGTCGCCCTGCTGACCCGGCAACCCTGGCTCTTCCCGAGCCTCGGGCCGGCGATCATGCTGCACGTCGAACAGCCCGGCAAGCCGGAGTCGTCACCCCGAAACACCGTCATCGGGCACCTGGTGGCGCTGCTCGCCGCGTACGCCCTCCTGGTCGTCACCGGGCTCGCGGACCACCCGTCCGCGCTCCAGGAAGGGGTCTCCGGGCTGCGGATCGTCGCCGCGGCCGGCTCGCTCGCCGTCACCGCCGCGGTGCTGGTGCTGCTCAACGCCGCCCACCCGCCGGCCGGCGCGACCACACTGATCGTGAGCCTCGGGCTGCTGCACACCCCCACCCAACTGGTGACCGCGTTCGCGGCCGTGCTCCTGGTGACGCTGGTCGACCTGCTCTTCAACCGGGCCACCGGCCGGCAGATGCCGCTCTGGCGGGCACCCCGTGAGCGCGAGGAGCGCAGCGGAGCGGAGCCCCGCAGTCGCGAGCAAAAAGGCATCCGTGAGCGCGAGGAGCGCAGCGGAGCGGAGCCCCGCAGTCGCGAGCAAATGACCACCCCGGCCAAGGAGGGATGAGATGGTGGACCGGATCGCGGACCCGTGGGGGCCGCGCACCCCGTACGGGCCGGGTGAGCGGTGGCCGGTGCGGGTGGACAGCTTCCTCGCCGACGGGCACACCGAGGCGGACGTGCAGCGCTGGGTGCCGAGCGCGTCCATCCTGCACTCCAACGGCGACGCGATGGACATCGCGGTGATCGACGACCGGATCGTCGGCGTACGGGGGCGGCCCGGCGACCGGGTCAACCATGGCCGGGTCGACCCGAAGGACCTGTACGGCTGGCAGGCCAACCACAGCCCGGACCGGCTGCGCCGGCCGCTGGTCCGGGAGGGTGACCGGCTGGTGGAGACCGACTGGGACACCGCGATGGGCCGGATCGTGGCGCGGTCGAAGGAGCTGCTCAACGGCCCGGGCGGCTGGGGGCACTTCGGCTTCTACACCACCGGTCAGCTCTTCCTGGAGGAGTACTACACGCTCGCGGTGGTCGGGAAGGCCGGGCTCGGCACCCCGCACATGGACGGCAACACCCGGCTCTGCACGGCCACCGCCGCCTCGGCGCTCAAGGCGTCCTTCGGCACTGACGGGCAGCCCGGGTCGTACACCGACGTGGACCACTGCGACGCGATCGCGCTCTGGGGGCACAACGTCGCCGAGACCCAGACCGTGCTCTGGATGCGGATGCTGGACCGGCGGCGTGGGCCGAACCCGCCCGCGATGCTCGCGGTCGACCCGCGCGCCACGCCGGTGGCGCGCGAGGCCGACGTGCACCTGGCGCTGCGCAACGGCACCAACGTCGCCCTGCTCAACGGCCTGCTCCGCGAGCTGATCCACCGCGGCTGGTACGACGGGGAGTACGTCCGGACGCACACCGTCGGCTTCGACGAGCTGTGCCGGGTGGTGGACGACTACCCGGTGGCGAAGGTGGCCGAGATCTGCGACCTGCCGGCCCGGCAGATCGAGCAGGCCGCCGAGCTGCTCGGGCATTCGGAGCGGCTGCTCTCCACCGTGCTGCAGGGCTTCTACCAGTCCAACCAGGCCACCGCGGCCTCCTGCCAGGTCAACAACCTGCACCTGATCCGCGGCATGATCGGCCGGCCCGGCGCGGGGCTCTACCAGATGAACGGCCAGCCGACCGCGCAGAACAACCGCGAGTGCGGCGCCGACGGCGATCTGCCCGGCCTGCGCAACTGGGAGAACGAGGAGCACGTCGCCGACCTGGCCCGGCTGTGGAACGTGCCGGTCGACACCATCCCGCACTGGTCGCCGCCGACCCACGCCATGCAGATCTTCCGGTACGCGGAGCAGGGCTCGATCAAGCTGCTCTGGATCTCGGCGACCAACCCAGCGGTGTCCTTGCCCGACCTGGCCCGGGTCCGCCGGATCCTGTCGAAGCCGGAGCTGTTCGTGATCGTGCAGGACCTCTTCCGCACCGAGACCGCCGAACTGGCCGACGTGGTGCTGCCGGCGGCCACCTGGGGCGAGAAGACCGGCACCTTCACCAACGTCGACCGGACCGTCCACATCTCCGACAAGGCCGTCGACCCGCCCGGGGAGGCCCGTCCCGACCTGGACATCTTCCTCGACTACGCGCGCCGGATGGACTTCCGCGACAAGGACGGGAATCCGCTGATCACCTGGACCGACCCGGCGTCGGCGTTCGAGGCGTGGAAGGAGTGTTCGCGCGGCCGGCCGTGCGACTACACCGGCATCACCTATGCGCGGCTGCGTGCCGGCGGCATCCAGTGGCCGTGCAACGAGGAGCACCCGGACGGTACCGAACGGCTCTACACCGACGGCGTCTTCAACACCGACCCGGACTACTGCGAGACGTACGGCCAGGACATGTTGACCGGGGCGGAGCTGCTGCCCGACGAGTACCGGGCCAAGGAGCCGCGCGGGCGGGCGTTCCTGCACGCGGTGCCGTACCAGCCGTCGCCCGAGGTGCCGAGCGACGAGTTCCCGCTGCTGCTCACCACGGGCCGCACGGTCTACCAGTTCCACACCCGGACCAAGACCGGGCGGGCCCCGCAGCTCATGCACGCCGCGCCGGAGGCCTGGGTGGAGCTCAACCCCACCGACGCCGACAAGCTCGGCGTGGGGGAGGGGGACGTGGTCCGGGTCGAGTCGCCGCGCGGGGTGGTCCGGGCCCGGGCCCGCGTCTGCGGCGTACGCCCCGGCGTCGTCTTTCTCCCCTTCCACTACGGCTACTGGGACGCGCCCGCGGACGGCGACGGTCACATCCGGGCGGCGAACGAGTTGACCATCACCGCCTGGGACCCGGTCTCCAAGCAGCCGATCTTCAAGGTGGCGGCGGTCCGGGTGGTCAAGGAGGCGGACTCCGACGGTCACCCCTCGCCCGCGCCCACGGTCGGCGGGCCCGCCCCGCTGGACGGGTCGGGCATCCCGGCCACGGTCGGCGGGCCGGCCGCCGAGGCACCCGCGAGGGGGGAGTGAGATGCACCTGGCGCACTATCTCGGGCTGCTGCACAAGGCCCAGGCCCGCCTCGGCGACGCGTTCACCGAGGTCGGCGACGCGCACCGGGAGGAGCCGGACGTCTTCCACACCTGCGCGAAGCTGGCCGCCCAGTGCCGCCAGCACGCGGAAAAGCTGGAGCCGTTCGCCCGCCGGTACGCCGAGGAAGCCCCGGACGAACCGGACCGGCTGCACTCGCAGCTCTTCGCCGGCACCCGTACCGGCGGGATCGGGCTGCTGCGGGATCTGCAGGACCTCTACCTGATGGCGGCGGAGTGCGACATCTGCTGGACCGTGGTCGGTCAGGCGGCGTACGGGGCGCGGGACGAGGAACTCCTCGCGGTGGTGAAGTCGTGCGAGCAGGAGACCGCGGTCCAGCTGAAGTGGCTGCGTACCCGGATGAAGCAGGCGGCTCCGCAGGCCCTCGTGGTGGCCGACTGAGACCTGCTCACTCGGTGCGCCGGACGCCGTCGATGACGAAGCCACTGGGTGGCAGGGTGGGCATCCGGCGCAGGTTGAGCGCCAGGTCCTGGGGCGGCACCCGGTAGCTCATCGCGGTGGTCAGGTTGGTCACGGCGCGCTTCATCAGCTCGATGGTGATCCACTCGCCGGCGCAGCGGTGATCGGTCAGGTGGTCCCCGCCGCCCTGCGGGATGAAGCTGAACGGGTCGCCGCGCCAGCCGGTGAACCGGTCCGGCCGGAACTGCTCCGGCCCCGGCCACAGCTCCGGGTGGTGGTTGGTGCCGTAGAGGTCGAGCACCACCCGGCGACCGCGCGGAAAGTGGTGGCCCTGCCAGTCGAAGGAGCGCCGGACCCGGGCCACCGCGATCGGGAAGAACGGGTAGTAGCGGCGTACCTCCTGGACGAAGCACTCGGTGGCCGGCTCGTCCCTGCGGGCGCGCTCCCGCCAGTGCGGATGGTCGTGCAGAGCCAACGCGGCGAACACCACGAAGCGGTCCACGGCGACGGTCGGGCGGAGGACGTTCAGCAGGTCCACCGCGGCGATCCGGCGGGGCAGGAGCCGACCGCGGCCGTCCTGGTGCTCGGCGATCACCCGCAGCGCGCTGCCCTCCGCCGTGGGCGGGCTGCCCACCCGGGCCCGTTCGACGACTTTGGAGATCCAGCGCTCGGCCCGGCGGCGGCCGAGCAGGCCCCGCCAGTGCCGGGGACCGACCGCGGCCGGGGCTTCGATCATCGCGTGCAGCTCGACGGTCCGCCGCGGCACGTCCGAGCCGGTCAGCGGCACTCCGGCCCAGGCGCAGACCACCCGGGTCAGCATCCGGCTGACCTCGTCGTAGAGCACCACTGGTCCGGACTGCTCCCAGACCGGGATACGGGCCCGCCACTCGTCGTCGAAGAGCTGCCCGAGCTGGCGGATCGCAGTAGGCGTCATGATCGACATCAGCATCGCCTTCCGCTCCCGGTGCGCCGCGTCGTCCAGCCCCTGCACCCCGCCGACCCCGGTGAGCGTCCGCTGCCCGCGCATCGGCATGGCGCCCTGCCGGACGAAGCGCTCGTCGTCGTAGAAGAGCACCGCGGCGGGGCGGCCGCGCAGGCAGATGGTCGGTTCCAGCAGGAGCCGGGTCTGGAAGATGTCGCTGCCGTAGCGGTCGCAGCGGTCGCCGATGAACCGGTACCCATCCCGCAGGAACGCCAGGGTGCTCTCCGGGCTGCGGTCGACGGGGATGGGGCTCATCAGCTGCTCCTGACGCGGGTTGGCGGCGCTCCACGACCGGGCCGGGTCCCCGGTCGGCTGCGTCTACCCAGGTCCGGGCGGGTGAATCCCACCGGTCCGCTCGGCCGGCAGGGGTGGCGGGCGCGGGGGAGGGCCAGCGCGAAAACCTTCCGCTGGCCCCTCCCACGGCGACACAAAGCTGGTTGGCTCGGTCCCGGGCCGGCCAGCGGATCGGCCGTGGCCCACCGGATCGGGCCGGTGGCCGCCGACGAAGGAGAGTGGATGCGGGACGACAAGTTGCCGTACTGGCGGCAGCGAGGGGCGGTCATCGGGCTGGCTGTCGCTCCGGGCACGAGCCGGGAGGCGCTGATCTCACCGCCCCGGCGGGCCGTGCGGCGGCCACCCCGGTTCTTCACCGTGCATCTGGGCTTCGAGGCGGCCGGCCCGTCCGACGCCCGCGAGCTGGCGGTCGGCTAGGCCGAGGCGCTGAGCCTGCTCCGGCCCGAGCTGGCGCTGGGCGCGGCGGCGCTGTCCCCGGCCGACGCGTGGCACCGCGCCGAACGGCTGTTCTGCGGGGCGCCCGGGCCGGACGGCGAGCGCTGCGTCGATGTGGCCGATCACCCGGGCTTCCACCACGGGTCCGGCCCGGGCGGCCTCGGCTGGGGCGACGGTGACTGACCCTCGGGGACCATCGCGGCACCCGGGCTCAGTCCAGGTCGAACTCGCCGTCCTGAGCGCCCGCCACGAAGGCGTCCCACTCGGCCTGGGTGAAGACCAGCACTGGCCCGTCCGGCTCGGCCGAGTTGCGCATCCCGATCAGGTCGTCGACGAAGGCCACCTCGACCGCGCTCTCGGAGGTGTCGCCCTCGGCCCGCTGCCAGACCGCGCGGGAGAGGTCGAAGTCGCCCTTGGGGTGCTGAGCCATCGTCGTTCCTCCATCGCCACACCGCACCGGGAAGCCCCTCCGGTTCCCTATCGGGCAGGATAAGCGGATGCCGAGCCTGACCCGTGTAGAGGCAACCGCGCGTGGCGCGTTGATCACCGTCGAGTCCTACCAGGTGGACCTCGACCTGACCGGTGGCGGTGAGCGGTTCCGCTCCGCCGTCACGATCCGGTTCCGGGCCACCCCCGGCGCCGAGACCTTCGTCGAGGTCAAACCCGCCAGACTGCTCGGGGTACGCCTCAACGACCGGGAGCTCGACCCGGCCACGCTGGACGACAACCGCCTTCCGCTGAACGGGCTGGCCGAGGAGAACGCGCTCACGGTCACCGCCGAAATGGCGTACTCGAACACCGGCGAGGGGATCCACCGGTTCGTCGACCCGGCCGACGGCGAGACCTACCTCTACGCGATGTCCTTCCTCGACGACGTGCAGCGCATCTTCGCCGCCTTCGACCAGCCGGACCTCAAGGCGCCGGTCACCCTCTCGGTCAGCGCGCCGCCGGAGTGGACCGTCGCCGCCAACGGTCAGCTCGCCGCGCAGCCCAGGCCGGGGCGCTGGGAGTTCGGCGCCACCGCGCCCCTGGCGACGTACTTCTTCTCGCTGATCGCCGGCCCCTGGCACGTCCGCCGCGACGAGCACGACGGCATCCCGCTCGGCGTGTGGTGCCGCCGGTCGTTGGCCGCGCACCTCGACGCCGACATCGACGAGATCTTCACGGTCACCAAGCAGTGCTTCGACCGGTTCCACCAGCTCTTCACCGAGCGCTACCCGTTCGGCAAGTACGACCAGGCGTTCGTGCCCGAGTTCAACGCCGGCGCCATGGAGAACCCGGGCCTGGTGACCCTGCGGGACGACTACGTCTTCCGCTCGGCGGTCACCGACAGCCAGCGGGAGTTGCGGGCCACCACCATCGCTCACGAGATGGCGCACATGTGGTTCGGCGACCTGGTCACCATGCGCTGGTGGGACGACCTCTGGCTGAACGAGTCCTTCGCGGAGTACCTCGGCACCCGGGTGACCGCCGAGGCGACCCGGTTCGACCAGGCGTGGACCACGTTCGCCATGCGCCGCAAGGCCTGGGGGTACGCGGCCGACCAGCGTCCCTCCACCCACCCGGTCGCCCCGGAGGAGGTCACCGACGCCGCCCAGGGCCTGCTCAACTTCGACGGCATCTCGTACGCGAAGGGGGCCAGCGTGCTGCGGCAACTGGTCGCCTGGCTCGGCGACGAGGCCTTCCTCGCCGGCCTGAACGCGCACTTCGCGAAGCACCGGTTCGGCAACGCCACCCTGGCCGACCTGCTCGACAGCCTGAGCACCGCGAGCGGTCGGGACCTCGCCGACTGGGCCGAGCGCTGGCTGCGCCGGCCGCAGGTGAACACGCTGCGGATGGAGACGGCCGTGGACGCCGACGGCCGGTGGACCGAGGCGACGGTGGTGCAGACCGCGCCGGAGGCGTACCCGGTGCTGCGCCCGCACCGGATCGGCGTCGGCCGGTACGCCGCCGACGGCACGGTGACCCGGTTCGTCGAGGTGGACCTCGACCCGGACACCGACCAGGGCCGCACCGAGCTGACTGAGCTGGTCGGCGAGGCGGCCACCGGCCTGCTGCTGCCCAACGCCGGGGACCTGACCTTCGCCAAGATCCGCCTCGACCCCGCCTCCGCCGACGCGGTGCCGATGCTGCTGCCGGGGCTGGACGACCCGCTGGCCCGGGCGCTGCTGTGGGGGGAGGCGCTGGACGCCGCCACCGACGGGGAACGGCCGGTCACCTCGGTGGTGGCGCTGATCGCGGCGGCGCTGCCCGCCGAGACCGAGGTGATCATCGCCGAGGACGTGCTCACGCTGAGCCGCAGCCTGGTCGACCGCTACCTCGAGCCGCTGGCCCGGGACGCCGCCCTGCTCCGGGTCGCCGAGGCCTGCGCCGCGCTGCTCGCCGGCGCCCCGGCCGGCGGATCGTTGCAGCTCGCGGCGGCCCGGGGCCTGATCAGCGCGACCACCGACGCCGTGCTGCTCAGCGGCTGGCTGGCCGGCGACGGCGTGCCGGAGGGGCTGGCCGTGGACGCCGATCTGCGCTGGGCGTTGCTGCAGCGCCTGGTGGTGCTCGGCGCGGTCGGCGAGCCGGAGATCGCCGCCGAGGCGGCCGCCGACCGCAGCGCCACCGGGGCCGAGCGGGCCGCGAGCTGCCGGGCGGCCCTGCCGGACATCGCAGCCAAGCGGGCCGCCTGGGAGATCGTCACGGTCAACACCGAGCTCTCCAACCGCCTGGTCGAGGCGACCGCGGAGGGCTTCTGGCAGCCGGAGCAGGCCGAGCTGACCGCGCCGTACGTCGAGCGGTACTTCGCGGACATGCCGGCCGCCGCGCGGCTGCGTACCCCCTGGACGGCCGACCGGGTCGCCACCCTGGCCTTCCCGCGCTACGCGGTGGCGCAGCGCACCCGGGAGCTGGCCGCGGCGCTGCTGGCCCGCGACGACCTCACGCCGGGGCTGCGTCGACGGGTCACCGACATGGACGACGACCTGCGCCGGGCGCTGGTCGCCCGGACGGCGGTGGCCGCCGCGACGGCCTGACCCGCCACGCGGCCGGCTCCGCGCCGCCGGCGCTGGCGAAGGACGGCCGGCTCCGCGCCGCCGGGCCGCCGCCGCAGGACGGCCGGCGCCGTCGCACGAACTGCCGCGCGACGGCCGCGCCGCCGGGCCGCCGGCCTGCCGCACGACGGCGGGCGCCCGGCGAGCGCGGCATTGGGGTGGCACAAGGGCCGAGTGCCACCCCACGACGGGTTCAGCCTGCCACCAGCTCCGACGTCACCGGGGCGTCCCAGTCGATGGCGTAGCGCTGCTCGGCGCCGACCGTCTTCTCCGGATCCATCGCGGTCTTCATCAGCAGCGGCATCAGCAGCGGCATGAGCGCCCGGGCCACTGCTCCCGGGGCCTTGACCTGGTTGATCCGCGCCGCCCGGGCGGCCACCTTCTCCACCCGGGCCCGCCGTAGCTGCTCGAAGGCGGCGTACGCCGACCGGACATCGGGCAGGTCGCGCAGGCAGCGGGCCAGCTGCACCGCGCTCTCGATCGCCAGCGAGGCGCCCTGGCCGGAACTGTTCGAGGGGGCGTGCGCCGCGTCGCCGACCAGCACCATGCGACCGCGATGCCAGTGCGGCACCGGCGGCATGATGTGCAACGAGCCCACCACCTGCAGCTCCTCGGCGCTGCTGGTCAGCATGAGGTCGCGGCCCGGGTCGTCGTCGGCGTGGGCGGCCCGCAGCGCGCGCATCCACTCGGCCGAGGGCACCTCGCGGGCCTCGGTGAGGCTCATCGGTCGCTCCTGCGGGAGGTTGACGCCCCACCGGGTGCCGCCGCCCGGCTCCGGCCAGTAGAGGTAGTAGGCGCGCCGGCCGAAGGCGAAGGTCATGGTGCCCGGTTCGGCGTCCACCTCGTGCCGGGCCACCGCCTCGAAGCCGAGCAGCCCGGTGTACCGGGGGCCGGGCGCATCCGGGTCGATGAGCGTGCGCACGGTCGACCGGATGCCGTCGGCCCCGATGAGCACGTCGGCGGTGGCGGTGCTGCCGTCGGCGAACCTGGCGGTGATGCCGCTGTCCGTCTCCCGCACGTGTAACAGGCGCTTGCCGTGCTCGATGACCACCCCTTCGGCCACGGCCCGGTCATGCAGCGCGCGGTGCAGCGCGCCGCGGTGCACCAGCTGCAGTGGGGGCACGCCGACCAGGCCCGGCAGGTCGATGCGCTTGCGGCCGACGGCCATCGCCGTACGGGGAATCGGGGTGGCGATCGCGGTCACGGCCTTGTCCGCGTCGACGGCGCGGAGGGCCGCGACGCCGTTGGGTGCGAGCGCGAGCGAGCCGCCGATGCCGTCGGCGGTGCTCGGGTACGCCTCGTAGACGGTCGCGGCGATGCCCGCGCGGCGCAGCGCCAACGCGGTCACCGGGCCGGCGATGCCGCCGCCGATGACGATGGCTGTCCTTACCTTGGTCATGGTTCCCTCCAGGGGTCGTCGGTACTCGTGCGTCCGAACCGACCAGGGAGGAGCCCGGCTATCCTCGTGGTTGCCGCTTCGGGCCGGGCACCTTCCCAGGTGTGGTTCGAGGTATGGGCCTCGGTGCGGTGTTGGCGCACCGCACCGAGGCCGTCCATCACTGCGTGGAGCCGCTCCTCCCGTCGTTCAGGTCGGGCGGGAACTCGCCGGTCTCGTGGAAGGCCCGCCACTGGTCGATTCCCGGGTAGGTGTCCGCGGTGAGTTCGGCCAGCAGGCCGCGGACCCAGGCCGCCTCCGCCTCCCGCATGGCCAGGTCGTACTCGGACTCCACCAGGAACAGCCGCGGTATCTGCCGCAGGTGCTCCGTGAGGGCGTCACGTTCGGCCCGGATCGCCCCCTCCAGCCGTTCGAGGCGCTGCCGCAGGAGCGCCGCCGCCTCGTCGGGGTGCAGGACGGCGAGCACGGAGAGCCCGGCGCGAAAGCGGGGCTGCTCCGGCTCCGGGGTCGAGACCAGCTCGCGGGCCCAGTCGACCAGCTCCGCCCGGCCCGCATCGGTGATCCGGTAGACGGTGCGCTCGGGGCGCCGCCCCGCGCGAACGCTCTCCACCGCCTCGATCAGCGCGTGCCGGTCCATGTTGCGGATGACCGTGTAGAACGACCCCCACTTGATCTCCATGTCCTGGTCCTTGCCCCAGGCCCGGAGGGTGGTGGCGATCTCGTACGGGTGCATGGGCCGCTGGGCGAGGGCGGAGAGCACCGCCAGCGCCAGCAGATTGCCGACCTTTCGCTGCTTGGGCACGCCGCCCTCCCTCCTCGTAGACGATTACTTGTCGACGAGTATAGGGCCGGAGGCGCGCTCGGGGGACCCCCTTTTTTTTTGAGAACCTCCGGTGCCGTCCCGCGCCGCGGACCGCGAGATGGGCCGGACGTGCCCGCGAGAGCGGTCGGCCTACGATCGCGGGGTGGAGGAAGACATCCGGCGGATCGGAATCATGGGCGGCACCTTCGACCCGATCCACCACGGGCACCTCGTCGCGGCCAGCGAGGTGGCCGACCGGTTCGGGCTGGACGAGGTGGTCTTCGTCCCCACCGGCCAGCCGTGGCAGAAGGCGGACGAGCCGGTGAGCTCGGCCGAGGACCGCTACCTCATGACGGTCATCGCGACCGCGTCCAACCCGCGGTTCCAGGTCAGCCGGGTGGACATCGACCGGGGCGGCCCGACGTACACCGTCGACACCCTGCGCGACCTGCACGCCGAGTACGGCCCGAAGGTGCAGCTCTTCTTCATCACGGGCGCGGACGCCCTGGAACGGATCCTGTCCTGGAAGGATCTGGACCAGATGTTCGAGCTGGCCCACTTCATCGGGGTGACCCGCCCCGGCTTCGAACTCTCGGACAAGCACGTGCCCGCCGACACCGTCACCCTGGTGCAGGTGCCGGCCATGGCCATCTCCTCGACCGACTGCCGGGCGCGGGTGCGCCGGGGCGAGCCGATCTGGTACCTCATGCCGGACGGCGTCGTCCAGTACATCGCGAAGCGGCGCCTCTACCAGCAGTGATTTCGCCGCAAATGCGGTCTTTTGTCCGGGCAATCGGCCAGAACTGACAAGTCGCCGCCCGGCCGGGTGTGAGAGGCTTGGAGGGTCGCACGGTTGATCGAAGGAGAACGGTGACAGTTTCCGAACGCGCTCACGAGCTGGCGATGGCCGCCGCCCAGGCCGCGGCCGACAAGAAGGCACAGGACATCGTCATCATCGACGTGGGCGACCAGCTCGCCATCACCGACGCGTTCGTGCTCGCCGCCGCGCCCAACGAGCGCCTGGTGCTGGCCATCGTCGACGCGATCGAGGAGCGCCTGCTCCAGCTGCCGGAGAAGGCCAAGCCGGTCCGGCGCGAGGGCGAGCGGGGCGGTCGCTGGGTGCTGCTCGACTACGTCGACATCGTGGTGCACGTCCAGCACACCGAGGAGCGCGAGTTCTACGCCCTCGACCGGCTCTGGAAGGACTGCCCGCAGATCCCGTTCGTGGATCGGGACCTGGCCCAGTCCGCCGCCGGCCCGGCCGCCGGACCCGCCGCCGCGGAATGACCCGGCTGATCGTCTGGCGGCACGGCAACACCGAGTGGAACGCCGACGGCCGGGTCCAGGGCCAGACCGACGTACCGCTCAACGACCTCGGCCGGGAGCAGGCCCGCGCCGCCGCGGCGGTGCTGGCCGAGCTGCGGCCGGACGCCATCGTCTCCAGCGACCTGCGCCGCGCCGCCGACACCGCTGCCGCCCTGGCGGCGCTGACCGGGCTGCCGGTACGCCCCGACGCCCGGCTGCGCGAGCGGTACTTCGGCCACTGGCAGGGGCTGGCGCTCAGCGAGGTCGCCGAGCGCTTTCCCGAGGAGTACGCGCGCTGGCGGGCCGGTGACCCGGACCCGGGCGCGGAGATCGAGACCCTCGACGACCTCGGCAAGCGGATCGGCGCGGCCTTCCAGGACGCGGCGGACCTCGCGGTCGGTGGGACCATCGTGCTGACCACCCACGGCGGCGCCGCCCGGCAGGGCGTCGGCCACCTGCTCGGCTGGGACTACTCGGTGCTGCGCACCATCGGCTCCCTCGCCAACTGCCACTGGACGGAGCTGCGCCACGACGACGTCCGGGGCTGGCACCTGCGTGCCCACAACGTCGGCCTGATCACGCAGTCGGCGCTGACCGAGGCGGTCTGACCGCGCGGCCCCGGGCCAACATCGGCTAGCGTGCCGGGCATGCCCGTCGCGGTCGTCACCGACTCCACCGCCTACCTCCCGCCCGAGCTGGTGCAGGCGCACCGGCTCACCGTCGTCCCGCTGACCGTCGTGCTCAACGGCGTGGAAGGGCTGGAGGGGGTGGAAACCTTCCCGGCCGACGCCAGTCGGGCGCTGAGCGAGCGGCGAGTGTCGGTGAGCACGTCCCGGCCGTCCCCGGAGCAGTTCGCGCGGACGTACCGGGAGCTGCTGGCGGCCGGCGTGGACGGCGTGGTGTCGGTGCACCTCTCCGCGGAGCTCTCCGGCACCGTGGAGGCGGCCCGGTTGGCCGCTGCCGAGGTCGGCGACCGGGTCGAGGTGGTCGACAGCCGGTCCACCGGCATGGGCCTCGGCTTCCCGGCGCTCGCCGCCGCCCTGGCCGCCGAGCGCGGCGCCGACCTGTCGGCGGTACGCGTCGCGGCGCTGGACGCGGTCGCCCGGACGACCATCTTCTTCTACGTCGACACGCTGGAGTTCCTGCGCCGGGGCGGCCGGATCAGCGCGGCCCAGGCGCTGCTCGGCACCGCCCTCTCGGTCAAGCCGATCATGCACATGCCCGACGGCGCGATCGTGATCAAGGACAAGGTGCGCACCGCCAGCCGGGCCGTGGCCCGCCTGGTCGACCTGGCGGCCGAGGCGGTCGGCGACGCCGAGGTGGACCTCGCCGTGCACCACCTGGCCGCGCCCGAGCGCGCCGAGCAGCTCGTGGCGGCGTTCACCGACCGGCTCGGCGACCGCGTGCACGACACCTACGTCTCGGAGGCGGGCGCGGTGGTCGCCGCGCACGCCGGACCGGGGCTGGCCTGCGTGGTGGTCCACCGTCGACCAGATTCCGAGCCCGGCGGCTGACAAGGTGGCGGCATGTCGTACGTGGTGACCGGGGGTGGCCGGGGCGTCGGCCGCGCGGTGGTGGAACGGCTGGCGGACGGCGGCCCGGTGGTCGTCGTCGAGCGCGACCCGGACGCCCTGACGTGGCTGCCGGCCCACCCCGCGGCGGACCGGCTGGTCCCGGTCGTCGGCGACGCGGCCGACGAGCGGGTCGCCGGGCACGCCGCCGACCTGGCCGAGCGCGCCGCGCCGCTGATCGGCTGGGTCAACAACGCGGCGGTCTTCCGGGACGCCTCCCTCCACTCGGCACCCGTCGCTGAGGTGCTCGACCTGATCGGGCTCAACCTGCGGCCCGCCCTGGTCGGCGCAGCCACGGCGGTACGCCGTTTCCTCGCCGCCGGAACCGGCGGCGCGATCGTGAACGTCTCCTCCCACCAGGCCCGCCGACCGGTGCCCGGCGCGCTGCCGTACGCCACCGCGAAGGCTGCCGTCGAGGGGCTGACCCGGGCGTTGGCCGTCGAGTACGGCGCCCGGGGCGTCCGGACCAACGCCGTCGCCCTCGGTTCGATCGACACCGAGCGGCACGCCGCCTTCCTGGCCACCCGGGAACCGGCCGAGGCGGAGTGGACCGTCGCGGAGCTGGCCCGGCTGCACCCGGTGGGCCGGATCGGCCGTGCCGAGGAGGTGGCCGAGGCGGTGGCGTTCCTGCTGTCGCCGCGGGCCAGCTTCGTCAACGGGGTGACCCTGCCGGTGGACGGCGGCCGGGCAGTGCTCGGCCTCGACCCGGAGGCGAGTTGAGCGTGCTCGGTCCGTCTTCGGCCAGGCATGATCCACTCGGTGTGCGGCATGTCGGGCGCTCATCCGGCCAGGAAAGCGCGAGCTGCCGCAACCGGAGTCGATCACCCACCGTCGACCTGGTGGCCGAGGCCATACGCGGGCTCGACGCCGGTCACGCACGTCGCGTTTGCCGGCGAACCGGCTCACCCGGCTGAACGACCGACTGCTGCTCCGCCTGTACCCGTCGGAGGTTGTCGAGGCGACCATCGCCGACGGGTTCGCCTTCCACACCCTCCCGGTCGACTGGCGGGACGTGATGGGCCGTTTCGACGTGTCGAGCTTGGCGGCGGTGCCCGCGCCCGTGCTCATCCTCAACGGCGTGCGGGACCGGCTGTTCCGTTCGGGGGAGCGGGAGGTCTTCCCGGGCCCGGCCGGGCACCCGGACAGAGCTCGTCGTGGGGACCGGTCACCTCGCGAACTTCGACGCCCCGGCGGCGGTCGCCGACGCCATCCGCCGCTTCGCCCAGGAGCTGTCCCTGGCCTCGTGACGACCGGGCGTTGTCTTGTCCTTTACGGACTGGATGGTGCTTTATTTCGTCCAAGCGAGGAACCGGCCGAACATGGTCGAGGCTTCAGGCGCAGGCTGAGGGTTGAGCCGGTGCAGGTCGCTGATCGCCTCGCCCATCATCGAGGCCATGTAGACGCTCAGGGCGACTCGATCATCGGCATATTCGCCGGTGAGTCGGAGTCGGGCTTCGCCGCATGGCCAGGGGTTGGCGCAGCTGCGGCAGAGCCAGATGGGTCGCAGGGGTAGGTGCTCACGCATGCCGGCCGCCGCTGGCTCGCTGGGCCTGCCCTCTGGTGATCAGGTCCGCTGCTCCGACCCAGTGGATTTCCGTCGGCTCGTTCCAGCGGGGCGCTTCGATCTGTCGTCGGATCGGAGCGGCTACCGGCTCGACGGGCACCGGCAGGTGTCGGTCGGGGCATGTCTTCCAGCGGAGCCCGCAGGAGCATCGGCGGCGGAACCGGCGCCAGACAGGTCGGTGAACAGGCACTAACGGTACTGGTTTGGGGACTCTCCGCATGGGCATGCCCATGACTCTTGCGGAGGGGTTGACTAGTCGTCAAGGGGGTAGGGTTACGTGTCGTAAAGTACCCCGGTCGGATGGTCTGCACCGATGACCGGGGACGTTATGGCCATGGCCGAAGTAGCGGCATTCCTCGGTGTGTCCAGGCAGCGAGCTAACACGCTCGCCGACCGTCCAGACTTCCCCAAGCCGATCGCTCACCTGACCGTGGGCAGGGTGTGGGCGACGGCCGATATCAGGGCTTGGGCTGCGAAGCGTCGCAAAGAGCTTGAGGGCGAACCTGGCTAGATCGGCGTAGACCCGCCCGGACACTGGCTGTGGCTCTGTAGACCGGCGGCCGCGGGCGCGGACTGCGCGCCCCGCCGTGGCGCACGTGCTCCACACCGTTGAGACCGCGGGCACATTGAGCGCGACTGGATTGCTGACCTAGTACAGGGTACGTGCCGCGCCCATCACGTCAACGGAGTTGATCGAGATCCCGGTCTGGCGCATGACCTTCAGTGGTGCCCCGCCGTGGCTGGGCTGATTTTCGGAGCTCCGTCCGTCCTGCTACTGCAGGGCGCGCTGGCGGAACCGATTGCAGGGCAGGTCCGCCGCGGCCATGATTGACGATCGATAACAGAGGGGGCAGGTCATGTTGCTACGGAAGCGGAAGCGCGAGGTGCCGTCTCGGCGGCGATACGCGGACTACACCCCCGGGGGCGAGTCGCCCTCGCCTCCGTCGCCGGGTAGTGCGAGCATCCGGCTCACGGTGTCAGTGGACGTTGAGGCATGGGCACAGGCCCGGGGCAAGACGGTCGAGGAAGCCGAGCGAGAGCTGGGGCGACGCATCGACGAAGCCACATCCCCGATACGCGACCGGCTGGCGGCAGAACTCGGGGACATGCGCGAGGTGATCCAGTCCATGACGGTGAGCACGGGGCGGTAGTCGGGTAGCCGTCCCGTTGTCAGGGCCGCTGCGTGTGGCTCGGTGAAGCTCTTGGCGGGTGGGGGTGTGACCCCCGAGAAAAATTTCGCGGGACCGCCCTGCGGTAGCAGTCAAGATCGAGCCACGGTTCCAGGGCCGATCAGACGGGCATACCTGGGCCGTGAGCTGGGAAAAAGCGGGTTGGAGGGGTGCTCAAACTGAGGGTCACCCGGGCCGTCGATCTGGTGGCCGAGGCGATCGGCCGGCCGGCGTGCTGCGGACTGTTTGGGCATCGCGTCCCGGCCCAATGCCTTGCCAGCCGACTTCTCGGCGTACTGGAAAGGGTGCTAAGGACGTTCTTCGTCGCCGGTGGCTGCCCTTTTCCCAGTCGTGTGTTGGCCCGTCTTCGCGCCCTTGCGCCTGCGGCTGTGCAGCCAGCCAGCGACACTGACGACGGTGCCGCCGACCGCTGACCAGGTCGCCCAGCTGCTGAAAATCTGCCTGACGGTGTAGGGCAACGTCCGCGCGACCCGCACGGTCAGCGGCAGCTCCTGCTTGATGACATGGCCGTTGTTGAGCGGCAACTCCAGATGCGCCGTGAGCAGCAGCGCCTTCGTCGGGTGGAGGGGGTGGACCAGCCACGTCCACAGCATCTGTACGTCGCTGCCCGTGGACGCGTCTACCGCTTCGGACGGAATAACGCTCGCGTCGGCCGGGTCAGCCCGCAGTGTCACCCTCACCTTCGGGCCAACCTGGACCCGACCAGCGCTAATGCTTCCGGTGCTCGGCAACAGGCTGTTGATTTTCGCGGTGAGCGCGGAACCCGAGCCAATGACCAGGCCGATGCGAGCCGTCCTGTCGGCACGTAGCGCGGACGGCACCTGCCAATGCGCATCTCGCGTGAGGAATTCGGCGGTCGCCTGATCGAGCAAGTGGAAGTCAGTCGAGGGCCCGGGTGGCAGGGGCGATCCCGTCACGCCCGGCGGCGGGGGTGCCCCCGACCCAATCGGCCCTGGCTCCGTTGGGACTGGGGTACATCCGGAGGTGAAGCTGGCGACGTACAGCACGAAGAGGAACACCGGTACGGCGGTGGGCACCGCGAAAAGGGATAGCCGTCGACCCGCGAGCACTGTACGTAGGCTCTGCAAGGAACCCCGCGTTGACGTCCTGGGGCTGTCCATGCTGGCCATCGACCCACCTAACGCCGGAGGTGTCCTTCCTCATTCTCCCTCAGGCTCGTGCCAGGGGACCTCGTCGTTTTTCAGCATGCGTGACGGCGCTGCGGACTTGCCGAGGCTGCGCAGCGAGGGCGGAGCAGCTTCCATCGCCAGCGACCAGGATTGCCTCGGACTCGGGAAGTACTGGGTAGCTTCCATGCCCTAGGTCTGCCACATCTTTCCGTCGGGAAGCGGTGCCTTCATACGTGGCCCCCGATCTTGCTCATCTTCGTGGCTGCGGCAGCAAGCGTGGCGGGCCGGGGGAGTGGAGCTGGTCGTCCTCGGTCCGGAGTACTGGTCGTCGAGGCCCCGCCATGCTGTCGACGGGCGGCCGACGTCTACTCGCCCGTAGCACATCGGACCATGATCAGGGCGCTTTCCACACTCAGTCCGGCCGTCCACAGCCGACCGTCAGCGCCGTGCTCGGGACCCATCGGCCGCCCTAGCCTCGCGCCGTGCCAGACGACGAGGAGACCATGGTGCGGCAGCGGTTGTCCCGGCTGTTCGACCCGGCGATGCCCAGCGCCAGTCCGCCGTCCCAACCCGGTCTCCCGACCGCCACGGCTTCCCGCCCGCGGCCCGACCCGCCAGTCGAACGGCATCGGCCGACGGCAGCTCCGGTCCGGCCGATGCGCTCCGACTCGCTGTCGTCCGGCTCGGTGACGGTAGAGCGGCGTGACCGGTGGCCGTACTCAGACCCGGACCACGAGGGGCTGCCCGGCTCGGCTGCCATCGAGGATGACCTGCCGCCGGCCGGATCCCGGCTGCCCGGACCAAGTGCCTTCGACCCCGGCCGGCGCGGGGGCCGAGCGCTGGCCGTCGTCGCCGTGGTCGTGGTGCTCGGCGCCGGGCTCTGGGCCTGGCGGTCGCGACCGCACGCCGAGCCGGTCGACCCAATGTCGACGGTCGCCGCGCCCGCCGCACCGGAGCCGTCCCCCGTCGGGTCGGCCGGTGCGAACGGTCAACTGGTGGTCGCGGTCGCCGGAAAGGTACGCCGTCCCGGCCTGGTCCGGGTGCCGGCTGGCTCGCGGGTCGCCGACGCGATCGAGGCGGCCGGAGGCGCGCTGCCCGGCGTGGATGTGGCCCTGCTCAACCCCGCCCGCAAGGTCACCGACGGCGAGCTGATCCTGGTCGGCGTCACGGCACCACCCGGCGCGGCCGGGCAGCCGGCCGGGGCGGCGGGGCCGGCGGCGGGCGGCGCGGCGCCAGGCGGACCGGTCAACCTCAACACCGCGACCCTGGCCCAGCTCGACGCGTTGCCTGGGGTCGGCCCGGTGCTCGCCCAGCGCATTCTCACCCACCGCGAGCAGCACGGCCCGTTCCGGTCAGTGTCGGACCTACGTCAGGTCGAGGGCATCGGCGACGCCCGGTACGAACAGCTCAAGGACCTGGTGACGGTGTGACCGGGCGGATCGCCGTACCGGACGCCGTCCGCCGAGCCGCCTTCCCGTTGACGGGACGCCCCGGCGAGGACGCGCCGCACGACCTGGCGGTACGGCGGTCGGGCGGTAGAGAACGACAGCGTGAAGCCGATGTCGCGGCCGGTGACACGACGGCCGAGGCGCTCCCGGACCTGCGGTTGGCGGGGCTGGCCGTGGCCGCCTGGCTCGCCGCCCTGGCCGGGCTGCATCTCACCGCAACGGCAGCGGCGACAATGGCCGCCGTGGCCGCCGGCCTGGCCGTCCTCATCGGCGCGCACCTGCTCGGCGTCCTCGGACGTCCGGCCGCCCCCGTCCGCCGGTACGGCTGGGTCGCCGTCGCAATCTTGCTCGGCGTGGTCTGCGGCGCGACCGCGACCGCCGCCCGGCTCACGGTCCGCGACGCGGCCCCGATCCGCGGGCTGGTCGACGACCGGGCGGTGATCACCGCGGAGTTGGTGGTCCGCGAGGACCCGCGCCCGGTCCGGGGCGCCGCCGGCCGGCCATCCACCCTGCTCGTGCCAGCCGACCTCGTCCGCCTCACCGGTCGCGACGGTCGACAGGTGACCGCGTCGGCGCGGGCGTTGGTGCTGGCCACCGATCCGGCCTGGCGCCATCTGCTCCCCGGGCAGCGGCTGACCGCCCAGGGACGGTTGGCCGCGCCGCGCGGCGGGGACCTGACCGCAGCGGTGCTCACCGTGGCCGGTCAGCCCGCGCCGCACGGCCCGCCGCCGTGGCTCCAGCGCGCCGCCGGCACGCTCCGCGCCGGCCTGCAACAGGCCTGCGAGCCGCTCCCCGACGAGCAGGGCGGCCTGCTGCCCGGCCTGGTGGTCGGCGACACCAGCCGGCTGACGCCCGCCGTCGAGGAGGACTTCCGGGCCACCGGCATGACGCATCTGAATGCGGTCTCCGGCTCGAATGTCGCGATCATCGTGGGCGCGGTGCTGCTGCTCGCCCGCTGGGCCCGGGCCGGTCCCCGGGTGGCCGTCGCCCTCTGCGGGCTGGCCCTGGTCGGCTTCGTCGTCCTGGTGCGACCGTCGCCGAGCGTGGTCCGGGCCGCCACCATGGGGGCGATCGGGCTGGCCGCGCTCGCCGCGGGCCGGCCGCGGGCCGCGCTGCCCGCCCTCTGCGCCGCGGTCGCCGTGCTGGTGCTGGTCGACCCGGAGCTGGCCGGGGACGCGGGCTTCGCGCTCTCCGTGCTCGCCACCGCCGGCCTGCTGCTGCTCGCCCCGCGCTGGCGGGACGGCTTGCGCCGTCGGGGCGTACCGGCGGGGTTGGCCGAGGCGCTGGCGGTGCCGGCGGCGGCGCAGCTCACCTGCGGCCCGGTGGTCGCCGGGATCTCGGGGACCGTCAGCCTGGTCGCCGTGCCGGCGAACCTGCTGGCGGTGCCGGCCATCGCACCCGCCACCGTGCTCGGCGTGGCCGCCGCCGTCGTCTCGCCGCTCTGGCCGGCCGGGGCCGAATTCGCCGCCTGGCTGGCGAGCTGGCCGGCGTGGTGGCTGGTGACCGTGGCCCGGCACGGGGCGCAGCTGCCGGCCGGGACGTTGCCCTGGCCGGGCGGGGTGACCGGTGCCCTGCTGCTCGCCGCGCTCACCGTGGCGCTGCTGGTCGCCACCCGCCGACCGTTGGTGCGGCGGCTCGTCGCGGTGTGCGCCGTCGCGGTGGTGCTCGGCGCGTTACCGGTGCGACTGCTGGCCGGCGGCTGGCCGCCCCCCGGTTGGGTGGTGATCGCCTGCGCGATCGGACAGGGCGACGCGTTGGTGCTGCCGATCACCGCCGGGCGGGCGGTGGTCGTCGACGCCGGACCGGACCCGGCCGGTGTGGACGGCTGTCTGCGCCGGCTCGGTGTCCGGGAGGTTCCGCTGCTGGTCATCAGCCACTTTCACGCCGACCACGTGGCCGGGATCGCCGGGGTGTTCCGGGGCCGGCGGGTGGCGAGCGTGCTGGTTCCGCAGTGGTCGGAGCCGGCCTTCGGGTTGTCCCAGGTACGCGACGCCGCGCGGGCCGGTTCGGCCGGTCTGCGTACCGCGCCGGTGGGGTGGAGCTGGCGGGCCGGGGGAGTGGAGCTGGTCGTCCTCGGCCCGCCGTACCCGGTGCGCGGCAGCCGGTCGGACCCGAACAACAACTCGCTGGTGCTGGCCGCCACGGTGGCCGGGGTGCGCATCCTGCTGCCCGGGGACGCCGAGACCGAGGAGCAGCGGGCACTGCTGGAGACCGCTCCGCCCGGCACGTTCCGCGCCGACGTGCTGAAGGTCGCCCATCACGGCTCGGCCTACCAGGACCCGGAGTTCCTCGACGCGGTCCGGCCCGCCGTCGCGCTGGTGTCGGTCGGCGCCGACAACGACTACGGGCACCCGAACCCGGGCCTGCTCGACCGGCTGACCCGCGGCGGGGCGCGGGTGCTGCGTACCGACACCGACGGGGACGCGGCGGCGGTGTGGGACGGGCGCGGACTCGCGGTGGCGGCGCGCGGCATCCGTCCGGGCCGGCAGCCGTGACGTCTCGATCTGGCGCTGAGCTTCCCGTCAGCGCACTACGCCTTAGCAAGCACCCCTCACGGGGACGGCGAAAGGTCCCCGTGCCGCTCCTCGTCCGTCTCGGTGACCCGCTCCAGCGCGGGACCCCGCGCCGCGATCCGCTCGTACAGGTCGTCGATCCGGGCGGCCACGCTCTCGATGCCGTACCGCTCACACAGTGCGGGTACGGGCATCCGCGGGTGCAGCGGAGCGCGCAGCTCGGCGGCCAGTTCCCGTCGCAGCCCGACCTCGTCGCCGGGCACCTGCCGCGCCCGATCGGTTTCGATGCCGTCCAACGCGGGGCAGGTGGTGTAGAGCAGGGGGAGCCCGTTGCCCAGCGCCTCCAGCATGGCCAGCCCGAACGTCTCCTGCTTCGGCGCGGCGACCAGGATGTCGAAGGACGACAGCACTTCGCCCACGTCCCGCCGCGCTCCGGCGAAGAGCACGTGGTCCGTCACCCCGACCTCCCGGGCGGTCTGCTCGAGGCGCTCGCGATCCTCGCCGTCACCGACCACCACGAGGCGCCGCCTCTCGCCGAGCAACGGCGCCGCCGCCCGGATCACCAGGTCGACCCGCTTGTTGGGGTCGAGCCGGCCGAGCACCCCGATGACCTGGACGTTCGGTCCGATGCCCCAGTCCATCCGCACCTTCACCCGGCCGACCGGGTCGAACGCGACGGCGGCGAAGTCGACCGCCTTCGGGACCACCGTGATCTTCCGGCTCGGCACACCCCAGGCCACCAGCCGGTCCCGGACCACGTCGGACACCGCGATCGTGGCGTGCGAGCAGTGTTCGGCAGTGAGGTACAGGGCCCGCACCGGCATGCTCATCCGCCGGCGTTCGATGTGCGTCTCGCCGATCGAGTGCTGGGTGGTGACGATCGCCCGGGTGCCGGCGAGGCGTGCGGCGAGGTGCCCGTAGATCTGGGCGCGGTAGAGGTGGGTGTGGACGACGTCGTAGCGTCCCTCCCGGATGATCCGGCGCAGCCGGCCCAGTGCGGACACCTCGGTGTTGCGGGTCATGGTGAGGTCACGAACCTGCACGCCGCCCTGCGCGATGTTGTCGGCGACCTGGCCGCGGTTGTCGAGCGTGACCACCTCGGGTTCGTGCCGGGTGTGTCTGAGCAGCAGTTCGAGCTGCAGTTCCGCTCCGCCGACCCAGAGGCCGGTGATGACGTGCAGCACCTTCACTGTGAACCTCCCTGAACATGCACCGTCCCGGCGAAGGGCCGGCGAGGTGGTCGAGGTTCCCCCGAAGGGGATCCTGCCGCAGGAAGACCGGCGCTCGTGACAAATCTTCAGAATTGGGGGCAGACTGCGATATGGCTTGCTGGGATCGACGTAAATGTCTGGATTCGCGCTGACTGCGGGCTGTGCCGTCACAGTCGCCGATGAGCAGGCATGATCCCGCCGAGGGCCGTGCGAATATGGGCGACGTGACCCCCGCCAGCCTGCCTCCCGTTCTGCTCGTCCTCGGTGACGAGGAGCTGCTCGCCACCCGAGCGGTCAGCGAAGCCATCGCGAAGGCGCGCAGCGTCGACCCGGACGTGGACGTCCGGGAGTACCAGGCCGGCTCGCTCACGGTCGGGGAGATCGCCGAGATGCTCAGCCCGTCGCTCTTCGGCGGGCGGCGGCTGCTCGTGCTCCGGTCCGGCCAGGACGCCCGCAAGGACCTGGTCACCGCGCTGCTGGCGTACGCGAAGAATCCCGACCCGGACGTGCAGCTCGTCGTGCTGCACCTCGGGGGCGCGAAGGGGAAGGCCTTCGCCGACGGGCTGCGGTCGGCCGGCGCGACCGTGGTGCCGGCGGCGAAGCTCAAGGGGCACCGCGAGCGGGTCGCCTTCGTTCGGGACGAGATCCGCCGGGCCGGCGGCCGGTGTACCGAGGACGCCGCCGAGGCGCTGATCGCCGCGGTCGGCAACGACCTGCGCGAGCTGGCCGCCGCCTGCTCGCAGCTCGTCTCGGACACCGACGGCCGGATCGGGGCGGACACGGTGGCCCGCTACTACCGGGGCCGGGTGGAGGTGAGCGGCTTCACCGTCGCCGACGCGGCCATGGTCGGTGACGTCCCCGCCGCGCTGGAGGCGCTGCGCTGGGCGCTGCACGTCGGCGTCGACCCGGTGCCGATCGCCGACGCGCTCGCCGACGGGGTCCGTACGGTGGCCCGGGTGGCCTCCGCCGGCCGGGGCAGCCCGTACCAGCTGGCGAGCAGCCTCGGCATGCCGTCCTGGAAGATCGAGCGGGCCCAGCGGCAGGCGCGCGGCTGGACGCCGGAGGGCCTGGTGCAGGCGATGCGGGCGGCCGCCGAGTGCAACGCAGCCGTCAAGGGCGGCGCCGACGACCGGGAGTACGCACTGGAGCGGGCGGTCTTCTCGGTCGCCGCCGCCCGGCAGGGTGGCGCCCGGTGACCGGGCCCCCGCGTACGGCCTGGTCCACCGTCCCCGCCGAAGAGTTGCGCTACCGGCCGCTCTACGCCCGCGTCCTCGCGCTGCGCTTCGTCAACCCGGGCGGGGTCCTCTGCTTCCTCTTCTTCGAGGGCGCGATCGCGCTCGCCGTGCTGCTCGCCCTCGCCGAACTGGTCAGCTGGTGGGCGGTGCTGGTGCTGCCCGCCGCGATGGCCGTGATGGTGAAGCTCAACGACATGGTCGCCGAGGTGGTGGTCCGCTCCGCGGCGCTCGTGCCGGAGCAGGAGCGGGACCGCTTCCGGCGGCAGATGGCACCGGTGGTCGGCCGGGTCCGGGTACCGATGGCCCCGCGCGCGGTGCCCGATGCGGTCGTCGCATCGGATCCAGGGCTGCGTCCGGCCCGCCCGGATGACCGGGCCGCCAGGTACGGCGAGACGGCGCCATGGTCGGACCGGCGCGACCCGCTGTCCTGAGAGAACGCAGACAACCGGAAGCCCCGGGCTCACACCCGGGGCTTCCGGTCAGGTCTGCGGGCTGGTCAGGCCGGGAACGAGGCGACGCGCTTGGCGATCGCCGACTTGCGGTTGGCCGCCTGGTTGGCGTGGATGACGCCCTTGCTGGCGGCCTTGTCCAGCTTCTTGGCGGCGTCCCGCATGAGCGCGGTGGCCTGCTCGACGTCGCCGGCCTCGGCAGCCTCGTGGAACTTCCGGATGGCGGTCTTCAGCGACGACTTGACCGACTTGTTACGCAGCCGGCGCTTCTCGTTCTGCCGGTTGCGCTTGATCTGGGACTTGATGTTCGCCACGCGACAGCCTCGTCTTGATAGCTCGGGTTGGTCTGCTTCCGCGCACGACGAGCATGCGTCATCGCCGCGCGAAGAGCTAGGTTACCAGGTCCGCCGGGACGAGCCAAAACGGCTCAGGCCCAGCCCCGCCGGGCGGCCAGCCAGCCGAGCGTCTGCTCGCCGCTCCACCGCTGGTGCGCGCGGATGTGCGGGGAGGCGGTGGACGCCCCCGCGGCGGCGCTGGTGAGGAGGTATCCCGACAGGGCGGCCAGGGTCACGTCGAGCGCGTCGGAGGGAGCGCCGGCCGCCGCCGGGTGGGTGGCGAAGGCCACGTCCGCGTCCAGGCCGCTGGCGTACGCGGTGGTCAGCAGGCCGGCCAGATCGAACCAGGCCGGGCCGTGACAGAGCCAGTTCCAGTCGCAGATCCAGGCCCGGCCGGCGGGGTCGATCAGCACGTTGTCCACTCGCAGGTCGCAGTGGATCAAGCCACCCGCCGGGTGGCCCGACCTGAGCCCGCCGGGGCCGACCTCGCCGGCGTACGGCGGGAGGCGGGACTCCAGGGCCACCAGCTCCGGCAGCCGGGCCCGCGCCCACGGCGGCAGCGCCGGTGCCGGCTCGCGGCCGGCGGCCACCTCGCCCCACCAGAGGATGTCCTCGCGGGCCAGGTCGGCGAGGTGCGGCAGCCCGAGCGCGACCAGCTCCGTGGGTGGATCGGCGAGTGCGGCGGCGACCTCGGCGTATGCGGCCAGGGTGGCGTCCAGCTCGGCCGGGTTCCAGGGCAGCCGGGGCGTCCGACCGTCGATGGCGTCCAGGCAGAGCGCGTACCAGCCGGCCTCGGTGAGCGCCCAGCGTGGGCGGGGGACCGGCAGGCCGGCGGGGAGCCGGGCCAGGACGGCGGCCTCGTGGGCGTACCAGTCGACCAGGTGCCGCTGCTCGGTCAGCGACGCCGCCTTCACGAAGGCCCGCGCGCCGTCGGCGGTCTCCAGCACCGCCGCGAAGCCCCGGGTGAAGCCTGCGCCGGCCACCCGCACCGCCACCGGCGGGCCGCCGAGCCGCGCCGCGACCGCGTGCCGCAGGCCGGCCGGCAGCGCGGCCCAGCCCGGGCGGACGGCCGTCGCCTCGTACGGCACCGGGGGCAGCGAGATCGCGGGCACCCGCCCATGCTGCCCGACCGACGCCCACCACCGCGCGGCCGCGCCGGCACGGGGATGTCGGTCAGCTCTGCCAGACTGCCAGGCCATGAGGACCGACGACTTCTGGCAGCTGATCGAACAGGCCCGGACCGGTGCCGGGGGAGAGCCCGATGCCGTCGCCGCCCGGGCCGTCGCCCTGCTCGCCGAGCGGGACCCGGAGGACATCGTCGGGTACGCCCGCCACCAGCGCCGGGTGCTGGCCGCCTCGTACCGGGTCGACCTCTGGGGCGCGGCCTATCTGATCAACGGCGGCGCCTCCGACGACGGCTTCGAGTACTTCCGCGGCTGGCTGATCACCCAGGGCCGGGCGGTCTTCGCCAAGGCGGTCGGCGACCCCGACTCCCTCGCCGAGCTGCCGCAGGTCCGGGCCGCCTCGCTCAGCGGCGAGGAGTTCGAGTGCGAGGACATGCTCGCGGTGCCCTGGGAGGCGTACCGGAAGGCGACCGCGACCGACCTGCCGGCGGAGCGCGACCCGGTCCCCGTGCCCGACCTCAACGACTTCTGGGACTTCGACGACGAGGAGGAGGCCCGTCGCCGGCTGCCCCGGCTCGCCGCGCTCTTCGTCGAGCCGCCCGCGGAGTGAGCCGCCCGCGAAGTGAGTCGCCCAGCACACCAGGAGGGATCGGACCGCGCCCGGAGCGACGTGGGAGCATAGAGGGGGCCGGCGGCGCGCCGGCCCTGCTCACGTCAGCCGATTAGAACGGACCGCTGTGCCACCGACGCTCGATCCCGGCGCGAACGCTCCTGGTGCCACCGACCCGGCGCGGATCAGGAACTTCTGCATCATCGCCCACATCGACCACGGGAAGTCGACCCTGGCCGACCGGATGCTGCAGCTCACCGGCGTGGTCGACCCCCGGCAGATGCGCGCCCAGTACCTCGACCGGATGGACATCGAGCGCGAGCGCGGCATCACCATCAAGAGCCAGGCCGTCCGGATGCCGTGGACCATCCGGGACGGCGACCGGGCCGGTGAGCAGGCCGTGCTCAACATGATCGACACCCCGGGGCACGTGGACTTCACGTACGAGGTGTCCCGTTCGCTGGCCGCCTGCGAGGGGGCCATCCTGCTGGTCGACGCCGCCCAGGGCATCGAGGCGCAGACGCTGGCCAACCTCTACCTGGCGCTCGAGAACGACCTGCGCATCATCCCGGTGCTCAACAAGATCGACCTGCCGGCCGCCCAGCCCGAGAAGTACGCCGAGGAGCTGGCCCACCTGATCGGTGTCGACCCGGCCGACTGCATCAAGGTCTCCGGCAAGACCGGCGAGGGTGTGCCGCACCTGCTCGACGAGATCGTCCGGCAGTTCGTCCCGCCGGTCGGCGAGGCCGAGGCCCCCGCCCGGGCGATGATCTTCGACTCGGTCTACGACGTCTACCGGGGCGTGGTCACCTACGTGCGGGTGGTCGACGGGCGGATCAGCGCCCGGGACCGGATCAAGATGATGTCCACCGGCGCCACCCACGAACTGCTGGAGATCGGCGTCATCTCGCCGGAGATGCAGAAGGCCGACGCGCTCGGCGTCGGCGAGGTGGGCTACCTGATCACCGGCGTGAAGGACGTGCGCCAGTCCCGGGTCGGTGACACGGTCACCGTCAACGCCAACCCGGCCAGGGAGCCGCTGGGCGGCTACAAGGACCCGAAGCCGATGGTCTACTCCGGCCTCTACCCGATCGACGGGTCCGACTATCCCAACCTGCGCGACGCGCTGGACAAGCTCAAGCTCAACGACGCCGCGCTGACCTATGAGCCGGAGACCTCCGGCGCGCTCGGTTTCGGTTTCCGCTGCGGCTTCCTCGGCCTGCTGCACCTGGAGATCATCCGGGAGCGGCTGGAGCGTGAGTTCAACCTCGACCTGATCTCCACCGCCCCGAACGTGGTCTACCGGGCCATCCAGGAGGACGGCGAGGAGGTCACGGTGACCAACCCGAGCGAGTACCCGACCGGCAAGATCGCCGAGGTGTACGAGCCGACCGTGCGGGCCACCGTGCTCACCCCGAACGACTACGTCGGCGCGGTGATGGAGCTCTGCCAGGGGCGCCGGGGCAGCCTGATGGGGATGGACTACCTCTCCGCCGACCGGGTGGAGTTGCGCTACACGCTCCCGCTGGCCGAGATCATCTTCGACTTCTTCGACCAGTTGAAGAGCCGGACCAAGGGCTATGCCTCGCTGGACTACGAGCCCTCCGGTGAGCAGGCGTCCGACCTGGTCAAGGTCGACATCCTGCTGCACGGCGAGCCGGTCGACGCGTTCAGTGCGATCGTGCACAAGGACAAGGCGTACAACTACGGGGTCAGCATCGCGGCCAAGCTGCGCAACCTGATCCCGCGCCAGCAGTTCGAGGTGCCGATCCAGGCTGCGATCGGCAGCCGGGTGATCGCCCGGGAGACCATCCGGGCGATCCGCAAGGACGTGCTCGCCAAGTGCTACGGCGGTGACATCAGCCGGAAGCGCAAGCTGCTCGAGAAGCAGAAGGAAGGCAAGAAGCGGATGAAGATGGTCGGCCGGGTGGAGGTCCCGCAGGAGGCCTTCATCGCCGCGCTCTCCTCCGAGGCCGGGGACGTCAAGGCGCCCGGCAAGAAGTGATCCACGGTCGCGTCCTCCGCGACACCTGACGCACGGCCGACGCCCCGGTCGGAGCGGACTACCACCGGTCCCTTCCGACCGGGGCGCCGGACCGTTTCGGTCCGCTTCCCGGTCGTACCCGGAGGAATTTTCTCCGGTCCTCGGGCGCGGCCTACCGACGGCGACGGCGCCCCCTCCCACCTGGACAATCGCATCCCCTGCCGAGAACCGACCCGGGATCCGGAGATCGACGTTCCGTGCCTGGTGACCGGTTGATTCGGTTTGGGCTTTCGGCGGGTCGGGCATTTAGCGGTCACGACAGGAACGACACAGATCGTGTGCAACGTCTTGAGGAGGAGGGCGACCGTGGAGCTCACCGTTTGGGGCATCATCACCGCGCTCGTTGTTGGTCTGATCGTCGGCGCTCTGGGCCGCCTGGTCGTGCCGGGCCGTCAGAACATGCCGATGTGGCTGCACATGCTGATCGGCGTGGGTGCCGCGCTGCTCGGTACGGTGCTGGCCCGGGCTCTGGGCATCGCGACCGAGACCGCCGGCATCGACTGGATGGAACTGCTGGTCCAGGTCGTGCTGGCCGCCATCGCCGTGGCCCTGGTGGCCGGCGTGGGTCGTCGCCGGAGTGTCACCCGGTACTGACCGGCACATCGCCAGCCGAAGCGGGCGCCCGACCGGAAGGTCGGGCGCCCGCTCGCGTCCGCGGCTCATCGACGAAGGTGCGCCGGCGGCCGTACGACCCGGGTGCGAAGAAAACGTCCTGGTCTGCGTCGTGCGGCGCAGTCCGTCCCCGGAGTCGGTTTGGATTTCTGACGGCTCGGGCATTAGCGGGCACGACAGGAACCACACGATCCCGTGTGACTTATCTTGAGGAGGAGGGCGACCGTGGAGCTCACCGTTTGGGGCATCATCACCGCGCTCGTTGTTGGTCTGATCGTCGGCGCTCTTGGCCGCCTGGTCGTGCCGGGCCGTCAGAACATGCCGATGTGGCTGCACATGCTGATCGGCGTGGGTGCCGCGCTGCTCGGTACGGTGCTGGCCCGGGCTCTGGGCATCGCGACCGAGACCGCCGGCATCGACTGGATGGAACTGCTGGTCCAGGTCGTGCTGGCCGCCATCGCCGTGGCCCTGGTGGCCGGCGTCGGCCGGCGCCGCAGCGTCACCCGGTACTGACACACATCCCCAGCTGCGGAAAGCGGGCGCCCGACCGGACGGTCGGGCGCCCGCGCGTACGCCCCGAGCTGCCCGGAGGCAGGCTTGCCTCCCGCCCTGCCGCCTGCGATACGGTCCGTTCGCCCTGCCGCGCGACTACCCCCTGTCGTAAAGGAATTTTTCCTACTTAGGTGCGGCGCAGAAGGTTAGTGCCAAACGGCGCGGCCTGCCGGTGGCGATGACCTACTTCTTCGGGCGGGACGACACCGCCTGGGGCTCGGTGATGGCCGCCTCGACGCTCTTCACCCTGCCGGTGATCGTCTTCTTCCTGCTGGTGCAGCGCCGGATGGTCTCCGGCCTGGTCGCCGGTGCTGTCAAGGGCTGATCATGCGTTGTCCGGCCCGTCCGCGCCACGGCTAGGCTGACCCCATGACGGGCAGGCTGGCGGCGGTGAACCTCGCCGTGGTGACCGAGGCGGAGTGGGCGGGCGACGCGAGCGGTCGTACCGGCATCGACAAGCGCCCGGTGGACGGGCCGGTGCTGCTGCGGGTCGACGGGGTGGCCGGCGACTTCATCGGCGAGCGGGCCCACCACGGCGGTCCGGACCAGGCGGTGTACGCCTACGCGGAGGAGGACGCCGCGTGGTGGGCGGCCGAGCTGGGCCGGGGCATCCGGCCGGGTGGCTTCGGCGAAAACCTGACCACGTACGCGGTCGACGTGACCGGGGCGGTCATCGGGGAGCAGTGGGCGGTCGGTTCCGCGCTGCTCCAGATCACCAAGCCGCGCATCCCGTGTGCCACCTTCGCCGGGTTCTGGGGCATGCCCGACCTGATCAAGCGGTTCACCGCCCGCGCCGCACCGGGGGCGTACCTGCGGGTGCTGCGGGAGGGCGAGGCGGGCGCCGGCGACCCGGTCGAGGTGGTGGAGCGCCCCGCGCACGGAGTGACCATCGGCGAGATGTTCCGGGCGCTGACCCTGGAACCGGAGCTGCTGCCTCGGCTGCTCGAGGTGTCCGATCTGCCCGAACCGATCCGGGAGAAGGTGCGCCGCCGGCTCACCGGCAGCCGTTCCTGACCCTGCCGGGCCGGCCCCTCGCCGGCTGCCGGTCCGGCGGCCTACGTGTCGGCGAATACTTCTGCCAGCACCTGCGTCCGGGCGGCCCGGTCGTCGCTCACCTTCGCCCAGGTGCCCTGCTTGGCGGTCCATTCCAGATCACCGAAGCGGACCCGCTTCACGCCGTGGTCCTCGGCGTGGGAGACCAGCCAGTGCGCGTACCGCCAGCCGTTGCGGGCGTCCGCGGCCGGCACGGCCAGCCCGGTCAGATCGGTCGGCGAGGTGACGCCCGGCAGCCCCCAGTCCATCGTCAGCCCGCGGATCAGCGCGGTCGCGGCCGCCTGCCCGCGCATCGTCGGCGTCGGTCCGACCGTGCAGGCCACCGCGCCGGTCGCGTCGCCGAGCAGCGCGCGGGTCAGGACCGCTGCCTCGTCAGCCCACTTCTCGTACGCCTCGGGGTAGGCCGACCGCTGCACCCGCTGGGCGGCCTCGGTGACCCGCATCCCCTCCCAGCCCTTGACCTTCTTCAGCGCGGCGTAGAACCGTTTCGCCGCGTAGCGCGGGTCCCGGATCTGCTCCGGCGTGCCCCAGCCCTGGCTCGGGCGTTGCTGGAACAGGCCGAGCGAGTCCCGATCGCCGTGGGCGATGTTCCTCAGGTGCGACTCCTGGTACGCGGTGGCCAGCGCCACCACCACCGCCCGCTCGGGCATCTGCCGCTGCACGCCGATCGCCGCGATGGTGGCCGCGTTGGCCATCTGGTCGGCGCCGAGCACGACCCGCCCGTCGGCCTGCACAGTGCAGGTGCGGCTGGCCACCGGGAGCTGGAGTTGGTGCCCGAACTGCCGGACCACGAGCCAGACCCCGAGGAGGGCGACGACCGCCACTACCACCCCGCCTGCCACGATTGCCCGAGTTTGCACCCGCACCCCCTGTTCGACGATCCGACAAGCGTACGTTCCCCGGAACGCCGTACGGGTCGTCCGACCGGTTGCCTCCCGTTCCGTCACCGTCCCGCCACGATGGGCGATCGGCCGTCACTCCGGCGAGGCCGGCACCCAGGCCGGGTCCCGTTTTTCGCGGAACGCGAGCACCCCCTCGCGGCCCTCCTCGGAGAGGAAGTATCCAACGGAGAGCGCGGACAGCTCGGCGATCTCCGTCCGCAGGTCGGTGGCGGCCGGCCGGCGCAGCAGCTCCTTGGTGCCCGCCAGCGCCCTCGGTGCCCCGCGGACCAGCGACGCGCAGTACCGCTCGACCGCCGCGGCCAGCCCGCTCCCCGGCACGGCGGCGGTGACCAGGCCGATCTCGGCGGCCCGGCGACCGTCGAAGGTGTCCCCCGTCAGGTAGAGCTCGGCGGCGGCCCGCGGCTGCAGCCGCGGCAGCACGGTCGCGGAGATCACCGCCGGGATGACCCCGAGCCGCACCTCGGTGAAGGCGAAGGTGGCCTCCTCGGCGCAGACGGCCAGGTCGGCTGCCGCGATCAGGCCGAGCCCACCGGCTCGTGCCGGCCCGGCCACCTTCGCCACCACCGGCTTCGGGCACTCCCGTACCGCCACCAGCACGTCGCCCAGCATCCGGGCCGGCACGGACCCGCTGGCGTACGCGGCGGCGGTCTCCTTCAGGTCCGCCCCGGAGCAGAAGACCGGACCGGTGTGGTCCAGCACGATCACCCGGACCGCGTCATCCGCGACCGCGGCGGTGAGGCCGGCCAGCAGCTCGGTCATCAGCGGGGTGGAGAGCGCGTTGCGGTTGTGCGGGCTGTCCAGGGTGAGGGTGGTCACCCCACGGGCCGTGGCGACCCGCACGAGAGCGTCCGGAGAGGTCATGCGGGGCACACTAGTGGTCATGCCCAGCGCTCTTCCAGAAGGTGAATCCGTTCCGCGCGACGGATCGCTGCCCGCCACCGCCACCCGCGCGGTCGGCGCGCGCGGCTTCGGCGTGTACGTGCACGTGCCCTTCTGCGCCAGCCGCTGCGGCTACTGCGACTTCAACACCTACACGGCGGCCGAGTTGGGCGGCGGGGCCAGCCGCGAGTCGTACGCCGACACCGTGCTGGCCGAGCTGGCGCTGGCCAGCCGGGTGCTGGGCGACTCCCCGCCGCCGCGGGTGGACACCGTCTTCGTCGGCGGTGGCACCCCGACCCTGCTGGCCGCCGACGACCTGGCCCGGATCCTGGGCGGCATCGACCGCACCTGGGGGCTGGCCCCCGACGCCGAGGTGACCACCGAGGCCAACCCCGAGTCGGTCAGCCCGGAGTCGCTCAAGGCGCTGCGCGCCGCCGGATACACCCGGATCTCGCTGGGCATGCAGTCCGCCGCGCCGGGGGTGCTGGCCGTCCTCGACCGGAAGCACAGCGCGGGCCGGGCCACGGCCGCCGCGCTGGAGGCGCGGGACGCCGGGTTCGACCACGTCAACCTGGACCTGATCTACGGCACGCCGGGGGAGAGCGCGGAGGACTTCACCGCCTCCCTCGACCAGGTCGTGGCCGCCGGGGTCGACCACGTCAGCGCGTACGCCCTGATCGTGGAGGACGGCACCCGGCTGGCCGCCCGGATGCGCCGCGGCGAGCTGCCGTTCCCGAGCGACGACGTGGCGGCGGACCGCTACCTGGCCGCGGAGGCCGCCCTCGGCGCGGCCGGCTTCTCCTGGTACGAGGTCTCCAACTGGGCCCGGACGCCGGCCGCCCGGTGTCGGCACAACCTGCTCTACTGGACCGGCGCGGACTGGTGGGGCCTCGGGCCGGGGGCGCACAGCCACGTCGGCGGCGTCCGCTGGTGGAACGTCAAGCACCCGACGGCGTACGCCCAGCGGCTGGCCGCCGGCGCGTCACCCGGCCTGGCCCGGGAGGTGCTCCAGCCCGACGAGACGCACATGGAGGACGTGATGCTCCGGCTGCGGCTCGCCTCCGGGCTGCCGCTGGAGGTGCTGGACGACGCCGGGCGGGCCGGCGCGGAACGGGCGCTGGCCGACGGCCTGCTCTCCGGCCCGGAGTACGCGGCCGGGCGGGCGGTGCTCACCCTGCGCGGGCGGCTGCTGGCCGACGCGGTGGTCCGCGACCTGCTGCCCTGAACGGGAGTTGCCGGCCGGCCCGGAAGGCCGGCCGGGACTCACTTGACCAGGCTGATGCTCATCGGATAGCGGTACAGCTCGCCCTCGTTGGCCTTGACGCCGGCGAGGACGCCGAAGATGATGCCGAGGATGACCGCCGCGCCGACCGCGATGAACCCGATCGCGATGCAGGCCAGGAGCCAGCCGACCAGGCCGACGATCGACCAGAGCAGCTGGAAGTTGAGCGCCGCGACCGCGTGCTGGCGCACCGTCGGCGACTGGTTCCCCCGGGCCAGCATGGCGACCAGCGGGGGAAGCCAGCCCAGCACGCCGCCACTGACGAACATCGCCGCGGCGCCGCCGAAATGCGCGATCAGAGCCCAGGTCTTGTCCTCGTTGTTGGCGTAGCCCCGCGGCGGGCCGTAGGCGCCGCCGGTCGGATAGCCGGCGCCCGGCGGGGGATAGCCGCCCGGGGGCGGGTAGCCACCCGACGGGGGCTGGCCACCGGAGGGCGGCGGATACCCGCCGGGCGGGGGATAGCCGCCCCCGCCCGGTGCCCCGGACAGTGGTGCGGTGGGGGGCTCGTCTGCCGACGAGCCGAGCGGTGCCGACGGCGGGGTCGGGTCCGGCGACGGGGTGCCGGGGTCCCCCGCTCCGGGAGGGCGAGGTGGTTCAGTCATGGGCGTCACGGTAGGGGCCGCCCGCAAGGGCGCACCAGAGCGCACCGGTCGGGTTGACCGGACGATCGGGCCACCCGGAGGGTGGGCGATGACGCACCCCGGGTCCGGCTTGATCATCGCGTCGGCGGCCGGGCCGACGTAGACTGGCACTCAATACACTCGAGTGCCAGACGTCGGCCGGCGTCGCCGGCGGGTCCAGGTGCGTCAGGAGGTGGGAGATGGGTCTCGACGACCGCAAGCTCGCCGTGCTGCGCGCGATCGTCGAGGACTATGTCGCCACCCAGGAGCCGGTGGGGAGCAAGGCCCTCGTCGAGCGGCACCAGTTGGGCGTCTCCCCGGCGACGGTGCGCAACGACATGGCGGTGCTGGAGGAGGAGGGCTACATCCGGCAGCCGCACACCAGCGCAGGCCGGGTGCCCACCGACCGTGGCTACCGGCTCTTCGTCGACCGGCTGTCCCGGGTGAAGCCGCTCAGCCCCGCCGAGCGCCGGGCGATCGAGCGCTTCCTGGTCGGCGCCGTCGACCTGGACGACGTGGTGCACCGCACCGTCCGGCTGCTGGCCCAGCTGACCCGGCAGGTCGCCGTGGTGCAGTACCCGAGCCTCGCCCGCTCCTCGGTCCGCCACCTGGAGCTGGTGCCGATCTCCACCACCCGGCTGATGCTGGTCATGATCGCCGACACCGGGCGGGTCGAGCAGCGGCTGGTCGAGCTGCCCGCGCCGGTCCCCGCCGACGACGTCACCGACCTGCGCCAGCTGGTCAACGAGAAACTGGTCGGCACCCGGCTGTCCGACACCCCGCCGCTGGTGCAGACGCTGGTCGACGAGTCCGCACCGCACCTGCGCCCGGCCATGACCACGCTCTCCACCGTGCTGCTGGAGACGCTGGTGGAACGGCACGAGGAGCGCATCGCGCTGGCCGGCACCGCCAACCTGACCCGGGGTGGCCTGCTCGACTTCCAGGGCTCGCTGCGGCCCATCCTCGAGGCGCTCGAGGAGGAGGTCGTGCTGCTCAAGCTCATCGGCGAGGCCGAGACGAGCACGACCCGGGTGCTGATCGGCGACGAGAACGAGATCGACAACCTGCGTGCCGCCTCCGTCGTCAGCACCGGGTACGGCCCGGGCGCGACCATCGTCGGCGGCCTCGGCGTGCTCGGGCCCACCCGGATGGACTACCCCGGCAACATCGCCACGGTAAGGGCCGTGGCACGCTACGTGGGCGAACTGCTGGCCCAGAACTGACCAGTCAGGGCCGACGGCCGGCTCCGGCCGCCGACCGGCGCGACGCGAGACGAAACATGAGGACACGGAACGCAGTGGCCAGGGACTACTACGGCATTCTCGGTGTGAGCCGGGACGCCTCCGACGACGAGATCAAGCGCGCCTACCGGAAGCTGGCGCGGCAGTTCCACCCGGATGTCAATCCGGACCCGGAGGCACAGGAGAAGTTCAAGGACATCAACGCCGCGTACGAGGTCCTCTCGGACGACCGGAAACGGCAGATCGTCGACCTGGGCGGCGACCCGCTGGCCCCGGGCGGCGGGGGCGCCGGCGGCCCGGGTGGTCCCGGCGCTGGCGGGCCGTTCGTCGGCTTCCAGGACATCATGGACGCGTTCTTCGGCGGCGCTGCGGGCGGCGGCCGGGGCCCGCGGCCGCGTACCCGGCCGGGGGCGGACGCGATCCTGCGGCTGGAGCTGGACCTGCAGGAGACCGCGTTCGGCGTCGAGGCGCCGATCACCGTCGACACCGCCGTCCTCTGCACCACCTGCTCCGGCGCCGGCACGGCGGCCGGCACCCACCTGGCCACCTGCGAGGCGTGCGGCGGCCGGGGCGAGGTGCAGTCGGTGCAGCGCACCTTCCTCGGGCAGGTGGTCTCCGCCCGGCCGTGCACCGTCTGCCAGGGCTACGGCACCACCATCCCGCACCCCTGCCCGACCTGCGCCGGCGACGGCCGGGTGCGGACCCGCCGCTCGCTGACCGTCAAGATCCCCGCGGGTGTCGAGGACGGCATGCGGATCCGGCTGGCCCAGCAGGGCGAGGTGGGCCCGGGCGGCGGCACCGCCGGCGACCTCTACGTGGAGATCCACGAGCGGCCGCACGACGTCTACTCCCGTAAGGGCGACGACCTGCACTGCCGCGTCACCGTGCCGATGACGGCCGCGGCGCTCGGCACCCGGCTGACCATCAAGACCCTCGACAGCGAGGAGACCGTCGACGTCAAGCCGGGCACCCAGCCGGGCAGCACGCTGCGGCTGCGCGCCCGGGGCGTGCCGCACCTGCGCGGCACCGGCCGGGGCGACCTCTACGTCCACCTCGACGTGCGCACCCCGACCAAGCTCGACGCCGAGCAGGAGCGGATGCTGCGCGAGTTCGCCAAGACCCGGGGCGAGGAGGTCGCCGAGCTGACCAAGCAGGGCGGCTTCTTCTCCCGGATGCGTGACGCCTTCAACGGGCACGCCTGACCCGGCAGCTATCGGCCCCGGCCAGCGCCGGGGCCGATAGCCTGTGGATCGTGTCCGCGCCGCTCTTCCTGGTCGAGTCGCTGCCCACCGCCGACCGGCTGACCCTCGACGGCTCCGAGGGGCGCCACGCCGCCACCGTGCAGCGGCTCCGGCCCGGCGAAAGACTGCTGCTCGCCGACGGGCGGGGTGGCACGGCCGCCGCGGTGATCATCACCGTCGGCAAGGGCACCCTCGACCTCGAGATCACTTCCCGCGGGTACATCGACGCGCCCGTTCCGCGCCTGGTCGTGGTGCAGGGCATCGCCAAGGGGGACCGGGGCGAGCTGGCGGTGCAGGCGATGACCGAGGTCGGCGTCGACGAGATCGTGCCCTGGGCGGCCGACCGCTCGGTCGTCCTCTGGCGCGGTGACCGCGGCGTACGGGCCCGGGAGAAGTGGGTGGCGACCGTGCGGGAGGCGACCAAGCAGGCCCGCCGGGCCTGGTTGCCGGTGGTGGCCGGCGCGCCGGACGAGTCCACCGCCCGGGTGGCCCGCCGGATCGCTGGGGCCGCTGCGGCGTTCGTGCTGCACGAGGAGGCGGAGGAACGGCTGACCACCGCCGAGCTGCCCGCCACCGGCGAGATTGTGCTGGTCGTCGGCCCGGAGGGGGGCATCGCCGACCGCGAGCTGGATGCGTTCACCGAGGCCGGGGCCCGCCCGGTCCGTCTCGGCCCGTCCGTCCTGCGCACCTCCACGGCCGGCGTCGCCGCCCTCTCCGTCCTCTCCACCCGCCTGGGCCGTTGGTAACCCCGGCCCCTCTGCGCGATCTTGCAGTTGTGGTGGCCGCGTAAGCCGCAAAACAGCTCGAAAGGGTCACCGAAAGTGCAAGATCGCGGAAATTGGCGGGGTCAGCTGCGCAGGTAGGAGGCGCCGTTGAGGTCGACGATGGTGCCGGAGGCCCACTCGGCCTCGGGGGAGGCGAGCCAGTGGACGGCGGCGGCGATCTCCTCGGGGCGGGCCACGCGGTTGAACGGGCTCTGCGCCCGGATCGCCTCGCCGCGCTCGCCGCTGAGGTGGTCGGTGGTCATGTCGGTCTCGACGAAGCCGGGCGCGACGGTCGCCACCGCGATGCCGTACGGGGCGAGGGCCAGCGCCAGCGACTGCCCCAGCGCGTTCAGCCCGGCCTTGCTGGCCCCGTACGCCGGCTGCTGCGGCTCGCCGCGGAAGGCGCCCCGAGAGGAGACGTTGACGATCCGGCCGCCCCGCTCGCGCATGTGCTGGGCGGCGCACCAGGTCACGTTGGCCGCGCCGGTCAGGTTGGTCTCCAGCACCAGCCGCCACTGCTCCCGCCACTGCTCGTAGGAGGCGCCGAAGACCGGGTGCGGCAGGTCCCGCGGGCCGTATACGCCGGCGTTGTTGACCAGCACGTCCAGCCCGCCGAGGCGGTCCGCCGCCTCGTCGACCATCGCCCGGACCGCGTCCGGGTCGGCCAGGTCGCCCGGGACCACCACGTGCCCCTCGCCGGGCAGCTCGTCGCGCAGCATTTCCGCCAGCTCCGCCGAGGCCCGGTGGTGGATCGCCACCCGGTCGCCGCCCACCGCGAATGCCCTCGCCACCGCGCGCCCGATGCCGCGCGAGGCCCCCGTCACCAGTACCGCCCGAGAAGTCACGCCGGACATCATGCCCCGGCGCACCCGGTGGACCCGCCGCGCGGTCCCGCCCGGCCGCTTAACATGCCCGGATGGGAACCGACTGCCTGTTCTGCCGGATCGTCGCCGGGGAGATCCCCGCCAACATCGTGCGGGAGACCGCCACCACGCTCGCCTTCCGGGACATCAACCCCAAGGCGCCCACCCACGTGCTGGTCATTCCGAAGGAGCATTACGCCGACGTGGCCACCCTCGCCCAGGGCGACCCGGGGCTGGCCGCTGAGGTGCTGGCCACGGCCGCCACGGTGGCCGAGGACGAGGGGCTGCTCGCCGACGGCTTCCGGCTGATGTTCAACACCGGGGCGTACGCCGGCCAGGAGGTCTTCCACGTCCACGCCCACCTGTTCGGCGGCGCGCCGCTCGGCCCGATGCTCTGCCGCTGAGGAGTAGACCTCGGCCCGCTCCTTACACTGCTCACATGATCACGGTGAACGACCGGCTGGGCCGCATGGTGCGGCAGGTGCAGGCTCAGGGCCGGGTGCCGGCGGTGTCGGCCGCCCTGCACCGGGCCGACCGGCCGATCTGGACCTGCACGGTGGGCGACGCCGGAAACGACACGCCGCTCGGCCCGGAGACCGTGTTCCGGATCGGCTCGGTCACCAAGACCTTCACCTCCGTGCTGGTGATGCAGTGCCGCGATGACGGCCTGCTCGACCTGGACGACCCGATCGGCCGGCACCTCAACCTGCCGGCGCACGGTGAGCTGACCGTACGCCGGCTGCTGTCGCACACCGCCGGCCTGCAGCGGGAGCCGCACGGCGACGTCTGGGACACCCTGCGCGCGCCCGGCGTGGACGAGCTGATCGCCGACCTGACCCGGGTCGAGCGGGTGCTGCCTCCCGGCCGCCGCTACCACTACTCCAACCTCGGCATGGCGCTGCTTGGCGAGCTGGTCGGCCGGCTGCGCGGCGGCACCTGGGCGGAGGTGCTGGCCGAGCGGGTGCTCATCCCGCTGCGGTTGACCGCCACCGGTGTCACGCCGGGCGAGCGGGCGGCGACCGGGTTCCTGGTCGACGCGTACTCCGACGAGGCTCACCCGGAGCCGCCGACCGACTTCGGCGCGGTGGCCCCCGCCGCGCAGCTCTGGAGCACCGCGACCGACATGGCCCGCTGGGCCGCCTTCCTGGCGGACCCGGTGGCGCTCGACCCGGCCGGGGCGGTGCTCGCCCAGACCACCCTCGACGAGATGCGCTGGCCGCACACCACCACCGACGAGACCCTCTGGTCGGGCGGCTTCGGGCTGGGCCTGATCCTGGTGCCGCAGCCGCAGCGGGTGATGCACGTGGGGCACGACGGAGCCATGCCTGGTTTCCTCGCCGCCGTCTACGGCCGGCGCGGCGGCGACGGCACCGCGGGCGCGATGGGCTGCGCCGTGCTCGGCTCCTCCGGCACCGGCGTCGACGTCTTCGACCTGCCGCACCGGCTGCTCGCCGCGTCCGCCGAGCAGGACCCGGCCGACATCGAGCCGTGGCGCCCGGGCGCGCCGGCCCCGGACCACCTGCGCGGGATGCTCGGCCGCTGGTGGGGCGAGGGCTTCGAGTACGTCTTCTCCTGGCACGGCGGGACGCTGCGGGCCCGCGGCGCGGACGACCCGGCCGGCAAGCCCCCGGCGGTCTTCGCCCCGGTGCCTGACTCGCCGGACGTGTTCCGGACGGTCGCGGGGCGGGAGGTCGGCGAGCTGCTCCGGCTGACCCGGGACGAGCGCGGCGTCGTGGTCCGGATGCACTGGGCCACCTACCGCTTCACCCCCGCTCAGGAGACCTTTGACGGGTACGACTTCCGCGCCGGGAGATGATCTCCGACCACCCGAAATGGGCGAGGTGCGTCCGGTGTTGAACCGATACGATGGGTGGAACTGAACGCCGCGCCAGCAGGGCCCGGCACCTAGATCGAGAGCAGGTGGCTCAGGGCCCGACGGCCCGACCTATGACCGACACCCCACCTCCCGGCCCGCCACAGGCGCAAACCAGGATCACGGTCCCCGACTCGAAGATCATGGTCAACCTGCTCGGCGCGGGCGACGAGATCCTGCGACTCGTCGAGCGCTCGGTCAACAGTGACGTCCACGTGCGTGGCAACGAGATCACCATCACGGGTGTCCCCGCGGACAACGCCCTCGCCGAGCGCCTCTTCAGTGAGCTGCTCGAACTCATCGAGAAAGGCGAGACTCTGACCACTGACGCCGTCCGGCGTACCGTCGGCATGCTCGAGCAGGGCAGCGCCGAGCGGCCCGCCGAGGTCCTGACGCTGAACATCCTCTCCCGGCGCGGGCGCACCATCCGTCCCAAGACCCTCGGGCAGAAGCGCTACGTCGACGCGATCGACGCGCACACCATCGTCTTCGGCATCGGCCCCGCCGGCACCGGCAAGACCTACCTGGCGATGGCGAAGGCCGTCCAGGCGCTCCAGGCCAAGCAGGTCAACCGGATCATCCTGACCCGGCCGGCGGTCGAGGCGGGGGAGCGGCTCGGCTTCCTGCCCGGCACGCTCAACGAGAAGATCGACCCCTACCTGCGCCCGCTCTACGACGCGCTGCACGACATGCTCGACCCGGAGTCCATCCCGAAGCTGATGGCCGCCGGCACGATCGAGGTGGCACCGCTGGCCTACATGCGGGGCCGCACCCTCAATGACGCGTTCATCATCCTCGACGAGGCGCAGAACACCACGCCCGAGCAGATGAAGATGTTCCTCACCCGGCTCGGCTTCGGTTCCAAGATCGTGGTCACCGGTGACGTCACCCAGGTGGACCTTCCCGGCGGGACGACCAGCGGCCTGCGGGTGGTCCGGGAGATCCTGTCCAACGTCGACGACGTGCACTTCGCCCAGCTCTCCAGCTCCGACGTGGTCCGCCACAAGCTGGTGGGGGAGATCGTCGACGCGTACGCCCGCTGGGACGCCGAGCGGGAGAACCAGCAGGCGCAGAACGTGCACGCCGTGCCCGGGCGGACCGCCCAGGGCGGCCGGGCCGGCCGGCGCCGCTAATCCACTAGAGGAAGACAGTTGTCCATCGAGATCGCCAACGAGTCGGGTGTCGAGGTCGACACCGACGCCGTGCTCGCCGTCGCCCGGCACGCCCTCGACGAGATGGGGGTCAACCCCCTCGCCGAGCTCTCCGTGCTGCTGGTCGACATCGACTACATGAGCGAGCTGAACCACCGCTGGATGGGCGGCGAGGGGCCGACCGACGTGCTCGCGTTCCCCATGGACGAGGGCAGCGTCGACCACGGTCCGGGGGAGACCGCCCCGGCGGGCGGCGAGCCGGCCCTGCTCGGCGACATCGTGCTCTGCCCGGAGGTGGCGGCCAAGCAGGCGGCCACCGCCGGTCACTCCACCGCCGACGAGCTGCACCTGCTCACCGTGCACGGCGTGCTGCACCTGCTCGGCTACGACCACGCCGAGCCGGAGGAAGAGCGGGAGATGTTCACGCTCCAGGCCCGACTGCTGGCCAGCTGGCGGTCGACCCGGTCCCGGTGATGACCACCCTGGCGGCCGGAGCCGCCGCCGGCCTGCCCGACCTCCAGCTCATCGTCTTCGCGGCGGGGCTGGTGGTGCTGGCCGGCCTCATCGCGATGACCGAGGCGGCGCTGGCGGCCGTCTCCCCGGCCCGGGCCGCCGAGCTGGCCCGGGACGGGGTGCGTGGCGCGCGTACCCTCCAGGCGGTCGCCGGTGACGTGGTCCGCCACCTCAACCTGCTGCTCCTGGTCCGGCTGCTGGCCGAGTTGACCGCCACCACCCTGGTCGCCCTGGTCGCGGTGGACACCTTCGGCGCCGGCTGGCGGGCCGCCCTGGTCACCGCCGGCGCGATGACCGTGGTCAGCTTCGTCGTGGTCGGCGTCGCCCCGCGCACCATCGGCCGGCAGCACGCGTACGCGGTGGGCCGTACGGTCGCGCCGCTGGTCCGCTGGCTGGGCCGGGCGCTCAACCCGCTCGCCTCGCTGCTGATCCTGATCGGCAACGCGGTCACCCCGGGGCGCGGCTTCCGGGAGGGGCCGTTCGCCACCCAGGTGGAGCTGCGCGAGCTGGTCGACCTGGCCGAGCAGCGCGGCGTGGTGGAGCACGGCGAGCGGCAGATGATCCACTCGGTCTTCGCCCTCGGCGACACCATCGCCCGGGAGGTGATGGTGCCGCGTACCGAGATGGTGTGGATCGAGGAGGGCAAGACGCTCTCCCAGGCGCTGGCGCTCTTCCTCCGCTCCGGCTTCTCTCGCATCCCGGTGATCGGGGAGAGCGTCGACGACGTGCTGGGCGTGCTCTACCTCAAGGACCTGATCCGACGCACCCGGGGCGGAGATCCGCAGGCCGATCAGCTCCCGGTGTCCGAGCTGATGCGCCCGGCGACCTTCGTGCCCGAGTCCAAGCCGGTCGACGACCTGCTCTCCGAGATGCAGGCCGCCCGCAACCACCTGGTCATCGTCGTCGACGAGTACGGCGGTACCGGCGGCCTGGTCACCATCGAGGACATCCTCGAGGAGATCGTCGGCGAGATCACCGACGAGTACGATGTCGAGCGTCCGCCGGTCGAACACCTGACGGACGGGGCCGTGCGGGTCGCCGCCCGCCTCCCGGTGGAGAATCTGGGCGAGCTCTTCGACACCGAACTCCCCACCGACGAGGTGGAGACGGTTGGCGGTCTGCTCGCCCAGTCGCTCGGCCGGGTGCCGATCCCCGGGGCGAAAGCCGAGGTGTCCGGGCTCCGGCTGATCGCCGAAGGCACCACCGGCCGGCGCAACCGGATCGACACTGTGCTGGTGAGCCGGATCGAGCCGACCGACGCGCAGGACGGCGCGGGGCGCGGCGAGCACGTCGAGTCCCGCAGCAACCACGCCCGATTCGAGGAGAGGCAACCCGCCGATGCCTGAGTCACCCGCCGTACCCGCAGCCCGGCCCACCCAGGCCGACCCGGCCGAGCTGAGCGCCGAGGACGGCAAGCTGGTCATCCTGGCCCGGGGCGCGCGCGGCCGGGTCGGCGCCGTGGAGGGCGCGGCGGTCCGCGACCAGGACGGCCGGACGTACGCCGCGGCCAGCGTCGCGCTGCCCTCGCTGACGTTGACCGCGCTCCAGCTCGCGGTCGCCTCGGCGGTGGCCGCCGGCGCGAGCCGGCTGGAGGCCGCCGTGGTGGTGACCGAGGCCTCGACGCTCGACGGCGCCGGGCACGCCGCGGTGCGCGACCTCTCCGTCGACGCGCCGATCCACGTGGCCGCGCCGGACGGCACCGTCCTTGGCACGGTGGTCGAATGACCGGCGTCCGGGATCCGGAGGAGCCCCGTCCCTACCGGGCCGGTTTCGCCTGTTTCGTCGGGCGGCCGAACGCCGGCAAGTCCACCCTGACCAACGCGATCGTCGGCACGAAGATCGCCATCACCTCGACCAAGCCGCAGACCACCCGGCACGTCATCCGCGCGGTGCTGCACCGCCCGGACTCGCAGCTCGTCCTGGTCGACACCCCCGGCCTGCACCGTCCGCGGACGCTGCTCGGCGAGCGTCTCAACGACCTGGTCCGGCAGACCTGGAGCGAGGTCGACGTGATCGGCCTCTGCATCCCGGCGGACGAGCCGATCGGCCGGGGCGACCGGTTCATCACCGGCGAGCTGGCCGCGCTGAAGGCGACGGTGCTGGCCGTGGTCACCAAGACCGATCTGGTCGACAAGAAGCGGCTGGCCGAGCAGTTGCTCGCGGTCAGCGAGCTGGGCGAGTTCACCGACGTGGTGCCGGTGAGCGCCGTCTCCGGGCACCAGCTGGACACCCTGGTGGACGTGATGACCGGCTACCTGCCGGAGTCGCCCCAGCTCTACCCGGACGACATGCTCACCGACGACCCGGAGCAGGTGCTGGTCGCCGAGCTGATCCGGGAGTCTGCGCTGGAGGGGGTCCGGGAGGAGCTGCCGCACTCCATCGCCGTGGTGGTGGAGGAGATGGTCGCCGAGGGGCAGCTCACGAAGATCTACGCCGACGTCTACGTCGAGCGGCCAAGCCAGAAGGCGATCGTGATCGGTCACCGGGCCAGCCGGCTCAAGCAGGTGGGCACCAACGCCCGGCGGCAGATCGAGGAGCTGCTCGGCACCCGGGTCTACCTCGACCTGCACGTCCGGGTGGCGAAGGACTGGCAGCGCGACCCGAAGCAGTTGCGCAAGCTCGGCTTCTGACCGTACGTCCGGCCGCCGGCTCCCGGATGGGGCCGGCGGCCCGCTGTTTCTTCGGGCCCGGATGGTCCGAATCGGTCGGGAATATGGGAAGTTTCACTTTTCGCCCCGGCCGCCTCATCGGTCGATCGGGCCGGATCGGAGGGTAAGAAGGCCGCTGCTCCCGACATAGATGCAGGCTGATGCGAAACCGATACCTCGACCTGCTCCGTTTCCTGGCCATCGTTCGAGTCGTCGTCTACCACGTCACCGGTTGGGCGGCGCTGACCCTGATCTTCCCCGCCATGTCGGTGATGTTCGCGCTTGCCGGCTCGCTGATGGCGGCCTCCCTCGACCGCACCGGCACGCCGGCCGTCCTGCGCCGCCTGCGCCGCCTGCTGCCGTCGCTCTGGGTGCTGGCGGCGGTCTTCGTACCGGCCATGCTGCTCACCGGGCTGCCGTTGACCCCGAAGGTGCTGCTCTGGCTAGTCCCGGTCAGCGACCCGCCCGCCAACGGCTGGGGAGCGTTGGCGCTGAGCGTCATCTGGTACCTGCGGGACTACCTGTGGTTCGTCCTCGCCTCGCCGCTCGCCCTTCGGCTGTTCCGGCGGGCCCCGCTGCCCACCCTCCTCGCCCCGTACACCCTGCTCGCCGTGATCGAGTTCGGCATCCTGCCGGGCGCGCCGACGGTGCTGCGCGAGTTCGGCCTCTACTTCGGCGCCTGGCTGCTCGGCTTCGCGCACCACGACGGCCTGCTGCGGCGGCTCGGCAACCGGGTGCTCGTGCCGGCGGCGCTGGTCCTCGGCGCGGCCGGGATGTCCTGGATCCTCACCCACCCCGGCGCGCGCGGCTACGACCTCAACGACATCCACCTCGGCAACGCCCTCTGGTCGGCCGCGTTCATCCTGCTGGTGATCGGCCGGGCGCCGGCCGGCGCCGCCTGGGTGGACCAGAACCCCGTCCTCGGCCGGGCGGTCACCGTGCTGAACCGGCGGGCACTCACCGTCTACCTGTGGCACATGCCGTTCGTGGTGGCGCTCACCCCGCTGGTCGACGTGGTCGGCTGGTCACACCAGGATCCGGTCGGCCTGGCGATCCGGGTGGTACTGGTCTTCGGCCTGGTGGGCCTGGTGACCATGCTGGTCGGCTGGGTCGAGGACATGGCGGCCCGCCGCCCGCCGGAGCTCCTCCCCGGCGGGGCCCGCAAGACCCCGGCCGGCCGGGCGGCCGCCGCCCCGGCCGGCCCCGCGCCCGCCGGCGCGGCGACGCGGGCGATCCCGGCGCCGCGCCGCCCGGCCAAGGTGGCGACCGCCGAGATCAACGCTGGGTGAGCGTCACGTTCCCGCTGCCGGTGCCGACGTCGAGCAGCAGCGAGGCGGTCGGGTCGTCGGCCACACCCAGGTCGGCGTCACCTGAGCCGGTGCTCGACCGGACCCGGTACCGGCCGGCCGGCACGGCCAGTTCGATGTCCCCGCTTGAGGCGTGCGCCCGGGCCGACGCCGGCCGGTCCAGCTCCAGCGTGACGTTGCCGGAACTGGTCTCGGCGTCCACCTGACCGCCGATCCGGCGACCCGTGATGTCGCCCGAGGAGGCGCGCAGGTGGACCGTCCCGGCCACGTCGGCCACCTCGATGTTCCCGGAGCCGGTCTCGGCGCGTACCGGGCCGGCGGCGCCGGTGACCGTGACGTCACCCGAGCCGAGCTTGATCTCCACCGGGCCGACCCGGGTCAGCTCCACGTCGCCCGAGCCGGTCTCGCCCCGCACCGCGACCCCCTCCGGCGCGATGACCTCGTACGACACGCTGCAGTCGGGGCCGCACTCGGTGTCCAGGACCAACTCGTCGCCCCTGATCTCGTACCGGGTGTCGGGCTCGTCGCCGTGGTAACGGACCATCCGCTTGATCCGTACCTGGGGGGCCGTCCCGGCGGCGCGGACCACGACGTCGCCGGAGCCCGGCAGCACGGTGATCCGGGTGATCTTGGCCGACTCGGTGTTGTCGTAGTCGAGCCGGCGGAACGAGAGGGTGTCACACCCGGCGAGGACAATCAGGGTGGCAGCCGTGCCGACGGCGATCCCTGTCCGGGTGGTGACTGCGGTGGGGTGCAGAGCCATGGCCAGCACGCTACGGCCGACCCCGGGCGCCGCACATCGGGGTTCCGCCGCCGCTGGACCCCGAACCGACCCTGAGATCGCACCCCGAGGGAGAATGACCGGATGGCCGGGTACCGCCGACAGCTCTACCGCGACGACGCGGTGGTGCTGCGCGTGCAGAAGCTCGGCGAGTCCGACCGGATCATCACCCTGCTCACCCGCCGGCACGGTCGGCTGCGCGCGGTCGCCCGGGGGATCCGGCGCACCACCAGCAAGTTCGGTGCCCGGCTGGAGCCGTTCGGCCACGTCGACCTCCAGCTCGCCGGCGACCCCAAGGGCAACCACGGCAGCTCCCTGCACACCATCAGTCAGGTCGAGGGGATCAACCTCTACGGCAAGCGGTTCCTCGGCGACTACCCCCGCTACACCGCGGCCAGCGCGATCGCCGAGACCGCCGAGCGGCTCACTCCGGTCGAGCGGGAGCCGTCGCTGCGGCTGTTCCAGCTCACCCTCGGCGCGATCAAGTCGCTGGCCCGGGGCGACCACGCCACCACGCTGGTGCTCGACGCGTACCTGCTGCGCGGGATGGCGCTGGCCGGCTGGGCGCCGGCGCTCGTCGCCTGCGCGGTCTGCGGCACGCCGGGGCGGCACCGGGCGTTCTCCGTACCGGCCGGGGGAGCGGTCTGCCCGGACTGCCGGCCGCCCGGCGCGGCCCACCCCGCCCCGGCCACCATCGACCTGATGTCCGCGCTCACCAGCGGGGACTGGGTGCTCGCCGACGCCACCGAGACCGGCGTACGCCGGGAGTGCAGCGGCCTGGTCGCGGCGCACCTGCAGTGGCACCTGGAGCGCGCGCTACGCTCGCTGCCGCTGGTCGACCGGGGTGGCCCGGCGGCCGGCGCGGTTCCGCCGCCGGGCGGCGGCGGACCCGGCGTGGTCCCGCCGCGAGCCGGTGTCGGGCCTGCCGCGGACGGTGCGAACAGGGAGAAGACCGAGTGATCCGATCGACCAGGGTGCGCCGGCGTGAGCCGGTGGCGCCGACTCCGCACCCGTCGGGTGCTCGGCCCCCGGCGCTGCCCGCCGACGCGCTGCCGAAGCACGTCGCGGTGGTGATGGACGGCAACGGCCGGTGGGCCAAGGAGCGCGGCCTGCCCCGCACCAAGGGTCACGAGCAGGGGGAGTACAGCCTCTTCGACACCATCGAGGGCGCGATCGAGCTGGGCATTCCCTACCTCTCGGCGTACGCCTTCTCCACCGAGAACTGGCGGCGCTCGCCGGACGAGGTCCGCTTCCTGATGGGCTTCAACCGGGACGTCATCCGCCGCCGCCGGGACCAGCTGGTCGACCTGGGCGTCCGGGTGGTCTGGTCGGGGCGGGCCGGGCGGCTCTGGAAGAGCGTCATCTCCGAGCTGCAGACCGCCGAGGAGATGTCCCGGGGCAACTCGAGGCTGACCCTGCAGTTCTGCGTGAACTACGGCGGGCAGGCGGAGATCGCCGACGCCGCGGCCGCGATCGCCCGCGACGTGGCCGCCGGCAGGCTCGACCCGTCCCGGGTCAACGAGAAGACGGTCGCGAAGTACCTCTACCACCCCGAGGTCCCCGAGGTGGACCTCTTCCTGCGCCCCTCCGGCGAGCAGCGCACCTCCAACTTCCTGCTCTGGCAGAGCGCGTACGCCGAGCTGGTCTTCCTCGACACGCTCTGGCCGGACTTCGACCGCCGCCACCTGTGGTACGCCTGCGAGCTGTACGCGCAGCGGGACCGCCGATTCGGCGGGGCGCTGCCGAATCCGGTGGCGCCGCAGATCTGAGCCGGGCTTACCGACGCGTCACTTTGGGTACCGATCCGGGCAGCAGACACATGCGGAGGTGACCCAGATGATTCAGAAGCGGATTGCCCAGTGGGCCGTCATGGCGATCGCGGTGCCGCTGGCCGCGGCCGGCGCGCGTCGGCTCAGCCACACCCTCGAGGCCCGTCGCGGCCCGTCCGGGGTGAGCCGACTGCTCAGCAAGGGCGCCGACATGCTGCGGCCGCAGAAGGCCAAGCGTCGCCGGTTCTGGTGACGACGACGGTCGGCGCCGCAGCGTCGCGGCGCTGACCGGGCCTGCGGTCCGCGCCCCGCATCCGGCTTTCGGGCCGGGCTGCGGGGCGCCCCCGCGTACGATCGACGCAGGGGCGCGCCGCCGGGACGCGCCCGCCACGGGGGTGGGGATGCGGGATCTCCGGTACAAGATGATCATGGCGTTGAACGCGGCCGACCTCGGCAGCCCGATCTGTGAGCAGGTCGCCGAGATCTGCGCGGAGATCGCCGAGCAGCACTGCGCCGAGTTCGGGCACGTCCCGAGCGTGCGTTCCGGCGAGATCGCCGAGCTGGGGGCCACCGGCGAACCGGCGCTGACCTGGGCGCCCACCGAGACCGGGCAGCGTGCCTGGTGACGGCCGTCGCACCCACGCCCGCCGTGGACGTCCGCCGGGCCGAGGACCGGTTCAAAACCCGGCTGTCCTGGCTCGATTCGAAGCACTCGTTCTCGTTTTCGCGGCACTACGACCCGGCCAACATCCATCACGGGCTGCTGCTGGTCAACAACGACGACGTGGTGCGCCCGGGCACCGGCTTCGAGACCCACCCGCACCAGGACATGGAGATCGTGACCTGGGTGCTGCGCGGCTCGCTGGTGCACCAGGACTCCACCGGCCACTCCGGGGTGATCTATCCGGGGCTCGCCCAGCGGATGAGCGCCGGCACCGGCATCCTGCACTCCGAGAAGAACGACTCGTGGCGGCTGGAGGACACCGCCCCGCACAACGAGCCGGTTCACTTCGTCCAGATGTGGGTCGTCCCCGACACCGAGGGCATCGAGCCCGGCTACGAACAGCTGGAGATCGGCGACGAGCTGCTCCGCGGCGGCCTGGTCCCGGTCGCCTCCGGCATGGACCGGTACGACGGCGCGTCGGCGATCCGGATCCGCAACCGGTACGCCACCCTGCACGCCGCCCGGCTCAGCGCGGGCGACGAGGTGACCCTCCCGGACGCGCCCTTCCTGCACCTGTACGTGCCAGCCGGCGCGGTGACGCTGGAGGGCACCGGACGGCTCGATGAGGGTGACGCCGCCCGGATCACGATGACCGGCGGCCAGCGGGTGGCCGCCAGCGAGCCGGCGGAGATCCTGGTCTGGGAGATGCACGCGACCCTCGCCTGAAGGTCAGGCCTCCACCTCGGAGCGGTCTCCGGCCCAGAGGGTGTGGAAGGAGCCCGCACGGTCGACCCGGCGGTAGGTGTGCGCGCCGAAGTCGTCCCGCAGCGCCTGGATCAGCGCGGCCGGCAGGCGCTCCGCGCGCAGCGCGTCGAAGTACGCCAGGGAGGAGGAGAACGCCGGCGTCGGCACGCCGGCCCGGGCCGCGTAGGCCACCACCTTCCGCCAGCCCGGCACCCCGGCGTTGACCGTCTCGGCGAACCACGGCGCCACCAGCAGCGTCGGCAGCTCCGGCTCGGCGTCGTACGCCTCCCGGATCCGGTCGAGGAAGCGGGCCCGGATGATGCAGCCGCCCCGCCAGATGGTGGCGGTGCCGCCGAGGTCGATGTTCCAGTCGTACTCCCGGCTGCCCGCGCGGATGTGGTCGAAGCCCTGCGCGTACGCGACGATCTTGCTGGCCAGCAGCGCGCGCCGCACGTCCTCGACGAAGGTCCCCCGCTCCTCGACCTGCCACTTCTCGCTAGCGGCAGCGAAGGCCCGGCGGGCGGCGGCGCGCTGGTCGGCATGGCCGGAGAGGGACCGGGCAAAGGTCGCCTCGGCGATGCCGGTGATCGGGATGCCCAGGTCGAGGGCGTTCTGCACGGTCCAGCGCCCGGTGCCCTTCTGCTCGGCCTGGTCGAGCACGACGTCGACGAAGGGCCGGCCGGTCGCGGCGTCGGTGTGCGCCAGCACGTCCGCGGTGATCTCGATGAGGAAGGACTCCAGCTCGCCGCTGTTCCACTCGCGGAAGATCTCCGCGATCTCCGCCGGGCTCGCCGACATCCCGGCCCGCAGCAGGTCGTACGCCTCGGCGATGAGCTGCATGTCGGCGTACTCGATGCCGTTGTGCACCATCTTGACGAAGTGGCCGGCGCCGTCCGGGCCGATGTGCCGGCAGCAGGGGGTGCCGTCCACCTGCGCGGCGATCTTCTCGAACATCGGCCCGAGCCTCGCGTACGACTCGGCGGAGCCGCCGGGCATGATGCTCGGGCCGTGCAGCGCGCCCTCCTCGCCGCCGGAGACGCCGGTGCCGACGAAGTGCAGGCCGTGCCCGCGCAACGTCTCCTCCCGGCGCCGGGTGGCGGCGAAGTGCGCGTTGCCGCAGTCGACCACGATGTCGCCCGGCTCCAGCAAGGGCACCAGCTCGTTGACGACGGCGTCGGTGGGCGCGCCCGCCTTGACCATGACGATGATCGCCCGGGGCCGCTCCAGCGAGTCGACGAAGTCGCCGAGGGACTCGGACGGGACGAAGGTGCCCTCGCCGCCGTGCTCGGCGATGAGGCGGCGGGTGCGTTCCGGCGAACGGTTGTGCACCGCCACGGTGAAGCCGTTGCGGGCGAGGTTCCGGGCCAGGTTGCGACCCATCACCGCCAGCCCGGTCACGCCGACCTGCGCCGTCGCCCGCTGTGCCATGCGTACCGCCACCTCTCGTCGGCTGCCGTCCTGCGACCGTATCGCGCTCCACGGCGCTCCGGGCCCGGACATCGACGGCGGGTGAACGCGCGGTGGCGGCCGGTCCTCAGCCCTCGGCCAGGCGGGCCTCGATGTGGGCGACCTTCGCGGTCATCGCGTCGGTGACCCCGGGCCGGAGGTCGGCCTTGAGCACCAGGCTGACCCGGGGCGCCTGGGCGGCGACGGTGTCGACGGCCCGCTTCACCACCGCCATCACCTCGTCCCACTCACCCTCCACCGTGGTGAACATGGCGTCGGTCCGGTTCGGCAGCCCGGACTCCCGGACCACCCGGACGGCGTCGGCGACCAGATCGCCGACGGACTCACCCACGCCGAGCGGGGTGATCGAGAACGCGATCAGCATTCTTCCGATGGTGCCAGCAATTCGGCTGCGGGCCGGCGGTGCGGTCGGTTAGCGTGCTGGCATGCGTAACTGACGCCCACCTTGCCGAGCCGGTCCGCTTCCGTCGCGGGCCCGCGTGCTCCAGGGCGTCCGCATGCCACCGCCGCCTCAGTCGCGGCGCCCTTCGTGGTCGGGCCTCCCCGGAGCGGCACCTCATCCGTGCTTGTCCCACCGAGCCGCCGTGCGGCGGCCGGTCCTGGCCGAAGGAGGCAGCGTATGCCCGCCAAGCGCAGTCCGAAGAAGTCCCGCAAGCCCTCGTCGGGGCCGTCCCTGACCGACGTGACCCCGCCGGAGCTCGACACCCTCGCGGTGGCGCCGTCGGCGCCGGTCGCCCTGCCGGCGACCAAGCAGGCGGAAACCCCGCCCCCGCCGAAGGCCGGCCCGCCGCCCGGCCGCGACGCCCGCTTCGCCGGCCGCGGCCAGCGGGCGAGCCAGACCCGCCGGCACGCCTTCCGCCGCAGCTGACGGTTCGGGTGCAGTTGTTGTCGCTCCGGCGACGACAACTGCACCCGAAGACGGAGCGGGCTACGGTGCGGCGCGACCACCGGACGCCGGTGGGCCGGGTCGTGGTTCGTCGTCGCTCCCCCGCCCCTCACCCCCCGGGTTCAGGCGTGGGCCGCCGCAGTCCCGCCGCTCCGGTCGTCAGCCGATCAGCGGGCGGAAGGTGCCGAGCAGGATGCTGACCGTCAGCGCCGCGCCGGCCAGCACCGCGGCCCCGGCCATCAGCAGCCCGTCCGCCGGGGTGAAGCGCTGCCGCCGGGCGACGGTCCGCGGAGTGCCGGCGTCGAAGCCACGGGCGTCCATCGCCACGGCCAGCCGGGTGCCCCGGCGGATCGCCCCGACCAGCAGTGCGAACGCGGTCGAGACGAAGAGTCGCAGCTTGGCCACGGGGTTGCGGGCGGCGTCCACGCCCCGTGCCCGCCGGGCCATGCTGATCATCTGCCACTCCTGACCGAGCAGCGGCACCAGCCGGAACGCGGCCAGCGCGCCGATGGCGAACCGGGCCGGCGCCTTGGCGTTCTGGATCAGCGCGTCGGCCAGGTCGGTCGGATCGGTGGTGGCGAAGACGATCACGCCGGGCAGCGCCACCGCGAGCATCCGCAGCACCAGGCCCAGCGCGGTCAGCAGCACCCCGGACGTCACCAGCACCGGCCCGGCCTCGACCAGCACCCGGCCGGACCGGTCGGCGGCGAAGAGCACCAGGGTGACCAGGATGCCGGCGGCGCTGGCCAGCAGCGGCCAGGCCCGTCGGGCGAGCACCCGGTAGCGGATGCCGAACAGCGGCAGTACGGCCAGTTGGACGGCGATCGCGAGGGCCGGGGCCACCGGGTCCAGGGTGGCGATCAGGATGAAGGAGAAGACCAGCGCGGCGGCCAGCTTCGCCACCGGGTTGCGCCGGGCCAGCGGCGCGCCCGGCGCGGCCACCGGTTCGATGCTGATCACGGGCGCTCCAGGGTGACGGCCCGGTCGGTGCCGGGCGCGGCGACGATGCTGATCACGGGCGCTCCAGGGTGACCGTCCGGTCCGCGAGGGCGGCGACGAAGTCCGGGTCGTGGGTGATCGCGACGACGCCGTGCCCGGCGTCGCGCAGCTCGGCGAAGAGGTCGACCAGCTCCCGCCAGGTTTGCCGGTCCTGGCCGAAGGTGGGTTCGTCGCAGATCAGCAGGCGGGGCGCGGTGGCCAGGGCGGTCGCCACGCTCAGCCGCCGCGCCTCGCCGCCGGAGAGGGTGTACGGGTTGGCGCCGGCCAGCCGCGCCAGCCCGAGCCGCTCCAGCAGGCCGTCCACGATGCCCTTCACCGCCGCCTCCGGCTGGCCCGTCCGGCGTGGACCGAGCGCCAGCTCGTCGAAGACGGTGCCGGTGACGAACTGGTGTTCCGGGTCCTGGAAGACCGAGCCGATCCGGCCGGCCAGGGCGGGTGCCCGCCAGCGGTGCGGGGGAGTGCGGGCGTCGGCGCCGGCCAGCTCGGGTGCCGCGGTGACCCGGCCGGTGCCGGGCTTCAGCAACCCGCCGACCAGCAGGGCCAGGGTGGACTTGCCGGCGCCGTTGGGGCCGAGGACGGCGAGCGCCTCGCCGGCGCGTACCGCGAGATCGGTGGGGGTCAGCCTTGGCGGCAGGCCGAGCCGGTCGGCGGTGAGCAACAGGTCCCCGGCCGGCGCGGCGGCGTGCCGCGGCGGTACGGTCCGGCCCGGCACCCAGACCCCCGACTCGGCGAGGGCGTCGCCGTGCGCGGCGAAGACCGCCGCCGGCGGCCCGTCGACGCGGACCCCGCCGCCCGGTTCGAGGACGACCACCCGATCGACCAGCGGCAGCGCCTCGGCGACCCGATGCTCGACCAGGATCAGCGTGGTGTCGACGTCCACGGCGCCCGCGACGGCCTGCCGGACCAACGCCGCTCCGGCCGGGTCGAGGTTGGCGGTGGGTTCGTCGAGCAGCAGCAGCCCCGGGCGCAGCGCGAGCGCCCCGGCCAGGGCGAGGCGCTGCTGCTCGCCGCCGGAGAGCGCCGCGGTCGGCCGGTCGCGGTGGTACGGGAAGCCGACCCGGCGCAGCGCCTCGTCCACCCGCGGCCAGATCTCGTCGGCCGGCACCCCGCGGTTCTCCAGCCCGAACGCGACGTCGTCGCCGCAGCGGGCCATCACCAGCTGGGTCTCCGGGTCCTGGAAGACGATGCCGACCCGTTCCCGGGCCTTGCGCGGGTCGAGCCCGTCGATCTCGACGACGCCCTCCTGCTCGCCCGAGTCCTCCGGCAGCAGCCCGGCCAGCGCCGCCAGCAGCGTGCTCTTGCCCGCCCCGGACGGCCCCAGCAGCAGCACCCGCTCACCGGCCTCGACGCGCAGGTCCACCCCGCGCACCGCCCAGGCCTTCCGTCCGGCATGCCGCCACCCGAACCCGCGCAACTCCACCGCACTCACCGCTACACCCCCTTTCGTCCGGCGATCATGAAGTTGTTGTCGCGACACGCCGGGCCGGATGACAACAACTTCATGATCAACACGGAGCTGGGGCGGTCAGACGGCGGCGCGTTCGCGGCCGGCGGGGAAGCGGTCGAGGACGCCCGTGCCCGCCAGGGCGCGGGTGAGGGCGACGCTGCCCAGGCCGGCCACCACCAGCGAGCTGGCCGCGGTGATGAGGATGTAGGGGAGGCGGAAGCTGCCCCATGCGGTGCCCGGGTACCAGACGAAGACGTCGTAGATCGACGCGGCGAGGCCGGCCAGGGTGGCCGCCAGCAGCGCGACCGGCAGCCGGTAGTTGCGGTACCCGAAGAGCGCGAAGGCCAGCTCGCCCGCTGCCGCCTCCAGCGGGCCCTGCACCACGATGGTCCAGCCCCAGCTCGTGCCCAGCGCCACCGACACCAGGGCGGCGAGGGTGAGGGTGTAGAGGGCGGCGCCGGGCTTGCGGATGATCAGCGCGCCCAGCACGGCGGGCACCAGCCAGACGCCGTACAGGACGGCCCGGCCGGGCAGCGGGATCGCGTCCGCCGGCCCGTTCCACAGCAGGCCCCAGGCCCAGAAGATGACGCCGAACGCCACCCCGAGCACGGAGGCGATGACGATGTCGATGGTGCGCCACCGGTTGCCGGTTGGTTGAGTCATGGTTGCTCCCAGTCCAGTGAAAGGAACCAGGAGAAGACGCACGCCGCGCCCGGTGTCACCGGACGGCGGCGCGGCTGGAGGTCGACCGAACTCCCTGCGCTGGCATTACCCAGATCAGGTTCGAGGGTCTGCGGGCTGTGCCCGCACTCTCAGCGCTGCGCGCTCCCCTGTCGGATGTGAAGTTTTCGCGTCAAACGCTAGCACCGACCCCTGGTGCCCGCCTAGCGGGGCAGTTGCCCGGGATCGCCGGTCCGGCCGGGAAGCCTTCCCGTGGGTAGGCTGCCGATCATGCGGGTGGACGCGCGAGGTCTGACGTTCGAGGTACGCAGCGGCGGGCCGGACGACGGCGAACCCGTCCTGCTGCTGCACGGCTTCCCGCAGCACGGCGGGGAGTGGGACGACGTGGTGCCCGCGCTGCACGCCGCCGGGCTGCGCACGTACGCGCTGGACCAGCGGGGCTACTCGCCCGGAGCGCGTCCCGAGACGCTCGCGGACTACCGTCTTCCCGAACTCGTCGCCGATGCCGGGGCGGTGCTCGACGCGCTGGGCGTCGAGACGGCGCACCTGGTCGGCCACGACTGGGGCGCGGTCGTTGCGTGGGGCCTCGCCGCGGGGCATCCGGAGCGGGTCCGCACCCTCACCGCCGTCTCGGTGCCGCACCCGGCGGCCATGGCGCACGCGCTCGCCACCGACCGGCAGCAGCAGGCCCGGTCGTCGTACATCGGGCTGTTCCGCAAGCCGGGCAAGGCGGAGAAGTTGCTGCTCGCGTTCAATGCCGCCACGCTGCGCCGGATGCTCGGCGGGGTCGGCGACGCGGCGCGGGTAGCCCGCTACGCCGAACCGATGCGCGAGCCGGGGGCGCTCACCGCCGCCCTCAACTGGTACCGGGCGATGTCCCGGGCGGACCTGGCGGCGGTCGGGTCGGTGGTGGTGCCGAGCACGTTCGTGTGGAGCGACCGGGACATTGCGATCGGCCGGACCGCCGCCGAGGCGTGCGCGACCCACGTCAAGGGGGAGTACCGCTTCGTCGAACTCTCGGGCGTGACCCACTGGATCCCCGACGAGGCGCCCGGCCCGCTGGCCGAGGCGATCCTCGCCCGGGTGGGCAGGGCCGGGTGACCGCGGCCGCCGGGCCGGCCCGGCTGCACCCCCGCGCGTCGCTGGCCGCCCAGTTCCGGCAGCTCGGCGTACGCCCCGGCGGTGCCGTGCCGGTGCACGCGGCCATGCGCCCGCTGGGCTTCGTCTGCGGTGGCCCGCAGGCCGTCGTGCTCGCCGACCGGATCGTCGCCGACCACTCCCGGGCGGACATGCTCGGCGAGGTCTCCCCGCTGGCCCGGCTCTACGGCCTCGACGCCGACGTGCTGCTGCTCGGCGTCGACCACGGCTCCAACACCTCCCTGCACCTGGCCGAGTACCGGCAGCCGGCGCCGCCGCGGCAGCGGTGCGGCGCCGCCGTGCCGACCGCCGACGGCGGCGGCCGGGAGTGGGTGTGGTGGGACGACGTGGTCCTCGAGGAGGGCGACTTCGCCCGGCTCGGCGCGGACTTCGAGGCCACCGGCGCGGTCCGAATCGGACCGGTCGGCGACGGGACGGGCCGGTTGATGAGGCAGCGGGCGGCGGTCGACTTCGCGGTGGACTGGCTGGCCCGCAACCGACGGACGGAGGAAACATGACGGTGAGCGCCGAGGCGTACCTGGCGGTGGTGACCGAGACGATCGGCCGGGTCGCCACCGGCCAGCGGGAGGCCGTCGCTCGGGCCGCGGACCTGATCGCCGACGCGCTGCGCGCCGACGGGGTGATCCACGCGTTCGGCACCGGCCACTCCGAGGCGCTGGCGATGGAGATCGCCGGTCGGGCCGGCGGGCTGGTGCCCACCAACCGGATCGCGCTGCGCGACCTGGTGCTCTACGGCGGTGAGCCCGCCGACGTGCTCGGCCCGAAGCTGGAGCGCGATCCGGGCGTGGCGCACCGCCTCTACGAGCTGGCCCCGGTCCACCCGCAGGACGTCTTCGTGCTCGCCTCCAACTCCGGGGTGAACGGCGCCATGGTGGAATTCGCCGCCCTGGTCAAGGAGCGCGGGCACCGCCTCGTCGCGATCACCTCGGCCGAGCACTCCGGGCGGATGACCTCGCGCCACCCGTCCGGGCGCAAGCTCGCCGACTTTGCCGACGTGGTGCTCGACAACGGCGCCCCGTACGGCGATGCGACCCTGCCGTTGCCCGGCGGCGGCGCGGTCGGCGCGGTCTCCTCGATCACGGCCGCGCTGCTGGCCCAGCAGATCGTGGCGGAGGTGGTGGCGCGCCTGCTGGCGGCGGGCGAGCGGCCCCCGGTCTACCTGTCGGCCAACATCACCGGCGGGGACGAGCACAACGCCGAACTGGAGGCCCGCTACGCCGGCCGGATCCGCCGCGGGGCGTGAGGCCCGGCGCGACCTGGCCGGGGATCATGAGCCGGTTTCGCCGCAACGCCGACGGGGCAATGGCGTTGCTGCCGGCGGGTGCACCCCGCCGGCAGTACCGTCTTCCCGGAGGTTGCGCGTGTCCAAGGAAACCGAGAAGCAGCGCTGGCAGCGGAACTTCGCCGATCTGCTGCAGGAGCTGCGGGTCGCGCAGACCGGCGTGCAGATCCTCTTCGCCTTCCTGCTCACCCTGCCGTTCAGCAACGGTTTCACCCGGGCGTCCGGCTTCCAGAAGGACGTCTACATCATCTCGCTGTTGTCGGCCGCGGCGGCCACCGCGATGATCATCTCGCCGGTGGCCTTTCACCGGGCGCTGTTCCGGCAGGGCCGCAAGCCGGAGCTGGTCCGCTTCGCCCACCGGATGGCCACCGGCGGCCTCGCCTTCATGCTGATCTCGATGGTCAGCGCAGTCCTGCTGATCACCGACTTCGTGCTCAGCCGGCCGATCGCCCTGCTGCTCACCGCGATCACCGCGGTCTGGTTCCTCGCCTTCTGGATGATCCTGCCGTTCGTGCGGCGGAACTGGGGCGAGGACGACATCGACGACGAGGACGACGACCCGCCGGTGCTCCCCGGCGACTGACCGTCTCCCGAGCAGGCACGACGTCCCGCGAAATCCGACGTGCGCGAAACGCTACCGCCGGGTAACACCCGGGGGTAGCGTGATTTCTGTCGAGCACGTTGAGCAGCCGGACCGAGGTTCGAGGGGGCAGCCGTGACCACGACACAGAACAGTCGACCCGACGAAGCGGGCGCAGCCGGAGCGGGCGGTCCCACCGGCCGGGTCGCCCCGATCGACGACCCCCACACCGGTCCCGCGGCGGGGGACGAGGCGGTCGAGACCGCCACCGCGATCGACGAGGCGGGTGGCGCGGCACCGCTGCCGTACGAGGCGGGCCAGGTCTCCGAAAAGGAGGCCCGCCAGGTCGCCGAGGCCGCCCGCGAGTCGGCCTGGGACCGTCCCAGCTTCGGCAAGGAGCTCTTCCTCGGCCGGTTCCGGCTCGACCTGATCAACCCCTGGCCCCGCTCGGACCCGGCGGAGGCGGCCCGCGCCGAGGAGTTCCTCCGCGAGCTGGGGGCGTACGCGGACTCCGAGGTGGACGGCGCGGCGATCGAGCGGGACGCGTACATCCCGGACGAGGTGTTCCACGGGCTGGCCCGGCTGGGCGCCTTCGGCATGAAGATCGACCGCAAGTACGGCGGGCTCGGGCTGAGCAACCTGCACTACTGCCGGGCGCTGATGCGGGTCGGCTCGGCCAACCCGGCCATCGGCGCGTTGCTCTCGGCCCACCAGTCGATCGGTGTGCCGCAGCCACTGAAGATGTTCGGCACGCCCGAGCAGAAGCAGCGGTTCCTGCCCCGGCTCGCCGCCGGCGAGGTCTCCGCGTTCCTGCTCACCGAGCCGGACGTCGGCTCCGACCCGGCCCGGTTGGCCACCACCGCCGAGCCCACCGCGGACGGCAGCGGTTACCGGCTCAACGGGGTGAAGCTCTGGGCCACCAACGGCACGGTCGCCACCCTGCTGGTGGTGATGGCCCGGGTGCCGGCGGCCGAGGGGCGGCGCGGTGGGATCACCGCCTTCGTGGTCGAGGGCGACAGCGAGGGCATCACGGTGGAGCGCCGCAACGCCTTCGTCGGTCTGCGCGGTCTGGAGAACAGCCTCACCCGGTTCCACGACGTCTTCGTGCCGAAGGAGAACATCATCGGTGGCGAGGGCAAGGGGTTGAAGATCGCCCTGACCACGCTGAACACCGGGCGGCTCTCGCTGCCGGCGATGTGCGTGGGCGCGGGCAAGTGGTCGTTGAACGTGGCCCGGGAGTGGGCCGCCGACCGGGTCCAGTGGGGCCGGCCGGTCGGCGCGCACGAGGCGGTCGCCAAGAAGCTCGCCTTCATCGCCGCCACCACGTACGGCATGGAGAGCATGCTGGACCTCTGCTGCCTGCTGGCCGACGACGACCGCAACGACATCCGGATCGAGGCGGCGCTGGTCAAGCTCTACGCCAGCGAGATGGCCTGGAAGATCGCCGACGAGCTGATCCAGATCCGCGGTGGCCGCGGCTACGAGACCGCCGAGTCCCTCGCCGCCCGGGGCGAGCGCGCGGCCGGGGCCGAGCAGTTGCTGCGCGACCTGCGGATCAACCGGATCTTCGAGGGTTCCACCGAGATCATGCACCTGCTGATCGCCCGGGAGGCGGTCGACGCGCACCTCTCGGTGGCCGGCGACATCATCGACCCGGACGCCGGTCTGGGCCGCAAGGCGAAGGCGGGCGCGCGGGCCGGCCTCTTCTACGCGAAGTGGCTGCCCACCCTCGCCGTCGGCCGGGGCCAGGCCCCCGGTGCGTACGCCGAGTTCGGCCCGCTCGCCGGCCACCTGCGGCACGTCGAGCGCACCTCCCGCAAGCTGGCCCGATCGACGTTCTACGCGATGTCTCGGTGGCAGGGGAAGATGGAACGCAAGCAGGCCTTCCTCGGCCGGGTGGTAGACATCGGCGCGGAGCTGTTCGCGATGTCGGCGGTATGCGTCCGGGCGGCCGCCGAGCGGGACAGCCACCCGGAGAACGTCGAGCTGGCCGACCTGTTCTGCCGGCAGGCCCGGCTCCGCGTCGAGGAGCTGTTCACCGGGCTCTGGTCCAACACCGACTCGCTCGACGTGGCGGCGGCGAAGCGGATCCTCGCCGGCCGGTACGTCGCCTTGGAGGAGGGGGTGACCACCCCACCCGCGGACGCCCCCTGGGTGGCCCGCTGGCAGCCCGGCCCCTCCGCGGCGCAGGACGTCCGCCGCCGGATCCCTCCCCGTTCGTGAAGAGGCTTGTGGCATGTCGCGGTTTCCGGTCGCCCGGACACCGCGACATGCCGCATCCCGCGCGGGCGAGCCTCAGCGGGCGATGGCCCAGGCCAGCACCGCGGCCAGGATGAGCCCGTTGAGCGCGGCCAGCACCAGGTACGCCGCCGGCGGGATCCGGCGACCCTTGCGCACGAAGCTGACCAGGACGCCCGCGTACGCCAGCAGCAGCACCGCGATGACGATCAGGAAGTAGAGCACCGGCACACCTTAACGGCCGCCACGCAGGCCGAGTCGGCGCAACTCCAGGGCGGCGAGCGCGTCGACGGTGGCGTCGTCGCCGCGCCGCCAGGCCTCGGCCACGTCGGGCGCGATCCGGGTCAGCTTTCCCAGCGGTTGACCGGCGAGCGCCCGCAGCGCCAGCAGATCGCGGCCGGCGGGCGCGGTGGCCAGCGCCTTCGCCGCGCCGGCCCGGCGCATCCAGTGCAGCCGCAGCGGCAGCCAGCCGAAGAGCACCAGGCCGAGCGGGAAGACCAGCACCGCGATGCTCAGCGCGAGGGCGAGTTGGCCGACGAGTTCCTGCTGGTCGCGGCCCGCCTCGGCGACCGCCCGGGCGGCGTCCGCGGCCTTGGTGAAGGGCCCGGTCAGCTCGTCGCCGACCAGCGGCACCCGGCCGACCTTGCCGCCGGCGTCGGCCAGGTTGTCGGCGAGACCACCGCCGGCCCCCTCCAGCTTCTGTCCGGGTACGGCGAGTTTCTGGATCAGGTCGTGCAGCCAGAGCGCGAAGCGGATCGCCGCGTAGACCCAGACGACCACGAGCACATCGGTGAGGAGCTGACGGACGGCGGTCGGAAAACGGTCAGCGTAGATCTTCACGCGGGACAGCGTGCCACGCTCCGGCCGCCCTGGCACGGTGGAGATTTCTCAGCCGGCGCAGGCCGGGCAGGTGCCGAAGATCTCCAGGGTGTGGCTGACCTCGGCGTACCCATGCTGGGCGGCGACCCGCTCCGCCCAGCTCTCCACCGCCGGCCCGGCCACCTCCACGGTGCGCCCGCAGGCCCGGCAGACCAGGTGGTGGTGGTGCCCCTCGCTGCACCGCCGGTAGAGGTGCTCGGCGCCGGGCGGGCGCATCACGTCGATCTCGCCGGCGTCGGCCAGCCCCTGCAGCGTCCGGTAGACGGTGGTCAGGCCGACGCGCTCGCCCCGCTGCCGCAGCATGGCGTGCAGGTCCTGCGCGCTGTGGAAGCCCTCCATCTCGGCCAGCAGCGCGCTGACCGCCGTCCGCTGCCGGGTGTTCCGGAGCTCGCTCATGACCCCTCCCCGGCATGGCTGACGGCGTCCGCCACGATGTGCGCGACGTGCTCGTCCACGAGGACGTACGCGATCTCGCGACCGCGCCGGGAGCCGCGCACCACGCCCGCACCGCGCAGCACCCGCAGGTGTTGGGAGACCAGCGGCTGCGGGGCGCCGAGCTTCTCCACCAGCTCGTGCACGCATCGTTCACCCTGCGCCAGCTCGCTCACGATCGCCAGCCGGATGGGCGCCGACAGCGCACGCAGCAGCTCGCCGGCGCCCTCGAAGGCGTCGTACCCGTTCGTGCCGGTCACCCCGTAACGGTAACCAATGCCAGGAGAGCCGGCCGGTGCGGCCTCACCGGAGCACCACCTCGTGCTCGTGCGGCTCGTCGGCGGGCGCGGCGGCCGGGCCGGTGCGCCGGCGCAGCGCCCGCCAGCCCGCCGCGGCGAGCGCGACGACCAGGAACGAGGCGATGGCCAGCAGCACCACCGAGGCGCCCGGGGCGGTGTCCGCGGTGGCGGCCACCCAGATGCCCGCGCCGGCGGCGAAGAGCCCGAGCGTCATCGCGGCCGCCATGGTGCTGCGGAAGCCGCGGGTGATCTGCTGCGCGGTGGCCACCGGCACCACCATCAGCGCGCTGATCAGCAGCACGCCGACGGCCCGCATGGCGATGGTGACGGTGACCGCGGTGGTCACCGCGAGCAGCAGGTTGAGCGCTCGGACCGGCAGGCCGGAGACCCGGGCGTACTCCTCGTCGTGGCAGACCGCGAAGAGCGCCGGGCGCAGCGCCAGCATGGTGACCAGGATCGCCACGCCGAGCACCAGGATGGTGGTCAGGTCGGCCGGTGAGGTGGTGGTGAGCGACCCGAAGAGGTACGAGTTGAGCGAGGCGTTGCTGGCGTCGGAGAGGCCGACGAGCATCACGCCGCCGGCGATACCGCCGTAGAAGAGCAGCGCCAGGGCCAGGTCGCCGGAGGTGCGGCCGCGGGAGCGGAGCAGCTCGATGGTGATCGCCCCGAGCGTCGCCGCGATCACCGCCACCAGGACTGGGGAGCGGTTGAGCAGCAGCCCGGCGCCGACCCCGGTGAGCGCCACGTGCCCGATGCCGTCACCGATCAGCGCCAGCCGCCGCTGCACCAGGTAGATCCCGAGGGCCGGCGCGGCCAGCCCGATGACCAGCGCGCCGACCAGGGCGCGCAGCATGAAGTCGTACTGGAAGAGGTCCATGCTCAACTGCTCCACAGCCCGGCGGGCTCCTCGGGACCGTGCGGATGCACGTGGTCGTGGTCGGGCTCCGCGTGGTGGCCGGCGGGCTCCGGCACCGCGCCGTCGTGACAGATCCCACCCTCGTGTACGACGACCGCCCGGCTGATCAGCGGCCGCAGCGGCCCGAGTTCGTGGGCGACCAGCAGCACCGTCCCGCCGTCGTTCAGGAACCCGCGCAGTGCCCCGGCGAACGCCTCCTGGCTGACCGCGTCGACCCCGGCGGTCGGCTCGTCGAGCACCAGCAGTTCCGGCTCGCCGGCCAGCGCCCGGGCGATCAGGGTGCGCTGCTGCTGGCCGCCGGAGAGGGTGGCGACCGGGTCGCCGGCCCGGTCGGCCAGCCCGACCGCGCGCAGCGCCGTGGCGACGGCCGCCCGGTCGGCGCGCCCCGGCGGGCGCAGCACGCCCCGGCGGGCCAGCCGGCCGGAGGCGACCACCTCGCCCACCGTGGCCGGTACGCCGCTGCCGGCACCCAGCCGCTGCGGGACGTACCCGACCCGCCGCCACTGCCGGAACCGGCGCTGCGGGGTGCCGAAGACGGTGATCGACCCGGCGCTGATTGGGACCAGCCCGAGCACCGCGCGGATCAGGGTGGACTTGCCGGAGCCGTTGGCGCCGAGCACGGCGACCACCTCGCCGGCGGTGACGGTCAGCGAGACGTCCCGCAGCACGGTGCGGCCGTCGTAGCCGACCGTCGCGTGCGCGACCTGGATCACGGGTTCACTCATGAGCAGTCCAACGCGGTTCGCAGGGTCTGGAGATCGGCGCGCATCGCCGACAGGTAGTCACCCGCGGCCGGCGCGCCCTCGATCGGATCGAGCACCGCGGTCTTCGCCCCGACCTCGCGGGCGATGGTCTCGGCGACCTTCGGGCTGACCAGCGTCTCGAAGAAGATGGTGGTGGCCCCGTGCTCCCGGGCCTCCTTCGCCACCTCGGCGAGTCGCTGCGGGGATGGCTCGGCCTCGGGGGTGAGGCCGGTGATGCCGACCTGCTCGAGCCGGTAGCGCGCGGCCAGGTAGCCGAAGGCGGTGTGGCTGGTCACCATCTCCCGGCGCTGGCAGGTCTGCAGGCCCTGCGCGTACTCGGTGTCCAGCTTCTCCAGGTCGGCGCGGAGGGCCCTGGCCCGGGCGGTGAAGTCGGCGGCCCGGTCCGGATCGGCCTTGCCGAGCCGCTCGGCGAGCCGGTCGCCGATGGTCGCCAGCCGGGTCGGGTCGAGCCAGACGTGCGGGTCCTTGCCGCCGGTCGGCTCCTCCTCGTGTCCGGCCTCGCCGCCCTCGTGCTGGTGGCCGGCGGCCGCCGCGTCGAGCAGCGGCTGCACGCTGGCCACGTCGAACGCCCGGTCGCCGGCGTTCTGGTCGACCGCGTCGTCCACGGCCGGCTGGAAGCCCTTCAGGTAGACGATCAGTTCCGCCTCGCTGACCTGGCCGACCTGGCCCGGGTTGAGTTCCAGGTCGTGCGGCTCGGCGCCGGGCTTGGCCAGGTTGGTCACCTTCACCGCGTCGCCGCCGATTCGCTCGGCGAGGAACTGCAGCGGGTAGAAGGCGGCCACCACGTCGACGCGCTTCGGGTCGGCGCCGGTCGACCCGTCGGCGGAGCAGCCGGCTACCCCGCCGAGGGTCAGCAGAGCGACGACGGCGGCCAGGGCGCGCGGAGTGGAGCGAACGGTCATGACAACCACTGTCCGCGATAACGAAATTAATTGTCAAAAACGCATGATTGCATGTCAGAGGAGCTTGGCCAGGGCGACCGTGACCAGCAGCATCAGGATCAGCAGCCGGATCACCCGGGTCGCCGGTGCCTGCACCGGCCAGGTCCTGGCCAGCAGCCAGAACAGCGCCGCGGCGAGCGCCAGCAGGAGCACGCCGCCCACCCGGCCCGGGTCGAAGAGCGCCACCAGCACCAGGACCAGCGTGGCCAGGAAGACCGCCGTCGGATTGACCCGGGCCAGGCGGGCCAGCAGAGGGCTTTGCGTACGCTCCATTCCACAGACTCTACGAGGAGGACGCCGTTGCTGGTCACCAACCGGTTCGTCGTGAACACCGAAGGAGCGGACGCCTTCACCGGGCGGGCCCACGCCGCCCTCGCGGCGCTCGCCGCCCGCCCCGGTTACCTGCGCGGCGAGCTGCTGCGGGCGCTGGACGACCCGACGCACTGGTGCCTGGTCACCGAGTGGGAGTCGGTCGGGGCGTACCGGCGGGCGCTGGGCGGGTTCGACGTCAAGATCGCCGCGGTGCCGTTGCTCGCCGAGTCGGTCGACGAGCCGTCGGCGTACGAGACGCTGGCCAGCGCCGCGCCGGACGGTGAGATCGTCGTCGTCGCCAGTGACCGAGCCGCTGCTCCTTACCGCTGAGCCCTGGGCACTACCCTCTCCCTATGACCGCTCCCGGACCGGCAGCCCCGCCCCCTCACCCCATGCTGCCCGGCTCCGACGGCGCGCCGCCGGTCCCGGGGTCGCCGTCCGAGCCGGGCGTCCCCGGGCCGCCGGCCGGCCCTGGGGTGGCCCCGCCGTTCGCCGCGCCGCCGACCGAGGGCCGTCGCGCCCGGCTCTGGCTCGGGCTCGGCGTCGGCGCGCTCGCGGTGCTGCTCTGCTGCGGCGGGGGCGGGGCGGCGATCGTCGGGCTGGCGGTGACCAATGCCCAGGCGATCGACGAGCAGGGGCGGGCGGTGACCGACGACTACTACCAGGCGTTGGTGGAGAAGGACTGGTCCCGGGCGTACGACAAGCTCTGCGACGACGTGCAGCGGCAGGAATCCCGGCCGGAGTTCGAGCAGCGGGTGGCCAGCGAGCCGCAGATCTCCGGCTACCGGGTGGGTCGGGTGGACACCCAGACCCTCACCGTGCCCGTCGACGTGACCCTCACCGGGGGCGGGCGGGAGACCCAGCAGGTGACCCTGAAGTCGGACCAGCAGACGGGCGGCATGGAGGTCTGCGGGGTGAGCTGACCCGCCCCCGGTATTCTGCTGGGCTCGGGACTCCGATAGCCGTACCGTTGTCCCGAAACTGACCGTTCCCACCCACATCGCGCCCCCGCCGACCGCCAGCCGGCGTAGGAGGAAACATGCCAGCCGACCGCATCGACGCCATCGTCAACCTCGCCAAGCGGCGGGGCTTCGTCTTCCCCTCGAGTGAGATCTACGGGGGCACCCGGTCGGCGTGGGACTACGGTCCGCTCGGCGTGGAGCTCAAGGAGAACGTCCGCCGGCAGTGGTGGAAGACCATGGTCCAGCAGCGCGACGACGTGGTCGGCCTGGACTCCGCGGTCATCCTGGCCCCCCAGGTCTGGGAGGCCTCCGGCCACCTCGCCGAGTTCGTCGACCCGCTGACCGAGTGCCAGTTCTGCCACAAGCGGTTCCGGGCGGACCACCTCGAGGAGGCGTTCGAGGCCAAGCAGGGCCGTCCGCCAACCTCGCTGTCCGAGCTGACCTGCCCCAACTGCGGCAATAAGGGCACCTTCACCGAGCCGCGGATGTTCAACGGCCTGATGAAGACCTACCTGGGCCCGGTGGAGAGCGACGAGGGCCTGCACTACCTGCGCCCGGAGACCGCCCAGGGCATCTTCGTCAACTACAAGAACGTGGAGACCGTCGCCCGGAAGAAGCCGCCGTTCGGCATCGCGCAGACCGGCAAGTCGTTCCGCAACGAGATCACCCCGGGCAACTTCATCTTCCGCACCCGCGAGTTCGAGCAGATGGAGATGGAGTTCTTCGTCGAGCCGGGCACCGACGAGGAGTGGCACGAGTACTGGCTGCGGGAGCGCTGGAACTGGTACCTGGACCTCGGCCTGTCGGAGCAGAACCTGCGCTTCTACGAGCACCCCAAGGAGAAGCTCTCCCACTACTCCAAGCGCACGGTCGACATCGAGTACCGGTTCCAGTTCGGCGGCACCGAGTTCGCCGAGCTGGAGGGCATCGCCAACCGGACCGACTTCGACCTGTCCACGCACAGCAAGCACTCCGGCGTCGACCTGTCGTACTTCGACCAGGGCAAGGGCGAGCGCTGGGTCCCGTACGTGATCGAGCCGGCCGCCGGCCTGACCCGCGCGGTGCTCGCCTTCCTGCTCGAGGCGTACGACGAGGACGAGGCCCCGAACACCAAGGGCGGCGTGGACAAGCGGACGGTCATGCGCTTCGACCCCCGGCTGGCCCCGGTCAAGGTGGCGGTGCTGCCGCTGTCCCGTAACGAGGCGCTCTCGCCCAAGGCGCGGGGCCTCGCCGCGGACCTGCGCAAGCGCTGGGTGGTCGAGTTCGACGACTCGCAGGCGATCGGTCGCCGCTACCGGCGGCAGGACGAGATCGGCACGCCGTTCTGCGTGACGGTGGACTTCGACACCCTGGACGACAACGCGGTGACCGTGCGGAACCGGGACACCATGGCCCAGGAACGCATCTCGCTGGACCAGGTCGAGCGCTACCTGATCGAGCGCCTGCCCGGCTGCTGAGCTGTAAGCAGGGGCCCCTTCTTAACGCTTTTGGTAGAGAAGGGGCCCCTTCTTAACACCCTGGTCCGCCCTTCGAGCTGGGCCGTGCGTTCACTTTCACAATGGCGGCGAGTCCGCGCCGCGACGCGTACGCGTCCTCCACTGTTCGTCGTACCCGTGTCGGCTCGCGACGGATCTGGGCTGGGGTGAAGTGCAGGATCAGCACGCCGAGCCGGCTCAACTCGTTGTGCCGGTCCAACGTGCGCGCCCAGTCGCCCGGGCTGAAGTGGTAGTCCTGCGAGTCCACCTCCAGGGCCACCGCCGCCTCCGCCAGGTAGCCGTCCGGCGTGGGAAGCGTGCGGCCGTCCGCGGTCAGCAAGCGGGGATTCCAGAGGACCTCCGGCAGCAGCGGGCTGTCGGAAAGGCATTCCCGCAGCTCCGCTTCGGGTGCGGAGCGGGTGCCCGCGACGACCTCGGAGAATGCCTTCCGGATCAGAGCTGTCCGGCTCCGCCTGGCACGGCGGATCTCCTTGTCGAGGGCGCTGAGGTCGGTAAAGCTGCGCTGGACGGCCTCGGCCACGATGGCGCGCACCGGACGCAGGTGGCGTAGGTCACGGGCGGCGTCAACGACCGCGCGGGCGGGTGAGCAGACGGGGTAGAGGCCTGTCCGCCGGGCCTTCGCGTCCAGCGCCAGCGCCCGCGCGATCACCGCATGCCCGGATGACTTCCGGCGCGTGTGATGCGGCACGATCAGCTGTACGTCGTCCGTCCGTGGGCTGTACCGGAAGCCGTACCAGGACAATGCTGCCAGACCGGTCACCTGGGCGTCGGCGCCCGCGTAGAGGGCCGCGGAGATCCGTCGCTGCTCATCGGTCAGGGTGCCGGTGAACAGGGCGTACGTCGCCGGTAGCACGCGTTGCCAGAGCCCGCGGCGGGTCTGCCGGTACAGGAACATGTCGTCGAAGCCGGCGGCGAGCAGTTGGGCCCGGGTGACAATCTGCTGCTGGCGATCCGCCGCCTCTTCCAACTCGGGCGAGTAGTCGACCATGCCCGCAGACTGGTCCCCCGAACCCGGCACGTCCTGCCCCAGGCTCGCGTCTGTGGACCGCCCGCTGCCCTGTGGAGACCCCTCGTCGCCCGGGCAACTGTGATATGCGCCGTGTTAACAAGGGGCCCCTGCTCTGCAGGAGGCGTTAAGAGGGGGCCCCTCCTTACACTTGTCCGGTGACCGCCCCCACCCTTCCCCAGCTGCGCCCGTTGACCCTCGGACGGCACCAAGTGTGGCCGCCGGTGGTGCTCGCGCCGATGGCCGGCATCACCAACGTCGGCTTCCGCCGGCTCTGCCGGGAGCAGGGCGGCGGCATCTACGTCTGCGAGATGATCACGACGCAGGCGCTGGTCGAGCGGAACCCGAAGACCCGGCGCATGATCGCCTTCGGCGAGGACGAGCAGCCCCGCAGCCTCCAGCTCTACGGCACCGACCCCGAGATCACCGCCGCCGCCGTGCGGATCGTGGTGGAGCAGGACCTCGCCGACCACATCGACCTCAACTTCGGCTGCCCGGTGCCCAAGGTCACCCGGCGCGGCGGCGGCTCGGCGCTGCCGTGGCGGCGCCGGCTCTTCGCCCGGCTGGTCAAGGCCGCGGTGGACGCCGCGTCGCCCGCCGGGGTGCCGGTCACCGTCAAGATGCGCAAGGGCATCGACGACGACCACCTGACGTACGTCGAGGCGGGCCTCGCCGCGCAGGACGCCGGCGTGGCGGCGGTCGCCCTGCACGGGCGTACGGCCGCGCAGCGCTACTCGGGCACCGCCGACTGGGACGCCATCGCCACCCTCAAGCAGGCCCTCGACGTGCCGGTGCTGGGCAACGGCGACATCTGGGAGGCCGACGACGCGCTGCGGATGGTCGCGCACACCGGCGTGGACGGCGTGGTGATCGGGCGGGGCTGCCTGGGCCGGCCGTGGCTCTTCGCCGACCTGGAGGCCGCGTTCAACGGCCGGCCGGAGCGCCGGCTGCCCAACCTCGGCGAGGTCGCGGCGACCATGCGCCGGCACGCCGAGCTGCTGGTCGACCAGTTCGTGGCGGGCGCGCGCAACCCCGCGCAGGGTGAGCGGGACGGCTGCACCGACTTCCGCAAGCACGTCGCCTGGTACCTCAAGGGCTTCCCGGTCGGCAGCGAGCTGCGCAGCTCCCTCGCGATGATCGACAGCCTGGCCAAGCTCGACGACCTGCTCGGCAAGCTCGACGCGGACGAGCCGTTCCCGGTGCAGATCCTCAGCCAGCCGCGCGGCCGGACCAACTCCCCGGGCAAGGTCTACCTGCCCGACGGCTGGTTGAAGAGCCGGGACGACGACACCGTGCCGGCCGGCGCCGAGCTGGACGACTCCGGCGGCTGACGGACTGCCCGGCCTCGGCGAGGTCCGGAGACGACGAAGGGCCGGCCCCGGGTGGGGTCGGCCCTTCGGTGTTGGTGTGTCAGGCGGCGTAGCCGCGGGTGGCGATCCAGTCGGCCAGGTTGTCCACGCTCATCCGGTAGGAGGCCTGGTTCGGGTCGGCTGAGTCGGCGATCGTCACGGTGTGGCCGTCGTCGTGGTAGCCGACGACGCTGATGTAGTGTCCGCCCTCGAAGGAGTGGGTGTTGCCGTCGGTGTCGGTGGCGGTGCCGGCGATGTTGGCCACGACGGCGCGGCCGTCGTCGATGGTGCGGACGAGGTCGGTGCGCAGCTTGTCGGTCTGCTTGTCGTCGGCCTTGTTGTCGCGGATTTCGGTGCTGCGGTAGGCGTTCTTGCCGGTTTCCTTGTTCAGCACCGGGGTGATGTCGTTGATGGAGTTGGTGCCGGCTTCGGTGGTGCCCATCTCCTTGGCCATGGCGTCGACGTTGATGTCCTTGCCCTGCACGCTCAGGGCGTTGCGGGTGGCGGCGGGGCCGCAGTAGTAGAAGTTCGGCTGGGCCTGGTAGCGGACGTTGAGTTCGCGTTCGCCGCTGGTCTTGCGGTCGGTCTGGACCTGCGCGGCCTTCTCGGCCGGGGTGGCCTGGGCGGCGACGGCGGGGGCGGCGATGGCGCCGCCGGTGACGGTGAGGCCGGCAGCGGTCAGGGCAGCCTTGCGGATCAGGTTGGTACGCATGGTGATCGAGGCCTTTCGTTCGGGGGTGCACGGCGACGCGCGCGGGGGTGCGGCGCGCCGCGATGAAAAAGGGGGGGTGAGAAGGGGCCCTGCGGCCGGGGGCCTGCTCGGGTGTCCCGGGGGTGTAACCGTCCGGGCCGGCCGCACATTCCGCGGCCCGTGCTCAGACGTCCCGGGGAGCCCCCGTGCGGTCGCACATTCGGCGCCGGGGAGACCCGTGTCGGCGCGGGGGCGCCGCGGGTACGCCATGTTCAACGACCCGGGGGTGGCCGTCATTCCACCTGCGGGGTGGCCGCGACCACGGATCATCCGACCGCAAACCGGACACCCCGCGCACCCGGCGGGCAACCGACCCGGGCTGAGCGCCCACCGACCCGTCCGAATGTGCAGGATCCGCGCAGTTGAAAGAGTGCCCTCGGCGTGTTGAGGCCGCTTGCCCCGTGGGCACCCCCATTCCTCCCTTTGCTCTGCTGCACCATCGGCAACAGTTACGGAAAGTCAGTGTTGCCTATGGTGCAGCAGAGCAAAGCGGCCGTGACGGGGTGTCGGGGGTCGCGTCGGCGATCGGAAGGGCGCGCTGGTCAGCGGCGTCGGCAGCGCCGGGACCGCGGCGACGTTGGCGGCGTCGACGGGAGCCGGTCACTCCGGGTGCGACATCGGCCGCGGCGGCGGGAAAATCACGCTCCGTCAGTGACTGCCGCGGACTCCGGCGTCTCGGCGCTGTCGGGGCGGGACTGGGCGGGGATTTGTGGCGTCGACTCGGCCGCCGGCCGGCTCGGCGCGGCCGGCTCCGCCGGCCAGGGCACCTCCGGGGCGTGGTGGAAGGCGATGCCGGCGGTGGCCCAGCGCGGTCCGTGGCCGGCCAGCCGGTCACGGAACCCGGCCCAGTCGTGGGTCGCCCGGGGCGACCAGGCCAGCTCGGCGATTGCGGGCAGCCGGGGCAGCAGCATGAACTCGATCTCGGCGAGCGAGGTGACCGACTCGGTCCAGAGCGGCGCCTCGACGCCGAGCAGCGCATCGGCCGGCACGTCGACCAGGTGGCTGCCCGGGTCCCAGTCGTACGCCGTCCGCAGGTCGATCAGCCCGGCCCAGTCGTGCCCGATCGGGGTGTCCGGGGCGTACTTCATGTCGAGGTAGGCGTGGTTGCCCGGGGAGAGGATCACCCGCGCGCCCCGGCGTACCGCCTCGGCGACGACCGGGTCGTCACCCTTGGTGCCCCACCACTGGAGCACCCGGCCGTCGGCATGCCCGACCGGAGCGATCTGGTGCCAGCCGACCACGGTCTTCCCGGTGTCGGCGACGAGCCGTTGCACCCGCTCGACGAACCGGGCGTACGCCTCCGGCCGCACCTTGAACGCCTCGTCGCCGCCGATGTGCAGCCACGGGCCGGGGGTGAGGGCGGCCACCTCGCCGAGCACGTCGGCCACGAAGTCGTAACTCCGCTCGTCGGCCGGGTCGACGTAGCTGAAGCCGACCTCGGTGCCGGTGTACGGCGGCGGCGCGACCTTGTCCGGCGCGAGTTCCGGGTACGCGGTCAGCGCCGCGTTGGTGTGCCCGGGCAGGTCGATCTCGGGCACGATCGTGACGTGCCGGCGGGCCGCGTAGCGGACGATCCGCCGGTAGTCGGCGGCGGTGTAGCAGCCGCCAGGACCGCCGCCCACCTCGGTCGCCCCGCCGACGGCGGCCAGCCGCGGCCAGGAGTCGACGGCGATCCGCCAGCCCTGGTCGTCGGTGAGGTGCAGGTGCAGGTGGTTGAGCTTGTACCGGGCGAGGTGGTCGATCACCCGCAGCACGTCGGGGACGCCGAAGAAGTGCCGGGCCACGTCGAGCATCGCACCCCGGTACCCGAACCGCGGCCGGTCGACGATGGTGCCGCCGGGCACCACCCAGCGCTCGGCGACCGGATCCGGGCTCTCGATCGCGGCCGGCAGCAGTTGCCGCAGCGTCTGCACCCCGTGGAACAGGCCAGCCGGCGTCCCGGCGCTGATCCGGACGCCGTCGGCGGTCACCGCCAGCCGGTAACCCTCCGCTCCGAGCGCGTCGACAGGGCCGGGGGTGGCGGTCGCGTACGTGGCGGTGCCGACGGGAGCGGGCGGGGCGCCCGCCCGCGTGCCGGGGTCCAGCGGAGCAGCCGGAGCGGCCGCCAGGGTCAGGGTCAGTGCGTCCTCCGAGGTGGCCTCGGCCGCCTCGGTGACCGGCAGCGGGAAGCCGGTGGCCGGGCGCAGCAGTTCGGCGAGCTGCTCGGCCACGTCCCGCGCGGCCGGCTCCGGGCTGACTCGGACGACCGCCTCGGCGGGAAGCACGAAGTCCGCCGCCGGGTCGGGCTCGACCCGTTCCGGTGCGGGCACCACGTCGCCCAGCCGGACCGGGGCGGGCGGGGCGAGCAGGTCGCCGGCCGCCCGCTCGGCGGCCCGGGCGAGTTCGGCGGCCGCCGGCTCGCGCGCGGGGATCGGGTCGGGGGTGCGGGCAGGCCCGGCGACCCCGTGGTCGATCGGCTCCCGGCCGGCGTCCGGGGTGGCGGAGGAGGTGGAGGACACGGCAACGGCTCCGGGTGTATCTGCGACGGATATGGCAAAGGTGAGGTTCGGCAGAACGAGCGCTGTCCAGGGTACGGCGGGCGGCGGAATTGCGTGATCCTGCGCGTGGAAGCGTTCCCAAAAACTGGTACGGACGCAGATAGTGGTGATGGTTGTGCCGATTGTCACCGAACGGTCCCAGGCCACTCGATGTTCGCTTAACCTTCGCCCACCGATCGCTGATGACGCCGGGATTACCGGCGGTCAGCCCCGGGGTATGAGGCAACTGAACCTTCGTTAAGTGTCAATTCCCGGCGCGCGTGGGAGGCTCTGGTGGCAGCGCAAGAGACGGTCGATCACAAGTACGTCTACGACTTCAACGAGGGCAACAAGGACCTCAAGGACCTGCTCGGCGGCAAGGGGGCCAACCTCGCCGAGATGACGAATCTCGGCCTCCCGGTCCCGCCCGGCTTCACCATCACCACCGAGGCGTGCAAGGAGTATCTCGCCACCGGTCAGGAGCCGGAGGGGCTGGCCGCCCAGATCGAGGCGCACCTGGAGTCACTGGAGCGGGGCATGGGCCGCAAGCTCGGCGACCCGGACGACCCGCTGCTGGTATCGGTTCGCTCGGGCGCCAAGTTCTCCATGCCCGGCATGATGGATACGGTTCTCAACGTCGGCCTCAACGACCGCAGCGTGGCGGGGCTCAGCAGGCAGGCCGGCGGCAACGACCGGTTCGCCTGGGACTCCTACCGGCGGCTGGTCCAGATGTTCGGCAAGACCGTGTGCGACGTGCCGGGCGAGGAGTTCGAGCACGCCCTCGACGACGCCAAGCGCGCCAAGGGCACCACCAACGACCTGGACCTTGACGCGGACGACATGCGCGGCCTGGTCGACACGTTCAAGAAGATCTTCAGCAAGCACACCGGCCGGGAGTTCCCGCAGGAGCCGCGGGAGCAGCTCGACCTGGCCATCCGCGCGGTCTTCGAGTCGTGGAACGCGGAGCGCGCGGTGGTCTACCGCCGGCAGGAGCGGATCCCGGCCGACCTCGGCACCGCGGTCAACGTGGTGGCGATGGTCTTCGGCAACCTCGGCCCCGACTCCGGCACCGGCGTCGCCTTCACCCGCGACCCGGCCAGCGGATCGCAGGGCATCTACGGCGACTACCTGGCCAACGCCCAGGGCGAGGACGTGGTGGCCGGCATCCGCAACACCGTGCCGTTGCAGGAGCTGGAGCGGCTGGACAAGAAGTCGTACGACGAGCTGCTCGGGTACATGGCCCGGCTGGAGGAGCACTACAAGGACCTCTGCGACATCGAGTTCACCATCGAGCGCGGCAAGCTCTGGATGCTGCAGACCCGGGTTGGCAAGCGCACCGCCGCGGCCGCCTTCGTCATCGCCGGACAGCTGGTCGACGAGGGCCTCATCGACGTGGACGAGGCGCTGCACCGGGTCAACGGTGCCCAGCTCGCCCAGCTGATGTTCCCCCGGTTCCGGCTCGACCACGAGTTCCAGCCGGTGGCCAAGGGCATCGCCGCCTCGCCCGGCGCGGCCGTCGGCAAGGTGGTCTTCGACGCCGGGCGCGCCGTCGAGTTGGCCAACCAGGGCGAGCAGGTGATCCTGGTCCGTCGGGAGACCAACCCGGACGACCTGCCCGGCATGGTCGCCGCCCAGGGCATCCTCACCTCCCGCGGCGGCAAGACGAGCCACGCCGCGGTGGTGGCCCGGGGCATGGGCAAGACCTGTGTCTGCGGCGCCCACGAGCTCGACGTCGACGTGCAGCAGCGGAAGTTCACCGTGGGCGGGCAGACCGTCAACGAGGGCGACGTCGTCTCGATCGACGGCACCTCCGGCAACATCTACCTGGGCGAGGTGCCGGTCATGCCGTCCGAGGTGGTGCAGTACTTCGAGGGCACCCTCGACCCGGCGCAGGCCGACGACGTACTGGTCAAGGCCGTGCACCGGATCATGTCGCACGCCGACGCCACGCGGCGGCTGGCGGTGCGGGCGAACGCCGACACGGGCGACGACGCGGCGCGGGCCCGGCGGTTCGGCGCCCAGGGCATCGGGCTCTGCCGGACCGAGCACATGTTCCTCGGTGACCGCCGGGAGCTGGTCGAGCGGCTGATCCTGGCCGGCACCGAGGAGGAGCAAGAGGCCGCGCTCGCCGCGCTGCTGCCGTCGCAGCGCGGGGACTTCAAGGAGATCTTCCGGGAGATGGACGGGCTGCCGGTCACCGTCCGGCTGATCGACCCGCCGCTGCACGAGTTCCTGCCCCCGCTCGAGCAGCTCGCGGTGAAGGTCGCAATCGCCCAGGAGCGCGGCGAGGACGCCGCCAAGGAGGAGGCGCTGCTGGCCGCGGTCCGCCGGATGCACGAGCAGAACCCGATGCTGGGCCTGCGCGGAGTTCGTCTCGGCCTGGTCATCCCCGGCCTCTTCGCGATGCAGGTGCGGGCGATCGTCGAGGCCGCTGTGGAGTGCGCCAGGAACGGCGTCGTCGCCAAGCCCGAGATCATGGTGCCGCTGGTCGGGGCGGTCCAGGAGCTGGAGACGGTACGCGCCGAGGCGGAGAAGATCATCGCGGAGGTGGTCGGCGACAGCGGGGTCGAGGTGCTGATCGGCACGATGATCGAGGTGCCCCGGGCGGCGGTCACCGCCGGGCAGATCGCCGAGGCGGCGCAGTTCTTCTCCTTCGGCACCAACGATCTGACCCAGATGGGCTGGGGCTTCTCCCGCGACGACGTCGAGCAGGCGTTCTTCAACCGTTACCTGCAACTGGGCATCTTCGGCGTCTCGCCGTTCGAGTCGATCGACGCGGAGGGCATCGGCCGGCTGGTCCGGATCGCCGCGGAGGAGGGTCGGGCGGCCCGGCCCGAGCTGAAGCTCGGCATCTGCGGCGAGCACGGCGGTGACCCGGACTCGGTGCACTTCTTCCACGAGGTGGGCCTGGACTACGTCTCCTGCTCCCCCTTCCGCATTCCAGTGGCCCGGCTGGAGGCCGGCCGCGCCGCGGTGGAGACCGACGGCTCCGACTCCCGCTGACCACGTCGGCCACGGGGCCGTCGGCGCGATCGCCGGCGGCCCCGTGCCGCGTCCCGCCCGAAGAGGTGTCGGCGGGTGCGCCGATTTTCGCCCCCCGGCGTAACCTGGGCACGCTCGTTCAGGATCCGCAGGGAAGGGTGGCCGCATGACCAGCGTCTGGGAGAACCTGACCGTCGACGCCCAGGACCCGTCGCGGCTCGCCCGCTGGTGGGCGGAGGCGCTCGGCTACCAGGTGGTCAGCGAGAAGCCGGACGAGGTGGAGATCCGGCGGGCGTCCGACCAGCTCCCCGGCATCGTCTTCGTCCCGGTCACCCACCCTAAGGGGGCCAAGAACCGACTGCACATCGACCTGCGCCCGACCGATCAGGAGGCCGAGGTCGAGCGGCTGGTCGACATGGGCGCCCGGCACGTGGACGTGGGCCAGGGCGACGAGGTGGGGTGGACGGTGCTGGCCGACCCGGAGGGCAACGAGTTCTGCGTGCTGCGGCCGCGGGGATAGCGGTTGAGCGGGGGCCCAGGGGCGCACCGCCCCGACGACGCGGTGGACGCGTCGCGCCTGGTCGACGAGGCGCCGAAGGACACCGGGTACGGGCGGTCGCCGTACGAGCGGGACCGGGCGCGGGTGCTGCACTCGGCGGCGTTCCGCCGGCTCGCCGCGAAGACCCAGGTGCACACCGCCGGGACCGACGACTTCCTGCGCACCCGGCTCACCCACTCCCTCGAGGTGGCGCAGATCGCCCGGGAGATGGGCGCCCGGCTGGGCTGCGATCCGGACGTGGTGGACACCGCCGGGCTGGCGCACGACCTCGGGCACCCGCCGTTCGGGCACAACGGCGAGGACGCGCTGGACCTGCTCGCCGCCGGCTGCGGCGGCTTCGAGGGCAACGCGCAGACGCTGCGGGTGCTCACCCGGCTGGAGGCGAAGGTGCTCGGGCCGGACGGCTCGTCCGCCGGGCTCAACCTGACCCGGGCGTCGCTCGACGCGGTCAGCAAGTACCCGTGGCCGCGCCGCTCCGGACAGCGCAAGTTCGGCGCGTACGCCGACGACCGCCCGGTCTTCGACTGGCTGCGCGCCGGCGCCCCGCCCGGCACCCGGCGCTGTCTCGAGGCGCAGGTGATGGACTGGGCCGACGACGTCGCGTACTCCGTGCACGACGTGGAGGACGGCATTCACGGCGGGTACGTCACCCTGAGCCCGCTGCTGGAGGACGCCGACGAGCGGCGGGCCCTCTGCGCCGACGTGGCGGCCGCGTACTCCGGTGAGTCCCCGGACGACCTCGGCGAGGTGCTGGTCGAACTGCTGGCCGAGCCGGTGCTCGCCCCGCTCGCCGCGTACGACGGCAGCCACCGGGCGCAGGCGGCGCTGAAGACGACCAGCAGCGTGCTCATCGGCCGGTTCGTCTCGACGGTGGTGGCCGCCACCCAGCAGCGCTTCGGCGCCGGCCCGCATCGCCGCTACGCCGCCGACCTGGTGGTGCCCCGGCGGATCGGGGCGCAGTGCGCGCTGCTCAAGGGCATCGCACTGCGCTACGTGATGCGCCGCCCGGGCGTCGGGCCCCGGTACGCCAGCCAGCAGGAGATCCTCGCCGAGCTGGTCGCCGTCCTGGTCGACCGCGCGCCGGACGCGCTCGACCCGGTCTTCGCGCCGCTGTGGCGGGACGCCCCGGACGACGCCGCCCGGCTCCGGGTGGTGATCGACCAGGTCGCCTCGCTGACCGACCCCGCCGCGGCGTCCTGGCACCGCCGCCTGGTCGGCCCTCCGCCGCGCTGAACGGCGGGTCGATGGCCGACCAGGCCGGGCCGGGGTGGGCGACTGGGGAGGTGGTGGCGACTTAGGTTAGCCTAAGCAGCATGACGGAGCGCCCGAAGAAGGTCACCGCCGCCCGGGTCCTGCGGACCGAGCGGCCCACCCCGCACCTGATCCGGCTGGTGCTCGGCGGCGAGGAGCTGGCCGGCCTGCCGGTGGGCGCGCACACCGATCACTACATCAAGTTCGTCTTCCCGCCGGCCGGCGTCAGCTACCCGCACCCGGTGGACCTGGCCGCGATCAAGCGGGACCTGCCCCGCGAGCAGTGGCCGCGGTTGCGGGCGTACACCGTGCGAGCCTGGGACGCGGCGGCCGGCGAGCTGACCGTCGACGTGGTGCACCACGGCGACGAGGGGCTGGCCGGCCCGTGGGCGGCCCGGCTGCGCCCGGGTGACCAGGTGCTCTTCACCGGCCCCGGCGGCGCGTACGCCCCGAGCCCGGCCGCCGACTGGCACCTGCTGGCCGGCGACGAGAGCGCGCTGCCGGCGATCGCCGCCGCCCTGGAGCGCCTGCCCGTCGGTGCCCCCGCGAAGGTCTTGGTCGAGGTCGACGGCCCGGCGGACGAGCTGCCGCTGACCAGTCCCGGCGCGGTGGAGCTGACCTGGCTGCACCGGGCCGGCCGCCCGGTCGGCGAGGCGCTGGTGGCAGCGGTCCGGGCGCTGGACTTCCCGCCCGGGGCGGTGCACGCCTTCGTCCATGGCGAGGCAACCTTCGTCAAGGAGTTGCGCCGGCTGCTGCGCGTCGAGCGCGGGGTGCCCCGGGAGGCGCTCTCCATCTCCGGCTACTGGCGGCGCGGCATGGACGACGAGGGCTGGCGCGTCAGCAAGGCCGCCTGGAACGCCCAGGTCGAGGCCGAGGAGTCGGTCGCCCTTCCGGTCTGACGCCACCTCTCGCCAACCGCTGATCCGGGAGCGGATGTACCCCATCTTGTAGTAGAGGTGCTACATTCCGCGGTACTGATCCATCAATTTCGGGGATGGCCATGACCGCGGTCGAACTACCGGGAGTCAGCGCGACTCCCCGCCCGCCCGACGACGACCTCGTCGTCGACGTTCGCGACCTGCGGATGCGGTACGGCACCGTGGACGTGCTGCGCGGGGTCACCTTCACCGCCCGACGCGGCGAGGTGCTCGCCCTGCTCGGGCCCAACGGCGCCGGCAAGACCACCACCATCGAGATCCTCGAGGGCTTCCGGATGCGCTCGGCCGGCGAGGTCGGCGTCCTCGGCGTCGACCCCGGCCGGGGCGACGAGCGGTGGCGCGCCCGGATCGGCGTGGTGCTCCAGTCCTGGCGGGACCACGGCAAGTGGCGGGTCCGGGACCTGCTGTCCCACGTCGGCGCCTTCTACGCGCCGTACTCGACCACCCGGCTCCGCCGCCCCTGGCCGGTCGCCGACCTGCTCGACGCGGTCGGGCTGGCCGCGCACGCCGATCGCCGGGTCCACCAGCTCTCCGGCGGTCAGCGCCGCCGACTCGACGTCGCGGTCGGCATCGTCGGCCGCCCCGAGCTGCTGTTCCTGGACGAGCCCACGGTCGGCTTCGACCCGGCCGCCCGGCGCGAGTTCCACGAGCTGGTGCACCGCCTCGCCGACCTGGACGAGACCACCATCCTGCTCACCACGCACGACCTGGACGAGGCCGAGAAGCTCGCCGACCGGATCCTCATCCTCGCCGACGGCCGGATCATCGCCGACGGCTCACCGGACGAGCTGGCCCGGCGGGTCGCCGGCGACGTGGAGATCCGGTGGAGCCGGGCCGGGGAGCGGTTCGTGCACTCCGCGACGGACGCCACCCGCTTCGTCCGCGACCTGCTGCGGCAGTACGGGGACGGCGTCGAGGAGCTGGAGGTGCGGCGGGCCAGCCTGGAGGACGCCTACATGGCGCTGGTGTACGAGCAGGAATCCGGAGCCCGGACCGGCGCTGTGGCCCGGGTCTGGCAGCAGGGGAGTGACCGATGAACCCGACCAGCGTGGCCGTCCGCGCCGGCCTGCGGCGCGGCTGGATCGAGCTGCGCAACACCTTCACCAACTACCAGGACCTCTGGAACTACTTCTTCCCGACGTTCGTCCTGCTGGTGGCGATGTTCTTCATGCGCGGCTCGACCGTGCCGGGCACCACCTTCTCCCTCGGCGCCCGTACGCTGCCCAGCGCCCTCGGCATGGGGCTCGCGTTCGGCGGCATGCTGGTGCTGGCCTCCCAGCTGGTGGTCGACCGGGAAGACGGCACCCTGCTGCGGGCCAAGGCCACCCCGAACGGGATGCTCGGCTACCTGATCGGCAAGCTCGTCCTGATGTCGGCGATGGCACTGGTCAGCATGGCGCTCCAGTTGATCCCGGCGCTCTTCTTCCTCGACGGGCTCCGGGTGACCAGCGCCGCGGCCTGGTTCACGCTGGCCTGGGTGGCGGTGCTCGGCCTGGTCGCCACACTGCCGATGGGTGCGGTGTTCGGCTCCCTCATCGAGAACCCGCGGAACCTGGGCCTGGTCATGCTGCCGAACATGGGCCTGATCGCCCTCTCCGGCATCTTCTACCCGATCAACGGGTACCCGGGCTGGCTGCAGGCCGTCGCGCAGGCCTTCCCGATCTACTGGCTGGGGTTGGGCATGCGCTCGGCGCTGCTGCCGGACGGCATGGCCGCCGTGGAACTCGGCGGGTCCTGGCGGCACCTGGAGATGTTCGGCGTGCTCGGGATCTGGGCCGTGCTCGGGCTGGTCCTGGCCCCGGTCGTGCTGCGCCGGATGGCGCGCCGGGAGTCCGGCTCGCGGGTCGCCGCACGCCGGGAGCGCGCCATGCAGCGGGCGGTATGAGAGGTCGGCGATGAGTGAGACGGTGCACAACCGGATCGCCGTGCTGCGCGCCGAGCGCGGCATCTCCCGGCGGCAGCTCGCCGACGCCCTCGGCGTGCACTACCAGACGGTGGGCTACCTGGAGCGCGGCGAGTTCCGGCCGAGCCTGCACCTGGCGCTGCGTATCGCCGCGTACTTCGAGGTGCCGGTCGAGGTGGTCTTCTCCATCGAGCCATTCCCCCGGATCGGGGACGCGGCCGGCGGCGTCGGCCGCCCGGCCTGACGGCGGGCGGGTCAGCGCGCTCGCGCGAGGGCGGTGAGGTGGCGGGTGAGCAGCACCGCGTAGCCGACGAGCGCGATGGCGAGCAGCACGAGCAGGGGGAGCGGGCGGGCCACGGCGACGGCGATCGCCGTGACCGACGCGATCCCGTACCCGGTTATGGCGAGCCGGCGGACGCCCGGCCGCTGCACCGCCAGCCAGCTCAGGCCGAGCCCGCAGAGCATCCAGGTCAGCAGCGTGGCGGCCAGCACCGCCCGCAGCGCGGTCGGGGTCGTCGGGGCGTCCGCCTCGATCTGCCGGACCAGCTGCCCGAGGGACCAGCCGAGCAGGAGCAGCCCGGCGTTCATCGCGATGTGTACGTAGGTGTAGGCCTGCCCGCCGCGCAGCCGGGCCATCGCCAGGCCGGTGTTGACGAAGGTGGTGTAGACCCACCAGACCGAGGCCGGTACGGCGAACGCCACCGCCGCCGAACCGATGATGCCCGGCGTGGGGTGGGCCGGGACCGCGGTCAGCAGGTTGGCCAGCGTGCTGCCGAGCACGATGATGGCGAACTGGCCGATCCGCTCGGGCAGGTGCACCACGTCCACCGGCGATCGGTTCAGCCGGCGCAGCCCCACCCAGGGCGTGGCCAGCTCCACGGCCATCCCGGCGATCCAGAAGGCCGGCCGGGCGGACGCCGGTACGGCCAGCGAGGCGAGCCAGATCACCCAGCCGATGCCGAAACCGACCAGGTAGATGCCGGTCACCTGGCGGGCCGGTGCCCCGGTCGGTCGGGCCCGCAGGTAGAGCAGCAGCAGGACGCCCCGCACCAGGAGGTAGCCGGCCGGCAGCAGGACGCCCTCGGGGGCCTCCCGCACGCCGAGCGTGAGCGCTCCGGCACCGACCAGCGCGACCAGCACCAGCAGCCGATGAGGGGTGTCGTCCGGGTCGTACCGGGTGTCGTAGAAGACCTGGCCCACCCAGGCCCACTGCAGCACCACGAAGAGGCCGCACACGGTGAGCACGGCCGAGGGGCGTGGCACGGGTTCGTCGCCGAGCCGGTCGACCACGGCGCCGAGCGCGAAGACGAAGATCACGTCGAAGAAGAGCTCGAGCCACGTCGCGTGTCGCTGCCCCGCCTTCCCCCTCGGGCGGCTCGGGGCCGGCAGGGCGAACCGGGCGGCCAGCCGGCCCGGCGAGGGGGCGCCGCCGGCCCGTACCCGTCGCACAGTCTCCGATGATCGCGGACGCCGGGCGGCCCGCGGGACGGAACCGCCGAGCCGGGGCGGCATTCGCCACACGGGTCGTCCCCCGACCGCCGGATCGTCGGTCCGACAGGGCAGGATGTACGCCGAGGAGGTGGCGGACATGGCGGGGCGGATCCGGGACGAGGACATCGCGCTGGTCCGCGAGCGCACCTCGATCGCTGACGTCATCTCCGAGACGGTGACGCTGAAGTCCGCCGGCGGTGGCAACCTCAAGGGGCTCTGTCCGTTCCACGACGAGAAGAGCCCGTCGTTCAACGTCTCCCCGGCGCGCAACGTCTGGTACTGCTTCGGCTGCGGGGCCGGCGGCGACGCGATCAAGTTCCTGATGGACGCGGAGCACCTCAGCTTCGTCGAGTCGGTCGAGCGGCTGGCCGCCCGCGCCGGCATCCAGCTCCGCTACGTGGAGAACGACCACGCCGCCCCGCGCAGCCGCCCGCAGCATGGGCAGAAGCAGCGGCTGGTCGCCGCGCACGCCGCCGCGGTCGAGTTCTACCGGGCCCAGCTCACCACGGCCGGCGCGCGACCGGCCCGCGAGTTCCTCGCCCAGCGCGGCTTCGACCGGGCCGCCGCCGAACGGTACGGCTGCGGCTTCGCCCCGGACGCCTGGGACCTGCTCACCAAGCACCTGCGCCAGCAGGGCTTCACCCACCAGGAGCTGGTCACCGCCGGGCTGTCCCGGGAGTCCCGCTCGGGCACCCTGATCGACCGGTTCCGCCGCCGGCTGCTCTGGCCGATCCGCGACCTCACCGGCGACGTGATCGGCTTCGGCGCCCGAAAGCTCTTCGACGACGACGACGGCCCGAAGTACCTGAACACCCCCGAGACTCCGATCTACAAGAAGTCGCACGTCCTCTACGGCATCGACCAGGCCAAGCGGGAGATCGCCAAGCAGGGCAAGGTGGTCGTCGTCGAGGGCTACACGGACGTGATGGCGTGCCACCTGGCCGGGGTGACCACCGCGGTGGCGACCTGCGGCACCGCCTTCGGCGCCGATCACATCGGGGTGCTGCGCCGGCTGCTGCTCGACACCGACGCGGTGGCCGGCGAGATCATCTTCACCTTCGACGGCGACGCCGCGGGCCAGAAGGCCGCGCTGCGCGCCTTCTCCGACGACCAGCGCTTCGTCGGGCGTACCTTCATCGCGGTCAGTCCGGACAACATGGACCCGTGCGAGCTGCGGCTGGCCAAGGGCGATCTGGCGGTTCGCGACCTGGTCGCCCGCCGCGAGCCGCTGGTCGACTTCGCGCTGCGCCACGTGATCAGCCGGTACGACCTGGACACCGTCGACGGGCGGGTGGAGGCGATGCGCCGGGCCGCCCCGCTGGTCGCGAAGCTCAAGGACCGGGAGAAGCGCCCGGAGTACGTCCGAAAGCTCGCCGGCGACCTCGGCATGGAGATCGAGCCGGTGCAGCGGGCGGTGCTGGCCGCCGCCTCGGGTCAGCCGGCCGGCGAGGCCCCCGCCCCGGCCCGGCCCGGTCCGACGGTGGACAGTCCGCAGTCGATGGTCGAGCGGGAGGCGCTGAAGCTGGCCCTTCAGGAGCCGGTGCTGGCCGGCCCGATGTTCGACGCGGTGGAGGCGGCCGAATACCGCCACCCCGTCCACGTGGCGGTGCGCGCCGCCATCGCGGCGGTCGGCGGCGCCGCGGCGGCGACCGCCGGCGCGGTCTGGATCGAGCAGGTCCGCGACGCCTGCGAGGACCTGGCTGCCCGGGCGCTCGTCGGCGAGTTGGCCGTCGAGCCGCTGCGCATCGACGGCGAGCCCGACCCGCGCTACGTCTCGGTCACCATGGCCCGGTTGCAGTGGGGCTCGGTGACCGGCCGGATCCGGGACCTCAAGTCAAAGATCCAGCGGGTCAACCCGGTGGAGCGCAAGGACGAGTACTTCGCGCTCTTCGGGGAGCTGCTCTCGCTGGAGCAGCACGCGCGGGCGCTGCGCGAGCAGGCCGCGGGAGGCCTCTGATGGGACTGTTCAACCGCAAACCGAAGCTGCCGCCCGCCGACCGGCCGCCGCTCGCGGCCGACGAGCGGGTGCTCGCCTGGGCCGCGGCCGGCAACGGCGAGGGCGACGGCGTGCTGGTGGCCAGCAACCTCGGGCTCTGGCTGCCCGGCCGGGGACAGCGGCTGGGCTGGCACGACATCCTCAAGGCGGTGTGGTCCGGCCGCGAGCTGACCGTCACCCCGGCCGAACGGGTCGCCGAGCGGGACGGCTACCTGGTGGTGGCCGACTGCCCGGCCGAGACGTACCTCCTGCTCGACCCGGGTGACCTGCCGCACCAGGTGCGGGCCCGGGTCACCCGCTCCGTTGCGTACACCGCGCACCACCAGGTGCCCGGTGGCGCCGGCCGGATCGCGGCCCGGCGGGTGGCCGGCGTGGACGGGCTGACCTGGACGGTCCGCTACGACCCCGGCACGCCGGCCGACGACAAGGCGGTGGCCGCCGAGACCGACCGGCTGGTCGCCGCGGCCCGCGCCTCGACCGCCCCCGCCGACGCCTGAGGCTCACCCGCCGCGGCTACCAGGCCGCGCGCGGGTGCCGGGCCCGGACCGTGACGGCCGGACCCGGCACCGGTGGGTCACTTCGCGCCGAGCTCCTGCAACGCCTTCTCCGCGCCCCGGTGCCGCGGCACGGGGTCGGTCTTGCGGGCGTTCTCCAGGCTGATGCCCTTGGCGGCCGGGTTGGCCTGGGCCAGGGCGTCCTTCTTCTCGAAGACCGTCTTCGTGATCGCGCAGGCGACGTTGGCGTCCAGGTCCTTGCGGACCAGCAGCACGTTCGGCACCACGATGGTCGGGGTGTCCGCCGGGGTCCGGTAGACGTCCGCGGGGATCGTCCCGGCCTGGTACGCCGGGTTGAGCTCGGTCATCTTCGGCAGCAACGGGCTGATGTCGATGAACTTCACCTTGTCGCCGGAGGTGGTGAACAGGTCGGTCACCCCGCCGGTGGGCAGTCCGCCGGACCAGAAGAAGCCGTCGATGCTGCCGTCCTTCATCCCCTCGACGGTCTTGGTCAGGTCGAGCCGCTGCGCCTGGATGTCCTTGGCCGGGTCCAGCCCGGCGGCCTCCAGCAGCCGGTTGGCGATGACCTCCGTGCCCGACTTGGGGGAGCCGGTGGAGATCTTCCTGCCCTTCATGTCGGCGACCGAGGTGATGCCCGAATCGGCCCGGACGACGACCTGGGTGTAGTTGTCGTAGATCCGGGCGAGCGCCTCGACCGGCTGGGGAGCGGTGAAGCTGCCCTTGCCCTGCACCGCGTTCACCGCGGTGTCGAAGAGCGAGAAGGCGACGTCGTACTGGCCGCCGACGAGCTGCTCGATGTTCTGCACCGAGGCGCCGGTCTCGGCGGCGGTGCCGGTCAGCTTGCCGCCGGTCGCCGCGGAGAGCTGACCGGCCAGCGCGTTGCCGACCACATAGTAGACGCCGGTGGAGTTGCCGGTGGCGATGCCGACCCGGGTGCTCTCGGTGACCTTGCAGGTGACCTCGCTGGAGGCGTCGTCCTTCGCCGCGCCGCCCTGACGGCCCCCGCATCCGGCGGCACCCGCCACGACGAGGGTGAGCGCGCCCATCCCCGCGGCGATCCGCACGTTGATCCGTCTCACTGTGTTTCCTCCCCCTGGTTCACCGATGGTGTTGACGACGCGCCGGACCGGCCGGCGACGCCGCGTCGTACGAGCACACCCGCCACCATCGCGGCGGCCAGGACGGCGCCGACCGTGACGGGTACGGGTTCGAGCCAGAGCAGCGTCAGCCCGGCGAGCGCGCCGAGCAGCCGCTCCGGCGCGCCGGCCGGGCCGACGCCGGGCAGCCAGCCGCCCGCCGCCACGGCCAGCACGGCGACGCTGAGCGCAACGACCACCCCGGCCACGGCGATCCGCCCCGGTCCGCCGATGCCGAGCAGCCCGAGGCCGGCCGGGGTGATCACGAAGGCGATCGGGATGAGGTAGGCCGGCAGGGCGTACCGCAGGGTCTGCCACATGGTCGGTACCAGCCGGCCACCGGTCACCGCGGACGCGGCCACCGCGGCGAGCGCGGTCGGCGGGGAGGCCTCGGAGAGCACCGCGAAGTAGAAGACGAACATCGCCGCGGCGGGCGCGGCGACGCCCAGGTTGAGCAGGGCCGGACCGATGATCACCCAGCCGATCACGAACGAGGCGGTGACCGGCACGGCCAGGCCGAGCAGGCTGAGCGCGATCGCGGCGAGCAGCGCGGTGAGCGCCAGCACCACCGCCGGGTCCGAGCTGACCGCCTGCGCCCCGCCGACCAACAGCGCGGCCGCCTGCGGGCCGAGGCCGGTCTTCGTGGTGGTCGCCGTGATGATGCCCGCCGCGGCGCAGACCGCGGTCACCGCGAGCACGCCGCGCACCCCGCCGCTGAGCGCGGCGACCAGGCGGGTGGGGGTGAGCCGGTGCCGCCGGTCCAGGAAGGACAGCGCGGCGGCGAGCACGGTGGCGGCCACCACGGCCCGCGTCGCGGACAGGCCGAGGGCCAGCAGGACGATGATCACGATCAGCGAGAGGAAGTGGTAGCCGAAGCGGGCCAGCAGCCGCCAGGCCGAGGCGGTCTCTAGCACCACCGGGCGGACACCGGAGCGCCGGGCGTCGATCTCCACCGAGAGCAGGATGCCGAGGTAGTAGAGCACCGTCGGGACGGTCGCCCAGCCGAGCACCTGGAGGTACGACACGCCCAGGTACTCGGCGATGATGAAGGCCGCCGCGCCGAGGGTGGGCGGGGAGAGGATCGCCCCGACGCCGGCGGCGGCGAGCATGCCGCCCGCGCGCTCGGCGGGGTAGCCCGCCCGGCGCAGGATGGGCCAGGCGACCGCGCCGATGCTCACCGTCGTCGCCGCGCCGGATCCGGAGACGGTGCCCAGCAGGAAACCGGAGGCGACGGCGGTACGCCCGGCGGCCGTGCGGGAGCGCCGGAACGCGGCGGCGGAGAGCTCCACGAAGAACCGCCCGGCCCCGGAGAGGTCCAGCACCGCCCCGTAGATGGTGAAGAGCACGATGTACGAGGCCGCGACGTCGAGCGGGGTGCCGTAGAAGCCGCTGTCGGAGTTGTAGAACGCGTCCACGAGCTGGCTGAAGTCCAACCCGGCGTGGGCCACCGGCCAGGACTGCGGCAGCAGCCCGCCGTAGTAGCCGTAGGCCAGGAAGAGCAGGCACACCGCGGGCAGGATCCAGCCGGTGGTGCGCCGGCACGCCTCCAGCAGCAGGAGCAGCAGCACGGTGCCCATCGCGACGTCCAGCGGGACGAGCAGCCCCTGCCGGTCGAGGAACGCGTCGTACCCGCCGCCGCCCGCGCCGAGGGTCACCGGCAGCACCGGGTAGAGGCAGCTCAGCAGAGCCGCGACGGCCAGCAGCCAGTCGGCCGGGGTCGGCCCCTGCGCCGCCCGCTCGGCCGCGTCGGGCGTCTCCGCCGGGTCGGCCGGCGCCGGCCCCGGTGCCAGGTCGGTGCCGGGCCGGCGCCACCTGGGCAGCCGCAGGTCCGCCGGGTACGCCAGGAAGACCATCGGCAGGACGCCGGCCAGAAAGATGATCAGGTAGTACTTGCTGCCCTGCGGAAGCGGGAAGAAGACCTGCCAGAGCGCGAGCAGCGCGATCGCCAGCGTGATCCCGGTGAACACGGCACCGACCGGTCCGGATAGGACGCGTCCCGGTTTCTCGTCCTCGAACCGGGCGGCGAGCTCCCGGGTGTCGTTGGAGGTCGGTCCGTCGTGGACCCGCGTCGGGTCACCGACCGCCCCCTCGTCGGGCGGGAGCGGCACCGCGGCCCGCTCGGGAGTCAGGTCCGGCGACGCGGCGGGTCGTGGTTTCGGGGGAGAACCGTCGGAGGAGCGAACGGGCGACACGAGGGGGCACGATACGCGAATCCCGTACGCCATGGGGACATTGCCGATCATGATTGCGCCAAGTGACGGAACTGGCGGGGCGGTGACTCGGCGCAGGGGCTTTCGGATGGCTGGCCACAATGCTCCGCGTGAATGCCTGTGGTTTTATCCGCTCGATGCTGTCGGACCCGCCCGCTAGGGTCGGCCGGTGACCACTGCTCAACCACTCATCCAGGCTCGGGGGCTGGTGAAGCGGTTCGGCGACTTCACCGCCGTCGACGGCATCGACGTCGAGGTGCGCCCCGGCGAGGCGTTCGGCTTCCTCGGGCCGAACGGCGCCGGCAAGTCCTCCACCATGCGGATGGTCGGCTGCATCTCCCCGCCCACCGCGGGCGAGCTGCGCATTCTCGGCATGGACCCGGTCCGCGACGGCCCCGCGATCCGGGCCCGGCTGGGGGTCTGCCCCCAGCTCGACAACCTCGACCCGGAGCTGACCGTCCGGGAGAATCTGACCACCTACGCCCGCTACTTCGGCATACCCCGCCGGGTGGCCCGCGAGCGCGCCGCCGAGCTGCTCGACTTCGTCCAGCTCACCGAGCGGGCCGACAGCAAGGTCGAGCCGCTCTCCGGCGGCATGAAGCGCCGGCTGACCATCGCCCGCGCGCTGGTCAACAACCCGGAGATCGTCCTGCTCGACGAGCCCACCACCGGGCTCGACCCGCAGGCCCGGCACCTGGTCTGGGAGCGGTTGTTCCGGCTCAAGCAGCAGGGCGTCACCCTGGTGCTGACCACCCACTACATGGACGAGGCCGAGCAGCTCTGCGACCGCCTCGTGGTGATGGACGGCGGCCGGATCGTGGCCGAGGGCTCGCCCCGCGCGCTGATCGAGGAGCACTCCACCCGGGAGGTGGTCGAGCTGCGGTTCGCCGCCGAGTCCCAGGAGTCCTTCGCCGGCAAGCTCGACGGGCTGGGGGAACGGGCCGAGGTGCTGCCGGACCGGATCCTGCTCTACGTGGCCGACGGCGACGCGGCGCTGACCGAGGTGCACGCGCTCGGCCTCGTCCCGTCCACTGTGCTGGTCCGGCGCAGCAGCCTGGAGGACGTCTTCCTGCACCTCACCGGCCGGACGCTGGTCGACTGACCGCCATGAGGGGAAGGGCCGTGACGAACGGAGAGGGCGGGTGGTCGAGGTGAGTGTGGCGGAGCAGGCCCGGCCGGCGTTGCCGCGGATGCCGGCGCTGGCGGTGCTCGAGCACTACCTGGTGGGCTACCGGCGCACCTGGCGGGCCGGCGTCTTCTCGTCGTTCCTGCTGCCGGTGCTCACCGTGCTCGGCTTCGGGGTCGGCGTCGGCGCGTACGTCGATCAGGGCGTGGGCGGCGTGCGCTACCTGGACTGGCTCGTGCCCGGCCTGATCGCCTCCACCGCCATGCAGGTGGCGATCGGTGAGTCGACCTGGCCGGTGCTGAGCAACTTCCGCTGGATCAAGACCTACTTCGCGCAGAGCGCGGCGCCGCTGCGGGTCGGTGACATCCTCGCCGGTCACCTCGCGTTCGTGCTGTTCCGGGTGCTCTCCAGCAGCGCCGCGTTCCTGATCGTGACGGGGCTCTTCGGCGCGCTGCGTTCGCCCTGGGCGGTGGTCACCCTGCCGGTGGTCCTGCTGCTCTGCCTCGCGGTGGCCGCGCCGACCTTCGCGTTCAGCGCCTGGGCGCCCAGCGACAGCTACCTCGCCCTGCTGTTCCGCTTCGCGGTGATCCCGATGACGCTCTTCGCCGGGGTGTTCTTCCCGGTCGGGTCGTTGCCGGAGGGGTTGCGCTGGCTGGCGTACGCGACCCCACTCTGGCACGCGGTGGACCTCTGCCGGGCGGCCACGCTCGACGTGGCTCCGCAGTGGTCGGTCCCCGGCCACCTGCTCTACCTCGCCGCCTGGGCCCTCGCCGGCTGGCTGCTGGCCCGGCACGTGTTCCGTCGCAAGCTCGTCATCTAGGGGAGGATCTCGTGGTCGGTCTCGTCCTGCCCCGGCTGGTCAGCTTCGAGGGGGCGCCCCGCCGGTCCGCCTCGGTCGCGGAGCGCAACCTCGCGGCGCTGAAGAGCGCGTACTGGCTGGTGCTCATCTCCGGCTTCCTGGAGCCGGTGCTCTACCTGTTCTCGATCGGCATCGGGGTGGGCGCCCTGGTCGGCGACCTCACCCTCCCGGGCGGCCAGGTCGTCTCGTACGCCGCGTTCGTCGCCCCGGCGATGCTGGCCTCGTCGGCGATGACCGGCGCGCTGGCGGAGACCACCTTCAACTTCTTCGGGAAGATGAAGTACATGAAGCTGTACGACGGGGTCATCGCGACCCCGGTACAGCCGTTCGAGATCGCCCTCGGCGAGCTGGGCTGGGCGATGATCCGGGGCACCGTCTACTCGGCGGCCTTCCTCGTGGTCATGGTCTCGATGGATCTGACCAGCGTCGGCCGGGCGGTCACGGCTTTCCCGGCCGCGGTGCTGGTGGGTTTCGCCTTCGGCGCGCTCGGCATGGCGCTCTCCACCTGCATGCGCAGCTGGCAGGACTTCGACCTGATGGGCTCGGCCCAGTTCACCCTCTTCCTCTTCTCCGGCACGTTCGTCCCGGCTCAGGCCTATCCGGCCCTGCTGCGCTGGGTGGTCGAGGTGACCCCGCTGTACCGGTCGGTGCACCTGATCCGGGGCATCTCGGTCGGCGCGTCCGGCTGGTCCTGGCTGCTGGACGTGGCGTACCTGCTGGCGCTGACCGCCGTCGGGCTGTTCGTGGCGTCCCGCCGGATGGGGCGGCTGCTCTACAAGTAGGTGGTTACCCGCCCGCTCCCGCGGGGCATGCCGGGGAGGACATTGCCGACGATGAGGGAGGGGCGATGGCCTCCGACGAGTCTTCCGCCCGCAGCGGGCGCGATCGCGACGATCCCGGCAGCGCGACCGCGGCCCGAGGCGGCGTGGACCCCCCCGCCGACCGCTCCGGGCCGGTCGGCCCGGACGACGGGCCGGAGAGCCCGAGGGAGTTGCCGGGCGCCGGGTGGAAGGCGGCGCTGAAGCGGACGGTCAAGGAGTTCCAGGAGGACAACCTGACCGACTGGGCCGCCGCGCTCACCTACTACGGGGTGCTCTCGATCTTCCCGGGCATGCTGCTGCTCATCTCCGTGCTCGGCCTGCTCGGCAAGGGTGCCACCAAGGGCGTCACGGACACCCTCAACCAGGCGGCGCCGCAGGAGAACATCCGCGAGATCATCAACATCGCGATCAAGCAGGCGGGCAGCTCCGGCGGCCTGGCGAGCATCGCTGCGATCGTCGGCTTGCTCGGCGCATTCTGGTCGGCCTCCGGCTACATCGCCGCCTTCATGCGCGCCTCCAACGTCATCTACGACGTGCCGGAGGGCCGGCCGATCTGGAAGACCCTGCCGATCCGGCTCGGGGTGACCGCCCTGATCGGCGTGCTGCTGCTGGCTTCCTCGGTCATCGTGGTGTTCACCGGCCGGCTGGCCACGGAGGTCGGCAGCGCGATCGGGCTCGGCTCGACGGCCGTGACGGTGTGGAACATCGTCAAGTGGCCGGTGCTGCTGATCCTGGTGAGCCTGATGTTCGCGATCCTCTACTGGGCCTCGCCAAATGCTCGCCACGGTGGCTTTCGCTGGGTCAGCCCGGGCGGCGTGCTCGCCGTGGTGATCTGGCTGATCGTCTCCGGCCTCTTCGCCCTCTACGTCAGCAACTTCGGCTCGTACAACAAGACCTACGGTGCGGTGGCCGGCGTGATCATCTTCCTGGTCTGGCTCTGGCTGAGCAACGTCGCCATCCTGCTCGGCGCGGAGTTCGACGCCGAGTTGGAGCGCAGCCGGGCCATCGAGGCCGGGCACCCCGCCGAGGAGGAGCCGTATCTCGAGCTGCGCGACGACCGGAAGCTCAGGAAGAAGCGCAACTCCCGCACGCGTCGCTGACCGGCGCGACATCGTCCAGCCCCGCCGCGCCTCCCGTGGCGGGGCGGGCCGTGCGGCGCCCGGGGATGGCCGGGTGTCCCGCCGGTCGGCCAAGGTCCACACGATGTGCCGCATGGTGCGGTATCCGCCGGCCCAGACACCCCGGCACGCCGCATCCGGAGGCGATCCCGGGGCGGCGCCTCCGGCGGTTTTTGATGATCGACTAGCTGCTTTTGCTCAGATGGACAAAAGTTTGGGCCAGATCGGCCGAAGCTATGGACACGTGACCCGGAAGCCTCCTACTGTGTCGGACACGACACATCGGCGTTGCGTCGATGTGAACGACTCCGATGCGGAGGTGGGTGCCGGTGCGGACCGTGGATCCCCTGCACGTACGGCTGTTGCGGTTGCTCCGCGACGAGGGGGCCGTCTCCCGGGCCGAGCTCGGTGACCGGCTGGAGATGCCTCGCCCCCGCCTCCTCGCCGAGCTGGAACGACTGGTCGGCCTCGGCTACGTCGCCGAGGCGGGACTGGCCGCGTCCCGGGGCGGGCGACGCTCCACGTTGGTCGAGCTGAGCCCGCGCCTGCGCTTCGCCGCGGTCGACCTGGGCGCCAGCTCGATCGACGTCGAGGTGGTCAACGGCCGGCTCGAACCGGTCGCCGCCTACACCGAGCCAGCGGACATCCGCTCCGGCCCGAAGGTGACCCTCCAGCGGGTCAGCGAACTGCTGCACAAGGCCAAGGTGGACGGCGCGTATGAGCGCCTGGACGCCATCGGCATCGGAGTGCCGGGGCCGGTGAGCTTCCGCGACGGCGTCCCGGTGTCACCGCCGATCATGCCCGGCTGGGACCGGTTCCCGGTGCGGGAGCTGCTCACCCGCGAGCACGGCTGCCCGGCGGTGGTCGACAACGACGTCAACATCATGGCGATCGGCGAGCGGCACGGTGGGGTCGCCCACTCGGTGGACGACTTCCTCTTCATCAAGATCGGCACCGGCATCGGGTGCGGGATCTACCTCAGCGGCGAGGTCTACCGGGGCACCGACGGATGCGCCGGGGACATCGGCCACATCCAGGTCGACGCGAACGGTCCGATGTGCTCCTGCGGCAACCTCGGCTGCCTGGAGGCCCTGTTCAGCGGGGCCGCGCTGGCCAAGGACGCGACCGCCGCGGCGCGCGCCGGAACCTCTCCTGCCCTCGCCGAGCGGCTCGCCGCCCGGGGCGCGGTGACCGCGCTGGACGTGGCGCAGGGGGCTGCCGAGGGGGACGTCACCTGCATCCAGCTCATCCGCGACGGCGGCCGGCGGGTCGGCAGCGTGCTGGCCGGGCTGGTGAGCTTCACCAACCCGTCGATGATCGTGATCGGCGGCGGGCTCGCCCAGCTCGGGCACATCCTGCTCGCCGAGATCCGCAGCGTGGTCTACCGCCGGTCGCTGCCGCTGGCCACCGGCAACCTGCCGGTCGTCCTCTCCGAGCTCGGCCCGCGGGCCGGGGTCGCCGGGGCCGCCGTGCTCGCCAGCGACCTGGCCTTCGGGGAGGCGGCATGAACGCCCACGACGACGACGTGTCGACGAGCGACCCGGAGGAGGCCGTCGTGACGAAGGCGCCGCTGGTCGAGGCCCCGGCCGACACCGTCGCGGGCGAGGTCGTCCTGCGCCTCACCGACGTGGTCAAGACCTTCCCCGGGGTACGGGCGCTGGACGGGGTGCAGCTGGAGGTGCGCGCAGGCGAGGTGCACTGCCTGCTCGGGCAGAACGGAGCCGGCAAGTCCACCCTGATCAAGGTGCTCTCCGGGGTGCACCGGCCGGACTCGGGGGAGGTGCAGTGGCGCGGCGAGCCGGCCACCTTCGCCAACCCGCAGGCCGCCATGCGGGCCGGGATCGCCACCATCTACCAGGAGCTCGACCTGGTGGAGGATCTCTCGGTCGCGGAGAACGCCTTCCTCGGCCACGAGCCGCGCCGGTTCGGCTTCGTCCGGCGCGGTCACATGGCCCGACGGACCCGGCAGATCCTGAGCCGGCTCGGTCACCCGGAGATCCCGCCGGGGCGGATGGTGCGGGCGCTGCCCGCCGCCGGCAAGCAGGTCGTCAGCATGGCCCGGGCGCTCTCCCACGAGGCCCGACTGATCATCATGGACGAGCCGAGCGCCGTGCTGGCCCACGACGAGGTGGACAACCTCTTCCGGATCATCCGGGAACTGACCGCGCAGGGCATCGCGGTCATCTACATCTCCCACCGCTTGGAGGAGATCCGCGAGATCGGCGACCGGGTCACCGTACTCAAGGACGGCCGGACCACCGCGGCGAACCTGCCGGCGCGTGACACCCCGACCCGCGATCTGGTCTCCCGGATGACCGGCCGGACCATCGAGTACGTCTTCCCGGACCGCCCCGCAGAGGACCCCGCCGGCACCGAGCTGCTCACGGTCGACGGGCTGACCCGGGCCGGCGAGTTCGCCGACGTCTCGCTCACCGTGCGCGCCGGCGAGATCGTCGGCATCGCCGGGCTGGTCGGCTCGGGCCGGTCGGAGCTGCTGGAGACCATCTACGGCGCCCGCCGCCCGGACGCCGGCACGGTCCGGATGGGCGGCCGCGCGCTGCGGCCGGGCAGCGTCGGCGCGGCGGTGAAGGCGGGCATGGGGATGGCCCCGGAGGAGCGCAAGAGCCAGGCGCTGCTGCTCGGCGAGCCGATCTACCGCAACGTCACGCTGGCCACCTTCGGCCGGTACGCCCGCCTGGGCTTCACCGACGCCGGGCGGGAGCGGGCCGAGGCGGACCGGATCGCCGACTCCCTGGAGCTGCGCCCCCGCGACGTACGCCGACCGGTGCGCACCCTCTCCGGCGGCAACCAGCAGAAGGTGGTGGTCGGGCGCTGGCTGCTCGGCGACACCCGGCTGCTGCTGCTCGACGAGCCGACCCGGGGCGTGGACGTGGGCGCCCGGGCCGAGCTCTACCAGGTGATCCGGTCATTGGCTGCGCAGGGCGTCGGGGTGCTGCTGGTCTCCAGCGAGGTGCCCGAGGTGCTGGGCCTGGCCGACCGGGTGCTGGTGATGCGGGAGGGGCGGGTCGTCCGCACGGCTCCCGCCGACGAACTCGACGAGAACACCGTGCTCGACCTCGTCATGGCGGGGTCCCTGATGGAAGGCGCACCGGCATGAGCGATGTGACTCCCACGCCCGCCGTGGCAGAGCGCGGGGCGAAGCTACCCGCGCAGTCGCCGCCGGTGGACCCGGCCGAGACGGCGGCGGCGAGCGAGAAGGCGGCCACGGGCCGGCTCTCCTGGTGGCGCGGCGACAGCGGTGAGGGCGTTCGGCGGAACCTCGGCCTGATCGGGGTGCTGGTGGCGCTGATCGTCATCGGCATCCTCACCCGGCCCGACCTCTACGGCGACTCCAACTGGGTGTGGGGAAACATCCTCACCATCCTCAAGCTGGCCTCGGTGGTCGGCGTGGTCACCGTCGGGATGACCTTCGTGATCATCGGCGGCGGCATCGACCTGTCGGTCGGGGCGATCGTGGCGCTGGCCGGGGTCTGGTGCACCACGGTGGCCACCCAGAGCTACGGCGCCGGCGGGATGATCTTCAGCGCGTTCACCGTCGGGCTCGCGGTCGGCCTGGTCAACGGCCTGCTCATCTCGTACGGCCGGCTGGTGCCGTTCATCGCCACGCTGGCCATGCTGGTCGCCGCCCGGGGCCTGGCCGCGGAGATCTCCGACAAGCAGACCCAGGTGTCGGACAACCGCACCATCAACGGCATCGCCAGCACGAACCTGCTCGGCATCCCGCTGCTCGTCTACATCCTGGCCGCGGTGGTCGCCGCCGGTTGGGTGCTGCTCAACCGGACCACCTTCGGCCGGCGCACGGTCGCGGTCGGCGGCAACCCGGAGGCGGCCCGGCTGGCCGGGATCAACGTCAAGCGGCACACCGTGCTGCTCTACGCGCTCTCCGGCCTCTGCTGCGGCATCGCCGCCATCATGCTCACCGCCCAGGCCACCTCGGCCCAGGCGGCGATGGCAAACCTCTACGAGCTGGACGCGATCGCCGCCGCGATCATCGGTGGCACGCTGCTCAGCGGCGGGCGGGGCACCATCATCGGTTCCCTGCTCGGGGTGGTCATCTTCTCCACCATCACCAACCTCTTCGCCATCAACGGCCTCTCCACCGAGGCCCAGAACATGGTCAAGGGCGGCATCATCGTTGCCGCCGTCCTCGTCCAGCAGGTGCAGTTCGGCAGTCTCACCCAGTTCCTCAGCCGCAACCGGCCCACCACCACCTGACCCACCGTTACATCGGCGGCCACCGCGACAGCGACGGTGGCCGGGCCCAGCACACCCTTTTCACCCCACCACCTCAATCAGGAGGTCGTCATGACCCAGCACAGTCGCGACCTGTCGCGCCGCCGGCTGCTGTTCGGCGGGGCCGCGCTCTCCGCCGGCGTGGTGCTCGCCGGCTGCACCAGCAACGAGGAGGCGCCGACCGCCGCGCAGACCAAGGCGGCCGCGACCGGCGGCAACAGCGAGCCTGGCAAGAAGGTGACCATCGGCTTCTCCGCGCCGGCCGCCGACCACGGCTGGATCGCCGCCATCACCAACAACGCCAAGGCCCAGGCTGCCGCGTACTCCGACGTGGAGCTCAAGTCCGTGGAGGCCGGCGCGGACGCGGCGGCCCAGCGGGCGGCGCTGTCCACGCTGATCTCCCAGAAGCCGGACGTGATCGTGCTGCTGCCGCACGACGGCAAGGAACTCAACGCGTTCGGCCTGGAGGCGATGAAGGCCGGCATCCCGGTGGTCAACCTGGACCGGGCGTTCCCCGACGCCAAGGCGTACCGGCTGCAGATCAAGGGCGACAACTACGGCATGGGCGTCGCCGCCGCGACCTACATCGTCGAGGAGCTCAAGAAGAAGGGGGTCAGCAACCCGATCATCGGCGAGATCCCCGGCATCGACTCGCTGGAGCTGACCCAGGAACGCTCCAAGGGCTTCGCCGACACCCTCGCCTCGTACGGCTTCAAGGTGGCCAACCGGCGGCCGGCCGAGTTCACCGCCGACTCCGGCCAGCAGGCCGCCACCGGTCTCTTCCAGGCCCTGCCCAAGATGGACGCGCTCTGGAACCACGACGACGACCAGGGCATCGGCGTGCTGGCGGCGATCAACCAGGCCAACCGCAAGGAGTTCCTCATGGTCGGCGGCGCCGGCTCGAAGAAGGCGATCGAGGACATCCAGGCCGACAACACCGTGCTGAAGGCCACCGTCACCTACAGCCCGTCGATGGCCTCCTCGGCGATCTCCCTGGCTCGCCTGATCGGCCAGGGCAAGGGCATGTCCGACCTGGTGGAACTCCAGGTGCCCAAGGAGATCGTGCTCGCCTCCGAGACGATCACCAAGGAGAACGCGAGCGACTACCTGAAGCTCGGGTTCTGACACACGGGGGGAGACCCACCTTGTCCACTATCGACAGAGACCTGCGGGTCGGCATGGTCGGCTACGCGTTCATGGGCGCCGCGCACTCCCAGGCGTGGCGCACCGTGAACCGGGTGTACGACCTGCCGGCGCGGGTCCGGATGTCGCTCATCTGCGGCCGGGACGAGTCGAAGGTGGCCGACGCCGCCGACCGGCTCGGCTGGGAGGCGTACACCACGGACTGGCGGCGGCTGGTCGAATCCGACGAGGTCGACGTGGTCGACATCTGCACGCCGGGGGACAGCCACTGCGAGATCGCGATCGCCGCGCTGGCCGCCGGCAAGCACGTGCTGTGCGAGAAGCCGCTGGCCAACACCGTCGACGAGGCTCGGCAGATGGTGGCCGCCGCGGCCCGGGCCCGGGCCGACGGGGTGCGCGCGATGTGCGGGTTCAACTACCGCCGGGTGCCCGCGGTCACCATGATGCGGCAGCTGGTCGCCGACGGACGGCTCGGCGTGATCCGGCACGTCCGGGCGGCGTACCTGCAGGACTGGATCGTGGACCCGCAGTTCCCGCTGGTCTGGCGGTTGCAGAAGGACAGGGCGGGCTCCGGCGCGCTGGGCGACATCGGTGCGCACATCATCGACCTCACCCAGTACGTCACCGGGCAGCTGATCACCGGGGTCAGCGCGGTCACCGAGACGTTCGTCAAGGAACGGCCGCTGCCGGCCGGGTCGAGCGGCCTGGCCGCGCAGGCCGACGGGCACGGCCGGGCCACCGGACCGGTCACGGTGGACGACGCGGCCGTCTTCGTCGCCCGGCTCGACGGCGGGGCGCTGGCCACGTACGAGGCGAGCCGGTTCGCCACCGGGCGCAAGAACGCGCTCCGGGTGGAGATCAACGGGTCGCTCGGCACCGTGGTGTTCGACCTGGAACGCCTCAACGAGCTGGAGTTCTACGACGCCACCCGGCCCGCCGCCGAGCAGGGCTTCACCCGGATCCTGGTGACCGAGGGCGAGCACCCGTACATGTCGGCCTGGTGGCCACCCGGCCACATCATCGGCTACGAGCACTCCTTCACCCACCAGATGCGGGACTTCGTCGAGGCGGTCGCCACCGGCACCGACCCGGCGCCCTCCTTCGCCGACGCGCTGCAGGTCCAGCTCGTGCTGGACGCGGTGGCCCGCTCGGCGGAGCTGGGCTCCTGCTGGACGGAGGTCGAACTGGCACTGGCCGACGTGGCCGCCTGACCCATCGCGGCGCCGGCCGACCCGCCGGCGCCGCCCGACGAGCTTTCCGGATCCGACCGGCGAGGGACCCGCCGCGGTTGCGCCCCGCGGCGGGGACGAGGGTTGGCCCCGGAGGGCGTGCCACCGGAGAATATCTCTGGTGCCGCACGAGCAGCACGGCCGTCCGGTGTGGCCGGACCGGGATTCCCCGGCCGCACCGGCGGACGCGTACCACCGATGCGGGGACACAGGTCCCACGGGAAGGAGCATCATGCGTACGGGTGTCTGGCTGATGGGGGCGCGCGGCTCGGTCGCCACCACCAGCATCGTCGGGGCGCTCGCCCTGCGGGCCGGGCTCACCGCCCCGACCGGCTGCGTCACCGAGCTGCCCGAGCTGCGCGGGCCGGCCCTGCCCGCCTTCACCGACCTCTTTCTCGGCGGCCATGACGTGGTGGCCTCTCCGCTGACCAAGCGCGCCGAGGCGCTCGCCGCCGCCGGGGTCCTGCCCGGCCGGCTGGTCGCCGCGCTCCCCGAGGAGTTGGCCGCGGTCGAGGACGCGCTGCGCCCGGCGCCGACCGCGGGCAGCCAGGCCGACCGGGCCGCCGCCGTGGTGCGCGACCTGACCGACTTCCGCGACCGGCACCGGTTGGACCGGGTGGTGGTGGTGAACGTCTCCGCCACCGAGCCGGTCGCCACCCCGCACCCGGCACACCAGGACCTCGCCGCGCTGCGCGTCGCGCTGACCGGTCCCGAGGAGGTGCTGCCGCCCAGCTCGCTGTACGCGTACGCGGCCTTCACCGCCGGCTGCCCGTACGTGGACTTCACCCCGTCCACCGGGGCCCGGCTGCCGGCGCTGGCGGAACTGGCCGCCGAGCGCGGTCTGCCGTACGCCGGGCACGACGGCAAGACCGGCGAGACGCTGGTCAAGTCGGTGCTCGCGCCGATGTTCGCGATGCGGCACCTGGCCGTCCGCTCCTGGTCCGGGCTGAACCTGCTCGGCGGCGGGGACGGCGCGAACCTGGCGGACCCGGCGGCCAACGCGGCCAAGGTGGCCAGCAAGCAGCGGGTGCTGGGCGAGACGCTCGGCTACGTCCCGCAGGGCGACACCCGGATCGATCACGTCGAGGAGCTGGGCGACTTCAAGACCGCCTGGGATCTGATCACCTTCACTGGCTTCCTGGGCACCGGGATGCGGATGGAGTTCACCTGGCACGGCTGCGACTCGGCGCTGGCCGCCCCGCTGGTGCTGGACCTCGCCCGGCTCGTCGCCGCGGCGCACGCCGCCGGCCGCCGCGGCCCCCTGGCGGAGCTGGCCTTCTTCTTCAAGGACCCGCTCGACGCGCCCACCCACTCGCTCGCCGAGCAGTGGTCCCTGCTGCGGGACTTCGTCGCCGGGCTGCACCGGGGAGGCGCGGATGAGCAGCCTGGCTGATCTCGCCGAGCTGGTCCGGGCGCCCGCCGCGCTCTCCGTACCCGGGGACGTGCTGGCCGGCGCGGCGGCGGCCGGCACGCTGGACCGCCGGACGCCGGCGCTGGCCGGGGCCTCGGTGCTGCTCTACTGGGCCGGCATGGCGGCCAACGACTGGGCCGACCGAAGGCTGGACGCGGTCGAGCGGCCGGACCGGCCGATCCCGTCCGGCCGGGTCAGCCCGCCGGCCGCGTTCGGGCTGGCGGCCGGGCTGACCGTTGCCGGGGTGGCCCTCGCCCGCGCCGCCGGGGGCCGGCGGGCGACGGCCGTCGCGGTGCCGCTCGCCACCGCCGTCTGGGGGTACGACCTGGCGGCCAAGAGCACCCCGGCCGGACCGGCCGTGATGGCCGCCTGCCGGGGGCTGGACGTGCTGCTCGGCGCCTCCGGCGGTCGGGTGGCCCGGGCGCTGCCGGCGGCGCTGACGGTGGCCGCGCACACCTGGACGGTCACCGCGCTCTCCCGTCGGGAGGTGACCGGCGCCGACCGACGGCTGCCCCGGGCCACCCTCGCCGGCACGGCCGTCGTGGCGGCCACCGCGCTGGGCCGGGCCGACCCGGTCCCGGTGGCGCTCGCCGCCGGCTACGCCACCCGGTACGCCCGCGCGCAGGCCAAGGTGCTGGCCGACCCGTCGCCCGGTCGGGTCCGCGCCGCGGTCGCCGCCGGCATCACCGGCCTGCCCGCCCTGCAGGGCGCCCTGACCGCCCGCGCCGGCGCTCGACTGCTCGGCATCGCGGTCGCGGCGGCCGCTCCGCTGGGCCGTGGCCTCGCCCGTCTGGTCTCCCCGACATGACCGCACCGGCGTCGGGCCCGGCCGGGGGGCTGGCCAAGGCTCCGCCCCGCCCGACCGAACTCCGCTTCGGCTACGGCACGAACGGCTTCGCCAACCATCGGCTGTTCGACGCGCTGGCGGTCATCGCCGACCTCGGCTACCAGGGGGTGGCGCTGACCCTGGATCACGACCACCTGGACCCGTTCGCCCCCGGGCTGGCCCGCCGGGTGGCCGCCGTGCACCGCCGGCTGGCCGCGCTCGGCCTGTCCGTGGTGGTCGAGACCGGCGCCCGCTACCTGCTCGACCCCTGGCACAAGCACGCCCCGACGCTGCTGCACGACGATCCGGCCCCACGGGTCGAGTTCCTCCGGCGGGCCGTCTCGATCGGAGCGGATCTGGATGCCGAGGCGGTCTCGTTCTGGGCCGGGGTACGACCGCCGCACGTGCCGGAGGCCGTCGCCCGGGACCGGCTGGTGGCCGGCTGCGCCGAGGTGTGCGCGGCGGCCGACGCCGCCGGCGTACCGCTCGGGTTCGAGCCCGAGCCGGGGATGCTGGTCGAGGAGATCGCCGGCTGGTGGCGGCTGCGGGACGCGCTCGGCGGGCCGCCCCGCTTCGGCCTCACCCTCGACATCGGACACTGCCGCTGTCTGGAGCCGCTGCCCGTGCCGGAGTGCGTGGCGGCGGTCGCCGACCACCTGGTCAACGTCCAGATCGACGACATGCGCCGGGGCGTGCACGAGCACCTGGAGTTCGGGGAGGGCGAGATCGACTTCCCGCCCGTGCTGCGCGCGCTCGCCGAGGCCGGCTACCGCGGCCTGGTCGCCGTGGAACTGCCCCGGCATTCGCACGCCGCGCCGACCGTGGCCGCCCGCTCGATCGAGTTCCTGCGCTCCGCCGCCCGGGCCGCCGATGTCGCGGCGGGCCGGGTCGGTCCGGCCGCCCCGTCCGGCCCGGCCGGGGAAGAGGTAACCGACTCGGCCCCTTTGCTCTGCTGCAGCGGAGGCAACACCCGGCGTCCGATGTCCGGACAACCGCTGTTGCGTGGGGTGCAGCAGAGCAAAGGCGGCGGCTGAGCATCTTCCACCCGGCTCAGAGGGGAGACGGCATGACACCCGACCGACTGCGCGCCGCGCTGCGGGGCGTACCCGATCCGCAGTGGCTGGACGCGGCCCTGCGCCGCGTGGCGACCGAGCCCACGGCGATCGACCGGCTCTTCGCCGCCGCCGGGCGGCGCTGCGGGCGGGCGCCGCTGCCCGATCCGCCGGGCTGGACGACTGACGAGGCGGCCCGGGCGCTGCTGCTCACCGCCCTCCCCGCCGACTGCGCGGCGACGACGGCGGACACCCTCTACCGGCACGGCGACGCCGCCGAGAGGCGGGCGGTGCTGCGGGCCCTGCCGCTGCTGCCGATCGGCGCGGCCTGCGTCCCGCTGCTGCACGACGCCATCCGCGCCAACGACACCCGGCTCATCGCCGCGGCCCTCGGCCCGTACGCTCGCCACCTCGAGCAGCCCGCCTGGCGGCAGGCGGTGCTCAAGTGCGTCTTCACCGGCGTGCCGCTGGCCGTGGTCGACGACCTCGAAGTCCGCGCCGACGGGGAACTGGCGGCGATGCTGGCCGCGCTCGCGGCCGAACGGCACGCGGCCGGCCGGACGATGCCCGCCGACGCCACCGAACTGCTCGACCGGCTCGCTGCCGGCTCGGACCTGACCAGCGCCAGGGAGGCGTGATGCGCATCTTCGACCCGCACATCCACATGACCTCGCGGACCACCGACGACTACGAGCGGATGGCCGCCGCCGGGGTACGCGCGGTGGTGGAGCCGGCGTTCTGGCTGGGGCAGCCCCGCACCAGCGTCGGCTCCTTCGTGGACTACTTCGACTCGCTGATCGGCTGGGAGCCGTTCCGGGCCGGGCAGTTCGGCGTCCGCCACCACGCCACCATCGCGCTGAACCCGAAGGAGGCGAACGACCCGCGCTGCCACCCCGTGCTCGACCGGCTCCCGCGCTACCTGGACAAGGACGGCGTGGTGGCGGTCGGCGAGATCGGCTACGACTCGATGACGCCGGCCGAGGACGCCGCCTTCGCCGGCCAGCTCGCGCTGGCGGTCGCCCACGACCTGCCGGCCCTCGTGCACACCCCGCACCGGGACAAGGCGCGCGGCGTCGAGCGCAGCCTGGCGGTGGTCGCCGAGTCCGGCATCGAGCCGGGGCGGGTGCTGGTCGACCACCTCAACGAGGTGACCGTGAAGCTGGTCCGGGACACCGGCTGCTGGCTCGGCTTCTCCATCTACCCGGACACCAAGATGTCCCCGCCGCGGATGGTGGAGATCCTGCGGGCGTACGGGACCGAGCGGATGCTGGTCAACTCGGCGGCCGACTGGGGGCGCTCCGACCCGCTGCTCACCCGGGCCACCGGCGAGGCGATGCTGCTCGCCGGGTTCACCGACGACGACGTCGACCGGGTGCTCTGGCGCAACCCGGTGGAGTTCTACGGCCAGTCGGGGCGGCTGGACCTGACCGACCTGGACGAACTCGCCCCGACCTTCGCCGGCAACTCGATCCTGCGCGGGGGGAGCTGATGCGGCTTCGGCACGCCGACGGCACCACCGTGCACCTCGGCTACTGCACGAACGTCCACCCGGCCGAGGACCTGGCCGGCATCCTCGCCCAGCTCGACACCTACGCCGTGCCGGTCCGGCGGGCGCTCGGGGCCGACCTGCTCGGGCTGGGACTCTGGCTGGCCGCGCCGGTCGCCGCCGAACTTGCCGCCGACCCGGAGTTGCGCCGACGGCTCCGCCGCGAGCTGGCGGTACGCGGGCTGGAGGTGGTCACCCTCAACGGCTTCCCGTACGCGTCGTTCCAGTCGCCGGTGGTCAAGGGCGCGGTCTACCACCCGGACTGGACCACCCGGGACCGGCTGGCGTACACCCTGGACCTGGCCCGGGTGCTGGCCGACCTGCTCCCCGACGACGCGGCCCGGGGCTCGGTCTCCACCCTGCCGCTGGCCTGGCGGCAGCCGTGGGACGCCGACCGGGCCGCGGCGGCCCGGCGGCGGCTGGCCGAGCTGGCGGCCGGACTCGCCGCCGTCGAGCGGGAGACCGGCCGGACGATCCGGGTCGGCTTCGAGCCGGAACCGGGGTGCATTGTGGAGTCCACGGGACAGGCGAGTGCGATATTGTCTGCCATGGATACTGACCGGCTCGGGGTCTGCCTCGACCTGGCGCACCTGGCGTGCGCCTGGGAGGAGCCGGTCGAGGCGCTGGGCCGGCTGCGGGCGGCCGGACTACCGGTGGTGAAGGTGCAGGTCTCCGCGGCCATCGAGGCTCCGGCCGAGGCAACGGCGGCGCTGCGCCGCTGGGTCGAGCCGCGCTTCCTGCACCAGACCCGGGCCGCCGGCTGCGCGCACGCCGCCGACCCGGCCGACCCGGCGTACGCCGCCGACGACCTGGACGCCGCCCTCGACGCGCGGCTGCCCGGGCCGTGGCGGGTGCACTACCACGTGCCGCTGCACGCGCCGCCCGAGCCGCCGCTGACCTCCACCCTGCCGGTGCTGCGGGGCGCCCTCGCCGGGCTCTTCGCCGGGCCGGCCGCCGGCTGCGACCACCTCGACGTCGAGACGTACACCTGGGGGGTGCTGCCGGCGGCGCGGCGGCCGCGCACGGACGCGGAGCTGGCCGCCGGGATCGCCGCCGAGCTGGCGTTTGCCCGCGACGAGCTGGTCTCGGTCGGCCTCGCGCCGGCGACTCCGATCGGAACGGGGGTACCGCGATGAGCCGCCGTCTTGTGGTGCTGGACGTGGTGGGGCTGACCCCGCGGCTGCTCGCGCACATGCCCCGGCTGCGCGCGGTCGCCGACGCCGGCTTCACCGCCGAGCTGGGCACCGTGCTGCCCGCCGTGACCTGCTCGGTGCAGTCCACCTTCCTCACCGGTGAGCTGCCCTCCGGGCACGGGATCGTCGGCAACGGCTGGTACTTCCGGGATCTCGGCGAGGTGCTGCTCTGGCGACAGCACAACGCCCTGGTCGGCGGGGAGAAGCTCTGGCAGGCGGCCCGCCGGGTCGAACCCGGCTACCGGGTGGCCAACGTCTGCTGGTGGTACGCGATGGGCGCGGACGTGGACTGGACCGTGACCCCTCGCCCGGTCTACTACGCGGACGGCCGCAAGGAACCCGACTGCTACACGGATCCGCCGGAGCTGCACGACACGCTCACCGACGCGCTCGGCACCTTCCCGCTGTTCACCTACTGGGGGCCGGGGGCCGGGCTGCCCTCGTCGCGGTGGATCTGCCGGGCCGCCGAGCGGATCCTGGCCGACCAGGCGCCGGACCTCACCCTGGTCTACGTGCCGCACCTCGACTACGACCTGCAGCGCTTCGGCCCCTCCTCGCCGCAGGCCGCCGCCGCTGCGGCGGAACTGGACGCGGTGCTCGGGCCGCTGCTGGACGCGGCCCGCGACCGGGACGCGACCGTGGTGGCGCTGTCGGAGTACGGCATCACCGACGTGTCCCGGCCGGTGGACGTCAACCGCCTGCTGCGCGCCGAGGGGCTGCTCCGGGTCTACACGCAGGACGGGATGGAGTACCTCGACCCGTGGACGTCCCGGGCCTTCGCGGTCGCCGACCACCAGGTGGCGCACGTCTACGTCCGGGACCCGGCCGACGTGCCGGCGGTGGCGAAGCTCTGCGCCGGGCTGCCCGGGGTGGCCGAGGTGCTGGACGCCGATGGCCAGGCCGGGTACGGGCTGGCCCACCCGCGCTCCGGCGAGCTGGTGCTGGTGGCCGAGCCGGACGCCTGGTTCACCTACTACTACTGGCTGGACGACGCCCACGCGCCCGACTTCGCCCGGCTGGTCGAGATCCACCGCAAGCCCGGGTACGACCCGGCCGAGCTCTTCTTCGACCCGGCCGCACCGGGTGCGGCGAAGCGCCGGGCGGCGGTCGCCCTGGCCCGCAAGAAGCTCGGCATGCGCTACCTGATGAGCGCGGTCGGACTGGACGCCGGTGCCCGCGCGGTCCGCGGCTCGCACGGCCGGTTGCCCGCCGACCCGGCGGACGGGCCGGTGCTGCTCTGTTCGGACCCGTCCGCCGCCCGGGACCAGGTGGCCGCGACCGATGTGAAGGCCCTGCTGCTCCAGCTCGCCGGACTGGCCCGGGAGGCGCCGTGACCCTGACCGTCGTACCGACCGACCCGACCCCGCTGCGGGGGCGCTTCGACGCTGAGCTCGCCGCGTTCCTCCATCGGCAGGATTCGGGTCGGTCGGACGGCGCGCCGGGGGCCGTCCTCGCGGTCCTGCACCGGTTCGTCCTCGCCAGTGGCAAGCGGCTGCGGCCCCTCTTCTGCTACTGGGGTTGGCGGGGCGCCGGCGGCCCGGACGGTGCCCCGATCGTGGTCGCGGCGGCCGCGCTGGAACTCTTCCACGCCTTCGCCCTCATCCACGACGACATCGTGGACCGCAGCGACCGCCGCCGGGGCGAGCCGTCGGTGCACCGCCTCTTCGCCGACCTGCACGCCGGGTCGTCCTGGCGCGGCGACCCCGAGGCGTACGGGCGCAACGCCGCCCTGCTCTGCGGGGACCTCTGCGCCGCCTGGTCGGACCAGATGTTCCACGGGTGCGGGCTGGACACCGAGCAGCTGCGCCGGGGGTACCGGGTCTTCGCGCTGATGCGCGCCGAGGTGATCGCGGGGGAGTACCTTGACCTGGTCTCCGGGGTCGGCGACGGCTCGGTGGCCACCGCGTTGACCGTGATCCGGATGAAGGCGGCGCGGTACACGGTGACCCGTCCGGTGCAGATCGGGGCCGCCCTGGCCGGCGCGGACCCGGCCGTGGTCGACGCGCTGGCCGAGTTCGGCGACCCGCTCGGCGACGCCTTTCAGCTCCGCGACGACGTGCTGGGAGTCTTCGGCGACCCCGCGGTCACCGGCAAGTCGAATCTGGACGACCTGCGCGAGGGCAAGCCGACGGTGCTGATGGCGCTGACCCGGGCCGCCACCGACGCCGCCCAGTCCCGGCGACTGCGGGCCCTCTTCGGCAACCCCGAGTTGGACGCGGCGGGCGCCGCCGAGCTGCGGGAGATCATCGAGGCGACCGGCGCCCGGGACCGGGTGGAGCGGATGATCCGGGTACGCGCCGACGAGGCCCGGGCCGCGCTGGCGCGGGTACCCCTGGCGGAGCCGGCCCGGGCGGCGCTCGCGGACCTCGCCGCCCGCGCGGTGCGCCGCCGCCACTGACCACGGGCCGCCTCTTCCGCGCCGGTCAAGACGGCCCTAGAGTGAGGGCGGCGACCGCGAGGTGGCCGGTGACCCGACGGGAGGCGCAACCCGTCGGGCCCAGGCGCGACCGCGCCCACCGGTGCTCCGCCGTGGCCGCCCGCACCCGGTCGCCCTCGCCCCGGTCCGCTACGGAATCCCCCATCACGACAGGGGAGAAGGACAATGGCGCGACCCATCACGCTCTTCACCGGCCAGTGGGCCGATCTGCCGTTCGACGAGGTCTGCCGGCTCGCCGCCGAGTGGGGCTACGACGGTCTGGAGATCGCCTGCTGGGGCGACCACTTCGAGGTCGACAAGGCCCTGGCCGACGAGTCGTACGTCGACCGGAAGCGGGCGACCCTGGCCAAGCACAACCTGCAGGTCTTCGCCATCTCCAACCACCTGGTCGGCCAGGCGGTCTGCGATCACCCGATCGACGAGCGGCACCGGGACATTCTGCCGGCGCGCATCTGGGGCGAGGGCGAGCCCGAGGGGGTACGCCAGCGCGCCGCCGAGGAGATGAAGGACACCGCCCGGGCGGCGGCGAAGCTGGGCGTCAAGACGGTGGTCGGCTTCACCGGCTCCTCGATCTGGCACACCCTGGCGATGTTCCCGCCGGTGCCACCGTCGATGATCGAACGCGGCTACCAGGACTTCGCCGACCGGTGGAACCCGATCCTCGACGTCTTCGACGAGGTGGGGGTCCGCTTCGCCCACGAGGTGCACCCCAGTGAGATCGCGTACGACTACTGGACCACCAAGCGGACGCTGGAGGCGATCGGTAACCGGCCCGCGTTCGGGCTGAACTGGGACCCGTCGCACTTCGTCTGGCAGGAGCTGGACCCGGTCAACTTCATCTTCGACTTCGCCGACCGGATCTACCACGTCGACTGCAAGGACGCCAAGGTACGCACCGGCGACGGTCGGCGCGGCCGGCTCTCCTCCCACCTGCCCTGGGCGGACCTGCGCCGCGGCTGGGACTTCGTCTCCACCGGCCACGGGGACGTGCCCTGGGAGGACTGCTTCCGGGCGTTGAACGCGATCGGCTACACCGGCCCGATCTCGATCGAGTGGGAGGACGCCGGCATGGACCGGCTGGTCGGCGCGCCCGAGGCGCTCCAGTTCGTCCGCCGGCTCGCCTTCGACGCCCCGGCGGCTGCCTTCGACGCGGCGTTCAGCAGCAACCGGGACTGATCACTGCCCCGGGGGCCTGGCCGTCTCCGGCCGGCCCCTGGCGGCCGTGCTCGCCAGCCGCGCCCGCCGGCCGCGCTTTGGCCGGCCCGGACGGGGCGGCGGCGGGTGCGGGTGGCCATCTGGCGCTACGAACCTGATGACGTAGACGATTCAGAACGGGTTCGACGACGACGCATCGTGCGGGGCCGGGAGACCACCACGTCCCCGCCCTGCAATGCAGGCCGGCGACCCGGGCGGAGGGCCCTCTTGTCCTCTTCCGGACGATCTGATGGCGGGCGAGTGGCGCGTGCTGGATCCTCTAGCCAGACGTCGTCAGCCATGCGAGCCCGGCAGGCGAGAATGCGGCGAACCGCTCAGCTACGGTCCGCGACGGCGCAGGTCGCCACTGTCGCGCCGCTTCACCGTGCAACGCGCATCCTGCCCTGGTCGATTGCCGCCGTGTCGCTTGTCCTGATGGGTGCGACGGTCGTGCTCGGTCTGTTGCCGGGCTCGGACAAGGTGCCGGATTCGCTCTCGGCGGAGGTAGGCGTCGAGGACGCGGTGTTCCTGGCCGCGCTGCTGTCCTTCGCCGGCGTCGGGGTGCTCGTCTCCCTCCGGCTGCCGGGCAACCCGGTCGGCTGGCTCCTGCTCGCCGAGGCGCTGTTGTGGCCGGCGGTGCTCGCGACCGCCGGCTACGCCGGCTATTCGATCTATGCGAAGCCGGCCTTGCCCGGTGGGGTCGCGGCGGCCTGGGTCCTGGAGGTCGCCTGGGTCCTGCCGACCGCACCGGCGACCTTCCTGATGCTGCTAATTCCCGATGGACACCTGCCCACACCCCGGTGGCGCCCGGTCGCCTGGGCGAGCCTTGTCGCGGGGGCGCTCATCGTCGTGACCGAGGCGTTGACGCCAGGCCCGATGGTCAGCGCTCCGGACGTGTCGAACCCGTTCGGTGTCGGCAGCCGCCCGTCGTTTTTGGCGGTCGAGGCTGGCGGTCAGGTGCTCGGCTCGGCTGCGTTCTTCGGCTCGGCGCTCGCCTTCGCGATCCGGTTCCGGTCCGCCCGCGGTGTCGCTCGCCAGCAGATGAAGTGGATGGCGTACGCGGTGGCTGTGCTCGTGGCCGCCAGTATCGCGGCGTCGGCGCTGTCCGCCGCGGGAGCGCCCGGGTGGCTGGTCGGCAACCTCAACCTGTTGCCGCTCGTGGGTCTGCCGTTGGCCGTCGGGGTGGCGGTGCTGCGGTACAGATTGTGGGACATCGACGCGGTGATCCGTCGCACGGTGCTGGTTGCTCTGCTGGGGAGCTTCGCCACCGCGGTGTACCTGGCCTTCGTGGTCGGTGTCGGCGCGGCGGTGGGGCGGAGCACCGACTCCGATGTGCTGCTCGCCGTCGTCGCGACCGCGGTGGTCGCCGCGGCCCTTCAGGCGATCCTGACCCGCTCCCGCCGACTGGCCTGGCGGCTGGTCCACGGTCGGCCCACCGGGAGCACGGACGATCCCGCGCCGCCACCCGCGGGCGCCGATCACGCCGAACTCCGCCGACCGGCGGACGGCGTACGGGTCCGCACCCTGGGCGGTCTTCGTGTCCTGCGCGACGGCGAGCCGTTGACGAACTCGGCCTGGCAGTCGAAGAAGGCGCGGGACCTGCTGAAGGTCCTCGTCGCCCGGCGCGGCCGGTCGACCCCCCGCGACTTCCTGATGGACGTGCTCTGGCCCGACGAGGACCCCGGCCGCCTCGGCAACCGGCTCGCCGTCGCCGTCTCCACCGTCCGGGCGGTCCTCGACCCGGGCAAGCGCCACGACCCGCAGCACTACCTCGTGAGCGACCGGGACTCGCTGCGGGTCGACCTGACCCACCTGCGCGTCGACGTCGAGGAGTTCCTCGCCGAGGCCCGGCGTGGGCTTGCGCTGCTGCACGCCGGCGATGGCGCGTCCGCCCTGCCCGTGCTGGCCCGGGCCCAGTCCGCGTACGACGGTGATTTTCTCGAGGAGAACGTGTACGACGACTGGAGCAACTCGCTGCGGGAGGAGGCCCGCGACGCGTACCTGTGCGCGACCCGGGCGCTCGCCAAAATCGCCGAAAAGGCCGGTGACCCGGCGTCGGCCGCCGAACACTGGCGCCGCGTCCTCGAGTGCGACCCGTGGAACGCGGAGGGGGACCTGGGGCTGGCGCGGTGTCTGGAGGGCCAGGGCCGCCATGGCGAGGCCCGACGCCGCTACGGGACGTACGTCGCTCGGATGCGGGAGCTCGGCTTGACAGTGGAGCCGTTTCCGCGCCCCTAACCCGCCTCAAACGCTGGTCCGCACGGTTACTCGGCCGCGCTGGTCGGCTGGGCCGGCGGCGAAGTCGTCGGCCGGATCCTGATGCGGCTGGACGCATCGCCGGCCGAATTGCTCGGCCTGTTCCTGGTCCCGCAAATCCTGTTGGGAGTTGCCCTGGTGTACCTGCTGTCGCCGCGCAGCGACCAGGGTGCCCGCGGCCGCCGGGCAGGAGCACTGACGGACCCTGCCGCGCGCCAAGCCGACGCCTGGAACACAACATCGCGGTCTTCCCGCGACGCCGCCGCGCTCAAAGGGCCGGCCTTAACCGTACCCAAACACTGCTCGACAGGCTGGAACCCGGTTCCGACCGGCAATCCACGCCTGACGAGCCAGGATCTGGATTCCCCTGCGGGAGGGAGAACGTGATGGATGGGCGGAGAGCCAGGACCGCGAGCCCGCTCGCCGCGTTCAGGCTGCCGGCGCGAAAGCGCCCGGGCGGCCGACCGCAACAACGTCGGCGTGGAAGGAGTCACCATCAACAAGGCGGCCAAGGGGGCGAAGAATGAAACTTGCACCATCGCAGACTCGGGGAATCAGGCCGGCGCTACCAGCTTGATCGCGACCAGTTACGTGACCGACGTCGTGGTCACCGCGGTTCGCACGGGTGGCGGTCATCTCAAGATGATCACTTGGAATGTCTCGAACGACGGCACCTTCGGTCGACTTGACGAAGCGTCCGTGGACGACCAACCGACACAGCTCGCGATCAGCTGGAAGAAACAGGCATAGATCGTTCTTGGGCGCCCACCCGGCGAGGGGCGGGATGGGCGCCCTGCGAGCACGCCGTCGGGCGGGCGGGCCGACTTCCGGTACGACCCCCGGACCGGGTACGGCGTCCTCGACGCAGCCCGAGCGTTGCGCGCCGCCGCCAAGGTCCAGCCGGAGCCGTCTGTCCTGCCGGTAAGGGCGGAGGGCGAGGGCGGGCACTTCGGCCCCGGCGACGACGACACACCCCGGCGCGTCGGGCAACCCTGGAGGTGATGTCGTGGTCGCCTGCGTCGCCGGCCTGATCGCACTGGGCATGATCCTGGGTGGACTCCTCCTCACGGCCAGTGGCCGGCGGGCCCGCCGGGGTTCCGCTCGCGGACGGGCCACCGCGGCGCCGGCCGGACCCCCCCCGCCGCCGTCGTGATGACGCACCGCCCCGTGCCGGTCCGTCCTCACGCCACCTGACCCGCGATCCCGGCCAGTCCACCGGCCGCCCCCTCGGCCGACCGGCCCGGCCCGGCGCCTCCACCGGAGGCGCCGGGCCACCTTCTCGGCTCAGCCGTCGGTTTCCAGCGCGACCACCGGGCTGACCCGGGACGCCCGCCGGGCCGGCAGCACCCCGGCCAGCGCAGTCAGCACGATCAGCGCCGCGAAGAGCGCGACCAGCGGCAGCACCGGCAGGACCAGCGGCGCATTGATCCCGAGGGCCCGGACCGCCAGCCACGCGTACGGCACCCCGAGCAGCAGCCCGATCGTCGCACCGATCAGCCCGTAGAGGCCGGACTCGGCGGTCAGCATGGTGCGCAGGGCGGCCCGGGACAGGCCGACAGCGCGCAGCAGACCCGACTCGGTAACCCGTTCCACCACCGACAGCGCGGTGGTGCTGCCGACCCCGACCACCGCGATGACCACGGTGAGGCTGACCAGGCCGACCGCGATCCAGAGGATGGCGTCCAGCACCGCGCCGTCCCGGTCCCGGCCGTCGGCGAGGACGGACAGCCCCACCCCCTCGGCGCCGTCGATCGCCTGTCGCAGCGCCTGCACCGCCGCGGTGCGGCCGTCCTCGCCGGGTCGGGCCGCGTCGGCGAGCAGTCCGGAGTACGCCGCGGACACGCCGAGCCGGTCGAGGTCGGCGCGGTCGGTGAGGATGCCCGCGTGCAGGGGGCCGTGATCGGGCAGGACCGCGGCGACGCGCACCTCGGTGGTCCGTGCGGCCACGGTGAGCGCAACCGTGTCCCCGACCCGGAGCCCGGTGTCCCTGGCGACCCACTCGCCGAGCACGACGCGGCCCGGCCCGAGGTCGGCGAGCCGGCCCTGCGCCACGTCCAGCCGGTCCGTGGTCGGCAACGCCCGCACGTCGAGGTCGGTCGCGGGGTAGCCCGACTCGGCGCTGCCGAGCCGCTCGGCGCCTCGGGTCAGGCTGAGCCCGTCGACCCGCCGGTACGGCACCACCCGGGCGAGCGTGCCGCGCGCCGCCTCGGCCCGCGCCACCACACCGTCCGGCAGCGTCGCTCCCGCGCTGCCGGTCACCTCGATGTCGGCGGGCGCCAGGAGCGCCAGCTCGCGGTCCATCAGCACGCGCAGGGACGCGCCACCGACGGCCACGCCGGCGATCAGGGTCACGCCGAGCGCGACCACCACGGAGACCGCCGCCGCCCGACGCGGGGTACCGCCGACACCGCCGACCGCCAGCCGCCCGACCGGCCCGAGCTGGCGTAGCGGCCAACCCACCACGGCCAGCACCGGGCGGACCAGCAGCGGCCCGAGCGCCACCAGCGCGAAGAACGCCACGGCGCCGGACGCGACGAGCAGGAGCAGCACCGGCCTCGGCGAATAGTTTTCCTGCTCCGGCGCCGGAAGCCGACTGGCCGCCACGGCGCCGGCCAGTACCGCGCCCGCGGCGAACAGCAGCCCGGACACCAGCCGGACCGCCCCGATGCCGCGCCGTCCGGCGGTCGTGCTCGCCGCCCGCAGCGCCTCGAGCGGGGCGACCCGGGCGGCGGAGAACGCCGGCGCCAGCACCGCGAGCGCGGTGAGCAGGACGGCGCCGAGGACGACCGCGACCGCCGCCCGGACGGGCAACCCAGGGGAGGAGACAGCCAGGCCGGCGGCCCGCATGATGGCCGGCACGGCGTGCCCGACGCCCAGGGCGGCGGCCACGCCGACCGCGCTCGCGATCGATCCGGTCAGGGCGCCCTCCGCGGTGAGCGCCCGGACCAGCGCTCCCCGGTTCGCGCCGACTGCGCGCAGCAGCGCGAGCTGCCGCATCCGCTGGGCGAAGACGATCCGGAACGTCGAGGTGACGACCAGCGCCGCGGCAACGACCGCGATCGCGACGAACATGCCGACCAGGGCGAAGAGCGCACCGACCTGATCGGCCGCCGCGTCGGCCTCCCGTTGGCGCACCTGCGTGCCGGTGCTGACTGGCGTGCCGGCCGGCAGGGCCGCGGCGACCCGCTGCCGGACCGTCTCCGCCGACTCGCCGGGCGCGACCCGCAGGTCGATCCGGGTCACCTCGTCAACGCCGCCCACCGCGGTCACCACGTTCTCCGGGGCGTACCCGTCGAAGCCGGCGTCGTCGGCGGTTCCGACCATGCCGGTGACGCTGAGCCGGACCGGCGTGGGCTGTGCGTCGGTCGCGGTGACCACCGACCCGACGGCGAGTCCAAGCCGCTCGGCGGTGCGCGGGGTGATGGCCACCTCGCCGGGGGCGTCCGGGTAGCTCCCCTCGATCAGCCGGATCGTGGCCAGCGGGCCGCGACCCGGGTCGGCCCGCAGGTTGAGGTACGACTCGTTGACGGTCAGGCCGAGCTCCAGCCGGCCCACCGCCTCGGCGACCCCGGGCACGGCCCGGACCCGGGCCAGCGTCGCCACGGTGGGCCGCGGCGCATCCGGGTCCCCGACCACGAGGTCGGTCGCGGCGGGGGTGTCGCTGAGGTTGTCCCGCGCGGTCCGCTCGGTGATCTGCTGGGCCAGCACGGTGCCGTAGACGACGAAGGAGGCCACCAGGATCGCCAGGCCGGTCAGCAGCAGCCGGCCGGGGCGGCGGGCCGCCGCGCTCACCTGGGTACGCAGCACGGGCGCCCTCATGCGCCGGCCGCCAGCGCATGCAGCGCCTCGGTGACCGAGCCATGGTCCGGCTTGTCGATGTCGCCGGCGATCCGGCCGTCGGCGAGCAGCACCGCCCGGTCCGCGTACGCGGCGGCCACCGGGTCGTGGGTGACCATGACGATCGTCTGGCCGAGGTCCCGTACCGAGTCGCGCAGGAAGGAGAGCACCTCCGCGCCCGAGTGGGAGTCGAGGTTGCCGGTGGGTTCGTCGGCGAAGACCACCTCGGGGCGCGACACCAGCGCGCGGGCCAGCGCCACCCGCTGCTGCTGGCCGCCGGAGAGCTCGCTGGGCCGGTGCCCGAGCCGGTCGGCAAGCCCCAGCACGCCGACCAGGTGCGTCAGCAGGTCGCGGTCGGGCTGGCGGCCGGCCAGGTCCAGCGGAAGGGTGATGTTCTGCGCGGCGGTGAGCTGCGGCAGCAGGTTGAACGACTGGAAGACGAACCCGATCCGCTCCCGGCGGACCCGCGTCAGCCTACGGTCGGACTGCCCGGTCAGCTCCGCGCCCCCGAGCAGGACCCGCCCGGAGGTGGCCGTGTCCAGGCCGGCGAGGCAGTGCATCAGGGTGGACTTGCCCGACCCGGACGGCCCCATGATCGCGGTGAAGCGGGCCCGGTCGAAGCCGACCGACACTCCGTCCAGGGCCCGTACCGCGGTGTCGCCGGTGCCGTACACCTTGACCAGGTCGACCGCGGCGACGGCGGCCTGGCTCACGTCGGGCGGGGCGGGGGCGTGCGTTCTCATCGAACCTCCAGCGAATGCTTCTCTGACCCCGGAAGCCTCACCGCCGCGGGCGGGCGCCGCATCGGCCCGGGGAGAGGGATCACCGCCGGCGGGTCTGTCTTTCGGCTGATCTGCCGCCACCGCCGGGCTCGCTACCCTGGGTCACGATGAACGCGCCGGGACTTCGACGTTGGTGGGTGCGCCTGGGCCAGCTCGCCGGCCTGGCGGCGATGGGCCTGCTCGGCCTCTTCGACCTGCGGTTCGGCCTGTTAGCGGCCGCGGGCGCGGCCGGCACCCTGCTGCTCCTGGTGCGGGTGGGGCTGGCGGTGGCCGCCGCGCTGCTCTGGCTCCCGCTGCACCGGCAAGGCTCCCGCCGGCTGCCGGTGGCGGCGCTCGTGCTCGCCGCGGCCTCACTCGCCGTGACCGCGGGCATCGTGCTGATCGCGGATGGCGGCTACCTGCTCAGCGGCAGCTGGGGGCTCGCCGAGTCCGCCGGGCTGCTGGCCGTGGTCTTCGTGGTGGCCCGCCGCGGTGCGGCCCGCATCGCGCCGTGGGCGGCGGTCGCCGCCGGTCTCGCCGCCGCGGCGCTGCCGCTTCGCACCGGCACGGACAGCGTGTACGTGATCTTCGGTCTGCTCCAGGCCCTCGCCGCTGCCGGCGCCGCCGGAGGAGGGCTCTACCTGCGCACGATGGCCGCCGGGCGGGAGCGCGCCGTGGCGCTGGTACGGGCCGAGCAGCGCGCGGAGTTCGCCCGCGACCTGCACGACTTCATCGCCCACCACGTGACCGGCATCGTGGTGCAGGCGCAGGGCGCCCGGTTCGTCGCCGAACAGGACCCGCAGCGGGTGATCACCGCCCTGGAACAGATCGAGCGGGCCGGCGGGGAGACGATGGCCTCCATGCGGCGGATGGTCGGGATCCTGCGCAATCCGGACGCCCCGCCGGACGCGCCGCTGGCCCCACTGGCCGGCGTCGCCGATCTCGGGCCGCTGCTGAGCGGCTTCAACGACATCGCGCGCGCCCCGGCCCGGCTGCACGTCGACGGCACCCTGGACGGGCTGCCGGTGGAGGTCTCCACCTCGGCGTACCGGGTGGTGATGGAAGGGCTCACCAACACGCGCCAGCACGCCCCCGACGCCCGAGCCGTGGACGTGTTCGTCCGCCGTACCCCGGACTGGCTACTGGTCCGCGTCGCCGACGACGGCGCCACCCCGCGCACCCCGCCGGCCCGCGGGCACGGCTTCGGCCTGATCGGCCTCACCGAGCGGGTCCGCGCCCTCGGCGGCACCATCACCGCGGGGCCCGGCGTCGCCGGCGGCTGGGTGCTGGACGCGACACTGCCGCTCGGCCGGGCGGTGGCCCGATGATCCGCGTGCTGATCGCCGATGACCAGGCGATGGTGCGGACCGGCTTCGGCATGATCATCGGGGCGCAGCCGGACATGGAGGTGGTCGGCGAGGCCGCCGACGGCGTGGCCGCGGTGGAGTTGGCCCGCCGCCTGCGCCCGGACGTGGCGCTGCTGGACATCCGGATGCCCCGCCTCGACGGCCTCGAGGCGCTGCGACTGCTCGCCGGGCCGGGCGTCGCGGATCCGGTCAAGGTGGTTGTGGTCACCACCTTCGACCTCGACGAGTACGTGCACACCGCGCTGCGCAACGGCGCCTGCGGCTTCCTGCTCAAGGACTCCGGCCCGGCGCTGCTGGTCGAGGCGGTCCGCGCGGCGGTCTCCGGCGACGCGCTGATCAGCCCGTCCATCACCGTACGGCTGCTCGAGCACCTCAGCCCGCCCGCCCGCGCCCGCGACGACGCCGGCCTGTCCCCGCGGGAACTCGACGTCGTCAAGCTGGCCGCCCGAGGGCTCACCAACGCCGAGATCGCCGCCCAGCTCTTCATCGCCGTCGGTACGGTCAAGACCCATCTCGCCAGCGTGCAGATGAAGCTCGGGGCACGGAACCGGGTCGAGATCGCGGCCTGGGCCTGGGAACGCCGGCTGGTCGGTTGAGGCAGGGTGTGGACGGGGTCGGCGGTGAGCCCGGCCGGGGCTCGTCAGGCGGCGAAGACCTGGTCGCTCACCAGGCGGGCCGCGCCCACCAGGCCGGCCCGGTCGTCCAGATCGGAGAGGACGATCGGCATGCTGCCGGTGGCGAGCGGGGTCGAGCGCCGGTAGACCACCCCGCGGATCTCGGCGAGCAGGACCGGGCCGATGCCGGGGGCGGCACCGCCGATGATCACGATGGCCGGGTTGACGAAGCTGACCAGGCCCACCAGGACCTGCCCCAGCCGGCGGGCGCCGTCGCGGACCAGGCCCTGAGCGATGGCGTCCCCGGCGGTCGCCGCCCGCACGACATCGGCCATGGTCAGCGTCCCCGCCTCGGCCAGCCGGTCGCCGAGCGCCGCCGACCGGCCGGCCTGCGCGGCGGACAGCGCCTCCCGGACCAGGCCGCTGTCCCCGCAGTACGCCTCCAGGCAGCCGGTGTTGCCGCAGCCGCAGAGCGGGCCGTCCTCGGTGAGCCGTAGGTGCCCGATGTCCCCGGCCCCGCTGGCCGCGCCCCGGTACAGCGCGCCGCCGAGCACCAGCCCGGACCCGATGGCGCTGCCGAGCTTGACGAAGAGGAAGTCGTCGAACGCCCGGCCGGTGCCGGCGTGCTGTTCGCCGAGCGCCATGACGTTGGCGTCGTTGTCCACCTGCACCGGGCAGCCCAGCTCGGCGGCGATCGCGTCCCGGACCGGGAACTGGTGCCAGCCCGGCATGGCCGGCGGGGCGACCGGGGTCCCCTCGCGTACCGCGACCGGCGCCGGCAGGGCGACGCCCACCCCGGTCAGCCGGGACAGCCCGGCCTCGGCCCGGAGCTTGCCGAGCAGCTCGACAGCCCGGCCGACGACCGCCTCCGGCCCGATTCGGACGTCGACCGGCTCGCCGAGGCGGGCGAGCACCGTGAGCTCCCCGTCGGTCAGCGCCACGTCGAGTCGTTCGGTGCCGACGGCCACCGCCCCGAAGCGGACCTGCCCGGCGATCCGGAGCAGCGAGGAGCGGCGGCCGCCCCGGGACGCGGCCGGCCCCGCGGTCTCCACCAGGCCCTGGGCGGTCAGCCGGTCCACCTCCGCGGCGAACCGGGCCCGGGTGAGGCCCAGGACATCCGCCAGCTCGACCCGGGAGCGGGCCCCGTCGTCGCGCAGCAGCCGCAGCAGCCGCGCCTGGTCCGGGCTCTCCGGTCCGATGAGCCTCATGCGATCACCTCCATCCGGAATCTGCCACACCAGCATCACAGCAGTGTGACGCAAGGGGCCGCGCCCGGTTTCCCGGCCGCGGCCCCTTGCGTTTCTCCGGTCGGGTGGGTCAGCCCCGCAGGCCCGACATGTGCTGGAAACTGACCTCCGCGTAGCGCAGCGACCGGCCGGGGTCGGCACTGCCGCCGGGCGCGTTGTCCTGCTCCCACATCGGGTTGTGGTAGCCCTTCGCGCCCATGTTGGCGAAGAACGTGCCGTAGTCGATGTCGCCCTGGCCGAGCGGCACCATGTCGTACCCGGCGGAGCTGGCCGGGTTGTACGCGCCGTCCTTGGCGTGGAACAGCGGGAACCGGATTGGCTGGGCGGCGACCACGGCCAGCGGGTCGAAGATGCTGGTCTGGGTCACCCCGTCCGGATCGGTGTAGCTGCGGAACCGGTACTGCGCCACGTGCGCCCAGTAGATGTCCATCTCGAACCAGACCCACTCCGGGTTGGTCCGCGCGATGAAGTACTCCAACTTCCGGACGCCGGAGGACCGGGTCGGCCGGCCCAGCGCGTCCAGCGGGCCGCTGTCCAGCAGGAAGTTGTACGCCGCGTCGTGGTTGTGCGTGTACAGCTTCAGCCCCCGGGCGGCGGCCATCTCGCCGAAGGTGTTCCACCGGTCGACGGCGGCGTCCCAGTCGGCCTGGTAGTTGCTGCCGGTCGGGTCGCTGCCGGTGCCGATGTGGGTCATGCCGAGGATCTCGGCGGTGTCGAGCGTCCGCTCGAACGCGGCGATGGTGTCCGGGGTGACCGTGCTCGGGATCGAGGCGTGCGAGCCGTTCGCCCGCAGGCCGTTGTCGTCCAGGATCTTCCGGATCTCCTCCGGGGTGATCTGCCGGCCGAGGATCGCCGTGCTCTGGTTGTAGCCGGCGAACTCGACCTCCTGGTAGCCGATCTCGGCGAGTCGGGCGAGCACCCGCTCGAAGCCGTACGGCACGCCCGTGTCGTCCGGAGCGGCGCCGATCCGGTCGCGGACGCTGTAGAGGATGATGCCCCGCTTGCCGGCCGGGACGAGCAGACCGTTGCCCTCCGCCGCGGCGGCGGAGGGGGCCCAGCCCGCGGCGCCGACGGCGACCGCGCCGGCCGCCCCGGCGAGGGTGCCGAGCACCCGGCGACGGCTCATTCCGTGCTGTGCGTCGTTCATGTCCTGGTTGCCTTTCCGTGCTGACTGGTGATGGGGGTCGGTGCAGGGGCGGGGCGGGTGGGGCCACCGGCGGTGGCCCCACCCGGGCCGGTCGTCACGGCGTGACGCCGATGCCCTGACCGGTGAACTCGACCCAGTTGAGGTTGCCGAAGCCGCTGGTCGGACCGCCGGGGACGGTGGTGAGGACCAGGTAGAGCTTGTGCGTGCCGCCCGGGTCGGCGATCGGCACGGTGGTGCTGGTGAAGGCGTTGTTGCCGCTGGTGGCGTTGACCGTGGCGGTGGTCAGCAGCGGGCCGGTGGCGGAGTCGAGCCGGAACTCGACGCCGAACCGGGGCTGCCCGGCGGTAGCCGCGCTGCCACCGGAGGTCCGCAGCGTCACCGACTGGATGTTCTTCAGGTTCACGGTGTTGTTGATCGCGATCCAGTCGCCCGGGTCGAGGCTGCCGCGCTGCAGGCCGCCGCCGGTGTCGGCGCTGGTGCCGACGGTGGTCCCGGATTCGTCCCGGGCGAACTCGACCTCCTGCCGCTTGGCCTGGATGACCTGCTGGTCCACCGTGGTCAGTGCGGGCTGCCCGTTCGCCCCCTTGTCGGTGTAGGAGGCGCTGACCACGCCGTAGACGTAGCCGCCGTGGGAGGCGTCGTCGGCCTCAGTCGACAGGACGCCGGAGCAGCCGAACTGGTTCGCCTCACCGTGCCCGTGCTCGTCGTGGCCGAGGACGAAGGTCACCTCGACCTTGCTGCAGTCGATCGGCCCGTCCTCCGGGTCGGTGACGGTCACCGACCAGGGGATGTCATCGCCCCAGCTGAAGAAGCCGCCCTCGAGCGGGGTGGTGACGGTGACGGTCGGCGCGGTGTTGCCGACCGTGATGGTGGTGTTCGCCGACGCGGTCTTGCCGCTGGAGTCGGTCACCGTCAGCTTGGCGGTGTAGACGGCGTTGGTGGTGTAGGTGTACGTGGGGTTCGGGTCGATCGAGTCGGTCGTGCCGTTGCCGTCGAAGTCCCAGGCGAACGAGATCGAGTCGGCCGGGTCCGGGTCCTTCGAGCCCTCGCTGGAGAACGAGACCTTCAGCGGCGCGATGCCGTTGGTGGGGGTCGCGCTCAGCACGGCGGTCGGTGCCCGCAGGCCCTTCACGTAGCTGAACTTCAGCATCGCCGCGTCCGGGTTGATGTTGAAGAACCCGTCCCCGTACGTCAGCAGGTAGAAGTTGCCGTCCGCGCCCCAGCGCAGGTCCATCGGGTTGTCGCAGAGGAACGGCTTGGTCGGCGTGGTGGGCGCCTGCCCGCAGTTCAGCACGTTGTTGATCTTCAGGATGTCACCCTTGTCGTCCAGCCGGATCTCCTTGAGGGTGTCCCGGGTGAACTCGCCGAAGAAGATCGCCCCGTCGTAGTACTCGGGGAACTTCGTCTCCGACTTCAGGTTCGGGTCGTAGTCGTACTTCGCCGCGCCGTGCGGGCCGACGCCGCCGGTGCCGAGCTCGGGGAAGAGCACCGGGCAGGTCTGCGTCGGGGTCGACAGGTACGACTCCGGGCACGGGGTCGGCGCGTTGAACGAGTACCAAAGCTCGGACTTCTCCACCGGCGGCAGGTCGGTCAGGCCGGTGTTGTGCCGGGAGGTGTTCTTCGGCGCCGCGCAGTCGAACGGCCCGATCGGCGAGATCGGGTTGGTGTTCCAGTTCATCTCGATGTACGGCAGGTTCGGCTGCACGCACATCGGCCAGCCGTAGTTCGCCGGCCTGTCGACCACCATCATCCGGCCGGTGCCCGCCGGGCCCCGCCCCACACCCGGGTCGCGGGAGTCCGGGGAGTAGTCGGTGATGTAGGCGACGTCGTTCTTGTCGACGGTGATCCGGAACGGGTTCCGGAAGCCCATCGCGTAGATCTCCGGACGGGTCTTCTCCTTGCCGGCCGGGAACAGGTTGCCCGACGGCACGGTGTACGACCCGTCGTCCTGGACGGTGATCCGCAGGATCTTGCCGCGCAGGTCGTTGGTGTTGGCCGAGCTGCGCCGGGCGTCCACGAAGGGAGCCTGGTAGACGCCGTCGGCGCTGACCGAGTCGTTGTGCGGCGAGAAGCCGCCGGAACCACCGCCGCCGGCCGGGGTGTCGTCCCCGGTGACCAGCCAGAGGTTGTTCTTCGAGTCGAACGCGATGTCGCCGGCCACGTGGCAGCAGGCGCCCCGGTCGACCGGCACCTGGAGGATCTTCTGCTCGGTGGAGAGGTCCAGCGTCGGGTTCTCCCCGTCGACGAACTTGAACCGGGAGAGCTGGAAGTAGCCCTTCCACTGGTCCCAGGCCGTCGGGTCGGTGCTGGTGGTCGGCGCGCCGCCGGTCGGAGTGTTCAGCGGGGGCGCGTAGTAGAGGTAGACCCATTTGTTGGTGGCGAAGTCGTTGTCGATCGCCGGGCCGTACATCCCGTCCTCGCTGTGGGTGTAGACCGGGATCTGCGCCAGGATCTTGGTGTCGTTGCTCTTCGGGTCGTGCAGGCGTACGCCGCCGCGCCGGTCGGTCTGGATCACCCGGCCGTCGGGGAGGACGTCGAAGCCGATCGGCTCGTTGACGTTGGGCTGCGCCCCGACCACCGTCATCTGGTAGTTGGCCAGCACCGTCGCGCCGCAGTCGCCGTCGGTCACGCCGGCCGCCCACTGGATCGCTCCGCCCAGGTGGGCCCGCAGGTCGGTGCTGTCGTAGCTCTCCGGGGTGGCGCCGAGTCCGGTGTAGAACGACCTGCCGCCCTGGTAGTCCTTGCACCAGGTCACCGGGTGGTCGAAGCCCATGCTGCCGCCGCTGTAGGTCTTCTCGTCCACCGTGGCCAGCACGTGCGAGAAGCCGCGGACGTTGGCCGCGAAGTTGTACCAGCGGTCGGTGGTGCTCCAGCGCTGCGGCAGCGTCTCCGAGGCGGGGTGGACCCGGTCGGCGACGGTGACCGTCGCCTTGCTCACCGCGGACGGGGCGCCGGTGGCCCGCGTGCCGAGCACGTCGGTGAGGAAGGACCAGTCCGGCTCGGCCTCGATCGCCGAGTGGACGCCGACGAAGCCGCCGCCGTCGCGGTAGTACTGCTCGAAGGCCTGCTGCTGGGCGTCGGTCAGCACGTCGCCCGCGTTGTTCAGGAAGACCACCGCGCGGAACTGCTTGAGGTGCGGCTCGTCGAACTTGCGGGGGTCGTTGGTGACCTCGACGGTGAACCGGCGGTCGCGGCCCAGTTGCTGGATGGCCTGTACGCCGGCGGCCGTGGCCGCCTGGTTGCCGCTGGCCGACCTGGTGAAGACGAGCACCTTGTACTCGATGCCGTTGCTGAGGGGTGCTGGTGCGGTAAGTGCCGGCGCGGCCTGCGCCGGGGTCGGCTGCTGCTCCGCCGTCGCGACGAGCGTCGCGCCGACGAGGGCGAGCAGGCTGAGGTGTACGGCGGCCTTGCGGCCGACGGGTCTGCGCATCGAACCTCGCTCTGGTCGGGCGGGTCCGCCTCAGCGCCGGGACGAGGGCTGAGGAGGTCGCTGGGGGAGTGACTAGAGCCTGGCCAGGTTCTACGCAGGACGATATTTGCGCACGGGAGGAAAGAGAAGAGGTCGGAGGCAAAAGTTTCCTATGAATCGCTCTGACTTTTGTTCGGGCTGAGCAAAAGTCCACGATGGGTCGTCCTTCGGGCGCAGCAAAGCGGGCCGGTCGCCCGATGGCGACCGGCCCGCTCTCGATGCGTCAGAGGTTGCTGCCGTTGGTGCCCGTGCCGGACGGCTTGGTGCGCGGGGCCGTCGTGGTCGACGACCCGGACGTCGAGCTGCCGCTGCCCGGGCTGGACGAACCGGCCTTGGCGCCCACCGTCGCCGGCGTGCCCGCGAAGGGCTTGTCCGCGCCGGTCAGCTGCCTGTTGCCGTTGCCGGTGAGCTTCTCGCCGAGCTTGGTCTGGCCGAGCTTGTCCTTGCCCTCGCTGTAGAGCCGGGTCGCCTGCGCCTGCGCGACACCCGCCGCCTCCTGGACGGTCGGGTGGTCGAGCACCTTGCGGCCCCGGACCACCAGCTCCTCGTACTTCTCCCGGCCCGCACGGGCGCCCAGGACGAATCCCGCAGCCAGCCCGCCAAGAAACATGATCTTTCCGCGCATGGCGGCTCCTTCCGTACCTGACGCGCCGTCGTTCCCGGTGGGGTACCCCATCGGGAGCGACCAACTCGCGCCTGCGTCCTCTGTCGGCGGCTAACTACCCATCCTGCTCCTCGCTCATGCCTCCTTGCGCCGAGATGACGATTTGCCCGTATTATCATCCCTGATCCGGCTCGGCGACGGCCGAGGGCCGAGCGAAAGGGGTGGGGTAACCCACTGGACCAAGACCCCCGGGCGTCCTGTACTCTTGTGCCGTCGCGCGGCGCCGGGGAGATCCGGACCGAGCGGTCTACGGTCCCCCGTAGCTCAATTGGCAGAGCAGCCGGCTGTTAACCGGCAGGTTTTTGGTTCGAGTCCAAACGGGGGAGCTTCACTCCACACCACGCCCATCGGCCCTGCCGGCGGGCGTTCTTCGTTCTGCTGAACGCCACCGCGGGTCGCGCTGTCTCCCGGTCGACGTGACGGGAGGTTTCCACCCCGGAGGGTGGGTTTGCCCGGCAGGATGGTCGATGTCGGCCAGGATCCCCGCTGCGTCGATTGGTGCGTCGCTTCAAAGGGTGGGGTGGAGATGGCCGGAGGACGGAGCCGGGGCACCGCCACGCTGATCGCGGTGGCGGTCGTGCTCGGCTGGCTCGTCATCGGCGCGCTGGCCGGGCCGTACTCGGGGAAGCTGGGCGAGGTCGCGACCAACAACAACGCCGCCTTCCTCCCCACCGATGCCGAGGCGACCCGGGCGCAGAAGCTGTTCGCCGGCTTCGTGGCGAAGGAGACCATCCCCGCGCTCGTCGTCTACGAGCGCTCCTCGGGCCTCACGGGCGCGGACGACCAGCGGGTCGCCGCCGACGTCGCCCGGTTCGCCCAGGTGCCCGGCGTGGTGAGCCCGCTGCCGCCGCCGATCCCCAGCCGGGACGACCAGGCACTCCAGGTGATCGTCCCGATCGACAGCTCCGAGGGCGAGCAGGTCCGGCAGGTGGTCGACAGGCTGCGCGACATCGCCGGGAACGACCGGGACGGGCTGACCGTGGACGTGGCCGGACCGGCCGGCCTGCTGGCCGACCTGATCGAGGTCTTCACCGCGATCGACGGGCCGCTGCTGCTGGTCACCCTGGTCGTGGTGCTGATCATCCTGCTGATCGTCTACCGCAGCCCGGTGCTCTGGATCTTCCCGCTGCTCGCCGCCGGGATGTCGTACTCGTTGGCGTCGGTGTTCGTCTATTACCTGGCCGAGAACGACGTGATCACGCTAAACGGGCAGGCGCAGGGCATCCTCACCGTGCTGGTCTTCGGCGCCGGCACCGACTACGCGTTGCTGCTGATCGCCCGCTACCGGGAGGAGCTGCACCGGCACGGGCGCCCCTGGGACGCGATGAAGACCGCGTGGAAGGGCGCCGCCCCGGCGATCATCGCCTCCGGCATCACCGTCATCGTCAGCCTGCTCTGCCTGCTGTTGTCCAGCCTCAACTCCAACCGGGCGCTCGGTCCGGTCTCCGCCATCGGTATCGCCGCCACGCTGCTGGTGATGCTGACGTTCCTGCCCGCGCTGCTGGTGCTCGGCGGGCGCTGGGCGTTCTGGCCGCGTACGCCCTGGGAGGATCAGGCCGAGCCGCAGGCCGCGCACGGCATCTGGGGCCGGATCGCCGGGTTCGTCGCCCGGCGCGCCCGAGTGGTGTGGCTGGTCACCGCGGTGGTGCTGGCCGCGCTCACCCTCGGCGTCACCCAGCTCGGCGCGACCACCCTCGGCCAGTCCGACCTCTTCACCAACCGCACCGACTCGGTGGCCGGCCAGGAGGTGATCGCCCGGCACTACCCGGCCGGCACCGGCAGCCCGGCCACCATCTTCACCCGTCAGGAGACCGCCCAGCAGATCGCCCAGGTGGCCCAGGGCGTCCCCGGGGTGGCCGCCGTCCGCCCGGTCACCCAGCAGCGGCAGGCCGGCCCGCCGGACCCGAACGCCCAGCCCAAGGTGGTCGACGGGCGGGTGCAGCTGGAGGCGACCCTCGCCGATCCGCCGGACAGCGACGGCGCCGAACGGACCATCCGCGACCTGCGCGCGGCCGTGCACAAGGTGCCTGGCTCGGACTCCGTGGTCGGCGGCTTCACCGCGATCAACGTGGACACCGCCGCCGCCTCCACCCGGGACCGCAACCTGATCATCCCGGTGGTGCTGGTGGTCATCGCGATCATCCTGGCCCTGCTGCTGCGCGCGCTGCTCGCCCCGGTCCTGCTGATCGCGACCGTTCTCCTCTCCTTCCTGGCCACGCTCGGCCTCTGCGCGCTGCTCTTCAAGTACGTCTTCGACTTTCCCGGCGTCGACCAGTCGTTCCCACTCTTCGCCTTCGTCTTCCTGGTCGCCCTCGGCATCGACTACAACATCTTCCTGATGAGCCGGGTTCGCGAGGAGTCGGTCAAGCGCGGCACCCGGGCCGGGGTCCTGGCCGGCCTCGCGCTCACCGGCGGCGTGATCACCTCCGCCGGCATCGTGCTCGCCGCGACCTTCTCCGCGCTGGCCGTGCTCCCGCTGGTGGTGCTCGTCGAGTTGGGCGTGGCGGTCGCGGTCGGGGTGCTGCTCGACACCATCGTCGTCCGGTCGCTGCTGGTGCCCGCCCTGGCGTACGACATCGGGCCGAAGGTCTGGTGGCCGGGCCGGCTGTCCCGGACGAACCGCGACGGGGACCGGACCGGCGCGGAGCTCGAGCCTGCTCGCTGAGTCCGACGTGGCCATGGTCGGCGGCGGCTGAGCGGCTGCTCGCCACCCTCGCCGCAGCTGGCGGGGCGGGTCCAACTGGACGGGGGAGCCGGGGCCGTCCCGTGATCACCTATGATCGCCGCCATGCCCGAGCCCCTCCCGGCGATCAACTTCGACCCGGCCGCCGCGTTTCCCGAGGTCAACGACATGCGCGCGGCCCTCGACGCGCGGGACTGGGCGCGCGTCCGGCGGCTGCTCGACGCGCGGGACTGGGCCGGCCGCTCGTTGCTGATCGGCGTCGCCGACGACGTCGAGGGGATCGGCGACTTCCTCCGCCAGGTGCTGGCACAGCAGCCCGGGGAGACCGTGGCCGCGACGATGTTGGCCGCGCACCTGATCCAGGTGGGCTGGGCGATCCGCAGCGACAAGCAGGCGAAGTACGTCAGCCGGGAGCAGTTCGCGCAGCTCCACGACTATCTGCGGCAGGCCGAGCAGATCCTGATCGACGTCTGCGCCCGCGACCCCGGCAACGTCATTGCCTGGCAGGAGCGCCTCACCACCGCGATGGGTCTGCAGCTGGGCCAGGCCGAGGCGCGCCGCCGCTACGACCGGCTCGCCCGGTACGCGCCGCACGACCGGCGTTCGCAGTCGGCCCTGCTCCAGCAGCTCTGCCCCAAGTGGGGCGGCACCTGGGACGACGTCTTCACGTTCGCGCGGGAGCGCATGCTCGCCGCGCCGGAGGGCGCGCAGAACGGCGTCCTGCTCGCCGACGCGCACTTCGAGCGGTGGTACGCCTTCGACACCGACGGCGAGCGGGCCGCGTACGCGCGGGATCCGCGCGTGGTGCAGGACATCTGGGCGGCCGCGAAGCGCTCCGTGCTGCACCCGCACTTCCGGCACGAACCCGGGTGGGTCTCCACCCGGTCCGTCTTCGCCCTCTGGTTCGGGCTGATGGACCAGTGGGCCGCGGCGGCGGCCCAGTTCGCCGCCCTGGGGCACCTGGGCAGCGAGTACCCCTGGTCCTACCTGTCCGGCAGGCAGACGCTCGACCACTTCCGCTCCGAGGCGTACGCGAAGGGTGGCGCCCGATGATCCGCCAACTGGACGTCGACGGGGTGCCCACGCTGCTCGCCCCCACCTCCGGGCCGTTGCGCGCGGGGCTCACCTTCCGGGTCGGCACCGCCGACGAGACGCTGCCCCGCAGGGGCATCACGCACCTGCTCGAACACCTCGCGCTGGCCCCGCTCGGGCTGGCCGACTACCACTTCAACGGCGCCACCGCGTCGACCTACACCTCCTTCTACATGCAGGGCTCGGAGGAGGACGTCGCCGGCTTCCTCACCGCCGTCTGCCGCACCATCCACGACCTGCCGATGGGCCGGCTGGAGGTGGAGAAGGAGATCCTGCGGACCGAGTGGAGCAGCCGGGGCAGCGCACCGGTCCGGGAGATCCCGTTCTGGCGGCACGGCGCCCGCGACCACGGGCTGATCAGCTTCGCGGAGTTCGGCCTGCCCACGCTGACCGAGCACGACCTGCGGCAGTGGGCGGCCCGCTGGTTCACCCCGGAGAACGCGGTGCTCTGGATCGCCGGCGACCGGGTGCCGGCCGGGCTGCGGCTGGCGCTGCCGGCCGGCGTACGGCAACCGGTCCCGGCCGCGTCGTCGGCGCTGCCGACCACCCCCGCGTACTTCGCCAACGGCTCGCGGGCGGTGGTGCTGGACTCGGTCGTGCGCCGCCGGAGCACCGCGAGCGTCCTCGCCGACGTGCTGGAACGCGAGCTCTTCCGGTCGCTGCGGCAGGAGGACGGCCTCTCCTACGCCATCGACACCTCGTACCAGCCGCGCGGGGACGGGTACGCCACCCTGCGCGCGCTCGCCGACGCGCTGCCCGAGAAGCAGGACGCGGTGCTCGGCGGCTTCATCGACGTGCTGGCCAAGCTGCGGGTCGGGCGGATCGAACAGGCCGACCTGGAGGCCGCCGTGGCCAAGCGGGAGGACGCCCTCGCCTCGCCCGAGGTGGACGCGGACCGGCTGCCCACCTGCGCGCTCAACCTGCTGACCGGCGAGCCGAACCTGACGGTCGACGAACTGCGGGCGGAGCTGAACAGCGTCACCCTCGCCGACCTGCACCAGGTGGTGCAGGAGGTCACCGCCACGGCGCTGCTCATGGTGCCGGACGGACACACCGCCGACTGGGCCGGCTTCACCGAGGCGCCGACCCGCTCCACGCACACGGTGACGGGCACCGCGTACCAGCAACGAGAGGGCGACGCCGAGCTGCGGGTCGGCGTCGACGGGGTGAGCTACCTCGGCCCCGGCGGCCCGCACACCGTCCGGTACGCCGAGTGCGCGGCCATGCTCGCCTGGCCGGACGGGGCCCGCCGGCTGATCGGCTACGACGCCATCTCGGTGCACATCGAGCCGACGCTGTTCGACCTGCACCCGGGCGCCATTCACGTCATCGACCAGCAGGTGCCAGCCGACCGTCGGCTCCCCATGCCGGCCCGGCCGCCGGAGCAGATCCCCCAGCCGTACGCGGCGGCCAACCGGCGGCAGTCGCAGCAGCGGCCGGCCCCGGCGAAGCGCTCCTGGTGGGAGATCCCGGTCATGGTGCTCAGCGGGCTCGCCACCCTCGGCGTCGGCGGGATCAGCCTGCTGCTCACCCTCAGCATGTTCATCACCGACGAGGCGGACGGCGACGAGGGCTGGCTGTGGGGCATGGTCGTGGTGTGCTGGCTGGTCACGGTCGTCCTCGCGCTGCCCATCGTGCTGCTCCGGCGGCGACGCCGCTGACGCCCACCGCGCCCGCAGTGCGGGAAGAGCCTGGTCAGGGGGTCACCGGCCGGCGGTGATCGCCTATGATCGCCGCCATGCCCGCCCCCCTCCCGGCACCCAGCTTCGACCCCGCGACCGCGTATCCCGAGCTGGGCCGGATGCGGGCGGCGCTGGCCGCCGGTGACTGGCCCACGGTCCGGCAGGTGGTCGGCGGGCTGGACTGGAACGGCATCTCGCTCTTCACCCTCCAGTGCGGCGAGCTGGAGGGCACCGAGCCGTTCCTGCGCTCGGTGGTCGCCCGGCAGCCCGGCGAGCCGGTCGCGGCGAGCCTGCTCGCCGCCACCCTCATCCGCACCGGGTGGCGGATCCGCACCGGCTACCGGGCGCAGCACGTCAGCCGGGAGCAGTTCGAGCAGTTCCACGCGTACCTGCGGCAGGCCGAGACGGTCCTCATCGACGTCACCGCCCGGCATCCCAACTACGTGACCGCCTGGTACCTCCGGGTCACCAGCGCCCGCGGCCTCGAACTCCACCAGTCCGAGGCGCGCCGCCGCTACGACCAGCTCGCCAAGCACCAGCCGCACCACCGGCCGGCGCAGTCCTCGCTGCTGCAGAAGCTCTGCCCGAAGTGGGGCGGCAGTTGGGAGGCCACCCACGGGTTCGCCCTGGAGTGCATGCGGAGCGCGCCACCCGGGTCGCTCAACGGTGTGCTGGTCATCGAGGGACACCTCGAACACGCCCTCGACCTCGGCGACCGCGGCCAGGCCGCCGACTACCTGCGCGCGCCCCAGGTGCGGCAGGAGATCCAGGAGGCGGCGCACCGGTCGGTGTGGCACCCGGAATTCCGGCACGTCCCCGGCTGGGTCTCCGTCCGCAGCACCTTCGCCCTGGCCTTCGGCCTGATGGGGGAGTGGTCGGCGGCGGCCGGGCAGTTCGCGGCGCTCGGCCAACTGGCCGACGAGTCGATGTTCGACTATCTCGGCGACGCGGCCGAGGAGTTCCAGCGGATGCGCGCCGAGGCGTACGCGAAGGGCAGCCCACGATGATCCGGCAGTTCGAGATCGACGGTGTTCCCACGCTGCTCGCCCCGACCGGCGGGCCGATGCACGCGGGGCTGGTCTTCCGGGTCGGCACCGCCGACGAGACGCTGGCCCGGGCCGGCGTCACCCACCTGCTGGAGCATCTGGCCCTGGCGCCCCTCGGCCTGGCGGACTACCACTACAACGGCGCCACCGGCGCGGTGTTCACCTACTTCCACACCCAGGGCTCCGAACAGGACATCGCGGCGTTCCTCACCGCGGTCTGCCACCACCTGCACCAGCCGCCCATGCCGCGGCTGGAGATGGAGAAGGAGATCCTCCGGACGGAGTGGAGCAGCCGTACGCCCGGCGCGATGGACGGCGTGCCGCTGTGGCGGTACGGGGCCCGCGACCACGGGCTGACCAGCTACCCGGAGTTCGGGCTGCCGATGCTCGGCCCCGACGACCTGCGGACGTGGGCGGCCAGGTACTTCACCCGGGAGAACGCGGTGCTCTGGATCGCCGGCGACCGGGTGCCGGCGGGACTCCGGCTGCCGCTGCCCGGCGGGTACCGGCAGCCGGTCCCGGCCGCCTCCTCCGCGCTGCCGCAGACCCCGGCGTACTTCGTGAGCGGGAGCAGGTGCGTCGCGCTCGACGCGGTGATCCGCCGGCGTACCGCCGCCAGCGTCTTCGCCGGGGTGCTGGAACGGGAGCTGTTCCGCTCGCTGCGGCAGGAGGGCGGCTTCTCCTACACCGTCACGGCCGGGTACGAGCCCCGCGGCGACGGGTACAGCAACCTGCGGGCCCTCGCCGACGCGCTGCCCGACAAGCAGGACGCCGTGCTCGGCGGGTTCGTCGACGTGCTGGCCAAACTGGCGGTGGGGCGGATCGAGCAGGCCGACCTCGACGCACACACCAGCAAGGTCGCCGACTCGCTCGGCGTCGCCGAGGTGCACGCCGCCATGCTGCCGACGCACGCGTTCAACCTGCTGACCGGCTACCCGAACCTGTCGGTGGACGAGTACCGCGCCGAGCTCAAGGCAGTCACCCTCGCCGACCTGCACGAGGTGGCCCAGGAGGTGATGGGCTCGGCCCTGCTGATGGTGCCCGAGGGCAGCAGCGCGGACTGGGCGGGCTTCGTCGAGGCGCCCGGCTGCTCGACCCACGCCGTCGACGGCACCGCGTACCGGTCGAAGGAGGGCGACGTCGAGTTGCGGGTCGGCGCGGACGGCGTCAGCTACGTCGCCCCGGACGGCCTGCTCACCGTCCGGTACGCCGAGTGCGCGGCCATGCTGGCCTGGCCGGACGGGGCCCGCCAGCTCACCGGCCACGACGCCATCTCGATCCGGATCGAGCCCACCCTGTTCGACCTGCATCCGGCGGCGATCCAGTTCCTGGACAGCCAGATCGGGCCCGAGCGACGGGTGGACATGCCGGCGCGCCCGCCGGAGCACATCCCGCAGCCCGCCCCGCCGTCGGCGCCAACGCCGGCCGCGTCGGCCGGCGCCGCCGACTCGCCCGCGATCAACTGGTCGGCCAAGGGCACGGTGATCACCACGGCCGTCCTGGCCGTCCTGATCGGCGGGCTGGCGCTGCTCTGCACGCTCGGCGCCGCCCTCGACGACGTGGACGACCCGGCCGGCGTGTCGATCCTCATCGCCGTCACCTGGGTGCTCGCTGTTATCCTCGCGTTGCCCTTCGTGCGCTCCCTGCGCCGGAGGCGGTGACGGTGCGGGCGAATTCTCCGGCCGATACGACGGTGGCCGGGCGAGATCGGCCGGGTTAATATCCGGCGCGGTAGCGGGGCGGTAGCTCAGCAGGTTAGAGCAGGGGACTCATAATCCCTCGGTCGCGGGTTCGAGTCCCGCCCGCCCCACCTCGGAAACACCCTGCTCAATACCCCTGCCCGAGCTGGGTGCGGCGTGATCATTCGGCGGCTTCCGGATGGCCGTGGTGACGCTCCCACTCGGGAGCGAGGATCGACATCACGATGTCGTCCACCCAGGCACCGTCATACAGCAGCGCGTCGCGCCGCACGCCCTCCACGACAAATCCCGCCTTCTCATAAGCACGGCGGGCCCGCGGGTTAAAGGCGAACACCCCCAGCGAGATCCGGTGCAAGCCGAGCCGCTCGAAGCCGTAGCCGACGATCAACCTCACCGCTTCGGTGCCAAGCCCGCGGTCCTGGCCCGCCTCAGCCAGCGCGATCCGGAAGTTACAGCTGTGGTTGCCGCTGTCCCACTGGTTGAGCACCGTCTCGCCCACACAGGCGCCGGTCACCCGATCGACCACCGCCAGGTCCAGTCGGTCCGGCTGTTCGTGACGGGAGCCATACCACGCGCGCATCCGCTCCTCGGCGGCCTCGTCCCAGGGCTCAGGATCTGCCGGTCCGTGGTCACTGCCGGTCAGGCGACCCACCTCCGGATCCTGCAGGATCGAGCGAAGAGCGGGAGCGTCTTCGTCCAGGAGGAACGGGCGCAGGAGCACCTTCTGACCGACGAGCGTGGGCTTGACGGAGAAGCCCGTTCGCGGAAGATCATTCACGCGGCGATTATCAGCAAGACGGGCCACCACAGCAATCAAGTTCCCCGCACCGGCATCCTGACCGTCAGCAGTCCGCATTTGGTCCGCAAGAGGTCGACGGACAGCGGGGCAGCGGTGTGAGACGACGAGAGCCGTTTCCGCCGCTAAACCCCGGTGTGCCGAGGTCGTACGGGGTAGGCAACTTGATCTCATAATCCCTCGGTCGCGGGTTCGAGTCCCGCCCGCCCCACATATGTCCGAACTTTCCTCTGGGACTCGAACCGGATGATCTGCTTGGTAGTCGCCGGCTTCACGGCCTGTCGGCGGCGCTCAGCGTCAGCCGTTTGCCGACCGCGCCGGTGCGAGCATGGCCTGCAGCGAGCCAACACCGCGGCCGGCGGCGACCCAGACCGGTACGGGCCTGGCGTGCGCCCGCGGATCCGGTGCGTCGGCTGCCGGACGTGGTCGTCCAGTCCCGCCAGCGCGAGCTCGACGCCAAGTACGGCCCGGCCTGATCACCTTGTCCGGAAAGCTCGAGCCCATCGACCTGTAGTTCGCCATCGGGCTTTCGCGCCGTTGGGCCTTCGCGGCGCAGGTCAGACCACTATGGACATATGACGCAGGGGCCACTTGTCCGGTGGCCCCTGGTCCGTGTTGCGCTACGCGTGACACCCAGCCAGCGGCGACGGTGCTTCGGGCTGCTGCGCTCGGCCGGTGACGTGTGGGCGTGCGTGTTGGAGGTCAACGCGTGGCGGCGCCGCCGCCACGACGTGCCGCTGGTGGGCTATCAGGAGTTGTGTCGGGAGTTGGCGGCGTCCGGGCCGGGCACGTTCGCTGAACTGGACTCGGTCGGTGCGCGGTCGGTGTTGCGCCGGTTTTCGGATGCGTGGTTCGCGGCGGCGAAGCGCCGCCGCGACGGTGACGGGTCGTCCCGGTTCCCGCGCTGGCGGCGGGGGTTGGTGCCGGTGCGCTGGTATCACGGCACGTTCACCCTTGACGGGCTTCGGGTGCGCATCCCCACCACCAAAGGCAGCCCGCCGTATCCGCCAGGCCCAGCACCAAGCCGCCGCCACCGTCGTCTCCTGGGCCGTACGCCAGCGTGTCGGCGTGCTGCACGTCGGCGACCCCCGCGGCGTGCTGGACCTGCCAGCGGGACGGCGACACAACCTGCGGCTGCGGCAGTGGCAGATCGGCCGACTCGTGCAGGTCCTCACCGACAAGGCCACCCTGGCCGGCATCACCGTCCGGCTGGTCGACGAACGCGGCACCTCCTCCACCTGCCCCACCTGCCGTAGGCGGGTGCCGAAACCCCGCGGCCGGACCCTGTCCTGCCCCCACTGCGAATTCTCCGGGCACCGCGACCTCGTCGCGGCCGCCAGCATCGCCACCCGCACCCCGGGCGGCGGACCCACCACCCCGACAGCCGTCGTGCTGCCGCAGGTGGTCACGCACCGTCGAGCCGACCGACACCTCCCCGGTGCCGGCCGATCCCGACGTGACCCCCGCCGCCCACCAAGGGCGGCGCGAGGATCAGTTGGCCCGCGGAGGCCCACCCCACCACCCGGCGGGGAGTCGCTCGCCCCCACGGCGAGGATCCACAACAGGCACCGGAAACCCGGTGAACGCTAGTGGACACCGCACTAGACTTCAGGTTGGCAGTTCAATCGTGGCTCTGCTGTTGCGGGCGCCCCTCGGGAAGGTGTTCCAGCACCTTCTCGAGGTCCCGTCCGATAATCCGGACGGTTCCTACTCGCAGAAGACGCGGACCTTGGTGTCGGGCTGGTCGACCTCGACCGTCATGTCGTCCAGGTGCTCGACGAGCGCCTCGAGCTGCTCGGGCTTGAGTTGGGTCAGGTCGAACGGCAGGCCCGACCTGGTGAGCTCCGCGTTGGCCTCGCCGAGCGCCTGCGCCGGAATCAACGCGGCGAGCCGCACACCGGCCCGGAGCAGTTGCAGCGGCACCCGGACGTTGACCCGGCTCGGAATGCCGTCGTCGTTCGCGTCCACCATCACCCGCAGATACTTCGGCTTTCCCTTCGGCCGTACGTCCGAGCCCGAGGCCACCGGTACCGGCTGGTCGCGTTCGAGAGCGGCGATGAGCTGGTCCGCCTCTTCCGTAGTGATCTTCCCTTCGGCGAGCATCTGCAGGATCTCTTTGCGCTGTTCGTTCACTGTGCACCTCTCCTTTTTCCGTGCCTCTATCTGATGTTCACGAGTACGGCCGTGCGCCCGTGCTCGACGTCGAGCCGGGTGCCGGGGAGAGCGGACATGATCCGCCACCCCGTGCCGAGTGCCCGCAGCAGACTGATCCGGTACACCAGGCACGCGACCGCCGCGACGACTACCGCCAGAACCACCACCGGCGACAAGACAAGCAGTACGGGGAGCACCGGTACCCAGATCCGGATAGGGCGACCGTTCGGGCGCTTCACCTGAACGGTCAACAGTTGCGGCATCATGTGCGACCCTCCAACTCGCGCAATGCCTGCTGGGCGTTGATCTCGCCGCGGCGCAGCCGGTCGATGATGTCGGCCCGCGACGGCGCCGGATCGGTCTCGACGAAGTCGAGCATCTGGGTGATCCGGTTGAGTCGCGACTTGATCGTCGGGTAGCTCACCCCGAAGATCCGCTCCATCTCCTTGATGGAACCGTGGCACCGGACGAACGCCGTGACGAACACCTGGTCTTCAAGGCTGAGCTGACCCAGTTGCGGGGGCTCGAACTCCCCCTCGATCGCCACGCCGCTGGCCAAGCGCACCCGCTCGACGACGAACGGCTGGCCCCGGGTCAGGTTCGTAAGTTCTTGCCAGTCCATCGCCCGCTCTGTCATATCTCAAGTTATACCTTAAACATCTTCATCGCGGAAGAAGCTGATCTTAATTTTCTTAAAAACGACTGATCCGCGTCCGGTCGGCCGCACCAGGCCCAGAGCCGACAGGTTCCATGAAGTTGCGGCCCGTCGGTTCGTCGCACCGGCACGTTCCGTGAACCTGCATGTTGGGCGGCCGGCCTCGCGACAAGTTCCGCGAAGACGCGCCCGCGCACTCCGCGCAGGTCTACCCACGCTGAGCCTCTTCGGCTTCGGGTTCCTACTGCGCCTAGCCTTCGACCCCGACAGCAGGACTTCAGGGCTGGTCTGGTTGGGCTACGGAGGTCTTGGCCTCATCGGGCTAGTGCTGACCGTAGTCAGCGTCGCCAAGGCGCGGAGCAGCGGTAGCGGTGGCGCACCTAGCGAGTGAACGTCCGCTTCTGCCGCCGGTCGCGGGTCGAAGCGCGGACAGAAGCGGGTTTATGGTGGCCGGATGCTTGACCTGAGCAGGCTAGACCTGGAGGAGATCGCCACCGCGCTCGAAGATCAGACCGACTACGAGCACCGATGGCTGATCAACCCGCAGACCGGCGAGATCGTGTTCTGGACGACGGACGGCGGCATCGACGGACACACGCCCATCGACCTTGACGACCTCGACCTGGTCGGTATTGATCCGCTGCCGTCCTACGTCTGGTACCAAGACATGGCCGACTTCGCCGAGAGGATCAGTGACGCGGCGGCCGGCCGCAGACTTGGGCGAGCGATCCAGGGCAAGGGCGCCTTCCGCCGGTTCAAGAACGAGTTGCACGAGGAGTATCCGCACCTACTGCCAGCGTGGTACGCCTTCCGCGACGTGCGCGCAAGGCGGCGGGCGGTTGAATGGCTGGTCGACAACTCGCTGGTCGACGACGAAACGGGCCAGCGTTTCGTGGCCGAGCACCCAGATCCCGACCTTCCCTGAGCTGGCGCCCGCGCCGCGCGACTTCCTGTACGACGAACGCACGCATCTGCCGTATATCGTCCATGCCGGGGCTGACCGGGGATCTCGGCTGCAAGCGATCCCGTGGTCCGCACGTTGCTAGACCGGAGATCCCTGCATGTCGACGTACTTGCGTGGTTCGGGTACGTCTGCGATGTGGTAGGTCATGACGCCCAAGGAGCAGACCTGGTCACCGTCCGGCTGCCGGATCGTGACCGGTGCGGGGACGACATTCCAACCGAGGTCCGCGTAGAAGCCGATCATGTCCGGTGGGCAGATCAGCAGCGCTGTCTCCGCGTCGCCGGCTCGTGCGTGTTCGATGGCCACGCTGATCAGCGTGCGGGCCGTGCCGACGCCCTGGTGCTCATGGTGGACCAGCACGCCGCCTAGTGCTGCGACCCTCCGCGTGAGCCCATCGTAGGTCATGTCTCGCAGCGACCACCCCACGCAGGCCACTGGCTTTCCCTCGTGATTGGCGGTGAGGGTGTGTTCCTCGGCCGCCCGGGTCAGCCCGGGGGCGGTGAGGCTAGCGAGGTCCGGATACCCGTCCGCAAGCATCGCCCGGAGTTCCGGCCGGATGGGGCCTGCCGAGTACGAGATCCGCATGTCTCCGGCTACGTAGGTGGCCGGTTCGGTCCGGGCTGGTCGGCACGAGCGGTCGAAGCGGAAACGGAGGCAGTGCCGGCCGCTGGAGATGGTGGTACCTGCCCGTTGTGCGCCGAGTCTGGTCAACACGGCGACCGAGGGCTCGTTGCCGGGCAGGACGAACCCGAACACCGCGGGCAGCCCCAGTGCGTCGAAGGCCAGGTCCAGACAAGCGCGCCCGGCTTCACTAGCTATCCCGCGACCTTGCGCCTTCGGGTTTATGGCGAAGCCGACATCGACCCCGAACGCAGGGCGGTTTCGAAGGCCCACTCGTCCAAGGAACTCGTGTGTGTCAGCGTCCCTGACCGCGAAGTCGCCGTAGCCGTGCCTGGCCCAGTGCGCCGCGTGCTGCTCGCACATTGCCTCGGCTGTGGACCGAGTGCCGGCCCGGCGACCTGCCAGCCATCGCATGACGCTGTCCTGACTGACCACTGCGTCGTAGAACTCGTCACTTTCCTCGCGACGCATCGGGTGCATCAACAGTCGCCGTGTACGCAGAACAAGTCCAGGTGGCTCCGCCATCTGCCTCCCTCGTTGCCTCCAGGAGACAGGATGAGCCTCCTGCGTGATGTGCATGCTGTCCATCACGCCAGGCCTGCGAACAGCGCGATGGCGGCCAAGACGTTGACGACGGCAGGTCTGGCGGAGAACGAAGCCAGGCGCCGCATCATGCGTCCCATCCAACCTCACGATCACCTACCGCGCGATGCGGTCGGCCTCTACTGCAGGATCGAACCCGGCTGTCACCGCCAGGTCCTCGGCGATGTGTCGCTGCCATCCAGCCGACGCGGGGTGTGCGTGGCTCACCGGTGCACCTGCTCGATCGGCTCGGGATAACGGGCGCCGTTGACGGTGACGCGCAGCGTGTACAGGCTCGTGGCGGCGGTGATGAACAGGTGGTTGCGTTTGTGGCCGCCGAAGGTGAGATTGGCGACGGACTCGGGCAGCAGCAGCTTGCCGATGAGGGTGCCGTCGGGGTCGAAGCAGTGCACGCCGTCCCAGGCTGCGGCCCAGACCCGGCCGGCGTCGTCGAGACGTAGGCCGTCGAAGCGCCCGAAGTCGCAGTCCGCGAAGATTTTCCCGCCGGTCAGGGCGCCCTCGGCGGTGACGTCGAAGACGCGGATGTGACTGGGTTCCTGGCGGGTGTCGGCGATGTAGAGTCGCTGCTCATCGCGGGAGAAAGCAAGACCGTTTGGCCGGCAGAAGTCGTCGGCGACGACTCGCAGGTCGCCGGTGGCCGGATCGAGGCGGAACACGTAGCAGGCGCCACCGAACTCGCTGTCGCCCTTGTTGCCCTCGTAGTCGCTGTGGATGCCGTAGATCGGATCGGTGAACCAGATCGTGCCGTCGGCGCGTACGACGACGTCGTTGGGGCTGTTGAGCCGCTTGCCGTGGTAGCGGTCGGCGAGCACGGTGATGGTGCCGTCGTGTTCGGTGCGGGTGACCCGCCGGTTGCCCTGTTCGCAGGTGATGAGCCGGCCCTGGCGGTCGATGGTGTTGCCGTTGGCGTACCCCGAGCAGTGCCGGAAGACGCCGACGGCGCCGGTGGTTTCGTCCCAGCGCATGAGCCGGTCGTTGGGGATGTCGCTCCAGACGAGGTAGCGCCCGGCTGGGAAGTACACCGGGCCCTCCGATTTGCGTGAGCCGGTGTGCAGGCGTTCGACGACGTAGTCGCCGTCGCAGTAGCGGAAGCGCTCGTCGAGTACCTGGAACTGGGCAGGGATGGTCTCAGCCACCGAAGTCTCCTCGCCTTAGTATGACGTTCGACAAGAAGCCTTCTCTGCCGAATCTGATATGGTCAACAGCAGAGTTGTCCGTTTCACATCCTGGAGCGCGTATGGACAGCATCGACCGAGCTTTGCTGGCGCAGCTGCAGGTCGACGCCACGCAGTCGTACGTGTCCCTGGGCCAGGCGGTCGGGCTGTCGGCTGGGTCGGCCCATGAGCGGGTGCGCAAGCTGCGCGAGCGCGGTGTCATCCGGCGTACTACCGTCGACGTCGATCCAGCCGCGGCCAGCCGCGGCGTTCTGTCCTACGTGATGCTGCAGGCAAGCGCCTGGATGGGCGACCCGCCGACCCGCGACGCGTTGGCGGATATCCCCGAGATCCAGGAGGCGCACATCATCGCCGGGTCGGCGTCGTTGCTGGTGAAGATCCGCACCTCGACCACCGAGCAGCTGCAGGCCGTGCTGCGACGAGTCTTCGCCGTCGACGGCGTCACCGGCACCCAGACCATCGTCGTACTGGAGACCTTCTTCGAACGGCCCATGTACCTCGGCGGCAACGGTTCCAGCTAACCCCGCCTCGGGCGGCGACGTCCGAACGCCTTTGTGGGCGACCACCTACTCGCGCGGTCGTGAACGGGCACCAAACTCCGACCGCTCCGACTCGTAATTCCTCGGTCGCGGCTTCGAGCCCCGCCCGCTCCACTTTGGTCCGTCGAGCGGAGTGTGCGGCCGCGCCGCAGGTTTCGTCCGCCACGTGGCGACGGATGGCGGCGGGCCGGAGGACCTCGACGGCGGCCCCAGGCTGAGGATGGCCGAGCACGCCCACGACTCGTTCTCGAAGGGGACCGTCACCTCGATCTCGCCGGTCCCCGTGACCGGGATGGCGGCCTGCACGGCCGGGCAGGGCGGCTGGAGCAGCAACTCCCAACCCTTCGGTAGCTGGCCGAGTACCTTCGGCCCGGTGGTGAAGAGCAATTTCAAGATCTCCATCTACGCGTCCTAGACGCTCAACACCGCCCCGGCCCCGGGGCCCACGCCGCGGGGCCACGACACGGCCGCGCCCTGATGGCCCGGTAGCCCTCCCTGCCCCGCTCAACGATTCTGGTACGAATGCTCATCCGCCCGACGGCACCGAGCGCAAGGATCGGTCCGTGACCACCATGACACGAACGCGTAACCTGCTCGGCGGTCTGATTCTCGCCGCGGCCACGGTCGGCACCTGGTGGGCCTGGCTGGGCTGGGACACCGGGTACACGGTCAACCCGGAGACCGGCGCGACCAGCGGGCCGTACGCGCCGTGGCAGGTGGCCGGCTGCGTGCTCACCCTGACCCTGCTAGCCGCGGTCGGCGGCTGGTGGCTGAGTCCCTGGCTGGTGGCGCCCGTGATGACGGCCGCCTTCACCCTCACCTGGGCGACGCACGCCGCGTCGGTCGACGAAACCGGCCTGTGGGCGGTGGGAGCGGTGCTGGTCTTGGTCGGGATGGCGGCGGGGACGACCGTGGTGAGCGTCGGTGCCCGGCTGATCCGCCGACGCCGCACGCGCAAGCCGGCCAGCTGACCGGCGTGCTCCCGTTGGCGGGTCCGCGGGCCCCGCCGCTGCTCGCCTTGGCCGGGGCGCATGAGCGCTGAGGCCGTCGGCGCGAGGTCCCGGGCTGATGGGAGGGTGTCCGAATCGGAGCACGAGAGGGTGCGGGCGGTGCGCCACTCAGGTGGTGAACTGGCCGGAGATCGTGCGGAGCGCCCGGGCCAGGTCCTGGGCGGACGGGGCGCTGTCCGGATCGACCAGCCACTGGGCCGCCACGCCGCCGAGCAGCGCCTGGTGGAACGAGCCGAGCCGCAGCGCATCCGCCTCGTCGGCGGTCGGGTCGAGGCGGTGGAAGATCTCGGCCAGCCCCAGCCGGGCCTGGTGGTTCGCGGCGGCGAAGGCCTCGCGCAGCTCCGGGGCGCGGTCCATCTGGGCGATCAGCTCGAACTGGATGGCCCAGAGCGGCCGCAGCCGGGCGAAGGACTCGATGATCCGGGTCCAGGCCGCCTCGAACCGCTGCTCGGGCGTGGCGTCCGGCCCGGCGTCCACCGCGAGGGCCCGCTGGAGCTCCTCGCCCCACTCCGCCATCGCCTCGACGAGGGCCTGGTCGAGCAGGGCCTTCGTCGTGCGGAAGTGGTAGCCGATGGCGGCCAGGCTGGTGCCCGAGGCGCCGGCGATGTCCCGGGCGGTGGTGCCCGAGTACCCCTTCTCCATCAGGCAGCGCTTCGCGCCGGCGAGCAGGTCTTCCCGATTTCCCATGCCGACAGCCTAGCCGATCGCTTGAACGAACGTCTTGCACAAACGTCTTAAACGCTTGTACGGTGATGGGCATGACGAACATCCTGATCTCCGGCGCCAGCGTCGCCGGCCCCGCTCTGGCCTGGTGGCTGCGTCGCTACGGCTTCCGTCCGACCGTCGTCGAGCGCGCCCCCGCGCTGCGCGCGGGCGGCTACAAGGTGGACATTCGCGGTGCCGCCCTCGACGTGGTCGACCGGATGGGCCTGCTGGAGCAGGTGCGGCGGCACGACACCGGCATGCGGCTGGCCCGCTTCGTGGACGCCGAGGGCGCCCAGCTCGCCACCATGGACGCCCAGCTCTTCGGCGGTCGGGAGGGCGACGACGCCGAGATCATGCGCGGCGACCTGGCCCGGATCCTCGCCGCCGCCACCGACGACGTGGAGTACGTCTTCGGCGACTCGATCGCCGCGATGACCCCGATCGCCGAGGGGGTCGAGGTGGCCTTCGAGCGGGGTTCGCGGCGGACGTTCGACCTGGTGATCGGTGCGGACGGGCTGCACTCGAACGTGCGCCGGCTGGCCTTCGGACCGGAGTCGTCGCACCTACGGCACCTCGGCCACCACATCGCGATCTTCACGGTGCCGGCCGAGTTCGGCGTCCCCCGCACCGAGCTGATGCACCCCGCCCCCGGGCGGACGGTCGGCGTGTACCGCACCGCCGGCGCTCAAGACGCCAAGACCCTCTTCCTGTTCCCCTCGCCGCAGGGCGGGCCCGACCACCGTGACGTGGCCGGGCAGAAGGCGCTGCTGGCGGAGGCGTTCGCCGGCGTGGGGTGGCAGGTGCCGCGGCTGCTCGACGCGATGTGGGACGCGCCGGACTTCTACCTCGACTCGATGAGCCAGGTGCGGATGGACCGCTGGTCGGCGGGGCGGATCGGCCTGGTCGGCGACGCCGCGTACGGGGCGTCGCCCGCCTCCGGGCAGGGGACCAGCCTGAGCCTGGTCGGGGCGTACGTGCTGGCGACCTCGCTCGCGACGGCGGGCGGCGACCCGGCGGCCGGGTTCGCCGACTACGAGCGGCGGATGCGCCCGTTCGTCGAGGCGAACCAGCAGCTCGCCGAGCGCAACCTGAAGGGGATGGTGCTTCGCTCGGCCGCCCAGATCCGGTTCCAGGTGCTGATGCTGCGGCTGATGCCGCACCTGCCCGGCCGGGAGCGCATGATCCGCCGGGTGACCGAGCCGATCCGCAAGGCGGCCACCGCCATCACCCTCCCGGACGCCGCGGCCATTGCGAGCTGAGGCCGGCCCGGGGGCGCCGGGTGCGGCCCCCGCCGGCCGGGTGCGGCCTCGCCGGCCGCTCAGGGCCGTGGTGGGTCAAGGTCCAGGCGCTCGGCGTACGCGTCGCGCAGCTCGGCCCAGCCGAAGTTCATCGCCTCCGCGCCGCGGATCGGGCCGACCGGGTCGCCCTCGAGCAGATGGTCGGCGACGTCCAGGCAGAGGTGCCACCCGGCGGCCATCATCGGGGCCAGGTCCCGCTTCTCCACCCGGTGCTTCAGCGTGAGCCGGGTGCCGGCGTCGGACGGGGTGAGCTCCCAGCGCAGCAGGTCGCCGCCCCAGGTGTACTCGAGCAGGGTCGGCCGCTCCGCGCGGAGCACGGTGGCCGGCGTGTCGGTGGTCTGGTCGCCGTCCACCATGCTGAGCGTGGCGTCGCCCTCCGTGCCGAGGTCGCGGCTGGCGAGGAACGGCGCCCACTCGGCGAGCCGGGCCGGCTCGGTCAGTGCCGCCCACACCTTCTCTGGCGGATGCCGCAGGTCGCGGACGAACACCAGGTCCCAGCGGTCGTCGGCGGGTATGCAGAAGACCTCGGCGAGCGGGCCGGGTCGGAAGCTGTCGCGGTCCATCGTCACTCCTGACTGTCGAGATGGCGCTCGAGGGCGTCGAGATGGTCCGTCCACAGTCGCCGGTACGGCGCGAGCCAGCCGTCCACGGCCTGCAGCGGGCGTACCTCGATCCGGTAGATCCGCTGCCGGGCGACCGTGCGGCAGGTGACGAAGCCGGCCTCGCGCAGCACCTTGAGGTGCTTGGAGACGGCCGGCTGGCTCATCCCCAGCGCGTCCACGAGGTCGCCGACGCTGCTCTCGGCGCGGCGGAGCCGTTCGAGGATCCGGCGCCGGGTCGGCTCGGCCAGGACGGCGAAGGCGTCAACGGACACCACCAAAGTATGCCCCGAGGCTCATATGACTGTCAAGGAATGTGACGAGGTCAGCTCCGAAGAGCTGCATCACTGCACAGGTGTTAACAAGGGTCCTTCCCCCTCAGCCGGACATTTCGGCTCAATATGCTCGGGGCATGGAACTGCGGATCTTCACTGAGCCCCAGCAGGGCGCCAGCTACGACCAGCTGCTCGCCGTGGCCCGCTGTGCGGAGGAGACGGGCTTCGCCGCCTTCTTCCGCTCCGACCACTACCTGAAGATGGGTTCGGTGAGCGGCGAGCCGGGTCCGACCGACGCCTGGACGACCCTCGCGGGGCTGGCCCGGGACACCGCCCGGCTCCGTCTCGGCACCCTGATGACCGCGGCCACCTTCCGGCTGCCCGGCCCGCTCGCGATCACCGTCGCGCAGGTCGACCAGATGAGCGGCGGCCGGGTCGAACTGGGCATCGGCACCGGCTGGTACGCCGAGGAGCACAGCGCGTACGGGATTCCGTTTCCGGCGCTCCGGGAGCGCTTCGACCGGCTGGAGGAGCAGCTCGCGATCATCACCGGGCTCTGGGAGACGCCGGTCGGCAAGACCTTCGACTTCCTCGGGAAGTATTACCAGGTCCGGAACTCCCCGGCGCTGCCCAAGCCGGCGCAGCGCCCGTGTCCGCCGATCCTGCTCGGCGGGACGGGTGCCAAGCGGACGCCCGGCCTCGCCGCCCGCTACGCCGACGAGTTCAACCTGCCGTTCGTCTCGGTCGAGGACTCGGCGGCCCAGTTCGAGCGGGTCCGGTGGGCGTGCGCCGAGATCGGCCGCGACCCGGACGAGCTGGTCTGGTCCAACGCGCTGGTGCTCTGCTGCGGCCGGGACGAGGCCGAGGTGACCCGGCGGGCCGCCGCGATCGGCCGGGAGCCGGCCGAGTTGCGCGAGAACGGCCTCGCCGGCACGCCCGCCGAGATCGTCGACAAGATCGGCCGGTACGCCGAGATCGGCAGCCGGCGGATCTATCTCCAGGTGCTCGACCTGGCCGACCTGGATCACCTGGAGTTGGTCGCCGCCGAGGTGATGCGGCAGGTCTGAGCGGTGGCAGGGCGACGGGGGCGGACCGGCCCCGTCGCCCAGGTCGGCGGGCCACTGCGCCGGCCGCGCGGGGCGGTGGACCCGGTACGGGGACGGGGTCCGGCTCCGGCTCCGGCGTGGGCACCGGCAACGGCACCGGAGCAGTCCGGTGCGCCGCCGGGGCCGCGCTGGCCGGGTCGCGCCCGACGCCGGTCGAGTTGATCTCCTCCTCCGACGGGCACCCGTCGCCGCGGAGGGTGGGGTCGCGGTAGCAGCTCATCGGCGTAGGTTTCCCCGTCGGCGCCGGAGCAACCGTGCCCGATCGACCGGTTTCCGCCCCTTGACAGGCAGGCGGATGATGCACCCGGACGGTCGCGGACGGGGGGTACGACGTGGAGCTGCACAGGAACCGGAGCTCGCTGCCGCTGGCGATCCTCTGCGTGGTCGGCGGGGTGGTGCTGTTGTCCTGCTCCCGTGAGGGGCGGGTCCTGCCCATCCTGGTCGCCCTGGGCAGCATCGCCCTCGGCGCGGTGGTGCTGGTCGGAGTGCTGCGCCCGTTCCGCTTCGCCATCGGCCCCGAGGGCCTCGACGTCCGCCGGTCCGGCCTGCGCGGGACCTACCGGTGGGACCAGTTCGACGCGCTGGCGCTCGAGGACGCGCCCCGCCAGGACGGGCGGCCCGGCGCGCCGCGGCTGCTCGGCGTACCGGCCGCGGGCATGCCACCGGGGCCGAAGGCGACCGCGCAGCACCCGGTCGACGGTCGGGCCGCCATCGAACTGCTCGACCTGGCCCAGGTGCGGGAGACGCCCGAGGAGCTGGCCGCCGCGCTGACCCGCTTCGCGGGGGACCGGTTCACCGACTCCCGTACCTCGCTCGGGCTGGACGGCCTTGAGCTGGAGTTCACCGAGGGGCTGCGCGGCTACCGGATGGACCGGGTGAACGAGCTGATCCGCCGCGCCCGGGCCGCGCTGGCCCGGGACGACCGGTCGGCGCGGCTGGCCGCCCGGTCGGAGATCGAGCAGGCCCGGGCGGCCGGGCTGCCGGTCGCCCTGCGCGGATACAACACCGGCCAGGTCGACGCGGCGCTGGACCGGCTCTGCGCCGCCCTGACCGACGAATCCGCGACTGACCGGAAGACCGCTCCGTGACCGACACTCCCGCCCACGCCGTCGCTGCCCCCAACGCCGACGGCGGCCGCATCGCGCAACGGGTCCCGAGCGGCGGCGCTGCCCGCGCCGAGAGCGGCGGCGCCCGCGTCGCGGGCGGGGACGCGAGCCGGAACTGGGCCGGCAACGTGCGCTACCGGGCCCGACGTCGGCACGAGCCGTCCACCATGGACGAACTGCGCCGGCTGGTCGCCGGCAGCGACCGGATCCGGGCCGTGGGCAGCGGGCACTCCTTCAACCGGCTCGGCGACACCACCGGCGACCTGGTCTCGCTGGCCGGGCTGCCGCCCACCGTCGAGCTGGACCCGGAGCGGGCGACGGTGACGGTCGCCGCCGGCCTGAGCTACGGCGAGGTGGCCACCCGGCTGCACTCCCAGGGGTACGCGCTGGCCAACCTCGCCTCCCTGCCGCACATCTCGGTGGCCGGCGCGGTCGCCACCGCCACCCACGGCTCCGGCGACGCCAACGGCAACCTGGCCACCGCTGTCGCCGCCCTGGAACTGGTGACCGCCGACGGCGAGCTGCTGACCGTGGACCGCTCCGACGACCGGTTCGCCGGGATGGTGGTCAACCTCGGCGCGCTCGGCGTCGTCACCCGGGTCACCCTCGACGTGGTGCCCGCCTTCGACGTGCGGCAGTACGTCCGGCTCGGCCTGCCCCGCGACGCGCTCGGCGCCGCCTTCGCCTCGGCGTACAGCGTCAGCGCCTTCACCGACTGGCGTTCGTCCCGCCTCGAGGTGTGGCGCAAGCAGCAGGCCGACCAGCCGCCGCCCCCGGCGCGCTGGTTCGGTACGACGGCGGCCAGGGCGGACCGCCATCCGGTGCCCGGCATGCCGGCGGAGAACTGCAGCCCGCAGCTCGGCGTGCCCGGGCCGTGGCACGAGCGGCTGCCGCACTTCCGGCTCAGGTTCACCCCGAGCAGCGGGGACGAGCTGCAGTCGGAGTACCACCTGCCACGCGAGGTGGCCGCAGCGGCGCTGGCCGCCCTGGATCCGGTGGCCGACCGGATCGCGGCCGTGGTGCAGGTCTGCGAGCTGCGCACGGTGGCCGCCGATGAACTGTGGCTGAGCCCGAACTACCGCCGGGACACCCTGGCGATGCACTTCACCTGGATCGGTGACGAGGCGGCGGTGACGCCGGTGGTGGCCGAGGCGGAGCAGCGGCTGGCGCCGTTCGCGCCGCGCCCGCACTGGGGCAAGGTCTTCGGCTCGAGCCCGGGCGCGGTGGCCGCGGCCTGGCCCCGGCAAGCCGACTTCCTGGCTCTGCTGACCGACCTCGACCCGACCGGGAAGTTCCGCACCGAGCTGCTGGACCGCTACTTCCCCCGTCGATAGCGGCCGATCCGTAGTCGGTCACTCGTACGGGTCGGTGATCTCCCGGAGCCGGGTCAGGGCGCGCCGGAGCTGGCTCGCGGCCTGCCGGCCCAGGTGTCGGGTCCATTCGGCTTCGACCTGTGCCTCGGCGCCTCGCGCCACCGTGATCGCCGCTTCGCCCCGCTCGGCGATGGTCACCAGCCGGGCGCGGGCGTCCCTGGGGTCGGGCACCCGGCGGACGTAGCCGGCGCGCTCCAGCTGGTCGACCAGGAACGCGGCGGTCTGCTTGGTGACCCGCGCCTGCTCGGCCAGGTCCGTGACCCGGGTGCCGTTCGGGCCGATCCGGGCGAACACCCGTCCCTGCGCCGGTGTGAGGTCGTCGAATCCGGCAGAGGCCAGGGCGTCGAGCACCCGGGCCTCCATGGCCCGGTACGCGATGAAGCAGAGCAGCCCGAGGTTCGGCTCGTCGGTGCCGCGATCCGCGCTCATGCGCCCCCTTGACTTAGTCAGAGCATCTGACCGATATTAGTCAGAGGATCGTATCAAATTCAGTCGCCGGCGAGGGGGCGGGGATGGATCGTGATGACGTCTGGCGGACGGTCGACGACGAGCGGTCCAGCCTTGCCGACCTCCTCGATGACCTGTCGCCGGAGGAGTGGGAGACCCCATCTCTCTGCGCCGGCTGGCGGGTACGCGAGGTCGCCGCGCACCTGACGCTCGCCCACATGGGCGCGCTGCCGGCAACCCTGGCGATGCTGCGAGCCCGCGGCAGCTTCCACCGCATGGTCCACGACACGGCCGTACGGCAGGCCCGGCTACCCGTCGAGCAGTACGCCGTCCAGCTGCGGGGCATGGTCGGATCGCGCCGGAAGGCACCCGGCGTGACGCACCTGGAGCCGCTGTTGGACATCCTCGTGCACGGCCAGGACATCGCCGTACCACTGCACCGCAGCCGCCCGCTGCCCCTGGCCGCCGCGGCCACCGCCGCTACCCGGGCCTGGACCATGGGCTGGCCGTTTCATGCGCGCCGCAGGCTGGGCGGATTCGAACTCGCCGCCGTTGACCATGCCTGGTCCATCGGGCGCGGCCCGCGGGTCCAGGGACCCATCGCGGCGCTGCTGCTCCTGCTCACCGGCCGGCACGGGGCCCTGGCGGGACTGTCCGGCCCGGGACTTGCCGAGCTCGAGGCACGACTGTCTCGGCAGCCAGCTAGCGGCGGCCGCCGGCCATCTGCTCCCGGAGGCTGCCGCGCTGCACCGCCCGACTGATGTCGCTCGGCGAGACGATGCCGACCAGCCGCTGATCCGTCACCACCAGCGCCCGGCCGTCGGAGCACTCGCTGAGCCGGGGGAGCAGGTCGTTGAGCTGTTCGTCCGGCGAGGCCAGCACGAGTTCGTCGGCCCGGCAGGCCACCTCGGCGAGGGTGGTGGCGGAGCGCCGGTCGGCCGGGATGCCGCGTACCCGGTCCAGGGTGACCAGGCCGACCGGCCGGCCGCCGTCCTCGGTCAGCGGCAGCGACGAGTGCCGGTACGTGAAGAGATGGTGGTCCACGAAGTCGGCGACGGTCATCTCCGCCGAGGCGGTCTGCGGCTCCGGGGTCATCACTTCCGCTACCCGGACCCCGCGCAGCGCGCTGCCCATCCGGGCCTGCCGCTCCTCCATGCCGGCCGCGCCGATCAGGAACCAGCCGATCAGCGCCAGCCAGAGCCCGCCGATCCCGGCGCCCACCAGGAACCGCCACAGCCCGAGGCCGATCAACACCGCACCCAGAACCCAGCCGGCCCGGGCGGCCACCACGGAGGCCTTGGTCCGGTCGCCGGTCGCCTTCCACACCGCGGCCCGCAACAGCCGCCCGCCGTCCAGCGGGGCGGCCGGCAGCACGTTGAAGATCGCCAGCAGGATGTTGATGCCGGCGAGCCAGGAGAGCGCGCCGAGCAGCAGGCCGCCCTGACCGGCGAGGGCGAGCACCACGGCCATGCCGCCGAAGAAGAACCCGATCAGCAGGCTGACCAGTGGCCCGATGCCGGCGATGCGCAGCTCCGCACCGGGATCCCGGGCCTCACCCTTCAGCTCGGAGACCCCGCCGAAGAGCCAGAGCGTGATGCCGCCGACGCCGATCCCGTTGCGCTTGGCGACCACCGAGTGGGACACCTCGTGGGCGAGCAGGCCGAGGAAGAAGACCACCGCGGCGCTCAGTCCCGCCGCCCCGTACGCCAAGGCCGAATGGCCGGGGTACGAGCGCGGGAACAGGCTGGCCGAGAGCGCCCAGGCGATCAGCAGGAAGATGACCAGGACGCTCCAGTTGACCCCGACGGGTACGCCCGCGATCCGGCCAAGCCGGAAGCTCGCCCTCATAGGTCCGTGATACCCCCGCGATGTCCCGCCATGCCAGCGACGCCCGCCTCACCGGCCGGGCGCCGTGCTCACCACCGTCGGCGACACGGTGTTCGCCATCTCCACCGCCCAGTCCAGCGCGTAGTCGGCCTGCTGCTCCCAGCCCGGCTCGCCACCCACGAAGTGCGACCGCCCGGGGAACTGGTGGTAGGCGGTCACGGCCGTGGACTTCTGGTAGAGGGCGGCGTTCGAGGAGATCACCGAGGGCGGCAGCACGTGGTCGGCGCCGCCGGCGATGAGCAGCAGCGGCGCCCGGGCGTCGCGCCGGGTGTCCACCTGGGCGGCCGAGTCCGGGTCCAGGTTGGCGAAGGCGCCCTCGAAGAAGACGTGGCCGGCGCCCGGGACGGCGTACCGCTCCCAGGCCGCGTCGGAGTCCGCCCGGCTCATGGTGTTGCCGAAGGCGTAGTGGAAGTCGTCCGCGGAGAACCACACCGCGCGGTGCCGGTTGGCCGGGTTGCGCAGGATGGAGAACGCGGAGCGCAGCGTGCTGAGCGGCAGCTTCAGGACCCCCTTGACCGGGGCGGGGTGCACGCCGACCCCGGCGGCGCCGAGGCCGCGGTCGAGCAGGATCTGGGTGATCAGTCCGCCGAAGGAGTGCCCCATCACGATCGGCGGCCGGGGCAGCTCGCGGATGATTCCGGTGTAGTGGTCGACGATGTCGGCGATGCGCTGCTGGGCGATCGGGGTCGGATCCGCCCGCAACGCCTCGACCTCGACCTCCATCCCGGGCCAGGCCGGGGTGAGCACCCGGAAGCCCCGGGCGGCGTAGCGGTCGGCCCAGCGTTCCCAACTGCGCGACGTCATCCACAGTCCGTGGATCAGCACGATCGTGTCGACCCGTCCCGTTGGCGCGCTCGCCATGGCATTGCCTCCCGGTCTCGAGACGCGTGGACGACGCGCTTACCCGGCCGCGCTCGCCATGCACCCGTACGCCCTGACAAATGTCATGGCCGGAAGGTGACGCGCGCTCCGGGGCTCGGCCGCCCTCCCGCTGGAGCATCAATCTCATGACCCATACCCCACCGGCCGTCGAGCTGGCCGGACTCACCAAGACCTTCGGCCCGGTGACGGCTGTCGACGGGCTCAGCCTCCGGATCGCCCCGGGCGAGGTGGTGGCCTTCCTCGGCCCCAACGGCGCCGGCAAGACCACCACCATCGACATGCTGCTCGGGCTGGCCCGCCCGGACGCCGGCAGCGTCCGGCTCTTCGGCGGTACCCCGGCCGACGCCGTCCGGTACGGGCGGGTCGCCGCCGTGATGCAGACCGGCGGGCTGCTCAAGGACCTCACCGTCGCCGAGACGGTACGGATGACCGCGCACTTCTACGGCCGGACCCGCCCGGTCGGAGAGGTGCTGGAGCGGGCCGGCATCGCCGGGATCGCCGACCGCCCGGTCGGCAAGTGCTCTGGCGGTCAGCAGCAGCGGCTGCGCTTCGCCCTGGCCCTGCTCCCGGACCCGGACCTGATGGTGCTCGACGAGCCGACCACCGGCATGGACGTCGAGGGGCGGCGCGACTTCTGGCAGGCCATCCGGGCCGACGCCCGGGCCGGCCGGACCATCCTCTTCGCCACCCACTACCTCGACGAGGCCGACGCGTACGCGGACCGGATCGTGCTGGTGCGGCAGGGCCGGGTGGTCGCCGACGGCACCACCGCCGAGATCAAGAACCTGGCCGCCGGGCGGGTCGTCCGGGCCACCCTGCCCGGCGCCGACCAGGCCACGCTCGCCGCCCTCCCCGGCGTCCGCGCGGTCGAGGTACGCGGCGACAGCGTGCTGGTGCGGACCGACGACTCGGACGCGGTGGCCCGGCACCTGCTGACCCGGACCGCCGCCCGGGACGTGGAGATCACCTCCCGCAACCTCGAGGACGCCTTCCTCACCCTCACCACCGACAGCCCGACCGCGGACGGCCGCACCCCCGACAGCCTGACCGCCGTCCGTTTGACCGCCCAGACCATCGGAGCCTGAGATGACCGTCGCCGCCTCGCCCACCACCGCCCCGGCCGCCCGCGTCGACCGGCGCCCGCCCGCCCTCGGCGGCTTCTCCACCGCCGTGCTGGCCATCGAGATCCGCCGGGTGCTGCGCAACCGCCGGACGCTGATGTTCACGCTGGTCATGCCGGCGGTCTTCTTCCTCCTCTTCGGACTGCCGCAGCGCGGCCAGGAGCTGCCCAACGGCCGCCCGGTCACCGCCTGGATCATGATCAGCCTGGCCGTCTACGCCGCCATGGTCGCCACCACCAGCGCCGGGGCGGCGGTCGCCACCGAACGCGCCCTCGGCTGGAGCCGGCAGCTCCGGCTCACCCCGCTGCGCCCGGCCGCGTACGTGGCCACCAAGGTGGCCACCGCGATGGTGCTGGGGCTGCTCGGCGTGCTGGTCGAGTTCGCGGTCGGGGCGGCCGCCGGGGTGCGGGTGCCCGCGGACGTCTGGCTGCTGTCCGGCCTGGCCGCGTGGATCGGCTCGCTGGTCTTCGCCGCCTTCGGCCTCTTCGTCGGCTACCTGGCCCCGGCCGAGAACGTCATGCAGTTCATGGGTCCGATCCTGGCCATCCTGGCCATGTTCGGCGGCCTCTTCGTCCCGCTCGAACTGCTGCCGCACGTGTTCCAGCAGATCGCGAAGTTCACCCCGGTGTACGGGGTGGGCGTCCTCGCCCGCGCCCCGCTGACCGGCGACGGGGTCTCCTGGGCGGCGGTGGCCAACCTGGTCGGCTGGACCGCGCTGTTCGGCCTGGGTGCGGCCCGGCTGTTCCGCCGGGACACCACCCGGGTCTGATCGGGGACGGCGGAGGTTTAGCGTGTTCAGGATGCAGCTTCCGCCGGACCGGAACTATCTGGAGACCCGCCATTGGCGGCTCACCGGCTGGTTGCTCGCCGCGGTCTGGCTCTTCTTCCTCAACATCCCGCTGCTCGCCGCCCTGCACCAGCCTGAGCCGTGGCGACGGGTGGTCGGCGCGGGGACGCTGGTCGCCTTCGGCGTGTGCTACGTCTACGTCTTCCAGTGGGCGCGCGCCCGGCGCCTGACGCACCGGGGGATCCCGGTCGGCCGGGCCTGGGCAGCCGTGGCGCTGCTGCTCGCGCTCGGGCTGGCCGGCATCCCGGGGACCGGCGGCGACTGGCTGACCACTTTGGTCTTCGTCGCCGCCGCGGCGGTGTTCCTGCTGCCGTCCCGGCAGGCGCTGGTGGTGGTCGCCCTAACCGCGCTCACGCCGCCGGTGACGGCCGCGCTGGTGCCCGGCTGGGAGGCGGAGGGCACCGTGGTCTTCGCGGTGCTGCTCGCCTCCTTCGCCATGTACGGGGTGACCCGGCTGACCCAGCGCAACAGCGAACTCCAGGCCGCCCAGCAGGAGATCCGCCGGCTGGCGGTGGCCGAGGAACGGGCCCGCACAGCCCGGGACCTGCACGACATCCTCGGCCACTCGCTGACCGTGGTCGCAGTGAAGGCCGAGCTGGCCGGCCGCCTGCTGGAGCTGGATCCGGCCCGGGCGGCCACCGAGATCGCCGACGTGGAGCGGCTGGCCCGGCAGGCGCTGGCGGACGTCCGGGGCACCGTCGGGGCGTACCGGGGGATCAGCCTGGCGGGCGAACTCGCCGGCGCCCGCTCCGCGCTGGCCGCCGCTGGCATCGCCGGCGAGCTACCGGACGCGGTGCCGGAGCTGCCGGCGGAGCGGGACGAGCTCTTCGGGTGGACGGTGCGGGAAGCGGTGACCAATGTGGTGCGGCACAGCGGGGCGCGGCGCTGCGTGATCCGGGTGGAGCCGGACCTGGTCGAGGTCCGCGACGACGGCCGCGGGCCGGGCGAGGAGGCCGGGCCCGCCGGCCACGGGCTGGTCGGCCTCCGGGAGCGGGCGCGACGGCTGGACGCCACGCTCACCGTCGGCCGCCGCCCGGAGGGAACCGGATTCCTGCTCCAGGTCGCCCTGCCCAGGTCGGAGCGCGCATGACCGGACCGATCCGGCTGCTGCTCGCCGACGACCAGGCGCTGGTCCGGGGTGCGCTGGCCGCGCTGCTCTCGCTGGAGCCGGACCTGACCGTGGTCGCCGAGGTGGGCCGGGGCGACGAGGTGGTCCCCGAGGCCCGCCGGACGGCGCCGGACGTGGCGCTGCTCGACGTCGAGATGCCCGGCCTGGACGGGATCGCGGCGACCAGCGCCCTGCGCGCGGCGGTGCCCGGCTGTCGGGTGCTGATGGTGACCACCTTCGGCCGTCCCGGCTACCTGCGCCGGGCGATGGAGGCGGGCGCCAACGGATTCGTGGTCAAGGACACCCCCGCCCGGCAGCTCGCCGACGCGGTGCGCCGGGTGCACGCCGGGCTGCGGGTGGTCGACCCGACCCTGGCCGCGGAGACCCTGGCGACCGGGGCGAGCCCGCTGACCGAGCGGGAGACCGAGGTGCTGCGGACCGCCCGGGGCGGGGGCACCGTGGCGGACCTGGCCGCCACGCTGCACCTGTCCGAGGGGACGGTCCGCAACCACCTCTCCGCGGCGATCGGCAAGACCGGCGCCCGCAACCGGGCCGACGCCGTGCGGATCGCCGAGGAGAACGGCTGGCTGCTCGGCGAGTGACCGCCCGGCCTCGTCCCATTGATGGGTAGGCGTCGTTGAGACGACGCCTACCCGCGCGCCGGGGCGGGACGGTTCGAAGGACCGGCCGAGAAATTGGCCAGCCGCGCTGATCCGCCCGCGTCGTCCGTCCGTACTGGAGGAGGGAGCAGGGTCGGCCGGTGGGGGCGCCGCCGCGAGATGCGATCGAGGAGCAGATGGCCCGGGCAAAGCAGAACGAGGATGCCGCGACCGTCCGGACCACCAGCACCAGTCGAGGTGTCCGGACCCGGTCAAAGCCCGCGCTGGTCGCGCTGGCCGCGTCCCTGCTCGCCATCGCGTGGGCCGGCGTCGAACTGGCCGGCGCGGGCGGGATGCTGTACACGTACGGCTTCTTCTTCACCGAGCTCTTCGCCGGGGTGGTCGCCCTGGTCTCGCTGAGCCTCACCGTGATGCTGGGGCTGCTCGCCACCGACCGGCTGGTGCTGATGATCCGGCACCGGGTGCTGCTCCAGTCCGCGCACCGGGCCACCGGCATCCTCGGCGTGGCCGGCCTGGTCTGCCACATCATCACCAAGATCTCGATCGGCCGAGCCGGACCGACCGACGCCGTGGTGCCGTTCATCGGCGGCCGCGGGCTCTACGTCGGGCTCGGCACGGTGGCCTCGTTCCTCATGGTGAGCGTGCTCTGGACCGGCCTGATCCGGGTCCGTTTCGCGGGCGCGGGTCCGAAGTGGTTGTGGCGGGCGCTGCACTCCATGGCGTACGGCTCCTGGCCGTTCGCACTGATCCACGGCCTCAACGCCGGACGGCCGGCGAAGTCCTGGGTGGTGCTGAGCTATCTCGCCTGCGTCCTGCTGGTGGTGGTGGCGCTGATGGTCCGCCTCAGCGTTCACCTCGGCAGGCGCAGCCGGGAGCGGCACCAGGCCGCCGCGCGGAACAAGGCGATGGCCGGCAGCCCGGCCGAGGAGAGCCGGGGACTGCTCGCGGGGCTGGGCCGCAAGCACTCCGGGGACGAGGAGGAGAGCCGGTCCGGCCGGGGACGCGAGGCTGGCTGGGCGGTGCGGGAGGATGGCTGGGCGGAGACCAGGGCCACCTCATGGAGCGTGCCCACCGGCCGTCGCCGTGACCCCGACCGGTTCGCGGTTCCGGTGGTGCCCGAGCCCGGCACCCTGCGGGAGCCGGTCCGCGCGGCGGCGCGACGGCGCGCCGGCGAGCGCCCGGCCGGGCGGTACCGGGACGCGGCGGAGACGACCTCCCGCCCGTACCGCGACGACGCCGGCGCCCGCTACTCGCTGCCCCCGCAGCGCCGGGTCCACGAGCCGGAGGAGCCGTGGGGCAGCCCGCGGCGGTCGGAGACCGCGGAACGGCGGGTCTCCGCGGAACCGACCTCCGCCGGATCCGTCTCCGCCGGACCGGTGTCGGCTGGACCGGCCTCGGCCGGGTCGGTCTCCGCCGCGCCGCGCAGCGGAGGTGGCCGGCACAGCGCCGAGGACGACGTGCCGGAGCAGCCGGACTACTGGCGGCCGCCGGCCCGGTACGTCCCGGAGGACCTCCCCGCGGACGACACCCCGACCCTGGTCGACCTGGCGTCGCGGCGGGCGCTGCGCGCCTCCGGGGAGAGCCGGTCGGCCCGGCGGCGCCGGGCCAGCGCCGAGGCGGTCGACGGGGCGTACTGGGCCGGGCTGCGGGGCGAGGCGAAGTGATGCGGACGACGGTGCCACCGGTGGCCTGCGTCGGCGAACCCCGGCTCACCGCCGGCTTCGCCGAGTTCGGCCGGCTCGACCTGATGGCCCATGGCGAGGTGCACGGCCCGGCCGGGCCGATGGAACCGGCCCACCTGCTCCGGCTGGCCGAGGCCATCGAGCTCAGGGGCAAGGGTGGGGCCGGCTTTCCGTTCGCCCGCAAGCTGCGCGCGGTGCTGGAGTCCTGCGCGCGGCAGGATCTGGCCGCCGTGGTGGTGGTCAACGCCACCGAGGGCGAGCCGGCGAGCTGGAAGGACAAGGTGCTGCTCACCCGGGCCCCGCACCTGATCCTCGACGGCGCCGCGCTGGCCGCGTACGCGCTGGATGCCGAGGAGATCGTCATCGGGGTGGCAGACGACGACGTGGGCCGACCCTCGCTGGCCGACGCGCTGCAGGAACGCCGGATGCCGGTGCCCACCACCATCGTCACCGTGCCGCACCGGTTCATCTCCGGCGAGGGCGGCGCGCTGGTCAACGGCATCAACGGCCTGCCGCACATCCCGCCCGGCACCAAGAAGCGGGCCAGCGACTCGGGCGTGAACGGGCTGCCCACCCTGCTCTCCAACGCCGAGACGTACGCCCAGCTCGCGGTCGCCGCCCGGCTCGGCCCGTACGAGTACGCGGCGCTCGGCACCGACGACGAGCCGGGCACGGTGCTGCTCACCGTCACCGGCGCGGCGGCCCGGCCGGCGGTGGTGGAGTGCGCAGCCGGCACGCCGCTGCGGGAGATCCTCGACCTCTGCGAGGTGCCCGACGGCCCGGGGGTCCTGCTGGGCGGCTACCACGGCAAGTGGATCACCCCGGAGGCGGCGGACCGGGCGGAGGTCTCCCGCACGGGGCTCGCCGCGGTCGGCGGCACCCTCGGCGCCGGCATCATCCTGCCGCTCGGGCGGGACACCTGCCCGCTGGGCGAGGCCGCGCAGGTGGTCCGCTACCTGGCCGGCGAGTCCGCCGGGCAGTGCGGACCGTGCAGGATGGGCCTGCCCGACCTGGCCCGCGCCGTCGACCTCGCGGTCTCCGGCAGCGCCCCGGTGGAGATCGTCCGGGCGGCCGCCGGTGACGTGAAGGGGCGGGGCGCGTGCAGCCACCCGGACGGCACGGCCCGGTTCGCCCTCTCCGCGATGGAGGCCTTCGCCGAGGACCTGCGGCTGCACACCACCGGCGAGGGCTGCGGCCGGCGGGTCAAGGGCGTGCTGGGGCTGCCCGGGGCGCCCGACGCCAACCCGCAGAAGCTCACCCTGGACTGGTCCCGCTGCGACGGTCACGGGCTCTGCGCGCACGTGGTGCCCGACTTCATCCGGCTCGACGCCAACGGGTACCCGGCGTTCCCGTCCACCCCGGTGCCGACCTGGCTACGGGAGGGCGCGCTGAAGGCGGTCAAGGTCTGTCCCGAACTCGCGCTCCGGCTCGCCCGGGCCGAGTAGCCGCCCGAGAGGAGATCCGCTGGTCGCCGGCCCGTCGGACGGGCGCGGCGCGGTCGGCCGCGCGCTCACCGCCACCGTCGGGCTGACCACCGGGTCCGTGCTGGTCTTCGGCGCCCCGTCCGCGCTGGCCTCGCTGACCTGCTCGATCGCCCCGTGCCCGGCACGACACGCCGGGATGCTGGGCCGGTCCGACCGCGGCAGATCCCGCTGGCGACGTCGGGGCCCCTCGTGAGACGACGAACGGCGGGGGCCGGGAAAGCCCGACCCCCGCCGACGTCGAGACGGTCAGCGGACCGGCGTGAGCCGGTCGGTGCCGATCCTGTCGCGGAGCACCTCCGGCACCAGCACCGAGCCGTCGGGCTGCTGGAACTGCTCCAGGATGGCCGGGAAGAGCCGGCTGGTGGCCAGCGCCGACCCGTTCAGGGTGTGCACGAAGCGGGTCTGCTTGCCGCCCGGCTCGCGGTAGCGGATGGCCGCCCGGCGGGCCTGGTAGTCGCCGGCCCAGGAGACCGACGACACCTCCTTGTACTTGCCGGTGCTCGGCATCCAGACCTCGATGTCGAGGGTCTTCCGCATCGAGGCGGCGGCGTCGCCGGCGGCCAGCAGGCTGCGCCGGTAGTGCAGGCCGAGCGCCTCGACCAGGCTCTCGGCGTGGGCGAGCATCTCCTCCAGCGCCATGTCGGCCTGCTCCGGCAGGGTGAACTGGAAGATCTCCACCTTGTTGAACTGGTGGCCCCGGACCGTGCCCCGCTCGTCCGAGTGCGACCCGGCGGCCTCGCGCCGGTAGCAGGGCGTGTAGGCGAACGCCTTCAGCGGCAGCTTCGCCGTCTCCAGGATCTCGTCCTGGTACGCCCCGAGGATCGCCGTCTCCGAGGTGGGGAGCAGGAACTGGCCGCGCGGGGCGCTTTCCCGGTCCAGGTGGTAGACGTCCTCGTAGAACTTGGGGAACTGGCCGGCGGCGTAGCCGGCGCTGTGCAGCAGCAGGTGCGGCGGGAGCAGGAACTGGTAGCCGGCCTTGATGTGGTGCTCGATGAACCAGTTGATCAGTGCCCACTCCAGCCGCGCGCCGAGGCCGGTGTAGATCCAGAAGCCGGAGCCGCCGAGCTTGACGCCGCGCTCGTAGTCCACCAGGCCCAGGGCCCGGGACAGCTCGACGTGGTCCCGGACCTTCTCGATCTTCGGCGGCTCGCCGAAGGTCTTGACGACCCGGTTGGCCTCCTTGCCGCCGGGGACGACGTCGTCGGCGGGCAGGTTGGGCAGCTCGCTCATCGCCTCGCGGAGCCGGGACTGCACCTCGTCCAGCTGGGACTCCAGCTCGGCGAGCTGCTTGCGCTCGGCCTCCAGCTTGGCGGGCTCCGGCGCGGTGCCGGCCCGCTTCGCCTCCGCGTACGCGCGCGCCTCGGCCTTGCGGCGCTGCCGCTCGGCGTCGATCTCGCTGATCAGGGCGCGGCGTTCCTGGTCGAGCCGCTGGACCTCGTCCAGCACTCGGTTGACCTCGGCGGGATCCAGACGCTTCGCCAGCGCGGTCGCCACCGCCTCGCGATCCTTCCGGATCAACTCCATGTCGAGCATGCTGCTCCGTACGCCTCCGTCCAGGCAGTCAGGTGGGACCCCCAGATGCTACCGTCGCTGCCCCTTCCGCCCGGCCCACACCCTTGACCGGCTCAGAGCCGGACCGGCATCAGGATCGAGAAGGCGTGCTCGTCGTCCGGGCGGCGGACGGCCAGCGGGGCGATCGGCCCGTCCAGCTCCAGCACGAGCTGGCCGCGATCGCCCGCGTCGAGGGCGTCGAGCAGGTACTCCCGGTTCACCCCGATCCGGACGGCCTCCCGGCCCGTGGCATCGTCGGCCGCCAGCACCCGCAGCCCGCCCCGCTGGTCCAGCCCGAGCACGCTCACCTCGGCGCGGACCCCATCGTGCTCCTTGACCACGACCGGCGCGCCCTCGGCGATCAGCGCGGTCCGGAGCGCGACCACGTCCACCGGGACCCGGTGCGTCGGCGCGGCGGTGACCTGGCCGCGCAGCAGGCGGCGGTAGTCCGGGAAGTTGTACGGCAGCGGGGTGGCCTGCACCGCGCGGCCGGCGACGGAGGCCTCGATGCCGTCCGGGCGCACCGTCACGTGCGCCTCCGGGGTGATCCCGGCGCCGGTGTCCAGCAGGGCGCGCACCTCGTCGACGAAGCCGACCGGGGCGATCACCCGCACCGGCGGCCCGGCCATCTTCGATCCGGTGCGGGCCACCGCCAGCCGGTGCCGGTCGGTGGCGACCAGCCGGACCCCGTCCGGCTCGACATCCAGCAGCACGCCGGCCAGCACCGGCAGCTCCGGATCGGTGCCGACGGCGAAGCGGACCGCGTCGATGGCGGCGGCGAGCTCGGCGCGGTGCAGCACGAGGCGGGTGGTCATCGGGATCTCCTCGGGATCGATCAGGGTACGGATCCGGGAGAGTTCACGGCGGGCGTCGGCGAGGCCGTCCTCCAACCGGCGCAGGTGCGCGTCCAGCAGCCGGCCGACCACCGCCGGCTCGGACCGGTGCCGCACCGCGGCGGCGATCTCGGCCAGCGGCATCCCGACCCGGCGCAGCCCGGCCACCAGCCGGGCCGGGGCGACCTGGTCGTCGGTGTACCAGCGGTAGCCGGTGATCGGGTCGACCAGCGCCGGGACCAGCACCCCGGAGCGGTCGTAGAACCGCAGGGCGCTCACGGTCAGTCCGCTGGCCCGGGCCAGCTCGCCGATGCTGCGCAGTTCGCTCTCCACGAGGTGATCCTGTTGCCTCAACCTGGTTGAGGGTCAACCGGTCGCGCGGTCGTCGAGCACCCGGAACGCGATGCCGGCCTTGACCAGGCGGTCGAGGAGGGCGTCGCCCATGGCGGTCACCGGGGTCACCTGGCCCGACCTCGGCGGCAGGTCGTCGAGGGCCAGGCAGAGCGCGGACTCGGCGAGCATCTTCGCGGTCTCGTCGTACCCGGGGTCGCCGCCGGCCACCTCGGTCAGCACCCGGCGGTCGCCGCCGGCGCCGAGGAACCGCGCCCGGAACCAGGACTTCGCCCGCTGCTCGGGAGTGGGCCCCTGCCCGGAGGCGAGCCGGCCGAGCAGCCAGCGCCGGGCGGGCGGCAGCTTCACCACCCCGACCAGCCCGGCGAGCCCGGCCGCGCCGATCAGCAGGGTCGGCAGCCGCTTCACCGCGGCGAAATGGCGGTAGCGGAAGTCCGGGCCGTACTCCGGCCGGGCGGCCGCCGACCGGCGGACCACCTGCGGGTCGATGGTGGGCAGCGGCACCACCCACCTGCCCAGCTCCTTCGACCGGCCCACCTTGCCGGGCACCGCGCGGACCCGGCGCCCCTCCGGCCGGGGCTCGACGGCCTTGCGCTCCTTCGCCGCCCGGCTCATCTGCGCCTTCCGGGACAACGCGATCAGCGCCGAGTGATACGTCCCGGCGGAGAACCGGGCACCGACCCGGACGAAGCCGTCCACGGTGATCGGGACGTCCGACGGGAGGTGCTTGACGGTGAACCAGGCACCGAGGTCGTACGGGATCGAGTCGAAGCCGCAGGCGTGCACCAGCCGCGCGCCGGTGCGGACCGCCTCGGCGTGGTGCCGCACGTACATCAGGTCGACGAACTCCGGCTCGCCGGTGATGTCCAGGTAGTCGGTGCCGGCGGCGGCGCAGGCCGCCACCAGCGGCTCGCCGTAATGGATGAAGGGGCCGACGGTGGTGGCGACCACCCGGGCGCTCTCCGCGACCGCCCGCAGCGACCCCGGGTCGGTCACATCGGCGGTCAGCAGCGCCAGCTCGGCCAGCGCCGGATCGATCGCGGCGAGCCGGTCCCGCACCGCGGCCAACTTGCCCGGGTTGCGGCCGGCCAGCGCCCAGCGCAGCCCCTCCGGAGCCTGGCGGGCCAGGTACTCGGCGGTCAGGCCGCCGGTGAAGCCGGTCGCGCCGAACAGGACGAGGTCGTACGGGCGGTTGTCGCGCATGCGCCGAGTGTGCCATCCGGCCCGTCCCATCCGTACCACCTGCCCCTCGCCTCGTCGCGGTCCTGCGGACGGCCGGCCACGCGCACCGGCCGCTCGCGCTCCTCCGGCTCCGGGTGAAGCTGGCTCGCCCCGAAGGGGTGAACCGGGCCGGGCCGGGTAACCGCTGCCGGCACCGCTGGGGAGTGGACGCGACAGGGGGAGGGGCCGCATGCCGGAGGAGCGCGACCGCGTCCGGGCCGTCGACGCGCCGACCGGAGCGACGGGCTCGACCGGACCGACGGGCTCGACCGGACCGGCGGCGGCGACGGCATTGGACTCGCCGCCGCTGCTGGCGTCCCGGCTGTCGCCGGCCGCCCTGCCCGAGCCGGTGGTGGTCCGGCCGCGGCTGCTGGACCGGCTGGAGCGGGGCGTCACCGGGCCGGTCACCCTGGTCTCCGCGCCGGCCGGCTGGGGCAAGACGACGCTGCTCGCCTCCTGGGCGCGGTCGACGCGGGCGGAACCACCGCCCGCCTGGGTCGCGGTGGAGGCCGGCGACACCGGGGAGCGACTCTGGTCCTACCTGGCGGCCGCGCTCCGCTCGGCGGCGGCGGGAATGCCGGACGCCGAGCCCCCGGTGCCGGACACCCCGCCTCGCCCGGACCAGCTCGAACTGCTCGCGGCGGCGCTCGCCACCTGGGAGCGCCCGGTGCTGCTGGTCCTGGACGACCTGCACCGGATCACCGATCCGGGCGCGCTGACCGGGCTGGAGTTCCTGCTCCGCCACGCCGAGCAGCGGCTGCGACTGGTGGTCGGGGCCCGGGCCGAGCTGCCGCTGGCCCTGCACCGTTGGCGGCTCGCCGGGGAGCTGACTGAGATCGGCCCGGACGAACTGGCCTTCACCGAGGACGAGGTGGCCGATCTGCTGGTCGCGCACGGGGTGCGGCTTCCGGTCGCGGCGGTGCCCCGGCTGCGGGAGCGCACCGGGGGCTGGCCGGCCGGGCTGCGCTTCGCCGCGCTGGCGCTGCGCGCCCAGCCCGATCCGACGCGCTGGGTCGAACGGTTCGGCGGGGACCAGCCGGACGTCGCCGGCTACCTGCGCGAGGAGGTGCTCGCCTCGCTGGACCCGGACGCCCGGGACCTGCTGCGGCGTACCGCCGTCGCCGCCGCGGTCTGCGCGGACCTGGCCGACGCGGTCACCGGCCGGGCCGACTCGGAGCAGGTGCTGGCCGACCTCGCCCGGCAGAGCGGCTTCCTGCGCCAGGACGACAGCAACCCGCCGTGGTACCGCTGCCAGCCCCTGCTGGCCGACCTGTTCCGCGACGAGCTGGGCCGGCTCCCGGCCGACGAGCTGCGCGAGCTGCACCTGCGGGCGGCCGGCTGGTACGCCGGCAACGGCCGGCCGGCGGAGGCGCTCCGGCACGCGCTGGCCGGCGGCGAGTGGGACCGGGCCACCGAGCTGCTGATCGCGCAATGGCCGGAGCTGGCCCCCTACGACCGGGACCTCCCGGTCGATCCGCCGCCCGCCGCGTCGCCCCCGGAGGCGGTCCACCGGGACCCGGAACTCGGGTTGGCCTGCGCGGCGGAACGGGCGTACGCGGGCGACGCGAGCGCCGCGGCCGAGTATCTGCGGGTGGCGGTCTGGGAGGCTCGCGCGCTGCCCGCTCCGCGCCGGGACCGGTTCCGGCGGCTGGCCACCGCCCTGGAACTCACGCTGGCCCGGCTGTCCGGCGACCACGATGAGACCCGCGAGGCGGCCGCCCGGCTGTTGGCCACGCGTACCGAGCCGGGGCCGAAGGACGATCCCCGTACGGGCGTCGGTGAGGACGCCGACGCGCGCGCGGTCGCCGGGACCGCGCTCGGCCTGGTCGAACTGGCCGAGGGGGACCTGTCCACCGCCGGGGACCGGTTCGCCGAGGCGCTGGCCGCGGCCCGGCAGGCGGGTCGGGGTCGTACGGAGCTGGTCTGCGCCAGCCGGTCCGCCCTGCTCGACGCGGTCCGGGGCGGGCTGCGGGCGGCTGAGCGGACCGCACGGGAGGCGCTGGCGATGCCGCCCTGCCGGGGCTGGTCCGGCCGAGTGGACTGCGGGCACGCGTACCTGGCGCTGGCGGTGGTGGCGCTGCACCGCGACGAGCCGGCGGAGGCGGCGGCGAACCTGGCGCTGGCCGCTCCGGCCACCGGAGGGGCCGGCGTCGCCGCGCTGGCCGCGTTCTGTCGGGCGGAGCTGCTCGCCGCGAGCGGCGAGGAGCCGGCCGCGCTGCGCTCGCTGGTCGAGGCCCGGGCGGGATTGCCGGACCGGCCCGCCGACCGGGAGCTCGCCGCCTGGTTGACCGGCGCCGAGGCGCAGCTCAGGGCCGCCGTCGGCGACGTGGACACCGCCCGCGGTCTGCTCGTCGATGCGCTGGGCCGGGCGGATGCCGAGGGTGGACCGCGGTCGGCCGGTGCGGCGGCGGCGCTGGGCGTGGCGCTGTCCCGGGTGGAGCTGCGGGCCGACGATTCGCGGGCGGCCGCTCACGCGCTGCCCGACTGGTCGGCCCCGGAGGCGGAGTCCTGGCCGCTGCCGGTACGCCTCGCCGCCGGGGTGCTCGACGCGGTCCTGGCTCAGCAGGGCGGGGACGACCGGCGGGCCGGCCGGATCCTGGAGCAGGTGCTCGGCCTGGCCGAGCCGGAGGGGTACCGCCGGGTCTTCACCCGGGCCGAGCCGGGGGTACGCGATCTGCTCGCCGCCCACCTTGACTCGGGCACCGCGTACTGGCCGACGGTGAGCGACCTGGTCCGGGGCGCGGACGAGCGGCGGGCCGACGAGCCGGCGGACCGGCCGGGCGCGCCGGAGCGGGCGCTGGACGAGCCGCTCACCGAGCGGGAGCTGACCATCCTGCGCTACCTGCAGAGCATCCTGTCCAACGTGGAGATCGCCAGCGAACTGTCCCTGTCGGTCAACACGGTCAAGACGCACGTGCGCAACATCTACCGCAAGCTCGACGCGACCCGCCGGCGCGAGGCGGTCCGGCGGGCCCGTGAGCTCAGGTTGATCTGACTGTGTTCAGGCAGTGGCCGCAACGTCCACCGCGGCCAGCAGCTCCGCCACGTTGTAGCCCCCGTCGTGGCGGACCTCGTTGACGAACAGGGTCGGGATGCCCTTCACCCCGCTGTGGATGCCGCCGACGAAGTCCCGGCGGACCCGGTCGGCGTGCGCCTGCCGCTCCACCTCCGCGCCGACCTCGTCCGGCGGCAGCCCGAGCTGCTCCACGCCGAGCGACAGGTGCACCGGGTCCAGCTGGTCCTGGTGCTCGAAGAGCCAGTCGTGCATCGCCCAGAACCGGTTTCGCCGCCCGGCCGCCTCGGCCACCTCCGCCGCGCTCTCCGCGTACGGGTGCACGTTGGCGATGGGGAAGTGCCGGTAGACCAGGCGGACCACGTCGGCACGCTGGCGCAGCACCTCGGCCAGGCTCGCGTGCGCGGCCCCGCAGAACCGGCACTGGAAGTCGGCGTACTCGACGATGGTGACCGGGGCGTCCGCCGGGCCGCGGGCGTGGTCGGTCTCGGTCACCGGGATCCGCAGCTTGGCGCTGACGACCTGCAGTGGCGTGGTCATCCGCGGCTCGGCGCTCAGCGGGCCACGGTTACGTGGTTCTGCACCTCGCGGATTCCCGGCGCGGACCAGACGACCCGCTCCACCTCCTCGCGTTCCGGCACCGATTGCACCACGCCATCGAGGACAATCGTGTCGCCGCGTACCAGGACCCTGATCCCCTCGATCTCGGTCGCGCGGTTGCGGGCGAGCGCGTCCACGATCCGGTCGGCCAGTTCGCGGGCGTCGGGCCGGGTCGCCGGCCGCACCGTGATCCCGTTGGTCACCCCGCGCACACCGGTCAACCGGCTGACCGACCGCTCGGCGGCGCGCCGCTGGTACTCCCACTCGACCTCGCCGTGCAGCGTGACCCAGCCGTCCGCCACGGTCACGTCGAGGGCCTCGATCGGCACGAAAGCGTCCCACTCCAGGGCCCGGCTGGCCGCCGTGGCGATCTCCGGGTCGCTGCGCTCGGCGGCGGTGGCGATCCGGACGGCCAGGTCGTTGGCGACCGCCCGCACCCCGGACACCCGGTGCGCGGCCCGTTCGGCGGCCCACTTCTTGGCGTAGCTGTCGACCCAGCCGCTCAGCGTCACCACCCCGTCGGTGACGGTCACCCCGACCTCGTTGGCGCGGACGCGGGGTTCCCAGGTCAGCTCGTCGAGCACGTCCGACTGGATCTCCTGGTTGTTACGGGTGATCGTCGCGGTGGCCATCGGTCACTCCTTCGGATCGGGATCGGGAGGGCGGCCCCGTGGGCCGGCCCCCGGCAACGGACACGCACCCACCACTGATCCTGTCGCCACCCGGGGTGACCCGACCTCACCCACCCGGGGTGACCCCACCGCCGCCCCGGCACCCGTCGATCTTGCACCTCGTGCTCCGGCAAACCGGGTGATACGCCCATCTCGCGGGCCGCGCTCTCGCTGGCCATGCTCGCCCGGGGGCACGGCTGGTCGCTGCGCCGGGGCTACCGGCCGGACCGGGTCCGACCCGGGCTGGGCGGCGGCCGGCTGGGCCGTGGCCGCCTGGCAGATCACCCTCGGCTTCGGCATCGGCCTGCCCTTCGCGTACGTCCTCGGGCTGCTCTGCCTCGCCGCGGCGGTCGGGTACGGCCGGTCGTGGTGGCGGCGCCGGTCCCGGCCGGTCGTCCCGCGCGGGCTGCTCCTGGCCGCCCTGGCCGGCGGCAGCGGCTTCGCCGGGGTGACCCTGCTGATGGCCGCGCCGTACTTCGAGGTGGTGGCCCGGCATCCGGCCGGCCGGCGGACGGTCGCGCAGGTCGCCATGTTCTCCCCGCCGGTACGCGGGTTCCTGACCGCGCCGCCCGAGTCGTGGTTGTGGGGTGAACCGCACGCGGCGGTCCGGGCGACGCTGGGTTTCCCCACCGAGATGACCCTGCTGCCGGGGGTGGTGCTGCTCGGGCTGGCCGGCGCCGGGCTCCTCTTCTCCGTGCGGCGGGTCCGGCACCGGGTGGCGCTGGCGCTCGGGGTGCTGCTCAGCGCCGCGCTGGCGGCCGGCACCACGTTGGGCGGCGACGGCGATCCCGGCTACGTCACGCTGGTGCGGCACGTGCCCGGCTGGGACGGCATCCGCACCCCGGGCCGGCTGGTGCTCTGGACGACGCTGCTGCTCGGCGTCCTGGCCGCCGGGGCGCTGACCGTACGCCGCTCGGAGCTTCCGCCGGGTGCCCGGGGCTGGCGGCGGTGGGGCCGCCCCGTCCTGGTCCTGCCGCTGCTGCTGGTGCTGCTGGAGGGGGTCAACCGCACCCCGCGCGTGCCGGTGCCCGCCGAGCCGGCGGCGCTGCGCGGGCTGGACGGCCCGGCCCTGGTGCTGCCCAGCGACGGCACCCGGGAGTTCCACGTCATGCTCTGGTCGACCGACGGCTTCCCGCGGCTGGTCAACGGGCTCGCCTCGTTCACCCCGGCGAGCCAGGAGCGGATCCGCGCGGCGAGCGAGACCTTCCCGGACCCGGCCTCGGTGGCGTACCTGCGGGCCGCCGGGGTGCGCACGGTGGTGCTGCTGCCCGGGTACGCGGCCGGTACCCGTGGTGGGACGCGGCCGGACGACCGGTGGACGGTCTCGGGATCCGCCGGGAGACGGTCGGCGACGGGATCATCTACCACCTGGACCGGCCGTCCCGCTGATCTTCGTGGGTAGGCTCGGGGACCGGATCCGTGAGAGAGGGGTACGCCCGATGCATCCGATCAGGACGGTCTACCTGACCGCCGCGCGTTCTGCGGTGGAACTGCTCGCCGCCCCGGCGGTGGCGCAGCGGTGGGACTCCCCGAGCGCGCTCGCCGAGTTCCGGGTCGGCGGGCTGGCCGGTCACCTCGCCTGGCAGCTGCTGGCGGTGCCCGGGGTGCTGGCCGAGCCGGTCCCCGCCGGCGAGCCGGTCGGCCTGCTCGGCCACTACGCCCGCGGCACCTGGATCGGCGCGGCCCTCGACGACGAGGTGAACGTGGGTGTCCGGCGGTCCGGGGAGCGGGTCGCCGCCGACGGCCCGGAGGCGCTGGTGGCCGACGCTCGGGCCACCGTGGAGGAGCTGGCCGTTGCCCTGCCGGCCGAGCCGGACGGGCGGGTGGTGCACTTCGCCCGGGGGCCCTGGTCACTCACCCTGGAGGACTACCTGACCACCCGGCTGATGGAGATCGCGGTGCACTCCGACGACCTGGCGGTCAGCGTCGGCGTGCCCACCCCCGAGCTGCCCGCCGAGGTGCTGGACCCGGTGCTCGCCCTGCTCGCCCGGCTGGCCGTACGCCGGCACGGGCAGCCGGCCGTGCTCCGCGCGCTCAGCCGGGCCGAGCGAGCGCCGGCGAACGTCACCGCGTTCTGATCAGGCGAATGGCGGTGCCCCCCGGGCCGGGGGGCACCGCCATGTCGTCGGCGCGGGATGTCAGCCGTCCAGGCCGACGGGGGAGTTCGGCCGGTCCACGTCCACGAACTCGATGCCGTCGACCGCCCGGTACCGGCTGCCGGCGGCCCGGGCGGCGGTGCCGGCGGCCCAGCCGATCGCCGCGCCGACCAGCGTGGCGCTGACCAGCAGGGTCCACGGCAGCGCCGGGCGGCGGCCGGCGAGCGCGTCGAAGGCGAGGGTGGCCCGGCGGCGGGCCTCGTCGGCGGCGGAGCCGACCAGGTCGGTGGCCTCGTCCGCCAGGCCCGAGCCGCTGCGGCGGGCCGACCGGGCGGTGTCCCGGACGCTGTCACCGGCGGAGCTGACGGCGGAGACCAGGTGCTGCCACGCCTGGTCCGCGATTCGCTCGGGCTTGCTGCGGCGTTCCAGCAGGGTGGTTCCGAACATCGTGCTTACCTCCTCGGGGTGCCGAAGCCCGGCGGCCATTTCGGACTCCGGCGTCTGTCCGGCGCGGACTGTTCGCTCCACCGTGCCCAGCCCGGCGGCGGCGCAAACCCTGCAGGTGCGAGAGGTCAATCACCCGAACGCGCCGACGTTCGGGTGCGCGCCCGGCCCGCCTCGGACCGCTACCCTGGTTCGGCGGATCGGCCGGCCCCGGTCGTTCGTTGAAGAGTGAGAAACCCGTCGTCGAGAGAGTGGGAACCGGAAGTTTCGGATCCGGGTGCCCAGGTGTGCCCAGTCCGCGAATTGCTCATCCCGAGGGGTGGCGACCGAGGCCGTCGGAGGAATACTCTCGGTCGCGGCCCGCGTACTGATGAGGCGCCCGGTTACGGGCGAGTGGAGGTGCTCGCGTGAGCCTGTCGATCGTGAAGTCGGTTATGCCGGGTGGTGTCGTTCAGATCGTCCCGCGGGGCGAGATCGACGTCGACACCGCGTACGAGGTGCGTGATGCGATCGCCGAGGTGCTCGCCAAGGGGCGTCCGTCCCGTATCGAGCTGAACATGCGGTTGGTCACCTTCATCGACTCCGTCGGCATCAGCGCCATGGTCGCCGGCTTCCAGACCTGCGAGGTCAGCGGCGTCAAGCTCGTGGTGATCGAGCCGAGCCGGTTCGTGCACCGGCAGCTCTGGGTCACCGGCCTGCTCGGCCTCTTCGGCGCCCCGGAGCCCTACTTCGCCGCGGCCACCCGCGAGGTCCTTCCCGGCGCCTGACCGCCCCTCGTCCGCCCCACCGTCGTCCGGGCATCCCGCCGGAGCGGCTCAGTCATCCGTTGCGCCGAGGTTGGCGAGATCCACGTCGGAGACCTCGGTGACCGCCCGGACGGCGGTGACCGAGGCGTACCCGTCGGCCAGCAGGGCGAGGCCGGTGCCGGGCTGGGCGGCCTGTCCGGGCTCCTGCAGTGAGGTGCGTACGAAGCCGTGCCCCGACTCGGCGACCGTCATCTGCACCTGACCGAAGGTGGCCAGCGAGCCCTGGCGCACCCCGCGCAGCCGCCCGTGCGGCAGGTCCGGCGCGTTGACGTTGAGCACGCTCTCCACCGGCCCGGCCAGCAGCCGGGGCAGCAGGTCGAGGGCGACCCGGGCCGCCGTGGACCAGTGGCGTTCGGCGTCGCGCACCCGGACGGCTGCCGCCACCGCGGCGCCCCCGCTGGCGGCCGTGGCCTCCCCGGCGGAGAGCACGTCGAGGGAGACCGCCATCGCCCGGCAACCGTTCGCGGCGGCGGTGAACGCGGCGCCCACCGTGCCCGAGTGCAGCACCGCGCGGCCGGCGTTCGCGCCCCGGTTGATCCCGGAGATCGTCCAGCCCCGGCAGCCGCCATGTCCGGCCAGCCGTTGCCTGGCCGGCCGGCGTACGGGACGATCGGGCGGACCGCCGACGGTGAGGGGTGGACGAGGTGCTAAGCCGGGACACGTTCAGCTACACCGTCCAGGCGCGCTGCTCCCGGGCGGACGCGTTGGCGCTCCTCGGCGATCTGACCCGCCAGGGCGAGCTGCACCCGCTGGTCGTCGCGGTCCGCCGGGTGCCGCCCCGGCCCGGCGCGCTGGCCAGCTACGCGATCACCGACCGGCTGGCGGTCGGGCCGCTGCGCTTCCCGGTCACCTACCAGGCCGACGTGCTGATCGCGACCGAGGACGAGGTGGTGACCGTGGCCCGGCAGTGGCCCGCCACCACCGTGCGCAACCACACCCGGTTCAAGGACGAGCCGGCCGGCGTGGTCCGGATCGACGTCGAGATCACCCTCTCCGCACCGGCGCCCCTGTTCGGGTACGCCTTCCGGCAGGCCCGGGCCGCCCATCTGGGGCTCGCCACCCGGCTCGGCGCGGCCCTCGAGCGCGGCCCGGACGCCGCGAGCTGAGCCGGCGGTGGTCGCTCAGGGCCGACCCGCGGCCACGGGCCGCCGGTTCCCACCGGCCCGGACCCGGCGGCGACCCCACGGCTTGTAGGTGGAGAGCACGGTGGCCACGATCAGCACGCTGGTGGAGACCATCGGCGGGATCACCAGGTCGAGCCGGTCGCGGGTGGTCACCGCCGGACCCAGCTCGCCGAGCCCACGCACGGTCGGCATCAGCAGCAGCAGGACCAGGCCGAGCATGACGGTGGTGAGCACGAGTTTGACCAGCACCCAACGCCAACGCAGCAGCCCCCACGGGGTGAGCAGCGCGGTCGCCACCCCGACCAGCCAGACCACCACGCTCAGCGGCGCGAAGAGGTAGGTGACGACGAGTCCCGCCGCCGGGTAGACCACCGCGGGATCGGCGCCGCGCAGCCCGACGATGCCCAGGGTGAGCAGCACCAGGTCCGCGCCGAGCCAGCCGAGCGAGGTGACCAGGTGCAGGGTCAGCAGGGCCTTGCGGGCGGCGGGGGAGAGTCGGCTCATGACCCCGATGCTCGTCCGCCGACACCGCCGCGTCGTGGCACCGGCGGCGACATCCCGCGTACGTCCAGGGGCGTAGTCCGTGTCGGGTGGCCTGCCGGATCGGGCGGGCCACCGACGCGGGGGTCAGTAGACCGAGACGTGCACGTGGTTGGTGTGGTCGCTGGACGGGTCGCCGTTGCCGCCGCTGTACGCCTTCCACCCGCTGCTCGGCAGCCAGATCTGCTTGAACCAGATCACGTAGAGCACGGCCAGCGGGTCGGCGTTGCGGACGAAGTACGCCGCCAGGTTGTCACCGTAGGTCCGGTCGCCGCCGGAGGCCACTCCGCCGAAGCCGTCCTGCTGCGCCGCGAAGTCGCAGGCCCTGCCCTTCGGGTGCTCGCCCGACCCGCTCGGTCGGTAGCAGGAGACGTACCGGGTGAAGCCCGCCGCCTTGGCCTCCTGCAGCGCGTGCAGCATGCGCGGGGTGATGCAGCCGTCCGCCGGGGTCGGGTCGTTCACGCTGCACGACTCCGGCGGCCAGGAGCCGTCGGCGTTGCGCGGGGCCGGATCGGCGTTGGCGGTGGACGTACCCCGGGTGGCGCCGCCGGCGGCCCGGTTGTTGGCCACCTGCAGCGCGCGTTCGGCCTGCTGCTTGCGCTTGGCCATCACGGCGACCTGCTTGCGCTGTTGCTGGATCTCGACGTTCAGCGCGGTCCGGGTCCGGGTGGCCTGGTCCCGGGTCTCGACCAGGTCGCGCAGCGCTCGGTCCTCGTTGGCGGCGACCTGGTCCAGCGCGGCCGCGCGGTCCATGAAGCCTTCCGGCGTGGCGCTGTTGAGCAGGGCCGACGCCGCGCTGAGCCGCCCGGTCCGGTACGCGACCCCGGCGATCTCACCGACCTTGGCGGCCCGGACGTTCAGCTCGGCCTCGATCGTCTTGAGCTGGCCGGTGAGCTGCTGCTGCCGGCTGACCGAGCGGGCCAACGCCGCCTTCGCCTCCAGCCAGCCCTTGCTGGCCGCCTCGAGCTGGGCCCGCAGCTCCGGGGTGCCGCCCTCGTCGTCGCCACCGGGAGCGGGGGCGAGCAGGCCGGTCGGGGGAGCCGCCACGGCGGTGCCGACCGGCGCGGCTGCGACGCCGAGGGCGAGCGCCGCGACGAGCAGGGCCGCCAATCGGGCGGCCGTCCGTCGTACGGGTGCCACTGATGGCATTCAGGTGTCCTTCCGTCAGCCGCCGACCGGGTTAGCTGACGGGTTCGGGACGGAAGATCCCTACCGCGCTGAGGCGGATGCACCCCACGAACGTGGTTCCCCGGCTCGCCGCAGGCGGGCGATTAGGCGACGGCCACCGCAGGCGCCGGAGGGCGCCGCTCGGCGGAGGCCGCGACCGAGCCTACCGGCGCGAGACCGGACGAAACCGGCATTGATGGACAACAACCACGCAGATTTAAGTTTGCCCTAATTACCACTCGACGGCGCTACAGGACCCGGGCGACGCTCCGGGCTCGATCTGCAACGTGGCGTGATCGATCTGGAAGTCCTCGTGCAGGGCCGTCCGCGCGGCGGCCAGCACCTCGCCCAGATCCGCCCCGGGAGCGATGGTGAGGTGGGCCGAGGCCACCTCCATCCCGGAGGTCAGCGTCCAGACGTGCAGGTCGTGCACCTCGGCGACGCCGGGCACCGCGGCCAGCCGGTCGTGCACCGCGGTCACCTGGAGGTGCTCCGGGGCGGCCTGCACCAGGATGCGGACGGCGGCCCGCCCCAGCCGCCAGGTGCGGGGCAGGATGAACAGCCCGATCGCAACGGCCACCAGCGGGTCGACCCACCACCAGTCGGTGAGCGCGATGATCAGCGCCGCGGCGATCACCCCGAGCGAGCCGAGCAGGTCGCCCAGCACCTCCAGGTAGGCCCCGCGCAGGTTGATGCTCACCTGCGCGCCGCCGCGCAGCAGGGCGAAGGCGGCGAGGTTGGCCAGCAGGCCGAGCAGCGCCACCGCGAGCATCGGCCCGGCCAGCACCTCCGGTGGCTGACCGAACCGGCGTACCGCCTCGATCAGCACGTAGACCGCGACGCCGCCGAGCAGCACCGCGTTGGCCAGCGCGGCCAGCACCTCCAGTCGGTAGAGCCCGAAGGTGCGCTGGGGGTCGGTGTCGGCGCGCCGGGTCGCGGTGATCGCGGCGAGCGCCATGCCGATGCCCAGCACGTCGGTGAACATGTGCCCGGCGTCGGAGAGCAGGGCCAGCGAGCCGGTCGCGAACGCGGTCGCTGCCTCGACCAGCATCAGGGCGGTGAGCAGCCCGAAGGCGCCCCAGAGCCGGCCACGGTGGCGCTGTGCGGCGTTGGTGACCGAGCCGTGGTGCCCATGACCTGCGCCCACGCCCACACCCTCCGTCCTTCGCCCGGGCCCGATCCAATCTATGTTCACATCGCTATATATGCAAGTGATTGCCCGCTGCCCACCCGGCCCAGGCCCCCGATCAGGTGACCGGGTCGATCGTGGTGAGGCGCTGGGTGGCGCGGGAGAGGGCCACGTAGAGGGTCCGCACCCCGGACCCCGGATCGGCCCGGATCTCGCTCGGCGCGACCAGCACGACGCCGTCGTACTCCATGCCCTTGGCCTGCAGGCTCGTCACCACCTGGAGCCGGGAGCCGCCCAGTTCGCCCAGCCAGCCGGCCACCTCGTCCCGACGCGGCACCGGCGTGATCACGCCGACCGTCCCCTCGACCTCGCCGAGCAGGGTGCCCGCCGCCTCGACCGTGGCCGCGGGCAGCTCGGCCGCCGGCACGGTCCGCTCGACGGGTGCCACACCGGTGGAGCGGACCGCGGTGGGCAGCGGCAGCTCGGGGTAGAGCCGGCGGATCTCCGCCGCCGCGACCGCGAAGATCTCCGCCGAGTTGCGGTAGTTGGTGGTCAGCGTGAACTGGTGCCGGCGGCGCCGGCCGAGGGCCTGGTCCCGGGCCCGGGTCAGCTCCTCCGCGTCGCCGGTCCAGGCGGTCTGCGCCGGATCCCCCACCACCGTCCAGGACGCCAGCCGGCCCCGCCGGCCGATCATCCGCCACTGCATCGGCGACACGTCCTGCGCCTCGTCGACCACCACGTGCGCGTACTCGCGGTAGTCCGCCGGCCGCTCCCGCGCCGCGGCCCGGGCCGCGCGCTGCCGGTCGGCGAAGGTGCTCAGCTCGCGAACGCCACCGGCGAGCTGGAACGGGTCGCGCCTGGGCTTCGCCCGCTGCACCGGCTTGCCCAGCAGCGCGTCCAACTCGTCCAGCAGCGCGATGTCGGCGATGGTCAGCCCCTCGGTGTCCAGGCTCCGGTACGCGGCGGAGAGCAGCCGGATCTCGCTGCCGGCGAGGATGCCGCCCGCGTACCGGCGTAGCCGGTCGGGGCGGGTCAGCCAGCCGAGCACGTGCCGAGGGTGCAGCCGGGGCCACCACGCCTTGAGAAACTCCCGGAACTCGGGCCGCTCGATGATCTCGTCCTCGAAGGCGCGCTGCTCCGGCAGCCGGCCGACGCGCAGCTGGCGGGCCTGTGCGTACAGCGCCGAGAGGACGGCGTCGAAGGCGGCGCGGCGCACCTCATTGCGGCGCGCGCCCCTCGGCAGTGCCCGGTCCCGGATGCCGTCGAGCTCCCGGCGCTCCAGCCGGAGCAGCTCGCCGCGGTAGAGCAGGCGCAGCTCCTCCGGCGAGTCCGGCACCGCGTCCCGGACCGCGCGCTCCAGCACCCGGCGCATCCGCAGCGACCCCTTCACCGCCGCCACCTCGGGCGGGTCGGTCCGGGTGGCGGACATGCCGGGGAAGAGCGAGCCGAGCGAGTGCAGGGTGGCGTTCTCCTCACCGAGCGAGGGGAGCACCGAGGCGATGTACTGGACGAAGACGGTGGACGGGCCGACCACCAGGATCCCGCCGCCGGCGTACCGGTTGCGGTCGGAGTAGAGCAGGTACGCGGCCCGGTGCAGGGCCACCGCGGTCTTGCCGGTGCCCGGGCCGCCGGAGACGATCGTGACTCCGGAGCCGGGGGAGCGGATCGCCTGGTCCTGCTCGCGCTGGATGGTGGCAACGATGTCGCGCATGCCCCGGCCGGTGGCGCGGGACAGGGTGGCCAGCAGCGCCCCGTCGCCGACCACCGCCATGTCCGGCGGCGCTGCGGCGGGATCGAGCAGGTCGTCCTCGATCCGGGTCACCTTCTCGGCGGAGGACTGGATGGTGCGTCGCCGCACCACGCCCAACGGCTCGGCCGGCGTCGCCTGGTAGAAGGCGGCGGCGGCCGGTGCCCGCCAGTCCACCACCAACGTCTCGGCGTTCTCGCCGCGCACCCCGAGCCGTCCCACGTGCAGCACCTGACCCGCACTCAGGTCGAGCCGGCCGAAGACCAGCCCCTCGTGCTCGGCCTCCAGCACGTGCCGGCGCTGCGCCGCGTGGAAGACCATCGCGTCCCGTTCGACCAGCGCCCCGAAGTTGCCGACCCGGGCCAGCCGGTAGCCCTCCCGCTCGGCGTCGGCGGCCGACCGACGCAGTTCGGCCAGGCGGGCGTACACCCGGTCGAGATGCCGCTGTTCGACGGCGATCTCGCGGTCCAGGGTGGTCTGGTCGGTCAACGGGGTGGCTCCTGTGGTCACGGCGGTGGGGCATGACGCGCTGAATGAGGGTACGGGCCAGCACGTCAGCCCTCGCGAGGGCCATGCCGGTTCCCGGAACACCCCGTCCCGGTTGCCCGTTATCCGGCCGTTCCCACCCCGGCAGCCGGTGCGTCCCCGGTCCCGGTGCGGGCGCCGCCCAGGCCGGGCCGCTCCAGCACCTGCCGGAGCACCCCGGTCAGCGCCGCGTTGACCTCGTCCGGCCGTTCCATCATCAGCATGTGCCCGGCGCCCGGGCAGACGGTCAGCTCGGTGGTCGGCAGCGCCGCAGCGATCGACTCCGCGCACGGCGGCGGGGTGAGCCGGTCCCGGTCGCCGACCAGCGCGGCGGCCGGTAGGTGGGCCAGCTCGGCGAGGGTGTCCAGCCGGTGCTGGGCCCCGATGGAGGCGCGGAACCCGCCGATCGAGCGCAGCGAGGCACGGGCCACCGCGGAGGTGACCAGCCGGATGTCGGCCGCTTCGGAGCGGTCCCCGAAGAGCATCCAGCGGATGCTGGGTCGCAACGCGCGCAGCAGCGCCCGGGGCGGGCGCCAGGACCCGCACCGGGCCAGCACCCCGGCGCCGGTGGTCTCGGCGAGCCGGATCAACCGGGCGATCCGCGGCGACAGCCCGTAGACGGTGTGCGTGTGCCCCTCGGCGGTGGTGGAAACGAAGACCAGGCCGGTGGTGCGGGCGGCGAAGTGCGCCGGGTGGCGGTGGGCGTACTCCATCACGGTCATCCCACCCATCGAGTGCCCGACGAGCACCACCCGACCGGTCGGGGCGACCTCGTCGACCACCGCGGCCAGGTCGTCGCCGAGCTGGGCCAGGGTGGCCGTGCGCAGCGGCATGCAGCTGGACCGGCCGTGCCCCCGGGCGTCGTAGCTGACCACGCGGACCCGGTCGCCGAAGCGTTCCCGCAGGTGGGCGAGCTGATGGTGCCAGGCCCGCCCGTCCAGCGTCCAGCCGTGCAGCAGGATCACGGTGACTTCGGCGTCGCGCGGCCCGGTCGCCTCGACGTGCAGGCGTACGTCGTCGGGAAGCCGTAGCTCCAGGTGCTCCGGCATCGCCGCCTCCCCCAGGCCGCCCGGTGTCGCTTCACACCGGGTTAACCCGGCGGTAACACCGGCTACCCATCATGACAACACGCCAATCGTGGTGGTGAGAAGATTCGCAACCGGCGCCCGCGGCGTCGGATCGGCGACCAGGCTGGTGGGCATGTCCTCGCCTCGGCGGATGTCGGCCGGCCGCACGCCCCGTACGGCCCTCGCCGAGCTGCTCGCCGGAAACCGCCGCTTCGTCAGCGGTCAGCCCGTGCACGGCCACGACGTGACCGCCGCGGCGGCCGTCGCCTCCGGCGACCAGGAGCCGTACGCCGTGCTGCTCGGCTGTATCGACTCGCGGGTCCCGCTGGAGGCGATCTTCGACCAGACCTTCGGGTCGATCTGCGTGATCCGCACCGGCGCGCACGTGCTGGACCGGGCGGTCTGCGGCTCGATCGAGTACGTGGTCGGCCAGCTCGGGGTGCCGCTGGTGATGGTGCTCGGGCACGAGCGCTGCGGGGCGGTCGCCTCGGCCGTGGACACCCTGCGCACCGGGGAGCGGCCGGGCGGCTCGTTGGCGTACGTGGTGGACCAGATCGCCCCGGCGGTCTCCGAGGTGGGCGCGGACGATCCCCGGGCCCATCCGATGGCGGTACGCCGGCACGTGCTGCGCACGGTGGCCACGCTGCGCGCCGACGATCTGCTCGCCGGGCCGGTCGCCAGCGGGGAGGTGGCCGTGGTCGGTGCCGTGTACGACCTGGCCACCGGCGAGGTCACCCTGCTGGCAGAGGAGGAGACAGCGAACCGCCCGCCGGGATGACCCGACGGGCGGTTCGTTATGTTGCGGAGAGGGCTCAGCCCTCGAAGACGCCAGCCTCGACGAGGCGCTTCTCGGTGGCGTCCCAGCCGTGCTGCGGGTGAGCGGCGGCGAGGCTGTTGATCTCCGCCCGGATCTTGGCGGCGTGGCCGGCGGCGGCCAGCGCCCGGATCTCCTCGACGAAGGCCTCGGAGTCGGTGCGCAGGTGCGCGGTCTTGCCGTTGGTCAGGTTGCGCACGTAGGCGTGCTTGCCGCCGTTGAGCGGGATCAGGTACTTGAACTCGCCCAGCACGCTGAGGGCGCCACCCTGGCCAGCCTGGCCGGCCCGGACTGACGCGCGCGCGGTCTTAGAGGTGTTGCTCGCCACGGAGGTACTCCTTGCAGACGTACGGGAGGACTGAAAAAAGTCCGGGGGCTGTTGCGGGTGACGCCCGGATGAGCCTCGGCCCGCGAAGACGTGCGGCGGCACAGAACCGCCCAGAGAACTGTACACGAGCACGACACCTGGCTGGTCATCGCGCCGTCATGGGGGTCAACCGGCTCACCCGTCCGACTATTCCGACCGGCGAATTTTCCGATTCGCTGGCGCACCATCCGTCACACGGGTCATCATGTGTTCCAGACACCACTCGGGTGAACGAGGTCGTAGGGGAAGACGCACCTCGCTCTCCGGGAGGTCACCGTGCCAACGCGTGGCGTCGTATACGTCCACTCGACCCCGCTCGCCGTGTGCTCGCACGTCGAGTGGGCGATCGCGCGCGTCCTCGCCGCGCCGGTCGACCTGCAGTGGACGGCCCAGCCCGTGGATCCCGGCGCCCGGCGCGCCGAGTGCGGGTGGACCGGTAGCCCGGGGACGGGCGCCGAACTGGCTGCTGCCCTCCGGCAGTGGCCCATGATCCGTTTCGAGGTGACCGAGGAGCCCAGCCCCGGCACGGACGGCGAGCGGTTCATGTACGTCCCGGGGCGGGACCTCTTCCGGGCCACCGTCGGCGCGGCCGGCGACATCCAGCTCGGCGAGGACCGGCTGCGCAGCATCATGGCCGCCGCCCGCGCCCCGGAGGCGCTCGCGCACGCCCTCGACAAGGCGCTCGGTACCGCCTGGGACGCCGAGCTCGAGCCCTACCGGTACGCGGGCGACGGAGCGCCGGTGACCCTGCTCACCCGGGTCGGCTGACGGAAGGTCAAGTTGCCCGATAAACGGTGAACTGGTGGGATGGGCCGCGTGTCGATTGCCCCGCGACGTGCCGGCGTCGCGCTCGCCGCACTGACCGCGCTGCTCGTCTCCGGCTGCGCGGGAGGGTCGAGACGACCGCGTTCCACCCCACCGCCGAGCCCCTCCGCCGCGGCCCCCGCGCCGACCCCGACCGCCGGCGACCCGGCGGCCCGCGCCGCGGCCCTGGTGCGCGCGCTCGCCGACGAGGACCTGGTCGGCCAGGTGCTGATGCCGTACGCCTACGGCAGCTCGGCCACCCGGGTGTCGCCCGGGTCGGCCGCCGGCAACCGAACCCTCGCCGGGGTCGACACCCCGGCCGAGATGGTGGCGAAGTTCCGGCTCGGCGGGGTGATCCTGGTCGGCTTCAGCGCCGACGACCCCACCTCCGGCAACCAGGCCACCACCAACGTCGACAACCCCCGGCAGGTCCGGGATCTGACCACCGGGCTGCGCGCGGCCGCGGGGAAGCTCCCCGCCGGCCCGGCCCCCTTCCTGATCGGCACCGACCAGGAGTACGGCGTGGTCACCCGGATCACCGACGGGGTGACCCTGCTGCCCAGCCCGCTGGCGGCCGGCGCGGCCGGGAACCCGGCGCTGACCGAGGCCGCCTGGCGGGTCGCCGGCGCGGAACTCGCCGCGATGGGCATCAACCTCGACTTCGCCCCGGTCGCCGATGTGCTCGCCACCCGCAGCACCGTGATCGGCTCCCGCTCCTTCGGCGCCGACCCGAAGAACGCGTCCGCACAGGTGGCCGGCGCGGTGAAGGGCCTGCAGGCCGCCGGGGTGGCGGCCAGCGTCAAGCACTTCCCCGGGCACGGGCTGACCGGTGCCGACTCGCACAAGGACCTGCCGGTGGTCGCCCAGCCCCGGCCGGTGCTGGACCGCACCGCGTTCCCGCCGTTCACCGCGGGGATCGACGCCGGCGCGATGGCGGTGATGTCCGCCCACCTGGACGTGAAGGCGGTCGACCCGGGCACCCCGGCCACCTTCTCCCGCAAGCTCCTCACCGACGTGCTCCGCGGCCAGCTCGGCTTCCAGGGCGTCGTGATCACCGACGGGATGAACATGCCGCCGGCCAAGCGCTGGTCGCCCGGCGAGGCGGCGGTCCGGGCGCTCAACGCCGGCAACGACCTCATCCTGATGACCCCGAACGTCAGCCAGGCGTACCACGGACTGCTCGCCGCCCTCCGGGAGGGCTCGTTGCCGCGGGCCCGGCTGGTGGAGGCGGTCACCCGGGTGCTCACCATGAAGTTCAAGCTGGCCGACCGGCCGGCCCCGGAGATGTCCACCCTGAACAGCCCGGCCCACCGCAAGGCGGCGAACGACCTGGCGGCCGCCGCGGTCACCGTGCTGCGCGGCCGCTGCGGGGGCCCGGTGACCGGCCCGGTCACCGTCACCTCCTCCGGAGGGCGGGACCGGACCCGGGCGGCGCTGGCCGGGGCGCTCACCGCGGCCGGGGTGAAGGTCGTGCCGAGCGGTGGCACGTTGGTGCACCTGGTCGGGTACGGCGACGACGCCGGCGACCTGCGCGCCGACGCCGCGGTGACGGTGGCCATGGACACCCCGTACGTGCTGGCGGGGGCGAAGTCGCCGACGCTGCTGGCGACCTATTCGTCCAGCCGCGCGTCGATGACCGCGCTGGCCGGGGTGCTCGCCGGCAAGGCCCGACCGGGCGGCCGGTCCCCCGTCCCGGTGTCCGGGCTGCCCGCCACCACCTGCGCCGCCTGACCGCCGGCGGCCCGAGCGCCGCCCCTGTCCGCTGACCCGGTGGTCCCTGGCGACGGACCGGACCGCGACGACCCCGACTGGTAGCGTCGGGCCGTCCGCCGCCGCAGGGAACGGAGGGTCGAGGCCGTGACGCGATCGCAGCCGGCACTCTCCGTGGTGGTGCCGATGTTCAACGAGGAGAGTGTCCTGCCGCTGCTGGCCGAGCGGCTGCGCGGCGTGCTCGACGGCCTCGGCGACGCGTACGAGGTGGTGGCGGTCGACGACGGCAGCACCGACGGCACCGCGGCGGGGCTGACCGCCCTGCGCGCGGGCTGGCCCGAACTGCGGGTGCTGCGGCTGCGCCGCAACAGCGGCCACCAGGCCGCCCTCGTCGCCGGGCTGCTCCGCGCCCGGGGCGAATACGTGGTCAGCATCGACGCCGACCTCCAGGACCCGCCCGAGGTCATCGTGGCGATGCTGCGCCGGGCCCGCGCCGAGGAGCTGGACATCGTCTACGGCGTCCGGGCCGACCGGAGCCGGGACACCGCGTTCAAGCGGTGGACCGCGGCCGGCTACTACCGGCTGATGCGCCGCCTGGTCGGCGAGCAGGTGCCCGCCCAGGCCGGCGACTTCCGGCTGCTCAGCCGGGCCGCGGTGGAGGCGGTGCGGGAGCTGCCGGAACGCAGCCCGGTGCTCCGGCTGGTGGTGCCCTGGCTCGGCTTCCCCAGCGGCGAGGTCGCCTACGAGCGGCAGGAACGCGCCGCCGGGCGGACGAAGTATCCGCTGTCCCGGATGGCCGGCCTGGCCGCCGAGAGCGTGACCAGTTTCTCGGCCGCGCCGCTGCGGCTGGCCACCTGGCTGGGGCTGTCCGGGGTGGTCGTCTGCGGGGTGCTGGTGGTGGTGGCGGTGCTCGCCTGGTTCGCCGGCGCCACGGTCACCGGCTGGCCCTCGCTCTACGTCGCGATCCTCTTCCTCGGCGCGGTACAGCTGCTCTGCCTCGGCCTGCTCGGCGAGTACGTCGCCCGGATCTACACTGCGGTGCAGGGCCGGCCCGCGTACTTCGTGGCCAGCGACAGCGCCGCCGGGCCGCCGGCCGCCGGCGTTCCCGCCGCGGACGTCGTCGAGCTGGCCGACAGCCTCCGGTGACCGCGCTCGCCACCGGGGACTCGGCCCCGCCAACCGTTGCCACCCGCCGCGCCCCGGCGGCCGTCCGGTTCGCCCCGGCCGTGGCGGGCTACGCGTTCGTCGCCATCGTCCTGCTCACCGCCGGCACGGCCCCGCTCGACATCGTCCGCTGGACGGCGTACGCCCTGCTGGCCGTGCTGCTGCCCGGCACCCTGGCCTACCGGGCGCTGCGCCGGCGGCCGCACACCCTGGTCGAGGACCTGGCGCTGGGCGCCGCGGTCGGGCTGGTGCTGGAGCTCGCCGCGTGGGCGGTCTTCACCGCCGCCGGCAGGCCCGGCTGGCTGTGGCTCTGGCCGCTCGCCGTGCTGCTGCCGTTCGCCGCGGTGCCGCGGCTGCGCCGGCACTGGCGGGTCCGCTACGACACGGTGGCCCCGACCGGCTGGGCCTGGTCCCTCGCGGCGGTGGTCGCCGGCTTCGCGCTCTACCTGAACGAGTCGTTCCTCAAGGTCAACCCGGTGCTCCCCACCGACGAGGGGCAGGCACAGTACATCGACCTGGCGTTCCAGCTCTCCATCGCCGGGGCGGCCACCCACCAGGTGCCCCCGGACGTGCCGCAGGTGGCCGGCGAGCCGCTGCACTACCACTGGTTCGGCTTCGCCCATCTGGCGGCGACCAGCCTGGTCAGCGGGGTCGACCTGCCCACGGTCTTCTTCCGGCTGGCCGTGCCGGCGCTCTGTGCGCTGGCCGCCGTGCTGGTCGCCGTGGTCGGCTGGCGGATCAGCGGCCGGCCGTACGCCGGGGTGGTCGCCGCCGCGCTGATGTTCACCGTCGGGGAGTTCGCCTTCGAGAACGGCTTCCGGCAGCTCTTCGGGACCCAGGCCACCTTCATCGTCTGGGGCAGCCCGTCGATGACGTACAGCTGGGTGCTGCTGCTGCCCCTGATCGCCGCGCTCGGCGAGGTCGTCGGCCGGGCCCGCGGGGTGGCCGTGCCCCCGCTCGGGCGCGGCGCCTGGACGCTCGCGCTGCTCTTCCTGGCCGCCTCGACCGGGGCCAAGGCCAGCTCGGCGCCGGTCGTGCTGGCCGCGCTCGGGTTCACCGCCGCGGTGCTGCTGGCGGTCCGGCGGCGGCTGCCCCGGGCGGTGCTCGTCGCCGCCGGTCTGGCGTTGGCCGCGCAGGTCTTCGCGACCTGCGTGCTCTTCGCCTTCGAGAGCCACGGGGTGACCGTCGACCCGTTCTCCGGCCTGCGGACGTACGTGGGACCGGGCCACTCGGCGGGGGCGAGCGTCCTGATCTGGCTGGCGGTCCTGCTGGCCTTCCTGCTCAACCTCCAGCTCCGGCTGACCGGGGTGGCGGGCCTGCTGCGGCTGCGCCGCGGGCGGCTGGAACCGGTGCAGCTCTTCCTGCTCGGCGGGGCGCTCGCCGGGCCGGCCATCTACCTGCTGGTCGGCCACCCGGGCGGGAGCAACCAGTACTTCACCCGGGCCGGCTTCGCCTTCGGCGTGCTCCTCTCCGCCTGGGGCTGGGTCGAGATGGCCGACCGGGCCGCGCTGCCGGCCCGGGGTCGGCTGCTGCTCGGCGGGGCCACGGCCGGGTTCGCGGTGCTGCTCACCGCGGTCCAGCTCAGCTCCGCCACCACCACGCCGAGCACCCCGGCGTACGCCCCGGTGCTGCCCCTGCTCCTCTGGGCCGCCGCTCTGACGGTGGTGGCGCTGCTGGTGGCCCTGTACTGGCCGGCGCTCGTCGAACGCTGGCCCGCCCTGGCCGGACGGGGCGCCCTGCTGCTGCTCACCCCCGTGCTGGTCGCCGGCGCGCCCGGCCTGGTCATGGACGCCGCCGCCGCTCGGCACTACCCGAACGGCGGGGCGTACCCGGTGGTGGCGATGCCGGCCTCCCGGGTGGAAGCGGCCCGCTGGGTGCGGGCGCACAGCGATCCGGACGACGTGGTCGCCACCAACGCGCACTGCCGGGCAGTGGTGGACGGCTGGTGCGACGCCCGGTCGTTCTGGCTGAGCGGCTACGCCGAGCGTTCGGTGCTGGTGGAGGGGTGGGCGTTCGCGCCTCGGATGGTCGGGCTGCCCGAGGGACCGTACGCCCCGTTCTGGGACACCGAACGGCTACGGGCCAACGACGTGGCCTTCACCGCCCCCACCGCCGCCCGCCTGGCCGAACTGCGCGACCGGTACGGCGTGCGCTGGCTGGTCGCCGACCGGGAGACCGGCCCCGAGTCGCCGGAGCTGCGGTCCCTGGCCGACCTCCGCTTCTCCAATGAGCGGACGGCCGTCTACCGCCTCCGCTGACCCGCTCCCGCGGGGCGGTGGGCGCGCAGCATCAGCGACACGCCGGGCAGCGACCGCACCGGCAGGTACCGCTCGGCGGTGATGATCGTCCGCAGTCCCAGGTTGACCACCGGGTGCAGGTCGTCCAGGTCGCTGCCGGTCGACTTCCGCCGCCGCCAGGCCGCGACCGGGCGGAGCACCACGTTCCAGCTCCACAGCTCGTCGACGACCAGCCCGGCCTTTTCCACCACCGCCCGCAGCGAGGCGCGGTCGTAGCGGCGGACGTGCCCGACCGCCACGTCGTGCGCGGACCAGAGCCGCATGTCGCACGGCACCGCGATCAACGCCGTTCCGCCAGGACGCAGCGTGCGCCGGATCTCGGCGGCGGCGAGGTGGTCCTCGTCGAAATGCTCCAGGATGTCGAAGGCGACCACCAGGCCCAGGCTGGCCGATCCGACCGGCAGGTGCCGGGCGTCGGCCCGGATCACCTCGAGGCCGCGCTCCCGGGCCACCCCGGCACCCTCCGGGCTGTACTCCAGGGCCAACGGCCGCCAGCCGTGCGCCCGCAGCACGCGGGTGTTGCCGCCGCCGGCCGCGCCGATGTCCAGCGCCCGCTCGGGGCGCGTCCCCGCGGCCGCCAGCCGGCGCAGCGCCCGGGCCAGCAGGGCTCGCCGCTCCCGGTACCACCAGTGGGTGTCCTCGAGCGCGGCGAGCTTGCGGATCTCGGTCGCTTCCACAGCGCACTCCTCCGGCGACTCTCGGCGGCCCTCACCCTAGTAGCGGTCCCGGCGAACGGCTGCCCAACACCTGAACAGCTTCCGCACCGACTGACAGCGTTACGCACCCGCGAGGCCGCGCTCGATGGCCGCGATGATCTGCGGTCGCAGCTCCTCGGGCCGGATGATGGCGTCCACGGAGCCGACCTCGACCGCGCGCTGGATGCTGTGCACGCCGTCGAACTCGGCGGCAACCTCGCCCAGCTTCTCCGACCGGACCGTGGCCCGGACGTCCATGAGCTGCGTGACCAGCGCCGCCCGCTCCCCACCGGTCGCCGCCGCGACGCGCGCCTCCAATTCGGCCACGCGCGGATCCTTCGCCGTGCGCGCGTTGACGTCGCCGGCGAACACCACGGCCGCCGCAGGCGCCCCGCCGATTACGGACGCGAACGAGCCCTCCACGGCGAGCACGGTCATGTTCGGGTTGAGCGCCTTGGAGAACACCACGAACGCGCCGCCGTGATACCGCGAGATCACGCAGAACACGATCGGCCCTTCGAAGTTCACGATCGCCCGGCCGATCTCCGCGCCGTACTCCAGCTGCAACTGCCGCATCGACTCCGGCGAGCCGTCGAACCCGGACAGGTTCGCCAGCACGACCAGCGGCCGGTTCCCGCTTGCCGCGTTGATCGCCCGCGCGGCCTTCTTCGACGAGCGCGGGAAAAGGGTGCCCGCGGTGTAGGTGTCCGGGCCGTCGGTGGGCGGAAATCCGCGCCGCGGCACCGACCGGGACTCGATGCCGAGCAGGCACACCGGGATGCCGCCGAGGTGCACGTCCTGCACGACCGCGGTCTCGGCGTCGGCCATGCCCGCCCAGCGCTCCAGGATCGCGTGATCCTGGTCGGACAGGGCCCGCATCACCGTGCGGATGTCGAACGCTTTCTTGCGATCGGGGTTGCGCTCAGGGGAGAAGATCTCGCCGACCGTCGTGAAATCGCTGTCCGGCACCGCATGCGGGTAGCCGGAGATGTCGCGGTCGACCGGGTCGGACGTGACCGCCCGGCGCGGCCGGTTCTCGCCCGGCGCGATGTAGGTGTGGTCGTAGTGCGTCATCAGCAGGTTGCGGGCGGCCCGCAGGTCCGGCGCCCAGTACTGGGCCTGGCCGTTGGGGCCCATCACCCGGTCGTAGCCGCCGATACCGAAGTTGTCCTCCGCCGACACCCCGCCGGAGAAGTCCAGCGACTGCTTGCCGGTCAGCACCATCGCCGAGTCCGGGGTCATCACCAGGATTCCCTTGGTGTGCATGAGCATCGTGGCTTCGGCGTTCCAGTACGGCTGGGCGCCCACATTGATCCCGGCGACCACGATGTTGATCTCGCCGCCGTTTTGGGTGAACTCCACGATCCGCTTGAGCGCGGCGGCCACCCAGTCCATGTTCTCCGTGCCCGAGTTCATCGAGATCCGCGCGCCCGCCGACAGGGCGAACCAGTCGACCGGTGCGTGCATCCGCTCGGCCAGGTCGAGCGCGGCGATCACCCGCGCGCACTCCGGCTCGGCCAGCGCGCCCAGCGCCTTGGTCGGGTCGCCGAGCAGCACCACCCGCGTGACGCCTTCGGGATACCGCTCGGTCGGCGTGCTCGCCACGCCGGCGACGATGCCCGTCTTGTTCTGCCCCTTCGGCCGCTCGACCGGAGCCAGCTCACCGGTGTCGTCGAGGTCGTACTCGGTGAAGCTGCCGCCCTGGCCGGCCAGCATCTCGGTCAGCTCGTACGGGTTCGTCGTGCCGCGTCGCCGCGCGGAGAGCACCTTCTGCCGGTAGTCGTCGAGCGGCTGGATCGGCTCGGCCGTCGGCTCGGTGACCAACACCCGCATGCCCGAGTCGTAGGAGATCCGGACCGCGATGTCGGTCAGCTCGCCGGTGGCCCCGTCGCGCTGGCGGCCGAGGAACAGGACCTCCTCCAGGCCCGCGCCGGCCGTGATCGGCAGCACCCGCTGGGCGACGGCGTTCAGCTCCTCGATGGTCAGCTCGTTCGGTGGCCAGACGTAGATGGTGATCCGGTTGGTGTCGAACCGCTTCTTCGCGGGCCGCAGCGCCTGGACCTTGCGGATCGCATCGAGACACGCGTCCAGCGCGCCCTCGGCCGCGGGCAGCGCGAGGATCCGTCCGTCGGCGTCGCGCAGCGGGGTCAGGTCGCGGACCTGGGCCATCGCCACGAGCCGCTCGTCAGTCGGGTTGTTCGGGGCGACGCAGTGGAAGACGTAGACCTCTTCGTCGGCGGACGGCAGCCGGGTCAGGTCGAAATTCCGCAGCCGTGGCAGTTGCAGGCGCTGGGCGATCAGCGGGTGCAGCCCGCGGATGACCCGGTCCTCGCCCAGGCCCGGCCGGAACGTGAAGTGGTGGTGCATCGCCGTGCCGTTGCGCCCGGCCACCGACACCGTCACGCGCTGGAGCACGTCCAGCAGCCCGGCGCGGTCGAGGACCTCGCGCAGGGTCGTGGCCATCGCGTCCACGTCGGGCTGGTCGGTCCAGGTGAGGTAGACGTCGGCGACGGAGTCCGAGTCGGACAGCTCGATGACCTTCTTCAGGGTCGCGGGCAACTCGGTGAAGTCCGTGGCCACCGCGATCAGCCGGAAGCGCTCGCCGTCGCGGTCGTACTCCGCCGTGAAGAAAGAATGCCCCGCCACCTCGACGGATCGCGCGTCGCTCGCGCCGCGGTTGCCGTAGTAGCGGCGGCTGAGCACCTCGAGCATCGGGCCGTGGTCCGCACCCGGCTTGCCGATGCGCTGACCGAGCAGCCGGACCAGCGGCTCGGGCGAGGCGACCATCTTCGCGATCCGCTCGGCGCGGTCGGCCGCGCCGGGGTTCTTGTCGAAATAGCGCAGGTGGCCGCGGACGTCCGCGTACACCTCGGCACGCTTGCGGCGCAGCATCGGCTGGGCGGCCCAGCGGAACACGACGCTGCGGGCCAGGTCGCCGACCACCGGGAACCGGAGCTGGGTGGCGAAGATCAGGTGCTCTAGCGCCTGGCCGACCATCTCGCGCAGCCCGTCGCCGGGCAGCGGCTCGGCCAGCCACTGCTGCAGGAACGTGACGATCACTGAGACATCGGCCGAAGCCCGTTGCTGCGCAAGGAAGATCCGGAACACCGCCTCTTCCAGCGCCGGCGTGCGCTCGAAGTCGTCGACGCCGTAGTGAGCGAGCACCCGGGCGAGCCGGTTGCGGAAGGTGTCCGGCAGCGCCGCGCGCTCGACGTCGAGGCACTGAAGGTAGCTGTGGAAGTACTCGCGCGGGCTGTGCACCCGGGTGTCGGCCCTGGTCTCCTCGCCGACCGGCCGGTTGCGGCTGAGCTCGGACAGGTCGGCGAACACCCGCAGCAGCTCAACCTCGTCCTCGAGCGGACGGCGGCTGAGCTCGGCTCGCGCGGCCAGGTAGTTGGACAGGATCCGACGCTCGTCGCGGGGATCGAGGTCGTAGCCGAGCAGCAGGCTGCGCAGGTCGGCGATGCCGCGCGCGACCCGGGCGTCGGCGGCCAGACCAGTCGGCTCGGGCGGCAACTCCAGGTCGACGGCCGCGGTCTCCGCGGCCTCGCCCGCGGCTTCGTCGCCGATCGGTTCCAGGCGGAGCAGCGGCGCGCTGGTCTCCACCTGGCTGCCGACGGAGACCAGGCGTTCCCGCAGCTTCGCCTTGAACGGCGCGCGCAGCACGGTCTCCATCTTCATGCTTTCCAGGACGAGCACGGGCGCACCCGCCTCGACCTCGTCCCCCACTTCGAGCGGGGTCGCGACGACCAGCGCCGGCGCCGGGGAGCGCAGCACGCCGCCCTCGTCGCGGCTGACGCGGTGCGTGACGCCGTCCACCTCGACCAGGTGGATGGGCCCGTGCGTGTCGGTGACGAGCCGGAAACGCCGGCCGTTGACCAGGATCCGGCCGGTGTGCTCGTCGAATCGCTCGAGTTCGGCGTCCACGGTGGGCGCTGTCCCGATGCCGACGCGGAACCGGCGTGGCCCGGTCTGTGCGACGGTCACCCGATAGGTCGCGCCGCGGAGCTTGAGGTCGATCGGCCGGCCGCTCTTGTGCTGGACCTGCGGGCGGCCGCCGTGCGCGGTGGTCAGCAGCCGCTGCCGCTCGACGAGCGCTTCGTCCTCGTACGCCTCGATGGCGGCCGCGGCCAGCGCGATGCCGGAGTGCTTGGTGGAGACCAGGCCGCCCTGCGCGCGGACCCGGTCGATCCAGCCGGTGTCCGCGCTGGCGTCGATCACCTCGGGCTGGTCGAGCAGGTCGAGCAGGAAGCTCTTGTTCGTGGCGCCGCCCTCGATGATCACCGTGGTCTCGGCGACCGCGCGGCGCAGCCGGCCGAGCGCTTCGCCGCGGGTGCGGCCGTAGGCGATGATCTTGGCGATCATCGAGTCGAAGTCGGCCGGGATCACGTCGCCCTCGCTGACCCCGGTGTCCACCCGGATGCCGGGGCCGCTGGGCAGCTCCAGCCGGACGATCCGGCCGGGCGACGGCGCGAAGTCGCGGTCCGGGTCCTCGGCGTTGAGCCTGGCCTCGACGGCATGTCCGGCCTCGGCCGGGATCTGTTCGCCGAGCCGGCCGCCGGCGGCCACGTGGATCTGGGCCTTGACCAGGTCGAAGTCGGTGGTGGCCTCGGTGATCGGGTGCTCGACCTGCAGCCGGGTGTTGACCTCGAGGAACGCGAGCAGCCTTTCACCAGGGTGGTAGAGGAACTCGACGGTGCCGGCGCCGCAGTAGTCCACGGCCAGCGCGAGCCGCTCGGCCGCCGCCTTCAGCTCGCGGGTCTGCTCGAGGGCGAGCACGGGGGAGGCGGACTCCTCGATGACCTTCTGGTTGCGCCGCTGCACCGAGCAGTCCCGGACACCCAGCGCCCACGCGGTGCCCTGACCGTCGGCGATCACCTGCACCTCGACGTGCCGCGCGCCGGTGACCAGGCGTTCCAGGAACACGACGCCGCTGCCGAACGCGCGCTCGGCCTCCAGGCTCGTGCGCTCGTAGGCATCGGTGAGTTCCTCGTCGCTGCGGACGACCCGGATGCCCCGGCCGCCACCGCCCGCGGTCGCCTTGAGCATCAGCGGGTAGCCGATCTCGGCCGCCGCGCGCTTGGCCGCGGCCAGGCTCTCCACCGCGCCGCGGCTCCACGGCGCCACCGGGACGCCGACCTCCTCGGCGATCAGCTTCGCGCCGATCTTGTCACCGAGCGTGCGCATCGCTTCAGCGCTCGGACCGATGAAGGTGACACCGATCTTCTCGCAGAGCTCGGCGAAGGCCGGGTCTTCGGCGACGAAGCCCCAGCCCACCCACGCCGCGTCCGCACGTGTCTCGACCAGCGCACGCTCAAGGGTGCGGTGGTTCAGGTACGGGCGCGCCGACGCGGGCCCGAGGCAGTAGCTGTGGTCCGCTTCGCGGACGAAGGTGGCGGTGCGCTCGGCGTCGGTGTAGAACGCGATGGTCTCGATCGGCGGGGCGCCGGTCTCGGCGTTGAGCTCGCGGACGGCGTGGATCAGCCGCATGGCGGCCTCTCCCCGGTTGACGATGGCGATGCGGCTGAACACCGACTAAGACTCCCGATTCATCACGCTGGCCAGTGGTGGCGGTGGCGGCGTCGGGTCTGCCCGATCACCTTGCCAGTCCTTGGCCATCGACCACGTTGAACAGTGCATGTCACCGCGGGAGGCATCTGCTCCGGCGTGGTGACCACCAGGCTCTCGGGGTCCCCGCCCGGACGGGCGCGGACCCCGACGGTACGACCGGTACTACAGCGGGATGTTGCCGTGGGCGCCGCGGGCGGCCGGGGCCGCCGCGAGCGCTTCGGCGATCCGCCGCCGGGTCTCCTCCGGCTTGATCACGTCGTCCACCACGCCGATTTCCAGCGCCCGGTTGACGCCGCCGGCGACCCGGATCTGCTCCTCGATCAGCTCGGCGCGCAGCGCCTCCCGCTCCTCGGCGGGGGCGGCGGCCAGCTTCTTGCGGTGCAGGATGTTGACCGCGGCGCTGGCACCCATCACCGCGACCTCCGCGTTCGGCCAGGCGAAGACCGCGGTCGCGCCCAGGGAGCGGGAGTTCATCGCGATGTACGCGCCGCCGTACGCCTTGCGGGTCACCAGCGTCACCCGCGGCACCACCGCCTCGGCGAAGGCGTGCAGCAGCTTCGCTCCGCGCCGGACCACGCCGTCCCACTCCTGGCCAAGGCCGGGCAGGTAACCGGGGACGTCGACCAGCACGATCAGCGGCACCCCGAGCGAGTCGCACATCCGCACGAACCGGGCCGCCTTCTCGGCGCTGGACGCGTCGAGGCAGCCACCCAGCCGCAGCGGGTTGTTGGCGATCACGCCGACCGTCCGGCCGGCGAACCGGCCGAGCGTGGTGACGATGTTCGGCGCCCACTTGGCGTGCAGTTCCACGCCGGGGGCGTCGAGCAGCGCCTTGACCACCGGCTTCACGTCGTACGCCCGGTTGGCCTCGGCCGGCATCCTGGCGGCCAGGTCGTGCCCGTCCTCGGCGCCGGTCGCCACGTCGTCCGGGGAGAGCCGCCCCTGCCGACCGAGCAGGGCGGCGAGCTTGCGCGACTCGGCCACCGCCGCCTCGTCGTCGGCGCAGGTCACGTGGACGACGCCGGAGCGCCGGCCATGCGGCTCGGGGCCGCCGAGGCGCTCCATGTCGACCTGCTCGCCGGTGACGCTGCGGACCACCTCGGGACCGGTGACGAAGATCCGGCCGGTGCCGCTCATCACCACGATGTCGGTCAGCGCCGGGCCGTACGCGGCGCCGCCGGCCGCCGGGCCGAGCACCACCGAGATCTGCGGCACCCGGCCGGAGGCTCGCACCATGGCGGCGAAGACCTGCCCGACGGCGTCGAGCGCGACCACGCCCTCGGCCAGCCGGGCGCCGCCCGAGTGCCAGAGGCCGACCACCGGCACCCGCTCCCGGACGGCGGTGTCGATGGCGTCCACGATGTGCCGGCACCCGTCGGTGCCCATCGCGCCGCCCATCTTGGTGGCGTCGGTGGCGTACGCGATCGCCGGCGTGCCGTCGATCTCACCCCGCGCCCACCCGACGCCGGAGGTGTCCCGCGGCGCCAGCAGGCGCAGCGAGCCGGCGTCGAACAGGGCCCGGAGCCGGACCTCGGGATCGCGGTAGTCCAGTGTCGAGCTTTCCGTGCTGACGACGGTCGTGGTCACTTGTGCCTCCAAGGCCCGTGGTCTCAACCCCGCGTGAAGACGAGAGCCACGTTGTGGCCGCCGAAGCCGAACGCGTTGTTCAGCGCGGCGGGGATCTCCATGTGGCGCGCCTTGTGGGCGGCCACCTCCATGGTCAGGCCGTCGTCCGGGTCGTCCAGGTTGATCGTCGGCGGTACGACACCGTCGCGGATGGCGAGGATCGTGGCGATCGACTCCAGCGCGCCGGCCGCGCCGAGCAGGTGGCCGGTCATCGACTTGGTCGCCGCCAGCACCGCGTGATCGCCCAGCGCCTTGTGCAGCGCGCCGATCTCCAGCATGTCGCCCACCGGGGTCGAGGTGGCGTGCGCGTTGACGTGGGCGATGTCCGTCTTCGCCACGCCCGCGTCGGCGATCGCCCGGGAGATGGCCCGGATGGCGCCCTCGCCCTCGGCGTGCGGCTGCACGATGTCGTACGCGTCCGAGGTGATCCCGGCGCCGGCGAGGCGGGCGTACACCCGGGCCCCGCGGGCCGCGGCGTGGTCGGCGCGCTCGAGGACGATCGCGCCGGCGCCCTCGCCGAGCACGAAGCCGTCGCGGCCCTTGTCCCACGGGCGGGAGGCCTTCCCCGGCTCGTCGTTACGGGTCGACATGGCCCGCATGGAGGCGAAACCGGCGATCGGCAGCGGGTGGATGACCGCCTCGGTGCCGCCGGCCACCACCACGTCGGCCCGGCCGGCGCGGATGATGTCCAGGCCGAGCGCGATCGCCTCCGCGCCGGTCGCGCAGGCGCTGGCCACCGAGTGCACGCCGGCCTTGGCGCCCAGCTCAAGCCCGACCCAGGCGGCCGGGCCGTTCGGCATCAGCATCGGCACGGTGTGCGGGGAGACCCGCCGCGGGCCGGACGCCTCCAGGATGTCGTCCTGGGCGAGCAGCGTGGTGGCGCCGCCGATGCCGGAGCCGACGCTGACCGCCAGCCGCTCCGGGTCCAGCCCGGAGTCGGCCAGGCCGGCGTCCGCCCAGGCCTGCTGCGCCGCGATCAGGGCGATCGCCTCGGATCGGTCCAGCCGGCGCAGCTTGACCCGATCCAGCACCTCGGCCGGGTCCACGGCGAGCTGGGCGGCGATCCGGACCGTCAGTTGGCCGGCCCACTCCTGGGTGAGCGGACTCACCCCGGAGCGGCCGGCGAGCATGGCGTCCCAGGTCGACGCGACGTCCCCGCCGAGCGGGGTCGTCGCGCCGAGCCCGGTGACGACGACGTCGGGGCGACTCATGATCAGGACTGCGCCTCGATGTAGCTGACCGCGTCCCCGACGGTCTTGAGGTTCTGCACCTCGTTGTCCGGGATCTTGACGCCGAACTTCTCCTCGGCCGCCACCACGACCTCCACCATGGAGAGCGAGTCGACGTCGAGGTCGTCGGTGAAGGACTTCCCCTCGGCCACGTCGTCCGGGTTCACCCCGGCAACCTCTTCGAGGATCTCGGCGAGGCCGGCGGTGATCTCGTCACGGGTCATTTCGGTTGGTTCCTCTCATCGGGGGGTTCACTCGACCGGCGACGCCGGTCGTCACTCCTCGGCGCGCTCGACGCCGGAGGGGGTCTTCATGGGCAGCGGACGACCTGACCGGCGTAGGTCAGGCCGCCGCCGAAGCCGAACAGCAGTACCGGGGCGCCCGCGGGCACCTCCCGCCGCTCGACCAGCTTGGACAGGGCCAGCGGCACGCTCGCCGCCGAGGTGTTGCCGGACTCGGCGATGTCCTTGGCGATGATCGCGTCCGGGATGTTGAGCCGCTTGGCGATGCCGTCGATGATCCGGGCGTTGGCCTGGTGCGGCACGAACGCGGCCAGTTCGGACGGGGCGACCCCGGCCCGCTCGCAGGCCTGCATGGCCAGCGGGGCCAGCGCGGTGGTGGCCCAGCGGAAGACCGTCTGCCCTTCCTGCGCGATGTACGGCCGCCAGCCCTCGATGCGGACCGCGTCGCTCTTCTCCGGCACCGAGCCCCAGACCACCGGGCCGACCCCGGCGGGCTCGTCGTCGGCGGTGGCGGTGACCACCGCGGCGCCGGCGCCGTCGCCGAAGATGATGCAGGTCGAGCGGTCGGTCCAGTCGGTGAAGTCGGAGAGCTTCTCCGCGCCGATGACGATGGCGTTGCGGGCCGCGCCGGCCCGGATGGCGTGGTCGACGGTGCCCAGCGCGTACGCGAAGCCCGAGCAGGCGGTGTTGATGTCGTACGCGCCGGGGGCGGTGATGCCGAGCTTGGCGGCGACCCGGCAGGCCACGTTGGGGCTGCGGTCGACCGAGGTGCAGGTGGCGACCACGACGAGGTCGATGTCGGCGGCGGTGAGGCCGGAGTTGGCCAGCGCCTTGCCGGCGGCGGCCGCGGCCATGTCGGCCACCGTCTCGTCACCGGCGATCCGCCGGGTCACGATGCCGACCCGGTCCCGGATCCACTCGTCGTTGGTGTCGACGAGCTGGGCGAGGTCGTCGTTGGTCACCACCCGGGAGGGCTGGTAGTGCCCCATTGCGACGATCTTGCTGCCGGTCATGCGTGACCTCCGATGCGGGCGAGCGGCTGGCCCGGGGCGACCGGGTCCTCGTGGTGGGCGAGCCACTCGGTGAGCAGCCCGCTGTCGTGCGCGGTCACCTCGACCGGCCCCTGCCGGGTGACGACGTGACCGATGACCTGGCCCTTGCGGAGGTCGGCGCCTTCGGCGAACTCCTCGGCCGGGGTGAAGGTGCCGGCGGCGGGGGAGACCACCACCCGGAACTGGATCACCGGCTCGTGGCCGCCAAGCCCGCTGTGCCGGGTGATCAGGTCGCGCGCGGCGGGCAGGTCGTCGGGGGTGTTGAGGGTGACGATCTCGGGCGCGCCGACGCCCTTCAACTCCCGCTTGACCAGGCCGGCCAGGGTGCCGGCCGGCGGCAGCTCGATCACCGCGGTCACCCCGAGGTCGGCCAGGGTACGCATGCACAGGTCCCAGCGCACCGGCGCGGTGACCTGCCGGACCAGCCGCTGCACCATCTCCCGGCCGTGGTTGACCGCCGAGCCGTCCAGGTTGGAGAGCAGGATCCGGGCCGGGTCGGCCGGGGTGATCCCGGCGGCGACCCCGGCCAGCGCGGCCTCGGCCGGGGCCATGTACGGGGTGTGGAAGGCGCCGGCCACCTGGAGCCGGATCACCCGGGCCTTCGCCGGCGGCTCGGCGGCCAGCTTCTCCAGCCCGTCAACCGCCCCCGCGGCGACGACCTGGCCGGCGCCGTTGCGGTTGGCCGGGTACAGCCCGTGCGCGTCGATCGCGGCGAGCACCTCGTCCGGGTCGCCGCCGAGGACGGCGGCCATCCCGGTCGGCTCCAGCGCGCAGGCGGCGGCCATCTCGCGGCCCCGCACCCCGGCGAGGGTGATCGCCGCCTCGGCGGGCAGCACCCCGGCCAGGGCCGCCGCGCCGAGCTCGCCGACGCTGTGTCCGGCGGTCACCGCGACGTCGTACATCGGCAGGTGTTCGGCGGCGAGCAGCGCGGCCGCGACCAGCAGCGGCTGGGTGCGGGCGGTGTCCTTGATCTCGTCCGCGTCGGCCTTGGCGCCGAGGTGGACCAGGTCGACGCCGGCCAGCGCGGACCACCAGCGCAGGCGCGACTCGGTGCCGGTCAGGTCGAGCCAGGGAGTCAGGAAGCCGGGTTTCTGGGAACCCTGTCCGGGCGAGAGTACGGCGAGCACGTTTATGACTCTGACGGATACTCACGGGTCACGCTGTAGCGAGCGCCACCAAACCGCACTAGAACCTTTGGAGGGATCCTACAAAAATCGGCGGGGGTGATCACCTGTCTGTGATGATTTCCTGACGCCTGGGCTCAATGTCTGGGTCGGGACGGGTGCGACGCCCGGGGTCACCGGGTCCAGCCGACCCACGGTCAGCGCGACCTGGAGGGCGAACGCGTCCCGGGGCGCCAGCGGGGAGAAACCCGTCACCTCCGCGATCCGCTTCAACCGGTAGCGCACCGTGTTCGGGTGCACGAAGAGCGCCCGGGCGGCGCTCTCCAGCGTCCCGCCCGCGGCGAAGAAGGCGTCCAGCGTCTCCAGCAGCTCGCCACCGGTCCGGACCAGCGTGGCGTACACGTCGTGGCGCAGCCGGCGGCGGGCCTCCGCGTCCCCGGCGAGGGCCCGCTCCGGCAGCAGGTCGGCGGCGGGCACCGGGCGCGGCGCGGTCGGCCAGGCCGGCGCGGCGCGGAACCCGGCCAGCGCGGCCCGCGCCGAGTCCGTCGCCTCGTCCAGGCTGGGCACGGCCGGGCCGACCACCACCGGCCCGTCCCCGAACGCGGTCAGCAGCTTCTCGGTCGCCGCCACCGGATCGGCGGCCCCGCCGAGCACGATGACCAGCCGGTCGCCGTGCACCCCGCCGATCACCTCCACCCCGATCCGCCGGGCCTGCCGGTAGACGGTGTGCAGCACGGCCGCCACCTCGCCGCCGGGGGAGCGGCCCACCGCCACCGCCACCGGGGGCGCGTCCGGCCAGCCCAGCGCCGCCGCCCGGCTGGCCAGCACGTCCGGCGAGTCCCCGCGCAGCAGCGCGTCCACCAGCAGCGCCTGCAGCCGGGCGTCCCACGAGCCGCGGGACTCGGCGGCCCGGGCGTAGACCCGGGCGGCGGCGAAGGCGATCTCCCGGGAGAAGCGCAGCACCGCCTCGCGGAGCTGCTGCTCCTCGCCCTTCGCGGCCAGGTGCGACACCTGCTCCTCGACCACGTCGATGGTCACCTTGATCAGCGCGACGGTCTGCTGGAGGCTGATCGAGCGGGCCAGCGCCTGCGGGGCGGTGGCGAAGACCTCGTCGGAGACCTCCTGCGTGCTGTCCGCCGTGCCGCCGCCCTGGCGGAGCCACTGCACCAGCGACCGCGCGCCGGCCTGGGCCACCAGCATCACCCAGGAGCGCTGGTCCGCCGGGAGTTCCCGGAACCAGGGCAGCGTCTCGTCCATCCGGGCCACGCTGGCGGTCGCCAGCGCCCCCGCCGCCCGCTCGATGCGGTGCAGCGTGGCTGACAGGTCGCCACCGCCCGGCTCGTTCACCGCTCCAGCCTGACATGCCCTGACCAGCACATCCACACCGAGGTTGGGTCAGCGGCGGCCGTCCTTCCGGGGCGAGCGCGAGTTCCTCGGTCAGGATGGGGGCACCCGGCCGGCCGCAGCTCGCACGGGGACGGGCTCAGTCGGCCTGGGGTGCGGGGAGTCCTTTCACCCCGACGCCCGCCAGGGGTCGGTTAAACGGCGGGCCGTCCGTGTGCAGGAAACAGAGCACCCCGGTTTCGCCCGCGGCCCGCTCCTCCTCCGAGAGAGCCCAGGCGAGCACGTCCAGTCGACGCTCCACCTCGTCCTCGTCCGGCACCCCCACGTGTCGCGCGACGACGCCGTAACAGCCGTCCCACATGTCGTCCTCCGGGATCTCCTCCCCGTACGGAAAGTCGTCGGCCCACCACACGCCCGCGAACTCGCTCTGGTGCGGCCCGGTGCAGGAGGCAGGCGGCAGCGTCTTCATCTCATCCCCGATGAAGGTGGGGTTGTAGCAGCCGTGCCGCAGCGGGGAGGACGGCGAGCGCAGCCCGCCCTTGAGGCTGTTGGCCCGGGGCGACGGTTCGTACAGGTCCAGCGCCACGATCTCCACCAGGTCGCAGCGGTACCAGCGCTCCGCCGCCGCCCATCCGGTGGCCGTCGGCAGCATCACCTGCAGCGACAGCCGGGCCGCCCGCCACTCGTCGCCGAGGAAGTCCCGCGCCGCCGTGCCGCACGAGGCATACGCCCGCCGAGCCGCGTCCGACCCGGTCTCCGGCGGGTCGTCGGAGTCGGCGTCGAGCCCGGCGAACCGGCCGACGAAGAAGGTCTCCGCCTCGTGCCGCGTCAGGCAGTCGACCGGCTGGTACGCCTCGCCGCTGGCATTGTCTCCCGGAGCCAGGTGGCAGACCCCGGCCTGCGGCACGAATCCGGACTCGCAGTCTCGCCCGGGCAGCACGTCGCACCCGGCGACGACGCTTGCGGCGAGCACCATGAGCAGGGCGCCGACTCTTCGGGGACTCAACACTGACGCTCCAGGGCTCGGCCGGCGGATCGGCGGGAGTCTACGGCAAGATCACTTTCGCGGGGTACGTCTTCGTGGCCAGAAGACGATCTCCACGGGTACGCGGCGCACGGCCCGTCGGGCCCGGCCAGTACGGTGTCAGGGCACGTCGGGACCACCGCTCGGCGCGCGAGGGCGAGTGTGAGGAGACCGGGATGGCGCACGGGGAGGCCGAGCACGGCTGCGCCCAGGGCGAGCCCTGCCGACCGGGCCACCACGAGCAGCCGCCGGCGGCGAAACACCCCCGCCGGCTGAGCGGCGTGATGCATCCGACCGAACCGGCCGCCGGGTGGACGCCCGAGCGGGCCGAGGAGGACGCGCCGGCGCCCCGCCAGCGCGGGTCGGAGCCGGGCGCGCCGGCCGCGCCCGAGTCGACGCCCGCCCAGGGCTGCCGCAGCGATCTGGCCGGGTGGGCCGGCGCGCACCGGCACGGGGCGGTCCGGCCCCGGAGCCGGACGGTCCGCCGGGAAAGGCCGCCGCGCCGCTGGTGCTGACTCCCTGACCGCCGTCCGGCGACTAGCGTGAGCAGGGTGAAGGCGATCGCGATCGACGGGTACGGCTCGGCCGAGCAGCTCACCCTCCGCGACCTGCCGGACCCACCGGTCGGCCCGGACACCGTGCTGGTGCGGGTGCGCGCCGTGGGGGTGAACCCGGTCGACTGGAAGATTCGCGAGGGTTACCTGGCGGCCGCCATACCGAGCCACTTCCCGCTCGTGCCCGGCTGGGACGCGGCCGGGGTGGTCGCCGCGGTCGGGCCGGCGGTGACCGGGTTCGCGGTCGGCGACGAGGTGATCGGGTACGTCCGGCGCGACCACATCCAGCACGGCACGTACGCGGAGCTGGTGCCGGCACCGGAACGGACGCTGGCCGACAAGCCGGTGCAGGCGTCCTGGGCGGAGGCGGGTGGGCTGCCGCTGGCCGGGCTGACCGCGTACCAGGCGCTGCAGCTCGCCCGGACCGGAGCCAATGACACCGTCCTGGTGCACGGCGCAGCGGGCGGGGTGGGCCATCTGGCCGTGCAGCTGGCCCGGGCGCTCGGCGCGGGCCGGGTGATCGGCACGGCGAGCGAGGCCAACCACGACTTCGTCCGGTCGCTGGGCGCCGAGCCGGTCAGCTACGGCGACGGGTTGCTGGACCGGGTCCGCGCGGTCGCGCCCGACGGGGTGGACGTCGCGCTCGACCTCTTCGGCGGCGCGGCGCTGGACGTCTCCGCCGAGCTGCTGGCCCGGCCGGCCCGGCTGATCTCGACCGCCGACCCCGAGCACGTCACCCGGCTCGGCGGCAGTTACCTCTTCGTGAAGCCGTCCACCGCCGACCTGAGCGTGCTCGCCGGGCTGGTCGACGCCGGCCGGCTCACCGTCCACGTGGCGCGGACCTTCCCGCTCGCCGAGGCCGCCGAGGCGCAGCGGCTGGTGGCGGAGGGGCACGTCCGGGGCAAGGTGGTGCTGGAGATCTGACCGGCCGGGCTCCACCGCCGAGGGCCGGCCCGGTGGTCAGCGGGTGCGGCGGCGGATGAGCAGCGCGATCCCGGCGAGCCCGAAGGTGATGACCAGCACCACCGCGACGTTGAGCAGCAGCAGCCGCTGGAGCTCGGCGAAGGCCTCGTCGAAGTCCTGCACCGGGTTGAGCGACTCCTCGGGGATGACCCGCTCGCCCCCGCCCACGCCGCCGCTGACCGTGTCGATCTGCCGCTCCAGCGGCACCCCGACGGTCCGCAGCGTCTCCGACATGTTCAGCCGGCCGAAGAACCAGCCGGCCTTGGGCTTGCTGAGATCGGGCTGCTTGGCCGGCCGGTAGACCCGCGGCCCGCCCTTGGCCAGGGGGTAGAGGTCGTACGTCTGCACCGCCACGTCGCCGGTGAGCACGACGACCGTGTACTTCGGACCGAGGTTCTTCGCCTCCGGTCCGCGCTGCTGGCCGGTCCGGCCGAGCCAGCTCACCTGGTCGATGACCGCGACCACCTCGGCGGGCCGGGTGTCGGCGCGCAGCCGCAGCGGCTGGACGAGCCGGTCACCGGTGATGTCCACCCCGGCCGGTGGCGGCTTGGGGGCCGCGGGCGCCGCCGCCCGGGCCGCCGTCGTGCCGACCAGGGCCAGCGAGCATGCGGTCGCCAGCACGGCACCGGTCACCGCGGCCAGCAGCCGCCTCACCTTCCGGACCATCGCCGCCTCCTCGCCCCGTTCGATGGGTGGCTTCCGCTGCAGGTCACGCTTGATCGGCCGATGGCGGTGGTCGTACCCGCGAGCCGGGTGCCCACCCTCAAAGACTCCGCAGAACGTCGCTAAGTTGCAGCTGCTGGAAAAGTATTTGGAACTATCTGCGATCTGCGGCCGACTAACGAGCGGCCGTTGATCAGCGGGCGGATCGTACCTTCGCGGAGGGGTTCATGGGGGGCACGGTGGCGCGCCGGGTGCGCACCTGGCTGGTGGTTCTCGGCGTGGCGCTCGCTGTCCCGGTGCTGCTTCCGGCCACACCGGCCGGGGCGCACAACTCGCTGACCGGGAGCGATCCCCGTGACGGGGCCGTGCTGGCGGCCGCGCCCAAGCGGATCGAGCTCCGCTTCCTTGCCACGCCCGCCCCCGGTACGACGAAGATCACGGTCACCGGACCGGACAACTCGCCCGCAGCCGGCGGCTCCCCGACCTTCTCCGGCAACCGGGTGAGCGTGCCGTTCAGGCCCGGCCCGGCCGGCCGCTACGTCGTCGGTTACCGGGTCGCGTCGAGCGACGGCCATCCGGTGACGGGCGAGATCCGCTTCACCCTCACCACGGGCGCCCCGGCCCCGTCCCCGTCCCCGTCCGCGACTCCGACCGCCCCGGCGACCACCGCGGTGGCGGGTGCCCCCACCGCCTCGGCGACGCCGCCGGCGAGCCCGGCCGCCGGCCGCCGCTCCGACGGCGACGCCGGATCCGGCTGGCTCTGGGCGCTCGCCGCCGTCGCGGCGCTCGCACTGCTCGCCGGCGGCCTCCTGCTCCGCCGCCGCGGGACCCAGCGCTGACCCGGGCCCTCGCCCGTCCTTGATCAACTACAGGTCGGCGACCTGGTGGTGGCCCGAACGACCTGAGGTCGCTGGATCGGCCATCTGCCGGTGATCCACCGACGGGTGTATCCCCGCCCGCTTCGCTCTGCCGCCGTGGGCGCAACAGCGGCGTCAGGGCGCTGGCGGGCGACTACGTCCTGAGCGCCCTTTGGAGCTGCCCGCATGGATGGGGCGGTCCGTCGCCCGGCGCTGCCGTGCCGGGTCGCCGTTGGTTGTTGCCCGCATGGACGGGGCAGCTCCAAAGGTTGGCAATGGAGACTCCCGGGCCGGCCCGGGCGGGCGCCTTTCCAGCGCCAGCAGCAGGCGATGCGGCGACGACCCCCGGCTGCCGGCGTGCCCCTCAGACCAGCCGGACCCGGGCGGCGCGCAGGCGGGTCAGGGTGCGGTCGCGGCCGAGGACCTCGAGGGACTCGAAGAGCGGCAGCCCGACGGTGCGGCCGGTGACCGCCACCCGGACCGGCGCCTGGGCCTTGCCCAGCTTGAGGCCGCGCTCCGCGCCGACCGCCTCCAGCGTGGACTTCAGCGACTCGGCGTCCCAGGGCTCCAGCGCCTCGAAGCCGGCGATCGCGGCGCCCAGCAGCTCGGCCGCGCCCTCCTTCATCGCCTTGGCCCAGGCCGCCTCGTCGATCAGCGGGTCGGCCAGGAAGAGGAAGTCGACGTTCGGCACGATCTCGCTGAGCACCGCGATCCGGGTCTGCGCCAGCGGCGCCACGGCGGCGAAGGCGGCCGGGTCGAACTCCTCCGGCTGCCAGGGCGGGGGCGCGATGTTGCCGGTGCCGGTCAGCCACGGCTGGCAGGCGTCGATGAACTCCTCGATCGGCAGCGCCCGAATGTACTCACCGTTGAACGCGCGCAGCTTCTTCTCGTCGAAGAACGCCGGGGAGGGGTTCACGTCCTCCAGCCGGAACTCCTCCTCGATCACGGACCAGGGCACGATCTCCCGGTCGCCCGAGGGCGCCCAGCCGAGCAGCATCAGGTAGTTGCGCATCGCCGCGGCGAGGTAGCCCTCGTCCCGGTACGCCTCCAGGGCAACCTTGTCGCGCCGCTTGGAGAGCTTCTGCCGCTTCTCGTTGACCACCACCGGCACGTGCGCCCAGATCGGCGGCTTGACCCCGAGCGCGTCCCAGAGCAGCTGCTGCTTCGGGGTGTTGGGCAGGTGCTCCTCGGCCCGGATCACATGGGTGATCCCCATGGTCATGTCGTCGACCACGTTGGCCAGCAGGAAGACCGCGGAGCCGTCGGCCCGGGCGATGACGAAGTCCTCGATGTTCTTGTTCTCGAACGTCGGCTCGCCGCGGACCAGGTCGACCACCACGGTCTCGCCCTCGTCCGGCGTACGGAAGCGCAGCGCGCGCCCCTCGCCCGGGCCGAGGCCCCGGTCGCGGCAGAAGCCGTCGTAGCCGGCGTACTGCGAGCCGGTCCGGGCCTGCACGTCCTCGCGGGTGCAGTCGCAGTAGTAGGCGCGGCCGGCCTCGTAGAGCCGCTGTGCGGCGGCGCGGTGCTCGCCGGCGTACGACGACTGGAAGTACGGGCCCTCATAGCTGCCCCGCGCGATGCCGATCCAGTCCAGCGCCGACAGGATGCCCTCGGTCCATTCGGGCTTGTTCCGGGCCGCGTCGGTGTCCTCGATGCGGAGCACGAACACCCCGCCCTGCTGCTTGGCGTAGATCCAGTTCTGCAGGGCCGAGCGGGCACCGCCGACGTGGAACATACCGGTCGGCGAAGGGGCGAAGCGCACACGTACCGTCACGTCCCCAAGCCTACGGGCGGCGGCCGGCGGATTCCGCCAGGGGGCCGGTCACGGCACCGAGCGGATCTTCAGCACCAGCGCGCTGCCGAGCAGGGTGACCGCCGCCGTGGTGGCGTAGAGGGTCGGGTAGCCGCCCAGGTGGACCACGATCGGGGCGGAGATCGCCGGGCCGAGCACCTGCGGCGCGGAGTTGGCGATGTTGATCACGCCGAGGTCCTTGGCCCGGTCGGTGGCCGCGGGCAGCACCTGGGTGATCAACGCCGCGTCCACCGCCAGGTAGACGCCGTAGCCGGTGCCGAGCAGCAACGCGGCGGTCACCGCCATCGGCCAGACCGGGGCGACGGCGAGCAGCAGCGCGGCCACCGCCATGATCACGCCTGAGGTGATCACGAAAACCTTCCGTCGGCCGGAGCGGTCGGACAGCCGGCCGGCCACCACCGCGGTGAGCATCATCCCGGCGGTGTAGAGCAGGATCAGCACCAGCAGCGCGCCCTCGGGGTCGGGGTGGCGCACGCCGTCGGTGAGGAAGTACAGCAGGTAGAGGGTGCCCAGCGCGTTGCCGGTCTGGACCAGGAACCGGGTGAACCAGGCCCAGGCGAAGTCGGGGTGTCGGCGGGGGCTGATCCACATCGAGGCGAGCAGCCCGCGCAGCCGCAGCGCCGGCCGGTGCTCGCGGGGCAGCGGGTCGTCGGCGGTGAGCAGTGCGAAAGGCAGCGACAGCAGCAGCACGGCCAGCGCGATTGCCGCGTACCCGGCGGCATTGCCGGTCACCACGGCGGTGACCAGCACCGCCCCGACCACCAGGCCGAGCGCCTGTGGGATGCCCACCCAGCCGGAGACGCCGCCGCGCTGGGCGACCGGCACCCGGTCCGGGATGGCGGCGGTCAGGCTGGCCAGCATCGCGTTGAAGCAGACCTGCGCGGCGACCCAGCCGAGCGCCACCCCGGCGATGGTCTGCTGGCGGGCCAGCAGCACCAGCGCCAGCGCGCCCAGCACCGCCCCACCGGCGGTCCAGACGTGCCGGCGGCCGAGGTGCCGCCCGGCCAGCCGGAGCATGGTCCGGTCCGACAGCGCCCCGGCGAGGGGGTTGGCGAGCACCGCGGCGAGCGCGCCCAGCCCGGTGACGACCGCGAGCATCGCCTCCTTGTCGGCCGGCGCGATCCGCTCCACCTGCTGCGGCAGCAGCACCTGGATCGGGGTGAAGAAGGCCATCCAGACGCCGAGGTTCGCGGCGAAGATCAGCGCGATCCAGCCCCGCCGCACCGGCACGGTCGGTTCGGCGAGCGCCGCCGGCAGCGCGGCGGGCGTCGGGTTCACAGTGGTCACAGTGCTGGCCTTTCGCTCGCGACTGCGGGGCTCGGTAGCTCACTCCTCGCGCTCGCCGCGCGAACCACCTGGTCGCGGAACCACGCGTACGAGATCTTCGGCGTGCGCACCTGGGTGTCGAAGTCGACGTGCACCAGGCCGAAGCGCTTGGTGAACCCCTCGGCCCACTCCCAGTTGTCCAGCAGCGACCAGACGAAGTACCCGGTCACGTCGACGCCGTCGTCGATCGCCGCCCGGACCGCGCGCAGGTGCCCCGCCAGGTAGGCGATCCGCTCCGGATCGTGGACCCGGCCGGCGGCATCCGGTACGTCGTCGTACGCGCAGCCGTTCTCGGTGATCTGGATCGGCGGCAGCGCTTCGCGGTAGCTGTCCCGCAGCCAGGTGAGCAGGTCACGCAGTCCCTGCGGGACCACCGGCCAGTCGAACGCGGTCCGCGGGTACCCCTCCAACGGCACGATCTCGAACGGCAGCGGCGAGCCCTCCTCCGGTGCCCGGATCCCGGTCGGGTTGTAGTAGTTGACCCCGAGCACGTCGATCGGCGCGGCGATCAGGTCCAGGTCGCCGTCCCGGACCACGGCGGCGTCGAAGCCCAGCCCCGCCGGGTAGCCCCGACCGAGCAGCGGGTCGGTGAAGAGCCGGTTGTGCAGCGCGTCGTACGCCGCGCCGGCCGCCCGATCGGCCTCGGTGTCGCCCTGCAGTTGGACCGGGGAGTAGCTGTTGGCGATGGCCACCGGGCTGGTCGTGCGGGCGCGGAGCGCCGACACCGCGAGCCCGTGCCCGAGTAGTTGGTGGTGGGCCACCGGGAAGGCGTTGAAGAGCAGCATCCGGCCGGGGGCGTGTACGCCCGTGCCGTGGCCGAGGCTCATGTGGACGAAGGGTTCGTTGAGCGTGATCCAGAGCTTCACCCGGTCACCGAGGCGGGCCGCGACCAGGTCGGCGTACTCGGCGAAGCGGGTCGCGGTGTCCCGGTTCAGCCAGCCGCCGGCATCCTCCAGCGCCTGCGGCAGGTCCCAGTGGAAGAGGGTGGCGACCGGGTCGATGCCGGCGCCGAGCAGCGCGTCGACCAGCCGGTCATAGAAGTCCAGCCCCGCGGCGAGGGGCGCCCCGGTGCCCGCCGGCTGCACCCGCGGCCAGGCGATCGAGAACCGGTACGCGGACACCCCGAGTCCGGCCATCAGCGCGACATCCTCGGCGTACCGGTGGTAGTGGTCGCAGGCGACGTCGCCGGTGCTGCCGTCGGCGATCCGGTCGGGGCAGTGGGCGAAGGTGTCCCAGATGGACGGTCCTCGGCCGTCGACCTCGACCGCGCCCTCGATCTGGTAGGCGGCGGTGGACACCCCCCAGCGGAATCCGGCGGGGAACTCCGGCATCGGATCGGTCGTCATCCGCCCTCCCAGAGAACGCGAAGCGTGCTCGGGACTCTAGGGCGCGCGCCGGCGAAGCGCTATAGGCCCGCAACGAGAGGCGGCGCAAGGGATTTCGGCGTGTCTTCTGCAAACCCGTCCGGGTACGTCCAAGTTTGCGCATACAGTGCTGAATATCGTGGATGTCCTCAGTGGGGGAAGACAGAAATGATCCTCGTGGAACGCAGTGCACACGTGATGGCGCCGGTGGAAGTGGTCTGGGACGTCGTGCAGCGGGCCGAGCAGCTGCCGTCCTGGCTGGCGGGGGTCCGCGCGGCGGAGGTCCTCTCGGGGGAGGGCTTCGGCCGGCGACAACTGGTCCAGGCCGGGCGCGGCGCGGCGCACGAGGCCGAGGTGATCGCCTACCAGGAGCCGACCCTGATCGGCTGGCGCGAGCGGGCCAAGGGCGCGGGCGCCCGGGCCGAGGCGCGCACCGAGATCTACGTGCAGTTGACCCCGGACGAGGAGGAGGGCGGCACCATCGTGCGGCTCATCGTCGTACGGTGGCCGGCCGGGCCGGTCAAGGCCGCCCTGCTCCGGCTCGGCCTGCGTCGGGTCGGCGCCGACCTGGAGGACTCGCTGGCCCGGCTGACCGACCTGGCCGCCGTCGGCTGACCGGGCCCGTCCTGGCGTCACCCGCGATGGTGACGATGGTCCGGCGTCCCCGCCAGGGACGCCGGACCATCGTCGACTCTGGGGCCGGTCAGCGAGCCGCGATCGAGCCCTTCGTGGCGGCGACCCTGCGCGCCGACCATGGAGTTGTGGCGCCCACCTCGGGGGTTTCGCCCCTTTTGTCAACCACCACAACTCCTTGATCGCCCGAAGAGAGAGGGCCCGGCGTGGTGGTGACCACGCCGGGCCCTCTCGTCGTACCGAGGAACTAGCTCTCGCCGCCGGTTTCGCTGACCGGGGCGGCCGTCACATCGTGGATCGCGTACTTCTTGGCGGCCTCGTCCGGCACGTTCGCCGGCACCGCGCCGCGGAGCGCGAGCTGCCGCAGCGTCGCGACCACCACCGACTCGGCGTCGACGTGGAAGTGCCGGCGCAGCGCGTGCCGGGTGTCGGACATGCCGAACCCGTCGGTGCCGAGCGACGTGTAGTCGCCGGGCACCCAGCGGGCGATCAGGTCCGGCACCGCGCGCATCCAGTCGCTGACCGCGACCTTCGGCCCCTCGGCGTCGGCCAGCTTCCGCGCCACGTACGGGACCCGCTGCTCGGCGCCCGGGTTGAGCAGGTTGTGCTCCTCGCACTCCACCGCGTCCCGGCGCAGCTCCGTCCAGGAGGTCACCGACCAGACGTCGGCGGACACCCCCCAGTCCTCGGCGAGCAACTGCTGCGCCCGCACCGCCCACTGCATGCCGGTGCCGGAGGCCAGAATGTTGGCCTTCGGCGCGTTCCCGGCCACCGACGGGGCGGGGGAGTAGCGGTAGATGCCCTTGACGATGCCCTCGGCGTCGACGCCCGGCGGCTCCGCCGGCTGCACGATCGGCTCGTTGTAGACCGTGAGGTAGTAGAAGACGTTCTCCTGCCCCTCCCCGTACATCCGGTGCAGGCCGTTCTCCACGATGTGCGCGATCTCGAACGCGAACGCCGGGTCGTACGCGACCACCGCCGGGTTGGTGGCGGCGAGCAGCAGCGAGTGGCCGTCCTCGTGCTGCAGGCCCTCACCGTTGAGGGTGGTCCGACCGGCGGTGGCGCCGAGCAGGAAGCCGCGCGCCATCTGGTCGGCGGCCGCCCAGAGCCCGTCGCCGGTGCGCTGGAACCCGAACATCGAGTAGAAGATGTACATCGGAATCATCGGTTCGCCGTGCGTGGCGTACGACGAGCCGGCCGCGGTGAAGGTCGCCACCGAACCGGCCTCGTTGATCCCCTCGTGCACGATCTGCCCGTTGGTGGCCTCCTTGTATGACAGGAACAGCTCCCGGTCCACCGAGGTGTACCGCTGGCCGTGCGGCGAGTAGATCTTCGCCGTCGGGAAGAGCGAGTCCATGCCGAAGGTGCGGGCCTCGTCCGGGATGATCGGCACCCAGCGCTTGCCGAACTCCTTGTCCTTCATCAGGTCCTTGAGCAGACGGACGAAGGCCATGGTGGTGGCCACCTTCTGCTTGCCCGAGCCGCGCTTGACGTCGGCGAAGCGCTCGGGGCGGGGGATCTCCAGCCGCTTCTCGACGTTCTGCCGGGACGGCAGGTACCCACCGAGCTGCTGGCGCCGCTCCTTGAGGTACTGGATCTCCTCCGACTTCTTACCGGGGTGGTAGTACGGCGGCAGGTAGGGGTTCTCCTCCAGCACCTTGTCCGGGATGTCCAGGTAGAGCCGGTCGCGGAAGAGCTTCAAGTCCTCCAGCGTCAGCTTCTTCATCTGGTGGGTGGCGTTGCGGGCCTCGAAATGCGAGCCGAGCGTCCAGCCCTTGATCGTCTTGGCCAGGATCACCGTCGGCTGACCGGTGTGCTCCGTCGCCGCCTTGTAGGCCGCGTAGAGCTTGCGGTAGTCGTGGCCACCCCGCTTGAGGTTCCAGATCTCGTCGTCGGTCAGGTGCTCGACCATCTTGCGGGTCCGCGGGTCGCGCCCGAAGAAGTGCTCCCGGACGTACGCCCCGGACTCCGCCTTGTAGGTCTGGTAGTCACCGTCGGGGGTGGTGTTCATCAGGTTCACCAGCGCGCCGTCGGTGTCCGCCGCGAGCATCGGGTCCCACTCCCGGCCCCAGACCACCTTGATCACGTTCCAGCCGGCGCCCCGGAAGAACGCCTCCAGCTCCTGGATGATCTTGCCGTTGCCGCGGACCGGCCCGTCCAGGCGCTGCAGGTTGCAGTTGATCACGAAGGTGAGGTTGTCCAGCTCCTCGCGGGCGGCCACGCCGATCGCGCCGAGCGACTCGACCTCGTCCATCTCGCCGTCGCCGAGGAACGCCCAGACGTGCTGCTGGCTGGTGTCCTTGATGCCCCGGTGGTGCAGGTAGCGGTTGAACCGGGCCTGGTAGATCGCGTTGATCGGCCCGAGGCCCATGGAGACGGTGGGGAACTCCCAGAAGTCCGGCATCAGCCGCGGGTGCGGGTACGAGGGCAGTCCGCCCCCGGGGTGCGACAGCTCCTGCCGGAACCCGTCGAGCTGGTCCTCGCTGAGCCGCCCCTCCATGAAGGCCCGGGCGTACATGCCGGGGGAGGCGTGACCCTGGTAGAAGATGTGGTCGCCGCCGCCCGGGTGGTCCTTGCCGCGGAAGAAGTGGTTGAAGCCCACCTCGTAAAGCGACGCCGAGCTGGCGAAGGTGGAGATGTGCCCGCCGACGCTGATCTCGGGACGCTGCGCCCGGTGCACCAGCATCGCGGCGTTCCACCGGATGTACGCCCGGATCCGCCGCTCGATGTGCTCGTCACCCGGGAACCACGGCTCGCGCTCCGGCGGGATGGTGTTGATGTAGTCGGTGGTGGTCAGGGACGGCACCCCGACCTGGCGCTCACGGGCCCGCTCCAGCAGGCGCAGCATGACGTACCGGGCGCGCTTGGTTCCGCGCTCGTCGATGACACCGTCGAGCGACTCGACCCATTCGCTGGTTTCGTCAGGGTCGATGTCCGGAAGCTGGCTCGGCAGACCAGCGGTGATCACCGGGCGCTTGCGTTCCGTAGCCACAGGCGTTCCCTCGGTTGTGTGTGGGATAGGTCTCTAGCGCCATCCTGCCCCCTTGTGCCGTCCGGCGTCACGCCCACTGTCGGCAGACGCGACGCGCGACACAGGTACCCGTCGGTAACTTTCTGCTGGTCGGAGGTTCATCCGCCCGAGGAGGCCCGGTGCCGCGATGCGGTGGTCCCCTTGCCGGCCGGTACTACCGTGCGGCCATGGTGTGGCGGGTTCTCGGTGGCGGCGTCGCACTGCTCGGCGTGATCGGCGTCGTGCTCACCGTCGCCGCGCTGCTTCACGGCGAGTCGGCAGCGGCCCCGATCGGCGTGGTCGGGCTGCTGCTGCTCGCGCTCGGGCTCCGGTTGGCCATGGTGCCGCCGCGGCCGCTGGCCTACAGCCCGCCCCGCAGGGTCTGGTCCTCGCCGATCTTCAACAACTACGGCAGTGGCCCGGACAGCGGGGACGACCGGTCCTCCGGCGACGGCGGCGGCTCGTGGGGCGGTGACAACGGCGGCGGTGGTGGCTGGTGGGGCGGCGACGGCGGTGGTGGTGGCGGCTCGTCAGGAGGCGGTGGTGGCGACGGCGGCGGCGGGGGCGGATCCTGACTTCGGCCCGCGCCGGGTTGCCGCGGGGACGTGGTGGTTCGGGCAGACTGGACGCCATGCGCAGTGAGGTGATCAGCGTCCAGACCGGGTCCCGGCCGAGCGTCCGGGACATCACGGCCGAGGCCGGGCGGTTCGTGTCCGGGCAGGGCGACGGCCTGCTGCACGTCTTCGTGCCGCACGCCACCGCCGGCCTGGTGCTCATCGAGACCGGCTCCGGCTCCGACGACGACCTGCTCGGCGCGATCGACGACCTGCTGCCGGCGGACGACCGGTGGCGCCACCGGCACGGCTCGCCGGGCCACGGCCGGGACCACGTGCTGCCGGCCTTCATCCCGCCGTACGCGACGCTGCCGGTCCTCGACGGCCGGCTGGCGCTCGGCACCTGGCAGTCGCTCTGCCTGGTCGACACCAACGGCGACAACCCGACCCGCAAGGTCCGCTTCTCGTTCCTGCCCGGCTGACGCGCCGCCCTGCGGCGCCCGGGGCAGGCCCAGGTGACAGCAGGCCGGCTCCCGCCCCTGGTGACCATGAAGTTGTTGTCACCCGACGCGGCGTGTCGGAGCAATAACCTCATGATCACCAGGGCGGGTCGGGCGGGGCCGGCCCAGGGCGGTCGGGGCTGCGCGGCGCGGATCAGCGCCCTGTTGCACGACGCGTCGCGCAGGCTGCCCGAGATGGCGAGGACGGAGAAGCATTGCGTGAGACAATCAACAGTAGAGCTGCTCAACTATTTAATAACAAGTAAAATGTGAGCCATGGCGCAATCCACCGATCCCATCGCCGGCCCCGACGCGGGCGACCGCGCCGGCCTGGCCGGGGACGCGGTGCGCCGGATCATGCACATCGCCGCGGCGATGCGGCACCACCAGGACGAGGAGATCGCCGCGCTCGGCCTCACCCCGGCCGTCGCGCGCGCTGCATCAGCTCGACCCCGACCGGCCGCTGCCCGGCCGGGACCTCGCCGAGCAGCTGCGCTGCGACCGGTCCAACGTCACCGCCCTGGTCGACAAGCTGGAGCAGGCCGGGCTGGTGGAGCGGCGGGTCGACTCCGCCGACCGACGGCAGAAGACGTTGGTGGTCACCGAGGCGGGGCGCCGGATGCGGGACCGCGTGCGCAACGTGGTGTCCGACTCCCGACTGCTCGGCGGGCTCACCACCGGGGAGCTGGCCACCCTGCGTGAGCTGGTCTGGAAGGTCTCCGACGGCGGCTGTCCGGAGCAGTGCGGCACCGACTGAGGCCGCCCGGGCGGATCGTGTCCGAGTGGGCGCGGCGCCCCTTCGTCGGTAATGCTGTCCGACGTGACCACCCCGCAAGATCTCGACGACCGGTTCCGGGAGGCCCTGAGCGCGCTCGGTGACCCGGCCCAGCGGCGTGACCCGGCCGAACCACTCTCCGATGGCGCGCCGCTGAGCGGCGCGCAGGCCCTGGCCCTCTTCGACGCCCAGGCCACCAGTCGGCAGTTGGACCTCGCCGGGCGCTGGCTGCGCAGCTTCGGCGAGGGCTTCTACACCATCGGCTCCGCGGGCCACGAGAGCAACGCGGCGGTGGCCGCGGCGCTGCGGCCCACCGATCCGGCCCTGCTGCACTACCGCTCCGGAGCCTTCTACTGCCTCCGCGCCGCCCAGGCCGCCGGCACGTTCCCGGCCGCGCCGGCCGACAGGAGTACGACCGCGGAGCGCCCGCCCGACGGCACCGCTGCGGAGTCCGGCGGGCCCGACCCGGAGCTCCACGCCGGCGGGCCCGACAACGACCTGCCCGTCGCGGACGGCCGGCCCGGGTCAGATCCCGGGGCCGCGCCGGCCGACGACGAGCCCGAGCACGCCGACGGTCCGTCCGCCGAGGCGGCCAGCGTGGTGGTCGGCGCCGGCGTCGCCGTCGACGCCGCGGATCAGGCCGTGGCCGGGGATCCGGGCGAGGTGGCCGACGTGGAGGACGCCTGCACGGAGGCGGCGCGGGACGTACTGCGCGGGATGGTCGCCTCGGCGCGGGAGCCGATCGCCGGGGGACGGCACAAGGTCTTCGGCCGGGCCGACCTCGCCGTCATCCCCACCACCTCCACCATCGCCTCCCACCTGCCGCGGGCGGTCGGCATGGGGCTGGCCCTGGAGCGGCTCCGCAAGCTCGGCGTCGGCGGGCGACGTGCCGGGGCGGGAGTGCGGATCGGCCGCGGCGACGGTAGCTCGCCCTGGCCGCCGGACGCGATCGTGGTCTGCTCGTTCGGCGACGCCTCGGTCAACCACGCCAGCGCCACCGCCGCGTTCAACACCGCCGGCTGGTACGACCACATCGGCCTGCGCATCCCGGTCCTCTTCGTCTGTGAGGACAACGGACTGGGCATCAGCGTGCGGTCGCCCCGGGGCTGGGTGGCGGCGGCGCTGCGCGCGAAGCCGGGCATCCGCTACTTCGCCGCGAACGGCGCCGACCCGGTCGAGGCGTACCGGGTGGCGGGGGAGGCGGCGGCCTGGGTGCGCCGGCACCGGCGGCCGGCCGTGCTGCACCTGGCCACCGTGCGCCTGATGGGGCACGCCGGGGCGGACGCGGAGACCGCGTACCGCAGCCGGGCCGAGATCGCCGCCGACGTCGAGCGGGACCCGCTGCTGGCCACCGCGCGGCTGCTGGTGGCGGGCGGCTTCGCCACCGGCGAGGAACTGCTGACCCGGTACGACGAACGCGGCTGGCAGGTCCGCCGGGTGGCCGAGGAGGTGCTCGACGAGCCGAAGCTCGCCTCCGCGGCCGAGGTGGTGGCCACGCTGGCCCCCCGCCGACCGGTACGGATCGCCGGGGCGGTGGCCGAGGCGGCGGCCCGGGCCGGCGGAGCGAACGCGGGCGCCCGGGCCGAGGTGTTCGGCGGCAAGCCGCCGGAACTGGCCGGCCCGCTCACCCTGGCGCAGAGCATCAACGCCGCGCTGGCCGACGGGATGCTCGACCACCCGCAGATGGCGGTCTTCGGCGAGGACGTGGCCGCCAAGGGCGGCGTTTACGGGGTGACCAAGGGGCTGCGTGACAGGTTCGGGGCGGCCCGGGTCTTCGACACGCTGCTGGACGAGACCTCGATCCTCGGGCTCGGCCTGGGCGCCGGGATCTGCGGGATGCTGCCGGTGCCGGAGATCCAGTACCTGGCGTACCTGCACAACGCCGAGGACCAGTTGCGCGGCGAGGCGGCCACCATGCGGTTCTTCTCCGCCGGCGCGTTCCGCAACCCGATGGTGGTGCGGGTGGCCGGGCTGGCGTACCAGGAGGGGTTCGGCGGGCATTTCCACAACGACAACTCGGTGGCCGTACTCCGGGACGTGCCGGGCCTGGTGATCGCGGTGCCGGCGCGGCCGGACGACGCCGCGCCCATGCTGCGGACCTGCCTGGCCGCCGCGGCGGTGGACGGCAGTGTCTGCGTCTTCCTGGAGCCGATCGCGCTGTACCACACCCGCGACCTCTACGGCGACGGCGACGGCGAGTGGCTCGGTCAGTACGCCGAGCCCGGCGCGTGGGCGAGCGGCCACGTCCCTGTCGGCCGGGCCCGGGTCTACGGGGTCGGCTCCGCCGAGGACGTCACGATCATCACCTTCGGCAACGGGGTACGGATGTCGCTCCGGGCGGCGGCCACCCTCGCCGACGAGGGGATCGGCAGCCGGGTGGTGGATCTGCGCTGGCTCGCCCCGCTGCCGGTCGCGGACATCGTCCGGGAGGCCTCGGCCACCGGCCGGGTGCTGGTCGTCGACGAGACCCGCCGGTCGGGTGGGGTCGGCGAGGGGGTGATCGCCGCGCTGGTCGACGGCGGATACGTGGGCGCGGCGCGGCGCGTAGCCGGAGTTGACTCGTTTGTACCATTAGGTCCGGCGGCGCGTCAGGTACTGGTCACCGAGGAAGCCATTACCCAGGGTGCCCGCACCCTGCTGGCACGGTAAATTCCGTTCCACCCGGTGCGCCACTTGCGCGGGGGGCCGCAACTGTGTGGACTGGGCCCGACGGCGCCGTAGGACGCCGCGAGCAGGGATGAGATGAGGAGGCACGCGACAGTGAGCGCGACCGCTGGTCAGGCCGCCGACGGGGTACGCAGCCTGGCGGACCGGTTCGGGATCGAGCCGGGGATGGTCGTCATGGAGATGGGGTACGACGACGACGTCGACCAGGATCTCCGGGACGCCCTGACCGACCGGGTTGGAGAGCTGGTCGACGAGGACACCGACGAGGTGGTCGACTCGGTGCTCGTTTGGTACCGGGACGGCGACGGTGACCTCTTCGAGCTCCTCGTCGACGCCCTCGGGCCGCTGGCCGACAACGGCGTGGTGTGGCTGCTGACGCCCAAGGCCGGGCGGGAGGGCCACGTCGAGCCGAGCGAGGTCGCCGAGAGCGCACAGACCGCTGGCCTCCAGCAGACGTCCACGATCAACGCGGGTCGGGACTGGAGCGGCGCTCGCCTCGTGCTCCGGCGCGGGTCCAAGGGCAGGAAGTAGCCCGAGCAGCCCATGGCCCGGCGGCGCCCGCCGCCGGGTGTGGCAGGCTGAGGCGACCTGCAGACTCGACCCAAGGAGCTCGCATGCCCATCGAGGTTGGCGCCGAGGCGCCCGACTTCGTGCTCAAGGACCAGAACAACCAGGAGGTCCGGCTCTCGGACTTCCGCGGCAAGCGCACGGTGCTGCTGGTCTTCTACCCGCTGGCCTTCACCGGCATCTGCCAGGGTGAGCTGTGCGAGGTGCGGGACAACCTCAACGAGTACGTCAACGACGATGTCCAGGTGCTGACGGTCAGCGTCGACTCGGTCTACGCCCACAAGATCTGGGCCGACCGGGAGGGCTACCAGTTCCCGCTGCTGGCCGACTTCTGGCCGCACGGCGCGGTCGCCCAGGCGTACGGCGTCTTCAACGACGTCGCGGGCATCGCCAACCGGGGCACGTTCGTGATCGACAAGGCCGGCGTGGTCCGGTTCGCCGAGATGAACATGCCGGGCGAGCCGCGGGACCAGGAGGGCTGGCGCAAGGCGCTCACCGAGACCGTGGCCGCCTGATCCCACCCCAGGCACGCCGTTCGACCGGGTCGGCGGCCGGCAGGTAAGCTTGCCGGTCTCCGGCCCGCCGTACGGGCGTTCCGGGCGCGTAGCTCAGTGGGAGAGCACCCGCCTTACAAGCGGGGGGTCGCAGGTTCGAAACCTGCCGCGCCCACCACCACATGACCAGGGAAGACCCGCGCCGCGCCGGGTTGCATTTGCGGCCCGCACGGTACCTGACATCCATTTCTGACATCAGCCGTCGGAGCCGAATGCCTCGCCGAGCTATGTACCGGGATCGTGGCCGTGCCGGTGTCGTGGGCTGTCCTCCGGCAAGCCGAAGCGGAGCGTGGTGAGGCGACCCCGGACGCGGCGGTGAACGTGTACGTGCTCAAGATGAGCAGCGGGGAGGAGTTGGGGCTGTCGCGGGTTCTGGTCGCCGGGCGTCATGACGAGCTGCTGCGGCAGTGGCGTCAGTCCCGGGGCGAGATGGAACGTGCCAGGGCACCGTCGAAGCTTGAGACGGTTGGTCCGATCGGCGGAGACGAGCGCGGGAGAACTTTGCGCAACTCGGCGCATGTGACGAGTCAGCGATCGGGCGCGTACGAGGCCCCCTGGACTCAGAGCAGCCAGGGCGGCGGCGATGTTAGCTGCCGACAGCAAGTAGCCAAGGCGGTGCGCCGGCTACGGCGGCTGGCAGGTATTAGCCGGGTGCGGCGGCCCGAAGGTAGCGTCTAGTCCGTTGCGCCGTCGGTGACGTGGACGTGATCCAGGCTGGGGGAGAACTCGGCAACATGGCCGGGCTTGCCGTGGTGTGGCTTGCTTGGCCGGAACCGGCCCCGGGCCAAGGCCCAGTCGTAGCAGCCCTCCCCGAGGGGATATTCGCTGAGGATGCCGGTGAGACGGTGCTGAGCCACCCAGTCAAGCCCGTCGGCCCGGGAAGCGAAGACACCAGACGCGAAGCGCGCCCCCTCGCCATGGAAGACCCACACCGTCGGGGCCGGTTGGGCGCTCCGGCTGTCGTTCACCGCCGCATTATGCCCAGCCCGCTGGAGTGAGGCAGCCAGGAGGCAGCGAAGGCGACAGCAGTGACCGGAAGCGGACGACACAGGTCAGCACGGACGCTGCGCTCGGCAACACAGAACGGCATCCGCGGGCATCCAACGGTGACGGGCATCCGCGTTCACACAGAAGCGGTCGCTGGTCTGGTTTACCACTGGTCCGGGACGTCGTACTCAGACGCTACGGCGATCGCGTCGGCGGCCAGACGCCGGCGCTCATCTGGGTCGAGGTTCTGTTCCCACTCGTTGAAGCGGTGGAACCGGTCGAGGAGCATCGCACCGTAGGCGTCGGTCGCGGCGATCTGACGGAGGCCGGTGTGGCCGGCGAGGACGTCACGGGCCATCTCCTGGAGGCCGTCGCCGGCGACGCCGTCCCCGAAGGTGCATGAGACTGGCGTGGAGCAGCTTGGCCAGGCCGGGGCTGCCTTCGCTGAGGTCGAGGAACTGTCGTTCGGGGTCGGCTTCGGGGCTGGTCATGCGGCCAAGCTGCCAGCTCAGGCACTTGTCCCGCTGTGTCAGCCTGATAGCGATGGCGAATTCCGGCGATAGGGCTGCGAGGATGCGCGAGGAAGTTGCTTCCGAATCAACGGATCATCGTGAGTTCGTTCGAGATGTCCTCCGTGAGGACTATATGCTCACTCGACAACAGCAACGGGAACTCCTAAATACCTTCGAGCGAAATCTCGCCGTCCTTATCGCCGGCTTGTCGCTGGCCGTTGCATTCGGCAAAGATACCGTCTCGATTGTGCTGCCATTCGCGCTAACCGTGATTGCTGCCTATCAACTGCATCAACTAGGAGACATGCAGATGCTCGCCGCGCGTCGACACTGTTTGCAAATGCGGCTGAAGGATATGCTGCCGGCGCGTGGAGCGTTGGAAGGGTGGACTCTTCCTGACGATGCTGAAGTCGGTGATTCGCGTTCGTACAGCATCGGCCACCTGATGCTGGTTGCGCTAGGTGGAGCATTTGCAGTCTCGGCGACGCTAAGCGTTGTCACCGCATTCCGCGTGTGGCACTGGGCTCTAGCGTCACTGGATGCGCTATTCATCCTAGGCGCCGGATGGTTCTTAGTAATAGCAGCCTGCGAGATGCTCCTTGCCTTGTCGAATACCTACGCCGCTTACAGTCAGCAGGGGTGGCCCACTCCATCGACTCGAGATCGAAGCGGGGGTTTTGAGCGCCTCGTTCGTGCGACGTTGCGGGTCTTTCTCTTAAAGTGGCACGTGGCCCAGCGATCCCGGCCGACCGACCGGATTGCACACGAGGACGTACCTCAGCAGGTGGAGTCTGGCTTTCCAGGCGACCCAACGTAGGCAGGAGTCGCAACCGTGCCCCGACCGCACCAGCCCTAAACGAGCCTCACCAGCCCGCATGACGTCGGATGACACCCCGACGCGACCGGCCGCTACATGCCGACAGATGGCGGCCCTGGGTGACGCTCAGTAAAGATCAACGCGATTCCCAAGCCGATGCCGGGCATTTGCCTGGCTGACCGCGGCCGCACCGGCTCAGCCCAGGTAGAAGTCCCTGCGAGCGGCCACGAACGCCTCGATCGTCTGGGCGGGTACGCCCGTCACGCGTTCGACGTCGTTGGACGCGCGGTCGTAGCGGTTCTCACGGTGCAGGCGGGCCATGGTGGCGATGTGCTGTTCGGTGTGTGGCGGCAGGCCAACCATCGCGAGCACCTCGGACCGCCACCGGTCCAGCGGCAGGTCTATATAGGACACCGGACGCCCTAGTGCCCGGGAGAACTCCTCGGCCACCTGCGTCATGTCGACGGTGCGTGGCCCGGTCAGCTCGTAGACCTGCCCGATGTGCGGAGCCGGGTCGCGGAGCACGGTGGCGACCACCCGGGCGACGTCGTCCACGGCGACCGGCGAGGTGCGCCCGGTGCCGAAAGGCAGCGCGACCGTGCCGTTCTCCCGGATCGACCGCGCCGCCAGCGTGGTGAACAGCGGATTGTCCAGGAACGACGTCGGCCGGATGTGCACCACCGGCAGGCCCGACCAGTTCAGTACCTGCTCGGCCAGCCAGTGCAGCCGCTGATGGTGTGACTCGGCGGTGCTGGTGGCGGTCATCTGCGACACCGTCAACTGCGACATGCCGATCAGGCCCGCCAGTTCCCCGTGCTCCCGCGCCACGGTGGCCACCACGGTCGCCGCCAGCAGATGGTCCGGCGACACGGGCATCGCGAAGTACATCCGTCCGACACCCTCCAGCGCGGCCGCGACGCTCTCGGGTCGGGTCAGATCACCGAGGACGACATCCGCGCCGAGTGCACGCAACTCAGCCGCACGATCGTCGTCGCGGCGGACCATCGCGCGCACCGGCACGTCATGCGCGCGCAGTTGGTCGAGGACGGCGCGGCCCACCCCACCGGGGCCGGGGATGAGAACAAGGTCTCTGTCAACCATGGGTTGATCTCCTTCCGGAAGAGTCGCTGAACACCCGAGCGGAGGTGTGCTTGCTGGCTCTGCGGAGCCCGAGCAGGGCGACCCAGGGCGAGGAGGCCGGCGACGGAGTACTCGGCGGCCCGGCGCGGTCGACCTGGACGCTCTCCTGCTGACAGGCCGCAGCGGAGTAACCAATGCGCCCCCTCACACGCCCTGGACCCTGACGCCAGAAAGCGGCGGGCATGGCTGTTTCCTCTCCGAGCAACTCGGCCACTCCACGACGACCCCTACCCGCGACACCTACCAGAGCGTCACGAAGGAACTGCACACGATGTCGCGGACGCCGTTGCCAACAAGATCAAAAACAGGGTGGCGCAAGACGGCGTACCGTCCGCGGGGGGTTCGCGCCGCGTGGCCAGTGCGCGGTCGGTGAACGACTCAAGGCGCGATGCCAAACGGGCCCATGCTGCCGTAGTCCAGCCGTAGGGCTTCGGCCATTGCCCACGCGTTCGGCAGGGTAAATATGTCGGCACCGCCCAAACGTTGGCTCCAACGCGGAACGAGTTCATCGGCGGCTTGGGCGGCCACGGCGTCGAGGTAGGCCCTGAAGATGGCCCAGGCGTTGGTGGCGTCAACCGGGGTCAGAATCTTCTCCAAGTCAACCGAGGAGAGCGCTGCCTCGGTGGTGGAGCGCAGGTCTTGCACGTATTCGATTTGGGTCCTGACGTCGTCCGGGGTGCCGGGCCGGGTGACGTGTCCGCCGACGAGCTTCTCGAAGGGGTATTCGAGGGTCTGTTCCTGGGCGTTGACGAAGCCGGGGATGTTCGCGGAGACCGCGAGGTTGGAGAACGGGACCCAGCCGGGGAAGATCACGTCCACGAGCATCAGGACGCGTTGTGTCGGGGCGTAGATGAAGATGTTTCCCTCGGCGTGGTTGGGGCCCTTGTAGTCGAGTTGGAGGCTGTGGTTTCCCGCTTCGATCGTCAGGGTGTCGTCGAACACGTGTGTCGGCGGGGGACGGTTGGGGTCGCCGAGCAGCGCGAGTCGTTGCGCTGTGATGCGGTGGGCATAGCGTGGTACGTCCTCGGGGTAGACCGAGATGGCGCCGACGTGGTCGGAGTGCTGGTGGCTGTAGACGACCTGGGTGATGGGGCGGCTGGTCACGCTGCGGATTGCGCGGAGAATGTTGTGGCCGAGGGTGGGTGGCGCGTCGACGGCGACAACACCTTCGTCCGTGACCACGAACATCATCTGGTACATGCCCTCACTGAGCCAGAACACGCCGTCGGCGATCTCCTCCAAGACGTAACCGGCCTTGGGGACCTCGGGACCCAGGGCGGCCTGCGGCACTGGGACCGTTGGTAGCTTCCGCGCCCGCTCAGCAACGTCCGAATACGGAACTTTCGACACGTGGCCCCCTGCCTCGCCAATCGCACCGACCGGCTCTGCCCGCTACTGCGTGCCGCGGTCGCTGGGCAACGGATGGCCCGGCGCACCGTCGATCGTCCTCGCCGGCATTCAGGCTCGCTGCCGTATCGCCCGATGCTCATTCGCAAGGGGGACACCTGGGGGCATGCTCCCGTCCCGTTCCGTGCGTTCGTCCGTGGCGAGTTTCTCCGATGGTTCGGAGGCTCCGCACAGCCCGTTCCGCCGGGGTCGTTCAGTCGGCCGGCCGCTCGTGCGGCGGCACCTGGAGCAGGTTCAGGCAGTTGCGCCACAGCGTCTCGAGTTGGGCCGGATCGTTGAGCAGCTTCGCGAGCAGGACCCGTCCCTCGATCTGGGCGACGATGGACCGGGCGGCCTCCCGGGCGTCGACCGACGGGCCGGCCTGGCCCTGCTCCTTCGCCTCCACGACAATCCGCTCGATGAGGTCGATCTGGGCCTCGAAGATCTCCTGGAGCCGGCGGCGGATCTCCTCCGCCTGGTTGCTGAGTTCGAGGGCCAGGTTGCCGAACAGGCAGCCGGCGACGAGGCCGGCCTGCTCCTGCCCGGCGCGTTGCACCTCCTCGGTGGCCTCGAACAGGTCCCGCAAGCGGCGCAACGGGTCGCGGTCGCTGCTGAGCAGTTCCTCCCACTGCCGGCGCTGCCTCGCCCAGTGCTCGTCGATGACGGTGAGGGCGAGCGCCTGCTTGGACTCGAAGAAGTAGTAGAAGCTGCCCTTCGGCACGCCCGCCGTCGCGCAGATCTCCGCCACGCCCAGCGCCGAATATCCGCGCTGTTCCAGCAGCGTTGCGGCCGCACCGAGGATCTTGTTCCGCGCGTCACTAGTCCGTCCCATGGCTTTGACGATACACGACCGGTCGGCTAGCTTTTTGTCGACCAGTCGTCTACTGGTCATCAGGGCCCGGGCCAACAAGGGCTCCGGCCAGTCAGGAAGAGGAACGTCATGAGCAGTCAGGGACAGAAGGTCGCCGTGATCACCGGTGCGTCTCAGGGCATCGGGGCCGGCCTCGTGGACGCGTACCGCAAGCTCGGGTACGGCGTCGTGGCGACCTCACGCTCGATCGGTGAGGCCAACGATCCGGAGATCGTCACCGTTCGGGGCGACATTGCCGACGCCGACACGGCGGATCGGGTGATCGCCGCCGCGTTGGACCGTTTCGGCCGTATCGACACCCTCGTGAACAACGCCGGGGCCTTCATCGCCAAGCCGTTCACCGACTACACCGATGAGGATTTCGACCTGCTCACCGGGGTCAACCTCGCCGGCTTCTTCCACCTCACCCGGCGTGTCCTGCCGCACCTGCTCGCCGTCGGCGGGGGACACGTCGTCAACATCACCACCAGCCTCGTGGACCAGCCCAACTCCAACGTGCCGTCCGTGCTCGCGTCGTTGACCAAGGGTGGCCTCAGCTCCGCCACGAAGTCCCTGGCCATCGAGTACGCGGGCCGAGGAGTCCGGGTCAACGCCGTCGCGCCCGGCATCATCAAGACCCCGATGCACCCGGTCGAGTTCCACGACACGTACGGCGGGCTGCACCCGGTCGGCCGGATGGGCGAGACCAGCGACATCGTCGACGCCGTCGTCTACCTCGAGTCCGCGCCCTTCGTCACCGGCGAGATCCTGCACGTCGACGGCGGCCAGAACGCCGGTCACTGACCCCACCGCAAACCGGAGACAGGACCACTACGATGCCGATCGTCACGATCCAGATCACCCGCGAGGGCAGCACGCCCGGCGCGTCCGCGGCGACCGCCGCAGAGAAGGCGGCACTCATCAAAGGGGTGAGCCAGCTGCTGCGCGACGTCCTGAACAAGCCGTTGGACTCGACCTTCGTGGTGATCGACGAGCTCGACACCGAGAACTGGGGACGGGGCGGCCTGCCGGTCGAGCAGTTCCGCGAACAGCAGCAGTCACGCGCGGGCGAATAGAACGCTGCGCATTACCGTGCAGTGACCTGCGGACTGCAGCAGTGGGGAATCCTCGTAAGCCTGTAGCGGGGCGGGGCGCACCGACAGGACCGATGGCGCAGATCCGAGCCCGGATCTGCGCCATCGCCTGGTGCGCCCCGACATCGTCCGGAGACCCATGAGTGACCCTCCTGGGCTATCCCCGCCTTGAGAGTTCCCCCCATCGCAGGGAGGTGGCGGCCGGTGGGCGGAGCCGGAGCTGCACCCATCGGCACGATCCCCCGGCAGTGCGTCCGGGTTCACTGCGCCGTCTGCACTAGCTGCCGGTCGGATGCGGCTGGGTGGGCCGGTTCTCGACGACGGCCACCACGAGAAGCACTCCGGTCGTTGTCACGCTGACGCCGATCAGCGGCAACCAATGGGCGGTGACGGCGGCGACGAGTATGGCGAGCAGGCCGATCAGGCGGGGCCAGGACAGCCGGCGGTAGATGGTGGCGGACAGTATTAACCGACCGGTGAGAAACAGAGCGGGGCCGGCGACCGTGATGGCGATGGCTGCGCCGAATCCCCGTTCAGTCGGATGCGCGATGACAGCTTCAGCGGCGGCGGAGGAGGCCAGGACGCCGGCGATCATGACGAGATGCAGGTCGGCAGTCAGCGTGCCGAACCGGGACAGACCACGCTTCTCGATGGCGGCGCCGAGATACGTTCCCGCCGGAGTGACGTACGACAACCCGATCAGCACCGTGGCAGCGAAGACCACCAGAAACGCAGCGGAGTGGAGGAGATCCTTGTCGGTACGGGAGTAGACCAGACCGGCGGAGAACAGGAGCTCGCCGAGAGCGATGATGAAAATCTGCTGGTACCGCTCGGTGAGATGACCCCCTCGCAGTTGCAGTTCCTCCGGCCCCGCCCGGCCAAGCCCTGGCGCCCGCCATCCCAGTAGCGGCCCGGAATAGTCGAGTGCGAAGGCCGCCGCCCACGTCGGTATTCGCACCGCCGCCCAGAATGCCCCCACCAGCCACAGGACCCCAGACGTGCTGAACCAGACGAAGAATCTCAAGGGGCGCCTGCGCAGCGGATGCCCCCGCAGTGCCAGCGCCGCGAAACCGCTCCGGCTGACGTGAACGGCGACGTAGGCGCCGGCGAAGAGAACCGCCTGTCCCTCCTCAACGCACGGGACGGCGGCGCTCATCAAGATCACGCCCAGGGTCGAGCCGATCAGCAGAGCCCGCACCCTGCGGTTGGTGCGTGCATACCAGTCGGAGAACCAGGTGGTCACCACCCAGACCCACCACAGAGGCAACAGGAGAAGGATGGTGTTCAACGCTCCGGCGACGGTCATGTCGGACAGCAGGACCCCTGACAGCTGCCTCAACGCCAACACGAATGCCAGATCGAAGAACAGTTCCAGGAAGGACGCACTGAGCGGTTCGTCACGCTGTCGCAGCAGCGGAGCCCGAATCCTCACGTCGCCCCCCTGATGCCCTCGGCACTTAATACCACCGCCGTGACCACCTCTGCGGCATCTCCCGGCAAAGTTCCCCGCCGGTGATTACTGACTGTCCGGGTAACCATCGGTTCCAGCCGGGGTAGAACACCAGCTTGTCGTTGGCATACGGCCGCCACGAACTGCTGGCCACAGGTCAGGGGTCACGGACCGTGCCAGCTGCGTCATCGTCCTTCGGGGAAGAAGCGGGGTATGACCAGGGCGTCGTAGTCCGCTGCGTCCACGTCGGCTGCTCTGGTCCGATTCTCACCGGCCTGAAGGCAGCCGATCGGCCAGGAAGTCTTCCCAGGTGCGGTGGCCGACGGCCGGTTCGGGGGCGAGGTTGGCACCGGCCCGGAGGGCGCGGGCGCCTTTGCCCGGAAGCCTGACCGGCATGATCAGCCGGCGCCGATGAATGGCCCGAAGGTAGCCGCGGACCAGTTCGTCCATCCGGTACACCCGCGGCCCGGCGATGTCGGGGACGAGGCCGGCCGGCTTGCCGAGCGACAGCTCGACCATCCGGGCCGCCACCTCGCCGGCGTCGACCGGTTGGAACCGGACGCCGGCCAGGACCGGTATCACCGGCAGCTTCGCCATCTGCGTGACCACCATCAGCACCAGGTCGTGGAACTGGGTGGCGCGCAGGGTGGTCCACGGCAGTCCCGAGTCAGCCACGATCTCCTCCGCGGCCCGCTTGGACGCGAAGTAGCCGAACATGGCGCGGTCGAGGCCGCTCACGACCGGAGTCCGGTCGGCGCCGACGACCGAGATGTACACCAGATGGGGGTCACCGGCCCGCGATGCCGCCCGCACCAGATTGCGGGCCTTGTCCTCGTCGCCCCTGGAACTGCCCGCGCAGTGCACGATGGTCTCGACCCCGTCCACCGCGGCGTCGAGCCCCTCGCCGGTGGCCAGATCGCCGATCATGAACTCCACGCCGTCCCGGGACTCGTGGCCACGCCGACTGAGCACCCGCACCTGACAGCCGGAATCCCGCAGGAGTGGCACGACGAGGCGCCCGAGCGTGCCCGTGCCGCCGGTAACCAGAAAGGGTGAGGCCACGGCCATCTCCAATTCCTCTGTCCGGGAGTCGATCTCCCGGTCACACCCGCCGCGTTTTGCGGGTCTACTGCTATGACACCCCCCGACGAAGGAATGTGACCCGATGGACGAGCGCGAGTGGCTGGCCGAGCGTTTCGAGGAGCACCGGACCCGCCTGCGAGCGGTGGCCTACCGGATGCTCGGCTCGCTCAGCGAGGCGGATGACGCCGTGCAGGAAGCCTGGCTGCGGGTCAGCCGCGCCGACACCGGCAGCGTCGAGAACCTCGCGGGGTGGCTGACCACCGTGGTGGCACGGGTGTGCCTGAACGTGCTGCGAGCGCGCCAGTCGCGGCTCGAGGAGCCGCTCGGCGTGCACATGCCCGACCCGATCATCAGCAACGAGGACCAGGACGATCCCGAGCGGGAGGCGTTGCTGGCGGACTCGGTGGGGCTGGCGCTGCTGGTGGTGCTCGAGACGCTGACGCCGGCCGAGCGGCTCGCCTTCGTCCTGCACGACATGTTCGCCGTGCCGTTCGAGGAGATCGCGCCGATGATCGAGCGGTCCCCGGCCGCGGCCAGACAGCTCGCGAGCCGCGCTCGTCGCCGGGTGCAGGGGCGGGCCCCGGCTCCCGACCCTGATCTCCGACAGCAGCGGGAAGTTGTCGATGCGTTCTTCGCCGCCGCCCGCGACGGCGACTTCGACGCGCTCGTCGCCGTGCTCGACCCCGACGTCGTGCTACGGGCCGACGGCGGTGCGGCCCGCGGCCGCCCCACCGTGGTGATTCACGGCGCACGGGCCGTGGCCGGACAGGCGCTCACCTTCACGCGGCTCGCTCCGTTCGTACGACCGGCGCTGGTCAACGGGGCCGCCGGAGTCGTGGTCGCTGCGGGCGGCCGCGCCCTGTCGGTCATGGGCTTCGCGGTCGCGCACGGGAAGATCGTCGCCATCGACGTGCTCTCCGACCCCAAGCGACTGGCCGACCTCGACCTGGCCCACCTCGACTAGTCTCGCGAACCATGGCGGGGGTGTTCGGACATCCGGGGTACGCGCGCTTCTGGGCGGCCGACACCGTCTCCGCCTTCGGGACGTACGTCACCACGGTGGCGCTGCCGATCGTCGCCATCGCGACCCTGCGGGCCACCGATGCCGAGGTCGGGCTCATCAACGGCGCCCGCTGGGCGCCCTACCTGCTGTTCGGGCTGCTCGCCGGGGTGATGGCCGACCGGTACCGACGACGCCCGATTCTGGTGGTGACCGATCTGGCCCGTGCGGTCCTGCTGGCCCTCATCGCGTCGCTCGCCCTGACCGGGATGCTGACCGTCCCCGCCCTGATGCTCCTCGTCGCCGTCTTCGGCGTGATGTCGTTGCTCTACGAGGCCGCACACCAGTCCTATCTGCCCGGACTCGTGCCAACGGCGGCGCTCACCCGGGCCAACGCCCGGATGGAGCAGAGCGCGTCGCTGGCGCAGACCACCGGCCCGTTCCTCGGTGGGTCGCTGGTCGCGGCGGTGGGCGCACCCGCGGCGATGGTCGTGGACGCGGTGTCCTACCTGCTCTCCGGCCTGCTGCTGGCGACCATCCGGCGGAACGAGCCGGTGCCGCACCCCGGTCGCCGCGACCTCGGCCGGGAACTGCGCGAGGGGTTGGCCTGGGTGTACCGGCACCCGGTGCTGGCTCCGTACGCCGTCACGCTGCACGCCCGGTTCCTGTTCGCCAGTGTGGCATCCACCGTGTTCACCCTCTTTGTCGTGCGGGGCCTCGACCCCGGACTTCCCCCGGACCGGGCGGCGTTCGGGCTCGGCGTGGTGCTGGCCGTCGGCGGCGTCGGCGCGGTGGTCGGCACCTCGCTGTCCCACGTTGCGGGTCGGTGGGGAGCCGGCCGCGCCATCGTCGTGGAGCGGGTGGTCGAGCCGCTCGGCTGGACGTTGGTGGCCCTCGCGGTGACCGGGACCGCGGGCTGGGTCATGGTGGGTGTTGCCCAGTTCCTCATCTGGCTCGTACTGGGTGTCAGCGGACCCAACGAGATGGGCTACCGGCAGGCCGTCACACCCGACCGGCTCCAGGGCCGGATGAATGCGACCATCCGCTCCCTCAACTGGGGAATGCTGACCGTCGGCGCCCCGGTCGGCGGGCTGCTGGCCCAGTACATCGGCTATCGGCCGGCGATCTGGATCGGCGTCGCCGGCATGGCGGTCGCCGCGACGGCCGCCGCGTTGTCCCCACTGCGCAACGCCCGACACCCCGAACCGACGCCGCCCCCGGAGCCGGCGGTCGTCCACGGGTGACCATCCCGGCCGGTTCCGCTCGCGCCAGTCAGCCGCCCGTCCCGCCAGGCCGACGCCGCTCCGCCGCCGGCCGTCCATCGACATGAGGCGGCTGAGCGGGCCGCGACGTTGCCAATATCACCCCCGGTGGGCCCGTCCGCGCAGGTTATCGGGGGTTGGTCGGCGGTTAAGGTGGTCGCGCGAAGTCGTTCCCGGACCGGGAGCGGCTTCGTAGTGCTTCACGGGACCCGTGAAGCCCAGCCGTCCCGACGTTCTCCGGGCCAACCGAATCGGGACGACTGCACCCCCACCGCCCGACCGGTACGTCCGGCGGGCCAACCCGGAACGGAGTCAGCCACGCCATGAGCGTGACTACGCAGGAGCCTGCTGCCCCGGTCGAGCAGGCGGCACCCGCCGAGCGCGGCCGCCTCGACCGCTTCTTCGAGATCACCCGCCGGGGGTCCACCGTCAAGCGCGAGGTGCTCGCCGGCGTCACCACCTTCGCGACGATGGCCTACATCGTGGTGCTCAACCCGCTGATCATCGGTACCGCCCCGGACAAGGACGGCAACCTGCTCGGCATCGCGCCGGTCGCCGGCGTCACCGCCCTCGTCGCGGCGGTGATGACCATCCTGATGGGGATCGTCGGCCGGGTGCCCTTCGCGGTGGCGACCGGCCTCGGCCTCAACGCCTTCGTCGCGTACGCCGTCGCCTCCCAGATGACCTGGGCGGAGGCGATGGGCCTGGTCGTGATCGAGGGTCTGGTCATCACCGTGCTGGTGCTGACCGGCTTCCGGAAGGCCGTCTTCCGGGCCATCCCCGCCGAGCTGAAGGCTGCCATCGCCGCCGGCATCGGCCTGTTCATCGCGCTGATCGGCTTCGTCGACGGCGGCCTGGTCCGCCGGGTGCCGGACGCCGCCGGCACGACCGTGCCGGTGCAGCTCGGCGGTGACGGCACGCTTCGCGGCTGGACCACCGTCGTCTTCCTGGTCGGCCTGCTGGTCACCGGCATCCTGGTCGCCCGCAAGGTGAGGGCCGGCATCCTGATCGGCATCGTCGCCACCACGGTTGTCGCGGTGATCGTCAACACGCTGACCAGGCCGGGTCCGGCGTTCATCGACGGCAAGCCGAACCCGACCGGCTGGCAGCTCAACGTGCCGAGCCTGCCGGACCCGCTGGTCAAGGCGCCCGACCTGCACCTGCTCGGCCACGTGTCGTTCAGCGCGTTCGCGCACGTCGGCGTGATGACCGCCGTGCTACTGGTGTTCACCCTCGTGCTCGCCGACTTCTTCGACGTGATGGGGACGACCGTCGGCCTGGCCAAGCAGGCCGGACTCACCACCTCGGACGGAACCGACATGCCCCGGCTGGGCAAGGTGCTCTTCGTCGACGGTGTGGCCGCGGTGGCCGGTGGTGCCGGCAGCGCCTCCTCGGCGACCACCTACGTCGAGTCGTCCTCCGGTATCGCGGACGGTGGTCGTACGGGTCTGACCAGCGTGGTGACCGGCGTGCTCTTCCTCGGCGCTCTGCTGCTCACCCCGCTGGTGTCCCTGGTGCCCAGCGAGGCCGCCGGTCCCGCGCTGGTGGTCGTCGGCGCGCTGATGATCCGACAGGTCCGGGAGATCGACTTCTCGGACGTCGGCGTCGCGGTCCCCGCGTTCCTGACCATGACCCTCATGCCGTTCACGTACTCGATCACCAACGGCATCGGCGCGGGCTTCGTCAGCTGGGTGGCGATCAAGGTGGCGCAGGGCAAGGCGCGGCAGATCCACCCGCTGATGTGGGCCGTCTCGGCGGCGTTCGTGCTCTACTTCGGCATCAACCTGGTCAAGGCCGTCACCGGCGTCAGCTGACCGACACCGACGCACCCCCGCTGCCTCCGGCCCGACGGCAGCGGGGGTGCGTCGTATCCGGGCGTCCGCACCGCAGCCGAGCTGTCCCGGGATGACTCTGCGGCCCGGGCGGCAGGGCGAGCGCCCGCCGCCGGACCGGCGCGCGTTGCCGTGTGCAGGGGACCCATGAGTACGACCGGCCGTCGGCGTTTCACGTCTGGAGCGCCCGGCGGTGGACCGTGGGTGCGCGAAGCTGTCCGGAGTCGACGGAGGGATACCAGCGTGAGCTACGCGGACGTCAACGGAGTAAGGATCTACCACGAGAGCCACGGCTCCGGCCGCCCGCTGGTGCTGCTGCACGGCGGGTACGGCGCGGTGGAGATGTTCGCCCCGATCCTGCCCGCCCTGGCCGAACGCCGGCAGGTGATCGCGGTCGACCTGCAGGGCCACGGGCGGACGGCCGACGTGGACCGGCCGCTGCGCTTCGAGTCGATGGCCGACGACGTCGCCGCGCTGATCCGGCACCTCGGGCTGGCCGAGGCGGACCTGCTCGGCTACTCGCTCGGTGGCGGCGTCGCGCTGCGGACCGCGATCCAGCACCCCGGGCTGGTGCGCCGGCTGGTGCTGGTCTCCGCGCCGTTTCGGCGTCAGGGCTGGTACCCGGAGGTGCTGGCGGCGATGGCGGCGCAGGACGAGCGGGTCGCCGAGCAGATGCGCGGCACGCCGCCGCACGAGCTCTACACCCGCGTCGCCCCGCGCCCCCAGGACTGGCCGCAGCTCTGGGTCAAGACCGGCGACCTGCTCCGCCGCGACTACGACTGGTCCGAGGAGGTGGCCGCGCTCGCCATGCCGGTCATGCTGGTCTTCGCCGACGCCGACTCGATCCCGGTCAGCCACATGGCGGAGTTCTTCGGGCTGCTCGGTGGCGGTCACCGGGACGCCGGCTGGGACGGCGCCAACCGGCCGGCGGCCCGGCTGGCCGTCCTGCCCGGGCTGACCCACTACGACATCACCAGCTCACCGGCGCTGCCCGAGGCGGTGCTGCCGTTCCTCACCCACGAGGCTCGTACGCCGGCCTGAACGGCCGGCTGGCCCGCGCACGCCGGACCGCGGCCAGGCCGAGCAGCACCAGGCAGCCCAGGCCGGTCCACCACCAGAACCGGCCGCCGACGCCCCACGGCGGATCCGCGTCACGGACCCGTCCGGCGTGCACCACGTCGTCCGACACGTCCACCCCGAGCACTTGGTCAGGGGCGGTGAGCACGGTGGTGGGCGCGGCGGCGCCCGGCGTGAGGGCCAGCACCCGCACGGTCCGCACGTTCCCGTACGCCGTTCGCTGATCCATCCCAAGCGGCTGGTCGAAGCGCGTCGGTGAGCGCGGCTCCGGCTGGTAGGCGACCACCAGCGCGGAGCCGTCCGGGCCCCAGCCGAGCAGCCGTACGGCGGTGACGTCCTTGACGGTGGGCAGCTCCAGCGGGCCGAGGTCCCGGCCGCTGACCGAATCGACTCGGCGCAGCCGCCAGCGGGTGCTCTCCGGCTGCCTGCTGACCAGGGTCAACCCGCCGTCCGGCAGCCAGGCGCCCTTGCCGGCCAGCGCGCTGTCGACCGGCACATCGAAGGAGGAGAGCCGGACCCCGTCGATGCCGGCGACGACGACCTGGTCGCCGGTCTGGAAGGCCAGCCCGGCGCCCGCCGCGGCGCCGGGGGCAGGCAGACTACCCGGTCGTCGCGGCGTAGCGCCGGATCACCAGTCCACTGTCGAACGGGCGCGTGTCGACCAGGGTGAAGCGGTGCGGGGTCGAACCACCTCGAAGGCGCCGCCGGGCAGCCCGGCCGCCACGTGGAACGCCACGTCGTCGGCGTACCCCCGGCGTAGCACCGCCCCGACTGCCCTGCTCCACTACGCGGTCGACGGCCTCCTCTTCGACCTGCTCACCACGTCCGTCGACGCAGGGTTCGACGTTGACCAGGTGGTCTCGGCCCTGGTGTCCCCGTCTGGGCGGTGCGCCCGGGGGGTAACCCGTCCACGTATGCCGAGCGGCGCAGCGGGAATCCGCCCGTCGACGCCCCTGGGGAGGAGCGACGGATGACGGACGCCGCACTGACGCTCGGTGTGCTCGGCTCGTACGGGGGTCGCAACCTCGGCGATGAGGCCATCCTCACCGGCCTCCTGTCCGACCTGCGACACCTCGAGCCGAACGCCCGGATCATCGTCTTCTCGCGCAATCCCGCGCACACCGCGCTGGCCCACCCCGACGTGGAGGCGGTGCCCTGGGAGGGCGTCAGTCGGGCTGACTCGTCGATGATCCTGGGCGAGCTGGACCTGCTGATCCTGGGCGGCGGCGGCATCCTCTACGACCGGGAGGCCCGGCGCTACCTGCGGGTGGTCCGGGTCGCCCAGGAGCGCGGCCTGCCGTTGCTCACGTACGCGGTGGGGGTCGGGCCGCTCAGCGACGGGGTGGACACCGGCATGGTCCGGGAGACCCTGGCCCGCGCCACCGAGGTGACCGTGCGGGACCAGGAGTCCCAGATGGTCCTCGAGGAGGCCGGCCTGCTGAACCCGGTCACCGTCACCGCCGATCCGGCGTTCCTGCTGGAGCCGGAGGACTTCCCGGCGAGCTGGTTGCGTGAGGAGGGCGTGCCGGTGGGCAAGCGGCTGGTCGGGCTGAGCGTCCGCGAGCCCGGCCGGGCCGCGGAACGCCTCGACGTCGACGGCTACCACCGACTGCTCGCCCAGATCGGGGACTTCCTGGTGCACCGGATCGACGCGTACGTGCTCTTCGTCCCGATGGAACGCGACGACATCCGGCACTCGCACGGCGTGATGTCGCACATGACCGCGTCTCATCGGGGCCGGATCCTGCACGGCGACTATTCGCCCCGCCAGATCCTCGGCATGATGCGACACCTCGATCTCGCGGTCGGCATGCGGCTGCACTTCCTGATCTTCGCCGCCATGGTGGGCATTCCCTTCCTGCCCCTGCCGTACGCCGGGAAGGTCTTCGACCTGGCCCAGCGGCTCGGCGTGCCGGCGCTGCGCGGCGTGGAACGGGAGGTGGAGGGACCGCTGCTGGCCGAGGTGGACCAGCTGTGGGACGACTGGGAGGCCCGGGCGGATGCCACCGCCCAGCGGGTGGCCGAGGTGTGCGAGCAGGCCCGCGGCACCTCCCAGGTCACTCGAGGGGTGCTGGAGAGCATCCGGTCGCGGAGCCTGACCCAGGCGAAGGCGGCCTGAGCCCTGCGGTCAGACCGCCGGGCCGCGCCAGGTGTAGATCCACGCCCGGCCCTCGTGGTCCCGGGACTCCAGCTCGTAGATCTGCGCCTCGGCCAGCCCGCGCCGGCCGAGGTGATGGTGGGTCAGCGGCGGGCGGCCGTGGCTGTCCAGCTCGACGGTCACGGTCTCGCCGTCGGCGTCGCCGCCCACCAGGGGGATCTGCAACGTGGATGCCATGCGCCCATCCTGCCCCGGAGGGCGCTGCGGCGCAGCGGATAGCGGGGCAGCGGCCGCGCAGTTGCCAAGCTCAGTGGCGGGGCAGGAGACCGGGCGGATACTCCATCCCGTCGTGGGCGCAGGCCGCCGCGGCGACCCGGGCGGCGTACCTGGCTGCGTCGGTCAGCGTGGCGCCGCGCAGCCGGGCGGCGACCAGGCCCGCGACGAAGGCGTCGCCGGCGCCGTTGGTGTCGACCACCGCGCCGGGCGGGGCCGCGGCGGGCACCCGCACCGGCGGATCGTCCGGGGTGTGCAGCGTCGCGCCCGCCTCCCCGCCGGTCACCACCACCGTCCGGGGCGCCAGCGCGGCGGCGAGCGACGCCGCCCGGTCGCCGAGCCGTACCCCGCTGACGAAGACCAGGTCGGCCAGCTCGGCGAAGGGGCGGTGGTAGGGGTTGTCCCCGTCCCAGTCGTGCAGGTCGGTGGAGAGCGCGGCGCCGTCGGCCAGTCCGGCGCGCAGCGTCGGCAGCAGGTCCAGCGTCCAGTCCATGATCGACAGGTGCACGTGCGCGGCGTCCCGGACCAGGGCGGCCAGCTCGGCCGGGGCGAACGGCGCCGGGCCCTGCCGAGGCCGCGGGTCGTAGAGGGACATCCGTCGCCCGCTCGGGTCGACCAGGTTCACCGACCGCCGGGTGCCGGCCGGGTCCTCGGCGAGCACGGCGTGCACCGAGGTGCGGGCCAGGGCCGCCCGGACCACGTCCCCGGCCGGGTCGGCGCCCAGCACGTCCACCACCGCCACCCGCAGGCCCAGCGCCTGCGCGGCCAGCGCCACCCCCGCGCCGGTGTTGCCGATCCGCAGCTCGATCGGGGACACGGTGAGCGAATCGGCGGCCGGCAGCGGTAGTTCGGGCACCTGGACGCGCAGGTCGACCCCGAGTCCGCCGATCACGAGCAGATCGAACACGGCGCAGACCGTAGCCCAGCCCGGCCGCCTATCCTTGCTCGGGGCGTCAATGAGGGGGAGTGCGTGCTGGTCATCCACGGGGTGTGGCTGTCCGGCGTCGGGCTCGCCGTCTGGGCCGAGGAGACGACGCTGCCGGCGAGGGCACCGCGCCGGCCCGGCCGGGCCCCGAAGGAGCGGCCGCATCCGTTCGCCGCCGACCACGCCACGCTGGCCGGCGCGCTCGGCGACGTCCCGGCGGAGGCCGGGTCCGTCCTGCTCACCCTCCCCACCCGGGCCGGCTCGCCGGTCGACTCACCGGAGCTGGTCCGGACCGCCGAGGCGGAGCCGGTCCGTGGTCCGGTCACCCTCGCGGGCTGGCGGGTCCCCGCCCTCGGGTACGCCCCGGACGACGCGTTCGCCCTGCTGCGCGACCTCGGCGACGGCGCTGCCGTGCCCGGGGCGACCCTGCGACACCTCGCCGAACTGGCCGACTTCGCCGCCGACCTGGTCGCCCGCGGCCGGGTCCTGCCCGGGCTGGCCGAACCGCGACCCGTCCCGCCGGCCGACCACCACCAGCTGATAGGAGGGGCCCCCTGGACAACCGCAGGCGTCAACCAGGGGCCCCTCCCTTCCGCTGCCCGGGCCGTCTGGCGGCCGCTGCTCACCGGGACTGACGCCGCCTGGGCGCGGTCGCTGGCCCTCGCCCTGCCCCCGGCCGCCCGCGCCGCATCCGCGCCGGACGGCGAGGCCGGCCCAGGTGAGCTGGTCGCCGACGCCCTGGACACGCTGACCGACGCCGCCGCCCGGGCCGCCCTCGCGGAGACCGCGCTGTCCCGGGGCATGCGCCCCGGCGGGCCGGTGCCGGCCTGGCTGGCCGCGCTGACCGGCCAGCGGCGCGAGTTCAGCGCCGACCCGGCCGCGCTGGACACCCTCCGGGCCGAGCTGGACGCCTGGCAGCGCGACGCCGCCGGCGGCGCGGTACGGGGCAGCTTCCGCCTCGTCGAGCCGGCCGTCGACCCGGTCGCCGAGCTGGTCGAGGGGGGCTCCTGGCGGGTCGAGTTCGGGCTGCAACCGGCCGACGAGCCGGGGCTGCTGGTCGACGCCGGGCAGGTGTGGCGCGAGCCGGAGGCGGTGCCCGCGCTCGCCGACCGCCTCGACACCCCGCAGGAGACCCTGCTCGCCGAGCTGGGCCGGGCCAGCCGGCTCTGGCCGGAGCTGGACGGCGCGCTGCGGGCCGCCACGCCGGAGGGGATGGAGCTGGACGCGGAGGGGGCGCACCGGTTCCTGCGGGAGGGCGCGCCGGTGCTGCACGCGGCCGGCTTCGGGGTGCTGCTGCCGTCCTGGTGGCGGCGGCCGTCGTCGCGGCTGGGTGCCCGGCTGCGGGCGCGTAGCCGGACCGCCCCGGGCGCCGTCGCCGCCGCCTCCGGTGGGCTGGGGCTGGACGCCCTGGTCGACTACCGGTGGGAGGTCGCCCTCGGCGACCAGCCGCTGACGGCCGAGGAGCTGGCCTCCCTGGCGGAGCTGAAGTCCCCGCTGGTCCGGCTGCGCGGACGCTGGGTCGAGCTGGACCCGACGCGGCTCGCCGCCGGCCTGCGGCTGCTCCGCTCGGCCGGCGAGCTGACCGTGGCCGACCTGCTCCGGTTGGGCCTGGCCGAGGCCGACCGGCCGGACGAGCTGCCGGTGCTGGAGGTGACGGCCGACGGGGCGCTCGGCGAGCTGCTCGCCGGACAGGCGGAACGGCGGCTCACGCCGGCCGACCCGCCGCCGGGGTTCCACGGCCGGCTGCGGCCGTACCAGCGGCGGGGACTGGCCTGGCTGGCCTTCCTCCAGTCGCTCGGGCTGGGCGGGATCCTCGCCGACGACATGGGGCTGGGCAAGACGGTGCAGCTGCTCGCCCTGCTGGCCGGCGACCCGCCGGAGGCCGGGCCGACCCTGCTGGTCTGTCCGATGTCGCTGGTCGGCAACTGGCAGCGGGAGGCCGCGCGGTTCACGCCCGGGTTGCGCGTACACGTGCATCACGGGGCCGAGCGGGTGCGGGGGGAGGGGTTCGTCGCGGCCGCGCACGCCGCGGACCTGGTCCTCACCACCTACTCGGTGGCCGCCCGGGACGCGGTCGCGCTGGCCGGGATCGACTGGCACCGGGTGGTGGTGGATGAGGCGCAGGCGATCAAGAACGCCTCCACCCGGCAGGCCGAGGCGGTCCGGTCGCTGCCCGCGCGGCACCGGGTCGCGATCACCGGTACGCCGGTGGAGAACCGGCTCGCCGACCTCTGGTCGATCATGCAGTTCGCCAACCCGGGGCTGCTCGGCCCGGCACCGACGTTCCGGAAGAAGTTCGCCGAGCCGATCGAGCGGCACGGCGACGCCGAGGTGGCCGGGCGGCTGCGCCGGATCACCGGCCCGTTCGTGCTGCGCCGGCTCAAGACCGACGCGTCGATCATCTCGGACCTGCCCGAGAAGCTGGAGATGGAGGTGCTCTGCAACCTCACCGCCGAGCAGGCCGCGCTCTACCGGGCGGTGGTCGACGACATGATGGCGAAGATCGAGTCCAGCGACGGGATGGAGCGCCGGGGCCTCGTGCTGGCCACCATGACCCGGCTCAAGCAGGTCTGCAACCACCCGGCGCACCTGCTGCGGGACGGCTCGGCCCTGCCCGGCCGCTCCGGGAAGCTGGAGCGGCTGGAGGAGATCGTCGACGAGGTGCTGGCCGCGGGGGAGAAGGCCCTGCTCTTCACCCAGTACGCCGAGTTCGGCGGCATGCTGCGCGGGCACCTGTCGGCCCGGTTCGGCCGGGAGGTGCTCTTCCTGCACGGCGGGGTCGGCAAGGCCGACCGGGACGCCATGGTGACCCGGTTCCAGTCCCCGGACGGCCCGCCGCTCTTCGTCCTCTCGCTCAAGGCCGGTGGCACCGGGCTCACCCTGACCGCGGCGAACCACGTGGTGCATGTGGACCGGTGGTGGAACCCGGCGGTCGAGGACCAGGCCACGGACCGGGCGTTCCGGATCGGCCAGCACCGCCGCGTGCAGGTACGCAAGTTCGTCTGCGCCGGCACGGTCGAGGAGAAGGTGGCCGCGATGATCGCCGAGAAGCGGAGCCTCGCGCAGCGGGTGGTGGGCAGCGGCGAGCAGTGGGTGACCGAGCTCTCCACCGACGCGTTGCGCGAGCTGTTCGCCCTGGAGGCGGGGGCGGTGGTGGAATGAGCAGCACCGACGATAGCCCGGGCGGTGGCCGGTTCTCCGACTTCGGGCCGCCGCGCCGGGTGGAGGGCGGGCTGCGGGCGCGCAGTACCCGGGGCGCGATCGGACAGTCCTGGTGGTCCCGGCGCTTCCTGGAGGTGCTGGAGTCCTTTGCCCTGGGCACCCGGCTCACCCGGGGACGCGCGTACGCGCGCCGGGGCCAGGTGCTCCACCTGGACATCGCCCCCGGGGTGGTCACCGCCGCAGTGCAGGGCTCCCGGCCCGACCCGTACCCGGTGCGGATCGAGCTGGCCGCGTTCCCGGCCGAGCTGTGGGGGCGGATCGAGGCGGACCTGGCCGCGCAGGCCTTCTTCAGCGCCCGGCTGCTCGCCGGCGACCTCCCGGCCGAGCTGGAGGAGCTCTTCGCCGGGACGGGCGCGCCGCTCTTCCCGGCCGATGTGGACGAGCTGACCCAGCGGTGCGGCTGCCCGGACTTCGCGGTCCCGTGCAAGCACCTGGCCGCCACCTTCTACCTGCTCGCCGAGGCGTTCGACGCCGACCCGTTCCAGCTCCTGCACTGGCGTGGCCGCAGCCGGGCCGAGCTGCTCGACCGACTGCGCACCCTGCGGGCCGCCGCGACCCCGTCCGGCGGGACGGGAGCGCCGGTCGACCGGGGCGGAGAGCGTGCCGACGGGCGGACTCCGCACTCGATCACCCCGCCCGGGCCGGCGGGCGCCGCGTCCACGGTGGAGCTTTCGGCCCCCGCTGGTGCGGCGCGGGTGCTCGGCACCCTGCCCGCGGTTCCGTTGGCCGAGGCGGTGGACCGGTTCTGGGTGTCGCCGGTGCCGCTGCCCGACCGGCCGCCCACCCTGGCGATCGGACCGGAGCTGCTGCTGCGTCAGCTCGGCCCGCCGGGGCCGGCCATCGGCGGTCCCGGCCTGACCGAACGGCTGCGCCGGGCGTACCGGGAGTTCGGCCGCCCGCGACCGCCGGCCGACTCACCGCAACGCGAGCCGTCGCGTTCGGGGGACTCACCGCGACGCGAGCGGTCGCGTTCGGCGGAGTCACCGCGACGCGAGCGGTCGCGGCCGGCGGAGTCACCGCGACGCGAGCGGTCGCGGCCGGCGGAGTCATAGCCATCGGCGCCGGAACCGCCACATGAGTCCGGCGTTGGCCAGCAGCACCACGGCGCAGATCGCGCCGGCCAGCCGTCCGGCCAGCACGGTCATCGCCGGCAGTGAGGCCCACAGCACGATCGTCAACAGCATCAGGTACCGGCCACGGCGCGCCCGGGCCCGTTGGTCGAGCCGGGCGAAGAACTGCGGGTCGCTCTCCCTCAGCTGACGGGTGATCTGCTCAAACCTGCGCTGATCCTCTTTGCTGAGCATGGCGGTGCCTTCCCCTCACGGCTTCAGCGGTCCGTCGGCATACCCGCAACGGAGGCCGGTCACGCGCTCGTGCCGCCGCTGACTTTGGCCCTGGTGCGGACATGCGCGGCGGCGGCGAAGAGGCTGGGGATCTTCCGGTCGGACGACCTCAGGTCCGGCTTATCCACGCCTTAGGTTTTCCTGTTCCGGTGCACGGCACCAGCGCCACGGCGGCCGAAAGGGTACGTCGGGGGCGGTGTCTACGCTCGCTGGTCGTTGCTCCGCCGCTGGCCCGGCTTGAACGATCTGGACAGCGAAGACGTACCCGGGTACACAACATGTTCGACGTCGACGGGTCCGTGGCGCAGGGGCGTTTCGGACTTACGACCCACGGAGTTTGACAAGATGTTTCCCCGGCAGGCACACACCCTCATGAAATTGCACGAGTGAAATATCAGGACATTTACGCCACCAACCGCCGTACTGCGACCTCGTCCCCGTACGGCGGTCGTTCGGCTGCCCCCACACCCGCGCCGCCGGCTGTGCCGCGCCGCGGGCCTGGCGGCCGGCGGGCCCTGTCGGTCCTGTTCTGGCTCGGCCTGGTGGCCGCCGTGCTGCCCTGGTGGCTGGACACCCCGGCCGGCTCGCTCACCGGCACCGCCGAGACCCTCACCGCGGCCGGCCGGATCACCGGCCTGATCGCCGGCTACCTGCTGCTGGTCCAGGTGCTGATGATGAGCCGGCTCGGCGCGCTGGAACGCTGGGTGGGCGGGGAGCGTCTCTCCCGCCTGCACCGCGACCTCGGGGCCACCCTGCTCGTCGCGGTGCTCGCCCACCTCGCGCTGATCGTGGTCGCCTACGCCGACCTGGAGGAGAAGTCGATCCTCGGTGAGGTCGGCGTGCTGCTGCGCGACTACGAGGACATGGTCTCCGCCTTCGTGGCCGCCGGCGTCATGGTGGCGGTCGGCCTCACCGCCGTCCGGGCGATCCGCACCCGCATGCCCTACGAGCTCTGGTATCACCTGCACCTGACCAGCTACGCGGCCCTGCTGCTCGGCTTCGGCCATCAGTTCAGCAACGGCGCGCAGCTCTTCGAGCCCGGTCCCGTCCGTACCGGCTGGATCGCCGCGTACCTGCTGGTGCTCGCCGCGCTGATCTGGGGTCGGGTGGTCGCCCCGCTGCGCTTCAACCTGCGGCACCGGCTGCGGGTGGCCGACGTGGTGGCGGAGAGCCCGGACACCATCTCCATCTACCTGACCGGTCGCCGGCTCAACCAGATCGACATGCTCGGCGGCCAGTACTTCCGCTGGCGCTTCCTCAACCCCGGCTGCTGGTGGCAGTCCCACCCGTTCTCGCTCTCCGCCGTTGGGAACGGCCGCTGGCTGCGCCTGACGGTGAAGGTGGTCGGCTCGCACACGGCCGAGCTTCGGGACCTCGACCCCGGCACCCGGGTCTGGGCGGAGGGCCCGTCGGGCACGTTCACCGCGGCGCACCGCACCCGGCAACGGGCCCTGCTGATCGCCGGGGGGAGCGGCATCGCCCCGCTGCGGGCGATGCTCGAGGAGCTGCCGCCCGGTGCCGCGCTGATCTACCGTGCCCGCACCCCGGCCGACGTGCTGATGCACCCCGAGCTGGACTGGCTGGCCCAGGCCCGGCGGACGTCGATCTGGTACGTCATCGGCTCCCGGCACGACCCCGGCCCGCGCCAGGTGATGAGCCCCGAGGGACTGCGCCGGCTGGTGCCCGACCTGACCCATCGCGACGTCTACCTCTGCGGCCCCGCGGGCCTGGTCGAGGAGGCGGTCCGGGTGCTGCGCCGGGCCGGCGTCTCCCGCCGGCAGATCCACCTGGCCACGTTCGAGCTGTAGAAGGGCACTCCTCGCATGCGTCGCGCCGTCCTCGCGATCACCGGTCTGGCCGCTGGCACCACCGCTCTGGTGGTCCTCAAGGGCGCCCCGGGCACCAGCCAGGTCGCCCAGGACCTCCCCGCGGACCAGGCGTCCGTCGTGCCGGGGTCGTCCGCCGCGCCCGGGGCCACCCCGGACCCGGCGGCGTCGGCCGGGTATCCGTACCCCGGCGCGAGTCCCAGCCGGACGCCCAACGCCCGGACCAGCACCGGCGCCAGGGCCACCACCGCCCCGCCGCAGGCCACCACGGCCGCGCCGAAGACGACCATCCGCAAAGTGACCGGGCCGGTGGTGTCCAACAAGTACGGCGACGTCCAGGTGCAGATCACCCTCTCCGGCACCCGGATCGTCAACGCGGTCGCCCTTGAGCTGCCGCGGGAGACGGCGCAGTCGTCCCTGCGCAGCGACAAGGTCGACGCCGCGTACAGCGGCACCTCCGGACAGGTGGTGCGGCGGCAGAACGCCAACCTCGACACCGTCTCCGGGGCGACCTACACGAGTAACTCGTACAAGCAGTCGCTGCAGGCCGCGATCGACAGGGCCTGAGGGGGTGACCGAGGTGACGGCGCCCCGCGTCCGGCCCGGCCTGCGCCGGGTCGAGCACGTCATGGGCACGGCGATCAGCCTGGACCTGGCCGACGACCTGCCCGTCGCGACGCTGCACGAGCTGGCCGAGGAGACCTTCGGCTGGCTCCGCGAGGTCGACGCCCGGTTCAGCACCTACCGGGAGGACAGCGAGGTGTGCCGGTTCGACCGGGGCGAGCTGCCGTTCTCCGAGGCGTCGGCCGACCTGCGGGCCGTGCTGGAGCGCTGCGCCGACCTCTGGGGCGCGACCGACGGATTCTTCGACGCGTACGCCACCGGCCGCCTGGACCCATCCGGCTACGTGAAGGGGTGGTCGGCGCAGGTTGCCTCCGACCGACTGCTCGCCGCCGGGGCGGCCAACCACTGCCTCAACGCTGGCGGCGACGTCCGGGTACGCGGCCACTCCGCCTCGGGCCAGCCCTGGCGGATCGGCATCCGGCACCCGTGGGACCCGACCGCGACCTGTCTGGTGCTCGCCGGCACCGACCTGGCGGTGGCCACGTCCGGCGTCTACGAGCGCGGCCACCACGTGGTCGACCCGCGTCGTGGCGCCCCGGCCCGGGGCCTGCGTGCCGTCACCGTCGTCGGCGCCGACCTCGGCCTGGCGGACGCGTACGCCACCACGGCCGTGGCGATGGGCTCGGCCGGCATCGGCTGGCTGGACCGCCTCCCGGACCACCTCCACGCGATCGTCACCGACGACGCCCGCCTCCTGCACTCCACCCGCCTCCCCCTCGCGGACTGACCCGGTCCGGCCCCTGGCCCCGCCGTGTCCCTGCCCCGGTGATCATGAGGTTGTTGCCCGCCGCACGGCGTGTCGTGGCAGTAACTTCATGATCACCGGGTGCAAGCGGGTGGGCGGGGGCGGGCGCGGGCCCAGGGGGTCAGCGGAGGGGGCGGTGGGTGGTGGCGGGGCGGGAGCCCGGTGGGCGGGGGCGGCCGGGGCGGGTGCCCAGGGGGCGGGTGGCGGCCCAGCGGCGGGGGCGGCGGTGGTGCCCGGAGGGTCCGGTGCCGCCGGTGTGGTGTGCCGCGTCGTCCGTGGACATTGTCAACCCCCGCTCGTGGCGCCGGGCGCGCCGTCACCGGTTCAACGAGTCCGGCACCGGTGGGGACGCTGTCGCCGGAGGCGTCGGGTCAGAAACCACGGCGGGGCAGCGGCAGTTGGCCGGGGAGCAGGTCGGAGGCGACCGTGACCCCGCCCGTCCGTAACGCGCGGATGAGCGCGTTCTGCGCCAGGTAGGAATCGGGAAGCTGCCAACGGACCTGCTCCGGCGCGACCGCCCAACGCACCGTCCCCTCGGCCAGCCGGGTCGGCGGCGCCGCGATCCACGAACCCGGACCGTGGCGGACCACGTGGAAGCACTGCTCCAGTTCGGGCCGGAGCGGGTCGCCGGGACGGACCAGGAACATCCATCGCCCGGTGGGGGTGACCAGGACCGGCCCGCGAACCCCTAGGCCGGCGGGATGGGTCGCGACGCCGTCCAGCATGCGCCGGCCGAGATCGGCCGAAACCTCCAGCACGTCGAAGGCCCGCCCGGTGGGGAGCAGCACCGCGTGCGGACGGCTGCGCCACCAGGTGGCCACCCGCGCCGGATCGGCGCTCGCCGCCTCCTCCCAGTCTTCCAGCGCGGGGTGGCAGCCGATCGTCGGGCAGCCGGCCCGGCCGCAGACGAATCGGTTGTTGGCCAGGCACGCGCCGGGCGTTACCTCCCAACCGTGCGCGGCGTAGCGCACCGCGACCCGGCGCAGCCGGACCCGCTCCAGGGACGACAGGTGGGCGACGCGCGGTCCGACATTCCCCCACATGTGTGTCATCTCCTCTCGCCCTGAGTGGACGGTGGCCCGGTCGCACGTCGAACGCCGTCACTGCCGTAACCCATCGTCGTTGAGTTGACGAAACGGCTGATGCAACTTGCACGAAAACTACGAGGACCGGCCGCACGGCCGACGTACAGACTGTGCGATCAGGACAAACCTGAGGATCCAGGGACCACTGTGGTCGCGGAGCGCGAGTTCAGCCGGAGGTTGGCAGGGGGAGGGGCGCGCGGAGATGGACGAGTTACCCATAGGCCGCCGGGTGGCCTACTGGCGCGGCCGACGGAAGATGTCCCAGCAGGTCTTCGCCGACCGGCTGGGCAAGTCCAAGAGCTGGGTGGACAAGGTGGAGCGGGGGGTCCGCCGGCTGGACAAGTTCTCCGTCGTCTACGAGATCGCCGACATCCTCCAGGTCGACGTGCAGCTGCTGCTCGGCAAGGACCCGGAGCGGCGTACCGACGCGCTGAACTGCATAGACCAGGTTGAGGTGGAGGAGATCCGGGCGGCCCTGGAGCGGTACGACTCGATGAGCGCCTACTTCGACGCCGCGCCGTACCCGCCGCCGCTGGCCGACCTGCGCAAGGCGGTCAACCACGCCTGGCTGACCTACCAGTACGGCCGCTACGGCATGCTCACCCGGGCGCTGCCGAAGCTGTTGCGCGACGCCCAGGCTGCGGACGCCGGCTACGGCGGCGACCAGGCCCGGGAGGCGGCCCACCTGCTCGGGCAGGTCTACCAGATCGCCTCCTCGGCGCTGCGCAAGCTCGGCGAGTGCGACCTGGCCTGGCTGGCCGCCGACCGCTCGATGGCGGTCGCCCAGCGGGCCGACGACCAGCTGCTGGCCGGCGTCGCCACCACCCGGGTCTGCAACGCGCTGGTCGCCATGGGCCGGGCCCGTCCGGCGCTCGAACTCAACGTCAACATCGCCAACCGGCTCGCCCCCGGTGGCGGCAACGACGCCTCCCCGGCCCGGCTCTCCGTCTACGGCATGCTGCTGCTCCAGGGCGCGATGGCCGCTGCCCGGATCGGCGACTCGGCCACCGTGGACGACCTGATCAGCGGGGCCCAGGAGGCGGCGACCCTGCTCGGCGGCGACCACAACCACTACTGGACCTCCTTCGGCCCGACCAACGTGGAGCTGCACCGGGCCGCCGCGGCCGTCGAGCTGGGCGACGGCGGGCGGGCGGTGGAGACCCACCACCGGATCTCCGAGCCGGCCTTCAACGCCCTGCTACCCGAGCGCCGGGCCCACCACCTGCTCGACATCGCCCGGGCCTTCGCGCAGATCGGGGACGTGGCGAACGCGGGGGAGATGCTGCTGCGCGGCGACCGGCTCGCGCCGTCGGAGATCCGGTGCCGGCCGATCGCCCACGAGGTGATGGCGGACGTCCTGCGTCGGACACGGGGTGCGCCGCCTCCGACAATCGCAGAGTTGGCTGAGCACATGGGAGTCGGAGTATGAACGCGGTGCCGGTCGGATGAACGGGCCGCACGCCAGCGAGGGGCGCCGCCCGGTGCTCTACGTCATCGCCTGCGGTTCGCCGCTGGCCGGCAACGTCGGCCGGCTGGTCGAGCTGGCGCAGCAGGAGGGCTGGGACGTCTGCGTGGTGACGACGCCGGACGGCGCGAAGTTCGTGGACCGGTCGGCGCTGGCCCGGCAGACCGGTCACCCGGTCCGCACCAGGTACAAGAACCCCGGCGACCCGGACGTGCTGCCCCCGGCCGACGCCATGCTCGTCTGCCCGGCGACGGTCAACACCGTCAACAAGTGGGCGCTCGGGATCGCCGACACCCTCGCCCTGGGGCTGCTGGTCGAGGGGCAGGGCCTCGGGTTGCCGATCGCCGCGGTGCCGTACACCAACACGGCGATGGCCGCGCACCCGGCGTTCCAGGCGAGCCTGGCGCGGCTGCGCGAGTGGGGAGTGAGCGTGATCTTCGGCGACCACGTCGTCCCGCTCCACCCGCCGGGCACCGGCGAACGTCACGTGGACGCCTTCCCGTGGGCGGCCGGCCTCGCGGCGCTGCGCGGCCGGTTGCACCCGGTCGCCCCCGTCGCCTGAGGCGTGAGCATTCCGTTGCCCCGGCCGCCCCTCTTCACCGTCGAGGCCGTGGTGCACGGCCAGCGCCGGTAAGCTGGCCCGCCGTGAGCACAACCGGATCCCCGCCCACGGTGGCCGACGTGGTGGCCGCGCTGGACCGCCGCTACCCGCCCGCCTGGGCGGAGGAGTGGGACCGGGTCGGCCTGGTGCTCGGCGAGCCTTCCACCCCGGTACGCCGGATCGCCTGCGTGATCGATGTGGTGCCGGAGACGGTGGCCGAGGCGCTGGCCGCCGGGGCGGACATGATCGTCGCTCATCACCCGCTGCTGCTGCGCGGCGTCTCGTCGGTCGCCGCGACCACGTACAAGGGGCGGATCGTCCACCAGCTGATCAAGGGGGACGTTGCGCTGTACGTCGCCCACACCAACGCCGACATGGCCGACCCCGGCGTCTCGGACGCCCTCGCGGCCCGGTTCGGGCTGACCGGGCTGCGCCCGCTGCACCGCCCGCAGCCCGGCTCCCCGGCCGCCGGCGGGTCGCGGGGCATCGGCCGGATCGGCGAGCTGCCCACTCCGATGACGCTGGCCGACCTGACCCGGCACGCCGCCGCGGTGCTCCCCGTCACCGCGTGGGGAGTTCGCGCCGCCGGGGATCCCGGGCGTATGGTTCGTATCCTCGCCGTCAGCGGCGGGTCGGGGGACAGCTTCCTCGCCGAGGCGACCGCCGCCGGGGTGGACGCGTTCCTCACCGCCGACCTGCGCCACCATCCCGCCGGTGAGCACCTCGCCGCAGGCGGTCCCGCCCTGCTGGACGCCGCCCACTGGGCGACCGAACGACCCTGGTTGGACGACCTGGCCGCCCACCTGCGGGACGCGCTGGGCGTCGAGACCGTGGTGTCCGACCTGGACACCGATCCGTGGACCGTGCACGCCACCGCATCCCCGAGTGGACGACAAGGAGCCGTACTGTGAAGGCTGACCCGCAGGTCCAGCGCCGCCTGCTCGACCTCCAGGCGATCGACACCGCCCTCGCCCAGCTCGCCCACCGGCGCCGGACGCTGCCGGAGCGGGCCGAGCTCGAGGCCCTGGCCCGGGAGATCTCCGCGCTGGAGGACGAGCGGGTCCGCGCCCAGGTGGCCGTCGACGACCTGGACCGGGACATCGCTCGGCAGGAGAAGGACATCGAGCAGGTGCGGGCGCGCAAGAGCAAGGACGAGGCCCGGCTCGCCGCCGGCACCGGCCCGGCGCGGGAGCTGGAGGCGCTCCAGCACGAGCTGGTCTCGCTGAACCGCCGGCAGAGCGACCTGGAGGACGCCGAGCTGGAGCTGATGGAGCAGCGGGAGACCGCGCAGGGCGTGCTCGACGGGATCGAACGGCGGATGGCCGAGGCGCGCGACCGGCGGGCGGCGGCCGAGCAGCGCCGGGACGAGAGCCTCGCCGAGATCGCCAAGGAGGAGGAGTTCAAGCGGTCCGCCCGCCAGCCGCTCGCCAACGACCTCCCAGCCGACCTGGTCACCCTCTACAACCGGATCCGGGAGGACACCGGGCTCGGCGCGGCCCTGCTCACCGCCGCCCGCTGCGGCGGCTGCCGCCTGGAGCTCTCCGGCGCCGACCTGGCCCGGATCCGCAAGGCCGACCCGGACGAGGTGGTCCGCTGCGAGGAATGCCGGCGGATCATGGTACGGACCAGCGAGTCGGGGCTGTAGCCGCGATGGCGGTGCGTTCGGTGGTCGTGGAGGCCGACGGCGGGGCCCGGGGCAACCCCGGGCCGGCCGGGTACGGCGCGGTGGTCCGTGACCCGGAGACCGGCGAGGTGCTGGCCGAGCGCTCCGAGTCGATCGGCATCGCCACCAACAACGTCGCGGAGTACCGGGGGCTGATCGCCGGCCTGGAAGCGGCCGCCGAGCTGGGCGCGTCCGAGGTCGAGGCGCGGATGGACTCCAAGCTGGTGGTCGAGCAGATGTGCGGCCGCTGGCAGATCAAGCATCCCGGGCTGCGCCCGCTGGCCGCCCAGGCGGCCGGCCTGGTCGGGCGGTTCGCCTCGGTGCGGTTCAGCTGGGTCCCGCGGGAGCGCAACCGGCACGCCGACGCGCTGGCCAACGCCGCGATGGACGCCGCCGCCGGGAAGGCGCCGACGCGGCCGGCCGTCGAGCCGCCCCGGATCGTGGAGCCGCCGCGCGAGGTCGCCGGGCCAGACCCGGCGGACCGCGCGCGGGCCCGCGAGGTCACCGCCCGGGCCGCCACCGGGCGCGCCACCGGCACCGACCCCACCACCACGCCGGCCTCCTGGGAGCCGCGCCCGACCGAGACCGCCACCCGGCTGATCCTGGTCCGGCACGGCGAGACCGATCGGACCGCGCAGGGTCGCTACTCCGGCCGCGGCGACGTGCCGCTGTCGGACCGCGGGCGGTCCCAGGCCCGGGCCACGGCCGCCCGGGTGGCCGCCCTCGCCCCGTCCGTCGCGGCCGTGGTCAGCTCGCCGCTGTCCCGGTGTACGGCCACCGCCGAGGTGATCGCCGGAGCCGTCGGCAACCCGCCGGTACGCCCCGACGACGACCTGATCGAGTGCGACTTCGGGCTCTGGGAGGGGCGAACCTTCGCGGAGGTGCGCGAGGGCTGGCCGGGGGAGCTCGACGCCTGGCTCGCCTCAACCCGGGTCGCCCCGCCGGAGGGCGAGTCGTTCGCCGCGGTCGCCGAGCGGACCGGCCGGGCGGTCGCCGGCCTGCGCGAGGCGTACCCGGGGGAGACCGTGGTGGTGGTCTCCCACGTCTCGCCGATCAAGCTGGTGCTGCGCGACGCGCTCGCGGCCGGCGACGCCTTCCTGCACCGCCTCTACCTGGACACCGCGGGCATTTCGGTGCTCGACCTCTACCCGGACGGCGGGGTCGCGGTCCGCTCGGTCAACGACACCGCGCACCTCGTCGAGCCGTAGCACCCCCGGTGCCGCCGGCCCGCCCGACGCCGGCGGCACCGCTCGGCGCAGCCGGTACGCCGTTCGGCGCAGGCGTCGCACTGGCAAACGTGACCGCGCTCACGGGGTCGTAGCCTCCGGCCGTCACATGGCAAGTTACGACTTCCCGGAGGTGTGTCAGATGGCAGCACCCGAACCGGAGGCGCCGACCACGGCGCGATCCAGGGCGAAGGACCACAGTCCCTGGAACTGGTTGCTTTTCATACCGATCCTGGTGCCGCTGATCCCGGCCTTCTTCAACGCAGACTCGCCCCGGCTTTTCGGGTTTCCGCGCTTCTACTGGCTGCAACTGGCGTACATCCTGCTCGGCGTCGGCACGACGACCCTGGTGTACCAGATGACGAAGAAGCGGGGTGAGCGGTGATGTGGCGGGATCATCTGACCGAGATCATCATCTTCACGCTGCTCTTCCTGCTGGTCAGCGCGATGGGCTTCGTGGCGGCCCGGTGGCGGGCGCCGCGCGACATGGCCCACCTGGACGAGTGGGGGCTGGGCGGGCGCAGCTTCGGCGGCTGGATCACCTGGTTCCTGGTCGGCGGTGACCTCTACACCGCGTACACCTTCGTGGCGGTGCCGGCGCTGGTCTTCGGCGCGGGCGCCATGGGCTTCTTCGCCGTGCCGTACACGATCGTCATCTACCCGCTGGTCTTCCTGGTGCTCTGCCGGCTCTGGTCGGTGTCGCACCGGCACGGCTACGTCACCCCGGCCGACTTCGTGCGGAACCGGTTCGACTCTCCGGTGCTGGCGCTGCTGGTCGCGATCACCGGCATCGCGGCGACCATGCCGTACATCGCGCTGCAGCTGGTCGGCATCGAGGCGGTGCTCAAGACGATGGGCGTCACCGGGGAGGGCACGCTCGCCCGGCACCTGCCGATCATCATCGCGTTCGCGATCCTGGCCGCCTACACCTACCAGTCCGGCCTGCGCGCGCCGGCGCTGATCGCGTTCGTCAAGGACTCGCTGATCTACATCGTGATCCTGGTGGCGGTCTTCTACCTGCCGTACAAGCTCGGCGGGTGGAGCGGCATCTTCGACGCGGCGGACGCGAAGTTCAAGGCGTCACCCGCGCCGGGCGACGGGATCCTGCTCAACGCCAACAACCAGCTCCAGTACGTCACCCTCGCGTTCGGGTCGGCGCTGGCGCTGTTCCTCTACCCGCACAGCCTGACCGGCGTCCTGGCCAGCAGGAACCGGGACGTGATCAAGCGCAACATGTCGGCGCTGCCGGCCTACAGCCTGCTGCTCGGGCTGATCGCGCTGCTCGGCTACATGGCGATCGCGGCGGGGGTGAAGCCGCTGCCGGGGGCGACCCAGGGCAGCGTGGACGGCAACACGATCGTGCCGCTGCTGTTCGACAAGCAGTTCCCGGACTGGTTCGCGGGCGTCGCGTACGCGGCCATCGGCATCGGCGCCCTGGTGCCGGCGGCGATCATGTCGATCGCGGCGGCGAACCTGTTCACCCGCAACATTTACAAGGAGTACCTGAGGCGGGACGCCAGCCCGGCGCAGGAGGCGAACGTCTCGAAGATCACCTCGCTGGTGGTGAAGATCGGCGCGGTCGCCTGCATCGTCTTCCTCGACCCGCAGTTCTCCATCGACCTGCAGCTCATCGGCGGCGTGATCATCCTCCAGACGCTGCCGGCGGTGGCGCTGGGCCTCTACACCCGCTGGTTCCACCGGGGCGCCCTGATCGCCGGCTGGGTGGCCGGCATGGCGCTCGGCATGTGGATGCTCTACCAGATTCCCAACGCGGCCACGAAGCGGGCCCACTTCGGTGGCTCGGCCTTCCCGCTGGAGAAGTTCGGCTTCGACACCCCGAAGACGATCTACGTCGGGATCGTGGCCGTGCTGGTCAACCTGGCGATCGCCGCACTGCTGACGCTGGTCCTGCGGGCCGCGAAGGTGGCCGACGGCGTCGACCACACCACGCCGGACGACTACTTCGCCGACGAGGGCGATCCCCGCGTCACCCCCGGCACCACCCGCGACGCCGACTCCGCCCCGGAGCCCGTCGCCTGAGTTGAAAAGGAGGGGCCCCCTGTCAACGGATTCCGTTGTATAGGGGGCCCCTGCTAACGCCTCGGCCGCCGGCCGCCGGCCGCGGGCGTCAGCGGGAGCGCTTGCGGGATTCCAGGGCCTGGTTGAGGCGGTGCAGCAGGTCCGCCAGGGTGTCCCGGTCGTCGCTGGTCCAGTCGGTGAGGATGTCGCCGTAGAGCCGGGTGCGGGCCGCCCGGACGGCGGCCATCCGGTTCAGGCCCGCCGGGGTGGGGGAGATTACCGTGCCCCGCCCGTCGGCCGGGTCCGGCGTACGGGCGATCAGGCCGTCCCGCTGCATGGCGGAGACCTGCCGGGTGACCGTGGAGCCGTCCAGGTTGAGCTTCGCGGCCAGCGCGGAGACGTTCTGCGGGCCGGCGCTGTCGAGGTGCCGCAGGATCACGTACGCCGCCCGGTCCAGCACCCGGTGCTCCGCGGTGCCGGTGGCCCGGCGGGTCGCCTCGCCCAGCCGCATCAACAGGGCCACCTCGGTCTCGATCCGACCCAGGGTGGCCTCGTCCCGATCGGTACCCGTGCCGTGGTCCACGCTCATAGCTGTATGATACAACCGAATTACCTGTACGATACAGCTATCTGGGAGGCGGAGTGGATCGGCGATCCGAACCGAACCGCAGTGCCATCTACGCCACCACGCTGGTGGCCTTCCTCGCCATCGCCGGCATCGCCGTCGTCGACCCGATCCTGCCGGCCATCGGCGAGGAGATCGGGGTCACCGCCTGGCAGGTCGAGCTGCTGTTCACCGCGTACATCGCGGTGATGGCGATCGGCATGATCCCGGCGACGCTGGCCAGCGGCCGGTTCGGCTTCAAGCCGGTGCTGATCACCGGCGTCTCGGTCGTCGGCGTCGCCGCCATCCTCGCCTCGTTCAGCGACAACATCGTGCAGCTCTCCGTGCTGCGCGGCGTCTGGGGGCTGGGCAACGCGATGTTCTTCGCCACCGCGATGGTGGTGCTGGTCAACCTCGCCATCGACCGGGAGTGGGTGGTCGGCCTCTTCGAGACCGCGCTCGGTCTCGGCTTCGCCGTCGGCCCGCTGCTCGGCGGCCTGCTGGGCCACGTGAGCTGGCGGCTGCCGTTCTTCGTCTGCGGCGTGTTCATGGTCCTGGCGCTGGCCGTCGCGTCCCGCAAGCTGCGCGAGCCCGCCACCAAGCTGCCGCCGGTGCAGGTGGGCTCGATCTTCGCCACCTACCGCAAGCCGGCGTTCATCAGCCTCTGCGTGGTCACCGCCGCCTACAACTTCGTCTTCTTCGTGGTGCTCGGCTACACCCCGCTCTTCCTGCACCTCGACGTGGTGCCCCTCGGGCTGGCCTTCACCGCCTGGGGCCTGGGGCTGGCCGCCGGCATCCTGGTGATCGGGCACCGGCTCGCCCACCGCATCGGGGCGGTGCAGACCCTCGGCATCGCGATCACCGGCCTGCTGGTCTGCCTGGCGCTCTTCGCCACCTCGTCCGGCACCGCCGAGTCGCTGGTGGTGCTGGTGCTCGCCGGCCTCTGCATGGGCCTGGCCAACGCGAACCTGACCGACCTCGCGCTGGGCCTGGGCTCCAGCGACCGCCGGGTCGCCACCGGCGCGTTCAACCTGGTGCGCTGGGGTGCCGCCGCACCCGCCCCGATCATCTCCGGCAAGCTGGCCGAGCACTCGCTGGCGCTGCCGTTCTGGGTCGGCTTCGGGGTGCTCGCCGTCGGCGTGCTGGTCTACCTCGCGTTCGCCCACGTGATGGCCGCCGGTTACGGCGAGCGGGTGCTCTGGTCCCGCTGGAACCGCGCCGCCGCCGACGCCGAGCACGCGACCGAGGAGCCGGTCGGCGAGGCGTACTGAGCGTTCTCCTCCGCCCCTGGCCGAACCGCCCCGTCGCCGCGACGGGGCGGTTCGGCGTTCCGACCCTGGTCTGCGCGACCGCGGTGTCGGCGCTGGAGCCGGTCTCAGCGCAGCGCGCGCCAGAGCAGGTAGAGGCCGATCACCGTGCCGAAGACCACGATGACGGTCTTCAGCACCACCGGCGGGAGCCGGCGTACCAGTCGGGCGCCCGCGTACCCACCGATCAGCGTGGCCGGGGCGACCACCGCGACGGCGGCCCAGTTGACCGGGCCGAAGAGCGAGAAGATGACCACCGTGGTCAGTCCGACCACGGCGGAGAGCAGGTTCTTGATGGCCGACACCCGGGCCAGCGTCGCGTCCAGCACCAGGGCCAGGCCGGCGACCAACATCACCCCGAGCGCCGCGCCGAAGTAACCGCCGTACACCGCGCCGAGCCCGACCATGGCCTGCACGGTGACGGTACGGCGGCGCGGGCTGAGGTCGGCCGGGTGGCCGACCAGCCGGCGCAGCGGATCCTGAAAGGCCAGGACGGCGGTCGCGCCCAGCACCAGGAACGGCACCACCACCTCGAACGCCCGCGCCGGCGTGGCCAGCAGCAGCACGCAGCCGACGACAGTGCCGAGCACCGCGGTCGGCAGCAGGCCCCACAGCTTCCGGCCGTGCGGCAGGTCCAGCCGGCTGCCGACGACGCTCGCGACGTACCCGGGGAAGACCGAGACCGAGTTGCTGACGTTCGCCGGCACCGGCGGCAGGCCGGTGGCGATCAGGGCCGGGAAGGTGATCAGGGAACCGCCGCCGGCCACCGCGTTCACCGTGCCCGCGGCGAGACCGGCGACGAGCAGAAGCGCGGCGTCGGAGAGGTCCATGATCCCCAGAGGCTAGATACGTCCGGGTCCGGACTCAACCTTTGGATACCGTTCCGCGTCGTTCCGTGCGACTGCCCGGGCGAAGGGAGCGGAGGCGGAAATGGCCGCGGACGCCGCGTCGTTAAGATTAGTGGCGCGACGGACGAGTCGACCGGGCGGTCGCGTTGACGGGTTTCGGCCCGTTGCCGAGGAACGTCCGGACTCCACAGGGCAGGGTGGTTGCTAACGGCAACCCGGGGTGACCCGCGGGACAGTGCCACAGAAAACAGACCGCCGACCCTATATGGGACGGTAAGGGTGAAACGGTGGAGTAAGAGCCCACCAGCATCCCGGGTGACCGGGATGGCTCGGTAAACCCCACCCGGAGCAAGGCCAAGAAAGGGTCGTCACCGCAAGATGGCGGCCCGCGCAGACGCTCGAGGGCTGCCCGCCCGATGTCTGCGGGTAGGCCGCTGGAGCCTGCCGGCGACGGCAGGCCGAGATGGATGACCGCCGCCGACGCGCCCTCCGGGGCGCGTCGGTCACAGAATCCGGCGTACAGGTCGACTCGTCCGTCGCCCACCAGGTCAGCCGCCCGTACATGGCGGCTGACCTGCTGTTTCTGCAGTGCTGCTCGTCGTCGTTGCTCATCCCTGGTCGGCGTTTGACGGCCCGGTGACGGCCCACAGTCTGGGGCCTGCCTGTAGACCCCTGGGTCGGCTCCAACGGCCGCGCCAGCCTCGTTGCTGACCTGTTCTAAGGTCCGGCCATGCACCGCCGACGGCCAAGCCGAAACTTCCTGCGGGTGTTCTCGACGTTCGGTCTGGTCTTTGCGATTGCGCTCACGGCGCTAGCCACATCGTCGATCGCAGACGAGCGTCGGGGATCGGAGGCAGTCGCCGAGGTGCTGGACGTCGAGCGTCTCGGAGCTAGAACCTTCCTGACAGTTCAGTTCACTACAAATCGTGGCGAGGCGTGTGAATCACGCCTGCGCGTTACGGTCGACGCGAACCGGGCTGTGAGTACCGGTGAGCACATCGGCGTCCACCACGCCAAGAACAACCCTTGCCTCAGGGTGCGCGAGGCTAGCGATCAATCCCGATGGTTCATCATCCTCGTCGCGGTGGCACTTCTGGTCACATTCGGCATCCTGACCTACGTTGCGTGGCGCCGGCCCCGACCTCCGCTCCCACTCCGATACGCGGGCATGCCCTGACGAGCCGGACGAGGTCGGTTTGACCTGGACCAACCGTCAGACGTTGAAGCGGACCAAGAGCTGCTGCTGGAAGAGCCATCTTCGGGTCTCGGCCCCGCTCTGGCTCTTCACCTGCTGGACGGACTCGTCATTCGGGCTGCCCCGCCCGACGGAGTGGGAGCAGTTCCTCATCACCGACCCTGGTGGCGGTGGAACCCGTCTTCTACCTGGCCTGCACGCCGTACGTGCTCGCGTACGGGATCCGGGCGGCCCGGCCGGCGGCGCCGCAACCGGCCGGCGTCACGCCGTCGCACCCGGTGCCGTCCGGCGCCTGACCGGCCCGGCCTGGCAGCGGTGACGTCGCCCCAGGCTTCCCAGCGGCGCAACCGTCGTCGTTCGGACCGGTGTGCGGGTTACGGCGCCGACATCCGGTGGCGCCGCCGGTCAGGCCGACCAGCTCACCGTCCGGCGGACCCGTTCGTACTCCCGGGCCAGCTGGGCATCGATCCGCGCCATCCGGTCGTCGGTCAGCACCACCCTCGGGTCGTGCCACGGCCGGGCCTCCAGCAGCCGCCGCCGCAATCCGCTGGGCGGATGCGAGGCGAACAGCGACGCCTCGTCCCGCACCGACAGCTGCCGCAGCAGCGGCAGCCGGGCCGCCGCGGCGGCGCGGGACTCCGCCACCGCCGCCCGCCACCGGTCCGGACCGTGCCCGGCCCGCGACTCCCTGCGTACGGCGAGCGCAATGGACTCCTCGGCGAGCAGGGAGTCGAGCATGCGGGTCGCGGCTGCCGAACCCGCCACCCGCGCCGCCAGCTCGTCGGCCAGGTACTCGGCGCGCTGGCTGTCCCGCAAGGCGACGCAGACCAGCACCAGGTGCGCGGTGAAGAGCAGCCGGGACAGTACCCACTGCACGGTGTGCGCCAGCGCCAGGCCGGCCAGCTCCAGGATGCCCCCGCCGGAGACGGTCCGCACCGGACGAACCAGGTCGGCGGCGGAGCCGAGCATGGTGAAGGCGGGCTGGACGAGCAGCGCCCGGCGCGGGTCGCCGTTGACGAAGTGGCCCAGCTCGTGACCGAGCAGGGCCACCCGCTCCTGCGCCGGCAGCGAACCCCACAACGGCAGCCCGAGGCAGAGCACCCGCCGTCGACGCACGCCGACCAGGTGCGTGTACGCGTTGATGTCGCCGTCCACCCCGACGATCTGCGGGGTCGGCGCGCCGATCGCCGCCGCCACCTCGTCCACCAGGGCGAAGAGTTCCGGTGCCCGATCCCGGGAGAGCACCTCCAGGTCCTCGTTCAAGCGGTCGAAGCGGGGCCGGAGCGCGTACGCGAGGCCGAGCAGCGCGACGCCGAGCACCACCGACAGGTTCGGGAACGGGAAGGCGACGATCAGCCACACCCCGGTCGTGGCGAGGGCGAGCACCCCGGCAAGGAGCAGCACCGAGGCGACCGCGGTCACCACGCGGGCGGCGCCGGACCGGGCACCGTCCAGCGGTCGCCCGACCAGCCGGTCGAACTGCCGCCCGGTCATCCGGTACGCCAGCCGCCAGGTCGACCGGTCCACCCAGGTCCAGCCGAACTCGCGGGGGCGCCGCGCCCGGTCGTACGCGTCGAGGTCCCACTCGCAACCGGCGCACCACGGCGTTGCGTCCCGCACCGACACCATGGACGCACCGCAGCGCGGGCAGGCGTCCGTCCCCGCCGTCGTGTTGATCACGGCACCCGATCCTGCCGAGCGACGGCCGACGCGGGAACCGGCCGTTCAGCCGATCGGGCCGCAGAGTTGCGGCTGCTCTTGTGGGCCAGCGACGGCTGCCGGATTCGGCCGTGCCGGCGGAGGCGACCGTCGCCGGCCGGGGCCAGCTCGCCCTGGCACGCGCCGGCCGGCCGGGGGTACGACCTGGGCGAGACGCCGCCGCCGGCTTGCGCCGGGAGTTTCCCCGTTCCGGTGCCCGGTGGCCGGCAGCCGGTCTACTGTGGAGGACATCGGCGACATTTCTGGCGATCCGGTGGCGGCCGGAGGCGTCCCGGTGCACAGTGATCTCATGAGCGACAGCGGACGTGGTGCGCGCTACTACTGGTGCACCCGACACCACCGGGTCGAGACCGATGCCGACGTGTGCCCTGCCAAGCACGTTCTCGGACCGTACGCCTCAGCCGCCGACGCGGAGAACGCCCTGCAGAGGGTGCGGGAGCGCAACGAAGCGTGGGAGGCGGAGGACGCCCGTTGGGCCGGGGAGGAGAGGTAGACGGCGCGGGACGGCCCGCGCCGAGGCACCCCGTGCTCCGCGAGGGCGAGAGCACGTCCCCAAGGAGGGAACCGAGATGGCCGAAGCACAAAAGGCCACCACCCGCCCGGCCGCCAGACGTACGACCGCGAAGAAGACCGCCGCCGCGAGCGCGACCCGGACCGCTGCGGCGCGCCGGCCCGGCACGGTGAGGAAGGCGACGGTCACCAGGGCGTCCGCGAACGCCTCCGGCGCCGGCGCCGGTCGGGTTCCGGCGAAGACGGCGGTCGCCAAGAAGGCCGCGGCGACCAGGACCGCCGCGACGAAGGCCCCCGTCACGAAGGCCACCGTGAAGAAGGCGCCCGCGAAGAAGGCAACCGCGAAGAAGGCGCCGGCCACGAAGGCCGCCGCGAAGAAGGCGCCGGCCAAGAAGGCGGCAGCCAAGAAGACCACGGCCGCGAGGAAGGCGCCCGCCAAGAAGGCGCCCGCGAAGAAGACCACGGCGGCGAGGAAGGCGCCCGCGAAGAAGGCGCCGGCCACGAAGGCCGCCGCGAAGAAGGCGCCGGCCAAGAAGGCGGCAGCCAAGAAGACCACGGCGGCGAGGAAGGCGCCTGCGAAGAAGGGGCCGGTCACGAAGGCCGCCGCGAAGAAGGCGCCGGCCAAGAAGGTGGCCGCGAAGGCGCCCGCGAAGAAGGCGCCCGCGAAGAAGGCGCCCGCGAAGAAGGCGCCCGCCAAGACCGCGGGCGCCCGCAAGGTCACCGCCACGGCCAAGAAGACGACCGCCACGGTCAAGAAGACCGGCGCGGCGGCGAAGAAGACCACGGCAGCGAAGAAGGCCCCGGCGAAGAAGGCGACCGCCAAGAAGGCCGCGACGACCCGGCCCACCGCCGGCGCCCGGAAGGCCGCGGCGACGAGGGCACCCGTGAAGAAGGCCACCGGTACCTCGTCGACCGCTACTCGCAAGGCGGCGGCGAAGAAGGCGACACCCGCGGCGTCGACCGCAACGCGCCGGGCGGCCGGGACAAGCACCTCCACCGCCACCACCAAGCGGAGCGTCGCCGCCCGGAAGCCCCCTGGTAAGCGAGTGGTCGCCGGCCGATCGACCATCAAGCCGGGGAGCATCCGGAAGGCCGCCGGCTGAGAGCCGCGATCCGCCGCTGATCGGCCGAACGCCACGCCGGTGAGCGGATCACGCGCCGCGCTGTCAGGATTGACCGCGTGGTGATCCGACGCGTACTGGCGCCCCGCATCGACTTCGGCGCGCTACGGCGCGAGCTGGGACTGCCGAAGGGCTTTCCGGCCGCGGCGCAGCGCGAGGCGGACGAGGCGGCGGCCGCACCGCTGCCGGCCGTCGCCGACCGGACCGACGTCCCGTTCGTCACGGTCGATCCGGCGACCTCGCGCGACCTTGACCAGGCCATGCACCTCAGCCGCCGTCCCGGTGGCGGCTTCCGGGTGCGGTACGCGATCGCCGACGTGGCCACCCACGTACGCCCCGGCGGCCCGCTGGAGGAGGAGACCTGGCGTCGCGGGCAGACGGTCTACCTGCCCGACGGCAACGTGCCGCTGCACCCGCACACGCTCAGCGAGGGCGCGGCCAGCCTGCTGCCCGACGAGGACCGGGCGGCCGTGCTCTGGACCATCGACCTCGATCCCGACGGTGACACGGTTGCCGTCGCCCTGGAACGCGCCCGGGTACGCAGCCGCGCCAAGCTGGACTACGCCGGCGTACAGGCCGACGCCGACGTCGGCCGGCTGCCCGAGCCGATCGCCCTGCTGCCCGAGATCGGCGGCCTGCTCGCCGCCCGTGGGTTCCGCCGGGGCGCGATCAACCTGCCGCTGCCGGAGCAGGACGTCGAACCGGACGGCGACGGCTGGCGGCTGGTGCTGCGTGGGCCGGGGCCGATGGAGGACCACAACGCGCAGATCTCCCTGCTCACCGGGATGGCCGCGGCGGACATCATGCTCGCCGGCCGGATCGGGCTGCTGCGCACCATGCCGTCGCCGAAGCCGGAGGCGGTCGACCGGCTCCGGCTCGCCGCCGCCCCGCTCGGCGTGGACTGGCCGGACGGGCTCGGGGTGGGCGAGGTCCTCGTCCGGCTGGACGCCTCACAGCCCCGGGCGGCGGCGTTCATCGACCAGGCCGCCGAGCTGATGCGCGGCGCCGCGTACACCGCCTTCGACGGGGAGTTGCCCGAGCAGCCGGAGCACGGCGGGGTCGGAGCCGCGTACGCGCATGTCACGGCGCCGCTGCGCCGGCTGGCCGACCGGTACGCGACCGAGGTCTGCCTGGCCCTGCACGAAGGCCGGCCGGTGCCCGACTGGGCGCGCGCGGCGCTGCCGAAGCTGCCGGAGGTGATGTCGACCACCGACCGGACCGCGTCGGCGGCCGCCCGGGGTGCCATCGAGTTGGCCGAGGCGGTGCTGCTGGAGCATCGGGTAGGGGAAACCTTCGAGGCTGCAGTGCTGGACGTGGACGCGTCGCTGAACGGCCAGTCGAAGCCGGGCCGCCCGCCTGGCGGCACGGTGGCCCTGGACCAGCCGCCGGTGCGCGCCCGCTGCACCGGCGAACTGCCGCTCGGCGAGCGGATCCTGGTCCGCCTGGTGACCGCCGACCCGGCGCAGCGCAAGGTCCTCTTCGAGCGCGCCTGACCCGCCGCCAGCGGGGATTGTCACAGTGGCCGGCCGCACTGCCAGCCGGAGACCTTTGCGAGGATGACCGCATGGCTTACGACGCGACCACACTGCCCGACGTCTCCGGGCTGACCGTCGGCATCATCGGTGGCACCGGCGACCAGGGGCGAGGTCTCGCCTACCGGTTCGCCCGGGCCGGGCAGACCGTCCTGATCGGCTCCCGTTCGGCGGAGCGGGCCGCGCAGGCCGCCGCGGAGATCGCCGCGCTGCCCGGCGTCCCGGCCGGAGCCGACGTGGCCGGCGCCGACAACGACGAGGTGTCCCGGCGCAGCGACGTGGTGATCATCGCGGTGCCGTGGGACGGGCACGCCGCCACGGTCGGCGCGCTGGCCGGGCCGCTCGCCGGCAAGATCGTCGTGGACTGCGTCAACCCGCTGGGCTTCGACAAGCAGGGCCCGTACGCGCTCACCGTCCCCGAGGGCAGCGCCGTCCAGCAGGCCGCCGGACTGCTGCCGGACTCCCGGGTGTGCGCCGCGTTCAACCACGTCAGCGCGCCGTTGCTGGCCGACCCGGAGGTCGACCGGATCGACCTCGACGTGCTGATCTGCACCGAGGACCGGGAGTTGGCCGGCGTGGTCGCCGCGCTCGCCGCAAGGATCCCCGGCATGCGCGGCATCTACGCCGGCCGGCTGCGCAACGCCCACCAGATCGAGGCGTTCACCGCCAACCTGATCGCCATCAACAAGCGCTACAAGGCGCACGCCGGCATCCGGGTCACCGACCTGTGACGGTCAGGATCCCGACCAGGTGAGCCTCGGCTCCTGACGCCGAGGGTTGGTGGCGGATCGACCCCGGGCAGGCACGTATCCGGTCAGCTCGTCGGGACCGTCGTCGCCTCGAAATTCGGTGACAGCCGCAGCGGCGCCCAGTGCAGGTCTGGAACGAAGTCGGTGTATGTGCCGTCGAACGGGAACTCGCCCGTTTCGATGAGTTTGATGAGCCGTTCCCCCTCGGCGCGGGCGGCGTCGGCGGTCGCCCGGTCGAAGTAGAGCGGATTCCCGATGCGCTCGGCGAACTCGTCGGTGTCCTTCCACTCCCACTGCCGCTGCGGCGTCACGACGAGGTCGAGGACCAGGTCGGTGGTGTCGACGCCGTCGGGCCGTCGGACATACGGCTCCTCCAGGTTGACGTACCAGCCGGCGAAGACGCCGTCGCGGAAGAACCACCACACCGAGTACGCCGCTGCTGGCGGCATGAGCACCAGGATGTCGTATTCCTGCCAGGTAAGAATGGTCAGCTTCGGATCGCGCATCTGGTCGAGAGTGATCTCGTGCTGGGTGTTGCCGTCGGCGTCGACGAGCCGGGCGAAGTCGCTACCGGCCGGATGCCAGAGCAGTAGGCCGTGCGTGTCGTCGGAGACCACCCGCATGGGCTGCACCCACGTGCACCAGCGGCCGCGCAGGTAGCGACGGGTGATGACCTGTCCCGGCTCGAAGATCATCGCCGCAACGTACACCAATCCGGCGGTCGAGTTTGTCCCGTTGGTTGTCGGCGGACCGCCGTCGGCAGAGGGCTGCTCACCCGTCATGGCGGCCGGGGACGGGCCGACGGTCGGCCGGGAGGCCGCGCGGTGGTGCGCGGTGCCGTCCCTGCCAGGGAGGTCGGAGCGGGTTGTTGGCGCAGGTACGTGCGTTGGTGGTGGCGGCTACGGCGGGGGCGGCGCTGCAGGTCGAGCCAGGCGGGCGGGACGAACTCAGGGTGCCCGTCGGCGGCGAGCCGGACCTGCCAGCCGTGGTGATGGATTTGGCGGTGATGGTGCCGGCAGAGCAAAACTGAATTGTCCAGAGTGGTGCCGCCGCCGTCCGACCAGTGTCGGATTTGGTGGCCCTCGCACCAGCGGGGCGGGCGGTCGCAACCGGGGAAGACGCAGCCTCGGTCCCGCAGGACCAGCGCCCGGCGGAGCGGTCCTGCGATGAGACGGCGTTGCCGGCCGACGTCCAGCACCTGACCGGCGCCGCCGAGCACGGCGGGCAGGATGGCGGCGTCGCAGGCCAACCGCCGGACCGTCTCCGGCGTCAGGGACAGCCCGGTGTCAAGGGTCCCGGCCCCGAGCTGACCGACGACAGCGTCGTAGGACGTGGTGACGACCATCTGGGCGGAGTCACCGCCGTGCTCTGGCAACTCAGCGGTGCGCAAGGCGAGTCGACAGATGTCGCCGAGCGCGTCGTGACGGCGTTGCCCGGGGGAGCGGGTGTCGTCCAGCCCGGACGGGGCGGTCAGCGGGTCCAGCGCCGCGCGAAGTAGGGCCGCCGCCTCGGCATCGAGGCTGCCGGTCAGGCGGAGGCGGCCATCCCGCAGCTCGGCGAGGGTGAGGTGGCGATTGCGGGCCGCGCGGGCGGCCTCGGCCTCCAGCGCCCGGCCGGTGGCAGCCTCGGCAACCTCCGGGGCGACGTGGTCGAGAATCCGGGCGCCGAGCTTGCGCAGCGCGAACGGGTCGAACTGCCCGGCCCATTCGACGAGGAGGCCGACCGACTTTTCGCCCGCCGCAGGGCCGGCCTCCGCGCGTACGACGGCCGTGGTCTCGGTGATCACCTGGGCCTGAGCCGCGTCGACCCGGCCATCGGCGAGGGCGTCACGGACCGCGGGGGAGCCTTCGTGGAGCGCGGCGGCGAGATCGACCAGTCGGCGGGCCGCCGGCACGGTGAGCCGCAGCCTGTCGCGCAGCCAGACCGCCGTCGACGAGGCGCCCTGCGCCACGGCGACGCCCCTCCCGTCGAGCTCCCGTACCAGCGCCAGCTGCACTGCCGCAACGCGCTGCCCCAAGGTGTGCACCGCGTCGAGGGCATCGACGAGGTCCGGCTCGGGCATTGCCCATGCCGGCCGGCCCAAGCACGACCGTAGCGCCGCATCGGCTCGCGCCAGCTCATCGATCACGGCGTCAGGCTAGTACAGGTGTACGACAACTGTGGCGTCGACGGCCGAGCTCATCTCGATCGGCTGTCGTAACCGGGCGGCATCATCGCCGTATGGAGTGGCAACTGGTGATCGATTGTCGGGAGCCGGCACGGCTCGTCGCGTTCTGGGCGGAGGCGTTGCGGTATCGACCGCAGCCACCGCCGGACGGGTACCCAACCTGGCGGGACTGGTACCTGTCCATCGGGATCCCGCCGGAGGAGCTCGGCGAGGGTGACTGCGCGGACCGGCTGGAGGATCCCACCGGAGCCGGGCCGAGGATCTGGTTCCAACCGGTGCCCGAGCAGAAGTCGATCAAGAACCGACTGCACATCGATCTGAAGGTCGGCGGCGGGAGAGGGGTTCCGTTGGCCATCCGGCGATCCCGCGTCGACGCGGAGGTGGCCCGGTTGCTGCCGCTCGGGGCGCGGGTGCTCGGCGGGATGGACGCGCCGGAGAACGACCACTACTCGGTCCAGTTGGCCGACCCGGAGGGCAACGAGTTCTGCGTGGTGTGACACCGGCCGGCGCGCCGTGGGCCGGGCGGCGCGGCCGGAGCCGCACCGCCCGGCCACTGTCAGAAGGTGTGCTCGGCGGCGGGGAACTCGCCGCCGCGTACCTCCTCAGCGAAGCGGCGGGTCGCGTCGGTGAGGGCGCCGGCGAGGTCGGCGTAGCGCTTGACGAAGCGTGGCGCCTTGCCGGTGCGCAGGCCGGCCATGTCCTGCCAGACCAGCACCTGGGCGTCGGTGTCCGGGCCCGCGCCGATGCCGACCGTCGGGATCCGCAGCTCGTGGGTGATCCGCTTGGCCACCTCGCCGGGCACCATCTCCAGCACCACCGCGAACGCGCCCGCCTCGGCCACCGCCCGGGCGTCGGCGATCACCTCGTCCGCCGTGTCCCCCCGCCCCTGCACCCGGTAGCCGCCCAGGGTGTGCTCGCTCTGCGGGGTGAAACCGATGTGCGCCATCACCGGGATGCCGGCGCCGACGATCGCCGCGATCTGGTCGGCGCAGCGCCGGCCGCCCTCGAGCTTCACCGCGTGGCAGCCGCCCTCCTTCATGAACCGCACCGCGGTGCGCAGTGCCTGCGTCGGGCCCTCCTCGTACGAGCCGAAGGGCAGGTCGCCGACGATCAGCGAGTGCCGGGTCGCCCGTACCACCGCGCGGACCAGCGGCAGCAGCTCCTCGGCGGTCACCGGCAGGGTGGTCTCGTAGCCGAAGACGTTGTTCGCGGCCGAGTCGCCGACCAGCAGCACCGGGATCCCCGCCTGGTCGAAGATCGAGGCGGTGTACTGGTCGTACGAGGTGAGCATCGCCCAGCGCTCGCCGCGTTCCTTGGCGGCGATCAGGTCGCGGGTGCGGACCCGTCGGGTGGCCGGCCCGCCGTAGAGGGCGGTCACCTCGGTCGGGGTGGACTCCACCATGACTCTCTCCTTCCTCGAGGCCGCCTTCGCGGTCCCCGGGTTCCGCCGCGATCGTCCCACCGGACGACGGGCCGGCGGCAGGGCGCAGTGGAGGATTTCACTCCCCGCCCGCGGCCGGAGCCGGCTTGCCCAGCACCGGCCGTCGGGAGGTTCGGGTCAGCCGTGTTCCCGCCAGCGGTTGGTGATCGGCAGGCGGCGGTCCCGCCCGAACGCCTTGTGCGAGATCTTCGTGCCCGGGGCGGACTGGCGCCGCTTGTACTCGGCGGTATCCACCATCCGCAGCACCTTGTCGACCACCGCCGGGTCGTGGCCCGACTCGATCAGCCCGTCCCGGCCGAGGTCGCCGTCGACGTAGCCGATCAGGATCGGGTCGAGCACGTCGTAGGCCGGCAGGGTGTCGCTGTCCAGCTGGCCCGGGCTCAGCTCGGCCGAGGGCGCCTTGCCGATTGAGCTCTCCGGGATCGGGGCGGTCTCGCCACGCTGGGCGGCGTCCGCGTTGCGCCACTTGGCCAGCCGCCAGATCAGCGTCTTCCAGACGTCCTTGACCGGGTTGTAGCCACCCACCGAGTCGCCGTACAGGGTGGAGTAGCCGACCGCCAACTCGCTCTTGTTGCCGGTGGTGAGGACCAGGTGGCCCTCCTGGTTCGACAGCGCCATCAGGATGACGCCGCGGACCCGGGCCTGAAGGTTCTCCACGGCCACGCCGGAGAGCGACATGTTGGCCAGGAAGGCGTCCACCATGGGCTGGATCGGCTGGATCCGGTAGTCCAGCCCGGTGCGCTTGGCCAACTCCTCCGCGTCCGCCCGGGAGTGCTCCGAGGAGTGCTGGCTGGGCAGCGACACGCCCACCACCCGCTCCGGGCCGAGCGCGTCCACCGCGATGGCCGCCGACACCGCCGAGTCGATCCCGCCGGAGAGGCCGAGCACCAACGATGGGAAGTGGTTCTTGTTGACGTAGTCGCGCAGGCCCAGCACCAGCGCCTGCCACACCTCGGCCTCGTCGGCGACCGGCTCGATGATGCCGCCGACCGCGACCTCGCCGGTGGGGGCGGGCAGCGTGTCGCTGACCTTGACCCGGACCACCCGCATCCCGTCGGCCAGCTCCTCCTCGCGGTCCACCGGCTCCTTCGCCGGCGGCAGCTCGACGTCGTGCACCAGCAGGTGCTCGACGAACTGCGGCGCCCGGGTGAGCAGCTGGCCCTCCGCGCTGACGATCATCGAGTCGCCGTCGAAGACCAGCTCGTCCTGGCCGCCGATCATGTTGACGTACGCGATGGTGGCCGCGGCCTCGGCGGCCCGGCGGCGGACCAGCGGCAGCCGGATGTCGTCCTTGTTCAGCTCGTACGGCGAGCCGTTGATGTTGAGCACCAGGCCCACGCCGGCCTGCCGGGCGACGGCGAACGGGCCACCCGCCTGCCAGAGGTCCTCGCAGATGGTCAGCGCCACGTCCACCCCGCCGATCCGGACCACGGTCAGCGTGTCGCCCGGCACGAAGTAGCGGTCCTCGTCGAAGACCCCGTAGTTGGGCAGGTGGTGCTTGAAGTAGGTGGCGACGATCTTGCCCCGGTACAGTAGCGCGGCGGCGTTTCGGGCACCCCGGCCCGGCTCGGCGTCGGCGCTGACCTGCGGCGGGCCGTCCGCGTCCAGGTAGCCGACCATGACCGGCAGCTCGCCGAGCCCGTCGGCGGCCAGGTCGGCGGCGAGCCGCTCCAGCGCGGCCTTCGACGCGGCGACGAAGGACCGGCGGAAGACCAGGTCCTCGACCGGGTAACCGGTCAGCATCAGCTCGGGGAAGAGCGCGAGCTGGGCGCCGGCGTCGGCGGCCTTGCGGGTCCAGCCGCGGACCAGGTCGGCATTGCCGTCGATGTCACCGACGGTGGGGTTGACCTGGCACAGGGCGAGACGCAGCGTGGGCATGTCCTCATCTTGCCCCAGCCCGGGGACCCCGACACGGCCGGACGCGGGAGACCCTGGCCACCCCGGTACGTCCCGGGCGGTCCGTGCGGCGGGACACGGGGAGGACGGGCCGCGGGCTGGTCGCGTAACGTCGGCGTAACGAGCCCGGTGGAGACTGGGCGGTCAGGCCGGACCGGCCCGGCCGGTCTCGGAAGACAGTGTCGCGAGGGGTTGAAGTGGACCGTCAGCAGGAGTTCGTCCTCCGTACGCTGGAAGAGCGGGACATCCGGTTCGTCCGGCTGTGGTTCACCGACGTGCTCGGCACGCTCAAGAGCGTGTCGGTCGCCCCGGCCGAGCTGGAGGCGGCCTTCGATGAGGGGATCGGCTTCGACGGCTCGGCGATCGAGGGCTTCGCCCGGGTGTACGAGTCCGACATGGTGGCCATGCCCGACCCAACCACCTTCCAGGTCTTCCCGTTCGAGGGCGGGGTGAGCGGCGAGAGCGCCCGGATGTTCTGCGACATCCTGCTCCCCGACGGCACCCCGTCCTGGGCGGATCCGCGGCACGTACTGCGCCGGGCGCTGTCCAAGGCCGCCGAGAAGGGCTTCACCTTCTACACCCACCCCGAGATCGAGTTCTTCCTGCTGGAGAACGGCCCGATGGACGGCTCGGTGCCCACCCCGGTGGACACCGGCGGGTACTTCGAGCACACCACCCACGCCGTCGCGCGGGACTTCCGCCGCCAGGCCGTGCTCGCCCTCGAGCGGATCGGCATCTCGGTGGAGTTCAGCCACCATGAGGTCGCCCCCGGCCAGCAGGAGATCGACCTGCGCTACGCCGACGCGCTGACCACCGCGGACAACATCATGACCTTCCGGCACGTGGTCAAGGAGGTGGCGCTCTCCACCGGGGTGCAGGCCAGCTTCATGCCGAAGCCCTTCACCGACCAGCCCGGCAACGGCATGCACACCCACCTGTCGCTCTTCGAGGGGGAGCGCAACGCCTTCCACGACCCCGGCGACCCGATGAAGCTCTCCAAGGTGGCGAAGTCGTTCATCGCCGGCCTGCTCCGGCACGCCCGGGAGTACACCGCGGTCACCAACCAGTGGGTCAACTCGTACAAGCGGCTCTTCCCGCAGGCGCTGCCGGACCGGATCACCGAGAGCCCGGCGTACGTCTGCTGGGGTCACCTCAACCGCTCGGCGCTGGTCCGGGTGCCGGCGTACGGGAAGCCGAACTCGGCCCGGGTGGAGGTCCGCTCGCTGGACTCGGCGACCAACCCCTACCTGGCCTTCGCGGTAATGCTCGGGGCCGGCCTCAAGGGCATCGAGGAGGGCTACGAGCTGCCCCCGGGCGCGGAGGACGACGTCTGGTCGCTGACCAGCGCCGAGCGCCGCGCGATGGGATACGAGGCGCTGCCGGAGAACCTGGCCGAGGCGATCGACGTGATGGCCGGCTCGGAACTGGTCGCCGAGGTGCTCGGCGAGCACGTCTTCGATTACTTCCTGCGCAACAAGCGGGCCGAGTGGGAGCAGTACCGCCGCGAGGTCACCCCGTACGAGCGGCAGCGCTACCTCTCGCTATAGCTCGAGGGTCTGTCGTACCCCGGGATTAGCTTGCGGGGCGTGAACCGGACGGATCGTCTCTACGCGTTGGTGGAGGAGTTGCGGGCGGTGTCGCCGCGGCCGCGTAGCGCCCGCTGGCTGGCCGAGCGCTTCGAGGTCAGCGCCCGCACAATCGAGCGGGACATCGCCGCGTTGCAGGCCTCCGGCGTGCCGATCTGGGCCCAGCCGGGCCGCACCGGCGGCTACGTGGTCGACCGCGCGCACACCCTCCCGCCGGTCAACCTGACCGCCGGCGAGGCGGTCGCGATGGCGGTGGCGCTGCACCGGCTCGGCGGGACGCCGTTCGTGTCGGCCGCCGGCGCCGCGCTGCGCAAGCTGATCGCGGTGATGCCGGCCGCCGGCGTGGCCGAGGCGCACCGGCTGGCTGGCCGGGTGCACCTGATCGGCGCCGGCCCGGCCACGCCCGTCCCGGCCGCCGTCGCCGACGCGGTCGCCGCGCGACGGGTGCTCCGCCTCCGGTACGCGGACCGCACCGGCGCGGATTCCGTACGCGACGTGGAGCCGCTCGGCTACCTCGGCAACCCCACGCACTGGTACCTGGTGGCCTGGTGTCGGCTTCGCGACGGGCTGCGCTGTTTCCGCACCGACCGGATCGTCTCGGTGCATCCGCTGTCGGAGGCGGTGACCCGGGAGCTGCGCCCCGGCGACCTGGACATCCCCGAGCGGGTGGTCCGCCGGCTCAGCCTGGTCTGAGTTCGTCGGGAAACACCGACACGACGCTGTCGCAGACAGGGTCGAGGCTGGTTCGTGCGAGGACGCCGGCCGACCGGTCGGCGCGACGAAACGGGAGGCAGTCCATGGCCACGACCAACGGGATCACCTGGTTCGAGATCGGCTCCGACCGGCCGGCGGAGGCCGAGAAGTTCTACGGCGAGCTGTTCGGCTGGACCTTCGAGGAGCAGGGCGGCCCGGGCGGGTCGTACCGGGTGACGGAGGCCGGCGCGGGCGAGGGGATCGGCGGGGCCATCCGGGCCACCGACGGAAAGTCGCCGAACTACGCGATCTTCTACGCGGAGGTCGCCGACGTGGCGGAGACCTGCCGCCGGGCCGAGGCGGCCGGTGGCAAGGTCCTGGTGCCGCTGCGGACCGCGCCGAGCGGGCTCACCTTCGCCCACCTGCGCGACCCGTCGGGCAACCACCTCGGCGTCTTCACGCCCCCGCCCGCCGACCAGGGGTGAGACCGGGCGCCGTCCGCCCCGGCCAGGCAGCCGGGGCGGACGGCTCCTGCTCACTTGTCGGTCGTACCCTCCGGGGCGTGGTGGCCGCGGCCGCCCGGGCCCGGGAAGACGCCGGCCTCGACGGCCTTGGTGATCGCGTCGGCCTGCTCCTGGGTGAGCTTGCCGTCCTTGACGGCCTGGTCCAGCCGTTCCTTGAGCTGCGCCTGCCGGTCCTCGCCGGAGGGCCGTTCGGGGCGGTCGGCCTGGTGCTGCTCGCGCAGCTTCGCCAGGGCCGCGGTGACCTTGTCGGTGGGGACGCCCAGCTCCTTGGCGAGCGCCTCGGCGAACTCGGCCTGCCGGTCGGCCCGCTGCTGCTGCCGGTCGGTGCCCTGGTCGCTGCTGCTCGCGCTCGGCGTCGGGGTCGCGTCGTCGGCGAACGCCACCGTGGGGGCGGCGATCCCCACGCCGAGCACTCCGGCGGCGGCCAGGCCGGCCAGCAGGTGCTTCTTGGAAATCGTGCGGGACATCAGTCCTCCAGGTTGTCCGTGGTGCGATGACGTCACCGACAGTGACGGTCGCGGCTGGAGGAAACCCGTCAGGACCCTATGAACGCGCTGGCAACCCACCCGGCCACCCGGACAAACCGCCTTCGCTCGCACCCGACTCCCCTCGTCGATCATGAAGTTGTTGTCAGCCGCCCCGGCGAGTCGCGACAACAACTTCATGATCAGCGGGCCGGGCCGGGCCGGGTGGGGTGGGGTCAGTGGACGGCGGGGGAGACCGTCAGGGTGCCGGCGTCGGCGTCGAGGGTGGCCGCGGTGCCGACGGGGACCGTGAGCTGGCCGACGCCGTGGCCGATCGGGAGGCCGCCGAGGACCGGGACCCCCAGGTCGCCGAGGCGCTCGGTGAGCACGTCGGCGACCTGCGTTTCCCAGCCGTCCGCGCAGTCGGTGAACTGGCCGACCGCCACCCCGGCGATGCCGTCCAGCGCGCCGCAGCGGCGCAGGTGGGTGAGCATCCGGTCGACCTTGTACGGCGGCTCCTGCACCTCCTCGACCAGCAGCACCGCCCCGGTCAGGTCGGGCATGTCCGGGGTGCCGATCGAGGCGGTGATCAGGCAGAGGTTGCCGCCGAGCAGCGGCCCGACGGCCCGGCCGGGTACGCGTACCCGGAAGGTCTCCTCCTCGGCCACGGCGGCGACGGTGACCGGCTCGGTGGTCATCAGCGCGGCGTGCAGCGACTCCGCCGACCGGGGTGGGGTCCGGTCGTCCAGCCAGGCCGCGCCCGGGCCGTGCACGCTGGCGAGGCGGGCGCCGCGCCAGAGGGCGAACTGCAGGGCGGTGATGTCGGAGAAGCCCGCGACCACCTTCGGGTCCCGGCGGACGGCGTCCATGTCGATCAGGTCGACCACCCGCTGCGCGCCGTAGCCGCCCCGGGTGCAGATCACCCCGCGCACCTCCGGATCGGCGAAGGCCGCGTTCAGGTCGGCCGCGCGCAGCTCGTCCCCGCCGGCCAGATAGCCCTGCCGGGCGTACGCGTTCGGCGCCAGCACCGGCCGCAGCCCCCAGCCGGTGAGCAGCTCGATGCCCCGGGCCACCCGCTCGGGCCGGGTCGGGCCGGACGGCGACACCAGCATCACCGTGTCGCCGGGGCGCAGGACGGGTGGCAGGACGGTCTCGATCACAGCGGCACAGCCTAACCGTCGCCGCAACCCGGCCGAGCCGTTCCGGGGGGCGGTCGGCGCACGGGATAGCCTCGACGTCGTGGCGACCGCGCTGGTGATCGAGAACGACCCGACCGACGACCTCCGCCGGCTGGGGGAATGGCTGACCGAGGGGGGACTCCAGCTGCGGGTGCTCCGCCCGCACGCCGGCGAGGAACTCCCCGCCGACCTGGAGGGATACGCCGCGCTGGTGGTCCTCGGCGGCGAGCAGCAGGCGTACCCGCTGCCGGACGGCAGCCCCGGCGCGCCCTGGTTTTCGGCCCTCGAGGGGCTGCTGCGCAAGGCGGTCCGGCACCGGCTGCCCACTCTCGGCATCTGCCTCGGCGCGCAGCTGCTCGCCACCGCGCACGCCGGCCTGGTGGAGCGGAGCCCGTCCGGCCCCGAGGTCGGCCCCGCGGTGGTCGGCAAGCGGGACGCCGCCGAGGCCGACCCGCTCTTCCGGTACGTCCCGCTGATCCCGGACGTGCTCCAGTGGCACTCCGACGAGATCACCGAGCTGCCCCGGGGCGCGACGCTGCTCGCCGCCTCCACCCGCTACCCGCACCAGGCGTTCCGGCTGGGTGACCGGGCCTGGGGGCTGCAGTTCCACATCGAGTGCGACACCGCGATGATCGCCGAGTGGGCGCGGGACTCCCAGCTCCTCGCCGAGCTGGGCTACGACCCGGAGCTGGTGGTGGCCGCCTGCGACCGGGTGATGGTCGACGTCGAGGAGGTCTGGCAGCCGTTCGCCATCCGGTTTGCCGCCCTCGCGCTCGGCGAGCTGGACGACGACCCGACCCGCCGCAGTCTGCCGCTGCTCGGGCACTGAGATGACCCGACCGACGAGGGCACGCCTCGCCCGGTACGGCTTCGGCACCGCGGAGGGGGACGGCGGCGCCCGGGCCGCCGACCTGCTCGGCCCGGACGGGCTCGGGCTGTGGCGCCCCGACGAGCAGGAGCCGACCGACGAGCGCGCCGCCGAGCTGCTGGCCGCCCTCTCCCGGGCCGCCGATCCGGACCTGGCCCTTCGTCAGCTGCACCGCCTGGTCGAGGCGGAACGCCGCGCCGCCGACAAGCCGGCGGTGCTCGACGCGTTGCACGACGACCCGGGGCTGCGTCGCCGACTGATCGCCGTGTTGGGCGCCTCCTCGGCGCTCGGCGATCACCTGGTGGCCAACCCGGCGCAGTGGTCGGTGCTGGCCACCGCCCCGGACGGGCTCGCCCCCACCGCCGAGGGCCGGCTCGATCTGGCCGCCGCCGCCCGGCTGACCGCCGCAAACGGGCCGGTCGCGGTGCTTCGGCAGGCGTACCGGCTGGCGCTGCTGCGGATCGCGGCGGCCGACCTGACCGGCGGCCGGGGCCTGGAGCAGACCATGGCGGCGCTCTCCGCGCTCGCCGACGCCACCCTCGCGGCCGCGTACGAGATCGCGGTGGGCGAGCTGCCGGACGGGACGCCGCGACCCCGGCTGGCCGTGGTGGCGATGGGCAAGTGCGGCGGCGACGAGCTGAACTACGTCTCGGACGTGGACGTCATCTTCGTCGCCGCCGACGACGCCGACCTGACCGCCGCCACCACGGTCGCCACCCGGCTGATCCACGTCTGCGGGCTGGTCGCCTGGCCGGTCGACGCCGCGCTGCGCCCCGAGGGCAACCGGGGGCCGCTGGTCCGTACCCTCGCCAGCCACCTGGCCTACTACCGGCGCTGGGCCCGGACCTGGGAGTTCCAGGCGTTGCTCAAGGCCCGGCCGGCGGCCGGTGACCTCGACCTGGGCCGGGAGTGGATCGACCAGCTCGCGCCGCTGGTCTGGCGGGCCGCCGAGCGTCCGGAGGCGGTCGAGGACGTCCGCTCGATGCGCCGGAAGATCATCGACAGCGTTCCGCCGAAGGAGCTGGAGCGGGAGATCAAGCGCGGCCCGGGCGGGCTGCGGGACATCGAGTTCGCCGTCCAGCTGCTGCAACTGGTGCACGGCCGGGGCGACGAGTCGCTCCGGGCCCCGGGCACCATCCCGGCGCTGCGCGCGCTGGTCGCCGGCGGCTACGTCGGCCGGGCCGACGGGGAGGCGCTGCTGCGCGGTTACCGCTTCCTGCGCGGCGTCGAACACCGGCTCCAGCTGCAGGCCCTGCGTCGCACCCACACCGTGCCGACCGAGCCGGCCGCCCTGCGCTGGCTGGCCGCCGCGCTCGGCTACACGGCCACCCCGGGCCGCAGCGCCGTCGAGGAGTTCCGCGCCGAGTGGGTCACCCACGCCACCGAGGTACGCCGGCTGCACGCCAAGCTGCTCTACCGGCCGCTGCTGGAGGCGGTGGCCCGGGTCCCCGCCGACGGGCTGCGGCTCACCCCGGAGGCGGCCCGGCACCGGCTGGAGATCCTCGGCTTCGCCGACCCGGCCGGGGCGCTGCGTCACCTCCAGGCCCTCACCGGCGGGGTGAGCCGGACCGCCGCGATCCAGCGGACCCTGCTGCCGGTGCTGCTCAGCGAGTTCGCCGACGCGCCCGAGCCGGACCGGGGGCTGCTCAACTACCGGCAGGTCTCCGAGAAGCTCGGCAGCACCCCCTGGTACCTCCGCCTGCTGCGCGACGAGGGGCCGGTGGCCCGCCGGCTGGCCCGGGTCCTCGCGCTGTCCCGGTACGCGGCCGATCTGCTGGCCCGGGAGCCGGAGGCGCTGCGGCTGCTGGCCGAGGACAGCGAGCTGACCCCGCGCCAGCGGGAGGTGCTCTGCGAGGGCTTCACGGCCGCCGCGGCCCGGCACGCCGACCCGGAGCAGGCCACCCGGGCGGTACGCGCGCTGCGCCGCCGCGAACTGGTCCGGCTCGCCTGCGCCGACGTGCTCAGCCGGGCCGGCGCGCTCGCCCCGCTCGCCGAGCGCGGACCCCGCGCCGCGCAGCCCGGCGCACGCCCCGGGCCGGCGCCGACGCTCGCCGACGTCACCGCCGTGGGCGCCGCGCTGTCGGACGTCACCGACGCCACCCTGGCCGCCGCGCTGCGTACCGCCCGGGCCGCCCAGCCGGCGTTGCCCGGGCTGCGGTTCGCGGTGATCGGCATGGGCCGGCTGGGCGGGTACGAGTCCAACTACCTCTCCGACGCCGACGTGCTCTTCGTCTACGACCCGCCGGCCGGGGCCAGCGAGAGCGCGGCCAGCGCGGCCGCCCACGCGATCGCCGAGGAGTTGCGCCGGCTGCTCGGCGTGCCCGCTCCCGACCCGCCGCTCGGGGTGGACGCCGACCTGCGCCCGGAGGGGCGGCAGGGCCCGCTGGTGCGCAGCCTCGCCGCGTACGCGCAGTACTACGCCCGCTGGTCGAAGGTGTGGGAGGCGCAGGCGCTGCTGCGCGCCCGGTTCGTCTGCGGCGACGCCGACCTGGGCGCCGAGTTCGAGGCGATGATCGACCCGGTGCGCTACCCGGCCGACGGGCTGACCCGCGAGCAGGGGGTGGAGATCCGCCGGATCAAGGCCCGGGTGGAGACCGAGCGGCTGCCCCGCGGCGCCGACCCGGCCACCCACACCAAGCTCGGCCGGGGCGGCCTGGCCGACGTCGAGTGGGCGGTGCAGCTGCTCCAGCTCCGGCACGCCGGCCGGCTGCCGGCGCTGCGCGGCACCCGTACCCTCGACGCGCTCGCCGCGGCCCGGGACGCCGGACTGGTGGACGCCGACGACGCCGCCGCGATGGCCGCCGGCTGGACCCTGGCCGCGCAGGTCCGCAACGCGCTGATGCTGGTCCGCGGCCGGGCCGGCGACCAGCTGCCCCGGCACGGCTTCGAGCTGGCCGGGGTGGTCCGGCTGCTCGGGCGGGACGACCCGGGCGAGTTCCTCGACGAGTACCTGCGCACCGGCCGGCGGTCCCGGGCGGCGATGGAGCGGGTGTTTGATGCCTGACGCGCTCACCCGCCCAGTCCCCGCCCGCGCCGATTCCCGCACCGAGCCCCGGTCCCTGCCCGGCTGGCTTCCGGCCACCGCGGCGGCGCTGCTGCTCGCGGCGGCGTTCCTGCTCGCCCCGCCGATGGGCACGGACCTGGCGGCCCAGGTCGCCCGGGCCGGGTTCGTCGAGCGCCACGGCGGCGCGCCGATCGACTTCGGCTGGTACGGCGGGGTGAACCAGTACGGCTACAGCCTGTTCACCGCCCGGCTCGGCGCGTGGCTCGGGGTACGGCCGCTGGGCGCGCTCGCCGCCGTGGTGGCCGCCGCGGCCCTGGGTTGGCTCTTCGTCCGGCACCGGGCCCGGCGTCCGGTGCTCGCCGGGGTGCTCGGCGCGGTGGTGCTGGTCGGCAACCTGGCCAGCGGCCGGATCACCTTCGCGGTCGGCCTGGCGTTCGGTCTGCTCGCCCTGTGCGCGGTGAGCGCGGCCCGGCCGGCCCGGCCGCTGCGGCTGGTGCTGGCCGCCCTGCTCGCCGCGCTCGCCACCTGGGCCAGCCCGGTCGCCGGTCTCTTCACCGGCCTGGCCGGGGCGGCGCTGCTCCTCGGCAGCCTGCGGGGCGGCGCCGGACCGGGCCGACCGCTGCCCGGCGGCTGGCGGGCCGACCGGCCGCTGGCGGAGAGCCTCGTGCTCTGCCTCGCGCCGGCGCTCGCCCTGGCCCCGATGGCGGTGCTCTTCGGCAACGGCGGGACCCAGCCGTACTCCGCCGAGTCGATGCGGATCAACGTCGCCCTGGCCGTGCTGGTGTTCTTCGTCGTACCCCGCCGCCGTCGGGTGCTGCGCGTCGGCGCCGTGCTCACCGTGTTGCTCCTCGTCGCGGCGTTCTACCTGCCCAGCCCGATCGGTTCCAACGCGCTGCGACTGCCGATGCTCTTCGCGCTGCCGCTGCTCGCCGGGTACGCGCCGCTGCCCGGCCCGTGGCTGGCCGGGCTGCTCGCCGCCACGGTCTGGTGGCAGTCGCCGGTGATGACCAGCGACGTGGCCCGGGCGGGCTCGGCGGAGAGCGCGGCCGCCGTCTACCGGCCGCTCGTCGACGAGCTGGCCCGGCGCCAGCCGGTGGGCCGGGTCGAGGTGGTGCCGCTGCGGGACCACTGGGAGTCGGCGTACGTGCCGCCGACCGTGCCACTGGCCCGCGGCTGGGAACGGCAGGCCGACACCGACCGCAACCCGCTCTTCTACGCCGACGGCCTGAACGCCGGCTCCTACGCCGGGTGGCTGCGCCGGGAGGCGGTCAGCTACGTGGCGCTGGCCCCGGACCGTCCGCTGGATCGGTGGGGGCGCGCGGAGGCCGACCTGGTCCAGGCCGGTCAGCCCTACCTGCGGGAGGTCTGGCGGGACCCGACGTGGCGGCTGTACGCGGTGGTCGACCCGACGCCGCTGGTCGGCGCGCCGGGTCGGCTGCTCGCCTCCGACCAGGGCGGGATGCGGTTCACCACGGACCGGCCCGGCGACGTGCCGGTCCGGGTGCGGTGGTCCCGCTGGCTGACCCTGAGTGGCCCGGACGGCTGCCTGACCGCCGCCGCCGACGGCTTCGTGACGGTGCGGGTCAGCGCGCCGGGGGAGTACCGGGTCAGCAGCTCGCTGCGGCCGTCCGGACAATGCTGACCGTGGACCATCACCGCCTCATCCGCTACTCGGGGTTCGCCGGGTCGCTGCTGCTCGCCCTGGCCGCCTTCCTCGGTGGCGCCCATCCCTCATCCCCGTTGCGCACCAACCCGGTCCTCATCTGGCAGGGCCGGCACGGACCCCTGGTCATCGGCGCGTGGCTGGTCGGCACCGGGCTGATGGCCTGGGCCTGGTGGTCCCTGCGGGACCGGGTGCCATCGGCTCGGTGGGCCCTGGTCACCGCCGGGCTCTGGCTGCTGCCGATGCTGCTCGCGCCCCCGTTCGGCAGCCGCGACGTCTACGCGTACGCCTGCCAGGGCGCCAGCTACGCCAACGGGATCAGCCCGTACGAGCACGGGGTCTCCACGCTGCCGTGCCCGTGGCTGGACACCATCTCCTACATCTGGCGGGACTCTCCGGCACCGTACGGGCCGCTCTTCGTCATCATCGCCGGCACGGTGGTGAAGGCGACCGGCTCGCTGATCGCCAGCGTCGTGGTGTTCCGGGTGCTCGCCCTGGCCGGGGTGGCACTGACGGCGTGCGCCCTGCCGGCGCTGGCCCGCCGCTGCGGCGTACCGGTCGAGCGGGCGCTCTGGCTGACGCTGGCCTGCCCGCTGGTCGCCATCCACCTGATCGGCGGGCCGCACAACGACGCGCTGATGATCGCCGCGGTGGTCGGCGGGCTGGCCGTGGTGGCGTCCCGGCCGGGACGCCCCGGGCCGCTGCTGGCCGGGGGCGCGCTGCTCGGCGTCGCCGTGGCGATCAAGCCGACCGCGCTGGTCGTGGTGCCCTTCGGGGCGCTCGCGGCGATGGTCGGGCCGTACTCGATCCGGACGCTGATCCGCGACGGCGGGTGGGTGGTCGGCGCGGCCGTCGCCACGGTGGTCGGAGTGACCTTCGCCGGGGGCCTGGACTTCGGCTGGGTCGGCGGGCTGTCGCAGGGTGGCGTGGCGATCGCCTGGACCTCCCCGCCGACCGCGGTCGGGCAGGCGGCCGGCTCCATAGCGGCGCTGTTCGGGGCGCACGTCGACGCGCTCCCGGTGACCCGCGGAATCGCCGTGGTGCTCCTGGCCGTGCTGCTGGTGTGGCTCTGGTTCCGGGCCCGCACCCGGGACCCGCTCTACCACGCGGGCCTGGCGTTGGCCCTGACGGTCTCCCTCTCCCCGGTCGTGCATCCCTGGTACTGGACCTGGCCGCTGGCCGTGCTCGCCGCCACCGCGCCGCTGCGGGAGAAGTGGTACCTCGTGGTCGCCCTGGTCTCGTTGTTCCTGATCCTGCCCGACGGCACGGGCCTGCCCCGGTACACCAGGACGCCCGGTGCGCTGCTGATGACGCTGCTGGTGATCGTGGTCGCCGTCCGGTTGGTACGGTCGGCTCGGGCGGCCCGCCAACCGGCCCCCGCCGACTGAGGAGAGGTGCCGGTGACCGACCGCGGCGCAGCGGCCGACGGGCCCGGCCGGGCCTGGGCCGCGCGCTACGCGGGGCTGGTCGGCGCCGTGCTGCTGACGGTTGCCGGCTGGCTGGGCGGGGCGCTGCCCACCGACGCGGTCAGCTCCACGCCGGTCGGCATCTGGCGGGGCGCGCACGGGCCGTGGAGCGTCGGCTGTTGGCTGGTCGGCAGCGCCCTGATGGTGGGCGCCTGGTGGTCGCTGCGGCGGGGCGCACCGTCGACTCGCTGGGCGTACCTGACCGCCGGGCTCTGGCTCCTGCCGCTGCTGGCCGCGCCGCCGGTGGGCAGCCGGGATGTCTACTCGTACGTCTGCCAGGGCTGGGCCTGGACGGAGGGCATTGATCCGTACCGGGTGGGGGTGGCGGCGGCCGGCTGTCCCTGGGCGCACGCGGTCGCGCCGATCTGGCGGGACACCCCGGCGCCGTACGGGCCGTTCTTCGTGCTGCTGGCCGGGCTGGCGGTGGTCCTCGGTGGCGGCCTGGTCGGCGCGGTCGCGCTGCTGCGGGCCCTGGCCGTGGCGGGGCTGCTGCTGGCCGCGCTGTGCCTGCCCGGGCTGGCCCGGGCCGCCGGGGTGCCGACCCGGCGGGCGGCCTGGCTGGCGCTGGCCTGCCCGCTGGTCGGCGTGCACCTGGTCGGCGGCCCGCACAACGACGCGCTGCTGCTCGGCCTGCTCCTGTTCGGCCTGCTGGTGCTGGTCCGGCTGCCCGGCAGACCGCGGGCGCTGCTGGTCGCCGGGGTGCTGCTCGGGCTGGCGGTCGCGGTGAAGGCCGTCGCGGTGGTGGTGCTCCCGTTCGCCGCGCTCGCCGCGGTGTCGGGCCGCTACACGGTACGGGCGCTGCTGCGGGACGCCGCCTGGCTGGCCGGGGGAGTGGTGGCCGCGCTGCTGGTCACGTCGCTGGTGACCGGGCTGGGCTTCGGCTGGGTCCGCGGCCTGGCCCGCAGCGGCGACTCCGAGCAGTGGACCTCCCCGCCGACCGCGGTGGGCTTCGTCGTCGACTACGCCGGTGCCCTGGTCGGCCGGGAGCCCGACGCGGTGCCGGTGGCCCGGATGGTCGCGCTGGTGCTGCTCGCGGCGCTGCTGATGGCGCTCTGGTGGTGGGCCTGGACGTCGCTGCGCCGGCTCAACGACGCCCGGCAGCGGGTGGCCCGGCTGGCCGCCGCCCGACCGCGGGTGACCCTGACCGGGGCAGGACTGGCGCTGGCCGCCACGGTCCTGCTCGGCCCGGCCTTCCACCCCTGGTACGCCACCTGGCCACTGGCCGTGCTGGCGGTGGCCACGGTGTCGGTGCGGCGCACGGTGTGGTTCGTGCTGCCCTGCGCGGTGGCCTCCTTCCTCACCCTGCCGGACGGCAGCGGCCTGGCCCGGTACACCAAGGCCCCGGGCGCCATCGCGATGACCGCGCTGGTGCTGGTGCTCGTGGTGTTGGGGGCCCGGGCGGCGCTGGCCTGGCGGGCCAGGCAGGCTCGGCGGGCCTGATCGAGGATCCGCGGCCGGGGTGGCCAGGTACGCCCGACGTGCTCTGGTCCGGCCCTCCGTCAGGTGCCCCGCCTGTGCGGGCAGCTCCAAAGGGACTCCGGAAGGCACTCACACGCCGACGCGAACAAGCCGGAAGGGCTTGACGGCCCGCACCGCCGGGCCTATGTTTAACGCATCCGTTAATTAACAAGGTGGTTATACAAGTGCCAGGTGATCGACTCAGCGTCATCTTCGCGGCGCTGGCGGACCCGACCCGCCGGGCGATCCTCGCCCGGCTGGCCGAGGGGGACGCCACCGTCACGGAGCTCGCCGAGCCGTTCGCGATCAGCCTCCCGGCCATCTCGCGGCACCTCAAGGTGCTCGAGCAGGCCGGCCTGATCACTCGGGCCCGCAGCGCCCAGTGGCGCTCCAGCAGTCTCAACCCGGAGCCGCTGCGCGAGGCGACGGCCTGGATGGAGCGCTATCGGCAGTTCTGGGACACGAACTTCGACCGGCTCGACGCCCACCTCAAGCGGATGCAGCAGGCACAGACCGAGCAGAGCGAGCAGTGACAGAGAGGACAACACCATGACCGAGACCACGGCGACCGAGGAACTCGTCATCACCCGCGTCTTCGACGCCCCGCGCAAGCTGGTCTGGCGCGCGTTCACCGACCCGGACCAGTTCGCCCAGTGGTTCGGCCCGGTCGGTTGGTCGGTGCCGCGGGACACCGTCGACATGGACGTCCGGGTCGGCGGGCACCAGCGCTTCGTCATGGTCAATGACGAGGACCCGAACATGACCTCGCCGGGCGACGGCATCTTCAGCGAGGTCGTCGAGCACGAGCTGCTGGTCGGCTACGAGGAGGTCAAGGACTTCCCCGGCCTGCCCGACGGCACCCGGATGACCTTGCGGCTGGAGTTCCACGAGGAGCCCGGCGACAAGACGCGCCTGGTGCTGCGGCAGGGCCCGTTCCCCGTGGACGTCCGGACCGGTGCCGAGCAGGGCTGGGGCAGCTCCTTCACCAAGCTGGACGCACTGCTCGCCCGCTGAGCGCGTCACGGCGTACGGAAACGGCCGGGCCGGCCCCGCGATCGCGGAGCCGGCCCGGCCGGTAGCTGGTGGTCACCAGTCGAAGGCTGCTCAGCAGTCGAAATACATCGCGAACTCGTGCGGGGTCGGGCGCAGGCGCACCGGGTCGACCTCGTTGGTCCGCTTCCACTCCACCCAGGTGGAGATCAGGTCCGGCGTGAAGACGCCGCCGTCGAGCAGGTAGTCGTGGTCGGCCTCGAGCGCGTCGAGCACCTCGGGCAGCGAGCCCGGCACCTGCTTGACGTCGCCCCACTCCTCCGGCGGCAGGTCGTACAGGTCCTTGTCGATCGGCGCCGGCGGCTCGATCTTGTTCTTGATGCCGTCCAGGCCGGCCATCAGCATCGCCGAGAAGGCGAGGTAGACGTTCGCCGACGGGTCCGGCACCCGGAACTCGACCCGCTTGGCCTTCGGGTTGCTGCCGGTCACCGGGATTCGGGTGCAGGCGGAGCGGTTGCGCTGCGAGTACACCAGGTTGACCGGCGCCTCGAAGCCCGGCACCAGGCGGCGGTACGAGTTGACCGTCGGGTTGGTGAAGGCCAGCAGCGACGGGGCGTGGTGGAGCAGACCGCCGATGTACCAGCGAGCGGTGTCCGACAGGCCGGCGTAGCCGGTCTCGTCGTAGAACAGCGGCTCGCCGTTCAGCCAGAGGCTCTGGTGGGTGTGCATGCCGGAGCCGTTGTCGCCGAAGAGCGGCTTCGGCATGAAGGTGGCCGTCTTGCCGTTGGCCCAGGCCTCGTTCTTCACGAGGTACTTGAAGAGCTGGAGCTGGTCACCGGCGTGCAGCAGGGTGGAGAACTTGTAGTTGATCTCGGCCTGACCGGCGGTGCCGACCTCGTGGTGCGAGCGCTCCACGGTGAAGCCGGTGTCGACCATCCGGCGCACGATCTTGTCGCGCAGGTCGGCGTAGTGGTCGACCGGCGGCACCGGGAAGTAACCACCCTTGTAGGCGGTCTTGTAGCCCCGGTTGCCGCCCTCCTCCTCGCGGCCGGTGTTCCAGGCGCCCTCGATGGAGTCGATGTAGTAGAAGGCCCGGTTCGGCGCGGTCTCGTGGCGGATCGAGTCGAAGATGTAGAACTCCGCCTCGGGGCCGAAGTACGCGGTGTCGGCGATGCCGCTCGCCGCCAGGTACGCCTCGGCCTTCTTCGCCACGTTCCGCGGGTCCCGGGAGTACGCCTCCCGGGTGAACGGGTCGTGGATGAAGAAGTTCAGCGCGAGCGTCTTCTGCGCCCGGAACGGGTCGATGAAGGCGGTGGCGACGTCCGGGAGCAGGAGCATGTCCGACTCGTGGATCGCCTGGAAGCCACGGATCGACGAGCCGTCGAACGCGAGGCCCTCGGTGAAGAGTTCGTCGGACACGGACTCGACCGGCAGGTTGAAGTGCTGCATCACGCCGGGCAGGTCACAGAAACGTACGTCGACGAACTTCACGTCCTCGTTCCTGAGGTATCGCAGGAGTTCCTCGGGGTTGGCAAACACATGTCCTCCTGGCACGTCCACTCCGGTGGCTGGGCTCCTGGCGACGCTATGACCGTGGGGTTGCCCGGCCGTGTCTCCTTTGTTTCTGCCGTGTTACGTCCCTCGCGGAGCGTCATCTCGGCCGCTCAGGCACCTCCGGATCTCCGTTCGGACGATACCGACAGCGACGATGTACCGCCAATTGATGCCTTTGGCCCGAATTGACGGGGGATGCGGATCCGTCGCTTGTCACCCGCCGCGACGGCCTCCGCCGGACGGTCCGGTGCCCCTGGCTACCCTTGACCGCTGTGACCAACCCCCATGACCCGGCACCGGTGCCGCCCGCCGCAGACCCCGACTTCACCCCGCCGAGCCTGGGCCGCCGGTTCGGGGCGCTGGTCATCGACTGGGTGCTCTGTCTGCTGGTGTCCAACTTCTTCGCCGACCCGATGCGGGACGGCTGGGCGCCGGTGCTGGTGCTGATCCTCGAGTACGGCTTCTTCCTCGGCCTCTTCGCCCAGACCCCCGGCATGTACATCGCCCGGATCCGCTGCGTCGCCTGGGCCGACGGCGGCCGGATCGGCCTGATCCGCGCCCTGCTCCGCGGCGTACTGCTGGCCCTGGCCGTGCCGCCCCTGATCATGGACGGCCACCGCCGCGGCCTCCACGACCGCCTCACCGGCTCGGTCATCACCGACGCCCCCCGCCCCTGAGGTCCGCGATCTTGCACTTCCGGTGCCGACAAACGACGTGAAACAGCGCAAAGTGGCCGCCGAAACTGCAAGATCGCGGGCGGGGGAGCGGGTCAGCGGCCGCGGGTCTGGCGGAAGGCGCCGCGTGGGGGGCGCATGTTCTTCGGGATCGCGCCCTTCGGCATCTGCGGGCGGGCGGTGAGCGCCTTGAGCCGCTTGTCCAGCGCGTTGACGTCCTTGGGGGAGAGGCTGCGCGGCAGCCGCATCAGGGTCATCCGCAGCTTGCGGATCGGCAGCTCGTCCTCGCCCTGGCCGATCATGTAGTCGTGCAGCGGGGCGGTGCCGATCACCTTGGCCAGCCGCCGCTTCTCCTGGCCGAGCAGGCCGCGGACCCGCTGCGGGTTCCCCTCGGCCAGCAGAATCACGCCGGGTCGGCCGATCACCAGGTGCACCATGTCCATCTGGGTGGTGGAGCTGACGGCCGGCGTCACCCGCCAGTCGCCGCGCATGCTCTCCATGATCTGCGCCGCCGCGCCGGGCTGCCCCTCGGCGGCGTTCATCATCGCCTTGTTGGACCGCAGGTTGAGCACGATCAGCACGGCGAGCAGGGTGAGCAGGATGCCGATCGGCAGGTAGATCCAGCCCCAGAGGATCACCGCGACCACGGTGAGCGCGAGCGGGATCAGCACCGCCGCGGCGGCCAGTGGCGCGAACCACCTGTCCTGCTTGGCGGTGAACCGGAACACCATCCCGATCTGCTTCAGCCGCTGGCCGAACGAGACCTTCTCCTGGGGCTTTGCCATACCGCAGAGTCTAGTGGTCGCCGCGCCCGCCGTTGATCCGCGGCCGTCCCTTCCGGCACTCGGTCCCGCGCGGCTGAGTACCTTACGTCGCCGCCCACCCGCTGAGGAGGCGGAGTAAGGAGGGGGACGGGGCGAAGATCAGGCGGCGCACCCATGCCCCGGGGCCACCTTCGCGCGGAGAGTCAGTGTCGACAGCGAAAGACACCGCACGACAGGGGAACCGAGATGTTCGGCAACGACGCAGACCTCCTACTCACCATCCACCGCACCCACGCCGCCGAGCTGCAGGCCGACGCGGCCGCGGACCGGCTCGCCCGGGCGCTGCCCCGCCGCCACCCGCGCGGCTGGCTCGGCCGGCGCCACCACGCCGCCCGGACCACCGACACCCGCCGGTGACCGCCCCCGCCCAGCCGGTCGCCCGACCGGCCGCCGCGCCGCCGGCGCCGCCCGCCGCCGGACGGGTCGACCGCGGCGCGGCGCGGGTGCTGCCGCCCGACCGGCCGGCGCCGGTCGGCGAGGCCGGTCCGGCCGCCACGGGGGCGGCCGGGCCCGGTCCGGCGAGCCCCGGAGACCGACCGGTCGGCGGGGACGGCACTCGCGGCCGTCATGGCATGCTCGATGCCGTGACCGTACGCGCCGCCAGCACCGTCCTCGTCGGCCGCCAGCCCGAGGTGGCGGCGCTGCGCGACGCGCTCGGCCGGGCCCGCGCCGGGGAGCCCACCACCGTCCTGGTCGGCGGGGAGGCCGGCGTCGGCAAGACCCGGCTCCTGGAGGAGTTCGGCGTCCTGGCCACCGACGCCGGAGCCCGGGTGCTGGTCGGCCAGTGCCTCGAACTGGGCGAGGCCGGCCTGCCCTTCGCGCCGTTCGCCGCCGCGCTGCGCGAGGTGCTGCGCCGCGACGGCCCGGGCGTCTTCGAGGGGTACGAGGCGGAGTTCGCCCGGCTGCTGCCCGAGCTGGCCCGAGTGCCGGCCGGCGTCGCGGCACCCACCGGCCTGCCCGTGACGGACACTCCGCGCGGCTACCTGTTCGACCTGGTCGCCGACCTGTTCCAGCGGATCGCCACCGGGCAGCCGCTGGTGCTGATGATCGAGGACCTGCACTGGGCCGACCGGTCCACCCGGGACCTGATCGGCTTCCTGGTCCGGGCGGCCCGGTCCGCCCGGCTGTTGCTGATCTGCACCTACCGCACCGACGAGCTGCACCGCGGCCACCCGCTGCGCCCGTTCCTCGCCGAGCTGGACCGGGCCCGGGGCGTCGAGCGGGTCGAGCTGGGCCGGCTCGACCGGGACGGCACCGCCGCGATCCTGGCCGACCTGCTCGGCGGGGAACCCGCCGCCCGGGCCGTCGACGACGTCCACACTCGGACCCAGGGCAACCCCTTCTTCATTGAGGAACTGGCCGCCGCCGGCAACCCGGTCGGCTGCGCCGCGCTGCCGGAGACCCTGCGGGACCTGCTGCTCGCCCGCGTCGACCGGCTGCCCGAGCCGGCCCAGCGGGTGCTGCGGATCGCCGCCGCCGGCGGCACCCGCTTCGCCCATCAGCTCCTCGCCGAGGTCGCCGGCCTGCCCGAGCACGAGCTGGAGGACGCGCTCCGCTCCGCCGTGGCCGCTCAGCTCGTGGTGGCCGACCCGGACGGCGACTACGAGTTCCGGCACGCCCTCGTCCGCGAGGCCGTCCACGACGAGCTGCTGCCCGGTGAGCACGCCCGGCTGCACGCCCGGTACGCCGCCGCGATCGAGGCGCAGCCGCACCTGGTGGCCGCCGGCCGCGCCCCGGCCGAGATCGCCCACCACTGGTACGCCGCGCACGACCACCGCCGGGCCCTGGTCACCGCCCGCGCCGCGGCCTGCGCGGCCGCCGACCGGTACGCGTACGCGGAGCAGAGCCGGCTGCTGGAACGGGTGCTGGAGCTCTGGGAGCTGGTGCCGGACGCCGCCGACCGGCTGGGCATGGACCACCTCCGGGTGCTGGAGGAGACGCTCGACGCGGCGACCACCGCCGGGGACTACAGCCGCGCGGTCACCCTCACCCGGGCCGCGCTGGCCGAGGTGGACACCGACGCCGAGCCGCTGCGCGCCGCCCGGCTGCTGGCCCGCCGGGGTCGGCTGCTGGCCGTGCTCGGCAAGAGCGACGGCGCCGCCGAGCTGCGCGAGGCGTACCGGCTGGCCGCCGGGGTGCCGGACGGGCGGGAGCGGGTCGGGCTTCTCGCCGACATCGCGGCGTACCTGATGAAGGTCGATTCGGAGCAGGCCGCCCCGGTCGCCGCGGAGGCGATAGCCGCCGCCGAAGCGCGCGGCGAGGACGTGGCGCTGCTGCGGATCGCCCTGCTCTGCCGCGCCGACAAGACCCCCGACCTGGGGCTGGCCGAGCTGCGCCGGGCGGAGGCCCGGGGCCGCGCGGAGGGCAACGCGCCGGCGCTGGTCAGCGCGCTCGTCCACCTCTCCGACGTGCTCTTCGAGCTGGGCCGCTACGCCGAGTCGGAGGAGGCGGCCGCCGCCGGGGTGACCGAGGCGCGCCGGGTCGGGATCAGCCGCTCCACGGGGGCGTACCTGCTGTCGAACCGGGCCGAGGCGCTGATCGCGCTGGGGCGCTGGGACGAGGCCGACGGGGCCTGCGCCGAGGCGGCCCGAATCGACCCGCCCGGGGTCTCCGGCCTGCACTGGCTCCAGCTGCGGGCCGGGCTGCGGCTGGCCCGGGCGCACCCGGCCGCCGACGAGCTGGTCAGCCGCGCGCTGGCCTTCCTCGCCCGGCCGTACCTCTGGCCGAACCACCGGCTTCCGCTGCACGAGCTGCGAATCGAGGCCGCGCTGGCGGCGGACGACAAGGTCGAGGCGGTGCGGGCGGCCCGTACCGCTCTGGCCGACGAGCGCCTGCCCGAGCAGCCCCGAGAGGGGTGGCCCGTGCTCAGCGCCGTCGCCCGTACCGCCGCGCTGGTCGCGGACGCCGACCTCGCCGCCGAGGTGTTTACGATGGCCGCCGCCCTGCCCGTCCGCTATCCGGCGGAACGGGCGCACGCCGCCCAGGTCACCGCGATCCTGGCGGCCGGCGGCACGGCGCTGCCCGCCTGGCGGGCGGCGGTCGACGGGTGGCGGGCGAACGGGCAGCCGTACCCGCTGGGTCGGGCGCTGCTCGGGCTGGCCGAGGCGGCCGCCGCCGCGGGGGAGCGGGACACGGTGGCCTCGGCGGTGCGGGAGGCCGGGGAGATCGCCGACCGGCTCGGCGCGCGGCCGCTCGCCGAGCAGGCCGCCACCCTGGCCCGCCGGGTCGGGCTGCGGGGCGGGGGCCGCCCCGGCCCCGACCTGCTCACCTCCCGTGAGCAGGAGGTGCTGCGGCTGGTCGCCGAGGGGCACAGCAACAGCCGGATCGCCGAGCAGCTCTTCATCTCGCCGAAGACGGCCAGCGTGCACGTCTCGCGGATCATCGCCAAGCTCGACGTCAGCAACCGGGTCGAGGCCGCCGCCCTGGCCCACCGCCTCGGCCTCCTGGAGCGGGACCCCGCGGGTGTGCCTCAGCCGCGCGGCACGTAGATGCGCCAGCCGTCGATCGTGACCAGCTTCAGGTCGCCGGGTTTCGGTCCCAGGCGGTGATCGAGGCGGGCGGCAAGCGGTGAGCCCGCGGGGGCGACCCAGGCCGGGGCGGCGGCCCGCTCCACCGCCCGCCGGTACGCCGGGTAGCGGTCGTGGCCCGGCCGCAGCTCGTCGTCGACCACCGCGCAGACCACGTCCTCGCCGCTGGCGAAGGTGAGCCGGTTGCAGGTCCAGTAGCCCCCTCGTACCTGCCGTACGGCGAGCTGCCGCAGGGTGTCGACCAGCGCGCGGTGCCGGGCGGCCTCGGCGTGGGTGGCCGGCACGGTGCCGACCGCGCCGTGGGTGGCGACGGCGGCCGTGCCGAGCAGGGCCGCCAGCACGGCCACCGCGACGATCCGGGCGGCCGACCGGCGGCGCGCCGCCGCCCAGAGCGGCCAGAGCAGGGCCGGCGTGGCGATCGCCAGGCAGGAGAGGTAACGGGCGCTCTCCATCGGGGTCCGCCCGGCCGCGCTGCTGACCGTGTACGCCCCGAGCACCGCCGCCGCCGCCAGCACCAGCGCGAGCCGCACCGCCGCCCGCGCCCCGTCCGTGACCGAGACCGGACGGTCGTGGAGGGTGTGCCAGGCGGTGCAGGCGGCGAGGACGAGCAGGATCGGGAACACCGCCGCCCACCAGAGCTGCCAGGTGGCGCAGTGGTTCGGCGCGCAGAGGCCCATGCCCAGCGACGGCCCGAGCACCAGCCCGCCGTGCAGCCGCTCGCCCCAACCGGCCGCCGCGTCCCCGCCGCCGGCGGCCAGGACGGCCGCCAGGGGGTTGCGCCCGTGCCGGACGCTGTCCAGCAGCATCGGTGCCGCCCCCAGCAGGGTCGCGGCGCCGACCACCAGGCCGGCGCGGCCGGCCAGCTCTCGCCGGCGCCACACCATCAGCACCACGCCGGTCGCGACGATGTACGGCAGCAGCAGCGGGTCGACCCAGATCATCAACCCGGAGATCAGCCCCCAGGCCGCCCAGCGGGTCAGTCGGGCTCCCGGCCGCCCGGCGCAGAGGTCGAGGGTGAGCAGGGCGAGGCCGACGCCGGCCGGGTTCAGCTCGGGGTAGCCGCCACCGGCGATCAACTGGTTCTTGACGATCCGGTCCGAGCCGAGGGCGAGGAAGCCGACGACCAGCAGGGCGAACCACCGGTCCCCGCCGAGTCGCCGGGTCAGCCGCCAGATCAGGGCGAGGAAGAGCGCGTAGAGCGCGAGGGTGGGCAGCCGCAGCGCGAGCACCGAGGGCCCGGCCACCGCGAAGACCGGTGCGGCCAGGTACGCCTCCAGCGTCCCCATGTACGCCTGGCCGTAGAACCAGACCGGGAACTCCTGGCCGCGGGCGATGTGCAGGGCGGCGAGCCCCATCGTCGCCTCGTCGCTGTTGGTCGGCGGGGCGTCCGCCAGCAGCAGGGCTAGCCGGTAGCCGACCCCGGCGAGGGCGGCGAGCAGGGTGAACAGCACCGGCAGCCGGGGACGCCGGGGCGTGCGCGGGCCTCTGGCCTCGCGCGGCTCCTGGCGTACCCCCGCGGTCATGCCCGTGATCATGGCATCCGGAGCACCGGCGGACGGCCGGTGACACGGGATTGGCCGGCTCAGCCGGCGGTGGTGACCGCCTCGCGGGCCTCCAGGGCCTGCCGGTAGAGCCGCCCGGCCCGGTACGACGAGCGCACCAGCGGCCCGCTCATCACGCCGGCGAAGCCGATCTCCTCGGCCTCCTCGCGCAGCTCGACGAACTCCTCCGGCTTGACCCAGCGGAGGACCGGGTGGTGCCGGGGGGAGGGGCGGAGGTACTGGGTGATGGTGATCAGCTCGCAGCCGGCCTCGTGCAGGTCGCGCAGCGCCTGGGAGACCTCGGCCCGCTCCTCGCCCATGCCCAGGATCAGGTTGCTCTTGGTGACCAGCCCGGCGGCGCGGGCCTGCCGGATCACGTCCAGCGAGCGCTCGTAGCGGAACGCCGGTCGGATCCGCTTGAAGATCCGCGGCACCGTCTCGACGTTGTGCGCGAGCACCTCCGGCCGGGAGCTGAACACCTCGGCGAGTTGCTCGGGGATCGCGTTGAAGTCGGGGATCAGCAGCTCGACGCCGCAGCCGGACTGCAGGGCGTGGATCTGCCGGACCGTCTCGGCGTAGAGCCAGGCGCCGCCGTCGGGCAGGTCGTCGCGGGCGACGCCGGTGATGGTGGCGTAGCGCAGGCCCATCGCGGCGACCGACTCGGCGACCCGGCGGGGCTCGTCGGCGTCGAACTCGGCCGGCTTGCCGGTGTCGATCTGGCAGAAGTCGCAGCGCCGGGTGCACTGGTCGCCACCGATGAGGAAGGTGGCCTCCCGGTCCTCCCAGCACTCGTAGATGTTGGGGCAGCCGGCCTCCTGGCAGACGGTGTGCAGCCCCTCGCGCGAGACCAGCCCGCGCAGCTGGGTGTACTCCGGCCCCATCTTGGCCTTGACCTTGATCCACGGCGGCTTGCGCTCGATCGGCGTCTCGGCGTTGCGCGCCTCGATTCGCAGCATCCGCCGCCCCTCGGGGGCGACCGTCGCGGTGCGCGCAGGCTGCTCAGTCTTCGGCGCGGAGTGCTCGATCGTCACAAGGCCGAGCCTACGCCCGACGGTGGCCGTCGATGGACCTCGGGCGACCGGCGTCACGCCCCAGACCATGTGACACCGGACACCAGCGGCGAAATATCGGCGTCACACGCACGGCGATCGGGTGCTACGGTCTCGGCAACAGCGACGACGGAGCCGAGTAGCGCACCGGTCCCGCCAGTCCAGAGAGCCGCCGGTTGCTGCGAGGCGGTCTGGTCCCGGCGCGCGAAGACCCTCCCGAGCTGCGGGAAGAACGGCGCCCGCGCCCAGTAGAGCCCGCCCGGCTGGCCCCGGTTACCAGGCGACGAACGAGGCTCCCCGCTGACGCGGGGGGCGAAGGTGTGGTGGCACCGCGAGGACCCGCTCGCCCACACCTCCCGGGGATCGCGTTGCGATTGATCGAGGAGGTAACCGCCGTGCAACGCATCCTTTCCACCCAGCTCACCGCCCATGTCGGCGAGACCGTGCGGGTCGCCGGCTGGGTGCACCGCCGCCGGCTGCTCAAGTCGGTGGCCTTCCTGATCGTGCGGGACGCCGCGGGCCTGGCCCAGGTGGTGGTCACCGACCCGGCCGCCCGCGCCGAGCTGGAGCAGCTCACCGAGGAGAGCGTCATCGAGGTCACCGGCACGGTGGTCGCGAACGACACCGCGCCCGCCGGGGTCGAGCTCACCGACCCGGCGGTACGACCGCTCGGCGCGCCCGCCGTCCCGCCCCCGTTCGACCTGTACCGGCCGGCGCTCACCGCGACCCTGCCCACCCAGCTGGACAACGCCCCGACCGCGCTGCGCCACCCGTCGCGGTCGGCGGCGCTGCGCATCTCGGCGGCGAGTGTGGCCGGGTTCCGGGCCGCCCTGGACGCCCACGACTTCGTGGAGATCCACACCCCGAAGGTGGTCGCCTCGTCCACCGAGAGCGGAGCCAATGTCTTCGCGCTGGACTGGTTCGGCCGGCCCGCGTACCTCGCGCAGTCACCGCAGTTCTACAAGCAGCTCATGGTCGGCGTCTTCGAACGGGTCTATGAGGTCGGGCCGGTGTTCCGGGCCGAGCCGCACGACACCGTCCGGCACCTGGCCCAGTACACCTCGCTCGACGTCGAACTGGGCTTCATCACCGACCACCGGGACGTGATGCGCGTGCTGCGGGACACCCTCGCCGGGATGCTGGACGCGGTCGGCGACCGCGCCGGGGCGGCGCTGGCCACCCTCGGGGTGACCGCCCCGGAGGTGCCCGCCGAGATCCCCACCGTGCACTTCACCGAGGCGCTGAAGATCGCCGGGGCGCCGGCCGACGAGCCGGACCTCGCCCCGGCTCACGAGCGGGCGCTGGGGGAGTGGGCCCGGAAGGAGCACGGCTCCGACTTCCTCTTCGTCACCGGGTACCCGATGGCGAAGCGGCCCTTCTACACCCACCCGGACCCGGCCCGGCCGGCGTACTCCAACGGGTTTGACCTGCTGTTCCGGGGGCTGGAGCTGGTCACCGGCGGGCAGCGGCTGCACCGGTACGACGACTACCTGGCCGCGCTCGCCGCGCGCGGCGAGCCGGTCGAGCCGTACGCCGGCTATGTGGACGCCTTCCGGCACGGCATGCCGCCGCACGGCGGCTTCGCCATCGGGCTGGAACGCTTCGTCGCCCGGCTGACCGGCGCGGCCAACGTCCGCGAGGTCACCGCCTTCCCCCGCGATCTGCACCGGCTGACGCCGTAGCCGCAGACCAGGGTGGCCACCGGAGCCCTGGTTGCGGGCCCGGATCAGCGCGAGCGGCCGGAAGCCCGAACCGTGACCGGATCCCCGGCCGGGCCCGCACCCAACGGCGCGAGCGGGAGGCACCGCTTGTGGTCGGTGGCCCGGTAGCGGGCGACCAGCGCCTGCTCGACCTCCGTCGGGACCGGCCGGCCCTCCAGGTAGTCGTCGATGTGCTCGTACGCCAGGCCGAGGGCGTCCTCGTCGAGCCGGCCCGGGGCCAGGCTCTCCAGGTCGGCGGTGGGCGCCTTGCCGACCAGTTCGGCGGGAGCGCCGAGCGCCTGGGCGATCGCCCGCACCCGACGCTTGGTCAGCCCGGTCAGCGGTACGACGTCCGCCGCGCCGTCGCCGTGCTTGGTGAAGAAGCCGGTGACCGCCTCGGCGGCGTGGTCGGTGCCGACGACCAGCCCGTCCATCGCCCCGGCCACCGCGTACTGGGCGATCATGCGCTGCCGGGCCTTGATGTTGCCGTGCACGAAGTCCTGCTGGGCGGCGTCCCGGAAGGTCAGCCCGCCGGCCACCAGTGCGTCCAGGGCGGCGTCGCTGGCCGGCTTGACGTCTACCGTCAGCACCCGGTCGGCCCGGATGAACTCCAGCGCCGCCTGGGCGTGGTGCTCGTCGGCCTGCACGCCGTACGGCAGTCGCATCGCGACGAAGATGGCCGGGTGGCCGGCGGCGCGGGCGCGTTCGGCCGCGAGCTGGCAGAGCCGGCCGGCGGTGGTGGAGTCCACTCCGCCGCTGATGCCCAGGACCAGCGCCGTCAGCCCGGTGTCGACCAGGCGGTCGGCGAGGAAGACGACTCGGTGCTCGATCTCCTGGTGCGCGTCGAAGGTGGCGGTCACCTGGAGTTCGTCGGCGATCTGCTGCTGCGTCGACATCACGTCGGTCATCGGGGGTCCTTCCGGGGGTCAGGCGGGGCCGAGCAGGTCCCAGGGGTTGCCCTCGATGTCGCGGAAGACCGCGACCCGGCCGTAGGGCTCGGTGCGCGGGGGCTTCACGAACTCGACGTTCGCCTCGCGCATCCGCCGGTAGGCGGCCTCGAAGTCGTCGACCCGGAGGAAGAAGCCGACCCGGCCGGCGACCTGGTCGCCGACCACGGCCTGCTGCCGTTCGCCGTCGGCGCGGGCCAGCAGCAGGCCGGTCTGCGCGCCCGGCGGGCGGACCACCACCCAGCGCTTCGGGCGGCCGTCGTTGGTCAGCGACGGCTTGTCCTCGACCAGTTCGAAGCCGAGCACCTCGGTGAAGAAGTCGATGGCCGGGTCGTACTCCGCGACGACGAGGGTGACGAGATCGATCCGCACCCGTCAGGCTTCCACCGTGATCAGGGTCGGCAGGTGGCGCTCGACCACCGGGAGCACGTCGGCGACGGCGACCGGGCGGCCCAGCTCGGCGGTCAGCGAGGTGACGCCCGCGTCGCGGATGCCGCACGGCACGATCCGGTCGAAGTACGTCAGGTCGCAGTCACAGTTGATCGAGAAGCCGTGCAGGGTCACCCCGCGGGCCACCCGGATGCCGATGGCCGCCACCTTGCGGGCCGGCCCCCGGTCGTCCTCCGGCACCCAGACGCCGCTGCGCCCCTCGATCCGGCCGGCGGCCAGCCCGAACTCGGCGCAGACGTCGATCAGCATCTGCTCGGTGCGCCGGACGTACGCGACCACGTCCACCGGGTCGGGGAGCTTGACGATCGGGTAGCCGACGAGCTGCCCGGGGCCGTGCCAGGTGATCTTGCCGCCCCGGTCCACGTCGATCACCGGGGTGCCGTCCATCGGGCGGTCCCACGGCTCGGTGCGCTTGCCCGCCGTGTAGACGCTGGGATGCTCCAGCAGCAGCACGGTGTCGCCCTGCTCGCCGGCCACCACGGCCTCGTGCAGCCGCCGCTGCTCGTCCCACGCGCTCTGGTAGTCGAGCAGACCGGCGTGCACGGCGGTCAGCCCGGAAGTCGTCACACTCACGGCACCAGCCTAGACCCGCCCGCCCTCGCCGCCCCCCGTGAGCCGCCTCACCGCCCTCAGGGTGGGGGGACCTTCCAGAGCCAGACGTCGTCGATGCGTTGCGGCGGGCCGAGGAGGGCGGTGGCGGTGCGGCGCAGGGCCTCCTCGTCGACGTCGTACTTGGCGCCGTGCACCCGGTCCGGCAGGACCACCGCCTCGACCTTCCAGTAGTGCAGGTCGGTCAGGGACTGCTTGATGCTGCCGTCGGTGATGATCGGGACCAGCTTCGTCCGCCCGGCCTGGTCCATGAGCGAGTCGAAGGTGCGCGGCGGCGGCCCGATCCGGCCCCGGCCGTCCGGGCCGCCGGGGCCGAGGAAGAAGCCGGCCGGGATGCGGAACTCGCCCTGCCGGTGGGCCAGGGCGTACGCCTGCCAGCGCTGGCCGTCCGGCGTGACGTCGATGGTCAGCGGCAGCGGGGTGAGCACGCCGCCGGGGGAGACGTGCTGCTTCCAGGTGCCGGCGGTGATGAACCTCGGGATCGGCTCACGGACGCTGGTCAGCAGCGGGGTGGGCAGCAGCGGCAGCAGCGCGGCCGCGAAGCCGAGCGTCCAGGCCAGCTCGGTCGAGCGGTGCCGGGGCGGCTCGGCGCGCAGCCGTTCCACCGCGTACGCGAGCAGCAGCCCGATCACCGGCGCCACCACCAGCGCCAGCCGGGAGGGCAGCGCGGCGTTGACCACCGGCAGGTTGTCGAGCACCCCGAACGGCAGCAACTGGTCCGTGCGCCGGCCGTGCCACTTGGCCCTCGGCCCCCAGGAGAGCACCGCGAAAACGACGGCGGTGACGCCCAGCGCCAGGAGCGTGGCCCGGAACGCCCGGTCGGCCCGCCGCCAGAGCAGCCCGAAACAGGCGACCGCGAGCAGCAGCAGCGGGATGCCGAAGAAGGAGTTCTCCTCGGTCGGGTTCGGCGCGAGCGAGGTGCCCAGCCCGGCCCACCCGGCCAGCGACCGGCGCGGGTACGACCCGTAGGCGGCGATGTCCTCGGAGTGGATCAGCGGGTCGAAGCCGGTGCCGTGGAAGCGTTGCGGCCCGGCGAAGTGCAGCCAGAGCGGGTACGCCAGCAACACCCCCGCGACCAGCGCGGTCACGCCGAGCCCGCGCAGGAAGGCGGGCAGCGCGGCGCGTACCTCGGCGCGCCGGGCCGGGTGCAGGGCCCAGACGATGAGGAAGAGGGCGATCGCGAGCGCGGTGAAGAAGAGCCCCTCGGCGGCGATCGAGAAGGCGATCGCCACCAGCACACCGAGCAGGATGCCGCCGCGTATCGCGTTGCCCGGGCGGCGCAGCCGGAAGACACCCCAGATCAGCAGCGGCACCAGCCAGCCCGCGGTCCAGTTCAGGTGGGCGTTGGCGTGCGACACCATCGCCGGGCAGTAGGCGATGAAAAGCGCCCCCGCCCCGGCCGCGAGCCGGCTGCGGACCAGGTGTCGGCTGAGCAACCAGTACCAGGTCAGTGCGGTGGCGGCCAGGTTGAGGGTAAGGATCACCAGGAACGTCGCGGGCGGCCCGATCAGATAGGTCAGCGGCGCGAAGACCCCCGCGTACACGGTGATCGAGGTGTTGACCGCGAGGTTGACCCCGTCCGGGACGTTGATCAAGTGGGTGAAGAACGGGTTCTCCCCGTGGGTGAGCGCGTGCCCGCCGAAGGCCAGCAGCCACTCGAAGAGCGCCTGGTCGCTGGAGTTGACCGTGATCGCCCGGCGGTTCGGGTCCCACCACAGCCCGCTGGTGACCCAGCCCGCCAGGGCCAGCGCGGCCACCGCCACGATCAGGTCGGCGCGACGGTCCCGGGTGACGGGCGGGGACGCGGGCGACGGACCGGTGGTCACGGACGGGGAGGACGGCACGCAGCGGACGTTACCAACCGGACCCGGACAGGCCGGTCAGACACGAAAGCTGAGCGCGCCACGTCCGCGTCCGCCATATTCGGACATCGACAAATGTGGTTCTCCGGGCCATGTCGGCCGACGGCAACCCGGACGTAACCTCTCGGCAATTCGGGGGTGACCCAGTTCACAATCCGCAACGGGAGGTCGCCGTGCGCCGCTCCTCATCCATACCCATCCGACTCGCCGGGGCGGTCGCCGGCGCCGTGCTGGCCCCGGCCGCGCTTTTCGCCGTCGCCGTGCCGGCCCAGGCCGCCACGCTCACCCAGGTGACCGGCTTCGGCTCCAACCCCGGCAACCTGAGCATGTACGCCTACCGCCCCGACGGCCTGCCGGCGGGCGCGCCCGCCGTGGTCCTGCTGCACGGCTGCACCCAGAACGCGTCGGGCTACTTCACCAACTCGGGCTGGCGGAAGTACGCCGACCTGTGGCAGTTCGCCCTGATCGTGCCCGAGCAGAAGACGGCCAACAACGCCAACTCCTGCTTCAGCTGGTTCCAGACCGGGGACACCGCGCGCGGCCAGGGCGAGGCACTGTCGGTCAAGCAGATGGTCGACTACGCGAAGACCAGCTACGGGGTCGATTCGAGCCGGATCTTCGTCAGCGGGCTCTCCGCGGGCGGGGCGATGAGCGCGGTCATGCTGGCCACGTACCCCGACGTCTTCGCCGCCGGCTCGGTCATCGCCGGCCTGCCCTACCGCTGCGCCACCAGCACCGCCAGCGCGTACTCCTGCATGAACCCGGGGGTGGACAAGACCCCGGCGCAGTGGGGCGACCTGGTGCGGGCCGCGTACTCGGGGTATGCCGGCCGGCGGCCGCGGGTGGCGATCTGGCACGGCACCTCGGACACCACCGTCGCGCCGCTGAACGCCGCCGAGTCCCGCGACCAGTGGACCAACGTGCTCGGCGTCTCGCAGACCCCGACCAGTACGGCGTCGCTGCCCGCCGGCACCAGCCTCGAGGTGTACGGCAGCGACGCGGTCCGCCTCTTCCGGGTCTCCGGCATGGGGCACGGCACGCCGGTCGACCCCGGCTCCGCGACCGACCAGTGCGGCACCGCCACGTCGTACTTCCTGGACACCATCTGCTCGACCTACCGGGACGCGCTCTTCTTCGGCCTCGACGGCGGGACCGCCCCGAGCCCGACCCCGACGGCGAGCCCGAGCCCGACGCCGACCACCTCTCCGGTCTGCGTCACCGCCAGCAACTACGCGCACGTCACGGCCGGTCGCGCCTACCAGTCCGGCGGCTACGCGTACGCCCTCGGCAGCAACCAGAACATGGGCCTCTACAACACCTTCTACACGACCACCCTCAAACAGACCGCTCCCAACTACTGGGTCATCGGCTGCTGACCAGGTGTTAAAAGGGGCCCCCTGCGATGCACGAGGCGTTAACAGGGGGCCCCTCCTAATGAGTTCTGGGAGTGAGCCATCCGGCAAACTCCTGGTGGGTAGGTAGCCGCCGGCGGGTGAGCACTTGCTGTTCCTGGACGTCGAGTCCTGATGAAAGATCGTGCCCCTGCCGGTCGGTGAGGAGAGTTGATCGCTGATGGGATGTCGTGCCCGCCCGGTTGTGGCGTGAGCACTGCTTCATTAGGTCGCTGATGGTTCTCCTGCCGGCTACTGACCGTGTTTGCGATCGGAGGCGGGAGACGCGGTGCTGTTCGTGGGAGATGACTGGGCCGAAGACCATCACGACGTTGAGTTGATGGATGCGGCTGGGCGCACCCTGGCCAGGGCCAGGTTGCCCGAGGGCGTCGCAGGGATCACGCGACTGCACGCGATGATCGGCGCGCAGCTCGGCGAGGACGCCGACGGCGCCGGGCAGGTCACGATTGGGATCGAGACCGACCGAGGGCCGTGGGTGCAGGCGTTGATCGCGGCGGGGTACACCGTGTTGGCGGTCAATCCGTTGCAGGCGGCCCGTTACCGTGACCGTCTCGGGGTGTCCGGTGCCAAGAGCGACGCCGCCGACGCGCACATGCTGGCCGACATGGTCCGTACCGACGGCCACCAACTGCGCCGGGTCGCCGGTGACAGTGCCGGATCCGAGGCGGTCAAGGTGGTCGCCCGGATGCACAAGACACTGATCTGGGAACGCACCCGCGCCAGCCAGCGGTTGCGGCACGCGTTGCGGGAGTACTTCCCTGCCGCGTTGGCCGCGTTTGACGATCTCGACGCCGCCGACACCCTTGAGTTGCTGGCCAGGGCCCCGGACCCGGCCAGCGCCGCGAGGCTGAGCATCAGCCAGATCAGCGCGGCCCTCAAACGGGCCCGCCGCCGCGACATCCCGGCCAAGGCCGCAGCGATTCAGGCCGTCCTGCGCGCCGAGCACCTCAGCCAGCCCGCCGTGGTCACCGCCGCCTACGCCGCCTCGGTCCGGGCGCTGATCGCGGTCCTGGGCACGCTCAACGAGCAGGTCAAGGCCCTGCAAGGGCAGGTCGAGGCCTATTTTGGCCAGCACCCGGACGCTGAGATCATCCTGTCCCAACCGGGACTGGGCACGATCCTCGGCGCCCGGGTGCTCGCCGAGTTCGGCGACGCGGCCGACCGCTACACCTCGGCCAAGGCCCGCAAGAACTACGCCGGCACCAGCCCGATCACCCGCGCCTCGGGTAAGAAACGCACCGTCGCTGCCCGGTTCGTGCACAACGACCGGCTCATCGACGCGCTGATGACCCAAGCGTTCGCGTCGCTGAACACCTCGCCCGGCGCCCGCGCCTACTACGACCGGCAACGCGCCCGCGGCGCCAGCTACAACGCCGCGCTGCGGCAACTCGCCAACCGGCTCGTCGGCATCCTGCACGGATGCCTCAAAACCGGCGCGCTCTACGACGAGGCGACCGCCTGGTCGCATCACCTCAACGAGGCCGCTGCTTGACATTCAAGCTCCTGGGATGTCTTTCACTCGGTGAGGGCGGCGTGGAGGGCGGTGGGGAGGTCGGGGTGGTGGTAGGTGAGGCCGGCCCTTGACAGGACGCCGGGGAGGACCCGGGCGCTGGTGAGGGCCTCGTGGGCGAAGCCGCCGAGGGTGATCTTCAGGGCCAGTGCGGGGATCGGGATGATCGCCGGCCGGTGCAGCTGGCGGGCCAGCTCCTTCGTGAACTCGGCGTTGGTGACCGGGTTCGGGCCGACGACGTTGACCGGGCCGGCCAGGTCGTCCCGGTCCAGCAGGAACGCCGCCGCGTCCAGCCAGTCCCGCATCGAGATCCACGGCAGCCACTGCCGGCCGCTGCCCAGCCGGCCGGCGACGCCGAGCTTGAACGGGAGCAGTTGCGGCTTGAGCATCCCGCCCGCGCGGTGCAGCGGCAGCCCGGTGCGCAGCCGGACCACGCGTACGCCGGCGTCCTCGGCCGGCCGGGTCGCGGCCTCCCAGACCCGGCAGACGTCGGCCAGGAAGCCCTCGCCCGCCGGCGAATCCTCCTCGACCACCCGGTCGCCGGTGTTGCCGTACCAGCCGACGGCGGAGGAGTTGAGGAAGACGGCGGGTCGGTCCTCGGCGGGCAGGCCGGCGATGGTGATGGCCAGGGTGGTGGTGCTGTCCACCCGGCTGGACCGGATCAGCTTCCGGTACTCGTCGTTCCACCGCTTGTCGCCGACGCCGGCGCCGGCCAGGTTGACCACCGCGTCGGCGTCGGCGACCACCGCCGGGTCGAGCTCCGCGGCGGACGGCTTCCACTGCCGCTCGTCGGGGGTGCGCGGCGGCCGTCGGACCAGCCGGACGACCTGGTGCCCGTCCGAGGTGAGCCGGTCGACCAGCCGGGTGCCGAGGAAGCCGGACACGCCGGCCATGAGGATCCGCATGCTCATATCTTCAGGTACGGAGCCCGGCTTGGATGCGTTGAGTGGGATGCGGCACTTCGGGTTCCGGTCTGCCCGTGGCGGTCGACGGGTGGGTAGCCGGCTGCTCGTGCGCTACCGACCTGATGACGTGAATGAATCAGCGTGTGGCGGCCGCCGGGCGCAGGTCGGCCAGGAGCCGCTCCACCTCGGCGAACGCCTCGTCGGGCAGCGGTCCGAGCGCGAGCGTGGCGAAGTTCTCCTCGGCCTGGGCCACCGTCCGGCAGCCCGGGATGGGCACCGTCCGCGGGCTGCGGGCCAGCAGCCAGCCCAGCGCACCCTGGGCGAGGGTGCGACCGTCGGCGGTCAGCGCCTCCCGGATCTGGGCGAGCCGGGCGGACCACTCCGGGGTCGGGCGGCCGTCGGTGAACCAGACCAGCCACTCCGGGGCCACCCCGCGCACGTCGTTCCGCCCGATCGCCCGCGTCGAGCCGGTGAGCAGGCCCATCGCGAGCGGACCGCGGTTGAGGCTGGCCAGGTCGAGCGCGTCGCAGAGCGCCAGCATGTCGGCGTTGTCCTTGAGCACCGACTCGTCGTGCTGAATCGCGGCGCAGTGCGGTCCCGCCTCCGCGAACGCCCGCGCCGACGACGGATTGTCGGTGCTCCAGCCGTACGCCCGGATCTTGCCCTGGGTGACCAGGGCCTCCAGGGTGTCGACCAGGTCGAGCGCGGCGGACGCCGGCAGGTCGCCGAGGTGCAGTTGGTAGAGGTCGACGTGGTCGGTGCCGAGCCGGCGCAGGGATTCCTCCAGGCTGGTCACCGCGTACGCCGGGCCGGCGTCGGTGCCGCTCCACCGCCGGGTGGTCTCGTCGGAGCGGTTGCCGAACTTGGTCGCGATCACCGCGCGGTCGCGACGGTCGGCGAGCGCGCGGGCGAGGACCCGCTCGCTGTGCCCGGCGCCGTAGATGCTGGCCGTGTCGAAAAGGGTGACGCCCAGGTCGAGTGCCCGATGGATGGTCCGGACCGACTCGTCGTCGTCGACCTCGCCCCAGCCGAACGGCTGCCTGTCGTCGCCCCAGAGTAGACCGCCGATCGCCCAGCACCCCATGCCGACCGCGCTGACCTCGATGCCGCTGCGGCCAAGTGTCCGTGTCATCGTCATGCCGTCAGTGTTCGACTTGGAGTGCTCTCGAGGTCAAGCACCAGCGCCTGCGCCCCGGCTCCTCATTCAGGCTCTCCGGTGATCCCCGGTTTTGTAGGTTGGCGGGGAGACCGCCTCCGCTTCCCCGGTGCGGCGTGCCAGAGGAGGCAGACGCGGTGACGTCCAGCCCGCTACCCCGGATCCTTCGCCGGCGCGGCGAGCCCGACTATCCGACGTTCCTGGAACTCTTCTTCGACCTGGTCTACATCTTCATGCTCTCCAGGCTCTCGGCGGGCCTGGCCCAGGACCTCACCGTCCGGGGCGCCGCCCAAACCGCCGTCCTGCTGATGGCCGCCTGGTGGGTCTGGGTACTGACCGCGTGGCTCACCGACCTGTTCAACCCACGGCTGCCGGTCATCCAGGCCACTGTCCTGGCGGTCATGTTCGGCACCCTGCTGATGGCGATCGCGGTGCCGCACGCCTTCGCCGACTACGGGTGGCTTCTCGTCGCGGCGTACTTCGGCATCCACCTCGTCCGGGACGCCGTCCTCATCCCCGGTACCCGGGTGAACCGCCCGATCCAGGCCAGGAGCATCCGTGTCTTCTTCTGGTTTGGCGTCACTGCGGTGCCGTGGGTGGCCGGGGCGTTCGTGGACGGAACGGCCCGGCTGCTGTTCTGGTCGGTCGCGGCGGCGGTCGACCTCGGATCGGCCCGGATCGGCTGGCCGACGCCGAAACTCGGCCGCACTGAGCTCGCCAGTCAGATCTTCACCGGCACCCACCTGTCCGAGCGGCATCGGGAGATCTTCCTCATCTCGCTCGGCGAGCTGATCCTGACCGCCGGCATGGGGCTGGCCGGCAGTGGCTTCCAGGCCGGCCGGGTGGCCGCGAGCGCCGTCGCGTTCGTCAGCGCAGTCGTGTTGTTCCAGCTCTACTTCCACCGGGTGCGGCAGCTCCTGGCACCGCCCTCCGTCACCGTGGTGGAGCGAGTTCGGCCCGGCACCTCCACCTCGTACAGCCATCTGGTGATGGTGGCCGGGGTACTTGTGGGCTCGACCAGCGTCTCGCTGGTCATCGAGCGGCCGTTCAGTGCGGCACCAGCCGCCTGGATCGCCGCCATCCTCGGCGGACCGGCCCTGTTCCTGCTCGGGAGTTGCCTGTTCGACGCCGTGCTGACCGGACGGGTCCTCTGGTCCCGGGCGCTGGGGATCGTGGTGCTGTGCGCCATCGCGCCCGCGATGGCGCTGCTTCCGCCGCTGGCCATCCTGGTCGTGGCGAATCTGATCCTGCTGCTCACTCTGGTCTGGGAGACCCTGGCCCCACACTCGCGGCTGGTCCGGGTCACCGTGCCGGCGGGGTGAGGGTCACCCGAGCGCCGGTGGCATCGGCGTGCGCGGGTGCACTCGGGTGCTCACCAGGTTCGCCGCGGCGATCAGGGCCAGGATGGTCATGGCGAGCAGCGCGACCACGACCGGCGGCAGCACGGACGCGGCCGGCGCCACGCCGGCCAGCAGGATCAGCCCGGCCAGCCGGGACCGGGAGATCCGACCGAACACCGTGTAGTCGAGCACGCCGCGGCCGACCAGGAACAACGCCGGTCCGCCGAGGATGACGGCAGCCCAGGAGGGCGGCGTCTCGCCAAGGGGACGCCCCACGACGAGGTGGCTGGTGACCGCCGTGCCGGCGATGCCGGCCACCATGATCAGGTGGGTGACCGCGGCGGACTGGGTGAGCAGCGACGGGTTCGTCGACCGCGCGATGGCGTCGGTCAGCAGCTCGCCGGCCCGGTAGATGTAGATCCGCCAAGTCAGCACCACGATCGTGAACACCACCAGGAGCGCCCAGGCCCGGTCTCTCGTGTACTCGCCCAGGCTGAAGGTCGTCCCGGTCACGAAGATGGACGCGCCGAGCGCGATGATCATGAACTGCCGGTACCGCTCGGCCACCCGCCCGCCGACCAGCCGCCACTCCTGCGGCCGGGATCGCCCCAGCCGCGGCACCGGCCAGCCGAACGAGGCGGCGACGTACTCCACGCCGACAGTCGCCGCCCAGAACATCAGGCGGGTGGGGCCGGCGGCCAGGCCGCCGCCGATCCAGCCGATTGCTGCGATGGTGTACCAGAACAAGATTCGGCCGCTGCGGCGCAGCTCGGCCGCATCCGGCAGGAGCAGGAGGTAGTAGATGCTCGACCCGAGGTGGATGGCCAGGTAGGTGACCGCGAAGAGCAGTCCGCGCTCGTCGTACGCGTCGGGCGCCGCGGCCGCCAGCAGCAGGCTGGCGGCCGCCACCCCGATGAACTGCACCTGGACCGCGGGCCGGGCCAGGTCGAGGGTGTCTGCGGCCCACGTGGTCAGCGCCCAGACCAGGGTGAACGCGAGCAGCAGGACCAGCGTCTTCCCGACGCCGGTCAAGGTCAGGTCGACAGCGAGCGTCTTGACCAGGGAGATCAGCGCAAAGACGTAGACCAGGTCGAAGAAGAGTTCCAGGAACGCCGGCCGCCCGGGATCCGGCTCGGCTGGAGCCGCCGCATTGGTGCCGCGTTCCGCTGCCATCGACGTCCTCCGGACCCGCCACTCCCTCCTCGCCCGATGACAGGCTACGGGCACCGGCCCGGCCGCGCCTCGCCATCCACTCATACTGGAAAGACCGAGCCCGAGCCCGACGACGCCGGACAAATAAGTGAGCTCCTGCACCATCAGCGGAACCGGCGAATCAAAGCCCAGCCGAGGAAGCGGTCGAAGAGCTGCGTCGGCTCGGGCGCGTCGTGTGGATTCAGGGTGTGCAGTTGCCCGGCCGCGTCGTGCAGCAGGCCGCCCAGGTACACCAGTAGCGCGACTCGGTCATGGGCGTACTCCCGCAGGAGGGTGAGGCGGGCCGTCGCGCACGGCCAGGGGGCGGCGCAGGCCCGGCAGAGCCAGAGCGGGCGGATCGGCAGGTGCGGGGGTGGCCCGCTCACCGGCGACCGCCGTTGGCGCGCCAGGTCTGCCCGGGTGTGAGTCGGCCGACTCGCCCGACCTGCGGGTAGGCCTGCGTGACCTCGTCCCACCAGCAGCCGTTGGGCGGCGGGGCCGGTGGCTCGGTCGGCACCGGCGCGTGCCGGTCGGGGCACGTCGTCCAGCGCAGGCCGCACGAACACCAGCGCCGCCACCGCCGCCAGGTCCGCCGGTGGCGCGGCGCGAGCGGCACCGGCTTCGCGTTCCGTCGCGGCCACATCTCAGCGCGACCGATCGGGTACGCGGACATGCCGGTCGCCGCGCGCCACCAGCTCGTCGACCACCGCCCGGACGGCGAGCTGGACGTCCTCCGCCGTGACGAAGCACGGCATCGGCAGCTCGCCGAGCACCTCTTCCACCGCGTCCATGGGCTGGTCAATCACTGGATGCACCGGACCGCCTTCCTCGTCGGGCGGCGCCGAGACGGGCGGGGTCGGCGGTATGCCGGAGCCCGGCACCCGCCCCGGGCCTGCTCACGGGCCCGCCGACGCCAGGTCGCGGGCAGGGGGTGGCACCCGGCCGACTACCGGGGGAGCGGCCGACCGGGTGTGTTTCACGGGGCGACCAGCTCCGGTTTGCAGACCAGGGAGCCAGCCGAGGGCAGCATCACATATCCGCTTATATAAAGCAAGGCATGAGCGGGCATCGGTTGCCATCTCAAGTTGGCACGTGCTCAAATGGCGGTGCAGACCAGGGAGAACAGATGCCCGCCAAGCCCAAATGGGCGCAGCTTGCCGACCACCTTCGTGGGCAGATCGCGTCCGGTGAACTCGCCCCGGGAGACAAGCTCCCCTCAACGGCTCAGCTCTGTCAGGAGCACGGAGTCTCGACCATCGTCGTCCGCCAAGCCATCTTCGCTCTCAGGACAGAGGGCTTGGTCGAAGGTGTGCAGGGCGTTGGCGTCTTCGTCGCCGAGCGGCCGGAAAGCTAGCCGCCCGACAGGGCCGGGTTGCGTTAGATCGGTCTCCACAGCCCGGGTGGTCGCTACCAAATTCGATTGCTCGGCCCTGGCGCCGGTGCCACCATCTCGCCGTGCTCATCGAGTTCGCCCGCGCCAAGGCCGGATCGACGATTGCCACGATCCGCCGTCGCGATGGTGTCCTCCTTGAGCTTCCCGGCTACGACAGGAAGCACCGGGTTCCGCACGACCTGGCTCACGTGGTGACGGAACGCGAACTTGGAATGTCCGGCGGGGTGTTCGGCTCGATCGCGAGTGGCGCCATGTTTTCCAACATGCGGGTGGTCGACGGCAAGCAACGCCATGACGCTGGTGAGCGCAGCAAGCGCCTCCTCAAGGCGAATCGGGAAGCTCTGGTCCTGGCAGAGATCATGGCCGGCGTGGTGCACGACGCCGTCGAACACGAGGGCGGCCGGAGTGTCTGTGCCGAGGCGCGCAGGGCCTGGGCCAGCGTCAGCGTGGATCCGTTCCCGTGGACGGACCAACAACTGACCGACGCCGTCCGCCGACTGACCGAGCTGGCGGCGAACTACCAGCGCGACGATGCCGTCCAGGTCACCTGGCCGGACAACTTGAGTAGTGCTGTGCCCGACCCGCCAGGCATCAAGCGAGGCCGCCGAGGGCGCAACAAATCGGGCTGACGCCTGGGACAGCCGGCAACGGGCGATCCGGTGGATGGCGGGAACCGCGGCGACCCTGCTGGTCGGGACGGCCGCAGCCGCGCTTCGCCGACGGCGTCGATGAGCCGCAGGGACGAAGTCACCGCCGAGGGGGCTGGAACCACCAATAGCCCTCGAAGCGATATGCCTCTGCGTCATAAATATGACTCACAGTCATACCGCTCACTGGCACCAGAGTCAGGTTTCGATTCCCCAGCGCTCCTACTGCCGGTCCCACAGTGCGGCTCCGCCCTGATCTATGGCGGCGTCGAGATCGGCGCGTAACGCTGGCGCGTCGAGGACGGGCGACGTGGCAAACGCCCTCATCGCGTCGGCTCGTGAGGTGAAGGTTGGTCGCTCCACCGGGACAAGCCGCGCGGCTGGGCTGTCGTTGCGGGTGACGACGTAGGACCGGCCACGCTGCACGTCCTCCAGGATGGCGGCTAGGTCGTCGTGCAGCTCGCGCTGCGTGATGGTGCGAAGCTCACCCTCGGCCACAAAAGCCAGCCTAGCGACGGACCTGTCCAGCGGACGCCTGAGCCTTGGAGGGGCGCGTCGGGCGACGAGCCCACCTGCGCGTGACGATCCCCTCGCCGCCGGGGAGGAGCTGAATGTCTTTCCGTCCATTGACGTGTTCGGCGCAAACGCGTCGGGCAAGTCGAACCTGCTGCGGACCTCGTTCCCTGGCCCTGCGTCCAGCTCAGCCCTGAACGAGCGCGCGGCGGCAGTGCTCGACCAGTGCGGACACGCGCGCGGTGAGGAGGGTCGGCAAAGAACTCTTGAGTTGCCTGACGGATTCGTCGGCCGCCGCCGCTGCGAAACTCGGCGGCACCCGGGCAGCCAACTGATCAATTCGCTCGATCGTCGACTCTGGGTCGAGCCCATTGTCAGCGGCAAAGCGCCGCCAGTGGCGGCCGTTGATCCGCTCAATCCGATACTCACCGCCGATCCGCATCGCCAGGCGCAGCTTCGGCAGGTACATGTCGTCGTAGGGCAGCACGCTCGCGATGTCGTACAGCGGTGCCAGCCGGACCTGGCCGCCCGCCAGCAGGATCGAATAGTTCTTCGCGTGCGCGTCCGTCCCGCCGACGAGCCAGTTGAATGCCAACGCATCGATGAAACGACCGATCTCGATCTCGCTTCGACCTCTTGGCTGCACCTCGCGGCGGAGCAACTCCACGATCTGCTCCGGTGTCGGCCCGCCCTCGCTCTGGTACTTCTGTGTTGGCAGCAAACCCAGGGCCTGGCACATGTCCTCCTGGTGGATGCGCAGCGTCTCCCCTCCCGCTGCCTGCAAGCGGTCGTACCGTTCGATGACGATCGCGCGCTCCCTGCCGAACGCCACCACCTGGGACGACGCCACGGTGAGCGCAGCGTGGCGCGCGGCCTGCAGGCACAGGTGTTCGTTCAGGTCGTGTTCATCGAAACCGGCGATTGCTGGCTTGATGATGTGTGTCGTGGGTGTCGAGCCCCACGGATCCCCCCACCGACCCGATGCCGTGTCGCGGTGAAGGGCCGTCTTGGCCTGCGCGCCTGCAAGGCTGAACTGGCCGGTGCGCGCGAGGTGCCAGGACGCAGGGTCCCGCCGCAGCACCCGAAGTCGCTCGGCGATCTCGTCATCGCTGATCCATTCGACGCCTCCCTCGCCGGTGAGCATCATGTCCACCCGATCCGGGGCCACGAACTGTGCTGCGCCGGCGCAGTCCTCACCGACATGCTGTAGCAGGGCGAATGGATTGCGGGCGGAGACCTGGTAGTCGCGTGCCCAGCGTTCCAGCACCCGCTCGCTGTCCGGCAGCAGGCCCCACAGATACGCTCGGACGGCGCTGTCGTCGTGGATACGCGCAGTCAGCGGCAGGGACAGTGACAGCGGTGCGGCATGGGGGAAACGGCGCCAGTCGTCGTCGTACACAAGGCTGAGCCGTCCATCGCGGGCCTGGCTGACCACCCCCACCCGCCGACCGTCATGGAGCACGACGAGCCGCTTGTCGTCCGACTCACCCATCACTCGGGCCCAACCTTCTCAACAGATCATCGAGATCGACCCCCGTGCCGGGCAATGTCTCCAACGGCACGGCGTCGACCATGAGGTTCAGCGCCGCGAGCGTACGCAGCACCAGGCCGACCTCGGCGCTCTCCTTGCCTGCCTCAAGATCTGAAAGCCAGCGGCGGCTGACTCCGGCCTCTGCGGCGAGGCCGGTCTGCGTCAATCCGAGTTCCCGGCGGCGATCACGCACGTAGAGGCCCAGGTCCCGAACGCTGCCGATTCTCACGGGCCCTCCTATGTGCGCGTCCGTGCACATCATAGCTCATGAGCAGGTACGCGCACATCAGTGGTCGTGTGTGCGAACGTGCACATCATCTCACCGCGAGAACGTGCACGCTGCTCGGCTTGCCCTCGTTGGCGTGTCACTCCGCGGCTGTCAGACGGGGCAGCAAGGCGCGGAGCGGGTCTAGGGCGTTTTCGCGTACCACGAAGCGGGTGATGCCCCAGCGACGCTGGTGGGCCGCGACCGCGTCGACGATCTCGTCCGGCGTGCCGATCAGGACGAACGGGGTGGCCAGCAACTCGGCGACGGTCAGGCCGGTGTCGGCGGCCAGCTCCGCGGCGGCTGCCTCGGCGTCGTCGGTGACCATCACCCGCTGGACGAGGGCCTCCAGCGCCGGGGGCTCGGCTCGGCCGGCGGCCCCGGCCGCCACGTGGGCGAGCTGCGCCTCGATCTGGTCGGCCCGCCAGCGCACCTCGTGGCTGTGCCCGTCGGCGAGGGTCCGGCCGAAGCCGCTCAAGCCGACCACGTCGGCGTGCGCGCCGGCCCAGCGCAGCAGCGCGGAGTTGGCCGTACCGATGGTGAGCGGCACCCGGCGCTGGACGGGCCGCGGCTGGTTCAGTTTGGCCGCGTGGGCGACCAGTTCCGCGGTCTCGACCGTGACCTCCTCGCCCGCCAGCAGGTCCCGGACGGCCTCGGCGACGGCCACGCACCGGCGTACCCGGGCGGCGACGTCGGGGCGCTCGCGCCCGACGGCCCGCCACTCGGCAGGGGTGTGGCCGGCGCCGAGGCCGAGCCGGGCCCGACCGCCGGAGACCACCTCCAGGGTGGCCACGTCGCTGGCGAGCAGGATCGGCTCCCGGACGCCGGCGTTGGAGACGTACGAGCCGAGGCCGAGGGTCGAGGTCACCGCGGCCGCGGCGGCGAGGGCGACGAACGGTGACGCGCAGTCGCCAGGGTGATCGGCGGCGAGCAGGGCGTCGAAGCCGGCCGCCTCGACCCGGCGGGCGAGGTCGAGCCAGCTCGCGCCGTCGGTGGGACGGGCCTGAACGGAGAAGATCACCACGAGCCCAGCATGCGGTGCGGCGACCGGGTCGACCAGCCGGCTGGGGTGGATTCTGCCAGCGGCAGAGCGGCCGACAGGGGTCGGCGGCGGAGCCGGGACCGGCGACAAGCCGGAGCTTGCCGCTTCACCGGCGCCCGGGACTACGGACCGTTTGCGGCCCGGGCGGCCGGGTACCGGCGGCAGGACCGGTGCGAGAGGACGGGTGGGCGATGAAGCGGGGTCGGATCGGTGACGTGGTCGTCGGCACGATCGGCGACGTGGCGGGCACGGTGGTCGATCCCCGGCGGGGGTTCGGCCAGTTGCGATCGGCGGTCTCGGGCAGGGCCATCACGCTCGGGCTGGCCGGCCTGGCCGCCGGTCTCCTGATCGCCTGCGTACGCCGCCGCGGCTGACGGGTTTGCCGCCAACGGGCACGGGTAGCCGCCCAGGCATTGGAACGCGCCGCGGGGCGCGCAGGCCGTGGTGGGAGGCGTGACGTGCAGGAGATCGTTGGCGAGAGTCTGGCCCGGCGACTGGTGGCGTGGGGGGTCGACACGGTCTTCGGTCTACCCGGCGACGGCATCAACGGCCTGATGGAGGGCTTCCGGCGGCAGCGCGAGAAGCTCAAGTTCGTACTGGTGCACCACGAGGAGGCGGCGGCCTTCATGGCCACCGGCTACGCCAAGGCCACCGGGCGCCTCGGCGTCTGCACCGCGACCTCGGGGCCGGGCGCGATTCACCTGCTCAACGGGCTGTACGACGCCAAGCTGGACCACGTGCCGGTGCTGGCCCTCACCGGCATGCAGGAGACCTCGGTGCTCGGCTCGCACTACCAGCAGGAGGTGCACGCCGACCTGCTCTACCAGGACGTCGCGGAGGCCTACAACCTGATGGTCACCAACCCGCAGCAGGTGCCCGGGGTGGTCGACATCGCCATCCGCCACGCCCTGGCCAAGCGGAGCGTCGCCCACCTGACCTTCCCCAACGACGTGCAGGTGGCCATCGCCGGGGAGGACCCGTACCGGCACGTCAGCCCGGGCGAGCCGGCGATGAGCAACCCGATCGTGTCCCAGCCCCCGCTGCCGGCCGCCCAGGTCGAGCTGGCCCGCGCGGCGGAGGTGCTCAACGCCGGCAAGAAGGTCGCCATGCTGGTCGGCATCGGTGCCCGCGGCGCCCGGGACGAGGTGCTCGCCGTGGCGGAGGCGCTGGCCAGCCCCATCGTCAAGACCCTGTCCGGCAAGCAGGTGGTGCCGGACGACCACCCGCTCACCACCGGCGGCCTCGGCCTGCTCGGCACGAAGCCGAGCGAGGAGCTGATGGAGGAGTGCGACACCCTGCTGATGGTGGGCACCACCTTCCCGTACGGGAAGTACCTGCCCTCGCCGGGCCAGGCCCGCGTGGTCCAGATCGACATCGACCCGACCCTGATCGGCCTGCGGTTGCCCGTCGACGCGCCGGTCACCGCCGACGCCCGGCCGGCGTTGCAGCAGCTGCTGCCGATGCTCCAGGCCCGCACCGACCGGTCCTTCCTGACGAAGTACCAGCGCGCGCGGGACGCGTGGCGCGCGGACATGGCCGCGTTGGAGGACCCGAGCCGCGACCCGATCGCCCCGCAGTACCTGATGAGCTGCGTCGATCAGGCCGCCACCTCGGACGCAATCCTGACCTGCGACTCCGGCACCATCGCCACCTGGGCGGCCCGGCACTGGACCATCCGCGGCGGCCGGGAGTTCTACCTATCGGGCAACCTCGCCACCATGGCGCCCGGCCTGCCGTACGCGATCGCCATGCAGCACGCGTACCCGGGTCGGCAGGTCATCGCGTTCGTCGGCGACGGCGGATTCGCCATGCTGATGGCCGAGTTCCTCACCGCGGTGCGGCACGAGCTGCCGATCAAGGTGGTCATCAACAACAACAACTCGTACGGCCAGATCCTCTGGGAGCAGATCGTCCTGGGCTACCCCGAGTACGCCGTGCGGCACCGGCAGCCGGAGGCGGACTTCGGCGCCTGGGCGCGGGCGTGCGGCGGGCACGGCGCGAAAATCACCGACCCGAAGGCGCTGCCGGACGCGATTCGCGCGGCGCTGGCCCACCCAGGCCCGGCCCTGGTGGACTGCGACGTCAACCCGCACGAGCCGCCGATGCCGGGAAAGGTCCGGTACGAGCAGGCCAAGCACTTCACCGAGGCGTTCCTGCGCGGCCAGCCGCACAAGGCCGCCACGCTCGCCACCGTGGCCCGCGACAAGATCAACGAGCTGCGTTCATGACGCGGCGCGGCACCGGCACCGCACGCACGGCAGCTCCGGCCGCGAGGCCGGTGTCCCTGCCCGAGCCCGTCCTGCGACCGCCCGAGCCCGCGCAGGATGTCGACCTGGCCGCACTCGCCGCCGATCTGCGTGCCGCGGTGGACGGCGAGGTGCGCTTCGACGCCGGCTCACGGGGGGCGTACTCCACCGGTGGTTCCAACTACCGCGAGGTGCCGCTCGGCCTGGTGGTGCCACGGACCGTCGAGGCGGCGGTGGCCGCCGTCGCGGTCTGCCGCCGGCACGGCGCACCGGTGCTTTCCCGCGGCGGCGGTACCAGCCTGGCTGGGCAGGTCACCAACGTGGCCGTGATCATCGACTGGTCGAAGTACTGCAACCGGCTGCTGGAGGTCGACCGGGAGGCGCGCACCTGCCTGGTCGAGCCGGGGATCGTGCTCGACACGCTCAACGAACTGCTGGCCCCCGAGGGACTGGAGTTTGGTCCCCGGCCATCCACCCACGACTGCTGCGCCATCGGCGGGATGATCGGCAACAACTCGTGCGGATCGTCCGCGCAGCACAGCGGCAAGGTGGTCGACAACATCGTCGAGATGGAGGTGCTGCTCTACGACGGCACCCGGATGTGGGTCGGCGAGACCACCGACGAGCAGTATGCCGAGATCCAGCGCCGCGGTGGCCGCCAGGCCGAGATCTACGCCCGGTTGCGGGCCCTGCGGGACGAGTACCTGGCGGAGATCCGCACCCGCTTCCCCCACATCCCGCGCCGGGTCTCCGGATACAACCTGGACAGCCTGCTGCCGGAGAAGAACTTCAACCTGGCCCAGGCGCTGGTCGGTTCCGAGGGGACCCTGGTCACGGTGCTGCGGGCCCGGCTGAAGCTGCTGCCGGTGGTGCGGGCCAAGTCCATGGTGTTCCTGTCCTACCCGGACATCGCCGCCGCGGCCGACGACCTACCCCGGATCCTGCCGTACCGCCCGATCGCGCTGGAGGGAATCGACCACAAGCTGATCAACTTCGAGAAGCGCAAGAACCTGCATCCGGCGGCCCTGCACAAGCTGCCCGAGGATGGCGCCTGGCTCATGATCCAGATGGGCGGGGACACCGACCAGGAGGCGGACGCCGCCGCTCATCGGATGCTCACGGGACTGCGCCGCGAGGGCGGGCCGGGCGTGCACCGGTTCGACGACGAGGCCGACGAGGAGCAGATGTGGCTGGTCCGCGAAGCCGGGCTCGGGGCGACCGCCCGGGTCCCGAATGAGCCCGACACCTGGGAGGGCTGGGAGGACTCGGCGGTCGCCCCGGACCGGCTCGGCGACTACCTGCGGGATCTCGAGCGCCTCTATCGGGAGTACGGCTTCGAAAAGGCGTCGCTGTACGGGCACTTCGGGCAGGGGTGCGTACACACCCGGATCCCGTTCAAGATGACGACCGCGGAGGGCGTACGCCAGTTCCGCTCGTTCGTCGAGCGCGCCGCGGACCTGGTGGTCTCGTACGGCGGCTCCATCTCCGGGGAACACGGTGACGGGCAGGCCCGCGGCGAACTGCTGGGGAAGATCTTCGGCGACCGGCTGATCCGCGCGTTCGGGCAGTTCAAGGCCATCTTCGACCCCGACGACCGGATGAACCCGGGCAAGCTGGTGGCGCCGTACCCGCTGGACAGCCAGCTCCGGCTCGGCGTCGACTACAACCACGGCGGGTGGGAGACCGACTTCCGCTACCCCGACGACTCCGGCAGCTTCGGTCGGGCGGTGCTGCGCTGCGTCGGCGTCGGCATGTGCCGGCGGCAGCACGGCGGCGTGATGTGTCCGTCCTACATGGTCACCCGGGAGGAGGAGCACTCCACCCGCGGCCGTTCCCGGCTGCTCTTCGAGATGCTCGACGGGACCGCGCGGGGCGGCACCATCGGCGACGGCTGGCGCTCCACGGCCGTGCGCGACGCCCTCGACCTCTGCCTGGCCTGCAAGGGCTGCAAATCCGACTGCCCGGTCAACGTCGACATGGCCACGTACAAGGCGGAGTTCCTCTCCCACCACTACCGGGGCCGGCTTCGCCCCCGCCCCCACTACTCGATGGGGTGGCTGCCGGTGGCGGCCGCCGTCGCCGCCCGGGCGCCCCGGGCGGTGAACGCGCTGACCCAGGCCCCCGGGTTGGGTCAGCTCGCGAAGCTGGTCGGCGGCATCGACCAGCGTCGGAAGATCCCCGTCTTCGCGCCGGAATCCTTCCAGCGCTGGTTCGCCAACCGGCGGCCCTCCGGCGACGGCTCGCGCGGGGAGGTGCTGCTCTGGCCGGACACCTTCACCAACCACTTCCACCCCGGCGTCGCGCAGGCGGCGGTCGAGGTGCTGGAGGCGGCGGGCTGGCGGGTGCGGGTGCCGGAGCAGCCGGTCTGCTGCGGGCTGACCTGGATCTCCACCGGACAGCTCGGCATCGGGAAGAAGGTCCTGCGGCGGACGGTGGAGGTGCTCCGACCCCACCTGCGCGCCGGCACCGCAGTGGTGGGTCTGGAACCCTCCTGCACGGCGGTGTTCCGCAGCGACGCCCACGAACTCTTCCCCGACGACGAGGACGTCACCCGGCTGCAGAAGCAGACGGCCACCCTGGCCGAGCTGCTGCACGACCACACCCCGGGCTGGCGGCCGCCCCGCCTGCCCGCGCACGCGCTGATCCAGACCCACTGCCACCAGCACGCCGTCCTCGGCACCGCCGCCGACCAGGCGGTGCTCAGCGAGGCCGGGGTCCGGGCGGACTTTCTCGACTCCGGCTGCTGCGGGCTGGCCGGGAACTTCGGCTTCGAGAAGGGGCACTACGAGGTCTCCGAGGCCTGCGCCGAGCGGGTGCTGCTGCCCGCCGTACGGGACGCCGACGAGACCGACGTGATCCTGGCCGACGGCTTCAGCTGCCGTACCCAGGTCGAACAGGGCGCCGCCGACGGCCGGTCCGCGATCCATCTCGCCGAGCTGCTTCGCGCCGGCCTGCACGCCGATCGGGTGTCGCCCCGCCCGGAACGCCAGTGGGCCGAGCGGCCCGCCGGGCCGTCCCCAGCGGCCCGTCTGCTCGCCGTCGGGGCGGTCGGCCTGGCCGCGCTCGCCCCGGCGGTCGCGCTCGCCGCGCGAGTGCGCAGGGCGCGGTGACCGCCGGTGCGACTGACCGCGACGGCGTACCGGGTGCCCACCGACGCGCCCGAGGGCGACGGCACCTTCGCCTGGACCAGCACCACGCTGGTGCTGGTCCAGGCCGAGGCCGACGGGCACACCGGGATCGGCTGGACGTACGGGCCCGCCGCGGCGGTCCCGGTGGTGGCCGAGCAGTTCGCGCCGGTGGTGACCGAGCTCGACCCGGACGACGTTCCGGCGATCTGGTCAGTCATGCAGCGGACGTTGCGGAACGCCGGACGGCCGGGGGTCGCGGGGCTGGCGCTCTCCGCGGCGGACTGCGCGGTCTGGGACCTCAAGGCACGCAGGCACGGGTTGCCGCTGGCCCGGCTGCTGGGCACGGCCCGCCGCCAGGTCCCGGTGTACGCCAGCGGCGGGTTCACCACCTACGACGCGGAGCGCCAGCACCGGCAGTTGTCCGGTTGGCTGTACGACGACGGCATCCCCCGCGTGAAGATCAAGATCGGTGAGTCCGGGGGGACCGAGGTCTCCCGCGACCTGGCCCGGATGGCCGCCGCCCGGCGCAGCATCGGTGACGACGCCGAGCTGTACGTCGACGCGAACGGCGCCTACCAGCGCAAGCAGGCGCTCCGGGTGGCCCGCGCCGCGGCCGACCTCGACCTGCGCTGGTACGAGGAGCCGGTCAGCTCGGACGACCTGGCCGGCCTCGGACTGGTTCGCGACCAGGTCCTGCCCGACGTGACGGCCGGCGAGTACGGCTTCGACCTGGTCTACTTCCAGCGGATGGCCCCGTACGTCGACTGCCTGCAGATCGACGTCACCCGGTGCGGCGGCATCACCGAGTTCCTGCGGGCAGCGGCGGTGGCCGCCGCGTCGGGCCTGGAGGTCTCGGCGCACTGCGCACCCCAGCAGCACCTGCCGGTGGCCGCCGCGACGCCGAACCTCCGGCACATGGAGTGGTTCCACGATCACGTCCGGATCGAGTCGATGTTCTTCGACGGGGCGGCGCCCGCGACCGGCGGCAGCGTACCGGTGGTGTTGGAACGACCGGGCCACGGGCTGGAGCTGCGCGCGGCCGAGACGGAGACGTACCGGGTGCGCTGAGGCGGCCGAGGAGAGGAGGGCGCGATGGACGCGACGACAGCGGTGCCGGTCTGGCACACCAGCGCGATCGCGCGACTGGTCTGGGGCGGCACGCTGAGCGCCGTGCCGCGCCGGGTGCTGCGCCGGCTGGGCCGGCCCACCGGTCTCGCGGTGGCGACCCTGCGGGTGCTCGGCGTGCGGCACCTGGCCCAGGCGGCGCTGACCTTGCGCCGGCCGACTCCCGCGGTGCTCACCGTCGGTGCGGCGGCGGACGGGCTGCACGCGCTGACCGCCGTGGCGCTCGCCGGCGTCGACCGGCGACAGCGGCGACTCGCCCTGCTCGACACCGCCATCGCCGGCGGCTGGATGCTGCTCGACCTCGGCGCGGCCCGCCACCCGCGGCGATGGACCGGCCGGAGGACTCGGCTGCGTGGGCTCGGCCAGGTCCGCTCGGGGCGGGGCGGCCGGCGATGAGATGCGCGAGCAGCGGGTAGGAGTGGGCTGACGGGCGAGACCGGGAGGGACGACATGCGCAGGCAGGATGCACGGGTAGCGGTGATCACGGGCGCCAGCGCCGGGGTGGGGCGGGCCACCGCACGGCTGCTCGCCAGGCGGGGGATCGCCATCGCGCTGCTGGCCCGAGGACGCGCCGGGCTGGACGCCGCCGCCGAAGAGGTACGGGCGGCCGGCAGTCGGGCCCTGCCCATCGAGGTGGACATGGCCGAGTACGACCAGGTGGTCGCGGCCGGGCAGCGGGTGGCGGCCGAACTGGGGCCGGTCGACCTCTGGATCAACAACGCCTTCAGCTCGGTCTTCGCGCCCTTCCAGCAGACCCGACCCGAGGAGTTCCGGCGCGCGACCGAGGTCACCTACCTCGGCTACGTGCACGGCACCCGCGTCGCGCTCGCCCACATGACCCCGCGCGACCGCGGAACGATCGTGCAGGTCGGATCGGCGCTGGCGTACCGGGGGATCCCCTTGCAGGCCGCCTACTGCGGGGCCAAGCACGCCGTCGTCGGGTTCACCGAGTCGCTGCGGTGCGAGCTGCTGCACGACAAGAGCAAGGTCAAGGTGACGATGGTGCACCTGCCGGCGCTCAACACGCCGCAGTTCGACTGGCTGCTGTCCCGGCTGCCCCGGCGCGCCCAGCCGGTGCCGCCGATCTACGAGCCGGAGGTCGCGGCCCGGGCCATCGTGGCCGCCGCGGACCGGCCCGGGCGGCGCGAATACTGGGTAGGGGCGCCCACTGCGTTGACCATTCTCGCCAACCGGATCGTGCCCGGTCTGCTCGACCGCTATCTGGCCCGCACCGCGTACGACTCGCAGCAGACGGACCGGCCCGCGCCGCCGGACCGGCCGGCGAACCTGTGGCACCCGGTGGACGGGCCGGGCGGCGAGGACCAGGGGGCACACGGCAGCTTTACCCCACGGTCGCACAGCCACAGTGCACAGGCCTGGTTGTCCCGGCACCGACTGGTGGCTACGGGAGGTCTGACCGGGGCGGCAGTGGGCGTCCTGGCCTGGCGCCGGCACTGACCGTGCCCAAGCCACCGGCTCCAGGGTCAGCCGGGGCCACCTCACGTCGAGGGCTCGCCGGGCTCCGGCTCGTTCCAGCGGGCCCGCCAGCCCGACTCGTACTGCTCGTGGCTGGTCCGCTCGTGGACCACCAGCTGGTGAAGGGCGTCCCGGGACTCCGCGAAGGCCACCACCTCGACCGCCACCAGCCCCACGCAGATGGCGGTGAGCAGGCCGAGGGTGGCCAGCCCCGGCAGCCGGTCGCCGATCGGGATGCCGGCGGCCAGCGCCAGCAGCGTTCCCACCCGGGTCCAGGTGACCGTGTGCAGCGTGCGGAGCTGGAAGAGCATGTTGCCGCAGAGGTAGACCATCACCCCGCCGAAGAGCAGCGGTACGGCGGGCGGGTGCACCTGCACCTCCGGCCCGACGTGCGGATCGGCGATCATGTGCACGATCCGCTCGGCGCCCAGGGCGAACATGATGATCCCGGCGATCATCGGCAGGTAGAGGTAGGCGTACGCGTCCCGGGCCATCCTCACCCGGGGTTGGCCCTTCGCCGCGTGCAGCGCGATCCGGGCGGCGGGTCCCACCCAGTCGTAGTGCACCCACCACAGCGCGGCGGTGAAGACGATGCCGAGTATGGCGGCGGCGACGGCCGGCCAAGTCGGGGGCTGACCGAGCAGGTTGCTGCCGACGCCGACCGAGATGACCGACTCACCGAGGGCGATGATCAGGATGAGGTCGTACCGCTCGGTCCAGTGCTCGGCGGAGGTGACGTTCCAACCCCAGGTGCCGACGAATTGCCCGGTGCCGTACTGGAGCAGAACCACCACCGCCCACAGCCCGTCGCGGGTGGGGCCGGCCCAGCCGGTGTCCGCGATCTGCGGCGGGAGCAGCGCGGCGACGAGCAGCAGGCCGGTGCTGATCACCAGCTCCGGGCCGAACCGGAGCAGCTGCTTCCGCTCGCGCGGGTTGTCCCGCACGATGTGCAGGTACAGGGCCAGGTGCACCACCCGGATCACCACGTAACTGAGCGCCGCCACCATCGGCCCGGCCGCGTTCTTCTCGGGGGTGCGGAAGGCCTGCGGGAGCGCCAGCGCGAAGGTGAACAGCGCGGCCATCCCGACCACCATCAGCACCGGGACGAAGCCCTCGCCCAGCCGGATCCGGGTGGCGACCACGCTGTGCACGACCCAGCACCACCAGAGCACGGCGAGCACCAGCAGGGCGTGCAGCAGGTTGGTGCTGTTGATGTCCGTGGCGGTGGCCCGGGTGATGATGAAGAACGAAAAGACGAAGACCAGGTCGAAGAAGACCTCGAACCGGTCCACCCGGGCGCCGGGGGCGATGGGCACCGCGGGCCCGAGCCGCTTTCGCCACCCGTCGCCGCCCACCGACCGAGTCTTTCAGCGCCCCGGCCGCCGGGGGCCGGAATCGGCACAGCTCGGCGCGCGCGTTACCTCCGGTCTGGCGTGGGAAAACGCCGGTAGCGCGGGGTCCAGCAGCCACCGACAGGGATGGATCATGACCACCAGTACGCACGTCAGCACGCCGTTCTCCCGGGAGACCACCGCGATGGAGGTGGTACGCGGGATCGACCTCGCCAATCGGCGGGCCATCGTCACCGGCGGCGGGTCAGGCATCGGCGTGGAGACCGCCCGGGCGCTCGCCGCCGCCGGGGCCGACGTCACCCTCGCCGTACGCAATCCTGAGGCCGGCCAGCGGGCCGCCACCGACATTGCCGGCACCACCGGCAACGACCAGATCCTGGTGGCCCCGCTGGACCTCGCCGACCCGGAGTCGGTGGCCGCGTTCGTTCGGACCTGGGACGGACCGCTGCACATCCTGGTCAACAACGCGGGCATCATGGCCACGCCGGAGATGCGCACGCCGCAGGGCTGGGAGATGCAGTTCGCCACCAACCACCTCGGCCACTTCGCCCTGGCCACCGGGCTGCACCGCGCCCTGGCCGCCGCCGAGGGAGCGCGGGTCGTCTCGGTCAGCTCGTCGGCGCACCTGCGCTCGCCGGTCGTCTTCGAAGACATCCACTTCCAGCGCCGGCCGTACGACCCGTGGGCGGCGTACGGGCAGTCCAAGACGGCCAATGTGCTCTTCGCGGTGGACGTCACCAGGCGCTGGGCGAACGACGGAATCACCGCCAACGCGCTGATGCCGGGCGCGATCCGGACCAACCTCCAGCGCTACATCACCGACGAGGACCTGGCCCGGCTGCGTGCGGAGAGCGGCGGCGGCGGGGAGCCCAGTTGGAAGAACCCCGAGCAGGGCGCGGCCACCTCGGTGCTGGTCGCCACGTCCCCGCTGCTCAACGGCGTCGGCGGGCGGTACTTCGAGGACTGCCAGGAGGCCGGGCCGAACCAGCCCGGGACCCGCACCGGCTACGCGCCGTACGCCCGCGATCCGGCGGCCGCGGAGGAGCTCTGGGACGTCTCCGAGGCGCACCTGCGGAGCTGACCGGGAGCTCCCCGGACGACGGAGGGGGCGCGCGGCGCACGCCGCGCGCCCCCCTCCGGGCGTCACCGGTTGAGCTAAAGACCCAGCTCGGCCTCGAAGTTACCGGCCTCCAGCCGCTCCTTGACCGCGACCAGGAAGCGGGCGGCGTCGGCGCCGTCGATCAGCCGGTGGTCGTACGACAGGGCCAGGTAGACCATCGACCGGACCGCGACGACCTCGCCCAGCTCCGGGTCGTTGACCACGACCGGACGCTTCACCACGGCGCCCGTGCCGAGCATCGCCGACTGCGGCGACGGCACGATCGGGGTGTCGAAGAGCGCGCCTCGGCTGCCGGTGTTGGTCAGCGTGAACGTCGCACCGGCGATCTCGTCCGGGGTGATCTTGTTGGCCCGGGTCCGCTCCGCCAGGTCGGCGATCCGCTTGGCGATGCCGCCCAGGTTGAGGTCGCCGGCGTTGTGGATGACCGGCACCAGAAGCCCCCGCTCGGTGTCCACGGCGATGCCGAGGTGCTCCGCGTCCGGGAAGGTGATCGTCCCGGCCTCGAGGTCCATCCGGGCGTTGACGATCGGGCGCGTCTGCAGCGCCTCGACGGCGGCGAGGGCGAAGAACGGCAGGAAGGACAGCTTCACGCCGTGCCGCTGCTGGAAGGAGTCCTTCGCCTGCGCCCGCAGCCTGGCGATCTTGGTAACGTCCACCTCGATCACCGTGGTCAGCTGCGCCATCTCGTGCAGCGACTCATGCATCCGCTTGGCGATGGCCGCGCGGATCCGGGGCAGCTTCTCCGTGGTGCCCCGCTTGGCGCTCGGCTGCGGCTTCGCGGCCGGCTTTGCCGGGGCCGCCGGAGCCGCCGGAGCGGCGGCCGGCGCCGGGGCGGCCTTGGCCCGCTCGGCCGCCTCGAGGACGTCCTGCTTGCGGATCCGGCCGCCGACGCCGGTGCCGTTGACCGAGGAGAGGTTGACGCCGTGCTCGCTAGCGAGCTTGCGGACCAGCGGGGTCACGTAGCCGGCCGCCTCCGCGCCGGCGGGACGCGGCGCGGTCGGGGTCGGCGCGGGCGGCTGGGCCGCCAGCTCGGCCTTCACCGGCTCGGCGGCGGTCTCCGCCTCGGGCGCCGGCTGGTTGTACGACAGGCCCGGGGTGGGCTCCTCCAGCCGCGGCGCCGGGGCGGCCTCGGGCTTCGGCTCGGGCTTCGGCGCCGGCTTGGGCTCGGGCTTCGGCGGGGCGGGGGCGGCAGCCGGGGCCGGGGCCGCGCCGGGAGCGCCGATGATCGCCAGGTCGGCGCCGACGTCGGCGGTCTCGTCCTCGCCGACCTTGATCTCCAGCAGGGTGCCGGCGACCGGCGACGGGATCTCGGTGTCGACCTTGTCGGTCGAGACCTCCACCAGCGGCTCGTCCACCTCGACGGTGTCGCCGACCTGCTTGAGCCAGCGGGTGACCGTGCCCTCGGTGACGCTCTCGCCCAGGGCCGGCAGCTTGACCGGGGTGCCCTGGGCCGGCGGCGCCGGGGCGGCCTGGGCCGGCGGCTCCTCGCGGGCCGGCTCCGGGGCCGGCGCGGGGGCCGGCGCCTGGGCGACCGGCTCCGGCTGCTCGGCCGGGGCCTCCTGCGGCGGCGCGGGCGCGCCGGCCGCCTCGCCCTCAGCGGCGATGACGGCCAGCTCGCTGCCGACCTCGGCGGTCTCGTCCTCGCCGACCACGATCCGGCTCAGCACGCCCGCCGCGGGCGACGGGATCTCGGTGTCGACCTTGTCGGTCGAGACCTCGAGCAGCGGCTCGTCGACCTCGACGGTGTCGCCCTCCTGCTTGAGCCAGCGCGTGACGGTGCCCTCGGTGACGCTCTCGCCGAGCCGGGGCATGGTGACCGATACCGGCATTTTCTCCAGACTCCTTCTGTTCCCCTGGTGGGATCATCGCCCGTCGCCGGACGCCGCGTGTTGTGGTCAGGCGTGTGCGTGCAGCGGCTTGCCGGCGAGGGCCAGGTGCGCCTCGCCCAGGGCCTCGGTCTGCGTGGGGTGGGCGTGGATGAGCTGCGCCACCTCGGCCGGGTACGCCTCCCAGTTGTAGATGAGCTGCGCCTCGCCGATCAGCTCGCCGACCCGGGCGCCGACCATGTGCACGCCGACCACCGGGCCGTCCTCGACGCGGACCAGCTTCACGAAGCCGGCCGTCTTGAGGATCTGGCTCTTGCCGTTGCCACCCAGGTTGTAGTTGTGGGTCTTGATCTTGTCGGCGCCGTACTGCTCCTTGGCCTTCGCCTCGGTCACGCCGACCGACGCCAGCTCCGGATCGGAGTAGGTGACCCGCGGGATGCCGGCCTCGTCGATCACGGCCGGGTTCTGGCCGGCGATCTCCTCGGCGATGAAGATGCCCTGCTGGAAGCCGCGGTGGGCGAGCTGGAGGCCGGGCACGATGTCGCCGACCGCGTAGACGTTCGGCACGCTGGTGCGCAGCCGCTCGTCGGTCAGGACGTAGCCGCGGTCCATCTTCACGCCCTGCTCCTCGTACCCGAGGTTGGCGGTGTTCGGGCCGCGGCCGACGGCGACCAGCAGCAGCTCGGCCTCGACGGTCTCGCCGCCGGCGATGGTGACCTTGACGCCGCTCTCGGTCTTCTCGACCTTCTCGAACGGCTTGCCGACCTTGAAGTTGATCTTCCGCTTGCGGAACGCCCGCTCCAGCGCCTTCGACGACTCCTCGTCCTCGGCGGCGACCAGGCGGGGCAGCGCCTCGATGATGGTCACGTCGACGCCGAAGGACTTCCACACGCTGGCGAACTCGACGCCGATCACGCCGCCGCCGAGCACGATCGCGGAGGAGGGGACCCGGTCCAGGGTCAGGGCGTGGTCGCTGGTGATGATCCGCTCGCCGTCGATCTCCAGGCCGGGCAGGCTCTTCGCGTACGAGCCGGAGGCCAGGACGATGTTCCGGCCGGTGTAGCGCTTGCCGTCAACCTCGACGACGTTCCGGCCGACCAGCCGGCCGGCGCCGGCCACGAAGGTGATGTTCTTGGCGCTGCCGACCAGGCCCTGCAGGCCCTTGTAGAGCCGGGAGACCACGCCGTCCTTGTACGAGTTGACCGCGGCCATGTCGATGCCGACCAGCTCGGCCTTGACGCCGAACTGCTCCGACTCGCGAGTCTGGTCGGCGATCTCGGCGGCGTGCAGCAGCGCCTTGGTCGGGATGCAGCCGTTGTGCAGGCAGGTGCCGCCGAGCTTGCCCTTCTCGATGAGGGCGACGGAGAGATCCAGTTGGGCGGCACGCAGCGCTGCGGCGTAGCCGCCGCTGCCACCTCCGAGAATGACGATGTCGAAGGTTGCGTCGTTCGGCTCGCTCACGTCCAACTCCCAGGTCGCGTCGCTGCATCGGGGGTCACGGTGGGGCGACATGGACACACCCCACCTCGGTCATCTTGTCACTTGGGCATCGGAAGCGCGTAGTGAGGTGCCCAATGACACGTCGTCGACACGTACTCTTGGCACCGTCTTCGATGACCTACGGGGGAGGAGAGGGTCGGGTGGGGCTGTTCCGACGGAAGCGGACGGGCGCGGTGAGCCGCGACCGGGCCGCGGACCGCGCCGATCTGGACCATCTCGAGAACTTTGTCCGGACCCGGCTGGGGGTCGAGGCGTACATCGAGCCCCGGACGACCGTCACCGAGACCACGGTCATGCTGATCGCCGACGACGGGGAGTGGACCCGCCGGCGGATCGACGGCCCGGAGGGGGCGCGCCGCTTCGCCCATCGGATGGCCATTCCGGTCTACGACGTCCGCCTCATGGGCTACCCGCAGCGCATGCGGGACTACAACGAACGCCGCAAGCGCCGCCCCGAGCTCTTCTGACCCCCGGGGCGCACCCCGGGAGAAGCTTCTTACCCGGAAGGAGTGGCCATCCCGCGCGGAATGGCCACTCCTTCCGGGAATTTGTGCGGATCTTGGTGGCGTAACCCGGTCAGCCGTTGGCGGCGATGTCGTCGACCAGCTGGAGCAGGGTGCGGACCGGGACGCCCGTGCCGCCCTTGGTCCAGTAGCCGGTGGGCTCGCCCGAGTGGTAGCCGGGGCCGGCGATGTCGATGTGCGCCCAGGACACCTCGTCGGTGACGAACTCGCGCAGGAAGACGCCGCCCTGGAGCATGTGGCCGGCCCGGTCCATGCCGGCGTTGACCTGCGAGATGTCCGCGACGTCGGAGTCCATGCCCTTGCGCACGTCGTCCGGCAGCGGCATCGGCCAGGCCGGCTCGCCGGTCGCCTCGCCGGCGGCCTTCACCCGCTCGCACAGCTCCGGGGTGCCCATCACGCCGGCGATCTTCTTGCCCAGCGCGATCACCTGACCGCCGGTCAGGGTGGAGGTCTCGAAGAGGTAGTCGCAGCCGTCCTCGCAGGCCCGGGCGATCGCGTCGGCGAGGATCATGCGGCCCTCGGCGTCGGTGTTGAGCACCTCCACCTTCTTGCCGTTGTACATGCTGATCACGTCGCCCGGCCGGTACGACCTGCCGGAGGGCATGTTCTCCGCCATCGGCAGGTACCCGGTCACCGCCACCGCCGGCTTGAGGGCGGCGACCGCCAGCATGGCCGCGCCGACCGCCGCCGCGCCGGCCATGTCCGACTTCATCTCCCACATGCCCTGCGCCGGCTTGATGGAGATGCCGCCGGTGTCGAAGGTGATGCCCTTGCCGACCAACGCCACCCGCTTGCCGGTCGCGCCGCCCTCCGGGGTGTAGGTCAGCTTGACCAGCCGCGGCGGGGCCTCGGAGCCCTGCCCGACGGCGAGGATGCCGCCGTACCCGCCGGCCGCCAGGGCCGCCTCGTCGAGCACCTCGACGCCGAGGCCGGCCTCCCCGGCGGCGGCGGCCACGGCGTCGGCGAACGACGGCGGCCGCAGCTCGTTCGGGGCGGTGTTGACCCAGTCCCGGGTGGTGCGGACCGCGCCGGCCACCGCCTGGGCCCGGGTGATCTCCGCCTGGGCGCCCGCGTCGGCGGCGTCCGGGACGGCGACCAGCACCTCACCCACCGGCTCGCGCCGGGTCGGCTGCGGCTTGGTCTTGTAGCCGGCGAACCGGTAGCCGCCGAGCAGCGCGCCCTCGGCGACCGCGCGCAGCGCGGCCGGGGCGTCGGCGTCGTCGGGCAGCGGCAGGGCGAGCGCCACCCGGGGCGCGCCGGCGAGGGCCCGCACGGCCGCGCCGGCGGCCCGGCGCAGGGTCTCCGGGTCCGGGGCGGCGCCGGTCGGCTCCGGGCCGAGCCCGACGGCGGCGACCACCGGCGCGGTGACCGTGCCCAGCGTGGCCAGCTTGACCACCTCGCCGGGGCCGCCGGTCGCGCCGAGCAGCGCCAGCGTCTCGGTCAGCTTGCCGTCGAACGCCGCGGCGATGCTCTCCGCGCCGCTGGCGAGCAGCAGGGTGCCGGCGAGGCCGCTCGTGGCGGCCTGCTCTCCGGACTGGCTGTGCACGCCGATCACGATCGCGTCGACGGCGAGTTCGGCGGGGTCGGTGTCGACCAGGCTCAGGGTGGTGCTGGGCGATGTCACTGAAGCTACTCCGGGCGGGCCGGGCCGGCCGCTACGTCGCGTACCGGCGATGAAGGTCTCCGGCGGCAACCTACCTGCCGGATGCGTGGCTGTCCCGCCGATCGCTGCCGACGGGTCCCGCCGATGCTAACCATCCGTTCAGGTCCCTGTAGGTTGCCACCCATGACCGACGTGACCCCCGACGTGGCCGAGACCCGGCTGCGCCGTTCCCCGCTGCACGAGCGGCACACCTCTCTCGGCGCGAAGTTCGCTCCCTTCGGGGGCTGGGAGATGCCGCTGGAGTACGCCGGCGGCGGCGTGCTCAAGGAGCACACGGCGGTCCGGACCGGGGTCGGCGTCTTCGACGTGTCACACCTGGGCAAGGCGCGGATCACCGGGCCCGGAGCGGCGGACTTCGTCAACTCCTGCCTCAGCAACGACCTTGGCCGGATCGGCCCCGGCAAGGCGCAGTACACGCTCTGCTGCGACGACGCCACCGGCGGGGTGGTGGACGACATCATCGCCTACCTGCACGCCGACGACCACGTCTTCCTCATCCCGAACGCGGCGAACACCGCCGAGGTGGTCCGCCGGTTGCGCGCCGCCGCGCCGGCCGGGGTCGTCGTCACCGACGAGCACGCGGCGTACGCGGTGCTGGCCGTGCAGGGGCCGCGCTCGGCGGAGCTGCTCGGCGCCCTGGGCCTGCCCACCGAGCACGGCTACATGAGCTTCTCCACCGCCACGCTGAACGGTGTCGGGCTGACCGTCTGCCGCACCGGCTACACCGGTGAGCTGGGCTACGAGCTGGTCGTCCCGGCCGAGCACGCGCTCGCCGTGTGGGACGCGCTCTTCGCCGCCGGTGCGGCGTACGAGCTGCGGGCCTGCGGGCTGGCCGCCCGGGACACGCTGCGCACCGAGATGGGCTACCCGTTGCACGGGCAGGACCTGTCGCTGGAGATCACCCCGGTGCAGGCCCGCTCCGGCTGGGCGGTCGGCTGGGACAAGCCGGCCTTCTGGGGCCGGGAGGCGCTGCTGGCCGAGAAGGCCGCCGGCCCCCGGCGTACGCTGCGCGGCCTGGAGGCGGTCGACCGGGCGATCCCGCGCCCCGGCATGGCGGTGTACGCGGGCGACGCGCGGGTCGGCACCGTCACCAGCGGCACCTTCTCGCCCACCCGGAAGCAGGGCATCGCCCTGGCCCTGCTCGACACCGACCCGAAGCTGGCCGACGGCGATCTGGTCGAGGTCGACATCCGCGGCCGCCGCGCCCAGATGCGCATCACCCGGCCCCCCTTCGTAACCCCCTCGGTCAGGTAACCCCCGGCCCGGCCCCCGCCCGCTCGCGCCCCGGGTGATCATGAAGTTGTTGTCACGACACGCCGGGTGCGATGGCGATAACTTCATGATCAACCGGCCGGGTCGCGGGCGGTGTGCGGGAGTGGGGCGGGGTCAGACGGGTGGGGTGGGCCGTTCGCCGGCGTCGAGGACGGCCTGGGTCCAGCCGCCCTCGATCACGCCGGTGCCGTCGAGCAGGGCCCAGTCGACGACGTCGGCCGCCTCGACCACCACCGGGGCGCCGATCCGTACCGTCGGGTCGGTGGCCGCGTCACTGGCGCTGGCGCCGATGATCCGCTCCGGGGTCTCCCAGGAGGTCACTCCGGCCCAGACGAATTCCGGGCCGTCGTCGCCGGGGAGGCCGTACTTGACCACGAGCTGGGTCTCGGCGGGGAGCTGACCGGCCAGGAACCGGGCCCGGATGTCGCCCAGCCCGGACTGGGCGGTGGCGATCGCCTTGCTCATCGCGTCGCCAGGGCGGGCGTACCGGACGTCCGGCTTGATGCCGGCGAAGAGGGTGGCGCAGGCGGCGGCGAAGTAGCGTCCGGCCGGACCCGGGTGCCCGGGCGGCGGCTTGAGGCTGAGGAAGGAGTCGGCGTCCGGGTCGGTCGCCGGATCCAGCTCCAGCCGGAGCAGCACCGGCGCCGTCGCCCCGTGCTGCTCCGGGTTGCCGTACGCGACCGCGATGTCGTGCCCGGTGACCGTGGCCAGCACCGGGAGCTGCACGAACGCCGGCACCTCCTCGCCGGCCAGCCCGTCGGTCCAGTCCCGCAGCAGCCGGCGGGCCGCGCCGGTCATCACCGCGCCCCAGGCCCGGGTGAGATGGTCCGGCACGCCCTGGGCCTGCAGCTCCAGCAGCCCGAACCGGCGCAGCCCCTTGGTGGTGAACCACAGCCCGTCGGCGTCCGAGGAGTACGGCACCAGCACCCAGTCGACCAGGCGGATCCGACCCTGCTCGTCCGGGAGCGAGCGCAGCGCGGTCGCCGGGTCGAGGAACTGCAGGCCGAAGACATCCACCACGTCGCCGTCGACCGTCTCGGCCACCGCCGCGGCCACCGCCCGGGCGGCCCACTCGTGCGCGGGCGGCCAGCCCGGCCGGTACTCCGCCTGGACCACCACCAGGTGGGTGGCGGCGGCGAGGCGGGCCAGCTGTGCCTCGGTGGCGCCGAACGCGGTGAGCAGGTCCGGCGGCAGCTCCGGGAACTCGCTGATCGCCCGGGTGCCCACGGTCATCAGCGGGCTGTCGAGCATCTGCCGGGCCAGCCCGTACACCGGCTCGGCGAGCCGGCCGGCGAGCGCCTCCACCGCCGTCTTCGGGCTGACCTTGGGCAGCCCCGCGATCGGCACCAGGTAGGTCGCGTCGAGCGACTCCGGGACCGGTACGGGCAGGAAGTCGTCCGTGATGAGCATGCCGTTCCCCCATCGACCGCGCCGGTGCTGTCGCTCAAGAACGCTACCCGGCCCGGCGTGTCCAGCTCAGCCGGACAGCACCAGTCCCAGGTAGACCAGCGTGGTGACGATCTCCACGGTGGCGCCGAGCACGTCGCCGGTGACGCCGCCGAGCCGGCGTACCAGGTGACCCAGGAGCACGACCGCGACGGCGAGGGCGGCGACCACGGCGACCGGCCCCTGCCACGGGCGGCCCGGCACGGCCGGCACCGCAAGCAGCGCGACGGCGGCCGTGCCGAGCACCAGCGCGACCGGTCCGACGGTCCCGGCGACCAGCGCGCCCAGCCCCTCCGGCCGGGCGGCGGGGACGCCGCGCCGGCAGGCCACCGCGACGCCGAGCCGGCCGGCGGCGGTGGCCGCGACCACGGCCGCGAGCACCGCCGGCCAGGATCGCCCGGCCAGCTCCGCGAGCGCCGCGGCCTGCAGCAGGAGTACGAGCACCAGCGCGACCACCCCGAACGGGCCGACGTCCGGCTTCTTCATGATTTCCAGCGCCGCCGCCCCGCGCCGGTACGAGCCGAGCGCGTCCACGGTGTCGGCGAGCCCGTCGAGGTGCAGCCCGCGGGTGAGCAGGGCGGCCAGACCGACGGTGACCGCGGCGGCGACCAGCGGGGGAGCGATCTGCGTCAACAGCAGCAGCGCTCCGGCGAGGACCGCGCCGAGCAGCGCCCCGACCGCCGGGGCGAGCGCCATCGCGACGCTCGCCGCGTCCCGGTCGACCCGGCCGGCGCGCACCGGCAGCGTGGTGAAGGTGGTGACCGCCAGTCGGACGCCGTCGGCGACCCGGGAGTCAGTCGGCACGCCGGCCGGAGGAGTCCGGCACCGCGACCGGCTCGTCCGGCTCGGCGGCGGTGGACCCGGGCTCCGCCCGCCGCGGCTCGGCGAACTCCGGCTCGGTGGTGGTCGGGCCCGGCCCGGCGGGCTCGGGCTCGGTGAACTCCGGCTCGGTGGTGGTCGGGCCCGGCCCGGCGGGCTCGGGCTCGGCGAACTCCTCGTCGGTCTCCGGCTCCTCGCCCTCGTCGGCGCTGCCGCCGAGCGAGGGGTGGGTGGGCAGCGCGGCGGCCAGCGCCAGCGCCGAGCGCAGCAGCGGCAGCGTGGCCAGCGCGGTGGCTCCCTCGCCGAGGCCGAGCCGCAGGTCGAGCAGCGGGGTCAGGCCGAGCACGTCGGCGGCCAGCCGGACGCCCGGCTGCCCGCCGTGGTCGGGTAGCAGGCACCAGTGCCGGGCCTGCCCGGCCAGGTCCCGGCTGACCATCCCGGCGGCCACGCCCACCGGCCCGTCGATCAGCACCGGCACCCGCCGGGCGGTCGCGCCGAGCAGCACGCCGGTGGCGACGGCGATGTCACCGCCGCCCAGCTCGGCCAGCACGTCCGTGGCCCCGCGTGGGGACCGCCGGGTCCGGTGCAGCGCGTCCCGGACCGCCGCGCAGCGGGCCATCCAGGCCGCGTCGTCGATCTCGCCGCTCTCGGTGACCACCCGACCGAGCACGGCCGGCGGTTCCGCGCCGGCCGTCGCCGCGAGCACGGCCGCGGCCGCCGCGTCCGTGCCGGCGCCGCACGCGGCCAGCACCAGCAGCTGTACGCCCGCGTCGGCGGCCTGCTCGGCCAGCCGCCAGCCGTACCGCAGGGCCGACTCGACCTGCTCGGCGGTCAGCGCCGGCCCCTCCTCCATCGGGGCGGAGGTCGGGGCGTCGACGACCTGGAGGCTGGCGCCGTTCTCGGCGGCCAGCCGGGCGAGGGCCCCCTTGCCGACGCGGGCCTGCCGGGCCCGGCGGGCCGACTCGCCGGGCACCGTGCCGGCGGCGGCCCCGCCGGAGTGGTCGCCGTGCAGCAGCAGCACCCGGACCGCGCTCCAGGGCGCCGGGGTGTGGGTGCCCTGGGTGGCGGCGGCAAAGCTCACCACCCGCTCCAGCACGCCGAGCCCGGCGCCGGGCAGGTCCAGGGTGGCGAGCCGGTCGACGGCCTGTGGACCGGCGTACTCGTCGGGCATCGGCAGTTCCATGCCGGGCTGGATGACCAGGCCGGTGGCGGCCAGCGGCAGCGCCATGGTCGGGGCGGCCCAGGCGGCACCCGCCTCGGTTGCCGCGGGGGCCGGAACGGACGGCGCGGCAGGGGTCAGCACCTCCGGCAGCGCGATGCCGTTCGTCGGCGGCCCGGCGAGCGTCGGCTGGCTGGGCGCGCCGGCCTGGCCGGGCCCGGCCTGCGTCGGCACGCCGACGGCACGCGGCCCGGCCGCCGGCTTCAGCCAGGTCGGCTGGCCGGCGACCACCAGTACGACGGCGTCGCAGGCGTCGGCGACCGTGCGGTTCGCCGCGCCCAGCGCGTCGGTGAACGCCCGGCCCAGCGGGGTGGTCGGCACCAGGGAGAGCCCGACCTCCGGGCTGACCAGCACGAGCCGCGCGGCGGTCGCCCGGACCGCCGCCGCGAGCTCGGAGATGGTCGCGGTGTCGTCGGCGGGCTGGTGGGCCGGGTCGAGCAGCACGGTCACCCAGCCGCCGAGGTCGTCGACGAGCAGCGTCTCGTTCGGCTCGGCGGTGGCGATGACGTCGGCCAGCCGGCGCGGGTCGCCCGCCGTCTCCTCGGTGGTCCAGCTCCCCGGTCGGCGGCCGCGGTGCGCCGCCAGCCGGGTAGCCCACTCGGTATCCTCCGGGTCCCCCTCGGGCGCGGTGGCCACGTAGCGGACCGTCGGTGCGTCGGCGACCAGCGATTCCGCGAACTCGGACTTGCCGGACCGGATACCGCCGAGCACCAGGAGCGTGTTCCACCCGTCAACGGACATGCCCGTACCTTAAAGCCGTCCGCCGGGCCGCCGCCCGCCGCCCCGTACGCCGCCCGCGGCGGGCAGCGGCGCACGGTGCGGGCGTGCCGGTCGGCTCAGCCGCAGTGCTCGAAGGGGCTGCCGTAGCTGGCCCCGCCGGCCGAGCCGCCCCACTTCACGCAGGCGCCGGCGGCGCCGGCCCGGACCGGGCCGGCGTAGTACTTGAAGGCGCCGCTGTCCGTGCTCCGGGTCCGCCCCTGCACCTCCAGGTACGCCGCCACGGTGGTGGCGGTGCCGACGCCGGTGTCCTTGAGGGTGACCACGCAGTTGTAACCGTTGCCGGGGTTGTAGAGCAGGTACACCCGGCCCTGTCGGGTACCGCCCGCGGTCAGCGTCGCCGAGTCGATCACCTGGTAGCCGCTGCCGCACACCTGCCCGGCGGTGTACGGGTTGGCCTTCTCCGGGGCGCTGGTGGTGCTGCTCGGCGTCGGTGCACCGGTCGTGCCGGTGGTCGGCTGTGCCGTGCTGCCGGCGGTGGTCGGGGCGGCCGGGTGCCCAGTCGACCGGGTCGGCGCGGCCGGCGGGGACTTCGTGGCCCGGCCAGTGCTGCTCCCGGGCTCCGGCGTGTTCCCGCTGACCTGCGGCTCCGGCGGTGCCGGTGGGGCCGCGGCGGACTCGCCGGTGAGCGCGGCCCGACGCTCCCGCGAATCGGATCCGGCCGGCGAGCGCAGCGCCGCCACGGCCACCGTCGTCAGCAGCGCGACGAGCACGATGCCCGCCGCGCCGGCCAGGGCGAGCGTCCGCCCGCGGCCCGGCCGGCCGCTCGTCGGTTCCTCGAGCGGGTTCGGCATGCCGGGGTGGTCCTGTTGCGGGCCGTACCCGCCGGGGCGCGGCGCGGCAGCACCGGGCTGCGCGACGCCGGCCGACCAGGCCGGGGCGACCGTCACGGGTCTGGGCGGGGTGGGCGTGCCGTCCGGGCCGACCGAGGCGGGCGGCCGGCCGTGCGGTGCCGGGGCGTCCGCCGACGCCCCGCCGCTCGGCGTCGCCGGCGGCGGTCCGGCCGCGTTTGGCGCGGCGGGGGCCTCGGGCGTCGGCAGCGCGGCGGGGCCGGCGACGGCCGGGCCCGGCACGGCCCAGGGCGGGCGGGGCGGCACCGGGACGCTGGCCAGCGTGGCGTCCCGGGCGTCCTGGGCGGCCTCGGCCATCGCCGCGGCGCCGGGGAACCGGTCGGCGGGGCTCTTGGCCAGTGCCCGGCGGACCACCTCGATCACCGCCGGCGGGGTGCCGGGCGGCAGCGGGGCGGGCTCGTCCTGGACGTGCCGCAGCGCCACCTGGAGCGGGTTCTCCCCGTCGAACGGCGGTCGGCCGGCGAGGCAGTAGTAGGCGACCGCGCCGAGCGCGTAGACGTCGGTGGCCGGCGAGACGGGCTGGCCGGCCGCCTGCTCCGGCGACATGTAGGAGGCGGTGCCGAGGACCATGTTGGCGGCGGTGATCCCGGCCATGGTGGCGGACCGGGCGATGCCGAAGTCGACCAGCACCACCCTGCCGTCCCGCTTGACCAGCAGGTTGCCCGGCTTGACGTCCCGGTGCACGATTCCCGCGCCGTGCGCGGCGTGCAGCGCCTGGGCGGCCTGCGCCACCACCGACATGGTGGAGGCCGGGTCGAGGTGGCCGGCCCGGCGGATCCAGGTCAGCAGCGGCTCGCCGTCGACGTACTCCATCACCAGGTAGCTGACCTGGCTGCCGTCCGCGAGCGTCGCCGAGCCGAAGTCGTGGACCTGCACGATTCCGGGATGCCGCAGGGCGGCCATCATCCGCGCCTCGCCGTGGAAACGGGTGGTGAACTCCGGGTCGGCGACCAGCGACGGCAGCAGCACCTTCACCGCCACCTCGCGGCCGAGCAACGTGTCCGTGCACCGCCAGACGGCCCCCATGCCACCGGTCGCGATGCGTTCGCTCAGCAGATAGCGGTCGCTGAGCACCACTCCTCGAGTCAGCACCGAGTCACCGTACCGGCCGACGCGTCGTTCATTGATCCACCCGTGGCCCGGTGGCCCCGACCGTCCCGCGCCCGGCCGACTACGCTTGCACGGGTTCGTCCCAGGGGACGACGACGGCGAGGGGAGACGCGGCATGGCGTGGGGCTGGCGGTACGAGGGCTCGAACGGCGAGTCGGTGGACGGACCGGCGGAGTCGTTCGCCAGCCAGGCGGACGCCGAGTCGTGGATCGGCCAGACCTGGCGGGAGCTCGCGGCGTCCGGCGTCACCTCCGTCGCGCTCGTCGAGGACGACCGGGTGGAGTACCGGATGAGCCTGCTTCCCCCGGCCGAATGATGAGCCGTCCCGGCGAGCCGCTGGTGCTCGGAGTGCCCCGGGGGGCGTTCCGGCCCAGCCCGATCTTCCTCGCCCTGGTCGCGCTCTTCGTGACCAGCGGGGTGATGGCCTGGCAGCGGTTCGGCAACGTCCGCTTCGACGTCTTCCTCTTCGTGATCTCGGGCTGGCTGGTCTCGCTCTGCCTGCACGAGTACGCCCACGCGGTGGTGGCGTTCCGGGCCGGGGACCGGGACATCGCGCACCGCGGCTACCTGACGCTCAACCCGTTCAAGTACACCCACCCGCTGCTGTCGATCGTGTTCCCGGTGATCGTGGTGCTGCTGGGCGGCATCGGCCTGCCCGGTGGGGCGGTCTGGGTGGACCAGCGCGCCATCCCCGGCCGGCTGCGGGACAGCCTGGTCAGCCTGGCCGGCCCGGCCACCAACGTGCTCTTCACCCTGCTGCTGGTGGCGGCGCTGCGGATCGGCTTCGGCGGCGGCGGGTCGCTGGAGTTCTGGGCCGGGGTGGGACTGCTGGCCTTCCTCCAGCTCACCGCCAGCGTGCTGAACCTCCTGCCGGTGCCCGGACTGGACGGCGGCAACATGATCCAGCCGTGGCTGAACCCGCAGTGGCGCCGGATGTACGACCTGTTCGCGCCGTACGGCTTCATCCTGCTCTTCGCGCTGCTGTGGAACCCGCGGATCGGCGGCTGGTTCTTCGGTGCGGTCTTCTGGGTCGCCGACCTGCTCGGCCTCCGGCCCGGCTTCTACTCCGTCGGCCTGGAGCTGATCCGCTTCTGGCAGGGCTGAGCGGGCCCGGTCCGGCCGGCGCGGTGACGCCGGCCGGACCGGGGAGCGCTCACGGACGCTGCGCGGGGGACTCGGTCTTCGCCGGGTCGCGCTCGGTGATCGGCTCGACGATCTCGTCGATCGCCTTGAGCAGGTCGGCGTCGAGCTTCACGCCGGCCGCCTTGACGTTGTCGTGCACCTGCTCGGGGCGGGACGCGCCGACGATCGCCGAGGAGACGTTCGGGTTCTGCAGCACCCAGGCGATGGCGAGCTGCGCCATCGTCAGCCCGGCCTGCTCGGCCAGCGGCTTGAGCTGCTGCACCCGGGTGAGCACCTCGTCGGTCAGCCACTTCGCGATGAACCCGGCGCCCGACTTCTCGTCCGTGGCCCGGGAGCCGGCCGGCGGCGGCTGACCTGGCCGGTACTTGCCGGAGAGCACGCCCTGGGCCATCGGCGACCAGACGATCTGGCCGATGCCCAGCTCCTCGCTGGTGGGGATGACCTCCGCCTCGATGACCCGCCACAGCATCGAGTACTGCGGCTGGCTGGAGACCAGCGGGATGCGCAGCTCGCGGGCGAGCCGGTGGGCCTCCCGGATCTGCGACGCCTTCCACTCCGAGACCCCGATGTAGTGCGCCTTGCCGGAGTGCACGACGTCGGCGAACGCCTCCATCGTCTCCTCCAGCGGGGTGCTGTAGTCGTACCGGTGGGCCTGGTAGAGGTCCACGTAGTCGGTCTGCAGCCGGCGCAGCGAGCCGTTGATGGACTCCATGATGTGCTTGCGGGACAGGCCGCGGTCGTTGCGGCCCGGACCGGTCGGCCAGAAGACCTTGGTGAAGATCTCCAGCCCCTCGCGCCGCTCGCCCTTGAGCGCCCGGCCGAGCACCTCCTCGGCCTTGGTGCCGGCGTACACGTCGGCGGTGTCGAAGGTGGTGATGCCGGTGTCCAGGGCGGCCCGGACGCAGGCGGTCGCCGCGTCCTCCTCGACCTGCGAACCGTGGGTGATCCAGTTGCCGTACGAGATCTCGCTGACCATCAGGCCGGAGCGGCCCAGGTGTCGGAATTCCATGACCCGACCCTAGCCCCGTCCGATCATGGTCACCGGGCGGCGGTACGCGGTGTGACGCTCAGCCGGGCAGCAGGGCGTCCCCGATCCCGGCGGCGCGCCGGTCCCGCCCCGGTCAGAGCACCGGGCTGGCGTCGGCGAGCAGCCGGTCGAGCTCCGCGACCACCTTGGCCCGGCTCGGGTGCACCGGGTCGATCAGTGGCTGGCCCCGCCGGTCCCGCGCACCCCAGCGGCCCGACTCGTCGCCGATCAGGAAGGCGACCGGGTGCACGACCAGGGTCGGGTACACCGGCGCGACCAGCACCCGACCGTGCCGGTCCACCACGCCCCGGCGGCCGGCCAGCTCTACCACGGCCAACCCCTCCTCGGTGAAGCCGTCCACGTGCCGGCCGTCGGCCAGGGCGGTGGCGAAGCCGTGGTACCGGGTCGGCACGACGACCTGACCGGTCCGGTCGACCGCACCCCAGCCGCCGTTCTGGCGGACCGCCGCCAGGCCGCTTCGGAACGGTCGGACGTCCTCGAAGCCCGGCGGGATCCGCACGATGTTGGTCGGGTCGACCGCCATCCAGTTGCCCTTGCCGTCCATCGACACCCAGGCCAGGCCCTCGGAGAAGGACCGCACCCCCCGGTAGCCGTTGTTCGCCTCGATCAGCGCCGCTCCGGACTCGTCGATCAGCGCCCAGCGGGAGGCCTCCGGCCGGCGTACCCAGGCCATCCCCTCGCGGAAGGGCTGCACCTCGGCGTACCGGTGCTCGATCACCAGGTTGCCCTCGGCGTCGGCGTACCCCCAGAGCTCCGACTCCTCGTCCAAGGTGGGCACCGGCGACCGCTCGCTGCGCAGGATCTCGTCCCGGCTGCGCGGCCGCGGGCCGAATCCCCCGGCCGCGGCCCGCTCCTCGACCGCGGCCAGCGCCGTGCCGGTACGCGCGACGAGCTCCGGGTCGTCACCCTGCCGCAGGTCCATGGCCCGCTCGAAGTGCTGGCACGCCTCGATCAACCGGCCCTGGTCATAGCAGGAACGGCCGGCGTGCTCGTGCAGCGCCGCGCGCAGCCGGTCGGGCAGCTCGGGGGAGTTGGCCTGGGCGAAGAGCCGGTCGGCCTCGGCGTGCTCACCACGCCAGCGCAACACCTCCGCGAGCCGGGCGCGCGCCAGCGCGGTCCGCCGCAACTCGCCGGTCGCCTCGGCGTACGTCAGGGCGAGCCGTCCGTCGGCGAGGGCGTCGTCCAGGTCGCCGAGGATCCGCGAGGCCACCGCGCGGAGGCTGAGCAGGCGGGCCCGGCTCCGGTTGTCGACGGCGACGCCGAGCTTGGCGGTGAGCCCGTCGCGGACCGCCCGCAGCTCGTCCGGATCGCTCGCCTCCTCGCGCAGCGTCTCCGGATGCAGCCGCCACTGGAAGGCGGCGAGCGCCTGCTCGGGGTCCGGCTGCGCCGGTCCTTCCTCGCCTCGCTCAGCCTCCGGCCCGGAGTCGGCGGGAGCGGCCGAGACCGGCCGCGCCGGCGGTGCGGACACCGGTGCGGGTGGTCCGGAGACGGGCTGGGAGACCGGTGCGGGCGGTCCCGAGACCGGCTGCGCCGGAGGCGCGGAGACCTGTGCAGATGCCTCCGCGCCGGGCCGCGCGGCCGACTCCGAAACGGGCTGCGCGGGCGGTGCGGACACCGGTGCGGGTGGTCCGGAGACGGGCGGGGCCGGAGGCGCGGAGATCGGTGCGGATGGGCCGGGCTGGGCGGTCGGCCCCGAAAAGGGCTGCGCCGGGGGCGCGGACACCGGTGCGGGTGGCGCGGACGCGGGCTGCGCGGGCGGTCCGGAGACGGGCCGCGAGACCGGTGCGGGCGGCGCGGACGTGGGCTGGGTGGGCGGCCCCGACACGGGTGGGGCGGGTGGTGCGCTGGTCGGCGCGGCGGCGGCTGGCGGGCCGTCCTGCCCGATCGGCGACGCGGAGGCCGGCCGGTACGCGGGCGGCGCCGAGACCGGCCGGTAGGCGGGGGGCGCGGAGACCGGCCGGTACGCGGGCGGGGCGGAGACCTGGCCCGCGGTCGGTGGTGCGCTGTCCGGTGCCACGGGCGGCGCCGAGACGGGTCGGGTTGCGGGCGGGGCGGAGACCTGGCCCGCGGTCGGTGGTGCGCTGTCCGGTGCCACGGGCGGCGCCGAGACGGGTCGGGTTGCGGGCGGCGCGGAGTCCGCCGGGCCCGCCGCCGCGGGGACCGGTCGGTAGGCCGGCGGCTTGACCCGCTGCGCGGGCGCCGTCTCGGCACGCTGGGCCGGCTCGTCGGCCGGCGCCTGCGGCGTGGCCGACTCGGCGGCCGGCGGTGCCGGCCTGCTCGGTCCGAACCACGCCTCCGCCACCTCGACGGCCCGGCCGGCCGGCGGTGTCTGCGCCCCGCGCGGCGTGGACCCGGTCGTGGCCGGTGGCCCGGAGACGGGCGCAGGCGCGGGCCCGGGGGCCGGAGCGGACGGCGACGGGCCGCCGGACACGGGTGCGTCCGCCGGTCGGGTCGGCGGCGCGGAGGCCGGCCGGGGTGCGGGGGCGCCGGACACCGGCGCGCCCGAGGTGGGGGCCACCGGCCGCTCGTCGGGCCGGGCCCGGGCGACGGGCTCGACGGGTGGCCGCCGGCCGTCGTCCTGACGCGGCGGGACCTGCTGGCTCCGCGGCCCGTCGGGCCCGGGCCGGACGCCCGGCTCCGGCTGGGGACGCCGGACGTCGCCCGGGCGGACCGTACCCCGCTCGACCGGGTGGCCGTGCCGCTCGTCGGGCCTGGACCGGACGGCCGGCCGGTCCTCGGGGCGGTGGCGCTCGTCGGGCCGGGACGTGACCTGCTCGGCCTCGGGACGCCGGCCGTCGTACCGGGCACCCTCGACCGGGTGGCCCTGCCAGCCGTCCGGACGGGCGGCGCCCCGCTCGTCACGACCGTGCGACGCGGGTTCGACCGGGTGCGCCGGCCGGCCGCCGGGCCGGCCGACGGTCGAGGGACGCTGGCGGTCGTCGGAGCGCTGGCGGTCGTCGGGACGCTGGCGGTCGTCGGGACGCTGGCGGTCGTCGGGGCGGTGCACGGCGGGCTCGATCCGGGCCCGCTGCTCCGCCGCCTGCCGCTCGTCCGGACGGAGCCGGGAGGGGTCGCCCTGCGGGCGGTACGTCTCCCAACGCTCGTCGGGGCGGAAGGCAGCGGGCCGGTCGACCGGACGCGGCTCGGCGTGGTGGCCGGGCCCGCGCTCCGGGCCGCGCGGGTCCACAGTGGACCAGCGCTGGCCGTCGCGGTCGGCCGCGGGGCGAGGGCCGGCGTCCCGATACGTCTCGGCGCGCGCCGCGGCCTCCCGGCGCGGATCGCGGTCCGGGTGCGGCGGACCGCCGCGGCCCTGCCGGTCCGCCGGGGGAGGGGTCGGCCGCCCGTCGGCCGTCGGCGTGCTCCACTGGCGCTCCGACCGCGTCGGGGCGTCCGGGCGCCGGTCCGCGGCCGGCTGGGGTCGGCGCGCGAACTCGTCGGGCTCGGGAAGCCAGCCGGGCTCGGGCGCGGGGGAGACCGGTCGCTGCGGGGCCGCGTCCGGCGGCATCCGCCGGCCCGACTCCGGGCGGCCCCACCGCTGATCCTGCCGGTCCCGGTCGCCGTGCCAGCCGGCGGCGCGGTCCCGGTCCACCGTCCACTCCGGGGCGCGCTGGTCGTACCGGCCGGACTCGCGGTCGGCCGGGCGGCGCTCGCCGGGGTGTCGGTCGCCGGGCCGGCCGTCCTGGCCCGGTCCACGCGGGTACCGGTCGTCGGCGGCGCGGCGGTCCTCCCAGCCCCGCCGCTCCCGGCCGTCGACGTCGGCGCGCCGGTCCGCCCAGGCGGTGGCGCGGGGATCGTCGTCCCGGCCGCGCCGGTCGCGGCCGTCGCTCACCATGCGCCGGTCGTCCCCACCGCGCCGGTCGCGGTCGTCGCCCCCGCGCCGGTCGTCCCCACCGCGGTGGTACGTCCCACCGGGCCGCTCCGCCGGGCCCGGGATGATCGGGTACGCGCCGCGCCGGTCACCCGGGGCGCGGCTGACCGGGCGCGCGCCGCGCCCGTCGTCGGGGGCGGGGCTGACCGGATCCGCGCCGCGTCGGTCGGGGGCCGGGCTGACCGGGCGCGCGCCGCGCCGGTCGTCGGGGGCGGGGCTGATCGGGTGGGCGCCGTCGCGCGGCTCGCCCGGGGCGGGGCTGACGGGCTTGACCTCGGCCCGGCCGACGACCGCCCGGCCGCGCGGAGCGGGCGAGCTCAGGTGCTGGATGCCGATGTCGCCCGGATAGCGCTGGCCCGGGAACTGCGGCTGCCACTCGTTGGTGGGTTCGGCGGCCCAGGACGGCTCGGCCGGGTCCCCCCAGCGGTCGTAGCCCCGGCTCATCGACCCACCCGCTCGCCGCCCGCGCGGCGCGGCCCCGGGGCCGGCTCGCGTCGCTCGCTCACGGCGATGTCACCTCGTTGCAAATTGTCGCGCTGGTCGCCGGACGTGCCGGTAGAGTCGCCCGGTCCAGCACGTCGTGGCTGCGGATGGAGGGTAGCGGCGTGGGCTCAGTCACCGCCACTGTGGCGCCGCCCACGGACTCAAACGTTATCCGATCGTTCCGGACATTTAGCGCCATAGTCGTCGCCGGTTTCCGACGATACGCGACCTACCGGCAGGCAGCCGTGGCGGGAGTCGTCACCAACACCGTCTTCGGCTTCCTGCGCTGCTACGTCTTCCTCGCCGTGGCCGGGGCGGCCGGCACCGTGGCCGGCTACGACCGGGCCCAGCTCGCCACCTTCGTCTGGGCCGGGCAGGGCCTGCTGGCGGTGATCCTGCTCTGGGGCTGGACCGACCTGGCCGACCGGATCCGCACCGGCGAGATCGCCAGCGACCTGCTCCGACCGGTCCACCCGGTGACCAGCTACCTCGCCACCGACCTGGGCCGCGCCGGGTACGCCTCGATCTCCCGGCTGCTGCCGCCGGTGCTGGTCGGCCCGCTCTTCTTCGACGTGTACCTGCCCCGGCGGTGGGCCACCCTGCCGCTCTTCGTGTTCTCCGTGCTGGTCGCCGTGGTGCTCTGCTTCGGTTGCCGGTTCCTGGTCAACGCCACCGCGTACTGGCTCCAGGACGTCCGGGGCGCGATGATCCTGTGGACGCTCGGCTCCGGGGTGCTCGCCGGGCTCTACTTCCCACTCCGCTTCCTGCCCGGGTGGCTCCAGGTCGCGCTCTGGTTCGGCACGCCCTTCCCGAGTCTGTTCCAGACTCCGCTGGACGTGCTGGTCGAGCGGGACCCGACCCCGATGCAGTTCGGGCTGGTCGGGGTGCAGCTCGGCTGGGCGGTGCTGATCCTCCTCGGCTGCTGGCTGGTGCAGCGCCGGGCGGAACGCCGGCTGGTGGTGCAGGGTGGCTGACCGGGGGCTGGTGGCGGGACCGCGTCCGGGCGCGCTGGCCGCGTACCGGGCGTTGCTGCGCGGGCAGGCGCGGTCGCAGACCACGTATCGCACCTCGTTCATCGTGGACCTGGTGGGCAACGTCGGGGCGACCCTGTTCGACGTGGTGACCGTCCTGGTGATCTTCGGGGTCACCCGGGAGCTGGGCGGCTTCACGCTGCGCGAGGCGCTGGTGATCGTCGGCCTCTCCTCCTGCGGGTTCGCCACCGCCGACCTGCTGGTCGGCAACATCGAGCGGCTACCCCGGTACGTCCGGACCGGCCTGCTCGACGCCGTGCTGGTGCGCCCGCTGGGCGCGTTGCCTCAGCTGCTGCTGATGGACCTCCCGCTGCGCAAGGTGTCCCGCGCGATCTTCGGCCTGGCCGTGCTGGTCGTCGCGCTCGCCTCGGCCGGGATCCACTGGACGCCGGGGCGGCTCGCGCTGGCGCTCGTCGCTCCGCTCGCTGCGGTGGTCTTCTTCGCCGCGGTCTTCGTGGCCACCGCCACCGTGTCGTTCTACTGGATCGACTCCGGCGAGCTGGCCAACTCGATCACCTACGGCGGGCGCGACTTCACGTCGTACCCGGTCACGGTCTACGGCGGCTGGTTCCGCGCACTCTTCGCGTACGGGATGGGCTTCGCCTTCGTCAGCTACCACCCGGCGCTGGCGCTGCTCGGCCGGGCCGACCCGCTGGGCCTGCCGGCCTGGGTCGGCTGGGCCGCGCCCGGCGTCGCGCTGGTCGCCGCCGCGGTCGCGGCCGTGGCCTGGCGCGTCGGGGTTCGTCACTACCGGAGTACGGGGTCATGAGCGTGATCGAAATGCGGGGGCTGCGCAAGGAGTTCACCGTCCGGGTAAAGGCCGGGCGGCTGCGCCGCGAGAAGCGGGTGGTCACCGCGGTGGACGGGGTCGACCTGCGGGTGGAGTGCGGCGAGATGCTCGGCTACATCGGGCCCAACGGTGCCGGCAAGTCGACCACGCTGAAGATGCTGACCGGGGTGCTGATGCCGTCGGCGGGGGAGGCCCGCGTCTGCGGCCTGCGGCCGGTGGCCGAGCGCACCCGGCTGGCGCTGCGGATCGGGGTGGTCTTCGGCCAGCGCTCGCAGCTCTGGTGGGACCTGCCGCTGCGCGACTCGTTCGACCTGCTGCGCCACGTCTACCGGGTGCCGGCCGCCGACCACGCCGCCCGGCTGCGCCGCTGCCGGTCTCTGCTCGACCTCGACGAGTTCCTGGACACCCCGGTCCGGCAGCTCTCCCTCGGCCAGCGGATGCGCGGCGAGCTGACCGCCGCCCTGCTGCACGGGCCGGAGGTGCTCTTCCTGGACGAGCCCACGATCGGGCTGGACGTGGTGAGCAAGCAGGCCGTCCGGGGCTTCCTGACCGAGCTGGGCCGGGCCGGCGACACCACCCTGGTGCTCACCACCCACGACCTGGCCGACATCGAGCGGCTCTGTCACCGGCTCGTGGTGATCGACCACGGTCGGGTGGTGCACGACGGCTCGATCTCGGCCCTGCACAGCCGGTACGGCTCCCGCCGGCTGGTGGTCGCCGAACTGGACGCCGCGCTCGCGGAACCGCCGGTGCTGCCCGGCGCGCCGCTGGAGCGGGTGGAGGCAGACGGGCACCGGCTGGTCTTTGCGCTGGAGTCGGCGGGCGTCGCCGAGGTGGTCGCCGGGCTGGCCGGCCTGGCGACCCTGCGCGACATCTCGATCGTGGAGCCGGACATCGAGGAGGTGGTGGCCCGGCTCTACCGGACGCCCGCCGGCGACGACCGCCCGGTGACCCACGTCGCCCCGTAGCGCTCTTGACGCCGGCCCGGTGCGGCGGACCGGCGCGACCACCCGGTTCATACGCCGGGTGACGCCACCACCGGCGTCACCCGATCCTCACGGATGCTCCATCACCAGGACCGCGAAGGTGCCGGGCGCGAGCGCCTCGTACCGGTGCGGCGCGTCGCCGGGGAAGGTGGCGTAGTCGCCCGGACCGAGGTCGACCAGGTCCGACTCCGGGCCGACGCGCATCCGGCCGGCGGCCACCACGATGTGCTCGATGCTGCGCGGGGTGTGCGGCTCGGCGACGCGGACGGCGCCCGGCTCCAGTTCCATCACGTAGACGTCGCGCCGGGCGTGCGCCGAGCCGGCGGAGAGCAGGGTGGCGGTGAAGTCGGCGTGCTCCGAGCGCACCCGGGGACCCTCGCCGGCCCGGATGACCCGGACCGCGGCCGGGGGTGGCTCGACCAGGCGGCTGAACGGTACGCCGAGCGCCACCCCCAGCGCCCAGAGCGTCTCGACGCTCGGGTTGCCGACCCCTGATTCGAGTTGGGACAGGGTGGACTTGGCGATGCCGGCGCGGCGGGCCAGCTCGGTCAGCGAGATGCCGGCCCGATCGCGCTCGCGGCGCAGGGCGGCGGCGATGGTGGCCAACGGCGGAGCGGGTTCCAGGGCCATTCGTTCGCTCCAGGGGTCTGTTTGTTCGGTTTGACGAACACGAGGGCTGCGTTCATCATAATGGACTATGCGTACGGCAGATCGAACGACCGACGCGGGGATACTCCGCGACGTCGCCGCCATCGGCGCCGCGATGATCGCGGTCGGCGCCTCCTTCGGCGCGGTGGCGGTGGCCGCCGGCCTGCCCGTCTGGGCGACCGTCGCCATGTCGGTGTGCGTGTACGCCGGCGGCGCGCAGTTCATGGCGGTGGGGCTGGTCGCCGCCGGCAACCCACTCGCCGCGGTCCTGGCCGGCCTGCTGCTCAACACCCGGCACCTGCCGTTCGGCCTGACGCTGGGCGACAGCCTCGGCCCCCAGCGTTGGCGGCGGCTGCTCGGCAGCCACCTGATGACCGACGAGGCGACCGCCTTCGCGCTGGCCCGACCGGCCGGCGGTGCGCGCCGGCGGGCGTTCTGGTTCGCCGGGGCGCTGCTCTTCCTGGCCTGGAACGCCGGCACCCTGCTCGGCGTGCTCGCCGGGGGCGCGGTCGGTGATCCGACGGCACTGGGGCTGGATGCCGCCTTCCCAGCCGGGCTGATCGCCCTGCTGCTGCCGTCGCTGCGCGACCGGGAGACCCGTCAGGTGGCGCTGGCGGGGGCAGGGCTGGCGGTACTGGCCACCCCGCTGCTGCCGGCCGGGCTGCCGGTGCTGCTCGCCCTCGCCGGCCTGGCCGTGCCGGCGCTACGCCGTCGTCGGCCACCCCCGGCCGGCGCGGGCGCCGGGGGCGGCGCGGCCGCCGGGACCGGCACGGCCGCTCGGACCGGCGCGGCCGCTCGGACCGGCGCGGTCGGTTCGGGCCGGGAGCGGGGTGCGGACGACGAGTTGTCACGGGAAACCGGATCGACGCAGGTCGTCCGGGCGGGGGAGGCGTCGTGCTGATCGCCGTGATTCTGGCCCTGGCCGCCGGCACGTACGGCTTCCGGGTCGCCGGGGTGCTGCTGCGGGACCGGCTGGACCTGCCCGAGTGGTCCCGGCGGCTGCTGCCGGTCGGCGCCGCCGCCCTGCTGGCCGCGCTGGCCGCGACCGCCGCGTTGACCGAGGCCGGCGGCTTCGCCGGCTACGCCCGGCCCGCGGGCGTGCTGGTCGGGGTGCTGCTCGCCTGGCGTCGGGCGCCCTTCGTCCTGGTGGTGGTCGCGGCGGCCGGCACCACCGCGCTGCTGCGCCTGCTTGGCATCGAATGACGTGACCCCTCCCCGCGGCTGCGGGAAGGGGTCAGGTCGTGCCGGGGGTCGGGTCAGATCTTGTCGCCGATGTTGACCTGCGGCGCCGGGGCCCGCATCCGGCGGAACGTGATCGAGCGCATGATCGCGTACAGGTAGAGCGAGCCCAGCCGCTGGTCGGACTTCGGGAAGCGCTCGCGGACCAGCTTCTTGATCTTGCGAGAGATCAGGATCGAGTCGATCACCACGCCGAGCGCCAGCGCACCCCAGAGGATGTTGGAGATCAGCCGGACGATCGGCGGCATCGCGGCGTTCGAGCCGACCAGCACGATCAGCGCGCCGCCGAAGAACCAGGTGCCGACCGTACGGCGGGAGTCGACCACGTTGCGGGCCAGCAGCCGCTCCGGACCCCGGTCGCGCGGGCCGCCCTCCCGACGGAACTCCGCCGCCGCCTCGGCGCGCGCCGCACGGCGATGCTCCCGCGCCTGCTCCTTGGTCAGCGGCGTGGTGGGCGTGCCCGGACGCCGGCCGGCGGTCGGCCGCTTCGGCGTGACCTTGCCCAGCTCCTTCTTGCTCGGTGTGTAGCCCCGGGGACGGGCAGAGGCGGGCGCCTCATCGGTCGTCACCGGGGTGACGGACTCCTCGACGAGGTTGGCGGACTTGCGGCGAAACAGCGAGGTCACGTCGTGAAGGGTAGCCAAACGGCCGCGCCCGGTGCACCTCGCGGGTGCCCCGGGCGCGAAAAGAGCGATGTGACCTTACGGACGCTCGACGCGCGCGCCCAGGTCGGCCAGCTTCGCCTCGAAGTCCTCGTAGCCGCGATTGATCAAATCGACGCCGTACACCCGGGAGGTGCCCTCGGCGGCGAGCGCCGCGATCAGGTGGCTGAACCCGGCCCGCAGGTCCGGGATGACCAGGTCGGCCGCGTGCAGCTTGCTGGGGCCGGCGATCACCGCCGAGTGCTTGAAGTTGCGCCGACCGAAGCGGCACGGGGTCCCGCCGAGGCAGTCCCGGTAGACCTGGATGTTGGCGCCCATCGAATTCAGCGCCTCGGTGTAGCCGAGCCGCTGCTCGTAGACCGTCTCGTGGACGATCGACAGGCCCCGGGCCTGGGTCAGCGCCACCACGAGCGGCTGCTGCCAGTCCGTCATGAAGCCGGGGTGGACGTCGGTCTCCAGGGCCACCGCGTTCAACTCGCCGCCCGGGTGCCAGAACCGGATGCCGCCCTCCTGGCCCGGGTCGCCGAGCTTCGGCGGGCGGGGGTCGGTCACCTCGTACGCGCCGCCCACCGAGCGGAAGATGTTGAGGAAGGTCATCATGTCGACCTGGTTCGCGCCCAGCACCTCGACGTCGCCCCGGGTGGCCAGCGCGGCGGCCGCCCAGCTCGCCGCCTCGATCCGGTCCGGGATCGGCCGGTGGGTGTAGCCGCTGAGCCGCTTGACGCCCTGGATCTCGATCACCCGGTCGGTGTGCACCTTGATGATTGCGCCCATCTTCTGCAGGACGCAGATCAGGTCGATGATCTCCGGCTCCACCGCGGCGTTGCGCAGCTCGGTGACGCCCTCGGCCATTACCGCGGTCAGCAGCACCTGCTCGGTGGCGCCGACGCTCGGGTACGGCAGGGCGAACTTCGTGCCGTGCAGCCCGTTCGGCGCCGACAGGTGCAGCCCCTCGGGCCGCTTGTCGACGGTCGCGCCGAACTCCCGCAGCGCCTGCAGGTGGAAGTCGATCGGGCGCGGCCCGATGTGGCAGCCGCCCAGGTCGGGGATGAAGGCGTGGCCGAGCCGGTGCAGCAGCGGGCCGCAGAACAGGATCGGGATGCGGCTGGAGCCGGCGTGGACGTTGATCTGGTCGGTGCTGGCGCTCTCGACGTTGGCCGGGTCGAAGACGAGCTCGCCGTCCTCCTTGCCGTCGGTCACCTTGACCCCGTGCAGGCCGAGCAGACCCCGGACCACCTCGACGTCACGGATCCGCGGCACGTCGAACAATCGGCTGGGCGAGTCGCCCAGCAGGGCGGCGACCATCGCCTTGGAAACGAGGTTCTTCGCGCCGCGCACGCGGATCCGCCCTTCCAGCGGAGTGCCTCCGTGTACGACCAGGACGTCGTCGGTCAACGCAACCTCCAGCGCGTTGGTGCTGCCGTGTAGATGGTCGGGCCCACGATCTGCATCGCTACCCCGAATGCGGCCGAGTGCAAACGGCCTACGAGTCGTCGCCCCGGCAGCATAGCCCTCGGTGACGAAAAGGGAATCGGTCACATCACCAGCGAGGGCACGAACCGGGGTGTCCCGTGTGTTTCCGTACCAGCGATGTGACCGAGCGTGATCAAGCGACGGTGGGCGCCGGGGTGTCCGCCGCCGGGAGGGCGAGCATCTGGTCCAGCGCGACCCGGGCGTGGTGGGCGGTCTCCGGGTCGACGGTGATCTGGTTGACCACCCGCCCGGCGACCAGTTCCTCCAGCGTCCAGACCAGGTGCGGCAGGTCGATCCGGTTCATCGTCGAGCAGTAGCAGACCGCCCGGTCCAGGAACATGATCTGCTTGTCCGGGTGGGCCAGCGCCAGCCGGCGGACCAGGTTCAGCTCCGTGCCGACCGCCCATGCCGAGCCGGCCGGGGCCGCTTCGATGGTCTTGATGATGTATTCCGTCGAGCCCACGTGGTCGGCGGCGGTGACCACCTCGTGCCGGCACTCCGGGTGGACCAGCACGTTGACCCCCGGCACCCGCTCCCGGACGTCGTTCACGCTGTCCAGGGTGAACCGGCCGTGCACCGAGCAGTGCCCGCGCCAGAGGATCATCTTCGCGTCCCGCAGCTGCTCCGGGGTGAGCCCGCCGTTGGGCTTGTGCGGGTCGTAGAGCACGCAGTCGTCCAGCGAGAAGCCCATCTCCAGCACGGCGGTGTTGCGGCCCAGGTGCTGGTCGGGCAGGAAGAGCACCTTCGACCCCTGCTGGTACGCCCAGTCCAGCGCCCGCTTCGCGTTGGACGAGGTGCAGACCACGCCGCCGTGGCGGCCGACGAAGCCCTTGATGTCCGCCGAGGAGTTCATGTAGGTCACCGGGACGGTGTCCTGGGCGATGCCCAGCTCGGTCAGCACGTCCCAGGCGGTCTCGACCTGCGACAGCACCGCCATGTCGGCCATCGAGCAGCCGGCGGCGAGGTCGGGCAGGATGACCTTCTGCGCGTCCGAGGTGAGGATGTCGGCGCTCTCGGCCATGAAGTGCACGCCGCAGAAGACGATGTACTCCGCGTCGGGCCGGGCCGCCGCCTCCCGGGCCAGCTTGAACGAGTCGCCGGTCACGTCGGCGAACTGGATCACCTCGTCGCGCTGGTAGTGGTGGCCCAGCACGAACACCTTCGTGCCGAGCGTGGCCTTGGCCGCCGCCGCCCGGGCCACCAGGTCCGGGTCGCTCGGCGCGGGCAGGTCACCCGGACACTCCACGCCACGCTCGGTGGCGGGGTCGCTGCCGCGACCGAGGAGCAGCAGCGCAGTGGCGGTGTTGGAGGGCTCAACCCAGGTCGAAGTCACGACTCCCATGGTCCCACAGCGTGGCCGGTGCGCAGCCGCCGTCGGTGTGTGCTGCCACACTGCTGGGCATGCGCGTGCTGCTCTGCCCCGACAAGTTCGCCGGCACGCTGCCGGCCCAGGAGGTGGCCGCCGCGGTGGCCGATGGCTGGCGGGAGGTGGCCGACGGTGACGAGCTGGTCCTCCGGCCGCTCGCCGACGGCGGCCCCGGCTTCATCGCCGTCCTCGCCGAGGCGCTCGGCGGCCGACGGATCCCGGTGCCGACGGTCGACCCGCTCGGCCGCCCCGCCGCCGGTGAGATCCTGCTCACCGACGACGGCACGGCGTACCTGGAAAGCGCCCAGGCCTGCGGGCTGCACCTGCTCGCCGCCGCCGAGCGGGATCCGAAGACCACCACCTCGTACGGGCTGGGGCTGCTGATCGCCGCCGCGGTGGAGAGCGGGGCGCGGAGCGCGGTGATCGGCCTGGGCGGCTCCGGCACCAACGACGGCGGCGCCGGGATGCTCACCGCGCTCGGCGTGACCCCGTTGGACGAGGCCGGGCGGGCGCTGCCGTACGGCGGCGCGGCGCTCGCCGCGGTGGCCGCGCTGGACGGCGCGCCCCGGCTGCGCGGAACGACCCTGATCGCCGCCACCGACGTGGACAACCCGCTGCTCGGCCTGCATGGCGCCAGCAACGTCTTCGGCCCGCAGAAGGGTGCCACCCGGGCGGACATCCTGCTGCTCGACGCCGCGCTGGAGCGCTTCGCCGCCGTGCTGGAGCGGGAGCTGCCGGGCTGCCCGGCGGGGCTCGGCGGGCAGCCCGCCGGTGGGGCGGCCGGCGGGCTGGGCGCGGCCGTGCTGGCCCTCGGCGGCCGGTGCGAGTCCGGCATCGGACTGGTCAGCCGGGCGATCGGGCTGGACACCGCGCTGGATGCCGCCGACCTGGTGATCACCGGCGAGGGCTCCTTCGACCACCAGTCGCTGCGCGGCAAGGTGGTGGCCGGGGTGGCCGGGGCCGCCCGGGACCGCGGCGTGCCCTGCGTGGTGCTGGCGGGGCGGGTCAGCACCGGGCGACGGGAGGCCGCCGCCGCCGGGGTGACCGAGGCGTACAGCCTGGTGGAGCACTTCGGCGGCGAGGAGCGCGGCGGGGTGGAGGCGGCGATGGGCCGGCCCGCCGAGGGGCTGCGCGCGCTGGGCGCTCGGCTGGCCCGGCAGTGGAGCCGGTGATCCGGCCACCGGCCTGCGGCGCGGGTCACGCCCGACCGGTCTCACGCCACGGAGGTGACTCGCGGCAACGCGGCGTACGATCGGATCTGGACCACACCGGGAATCATTGGACGACGCGCGACGTTGGCCAGTGCGTCCGGACCCATACCGCGCAGGGAGATTTCGACGTGACCACGCCAGCGCAGACCGAGTCGACCGAGGCCAAGGCCCCTGACACCGTCGTCCTCACCGACGTCGCGGCACAGAAGGTCAAGGCCCTGATCGAGCAGGAGGGCCGCGACGACCTGCGGCTCCGCGTCGCGGTGCAGCCGGGCGGCTGCTCCGGCCTGCGGTACCAGCTCTTCTTCGACGAGCGGTCGCTCGACGGTGACATCGTCACCGACTACGACGGTGTCGAGGTCGTCGTCGACCGGATGAGCGCCCCCTACCTGGCCGGCGCGACGATCGACTTCGCCGACCGGATCGACGCCCAGGGCTTCACCATCGACAACCCGAACGCCGGCAACTCCTGCGCCTGCGGCGACTCGTTCAGCTGACCGGCCGGCCCGCAGGGCCGACGGGACGTACGCAACGGCGGCACCGCCCCCACGGGTGGTGCCGCCGTTTTTCATTAGGAGTCGGGTGTCCGTGCGGTGACGTCCGGGTATTCGTGGATCGACCGGTTGTCGACCGACCCGTGACCGGCGTCCGGGCCGGACCGGTAGGCTGACCGGCGCCGTGCTCCCGACCCCGAGGGTTGACATGAAGATCGCCGTGACCGGCTCGATCGCGACCGACCATCTGATGAGCTTCCCCGGTCGCTTCGCCGACCAGCTCCTCGCCGACCAGCTGGACAAGGTCTCGCTCTCCTTCCTCGTCGACGAGTTGGTGCTCCGTCGCGGCGGCACCGCGGCCAACATCGCCTTCGGCATGGCCCAGCTCGGCCTGCGCCCGGTGCTGCTGGGCGCGGTCGGGACCGACTTCGCCGACTACCGCTCCTGGCTGGAGCGGCACGGGGTCGACTGCGACTCGGTGCACATCAGCGAGGTGGCGCACACCGCCCGGTTCGTCTGCACCACGGACACCGACATGTGCCAGATCGCCTCGTTCTACGCGGGCGCGATGAGCGAGGCTCGCAACATCGAGCTGGCCCCGGTGGCCCAGCGGCTCGGCGGCCTCGACCTGGTCCTGGTCAGCGCCAACGACCCGGCCGCCATGATCCGGCACTCGGGGGAGTGCCGCGAGCGCGGTTACTCCTTCGCGGCGGACCCCTCCCAGCAGCTCGCCCGGATGGACGGCGAGGACGTGCTCGGCCTGGTCGACGGCGCGGACTACCTGATGACCAACGAGTACGAGAAGTCGCTGCTGCTGAGCAAGGCCGGCCTGACCGACGCCCAGCTGCTGGATCGGGTGAAGGTCCGGGTCACCACGCTGGGCAAGCAGGGCGTGGAGATCGCCAGCCGGGACTTCGCCACGATCCACGTGCCGATCGCCCGCGAGATCCAGGCGGTCGACCCGACCGGCGTCGGCGACGGCTTCCGGGCCGGTTTCTTCGCCGCGCTCAACTGGGGCGTCAACCTGGAGCGGGCCGCACAGGTCGGCTGCCTGCTCGCCACGCTGGTGCTGGAGAACTTCGGCGGCCAGGAGTACGAGGTCCGCCCCGACCTGTTCGTCAAGCGCCTCGCCGAGTCGTACGGCGACGCGGCCGCCGAGGACGTCCGGCCGCACCTGCTGCCGTGACCTCAGCCGCCCCCGAACCCGCCCACTCCGCGGTCTCCGGACGGGTGGATCCGGGCGCGGTGCGACCCGGCGCCGCCGGTCCGGTGCTGGTCGCCTTCGCCGGGCTGCCCGCGGTCGGCAAGAGCACCCTCGCCAACCGGGTCGGCGCGGCGCTGGGCGCCCCGGTCCTGCCGGTCGACCCGGTCGAGCGCGCCCTGCACCGGTACGGCCTGGTCGGTGACGTCCCCGGGATGGCCGCCTACGGCGCGATCGCCGGCCTCGCCGAGGTGCAGCTCAGGCTGGGGCTGAGCGTGGTCGTCGACGCGGTCAACCCGGTGGCCAGCGCTCGCGGCCTCTGGCACGACCTGGCCGATCGGGCCGACGTGCCGTTGCGGGTGATCGAGGTGCACTGCGGCGACGAGGCGGAGCACCGTCGCCGGGTCGAGGCGCGGCTGCCCGCCGAGCCGGACCCGCTGCTGCCGACCTGGGAGCAGACCCTGGTCCGGCGCGCCGAGTACGAGCCCTTCATCGGCCCCCGGCTGGTGGTCGACACCGCCGTCGACACCGACCCCCTCCCCGGCATCCTCGCCTACCTCCGCTGACCCGCCCCGCCCCGGCCCGCGCCGCCAACCCGCTTCCGCCCGATCTTGCACTTTGGGTGGGCAGTTTGCGGCAATTGGGCTGCCTTGCCCCCACCGCAACTGCAAGATCGCCGGGGGGAGAGGGGTAGGGGGTTACGGGTCAGTGGGTGCGGCGGACGTCGTAGGCGGGGCCGTCGGGGGTGGCGGTGAGGAAGTCTTGGCCACGCATGCGGCACCAGGCGGGGATGTCCAACGCGGCGGCCGGATCGTCGGCGAGAACCCGGAGCACCGCCCCGACCGGCAGCTCCGGCAGGCGGCGGGCCAGGGCGATCACCGGGAGCGGACAGCGCTGGCCCCGGCAGTCCAGCACCTCGTCCGGCTCGCTCACAGCCCCGTCACCCCTGCCTGGGCGCGCAGGTCGGCGACGATGCCGGGCAGTTCGGCGAGGAATCGCTCCACGTCCGTCTCCGTCGTCTCCCGGTGCAGCGAGACCCGGATGTTGCCGTGCGAGAGCACGCCCATCGCCTCCAGCACGTGCGACGGTCGCAGCGTCGACGAGGTGCAGGAGGAGCCGGAGGAGACCGCGAAGCCCCGCCGGTCCAGCGCGTGCAGCAGCGCCTCGCCGTCCACGTAGAGGCAGGAGAAGGTGACCAGGTGGGGGAGGCGGTCGACCGGGTCACCGACCACCTCCACGTCCGGCACCTCCGCCGCCACCCGGGCCCGGATCCGGTCCACCAGCGGCGCCAGCCGGGCCGTCTCGGCCGCCGCGTCGGCCGCCGCCGCGCGCAGGCTCGCCGCCGCGGCCACCACCGCCGGCAGGTTCAGCACCCCCGGCGTACGCCCGGACTCGCGCTCGTCCGCCGGGAACGGCGACTCCCAGCGGGTGCCCTTGCGCACCACCAGCAGCCCGACTCCGGGTGGTCCGCCCCACTTGTGCGCGCTGGCCGTCAGCACCGACCAGCCCGCCGGCAGCGGCGCCCGGCCGACCAGCTGCGCGGCGTCGACGTAGAGCGGTACGCCGGCGTCGACGCACTCGGCGGCCGCCGCCGGCACCGGCTGGACCGTGCCCACCTCGTGACTGGCGCCGATCAGCGCGGCCAGCGCCACCCCGGGCGCCCGGACCGCGGCCGACCAGACCGCCAGATCCAGCCGGCCGAGCCGGTCGACCGGCACGGGCGTGGCGGTGCCTCCGCCGGCCACGTGCCGCTCCGCCGCGTGCAGCACCGCGGAGTGCTCGATCGCCGAGTGCACCAGGATCGACCCGACCCGACGCCGCCCGGCCAGACCGCCGAGCACGGCGGCGTGTGCCGCGGTCGTACCGCTGGGGGTGAAGGAGATCTCATCGGCGCGGACGCCGAGGGTCTGCGCGGTGGCCTCGCGGGCGGCGTCGAGCAGTTGGCGGGCGCGCCGGGCCTGGGTGTAGAGCTTGCCGGGATCGGCCCAGCCGTCGTCCAGCGCGGCCAGCAACGCCTGCCGGGCGACCGGGTGCAGCGGCGCGGCGGTCGCCGCGTCCAGATAGACCGGGGATGCGCTCACGACTGCCGACGCTATCGCGCCGGTAGGCCCGTAGAACCCCCGATGGGGTGGACACTGACCCCAACACGGTCCAGCCCGTCATGGTCGAGTAATCTGCGACCGTCGGTGACGCCTTTGCCGTCGGTGCTGATCGAAAACAACCACCGCGGCGCGCTAGGGAGGCAGGACCAGGTGGTCGCAAGGAGTTCGGAGGTACGGCCGTCGGCCGTACGGCACAGCGCTTCCCCAGGAGCCGGTGGGCGCCGGCGGCGTGGTGCTGGTCGGCTCGCCGGGCTCGGCCTCGGCGGAGTGGCGCTGTTGGTTCTGCTCACCGGCTGCGACGTCGGCAGGACGTTCGACGGCTTCGGCTGGCCGCAGGGCGGCATCACGGCGGAGTCCCGGCGGATGTACGACCTGTGGATCGCGTCCTGCATCGCGGCGCTCGCGGTCGGCGTCTTCGTCTGGGGTCTGATCTTCTGGTGCGTGATCCGCTACCGGAAGCGCGGCAACGAGCTACCGGTGCAGACCCGCTACAACATGCCGATGGAGTTCCTCTACACGATCGCGCCGATCCTGATCGTCTCCGTGCTCTTCTACTACACGGCGATCGTGCAGACTGACGTGAACAAGACGACGAAGAACCCGGACGTCACCGTCGAGGTCGTCGCCTTCAAGTGGAACTGGCAGTTCAACTACCGCGACGGCCAGGGCCGCGAGGCGAACACGGTCGCGTCGGTCCTCGGCACCAGCGAGGTCATCCCGGTGCTCGTCCTGCCGACCGGCCGGTCGATCCGGTTCGAGGAGCAGAGCCGCGACGTCATCCACTCCTTCTGGGTGCCGGAGCTGCTGTTCAAGCGGGACGTCTTCCCGGGCAGTGTCCGTAACGTGTTCGAGGTCCGCAACCTGGAGACCGAGGGTGCCTACGTCGGCCGCTGTGCCGAGCTCTGCGGCACCTACCACGCCTTCATGAACTTCGAGCTGCGGGTCGTCTCGCCGGAGAAGTACGACCAGTTCCTGGCGGCGAAGAAGGCCGGCAAGTCGACCCAGGAGGCGCTCCAGGCGATCGGCCAGAAGCCGTACGCCGAGAAGACCGAGCCGTTCAACACGCGGCGCACCACGGCCAACTTCAACCCGGACAGCGTCGCTCCCGGCGCGGGAAGATGAGGGGACCGGCATGAAGACTGAGTGGCGTATCTTCCTGATCGTCGCGGCGTTCCTCTTCGGCGTCGCGATCCTGTACGGCGCCTGGACGCACGGCGAGAGCGGCCGGATCGAGTGGGTCGGCACGGTGGCCCTGCTGCTGTCGTTCCTGCTCTGCTCGATGTGCGGCGGCTTCTTCTGGTTCGTGTCCCGCCGGATCGACCTGCGTCCGGAGGACCGGCCGGACGCCGAGATCTCCGACGGCGCGGGCGAGATCGGCTTCTTCAGCCCGGGCAGCTACTGGCCGTTCGGCCTGGCACTGGCCGCCTCCGTCGCGGGTCTGGGCCTGGCGTTCTGGCAGTTCTGGCTGCTGGGCCTCGGCCTGGTGGCGGTCATCGGCGCCGCCTCTGGCCTGATCTTCGAGTACTACACCGGCACCCGCCGCACCGCCGAGCACTGAGCTGACGGCTTCTCCGTGGGCCCGCGTCCCGAACAGGGACGCGGGCCCACGTGCGTCCGAACGTGCCGGCCGGGAGGCGCGGGCGAGACGCCGCTGGGCGGCAAAGAGCCGTTCGGGAAAAAGAGCCGCGGAAGGGCGTCAGGCGGCGCGGCGGTGGGGTGAGCGGGTGGGGCGCCGCCAACGGGCGTCCAGGCGCGCGGGGTGGAAGGCGAACGTGGCGATCAGCACCGCCGCGCCGCAGCCGATGCAGACGAGCTCAGGGCAGTCGACGCCGTGGCCGTCTACGCACGGCGGGGCCTCGAACGGCTGAACGCCCTCGCAGGTGTCGCAGTAGAGCTCGCGGTCCGACACGGGCGTCTCCTCTTCCTCTGCCCGCCGACAAGCTGACATCGGCGGCAAGCGGAAATTACTCCCGTGTAGTTTGGCACGCCGTTCCGACACTTTCGGGGACCACCGGGGCGGCTCCGACGGCGGGCGGTCAGAGCGAGCGGGCGACCTCGAGCCAGCGGTCGAGGGCGCCGGCGGCGGCGCCGGAGTCGATCGACTCGGCGGCCCGGGCCATCCCGGCCCGCAGCGCCTCGTGCAGGTCCCCGTCCAGCGGCCGCTGGGTGGCCAGCGCCGCGGCGGCGTTCACCAGCACGGCGTCCCGCACCGGACCGGTCTCGCCGGCCAGCAGCCGCCGGGCCACGTCGGCGTTGTACGCCGCGTCCCCGCCCCGCAGATCGGCCAGGGTGGCCCGGGGTACTCCGAGGTCGGCCGCGTCCAGCAGCGCCTCTCTGACGGTGCCCCGCTGGGCCACCCAGACGCGGGTCGGCGCGGCGGTGGTGAACTCGTCCAGCCCGTCCTCGCCGCGCATCACGATCACCGAGTCCCCCCGGGCGGCGAAGACGGCGGCCATCACCGGGCCCATCCGGAGGTCGAAGCAGCCGACCGCGCCCGCCCGCGGCCGGGCCGGGTTGGTCAGTGGTCCGAGGAAGTTGAACGCGGTGGGCACGCCGATCTCCCGCCGTACCGGGCCGGCGTGGCGGAATCCCGGGTGGAACCGGGCCGCGAAGCAGAACCCGATGCCCGCCTCAAGCACGCACCGGGCCACCTGCTCGGGGGTCAGGTCCAGCGGTACGCCCAGGAACTCGAGCAGGTCCGCGGTGCCGCACAGGGAGGAGGCGGCGCGGTTGCCGTGCTTGACCACCCGGACGCCGGCCCCGGCCACCACCAGCGCGGTCATCGTGGAGATGTTCACCGTGTGTGCGAGGTCACCGCCGGTGCCGACCACGTCCAGGGCGGTGGCGCGTACCTCCTCGGGGAGGGCGACCTCGACCGACCGGCCGAGCATCCCCTGCGTCAGGCCGGCCAGCTCGGCCGGGGTCTCGCCCTTGGCGCGCAGCGCCACCGCGAAGCCGGCCACCTGCGCCGGGCTGGCCGAGCCGGTCATGATCTCGTCCATCGCCCAAGCCGTGTCGGCGGTGGTGAGCTCCTCGCCACGCAGCAGCGCGTTGAGCAGAACCGGCCAGGTCCGTTCGCCCATGGTGGGCCTCCCGAGCGGGCGTGGTTGCGGGTGAGGAACGGCGCCGCGGCCACGCTGCCGCGGCGCCGAGGGGCGACTCAGGCGGCGGCGCGCGTACGCCGCAGCAGCTCGGCGACGGTCGTGCCGGTGGTCACCGGGTCGAGCGGGTGCACCAGGGTGGCGTCGACCTCGGCGTACGCGGCCAACCAGCGGTCGGCGGCGCGGGCGATCACCACGCAGGTCGGCGGGGCGTCGTCCCGGTCGTCCTTGATCTGGCGGGCGATGCCGATGCCGCCGCCGGGGGTCGCCTCGCCGTCGAGCAGGAGCAGGTCGATCTCGTAGTCGTCGATCAGGCGGACGCACCCGGCGTAGTCGGAGGCCTCGACGAACTCGATCTCCAGCCCGGGCGCGGGCCGGGTACCGACGGCCAGCCGCATCCGGTCACGGACCTTGGGGTCGTCGCTGTAGAGCAGGACGGTGCAAAGACGATCGCTCATCGCTGGCTTGGCTCCCACCTCGTAGCTGCCCGCTGATCGTAGCGGTCGTCACAACGGGCCTGGCGGCCCGCCCGGGCGGGCCGGTTCGGGTACCGGTCGGAGGAGGTCATGCCGCGGATTCCGCGGCGCGCTGGCGGGCCTCCTGGCGGTCCAGCTCGCGGTCCACCCGGCGGGCCTCGCGCTCGGACTGCTTGATCCACTGCACTACGAGGACGGCCAGCATGGTGACGCTGACGAACTCGCCGCCGGCCCAGAGGACGCCGCCGGCGACCACCTGGTCGTTCTGCGGGTCCGACCAGCTCAGGTGCAGCGACGGGTACCAGTCGCCGCCGAAGAGGATGGTGCTCTGCATGATGGTGAGCCCGAGCACGGTGTGGAACGGCACGGAGAGCACCATCAGCAGCGCGCGGGCCGGGTACGGCCAGCGGCCGGGCAGCGGGTCCAGGCCGACCAGCGGCCAGAAGAACACGCAGCCGGTCGCGATGAAGTGCGCGTGTACCAGCTCGTGCGCCCAGGCGTGCTCGAGCGTGTAGCGGTACAGGTCGGTGAAGTAGAGGGCGAACGGATTCACCACGAAGATGGCGAACGCCACCAGCGGGAAGCTGTAGACCCGGGCGATCCGGCTGTGCACGATCGCCAGCAGCCGCTTGCGCGGGCGCACCGGCAGGGTGCGCAGGGCGAGCGTCACCGGGGCGCCGAGGGCCAGGAAGATCGGCGCGATCATCGACAGCACCATGTGCTGCACCATGTGCACGGACAGCAGCGCCGTGTCGTACGCGTGCAGCCCGCTGACCGTGACCGAGGCGATGCCGCCGAGGCCCGGGCCGAGGAAGCAGACCGTCCGGACGAGCGGCCAGCGGTCGCCGCGCAGCCGCAGCCGGTACACGCCGTACAGGTAGAGCGCGGCGGCGACCACCAGCCCGAGGGCGAGCCAGCTGTCCAGCCGGGTCTCGGTGAACACCCGGGCGACGGTGAAGGGTGGCGGGACGGCCTCGCCCCCCGCCGCCAGGCGCGACGGAGCGACCGAGGTGGCGGCAAAGATCGGATCGACGTGCAGCACGCTTTTCAGGGTAGGTCAGGCGAACCGGACCACCCCGATCGGGCCACGGATGGCGGGGGTTTGCCACCCCGCTGATCGCCGGTCCCGGTCAAGGGCAATAATGACCGCGTGACTGCGGCCCCAGCCATTGACAAGAGCCGGATCCATTCCCTGACCCGACCCAACATGGTCAGCGTCGGGACGATCGTGTGGCTCTCCAGCGAACTCATGTTCTTCGCGGCGCTGTTCGCGATGTACTTCTCGATCCGCGCGGCGGCGCCGGAGCAGTGGGAGAAGCACACCGAGATCCTCAACATCCCGTACGCGACCACCTTTACGGTGATCCTGGTGTTGTCCTCGGTGACCTGCCAGCTCGGTGTCTTCGCCGCCGAGAAGGGTGACGTCCACGCCCTGCGGCGCTGGTTCACGATCACCTTCGTGATGGGCCTGATCTTCGTCCTCGGCCAGGGGAACGAGTACCGCCACCTGGTGGAGGACGGCATCAAGATCAACGGAGACGGTTACGGGTCGATGTTCTACCTGACCACCGGCTTCCACGGCCTGCACGTGACCGGCGGTCTCATCGCCTTCGTCATCTTCATGGTCCGCACCACCATGGGCCGGTTCACCCCGGCGCAGGCCACGTCGGCGATTGTCGTGTCCTACTACTGGCACTTCGTCGACGTGGTGTGGATCGGGCTCTACGCCATGATCTACTGGCTCCAGTGATCTTGGCGCGTCACATACCGCGCCGCTGCTTCGTCCCCTGAGACAAGGTCCAACCGGTTAAGGACACAGGTCATGACTTCTGACAACGACCGCCGACGCGGTCTGCTCGCGCGCCTGCGCGGGCGGCCCGTAGCGCGCAGCAGGGGCCGCCGCCGGCTGGGCGCCGCGGTCCGACTGCTCGCCGCGCTGATGCTGGCCGGCGGCGCCTACACCGTCTTCGCCCCCGGCGCGCAGGCGCAGGACAACCCGCCGCTGAGCGCCGCCGGCAACGAGGGCAAGGCGCTGTTCGACGTGAGCTGCGTGAGCTGTCACGGTCGCAACGCCCAGGGCGTCGAGGGACGCGGGCCGAGCCTGATCGGCGTCGGCGCGGCCGCGGTCGAGTTCCAGGTCAGCACCGGTCGGATGCCGATGGCCCGGCAGGAGGCCCAGGCGCCGCGGAAGCCCCCGCAGTTCACCGACGAGCAGGTGCGCCAGCTCGCCCAGTACATCCAGGAGCTCGGCGGCGGCCCGCAGATCCCCGAGGGCAACCTCCGCGAGGGCGCCGACCTGGCAGCCGGCGGCGAGCTGTTCCGGATCAACTGCTCGCAGTGCCACGCGTTCGGCGGTGGCGGCGGTGCGCTCTCCTCCGGCAAGTACGCGCCGAGCCTGCACCCGGCCAGCGACCGGCAGATCTACGCGGCGATGCTGAGCGGCCCGCAGAACATGCCGGTCTTCGGCGACAACCAGCTGCGCCCGGAGCAGAAGGCGGACATCATCGCCTACATCCAGGAGAACCTGAAGCAGACCCAGGACCAGGGCGGCTTCAACCTCGGCCGGTACGGCCCGTCCACCGAGGGCCTGGCGGCCTTCCTGATCGGCATCGTCGCGCTGGTCTTCGCGAGCCTGTGGATTGCGGGCAAGTCGTGACCCGGCAGATCATTGGTTTCAGTGCTGTGGTGCCGACCCCCGGCACCACCCGTAGCGAGGTGACGGCATGAGCACCCACACCGAGCACCAGGCCCCGCAGGGCCGGGAGCCGCTCGACGTGCACGACCCCCGGCTTTCCCGGTTCGACATCGTCCGGGAGGGTGCCCGGCGGGACGACATCGAGATCGTCCACTACGAGCCGCAGGTCGTGCCGGGCAGCAAGGCCGAGCGCCGGCTGACCCGCACGGTCGCCTCGATGTTCCTGCTGACCGGCCTGGCCGCGACCGTCTTCCTGGTCGTCTACATCGCGTGGCCGTGGGAGTTTAAGCCCGGCCGCGGCGGCGACAAGTGGTTCACCCCGCTGCTCGGCGTCACCCTGGGCATCGCGCTGCTCGGCATCGGCTTCGGCATCCTCACCTGGGGCAAGAAGCTGCTGCCCAAGGAGGTCTCGATCCAGGACCGGCACGACCAGCCGAGTTCTCCGGACGATCGCAAGATCACCGGCGAGACCATGGTCTACCTGGCCGACGAGCTGGGCGTCCGGCGCCGGCCGCTGCTCGGCATCTCGCTGCTCGCCGGTCTCGCGCCGGTCGGCGCGGTGGTCGCGGCGCCGCTGGTCGGCGGCCTGATCTCCGACCCGCACAAGGACAACCAGATGTTCACCACCGGCTTCAAGCCGGCCGAGGGCGGCAAGAAGAAGGTCCGGCTGGTCACCCAGGACGGCCGGCCGATCCGCCCCGCGGACATCAGCGCCGGCGGCCAGATCACCGCCTTCCCCGGCATCGAGCACGGCGTGAGCAACAAGCACGCCGACTCGCCGACCCTGCTGATCCACCTGCGGGAGTCGGACGCGCAGGAGTCCCGGGCGAACAACGCGCGGATCGGCCACGGCGACTACATGTGGGGCAACTACGCGGCGTTCTCCAAGATCTGCACGCACGCCGGCTGCCCGGCCAGCCTGTACGAGCAGCAGACCAACCGCCTGCTCTGCCCGTGCCACCAGTCCCAGTTCCACATCACCGACAACGCCCGACCCATCTTCGGCCCGGCCAGCCGGCGGCTCCCGCAGCTGCCGATCGAGGTGGACGCAGAGGGCTTCTTCGTGGCGAGGTCGGACTACACCGAAACCATCGGCCCCGACTTCTGGGAGCGGCCATGAAGCGTCGAAAGTTTGACATGGCAACGGTGCCGGGCAAGACCGCCGGGGCGTTGGACGACCGGTTCCAGGCGGCCACCCCGCTGCGCGCGGTGCTGAACAAGGTCTTCCCGGACCACTGGTCCTTCCTGCTCGGTGAGATCGCGCTCTTCTCGTTCATCGTGCTGCTGCTGACGGGTGTCTTCCTGACGTTCTTCTTCGAGCCGGCGATGACCGAGGTGGTCTACAACGGCAGCTACATTCCGCTGCGGGGCACGCCGATGTCGGCCGCGTACGCCTCCAGCCTGAACCTGTCGTTCGACGTCCGGGGCGGCCTGGTCATGCGGCAGATGCACCACTGGGCGGCGCTGATCTTCATGGCCGCGATCGTGGTGCACATGCTCCGGATCTTCTTCACCGGCGCGTTCCGCAAGCCGCGTGAGACGAACTGGATCATCGGCTCGCTGCTGTTCTGGGTCGGCTTCCTGGCCGGCTTCACCGGCTACTCGCTGCCGGACGACGCCCTCTCCGGCACCGGTCTGCGGATCGCCTCCGCGATCATTCTCTCCATCCCGGTGATCGGCTCCTGGATCAGCTCGTCGATCTTCGCCGGCGAGTTCCCGGGCGAGATCATCATCAGCCGGTTCTTCATCGCCCACGTGCTACTCATCCCGGCTCTGCTGGTGGCGCTGATCAGCGCCCACCTCGGCCTGGTGTTCAAGCAGAAGCACACCCAGTGGCCCGGCCCTGGCCGGACCAACGAGAACGTGGTCGGCGAGCGGTTCTACCCGCGCTACACGCTCAAGCAGGCCGGCTACTTCATGGTCGTCTTCGGCGTGATCGCGCTGATGGGTGGTCTCTTCCAGATCAACCCGATCTGGCTGTTCGGCCCGTACGAGGCGTGGGTGGTGTCCGCCGCCAGCCAGCCCGACTGGTACGTCATGTTCCTCGACGGCTCGACCCGCCTGATGCCGGCCTGGGAGATCAACATCCCGATCGGCGACGGGTACGTCATCCCGCCGATCTTCTGGCCGACGGTGGTGCTGCCGGGCATCCTGGTCGGGATCTCCCTGCTCTACCCGTTCCTGGAGGCGCGGCACCTCAAGGACTACAAGCACCACAACCTGCTCCAGCGCCCCCGGGACGTACCGGCCCGGACCGCCGCGGGCTCGATGGCCGTGGCATTCTGGCTGGTGCTGACCCTCAGCGGCGGCAACGACGTCATCGCCGACAAGTTCCACATCAGCCTGAACGCGATGACCTGGGCCGGCCGGATCGGTCTGCTGATCCTCCCGCCGTTGGCCTACTACTTCGCGTACCGGATCTGCCTGGGTCTGCAGCAGCACGACCGCGAGGTGCTGGCCCACGGCGTGGAGACCGGCATCATCAGGCGACTGCCGGACGGCCGGTTCGTCGAGGTCCACCAGCCGCTGGCCGCGGCCGACGAGCACGCCGAGCTGGACTACGTCGGCTGGGTCGTGCCGAAGAAGATGAACCGGCTCGGCGCCCTCGGCCCGGCCATCCGGGGCTTCTTCTACCCGATCGAGAAGCCGGCCGAGGCGCCGGTCTCGCCGGGGCACCCGCCGATCGAGCCCCGTGCCGAGCGGCAGGAGGTCGGCAGCGGCGAGAGCCGTCGCTGACCCGCCCGCAACACCCGACCGTGGCGCCCGCCGGATCTTCCGGCGGGCGCCACGTCCATGTCCGGGCCACCCTGCGCGCGGTGCCCGATCCGTCCTCCCGGGCGCCGTCTGTGCCGGGCGTTCCGCCTCCGGCGGCCGTCCTCCCGCGCCACGGACGGGTGGAATCGCAGGAATAACCCGGGTCAGCCGGGTATCCGTGCGGTCCAACGAAAAGGGGGGGAAACATGTTGGGTATCAAACGCCTCGGGCTGCTCGCCGCCCTGGTGGTGGTCGGGCTGACGCCCGCGGCGGCGGCGCAGGCCGCGGCACAGCCGTCCAGCCAGGACACCCAGTACCTGCAGGCGCTGCACCAGGTGAACCTGGCGGAGATCGTCATGGGCAACCTGGCCCAGCAGAAGGGCCAGAACCAGCAGGTCAAGGACCTGGGCAAGCAGTTCGTGACGGACCACACCCAGCTTGACGAGACGGTGCAGAGCACCGCGAAGCAGTTGAACGTGCGGCTGCCCAGCGAGCCCACCGCCGACGAGCAGAAGGTGATCGACCGGCTCAACAACCTCAGCGGCGCGGAGTTCGACAAGGCGTGGGTCACCGCCGAGCTGAACGGCCACGTCCAGGCCATCCAGGCGACCCAGACCGAGATCTCGCAGGGCTCCGAGCAGTCGGTGGTCCAGTTGGCCCAGGACGCCCTGCCGGTCCTTCAGGCGCACATCGACGCGCTGACGGCCCTGGCCCAGGCCCTGGGCGTCCCGGTCCCGCAGGCGACCCCGACCGGCACGGCGAGCCCCGGTGGCACCGGCACCCCGTCTCCGGGTGGCCCCACTGAGTCTCCGGGCACCGAGTCGCCGTCTCCCGGCACCACTGAGACGCCGTCTCCGACCGGCAGTTGACGTCGTACGGCCGATGGCCGGTCCGCCCTACCGGGCGGGCCGGCCATCGCGCGTCCGGGCCGGATCAGTCGGCGCTGGCCAGCCCGATCGCGAACGCCTCCTCCAGGTCGTGCTGGGAGTACGCCCGGAAGGCGATGTGCGACTCGGTGTTGATCACGCCCGGCACCTTGGAGATGTGGCCCGCGATGACCTCGGCGATCTGCTCGAACTCGCGGACCCGGACCATGGCGATCAGGTCGACGTGGCCGGCCACCGAGTAGACCTCGCTGACGCCGGGGAGGTTGGCCAGGGTCTCGGCCACCTCGGGGATCGAGTCGGTGGCGCAGTCGATCAGCACGATCGCGGTGATCACGGGACATTTCTCCGTTCGTCGACGTCGTCGCCCATGCTAGAGGTTCCCGCCGCCCCGCCGTCCCCGGCTCGTCGATCCGGCTACCGCCGGGCCGCGGCGACTGTCAGGTCCGTGCCGGCCCGGATCGCGTCGGTGAGGCGCTCGTCGGCCTGGACCGCCGCGTCGGGCCAGACCACCGCCCGGGTGACCTCGCCACGGACGACCGCCCCCGCGCCTACCACCGCCCGTCGTACCGGACCGGTCACCGTGGCGGTCGGGTCGACCAGGCTGCCGTCACCGGCCGCGTGCAGGTTGGCGGCGAGGTAGTCGGCCGGGGTCCCGGTGTCGTAGAAGGTGCCGCCGTAGGTCACCACCTCCAGCGCCCCGGCCGCCTCCGCCGGCCGCCAGACCGCCCGGACCAGGTCGCCGAAGGCCGCCGGGAGGTCGCGGACCAGCCGCCAGGGGAGCAGCGAGAAACCGACGAAGCGGTGGCCGTCGAAGGTGCCGGGCTCCCGCGGGTCGTCGGCCGGTTGACCCAGCAGGCGTACGGTCCGCCCGTCCCAACGATGCAGCAGCGCGGCGATGTCCGGCCCGGGCGGGGCCTGCGGGTCGGCCAGGTAGGCGTCCGCGTTGCCGACCAGAACGCCCCGGCCGGCGATCCAGTCCCGCAGGTTGCCCAGGCCGCCGGCGGTGCCGAGCGGGGCGCCCGGCTCGACCGAGAGGTGCGCCCGCGACCCGACGTGCGCGACCACCTGGTCACCCAGGTAGCTGGCGTTCACCGCGACCCGGTCCGGACCGGCGAGGCCGAGCCCGGCCAGCCGGGCCAGCGCCCCGTCGAGCAGGGGTACGTTCCCCACCGGGCAGAGCGCCTTGGGCAGCCGCTCGGTCAGCGGCCGCAGCCGGGTGCCCTCGCCGGCGGCGAGCACCACCGCGCAGACGTCGGTCTCCGCCCGCCAGCCGGCGTCGGGCGGGGCGGGGGCGGTCACGCTCCCGGCTGGGCGGCCGGCGGGAACTGTTCCGCCTGCGGCCCGATGCCGTAGCGGCCGAGCAGGGCGGCGGTGGCCCGGCTCAGCCGGGGCAGGTCGTCCAGCGGGTACCAGGCTGCCTCGAAGACCTCGGCGCCGTCCACCACCAGTTCGGTGGTGGAGGCGGGGACCTCCACCTCGAAGACCACGTCCACCCAGCCCTTGGCGTGCACTACCGCATTGGGCACGGCCGGGCGGAGCCGGTCGGGGGAGAGCCGGATGCCCGACTCCTCGTACAACTCCCGCGCCGCGCCGACCACCGGCGCCTCACCGCGTTGCAGCAGCCCGGCCGGGAGCGTCCAGCTGTATCCGGGCGGCTGGCGCAGCAGCAGCAGCCGGCCCGCCCCCTCGGCCTCGGCGTCCCAGACCAGGGTGACCGCGCCGACGATGTACTTCGGCACGGCGAGCCGGACCAGCCGGCGGCGCAGCGGGACGGGCAGCCGGTAGAAGACCTGGTACGCCAGGGCCCGTCCGGTGACGCGCGAGCGGGGGATCATGCTTCCAGGCTAGTGGTGGCCGGTTTGGCCTACTGCCGGTGGTCGACCAGGTCGATGAGCTGCAGGACCACGGCCTCCGGCTCGACGGCTCGGTCGAAGACCGCGACCAGCAGGGTTTCCAGATCGGGGTAGCCCAGCTCCTCCGACAGCCGCAGCAGCGGCAGGTCGCTGGCCAGACCCCGGTTGTGCTTGCGCAGCGCCAGGCCGATGGTGGCCCGGCCGAGGCGTACCTTGTCGGCGATCGAGATCCCCGGCTCGGTGTGGTCGGCGAACCAGCGGCTGATCTGCATCTGGGCGTGCGGCGACTTGACGAACCCGAGCCACTCCCGGCGCGGCCCCCGGGGAGCCACCTCCGCCTCGAAGCCGCTCTCCGCGTCCGACTCGGTGAAGATCTCCACCACGTCGCCCTCCTCCAGCTCGGAGGAGAGCGGTGCCAGCCGCCCGTTGATCCGCGCCGCCAGGCAGTGGTCGCCCCGGTCGGTGCCCAGCTCGTACGCCAGGTCCACCGGGGTGGCGCCGGCCGGGAGGACGATCTGCCGGCCGTCGGCGACCACCTGGATCTGCGCCTCGGCCAGGTCGCAGCGCAGCGACTGGAGGAACTGGGCCGGGTCGACGGTCTCCTGCTCCCAGTCGAGCACCCGGCGCAGCCAGGCCAGCTCGTCGGCCCGGTCGGCCGCCCGACCGGCGGCCCGCGGGAAGCGGTAGTGGGCGGCGATGCCGTACTCTGCGGAGCGGTGCATCTCCTCGGTGCGGATCAGCACCTCTACCGTGTGGTCCTGCGGGCCGCAGACGCTGGTGTGCAGCGAGCGGTAGAGGTTGTTCTTCGGCGACGCGATGAAGTCCTTGAACCGGCCGGGGACCGGGCGCCAGAGCCCGTGGACCGCGCCGAGCGCGGCGTAGCAGTCGGTGGCCGGACCGTCCACGATGATGGCGATGCGCGGCAGGTCGAACGGAGCGGCGTGGCCGCCGGCGACGGTGTCCTTCCAGATCGAGTAGAGGTGCCGGGGCCGGGGGGAGACCTCGGCGTCCACCCGACTGCGGCGCAGCGCCACCTTGGTCCCGGCCACCACGTCGTCAAGGTAGGCGTCCCAGCCCGGCCGGTCGTGCACGTGCCGGGCGATCCCGGCGTGCTCCTCGGGCTGCAGGTGCAGCAGCACCACGTCGTCCAGCTCGCGCTTGAGGGTCTGGATGCCCAGCCGGTCGCAGAGCGGGACCAGCACCTCCTGGGTGGCCCGGGCGATCCGCTGCTGGGAGGCGGCGGAGCGGACCCCGAGGGTACGCATGTTGTGCAGCCGGTCGGCCAGCTTGATGATCAGGACCCGGACGTCCTTGCCGGCCGCAATGATCATCTTGCGGATCGTCTCCGCCTCGGCGGCCTTGCCGTAGAACGCCTTGTCGAACTTGGTCACCCCGTCGACCAGGTGGGCCACCTCGCGGCCGAAGTCCTCAGCCAGCGCCTGGAGGGTGTAGCGGGTGTCCTCCACGGTGTCGTGCAGCAGCGCGGCGACCAGGGTGGTGGAGTCCATGCCCAGCTCGGCGCAGATCCGGGCGACCGCGAGCGGGTGGGTGATGTACGGCTCGCCGCTCTTGCGGAACTGGCCGCGGTGCATGTTCTCCGCGATGGTGTAGGCCCGGCGCAGCACGGAGGCGTCGGCGCTGGCGTGGATCCCCCGGTGGGTCCGGATCAGCGCGCTGACCGGGTCGGCGTCGGTGGTGGGCCAGGTGAGCAGGGAGCGCAACCGGCGGGTCAGCGGCAGCTCGCCGGAGTGGGTCGGAAGGGCACCCCCCAGGGCGGCGCCGCGTCCGGCGTCGACGTCCACCTGGGACACCTCCTCACCCCGGCCCCTCGGTCGCCCTCCCCGGCGATCGGGAGCAGGCCCGCGAAACGGGCAGGACTGCACTCCGTTAACAGCCTAAGGGAGTAGACGTAGTCCGATCGGTCACATGGTCATGAGCGTTCGGTCGAGAATGGGTGGGACGCGGCGTTCTCCGCCTTGGTCAACAGGTCGCGGAACCGGCCCGCGCCGGTGACCGGCGAGGCCCAGCCGGAGGAGGCCTCCACCAGCCGGGTCTCCCGGCGCTCCAACCAGGACAGGATGCGCTCGGACTCCTCGGCGGAGGCCCGGGGGACCGGGCCGTGGCCGGGCAGCACGGTCTCGGCGGTCGCCCGGATCGTCTCCAGCGTCCGTCGCGGATGGACGTCGGGCGGCGAGACCCCGGCGCCGGCCAGCCGGCCGTGTCGGACCAGGGCCAGCTCCCAGCCGCCGTGCGGGGCCCGCCGGGCGGCGGCCAGCTCGGCGATCCGGGTCAGCCCGGCCAGCCGCTGCATCCGGACCGTGGCGCGGAGCACCGCGGCGAGCCGGGACCGCACCACCGCCGCCTCCTCGTAGCGCTGGTCGCGGGAGAGCACCTCGATCCGGGTCAGCAGCGCGTCCACCACCACCTGCGGGTCGCTGGTGGTCGCGGTGCGGAACGGCGCGGCGGCGCGGTGGTCGTACTCCTCCGGGGTGATCCGGTGCTCGCAGGGCGCCGGGCAGCGACCGAGCTCGGCCAGCGCGCAGGCCGGCATGACCGTGCGCAGCGAGAGCCGGTGGGTGCACTGGCGCAGCGGCACCGCGTCGTGGAACCCCGCCGCGGCCAGCTCGGCGGCCCGGCGGGAGCTGAACGGCCCGAGGTAGGCCTGGTCGCCGGCGGCGAGGCTGCGCACCACCGACAGCCGGGGGTACGTCTCGTCGGTGAGCTTGAGCCAGACCACCCGCTCCGGGTACTTGGAACGGCGGTTGTACGGCGGGGCGTGCGCGGCGATCAGGCGCAGCTCGCGGACCTCCGCCTCCAACGAGTGGGCGCACTCGACCGCCTCCACCCGCTCCGCGGCGGCGAGCATCTCGGAGATCCGGGCCCGCTTCTCCCCAGCCGTGAAGTAGCTGCGCACCCGGGTGGCGATGTCGCCGGAGGTGCCGACGTAGAGCGGCCGATCGTCGGCGGCCCGGAAGATGTAGACCCCCGGCGCCTTCGGCAGCCCCTCGGCCAGGTGCCGCTTGCGGCGCTGGACGGGGGTGACCGCCCGGGCGAACTCGATCGCGTCGCCCACGGTCTCCACCCGGTGCCCGCCCAGCCGGGCGATCAGCCCGTGCAGCACGTCGACGGTCGCCTTGGCGTCGTCGAGCGCGCGGTGGGTCGGCTGGGTGGCGGTGCGGAAGTAGGCGGCCAGGGTGCCGAGCTTGCGATTGGGCACCTCGTCGCGGGTGAGCACCCGGCGGGCCAGCGCCGCAGTGTCCAGCACCCGGGGGTTGGGCCAGCGGTAGCCGTGCTTGGCGCAGGCGGCCTTGAGGAAGCCGACGTCGTAGGGGGCGTTGTGGGCGACGAGCACGGCGTCGGAGATGAACTCCAGGAAGCTCGGCAGCACCTGCTCGATCGGCGGAGCCGGGATCAGCATGGCCTGGGTGATGCCAGTGAGCACGGTGATGAACGGTGGGATGGGCACGCCCGGGTTGACCAGGGTGGCGAGCACCCCCAGCTGCTCACCGCCGCGCACCTTCACCGCGCCGATCTCGGTGATCCCGCCGCCGTCCGGTGCGCCGCCGGTGGTCTCCAGGTCGACCACCACGAAGGTGGTCGCGTACAGCGGCAGCGCGGGGTCCACGCCCGCGCCCGCCGCCGGGTCCAGACCGGCCAGCGCCTCCTGGACGTACTCCGCTCGTGCCACGCGCGGCACGCTAGCGTCGGGGTCCGACACTCCCGCCCCAGCGGTCCCAGCCGTCACCACCGGCCCTACGATGAGAGATCGGCTCACTCACCGGGCGGTGGGCCCGCACGCGGTGGGAGACTTGCCACATGCCCCTCACCGAGCCGTACGACGACCACCTCCCCGAGGAGGAGTCGGTGGCCGCCGCGCACGCCGGTGGGGACGCCGACGACCCCCGGTCCGCCCAGGAGCCGGCCGTGCCCGAGCCGGAGCCCACGCTGCCCGAGCCGGTCCGGCAGCGGATCGTGGCGCTGACCGCCGCGGTGCTGCCCGGTCTGCCCGCCGACGAGGTGCCGGTCCCGCTGCGCCGGGTGGCCAAGTTCGCCCCCAACCGGCGCGCCCGGCTCGGCGCCCCGGCGATCGCCGCCCAGCTCACCGCCGACCCGCTGTTCCGGCAGCGGGTCACCGCGCGGGTGCTGGCCGATGCCGGCGACCTCGGCGGGGCCGTCGTCGAGGGGACCGCCCCGGCCGCCGCCGACCCGGTCGAGGTGGCCGCGCTGGCCTACCTGGCCCGGCCGCGCGGCTGGCGGGAGCTGATCGAGGCCAGCGGCGCCGCGGTGCGGGCCGAGGCGGACAGCGCGGTGGTGGCCGAGCTGGTCCGCGAGGCCGAGCAGCGGGCCACCAGGGCGGAGCACGACCGGGCGGTGGCCCGGGTCGAGGCGGAGAAGCTCCGCGACGAGCTGGCCCGGGTCCGGGAGGAGCTGGGCCAGCTGCGCGAGGAGACCCGGCAGCTGAGCCGTACGCTGCGCGAGACCCAGGCCCGCGAGCGGCGGGCCAACGAACTGCTCGCCACCGAGCGCGGCCGGGCCGCCCGGGTGGCCGCCGACAGCGAGGCCGAGCTGCGCCGGGCCCGGGCCCGGCTGGCTGAGGCGGAGGCGGCGGCCGGGGTGGCCCGGGCCAGCGCCAAGGAGGCCCGCTCCGTCGACGACGCGAAGCTGTGGCTGCTGCTGGAGACGATCGGGCAGGCCGCCGTGGGGCTGCGCCGGGAGTTGGCGCTCGACCCGGTGGAGAAGCTGCCGGCCGACTTCGTGGCGGACGCCTTCGCCGACCGGTCGGCGGTCACCCCCGCCGGTGCGGCCGCGCGCGCCCGGGACACCGACGACCCGGCCCGGCTCGACCAGCTCCTCGCGCTGCCGAAGGCGCATCTGGTGGTCGACGGCTACAACGTGACCAAGCGCGGCTTCGGCGAGATGTCCCTGGAGCAGCAACGCAAGCGGCTGATCACCGGGCTGGGCGGGATCGCCGCGCAGACCGGCGACGAGGTCACCGTGGTCTTCGACGGTGCCGAGCGGATGCACGGGCTGCCGCCGACCCCGCGCGGGGTGCGCGTCCTCTTCTCCCACAAGGGGGAGACGGCGGACGAGCTGATCCGCCGGCTGGTCCGCGCCGAGCCCCCGGGCCGCCCGGTGGTCGTGGTCTCCTCCGACCGGGAGGTCGCCGACGGGGTACGCCGACACGGCGCGTACCCGCTCGGCGCCGACTCGCTGCTGCGCCGGCTGGCCCGCTCCTGACGCCTCTTGATCGGATTCGGGGCGGCTGCGACCTCGTTGTCCGTTTCTGTCACACCGTTGCACTAGCGTCGATGTGACCGACGGTGGTCGGGCGACGACGACCGCGTCGCGCCCGCCGCCGTGACGCATCAGGAGGCGTTCATGCTCATCGACTGCGACAGGTGCGGGATCCGGGGCGCGGGCTGTTCCGGCTGCCTGGTGACCGCGCTGCTCGACACCGGCTCGCCGGCGGCCGGCCTCGACGCCGCCGAGCACCGGGCGATCGAGGTGTTCGCCCGGGCCGGCTTCGAGGTGGAGGTGCTGCCGCCGGCACCGCCGGTCGGGCCACGCTCCGCCCGCCGTCGCCACGCCGCCTGACCGCGGCGTCGGCACCCCGGCCGCGGCGCCCGTGCCGGGCAAATAGGATGAGCGGTCACGGCGGGAGGAGCGGCGGCATGAGGCGGGTACGGCGCGGCGGGGTGTGGCGGTGAGCCCGCGTGGCTGGGCGGTGCTGACCCTGGCCGGGCTGGTCGTGACGCTGGTCGTCGCCAGCGCCCTGCTGATCCCGTGGCACCGCCCTCCGGCGCCGCGCGCCGACCAGCTCGCCGCGCTGCGGGACCTCCCGGTCGACCAGGTGGCCCGGGGCCGGGCCTTCCACGCCGCGCTGCGCCCCGCCGGATACACCGCGCTGGTGGTCGGGCTGCTGGTGGCCCTCGCCCTCGGGCTGACCCCGCTCGGCAGCCGCCTGGTGGAGCTGGTCGGCCGGCCCCTCGGCGGCCACTGGGCCGCCCAGGCGGTGCTCGGCGGGTTGGCCGTGATGCTCGTCGCCGACCTGCTCACCCTGCCGTTCGCCGCCTGGCGCCACACCGTGCTCACCCGGTACGGGCTGAGCACCCAGGGCTGGGGTGGTTGGGCGGTGGACCTGCTCAAGTCGTACGCGGTCAGCGCGGTCATCGGCGCGCTCGCCCTGCTCGGCTTCTACACCGTCGTCCGGCTCGCCCCGCGCTGGTGGTGGGCGTTCGGCGCGGCCGGCGCGGCGGGGCTGGTGGTGCTGCTGTCGTTCGTGCTGCCGGTGCTGGTGGAGCCGGTCTTCAACCGGTTCACCCCGATGGAGCAGGGCCCGCTGCGCACGGAGCTGATCAGCCTGGCCGCCCGGGACGGGGTGCCGGTGCGGGACGTGCTGGTCGCCGACGCGTCCCGGCGTACCCGGGCGGTCAACGCTTACGTCTCCGGGCTGGGACCGACCCGGCGGGTGGTCGTCTACGACACCCTGCTGCACGAGGCCACCCCGGCCGAGGTGACCAGCGTGGTGGCGCACGAGCTCGGCCACGCCAAGGACCGGGACGTCTGGGTCGGCACGCTGACCGGGGCACTCGGCGCCGCCGCCGCGGTGATCGCGCTCTACCTGATCGGCTCCTGGACGCCACTGCTCCGGCTGGCCGGGGTCGACTCCGTCGCCGAACCGCGCGCGTTCCCGTTGCTGATCGCCCTGATCACGGTCGTCGGGCTGGCCGCCACGCCGGTGCAGGCGCTGGTCTCCCGGCGGGTGGAGGCCCGGGCCGACGCGCACGCGCTCGCGTTGACCGGCGATCCGGAAACCTTCGAGGCGATGCAGCGCCGCCTGGCCGGGGTCAACCTGGCCGACCCTGACCCGCCCCGCTGGGAACGCCTCTGGTCGGCGTCCCACCCGTCCACCGTGGAGCGGATGGCCGCCGCCCGCGCCTACGTCAGGGGAGATCGGTAGATGAGCCGGACGTTGCTGATCACCAACGACTTCCCGCCCCGCCCCGGTGGCATCCAGTCCTTCGTGCACAACCTCGCGGTGCGCCAGCCCTCCGGCTCGCTGGTGGTCTACGCGTCGAGCTGGCGGGGGGCCGCCAAGTTTGACGCCGACCAGCCCTTCGAGGTGATCCGGGAGCGCACCCGGGTGCTGCTGCCCACCCCGCTGATCGCCCGGCGGGCGGCGCGGCTGGCCCGCGCGTACGACTGCGACACGGTCTGGTTCGGCGCGGCGGCCCCGCTGGGGCTGCTCGCCGCGGGCCTGCGCCGCCGGGCCGGGATCCGGCGCGCGGTGGCCCTGACCCACGGGCACGAGGTCGGCTGGGCCGCGCTGCCCGGCGCCCGGACCGCGCTGCGGCGCATCGGCCGGGGCGTGGACGTCACCACCTACCTCGGGGAGTACACCCGGGTACGGCTGGCGCGGGTGCTGGACGGGGTGACCGAGCTGCGCCGGTTGGCACCGGGGGTGGACGTGGACACCTACCACCCGTCGGTGGACGGGGAGCCGGTGCGGATCCGGCTCGGCCTGACCGACCGGCCGGTGGTGGTCTGCGTGTCCCGCCTGGTGCCGCGCAAGGGGCAGGACATGCTCATCCGGGCGATGCCGCAGATTCGCCGTCGGGTGCCGGACGCCGCGCTGCTGATCGTCGGCGGGGGCCCCTACCGGACGTACCTGGAGAAGCTGGCCCGCCAGACGGGGGTGGAGCGGGACGTGGTCTTCACCGGCTCCGTGCCGTCGGCCGAGCTGCCGGCGCACTACGCGGCCGGCGACGTGTACGCGATGCCGTGCCGCACCCGCAACCGGGGCCTGGACGTCGAGGGGCTGGGGATCGTCTACCTGGAGGCCAGCGCGACGGGGCTGCCGGTGGTGGCCGGCGACTCCGGCGGGGCGCCGGACGCGGTCCGGGAGGGGGAGACCGGCTACGTGGTCCGAGGCCGGGACGTCGCCCAGCTCGCCGACCGGGTGGCCACGCTGCTCGCCGACCGGGACCTCGCCAGGCAGGTCGGCGCGGCGGGCCGGGCCTGGGTGGAGAAGGAGTGGCGCTGGGAGACCCAGGCGCAGCGGATGGCGGACCTGCTCGCCGGCTGAGGCGCGACGCCACGAGGCTTGACGGCTGAGGCGCGACGCCACGAGGCTTGACGGCTGAGGCGCGACGCCACGAGGCTCGCCGCCCGGGCCGAGCCGCAGTCGCCGTCACCCAGCTCCGACCGGGCAGCCGGCCGCGTACTTGTCCATCGCTCCTCTTGGAGCTGCCCCGTCTGCGCTACCGCCCCATCGGGGCCGTCGCCCAATTCACGTGTCGCGGACGCCGTCGAGGCGGCGCCCCGTCCGTGCGGGCAGCTCCAAAGGAGACCAGAGCCCGTGCCTGGCTCCGCCGCGGAGCGGAGCGAGGCGACCCGGCCGTGCCCGTCGCGCCGCGTGGATCGCGGGGCGGGCCAGCTCAGGACAGGCGGGCCAGGATCTGGTCGGCGGGGGCCGGGCGGCCGAAGTGCCAGCCCTGGCCGGCGTCGCAGCCGATCGCCCGCAGCCGCTCGGCCTGGTCGGCCGTCTCCACGCCCTCGGCGGTGACGGTCAGGTCCAGGGCGTGGGCCAGCGACACCAGCGAGGCGAGGATCCGCTCGTCGGTGCGGCTGGCCGAGTCGGTCGCCGGGGCGCGCAGCCCGGCCACGAACTCACCGGCCACCTTCAGCTCGGTCACCGGCAGATCCCGCAGGTACGCCAGGTTGCAGTAGCCGGTGCCGAAGTCGTCGATGGCGATCCGGACCCCGAGGTCGGCGAGCACCCGCAGCGCCCGTACCGGCTCCTCGGCGGTGCGCATCAGGGTGCTCTCGGTGATCTCCAGCTGGAGCCGTTCGGGGGGCAGGCCGGTCTGCCGGAGCAGGTCCCGCACCTCCTGCACCAGGCCGGGGCGGTGCACCTGGCGGACCGCCAGGTTAACGCTGACGAACGGGGCGTCGTCGTGCCCCGCCGACCAGCTCTCTGCCTCCCGGCAGGCCTCGGCCAGCACCCAGCCGCCGAGCCGCACGATCAGCTCGGTCTCCTCGGCCAGCCCGATGAAGCTGTCCGGCCGGAGCACCCCGAACTCCGGGTGCCGCCACCGGACCAGCGCCTCCACGCCGAGCAGCGTCCCGTCGCGCAGCGAGGCCAGCGGCTGGTAGTCCAGGTAGAACTCGCCCCGCTCCAGCGCCGTTGGAATGGCCGCCGAGAGGGCGTACCGGGCCAGCTCCCGCCGGTTGCGGTCGGCGTCGAAGAGGGACCATCGGGCCCCGCCGGCCGCCTTGGCCCAGTGCAGCGTGCTGTCCGCGGCCCGCATCAGTTCACCGGGCGAGGTGCCCGCGACCTGACGCTCGACGATGCCGGCGCTGGCGGACACGCTCAGCTCGTGCCCGTCCACGACGGCCGGCTCGCTCACCGCCGCCAGCGCCGCCTCGGCGACCTTGACCACGTCGTCGGTGCAACCGGTCCGCTCGACCAGGATGACGAACTCGTCCCCGCCGAGCCGGGCCACCAGGTGCTCGCCGGCGGCCCGGCGCAGCCGCTGCGCCACGCACACCAGCAGCGAGTCGCCGATCTGGTGGCCGAGGGAGTCGTTGACCACCTTGAACCGGTCCAGGTCGAGCATGCACACTCCGAGCCGGTCGGTGCCCCGGCCGGGCTCCGTGATCGCGGCGGAGAGCCGTTCGGTGAAGAGGGTGCGGTTGGGCAGGTCGGTCAGCGGGTCGTGGGTGGCCTGGTGGCGGAACCGCGCCTCGCTGTCCCGCAGCGCCCGTTCGGCCTGGTTCCGCGCCGTCATGGCGGCTCGGCGGATCGCCTCCTGCTCGTCCAGCGTCCGGTCCCGCAGCGCGCGGGCGTACCCGGTGGCCACGGCCGCCAGCAGTCGGGCCATCCGGTCCTCGACGTCGTCGGCGACCAGCCCGAGGTCACGTACCAGCCGGAGCTGGATGACCTCGATGGTTCGGCCCAGCCCCTCGGCCGAGGCGATGTGCGCCGCCACCAGCTCCGCGCCGACCTGCTGGCCGATGCGCAGGTCGAACGGCTCGGCCCGGAGCGCCACGGCCAGCCGCTCGGTGAGCCGCTGCAGCAGGGCTTCGAGCTGGGCCTGCGTCATCGGCAGGTAGCTCGTCCCGGAGACCGCCTTGGCCCACGCCCGGGCGAAGGTGCCGGGACGGGAGCGGGTCGCCGCGGCGGCCCGCTCACCCACCGAGCCGCCCGACGCCACCCATGAAGACCGCCCGCTCGGCGTTCTCCGCCTGCTCCGGGGACTCCGGACGCCACTGCGGCACCCAGACCACCCCCGGGTCGACCAGCTGGAAGCCGTCGAAGAGCGCGGCCAGCTCGGCGCGGCTGCGGATCCAGAGCTGGTTGTCGGTGCGGCGGTAGACCCGCTCCGCCTCCGCCCGCTCACCCGTCTCGCTGCGGCCGTCGTCGCTGGCCTGCGACATCACCAGGTAGCTCCCGGGCGCCAGGGCCCGGCGCAGCGCCCGCAGGATCTCCGCCGGCCGGTCCGCGTCGGGGATGAAGTGCAGCACCGCCACGATCATCACGGCGACCGGCTGGGTGAAGTCCAGCAGCTTGGTGACCTCCGGATGGCTCAGGATCGCCTCGGGCCGGCGCAGGTCCTCCTGGATCACCGTGGCCCGGTCGTTGCCGCCGAGGATCTCCCGGCTGTGCGCCACCGCCACCGGATCGACGTCGACGTAGACCACCCTGGACCCGGGGTCGATCCGCTGGGCGATCTCGTGCACGTTGCCGACCGTCGGGATGCCGGAGCCGATGTCGAGGAACTGGCGCACCCCGGCGTCGGCCAGGAACTGCACCGCCCGGCGGAGGAACGCCCGGTTGGCCTGCGCCATCAGCGGTGCCTCCGGCACCGCGTCGATCATCGCCCGGGCCGCCGCCCGGTCGGCCGCGAAGTTGTGCGAGCCGCCGAGGTAGTAGTCGTACATGCGGGCCACGCTGGGGCGCTCGATGTCGATCGTGTCGGGTGCCCAGTCCGGCCGCTGCATGCCCTCGCCCCTTTTTGTCAACAGCGCGTGGGGTCGTCGCCCGCGCGGGTCACCGGGTATTCTGCCCGCCCACTGTCACAGTGCAAAGACCACCGTCGCTGCGGGTCGGCTCCGCACCGTACGCGGCCGGAGCCGCCCGGGACGCCGCAGCGGCCCGCGTCCCGTGGACGGGCGCGGGCCGCTCCGGGTAGGCGGTCGGGACCGCCTCAGAACTTGGGGGCGTCCGGCGCCTCGAGCAGGCCGAGCCGCAGCGCGGTCATCAGCGCCTGGGCGCGGTTGGCGGCGCCCAGCTTCTCGTACAGCTTGGAGATGTGCGTCTTGGCGGTCGACTCGCTGACGAAGAGCTGCTTGGCGATGCCCGCCACGCTCATCCCGTCGGCGAGCAGCCGCAGCACCTGCCCCTCGCGGGGGGAGAGCTGCGGGCCGGACGGCGCCAGCCGACGCTTCATCGCCTCGGCGAGGTCCGCCGCGGTGAAGGCGCTGGGGGAGGAGGCGGCGTGCCGGGCGGCGGCCACCACCTCGTCGGCCGGGGCGGTCTTCGGAACGAAGGCGCTCGCCCCCGCCTCCAGGGCCCCGAAGAGCTGGTCGTCGCCGGCGTACATGGTGAGCACGACGATGCCCATCGACGCGCTGGACTTGCGGAGCGCACGGGTGGCCTCCAGGCCACTGCCGTCGGGCAGCCGCAGGTCCATGATCACCACGTCCGGCTGGAGGGCACCGGCCTGGCGTACGCCCTCCGCCGCCGTCGCGGCCTCACCGACGACCTCGAACTGCCGGTCCCGCTCGAACGCGTGCCGCAGCCCCTTGCGGATCAGGTCGTGATCGTCCACAAGGAGGACCTTGGTGCGGGTGGCCGGCGTCGGACTTGTGGTCATCCTCGGGTTACTCCCCTTCTGCTGCTGCGCTGCCGCGCACCTTATCGCGCCGGGGCGAGGAGCCGAGTACCACCGCCACGGTCGTGCCGCTGGGTCGCCGCGGCCTGATCTCCAACCGGCCCCGGATACGTTCCGCCCTCTCGGCCATGATCGCAAGCCCGTAGTGGCCGTCGGAGCGCTGGTCACCGATGCCGTGACCATCATCCGACACTTCAATCTGGGCGTACGGGGGGTCCACCGCACAGGTGACCCACAGATTAGACGCCCCGGCGTGCTTGCGCGCATTGGTGACCGCCTCCTGGGCGATGCGCAGCAGCTCGGCCTCGGTGGCGGCCGGGAGCCGGGCGGTGGACTCGTCCAGGGACAGGTGCACCCGCAGCCCGCCGGAGGCGCCGACGGTGCGCGCGTACTCGGCGATGGCGGCGGCCAGGCCCCCGTGCCGGTCCACCTCGCTGCGCAGCTCGAACAGGCTCAGCCGCAGCTCGGTGATCACCCGGGTCACCTCGCCGCGTAGCGTGCGCAGCGACTCGGCGGTCTCCTCGCTGTCGTCGTGCACGGTGGCCAGGGCGTTGTCGATGCCGTAGCCGACCATCACCAGCTCCTGGGCGACCCCGTCGTGGATCTCCCGAGCCAGCCGCTGCCGCTCCTCGTTGGTGGCCAGCGAGCGGACCTCGTCGAAGAGGAGCGCGGCCTCCAGCCGCAGCGCCGCCGGCCCGGTCAGCGCGGTCACCCGGGACATCACCGGCGGCGGGTAGGCGTGCGGAGTGTCCGCCTCCAGCACCACCAGGCCGACCGTCCGGACGCCGGCGACCAGCGGCACGATCAGCGCGGAGACTTCGCCGCCCCGGTGCGACCGGGCCTGCGAGCGGGACGAGGTCTGCGCCTGCTGGCTGGCCCAGGCGTCGGCGATCGCCGAGTCGGCGTCCAGCGTGGTCTCCCAGTCGACCCGCTCCACCCCGATCTGGGCGAGCACCACCAGCCGGCCGGCGCCGCTGGCGGAGAGCACCGCGCCGCGGTCGGTCTTCGCCACCACCCGCAGCTCCTCCAGCAGATGCTCGGAGATGCCGCCCGGGTCGAGGGTGGCGCCGGGCAGCTGCCGGGCGACCGTGCGCAGCTGGGTCAGCAGGCGGGTGGCCTCCGCGTACGGCTGGGGCTTGCCCTCGCCGCGGACCCGCATCACCCGGTGCAGCGTGCTGGCGGTGTACAGGCCGAGACCGGCCAGGATCAGCCACTTCGCGCAGACCGCGAGGTAGCCGGGCTGGACGAGCTGCCGACCGCCGTCGACCTCGGTGAACGCCGCGCTCATCAGCAGGGTGGCCGCGGTGACCGCGAGCAGCGCGGCGCCCTCCCGGAACCGGCGGCGCAGCGCCGTCACGGTCACCGGCACGGCCAGGTACGGCAGCACCGCCGAGGCGCCCAGCCCGCCCGTCACCCCGGTGAGGTGGGTGTCCGCGGCCACCTGGCTGGCCGCCAGCCCGAGGACCACCACCTCGGCGAACCGGCTGAGCAGCCCGAGCACCCGGTGCTGCGGGGCGAGCACGGCGGGCAGCCCGGCGACGCCCAGCAGGGCGATCCACCAGAGCTGGGGGACGTCGCGGGTGGCGAAAACGGTCAGGACGGCGACCAGCGCGAGCAGCACCACGCGCGCGGCCGCGGCGAGGGGTTGGGTCGGGGGCTGGCTGGGTGTGGAGGCGGGCACGTGACGGATGGTAGTCAGCCGCGGTAGATATCGGCGATCTCCGCCGCGTACGTCTTGTGCACGACCTGCCGCTTGACCTTCAGCGACGGGGTCAGCTCGCCGGTGGCCTCGGTGAAGTCCTGCGGCAGGATCCGAAAGACCTTGATCGCCTCGGCCTTGGAGACCGACCGGTTGGCCAGGTCGATGGCGCTCTGGACGTCCGCCCGCAGCGCCTCGTCCTCGCGCAGCTCGGCGACGCTGGTCGTCTCGGGCCGGCCATGCGCGGCCAGCCACTTCGGCAGCGCATCCTCGTCGATGGTGACCAGCGCCGCGATGAACGGCTGCCGGTCGCCGACCACCAGGCACTGACTGACCAGTGGGTGGGCGCGGACCTGGTCCTCCAGGACGGCCGGGGCGACGTTCTTGCCGCCGGCGGTCACGATGATCTCCTTCGTCCGGCCGGTGATGAGGAGAAAGCCGTCGTTGTCGAGCTGGCCCAGGTCGCCGGTGCGGAACCAGCCGTCCGGGGTGAGCGCCTCGGCGGTGGCCGCCTCGTTGTGCCAGTAGCCCCGGAAGACCAGGTCGCCGGAGATCAGGATCTCGCCGTCGTCGGCGATCCGGATGGTGACGCCCGGCAGCGGGCGGCCCACCGTGCCGATCCGGGTGCCGCCGGGCAGGTTCGCGGCGGCGGCCGGGGAGGTCTCGGTAAGGCCGTAGCCCTCCAGGATCGTCACCCCGATGCCGCGGAAGAAGTGCCCGAGCCGGGCGCCGAGCGGCGCGCCGCCGGAGATCGCGTCGCGGCAACGGCCGCCGAGGGCGGCGCGCAGCTTGCGGTAGACCAGCCTGTCGAAGACCGCGTGCTGGGCGCGCAGCGCCAGGCCCGGCCCGTCCGCGGTCTCCAGCGCCTCGCTGTACGCGATCGCCACCCGCTCGGCCCGGTCGAAGATCTTGCCCTTGCCGTCCGCCTCGGCCTTCTGCCGGGCGCCGTTGTAGACCTTCTCGAAGACCCGGGGCACGGAGAGCACGAAGGTCGGCTTGAACTCCTGGAGCTGGCCAACCAGGTCCTTGGTGTCTGCGCAGTGCGCCATGGTGGCCCGGGCCTGCACCACGCCGATCTGGATCAGCCGGGCGAAGGCGTGCGCGAGCGGCAGGAAGAGCAGGGTCGAGGCGCCCGGTCGGAAGAGGTTCGGCAGCACCGGCACCGCGTTGGCGATGTCCGCGTACATGTTGCGGTGGGTGAGCACGCAGCCCTTGGGCCGGCCGGTGGTGCCGCTGGTGTAGATGATGGTGGCGAGGTCGGCGGCCTTCACCGCCTTGCGGCGTACCTCGATCTCGACCGGGTCGACCGACTCGCCGGCGGCGACCAGCTCGTCCACGGCGCCCAGCTCGATCTGCCAGACCTGGCGCAGCTCCGGCAGCCGCTTCCGTACGCCGGCGACCAGGGTGGCGTGGGCGTTGCTCTCCACCACCGCGGCGACCGCCCCGGAGTCGGCGAGGATCCAGGCGGCCTGTTCGGCGCTGGAGGTCTCGTAGATCGGTACGGTCACCGCGCCGGCCGCCCAGATGGCGTAGTCGAGCAGCGTCCACTCGTAGCGGGTGCGGCTCATCAGCGCGACCCGGTCGCCGGGGGAGATGCCGGCGGCGACCAGGCCGCGGGCCACCGCGATCACCTCGTCGCGGAACTGCCGGCAGGTCACCTCCGCCCAGCTGGTGCCCTCCGGGCCGGTGCCACTGGGCCGGGCGAACTGCACCGCGTCCGGGGCGACCTCGGCGTTGTCCCAGACCGGGTCGGTCAGGTTGGCCGCGTCGCCGACAGTGACGATCGGCGGAACGGAGAACTCGCGCACCTGCACTCCCTCGTGCTCGCACTGGCCGGGGCCCGCCGTGGGTCGGCTCTGTCGAAACCTACCCGCCCGTCCCGATGCGTGAGGGAGGGAGGTTGCCCGCCCGGCTGGTGGGACGCCCGCGCGCCGCGCGGGGGGTCGCCGCCGGGTAGCCTCCCCCCCATGGCGGACTCCTCCACCCAGTCGATCATCATCGGCGCGCCACCGGACCGGGTGGCGGCCGTCATCTGCGACTTCCCGAGCTACCCCGAGTGGACCGACGCGGTGCGGCGGGCAGAGGTGATCGAGGAGTACGAGGACGGCTACGCCAGCCAGGTGCGGTTCACCATCGACGCCGGCGTGCTGGCCGACGAGTACGTGCTGGCCTACGAATACGCCGAGGACCTCTCCCGGATCGAGTGGCACCTGGTCGAGCCCTCGAAGATGCAGAAGGCCCAGCACGGGTCGTACGACCTGGTCGGCAACCCGGACGGCACCACCACGGTGACCTACACCCTCGAGGTGGAGCTCTCCGTGGCAATGCTCGGGATGTTTCGGCGCAAGGCCGAGAAGATGATCATGGATGCCGCGTTGAAGCAGCTCAAGCGCCGGGTAGAAGCACCCGGTGCGGCCCACTGACCCGACCGGCGACCCGGTCGTCACGGTACAGGAGCCGACCATGGGGGTTACGGATCCGGGTTCGGCCCGGGAGGAAGCGGAACGCCTGGTGGCCACGCTGCTGGCCACCGCGCGGCTGGCCAGCTCGGCTCCCGGGGTGGGCCCTTGGGGCCCGCTCGGTGGGATCCTGGCGGGTGTCCTCGGTCACAGTGCCGGTCCGGGTCCGTCCACCGGCCCGGACCCGGCGGCGCCCGGGGCGAGCCCCGCCGGGTTCGCCACCGGCTCGCCGGAATGCTGCGTCTGTCCGATCTGCCGGGGTATCGCAGCCTTGCGCGACCCGAGCCCCGAATTCGCCGAGCGGCTCGCCACCGGCGCGGGGGACCTGGCCGCCGGAGTGGCGAGCCTGCTGCGGGCGTTCGCCCCCGCCGAGCCCGCCCGACCGGCCGCCACGACGGCCGAGGGTCCGGCGGGCGCGGCCGCCGAAACCGACGCCGGCGACCACGTCTGGCACGAGGCCACCCGTACCGGGCATGATTCTCAGCCGGCACCCGAGCAGGACGTCTGGTCCGCCGCCACCCGGGGGGAGGGCGCGGCCGATGCGGGTGCCGTCGTGCCGCCCGCCGATGCTGCCCGGCCGGTTGCGCCGGTCACCAGCCGGCCGCCGGCCGGCCGTCGCGTGGTGCCCGCCTCGCGGGCGTCCGGCGAGGTGGGCGAGGACGCACCACGCGACGGGGCCTGACCACGGACATCCCGGCATCGCACGGCGTTCGGCCGATGTCGGGCAGCACAGCAGAGGGGAGTGGCAGCGGTGACGCTGACCATCGGAGTCGACGTCGGTGGCACGAAGGTGGCCGGCGGTGTCGTTGACGACGCCGGCAGGATTCTCGTGCAGATCCGACGGGACACCCCCGCCGACGACGTGGCCAAGACCCGGGACGTCATCATCGAGGTGGTCAGCGAGCTGTCCGTCGGCATCACCGTCGAGGCCGTCGGTATCGGTGCGGCCGGCTGGATCGACGCCAGCCGCTCCGTCGTGCTCTTCGCCCCCAACCTGGCCTGGCGGGACGAACCGCTGCGGGAGTACGTCAGCGCCGCCACCGGCCTGCCGGTGACCGTGGAGAACGACGCCAACGTGGCCGCCTGGGCGGAGTTCCGCTACGGCGCGGCCCGGGACGCCGACGACTCGATGGTCATGTTCACCATCGGCACCGGAGTCGGTGGCGGCATCGTGCTCGGCGGGGAGCTGCTCCGGGGCGCCAACGGCGTCGCCGCCGAGCTGGGCCACATGATGGCCGTGCCGGACGGCCACCTGTGCGGCTGCGGCCGGCTCGGTTGCATCGAGCAGTACGCCAGCGGCAGCGCCCTGGTCCGCTTCGCCCGCGCCGCCGCCCGCCAGGAGCCGCACCGGGCCACCGCCCTGCTCGAGCTGGCCGGCGGCGGGGCCGAGGCGATCACCGGGCCGATGGTGACCGCGGCGGCCAAGGGCGGGGACCTGGTCGCCGCGGAGGCGTTCGCCCAGGTCGGGCGCTGGCTCGGCACCAGCCTCGCGGACATGGCCCAGATCCTCGACCCGCAGGTGCTCGTCGTCGGCGGCGGCGTGATCGACGCCGGTGACCTGCTGATGGGCCCGACCCGCCGATCGTTCACCGAGGCCCTCGCCCAGCGCAGCCGGCTCCCGGTGGCCGAGATCCGCCCGGCCGAGCTGGGCAACGCCGCGGGCGTCATCGGCGCCGCCGACCTCGCCCGCCGTCTGTGAGCGGTACGGAACCGGGTGGTGGCGGGCCGCTGCGCGTCGTGTCGTACAACATCCACAGCCAGCGGGACGACACGGCCGCGCTGGCGGCGGTGGTCCGGGAGGCCGCCCCGGACGTGGTGATCGTGCAGGAGGGGCCGCGCCGGTTCCGGTGGCGGCAGAAGTGCGCCGCGCTGGCCGACTCGTTCGGCCTGGTGGTCGCCGCGGGTGGCCTGCCGTCGCTGGGCAACCTGCTGCTGACCAGCCTGCGGGTACGGGTGCTGGCCACCCGCTGCCAGCGCTATCCACTGACTCCCGGCCGGCACATGCGCGGCGCCGCGTACGCGGAGGGCCAGGTCCGGGGGGCGCGGTTCCTGCTGGCCGGCTCGCACCTGTCCACCGACCCGGCGGAACGGCCGGCCCAGGCGGCGGCGTTCAAGCGGGAGCTGGCCGCGACCACGCTCCCGGTGATCGCCGGCGCCGACCTGAACGAGGGACCGGACGGCCCGGCCTGGCGGACGGTCGCGGCGGGGCTGACCGACGTCGCCGTGGCCGCGGACCGCGCGGACCGGCACACCTACTCCTGCGCCAATCCGCGCCGGCGAATCGACGCCCTCTTCGTCGACCCGCGGATCACCGTGGTCGACTACGACGTCGTGGACACGCCGCAGACCCGACGGGCCAGCGACCACTTCCCGGTCCTGGTCGACCTGCTGCTGCCCGCCGCCGACTGACCCGCCCGCCGATGTCGCCCTCGCCGGGCTGGACAATCGCGGCACTTGTCGGCAGGATTTCGCAGCGACCCGGCACTCGTGCCGCACATAAGGAGATTCCCCGGTGTCCTCCTCCAGCGACCTCGGCCGCCCCGATCCGGAGACGGCGACGCTCGCCCTGACGCGGGACGGCCGTCCGGTCTCCGACCGGGGCGGCACCGTCTGCGTCATCGGCGCCGGGGCCAGCGGCCTCACCGCGGTGAAGAACCTCAAGGAGCACGGCTTCGGCGTCGACTGCTACGAGCGGGAGACCGGGATCGGCGGGGCGTGGAACTGGCGGCACGACCGCAGCCCGGTGTACGCCAGCACCCACCTGATCTCGTCCCGGCCGTTCACCCAGTTCCCCGACTTCCCGATGCCGGACGACTGGGCGGACTACCCGCACCACAGCCAGCTGCTGTCCTATTTCGAGCGGTACGCCGACCACTTCGACCTGCGCCAGCACATCTGGTTCGGCACCGAGGTGGTCCGGGTGGAGCCGGTCGAGGGGGACCGCTGGGACGTCACCACCCGCAGCACCGGCGGATACGGCCCGGAGCGCACCTCCCGGTACGCCGCGGTGGTCGTCGCCAACGGGCACAACTGGTCGCCGAAGCTGCCCCGCTACGAGGCGCTGGAGGAGTTCCGCGGCGAGGTCATGCACGCCTCGTCCTACAAGGACCCGGCTCAGCTGCGCGGTAAGCGGGTGCTGGTGGTCGGCGGCGGCAACACCGGCTGCGACATCGCGGTCGAGGCCGCCCAGCAGGCGTCCCGCTGCTGGCACTCCACCCGCCGCGGCTACTGGTACGCCCCGAAGTACGCCTTCGGCCGCCCCACCGACCAGATCAACGACGCCCTGCTCGCGCTGCGGGTGCCGCTGCGCGTCCGGCAGTGGCTCTACCACTGGACGCTGCGGCTGACCGTCGGTGACCTGACCCGGTTCGGCCTGCCCAAGCCCGACCACCGGGTCTACGAGACCCACCCGATCGCGAACAGCCAGCTGGTCTACTACGTCGGGCACGGCGAGATCACGCCGGTGCCGGAGGTGGCCCGGTTCCACGCGAAGTCGGTCGAGCTGACCGACGGCCGGGAGATCGACCCGGAGCTGGTCATCTTCGCCACCGGCTACCTGCCACGCTTCGAGTTCCTCGACCCGAAGGTGCTCGGCGACGACAACCTCTCCGGCCGGCCCCGGCTCTGGCTCAACGCCTTCGCCGCCGGGCACCCGACCCTGGCCGTGGTCGGCCTGGTGCAGTCGGACTCCGGCATCTTCCCGCTCTCGCACTGGCAGAGCGTGCTCTTCGCCCGGCTGCTCCGGCTGCGCGCCACCCGGCCGGACCGGGCCGCCGCGTTCGCCCGGAAGGTCACCGCCGGCATCGGCGAGCGGTACTCGGGCCGGGTGAAGGACAGCAGCCGGCACTGGTTCGAGGTGGCCCACGTCGACTACCTGCGCGCGGTCCAGCGCGCCCTGGACGGGCTGGAGGGGAGCCGGTGAGCGCGAGGAGCGAGCGTTCCTGGGCGGCTGGCGTGGGACGCGGTCGGGCAGGAATGCGAGTAGCAGCGACGCGGAGCCCCGCAGTCGCAAACGAACGGAAGGCCCGGTGACCGCCGAGCGGCTGCGGATCGTGCGGGGGCGGGAGTGGGCCCGCCCGGTCCGCCCGGCCCGCCGCGAGGTGCTCAGCGCCGTGCCGGAGCTGGAGGAGGGGCGGCCGCCGCTGCTCTTCGTACCCGGTTTCGGGCACGGGGCGTGGGCGTTCGCCGAGCACTGGCTGGAGTACGCCGCGTCCCGCGGCTTCCCGGCGCACGCGCTGAGCATGCGCGGGCACGGCGGCAGCGAGCCGGCGCCGGAGGCGACGCTGCGGTCGTACACCCATGACGTGGTCCAGGTGGCGGCGCGCCTGCCGCGGCGGGTGGTGCTGGTGGGTCACGGCGCCGGGGCGCGGGTGGTCGCGCACGCCCTGGCCCGGTATCCGGTGCGGGCGGCGGTCCTGGTGGCGCCGGTCCTCGGCGGCTGGGGGACGTTCGGTACCGCGCTGCGGCGCAACCCCGTCGGCACCCTGCCGGCGGTTTTCGGCGGCGGCCTGCGGCTGAGCCGCCGGCAACTGTTCAGCCGGGAGCTGCCGGACGGCCAGGCCCGCCAGTACGTCTCCCGGCTGGGCCGGGCCGGGCGGCGGGCGCAGTGGCAGCTGCTGACCGGCCGGGAGCCCGAGCCGGCGGTGGGCCGGCCGCCGGTGCTGGTGCTGGGCAGCCCGGACGACCGGGTGGTGCCGCCGGCCGCGCTGACCCGGGCCGCCCGCCGGTACGCCTCGGCCCCGCTGCTCTTCCCCGGGATGGGGCACGACCTGATGCTGGACGCCCGCTGGCGGGAGCCGATCGACGCGATCCTCGACTGGCTGGAGAAGGACCCGGCGCCGACGGCCGGCTGACGCGTCAGCCAGTCCCGGCGAGCCGGGTGAGGCGTCAGTCGGGCCCGGCGAGCCGGGTGAGCAGGGAGCCGCTCTCGTCCAGCGCGCTGAGGTAGGAGCGGGCCCAGGCGTGGATGTCGTGGCGGTGCAGATGTTCCCGCATCGCCCGCATCCGGGCGGCCATGTCCGCCGGGGACGCCCGCAGCGCCGAGAGCAGCTTCTGCTTCAGCCCCTCCAGGTCGTGCGGGTTGACCAGGTACGCCTGGGGCAGCTCGGCGGCGGCCCCGGCGAACTCGCTGAGCAGCAGCGCCCCGGTATCGTCCACCCGGGCGGCGACGTACTCCTTGGCGACCAGGTTCATCCCGTCCCGCAGCGGGGTCACCGCCATCACGTCCGCGACCCGGTAGAGGGCGGCCAGCTCGGCCCGGTCGAAGGTCTGGGTGAGGTAGTGGATCGCCGGCTCGCCGACTCGGCCGAACTCGCCGTTGATGCGCCCGACCTGGTGCTCCACCCGGTCGCGCAGGATCTGGTACTGGCCGACCCGTTCCCGGCTGGGCACCGCCACCTGGACCAGCACGGTGTCCCGGACCTTGACGTCACCGCTGGCGAGCAGCTCGCGGTACGCCTTGAGGCGCTGCTCGATGCCCTTGGTGTAGTCCATCCGGTCGACGCTCAGGATGACGTGCTCGGGGTTGCCGAGGTCCTGGCGCAGCCGGCGGGCCCGGTCGGCGACGTCCGGTCGGGCGGCGAGCGCGGCCAGCTCGACGGTGTCGATGGAGACCGGGAAGGCGCCGATCCGGACGATCCGGCCGTCGACGCCGATCCGCCGGTCGGTCGCCGGCAGGTCGAGCACCTTCGTCGCCAACTGGGCGAAGTTGTGCGCCGCCTGGGCCCGCTGGAAGCCGACCAGGTCGGCGCCGAGCATGCCGCGCAGCAGTTCGGCGCGGCGGGGCAGCTGCATGAACAGCTCCGGCGGCGGGAACGGCACGTGCAGGAAGAAGCCGATCCGCACGTCGGGGCGGAGCGCCCGGAGCAGGCCGGGGACCAGTTGCAGGTGGTAGTCCTGCACCCAGACCACGGCGTCCGGGTCGGCCACCTCGGCGGCGGCCTCGGCGAACCGCTGGTTGACCCGCTGGTACGCCTCCCACCAGCGCCGGTGGTATTCGGGCTGCTCCACGGCGTCGTGGTAGAGCGGCCAGAGGGTGGCGTTGGCGAAGCCCTCGTAATGGTCGCGCAGGTCCTCGGCGCTGAACGGGACGGTGTGCATCCGGACGCCGTCCACGTCGGGCAGGCGGGGCGCCGGGCCGGGGCCGCCCGCCCAGCCGACCCAGGTCGCCGGGGTATGTCGGAGCAGGGGGTGCAGGGCGCTCACCAGGCCGCCGGGGCTGCGGCGCCACTCGCAGGCGCCGTCCGGCGCCACACTGTCGTCGATGGGGAGGCGGTTGGCCACCACCACGAGGGAACTCTGTCGCATCTCGGGCATTCCGATCAGCAGAGCACCGACCACCGCGACGGAGGAACAACCGGGCAGTCAGTGGGGGACGTGACGTACGGCCATATTCCTACTGACAGCAAGTTACACCACCGTTACCCCGGCGACCGCACGTGGTCGGCGTCCGGGATGCGGGCAGCGGGTGCGTCGGTCAGACCACCGCGCCGTCGTCCGGGTCGTGGTCGTCGGTGTCGCCAGGGCGAAGCCGCCAGACCAGCGTCACGAAGCCGGCCAGGATGCTGGTGAAGCCCAGCAGCGTCACGATCTCCGGATCGCTGACCGGGAGCACGGTCGGCGAGAGGAAGAGCACGAACCCGACCACGATGCCGAGCACGCCGACCACGGCGTACTTCGAGAAGCGCGGCAGCGGGGGCGGTGGTGGCGGGGTGTAGTGCTCCTCGTCGGCGTCGTCCGGCAGATCGGTGCCGAAGGAGTCCAGCCCGTCCAGCAGCGACGGCTCATCCGGCCGGCCGCGGCTGACCGAGATCCCGGAGATGTCGGCGGCGTAGGGGAGGCGCCGGAGGTCGGTGGCGGTGGGGCCGGCGGTCTCGTCGGCACCGGCGCGCGGGGCGGTGCGACCGGTGGGTTCCGACGGGTCGACCGGGTCGTCGACGTCCTCGGCGGCGGGCCACGGGTGACTCCCGGCGGCCGGGGCGGTGTCGAAGTCGGCGACGATCCGGGCCCACTCCGCCTCGATGTCCGGCTCGTCGTCCCGGGACGGCTCGGGGGTCACCTCGTCGGCGAGCTGGGTGAGGTAGTCGCGGGCGGTGGTCAGGTGCGAGCGGTCGACGTAGAGCCGGTCGACCGGCCGGGACGGGACGGTGGTGGTGCGGGTCACCGGGTTGAGGTCGGCGGAGGGCTGGAGGTACGCGGCGATGCCACCGGCGGCGAGCACGTCGAGCAGATGCTCACCGACCCGCGGATCGACGTCGCCCGCGACGGCGTACTCGCTCGCGTCGAGCCCGTTGTCCCGCCGTCCCCGGCGGGGCCCACCCGCTGACACCGGACACCCTCCTCATCGCACCTGGCAGTGCGGCCGCTCGAGCCCGGCGCCCCGTACGCCGTGTCCTGAATCGTGACACGTCAGGACCCGGTTCCGGGAGTGCGTTGTGGCGTGCCGCTCTCGGTTCGTAGGCTGATCACCGACAGTCCCGCTCGCCGACGGCGCCCGGGCGCGGTCCGGCGAGTTTCGGCGGCCCGCCCGGCTCCCGACGACGGTGGTGTCGGCATCCCCGGCTGGAAGGACACCGGTGCTGTACTGGCTGATGAAGTACATCCTCCTCGGCCCGCTGCTGAGGCTGATCTTCCGCCCGCAGGTCGAGGGGCTCCACCACGTGCCGGACACCGGACCGGTCATCCTGGCCAGCAATCACCTGTCCTTCTCGGATTCGATCTTCACCCCGTTGATCATCAAGCGAAAAGTCACATTCATCGCTAAAGCGGAGTACTTCGCCGGTAAGGGCATCAAAGGCTGGCTGACCAAGATGTTCTTCGTCGCCGCCGGCACCATCCCGGTGGACCGTTCCGGCGGCCGGGCGGCCCGGGCGGCGCTCGACACCCAGCTGCGGGTGCTCCGGGCCGGCGGCATCGCCGGCATCTACCCGGAGGGCACCCGCTCGCCGGACGGGCGCCTCTACCGGGGCAAGACCGGGGTGGCCCGGCTGGCGCTGGAGAGCGGCGCCCCGGTCGTGCCGATGGTGATGCTCAACGCGGACGAGATCCAGCCGCCCGGCAAGCTGATTCCCAAGATCAAGCCGGTGAGGATCCGCTTCGGCGCGCCGCTGGACTTCTCCCGGTACGCCGGGATGGCCGGCGACCGGTTCGTCGAGCGGGCGGTCACCGACGAGATCATGTACGAGCTGATGGAGCTCTCCGGCCGCGAGTACGTGGACATGTACGCGCAGAAGGTGAAGAGCCAGCAGACCGCCGAGCCCGCGAAGGCCGAGCCGATCGCCGCGTGACCCGGCGTCCACCCCCAGGGGCGACGGGCCGTGTGGGCCTCACCCGGCGACCGGCAGCGGCGCCTTCCGGCGGGCCGACCATCGGCCCAGGGCGCGGGAGAGCATCGGCGCGATCAACGCCAGCGTCGCCAGGATGCCCACCCCTGAGACGGTCAGCAGCCATCGCGGACCGAGGGCCGACAGCAGCGCGCCGCCGACCGCGTATGCGAGGATCTCCGCCGCGTACGGGAACATGTAGACCGTGCCGAAGACGACGCCGAGGCGGTCGCCCGGCACGTTCTGCTGGATGAGGGTGTCCGCCGCGACGTTGTGCCAGCCCGCTCCCGCTCCCGCGAGCGCCTGGCCGGCGAGGGCCAGCGCGATCACCGGGCTGAACCCGGTCGCCAGGGTGCCCACCCCGAGCGCGAGCAACGCGGTGTAGAGCACCAGATCCATCCGGGCCCGCCGGCCGGCGCGGGCCAGGCTCATCGGGCCGAGCACCATTCCCACGCCGTACGCCGTGCCGAGCAGGCCCACGAGGACCTCGTCGGCAGCGAGTTCGGAGCGCCCCAGCGGTACGACGGCGAGATTGTCCAACGCGGCGAACGTCACCATCACCAGGAACCCGACCGACACCGCGCGGGTGACGGCGTTGCCCCGCACCACCTGCAGCCCGTCGTGCAGCACCTTCCGGAACGGCTCGCCCCGGTGCGCCGGCATCGTGTCCGACAGTCGCCGCACCCCGGCGACCAGCAGCGCCGATGCCAGGAAGCTCGCCACGTCGACGAGCAGCGTGGCGGTGAGCCCGGCCGTGGCGAGCAGCAGCCCGCCGAGAGCGGGTCCGGCGGCGAAGCCGATGTTGACGCCCACCGCCAACTGGGCGTTGGCGGGGGCCAACCGGTCCCGTCCGACGAGTGCCGGCAGCAGACTGCGGCCGGCGGGCGTGAAGGTGGTGGCCGCGACGGTGGCGGCGGTGATCAGTGCGAGCAGGACGGGCAGCGGCGGCATGAGGAGCGCGACCGCCAGGTAGAGCAGCGCCTGGGTGAGGTCGCACCCGATCATCAGCCGACGCTGGTCGAATCGGTCGGCGAGGGCACCGAGCACCGGACCGAGCAGTCGGGGCGCGGTTGAGGCGAGGAGCAGCAGCGCGACGGCCGTGCCCCCGTACCGGTCGTAGACCGCGATCAGCAGGGCCGTCCGGGCGAGCTGGTCGCCCGCGTACGAGATCAACCGAGCGGACCAGTATCGACGAAAGGCAATGTTGCTGCGGATAAGAGACATGTCCGTCAACTCCTCGCTGCGGTCGTTCTGGCCGGTCGGGCACCGGCATGACTGCGGGCGCGGCAACCTTGTCAGCAGACCGCTCCTGCGGGAAACCGCCCTTCGGGTACTGATGTATGGCAATTTGTCTATTTTGCCGGGTTCGCTCCCGCCCTAGTGTCGACGGCAGACAGCGCCACAAATGGCGATCAACCAGGGAGGCGAACATGGAGACGTCGACGAACGCGAGCACGGCGGCCGGCTGGGCGGGCCCGGGCTACTGGGCAGGTCCCACCCGCTGGGCCGGTCCCACCCGCTGGGTTGGCCCGACCCGCTGGGCCGGTCCCACCCGCTGAACCGGCACGGTCACGCCGGCTGCCCTCGGCAGCCGGCGCAGCCGTATGTCCGCGCAGGCGCGGGTCAAAGGGGTGGCGCCCCGCGGCGAGAGGCCGTCAGCGGTCGTTCATGCCGGCGCGGCGGCGCAGCGCGGCCACGTCGGTCACCACGATCCGGCGCCCCTCGGTGCGCAGCCAGCCGCGGCTGGCGAACGAGCCGATCGCCTGGTTGACGCTCTGCCGGGAGCCCCCGGCCATCTCGGCCAGCTGGCTCTGGTTGAGCTCGATCGTGATCATCGGGGCCTGGCTCTCGCCGGCCAGCCGGACCAGCGTCTTGGCCACCCGACCGGGCAGGTCGAGGAAGACATGGTCGGCGTTCTGCTCGGTGAGCCGGCGGATCAGCCCGCCGAGCGAGCGCATCACCGCGTCCAGGATGCGCGGGTTGGAGTGGACCAGCTCCATGAAGGCGGCGCGGGACAGCGCGAGCGCCGAGCAGTCCTCGATCGCCTCCGCCGACGCGGAGCGGGTGGAGGCGTCCAGCAGGGAGACCTCGCCCAGTACGTCGGGCGGACGCATCACCGAGAGCACGGCCCGCTCGCCCGTCGGAGCGGTCCGGAAGACGGCCACCGCGCCCCGGCGCAGCACGATCAGGGACTCGCCCGGATCGTTCTCCACGAAGAGCAGCTGACCCTTGCGGTAGGTGCGCGGGACCGCCGTGGCGATCACCCGCTGCCGTACGTCCGGTTCGAGCCCGGCGAACATCTCGACACCCGTGAGCGCGTCACCCGGCTCCGGCAGGCGAACCTCCACGGCCCAACCCCTCCCAGATCAAGGACCACAACTCGCAGCCGGGTGAACCTGCAGCCCCCGCCATGAGGCTCTGATCCGGTTCGGCGTCCGGTAGCGGTACACATCAGATCATGACGGCCCGGTCGCGTGCTGTACACCCCTGAGGGCACTTCCGTGACCGTGCCGAGCTGCGACGCAGGGAGGACTACGTCCGGGCGGTGCCCCGGCCGCCCGCGTCCGGCCGCGGTGGGCGAGGATGGCGGGGATGGTCTACCGCTATTTCTACGACTGCGAGTTCATCGAGGACGGCCGCATCATCGACCTCGTGTCGATCGGCGTCGTCGACGAGCACGGCCGCGAGTTCTACGCGGTCTCCACCGAGTTCGACGACTCGCGGGCCATACCCTGGGTCCGCCGCAACGTGCTGGACAAGCTCCCCTCGCCGGCCGACCGGGCCTGGCGGTCCCGGGAGCGGATCCGCAACGAGCTCTACGACTTCCTGATAGCGCCGGTCCGGGACCGGCCCGGCGAGCAGATCGAGCTGTGGGCCTGGTACGCCGCGTACGACCACGTGGCGCTGGCCCAGCTCTGGGGGGCGATGCCGGCGCTGCCCCGGGAGATCCCCCGGTTCACCAGGGAGCTGCGCCAGCTCTGGGACGACCGGGGCCGGCCGAGGCTCCCGGAGGCCGAGGCGGGGCGGCACGACGCGCTGGTGGACGCCCGGCACAACCTGGCCCGGTGGCGGGCGATGACCATCCGGGGAGCGTCCGGGCGGTGAACGGCGCCGGGGCGCGCTGTCGGCGGACCGGCGCGGCGACTACAGTGCGCATTGACGGCCCGCCCCGGGCCGGCAACGGCGCCGATGGTCTGATCTGACACATATCCTGGGGCTTATCCGGGCTTCACCTGATGCTCCAGGAGGATGAGCAGATCATGCGTATCGGCGTGCTCACCGGCGGCGGCGACTGCCCAGGTCTCAACGCGGTGATTCGGGCGGTGGTCCGCAAGGGCGTCGCCACCTACGGTCACGAGTTCGTGGGCTTCCAGGATGGCTGGAAGGGTCCGCTGGAGGGCCTGTCCAGGCCGCTGGGCATCGCCGAGGTGCGCGGCATCCTGCCCCGCGGCGGCACCATCCTCGGCTCGTCCCGGACCAACCCGTTCAAGATCGAGAACGGCGTGCACCGGATCAAGGAGAACCTGGCCGCCCAGGGCGTGGACGCGCTGATCGCGATCGGCGGCGAGGACACCCTCGGCGTCGCCACCAAGCTGCACGAGCTGGGCGTCAACGTGGTCGGTGTGCCGAAGACCATCGACAACGACCTCGGCGCCACCGACTACACCTTCGGCTTCGACACCGCGGTCAACATCGCCATGGAGGCGATCGACCGGCTGCACACCACCGCGGAGAGCCACCACCGCACCCTGGTCGTCGAGGTGATGGGCCGGCACGCCGGCTGGATCGCCCTGCACGCCGGCCTCGCCGGCGGCGCCAACGTGATCCTCCTGCCCGAGCGGCAGTTCGACGTCGACCAGGTCGCCGGGTACGTCGAGAAGCGCTTCCAGCACCAGTACGCCCCGATCGTGGTGGTCGCCGAGGGGGCGCACCCGCTGGAGGGGCAGATGGTCCTGCACACCCAGGAGCTGGACGCGTTCGGCCACGTTCGGCTCGGCGGCATCGGCCAGTGGCTGGCCGAGCAGCTGGAGGCGAAGACCGGCAAGGAGGCGCGCACCGTCGTGCTCGGCCACATCCAGCGCGGCGGCACGCCGACCGCGTTCGACCGGGTGCTCGCCACCCGCCTCGGCCTGCACGCGATCGACGCCGCGCACGAGGGCGACTGGGGCAAGATGGTCGCCATGCAGAGCACGGACATCGTCCGGGTGCCGCTGGCCGAGGCCACCCGCGAGCTGAAGACCGTGCCGCTGGAGCGGTACGCCGAGGCCGAGGTCTTCTTCGGCAGCTGATCGGCGGCAGGCGGCGCGGCGGCCCGCAGGTCCGCCGCGCCGCGCCTCGACGAGAGGGGTACGGCGGAATGTCACCCGGGGTGCACACGGTCGCGGTGATCGGCGCGGGCAAGATCGGTGAGCTGATGCTCTCCGGGCTGCTCCGCTCCGGCTGGCCGGTGGAACGGCTGCTCGCCACCACCCGGCGGCCCAGCCGCGCGGAGGAGCTGACCACCCGGTACGGCGTACGGGTGGTGGACAACCTCACCGCGGTGGACGAGGCCGAGGTGCTCGCCATCTCGGTCAAGCCGCAGGACGCGGCCGCCCTGCTGGACGAGATCGGGCTCAAGGTGCCGGCCGACAAGCTGGTCATCTCGCTCTGCGCCGGCCTGCCCATCAGCTTCTTCAACCGCCGGCTGCCCGACGGCACCCCGGTGGTCCGGGTGATGACCAATACCCCGGCCCTGGTCGACGAGGCGATGAGCGCCATCTCGGCCGGCCCGCACGCCACCGGCGCGCACCTGGCCCTCGCGGAGGAGATGTTCAAGCCGCTCGGCGCGACCATCCGGGTGCCCGAGTCCCAGCAGGACGCGGTGACCGCCCTCTCCGGCTCCGGCCCGGCCTACTTCTACCTCCTGGTCGAGGCCATGATCGACGCCGGCATCCTGCTCGGGCTGCCACGGCAGGTGGCGCACGAGCTGATCGTGCAGACCGCGATCGGCTCCGCGGTGATGCTGCGCGACTCGGGCGAGCATCCGGTCACGCTGCGGGAGGCGGTCACCTCGCCGGCCGGCACCACCATCTCGGCCATCCGGGAACTGGAGAACCACGGCGTCCGCGCGGCACTGCTGGCCGCGCTCGAGGCCGCCCGGGACCGCGCCCGCGAGCTGGCCGCCCACGCCGGCTGAGGCCGGCAGGGCTTCGACCGCGCCCGCGAGCTGGCCGCCCACGCCGGCTGAGGCCGGCAGGGCTTCGACCGCGCCCGCGAGCTGGCCGCCCACGCCGGCTGAGGCCGGCAGGGCTTCGACCGCGCCCGCGAGCTGGCCGCCCAGGCCGGCTGAGGCCGGCGCGGCACTGCCGCATACTGGCCGGGTGTTCACTCTCGCCCAGGCACGGCATCTGATGGCGACCCTGCGCCCGCGTGTTGACGAGCTGATCCGGCTCCGGGCCGACCTGGCCGAGCTCCGGGTCGACCTGGCCGACCACGGGGCCAGCCCGTTGGGCGGCCTGGCCGAGGTCAAGGCGCTGGAGGCCCGGCTGCACGCCATCGTGGACGAGCTCACCGAGCACGACATCCAGATCAAGGGCATCGCGCCGGTGCTACTGGACTTCCCCGGTGAGCGCGACGGCCGGTCGGTGCTCTGGTGCTGGCTGGAGGGGGACGGCGACCTGCGCTGGTACCACCGGGTCGAGTGCGGCTTCGCCGGCCGCCGTCCCGTCTGAGGCACGGCGGCCGTCCCGTCTGAGGCGCCGTCCCGTCTGCGGCGCGGCAGCCGTCCGGTGTCAGGCGACCGAAGGGCGGAAGCCGGCGGCGGGATGCCGTCACGCGACCCAGTGCGGTCGCCCGCCGGCCGACGAGGCGGGGAGGCCGTCGGCGAGTGCGGTGGCCATGCGGTGCACAGCCTCGAGCAGGGTGTCGGGAGGCAGGGTGTAGGGGATGCGGAGGCGCTGCTCGAAGAGGCCAGGGTCGGTGGCGAAGTGCGCACCGCCCTCGATCCGCACCCCGTAGTCCAACGCCCGCTCGGCCAGCGGTGCGGCGATGGGTTCGCCCAGGTCGACCCAGAGTGACAGACCGCCGGGCGGCAGTCGCCAGCTCCACTTCGGGATGTGCTCGGCGAGGGCGGCGGCCAGGGCTGCGCGCTGCTCCCGCATCTGTTCCAGGCGCGATGGCAGCAGCTCCCAGGCCCGATCCAGGAGGTCGAGGGCCAGGAGTTGGTCCAGGACCGAGCCGCCCATGTCGGTGGCGACCCGCTGGCCGGCGAGTTCGGTAACCAACCGCGAGGGAGCTCGCAGCCAGCCGATGCGCAGGCCGCCCCAGTGGGTTTTGCTCATCGAGCCGATGGTGATGACCTGGCCGACCCCACCGGGCGTGGCATGGGAGGCGAAGGGCGGTGGGGCGGGGACGTCGAGGGCGAGGTCGGCCAGGGTTTCGTCGACGACGAGCCAGGTGCCGGAGCGCTGAGCGGCGTCCAGGATGCGGATGCGCTCTTGATCGGGCATGAGGCAACCGGTCGGATTGTGGAAGTCGGGGATCAGATAGGCCAGCTGGGGCACGACCTGATGCAGCGTCGACTCGATGATCTCGATATCCCAGCCGGTATCGGTCACCGGGACGGACACGGTCCGGAGCCGGGAGCGGCGCATTGCCTCCAGAGCGTTCGGGTAGGACGGATTTTCGACCAGGACCCGGTCACCAGGGCTGCCCAGGAGTCCCAGGACCAGCGTGAGTGCGTGCTGTGCGCCGGAGGTCACCAGGATCTGTTCCGGCATGGTGGCCAGGCCCCGCTGGGTGAAACGCTCGGCGATGGCGGCGCGCAGTTCGGGCAGGCCGTAGGGGTGGTAGCCGGGGGTGTGCGCGTGCTCGACCAGCCGGGGGGCGACCCGGCGGAGAGCATCGACGAGCGCCTGCTCCGGCAGTCCGGGGGCCGCCCGGGCCAGGTCGATCGCGGTGTCCGGGGGGCTGAGGAACCGGGTGATGCCGCTGGGGGTACGGCCTTCCGGCAGGGCGGTCCAGGTACCCGAGCCCTGGCGGCTGTGCGCGTAGCCGTTCTCGCGCAGCAGGTCGTACACGGCGGTGACGGTGGCCCGGCTGATGTTCAGGGCGGTGGCCAGCTCCCGCTCGGCGGGGAGTTTGACGTGCAGCGCGATCCGCCCGTCCAGGATCAGCGCGCTGATCGACTGAGCCAGGTGGCGGTAGGCGGGCCTCGTTCCGGCCGGGTCGGGCAGCAGCGCGGCGAGCTGTCGGCTCCCCAGGGTCCGGTTCGTGCCGTTCACCCTCGCCACGGGCTGGAACTGAGCTGGCGCGGCCATACCATTCTCCCGAGATTGGCCATGTGGTCTGGGCCAATCAGCGTACAGACTCGCCTCCCGTGGCTCTGAAAAAGACACCAGCGCCCCTGCCGCCCCTGACCTACGTCCCCCTCGGTGAGCGTCCGCTGCGGCGCCTGCCCCAACTGTTCATCGGCCTCGCCCTGTACGGATTCAGCCTCTCGCTCATGGTCCGGGCCTCGCTGGGCGTCAACCCCTGGAGCGTTTTGTACGAGGGGTTGGAGCACCACACTTCCCTGAGCTTCGGCGCGATCAGCGCCGTCCTCGGGGTTCTCGTGCTGCTGTTGTGGATTCCCCTCAAGCAGAGACCGAAGTTCGGCACGGTCGCCAACATCATCGTCCTGGCGTACTCATCCGACCTCGGCCTCCTGCTCATCCCTGCGCACCTGGGCTTCCCGGCCCGGGTCTGCCTGCTGGTCGGGGGAGTCCTGCTCAACGGGCTTTCCGTCGCCGTCTACGTCGGCGCGCGCTTCGGACCCGGCCCCCGGGACGGGCTGATGACAGGCGCGTCCGCCGCAACCGGGCGCTCCATCCGGCTCATCCGCACCCTGATGGAGATCACCGTTCTCGCCGTGGGCTGGCTACTCGGTGGCAGCGTGGGCGTCGGCACCGTGCTGTACGCACTCGCGGTCGGCCCGACCACCCAGTTCTTCATGCCCTGGTTCGCCTACCGGAGCACCGCCGAACAGGCTGCGGAGGCAGCGCTGTCCGAGGAGGTGCTTGCCGGCCAACGATGCGAACCATGACACCAGCCCGAGCCGGGCCGGGCCCGGGACCGCCTGGGGTCCGTGCGCTGCCAGGTCATCCGGCGCGTACGGCGCGTCCGGCGGCGGTCGGGTGCCGCCGGACCCGGCAGGCGGGCTCCGGAGCTGGCTGGGTAGCGTCCGGCCCATGGTCAGCGCACGCCGGGCAATGGTCGACGACGCCGCCGAACTGGTCCGACTGCGGGGCCTGATGATCGCTGCGCTGGAGGGCGCGGAGCCGCCCCCGGGCCCGTGGCGGGACGCAGCGCGGGACACCCTGCGGGAGCGCCTGGTCGAGCCGGAGGAGCTGATGGCCGCCTTCGTGGTGGACGCGCCGGATCGGCCGGGAACGCTGGCCGCCTGCGCGGTCGGCACCATCGACCGCCGCCTCGGCGGCCCGGGCAACCCGAGCGGCCTCACCGGGTACGTCTTCAACGTCTGCACCGACCCCGGCCACCGGCGGCGGGGATACTCCCGGGCCTGTATGGAGGCGTTGCTGGACTGGTATCGGCGGCGTGGCGTGCTCAGGGTCGATCTGCGGGCGTCCGAGAGCGGCGAGCCGCTCTACCGGTCCCTCGGCTTCCGGCCCACCGCGGGGTCGACCCTCCGGCTGACCTTCCCGGTCGCGGCCGCACCTACCGGACAACCGGCATAGCGACAGCCGGGAGACGGGTGCAGGTCTCTTGCGGAGCGGGTGTCAGCGGATGCGGTCGCCTTCGGTTGCCCTTCGCCCCGGCGTCGTCACCGGCGATCGGCAGGGCGGTCCGGTCCCGCGCCGGGCGGTCGGGCCAGGGCGCCGGCGTCAGCTGCGCGTCTCCGACCAGCCGTCGGCGACGAGCCGGGTGGCGTCGGCGCCCTCGCCGCTGAACAGCATCCCGTCGCCGTCCGCGGCCACGATCTGGTCGACGTAGACGCCGCGGCCCTGACCGGAACCGTCGGTGCTACTGCTCCAGCGCAGGTGGGTCGTCCCGTCCGGCAGGTCCACCGAGGCGCGCCACCAGGTCCGGCCGCCGTAACCGGTGACCACGCCGTCCGCCGTCCACGAGCCGTCGCTCGACTGCAGCGCCAGCCGGGCCGGCGACCAGGTCAGCCCGCCGTCCGTCGACGTCTCCACGCGGGCCCTGTCGTAGCCGGGCTCGGTGTCGTACCAGAACATGAAGCTCGCCCGCCCACCCATGGCGGGGTGCCGCAGCGGCGCGGTGAGCGTGACCGTCGCCGAATCGCGCTGGTCCGCCCGCCAGGCGCTGCCCGAGCGCGGGTGCACGGGCATCGCGTTGGCGAAGTCGCGGGCCATCGCCCGCCGGGAGACGTTGTTGCTGCCCCAGGCCCGGTCCGGGTGTACGCGGTTGCTGAGCAGGATGACGAACGAGTGGGACAGTGGGTCGATCACGAGCGACGTGCCGGTGAAGCCCGTGTGTCCGAACGCGACCGGCGAGGAGAGCCCCATCATGTACCAGTGCTTGTTCAGCTCGAAGCCGAGCCCGCGGTCGCTCTCCGGGTAGGCGGACTCCAGCTGGGCGTTGTAGTTGACCAACATCGCGCGGACGGTGTCCTCGCGCAGGATCCGCTGCCCGCCGTACCGTCCGCCGTTGAGCAGCATCTGGCACAGCACGGCCAGGTCGCCGGCGGTGGAGAAGGCGCCGGCGTGGCCCGCCACACCCCCGAGTGACCAGGCGTTCTCGTCGTGCACCTCGCCCCAGACCATGCCGCGTCCGGCGTACGGCTCATATTCGGTCGCGGCGATCCGGCTCCGCAGCTCCGGCGCCGGGTTGTACCCGGTGTCGGCCATCCCCAGCGGGTCGGTGACGCCCTCCCGGACCAGATCCGCGAGCTGGCGGCCGGTCACCCTTTCCAGGAGTACGCCCAGGGCGATCAGGCCGAGATCCGAGTAGACGTACCGGGTGCCGGGGGTCGCGCCCGGGGCGAGGGGGGTGGCCAGCGCGGCGGCGAATCGTTCCGCCGGGCTCGCGTAGGCGCTCCACAGGGGAGCCCAGGCGGGCAGCCCGGAAGTGTGGGTGAGCAGCATCCGCACGGTGACGTCCTGCTTGCCGCCGGCGGCGAACTCCGGGAGGTAGCGGGAGACCGGGGCGTCGAGGGCGATCCGGCCCCGCTCGACCTGCTGCATCGTCACGATCGTGGTGAACAGCTTGGAGACCGATGCCAGGTCGAACATCGTGTCGGGCCGGGTCGGGATCTGCTGATCGGCCGGTAATTCCACCCCGTCCCGCCCCGGAGGCGGCTCGACGGCGCTGTACCGCACGGCGGTACCCACCGCGGCGTGCTGCACGATGACGCCGTCCTTGGCGGCCAGCACGACGGCACCCGCGTACGTCGGATATCCCGGATGATCGGCCGTCGGCTGCAGGTACGCCTCGGCGTCGGTGCGCATGCGGTCGACGTACTCGGGGATCAGGCCGACCTCGCGGGCGCTGCCCGCGCGGAGCGTGTCGTGGGTGAAGCGGAGGTCGGCGGGGGTCACGGTCGGCGGGCCGGCCTCGAGCGCGGCCGGGGCCGCGACCGCCGGCGCCGGAGCGGCGGCGGCCACCAGCGTCAGGCCGAGGGCGAGTGAGCCGAACGGGCGGCGGGACGGGATGGTCACGGCTGCACTCCTCAGTAGAGCAGGTAGGGCTTGCGGCGCTGCTCGAACGCCGTCAGCTCGTCGGCCCAGGCGCCGACCACGTCGTCCACATCGGCTCCCGCGTCGATCATCGTGCGCAGCCGGGGCGAGCCGGTCAGCTTGTCCACCCAGTACGGCCGAACGGTGTCCCACGAGTCCATGCGCCACGCGAACGCCGGGTACCTGCGCGCCTCCACCAGCATCGCCACCGCGGTGCGGATGGGGTCGTAGGCGGCCCGGTCGACGACCTTCACCTCGACGCCGGCGCAGAGCTTGTTCAGCAGCGCCGGCTTCTGGCCGGCCGACGTCGGTGCGAAGTACGCCTCGCGGAACTCGACACCCGGCAGGCTCCGGGCGTTGAGCCGGTCCCCCCAGTGGTAGTCGAAATCGCCGGCGAGCCCGCCGATCAGCTCGAACGGCCGGCAGGTGCCCCGCCCTTCGGTGATCGAGGCGACGCCCTCGAAGAGGCAGGTGCCGGGGTAGACCAGCGCCGTGTCGGGGGTGGGCATGTTGGGGCTGGGCATCACCCAGGGCAGGTCGGTGTCGGCGGCGAGCAGCTCGCGCTTCCAGTTCCGGCACCGCACCACGTTCAGCTCGACCGACCGTCCGGCGTCGGCGGGCAGGAACTCCGCGTTGAAGAGCCGGGCCAACTCGCCGACGGTCATGCCGTGCTGCTGGACGATCTCCTTCAGCCCCACGCCGGAGGTGTAGGCGGGCGTCATCATCGGCCCGTGCGCCCGCCCGCCGACCGGGTTGGGCCGGTCGAGCACGACGTACCGTTTGCCGACCCGGGCCGCGGCGACCATCGAGGTGTACATCGTCCAGATGTAGGTGTAGAAGCGGGCGCCGACGTCCTGGATGTCGAAGACGACGGTGTCCACGTCGGCCTGAGTGAACATGCTCTCCCACTTGGCCTGCGAGGCGCCGTACGCGTCGTAGACCGTGATGCCGGTCCGGGCGTCCGTCCCGGTGCCCTCGCTGCCGCCGGCCTGGGCGGAACCGCGGAATCCGTGCTCGGGGCCGAACGCCGCGACGACCTGCACGCTGCCGGAGCCGTGCATCAGGTCGACGAGGTGCCGGTACGCCGAGTCGACGCCGGTGGGGTTGGAGATGACCCCGACCCGCTGGCCGGCGAGGTCCGCGAAGCCCGACCCGACGAGCACGTCGAGGCCGGTCTCCACGCGACGGACGCCGGGCACCGCGTTGGCGGGGGAGCCAGGGGTCGCCGCCGCGACCGCGCCCGCGGTCACCGCACCCGCACCAGCCAGGAACTTTCGACGCTCCACGCTCGACCTCCCGTCAGTTTCATTGAAACTTAGCTACGCATGGATGCCGGGTCAAGGAAGGTTAGCTACGAAGAGCGGGCGGGCCGGGTCGCTGCGTCCGGCGGGCGGGTGCCGACTGATCAGGCTGCGGGTAGCACCTTCTCGATGGCGGCGCGCAGCTCGGGGGAGTCCGGGGTCACCGTCGGGGCGAACCGGGCCGCGACCGTGCCGTCCGGGGTGACCAGGAACTTCTCGAAGTTCCACCGGATGTCGCCGGTGTGCCCCTCGGCGTCGGGGTGGGCACCAGTTCGGCGTAGAGCGGGTGCCGCGCCGGCCCGTTGACGTCGATTTTCTCCGTCAGCGGGAATGTCACGCCGTAGTTGACCTGGCAGAACTCGCCGATCTCGTCGGCCGTGCCCGGCTCCTGGCCGGCGAACTGGTTGCAGGGCACGCCGAGCACCACCAGGCCGCGGTCGGCGTACTCCTCGTGCAGGGCCTGAAGGCCGGCGTACTGCGGGGTCAGGCCGCAGCGGGAGGCCACGTTGACCACCAGCAGCGCGCGTCCGCGGTACCGCCCGAGGCCGGCCGGGCCGCCGGCGAGTGCGTCGATCTGAACGTCGAAAACGGTCATGCCGCGAGGCTACGCGCTCGTCGGCGACGTCCCGACGGGGGCCGAAGAGATCGATACATGTACATCTTGACGAACTGATGACGGCGTGAGAACGTCTCACCACAGAATCTGGAAAGTTTCCTAACTGTTTGGGGAGGCGCCACATGAAGAGATCCCTCCGCCGGGCCCTCTGGGCCGGTGCCGTGGTCGCGCTGGCGGTGGCGGCGGTGCCGATGGCCACGGCGTCCGCCGCCGGCAGCGTGACCGCCACGTTCACCAAGGTGCAGGACTGGGGGACCGGCCACGAGACGAAGGTGACCGTCACCAACGGCACCAGCGCCAGCGTGGACACCTGGCGCATCGAGTTCGACCTGCCCTCGGGCACCACCATCAGCACCTTCTGGGACGCCGACGTCACCAGCAGCGGCAACCACTACGTCGCGGTCAAGAAGAGCTGGGCCGGCCCGCTCGCCCCGGGCGCCAGCTTCAGCTGGGGCTACAACGGCACCGGGCCGTACGCCGCTCCGCTGAACTGCACCGTCAACGGCGGGTCCTGCTCCGGCGACGGCACCCCGCCACCCACCACCACCCCGCCGACCACCGTGTCGCCCACGACGACCCCGCCCCCCACGACCCCACCGCCGACCACCCCGCCGCCCAGCGGCGACCAGAAGGTCGTCGGCTACTTCGCCGAGTGGGGCGTCTACGCCCGCAACTACCACGTCAAGAACATCCACACCAGCGGGTCCGCGGCCAAGCTCACCCACATCCTGTACGCCTTCGGCAACACCGCCGGCGGGCGCTGCGCGATCGGCGACAGCTACGCCGACTACGACAAGGCGTACACCGCGGCGGACAGTGTGGACGGCGTCGCCGACACCTGGGACCAGCCGCTGCGCGGCAGCTTCAACCAGCTGCGCAAGCTCAAGAAGATGTACCCGCAGCTGAAGGTGCTCTGGTCCTTCGGCGGCTGGACCTGGTCGGCCGGCTTCACCCAGGCCGCGCAGAACCCGGCCGCCTTCGCCGACAGCTGCTACAACCTGGTGGAGGACCCGCGCTGGGCGGACGTCTTCGACGGCATCGACATCGACTGGGAGTACCCGAACGCCTGCGGCCTCCAGTGCGACAGCAGCGGCCCGAACGCGTTCAAGAACGTGATCAGCGCCCTGCGGGCGAGGTTCGGGTCCGGCGCGCTGGTCACCGCGGCGATCACCGCCGACGGCACCAACGGCGGCAAGATCGACGCCGCCGACTACGCCGGCGCGGCGCCGTACCTGAACTGGTTCATGCCGATGACGTACGACTACTTCGGCGCCTGGGCGGCCCAGGGCCCGACCGCGCCGCACTCGCCGCTGACCTCGTACGCCGGCATCCCCCAGCAGGGCTTCTACGCGGACGCGGCGATCCAGAAGCTCAAGGCCAAGGGCATCCCGGCGAACAAGCTGCTGCTCGGCATCGGCTTCTACGGCCGAGGCTGGACCGGGGTCACCCAGACCGCCCCGGGCGGTACCGCGACCGGCCCGGCGCCGGGCACCTACGAGCAGGGCGTCGAGGACTACAAGGTGTTGAAGAACAGCTGCCCGGCGACCGGCACCGTGGCCGGCACGGCGTACGCGAAGTGCGGCAGCAACTGGTGGAGCTACGACACCCCGTCAACCATCGGCGGCAAGATGACGTACGCCAGGAACCAGGGCCTCGGTGGCGCCTTCTTCTGGGAGCTCTCCGGTGACACGAGCAACGGCGAGCTGATCGGCGCCATCAGGGGCGGTCTCGGCTGAGCCGACGGCCGACGCACCCCACACGGCGGGGAGGGACCACGCACCGGTCCCTCCCCGCCCTTAATCGGAAGGGAAGTTGACAAAAGTCCCGGGCATGGCGGGCGCGGCATGAAGGAAGCGATGTGACAGACTCGCCGCTCGGCATGTCTCGATGTCCGCGCCGATGGGAGGGACCGATGGGCCTGACGCACCCGAGGGTGGCGAGCGCCGTCGCCGCGCTCGCGCTCCTGCCGCTCACCCTGGTCGGCTGCGGCATCGTGGGAAACGACGACCCCGCCACCCCGGCCAGCGAGGGGCAGCGGGTGCCGGCCGAGGAGGCCGCCGCCAAGTCCCGCGAGCGGGTGCAGGCGTACCTCGACGCGATGGCCGCGAAGGACGTCGACGCCGGCCGCAGCCAGCTCTGCGCCCCGATGCAGGACGCCTTCGACGCCGCCGCCACCGGCCCGAACGGCGACTTCGCTGATCACTTCACGATCCCGCAGGCGGCCATCACTGGCGTGCGGTCCGGGCCCCGGGGGCAAGAGGTCAGCACCTCGGTCACGGTGGCCGTCGGCGCTCGCAAGGCCACCCGCCCGCTGCTCTTCACCGTCACCCGCAGCGGCGCCGACTGGTGCATTTCGGGCGAGACCCCGGGCGGCAACACCCCGGAGCCGGCGGTCACCCCCTGAGCCGGTCCCGGCCCTGACCTGCGGCCACCCCGCAGTGTGGCGCTGATCTCCAACTGCCGGAACCGTCCCCCTCGGCGGGGGTCTGCCCCGGCTGTCGCCGTAGGCTTTCCCTCATGCGCCATGAGTGGCATCAGTTGAGTCACCCCGCGGTGGGCAGCCCGGCCCTCCAGACCAGTCGTCCGACCGTCGACTCCGCCGAGGACGCGGCCCTCGGCCTGGACCGCTGGCGGGAGCTTCCCCGCGCGCAGACCCCGTCCTGGCCGGACCAGGCCAAGGTCGCCGAGGTCTGCAAGGTGCTCGACACCGTGCCGTCGGTCGTCGCGCCCTACGAGGTCGACCAGCTCCGGCAGCGGCTCGCGCTGGCCTGCGAGGGCAAGGCGTTCCTGCTCCAGGGCGGCGACTGCGCGGAGACCTTCGCGGACAACACCGAGAGCCACCTGCTGGCCAACGCCCGCACGCTGCTCCAGATGGCGATCGTGCTGACGTACGGCGCGTCGCTGCCGGTGGTCAAGGTGGCCCGGGTCGCCGGCCAGTACACCAAGCCGCGGTCGCTGCCGACCGACGCACGCGGCCTGCCGGCCTACCGCGGTGACATGATCAACTCGCTGGAGGCCACGCCGGAGGCGCGGGTCGCCGACCCGCAGCGCATGATCCGGGCGTACGCCAACTCGGCCGCCGCGATGAACATGCTCCGGGCGTACCTGGCCGGCGGGCTGGCCGACCTGCACGCGGTGCACGACTGGAACAAGGGCTTCGTCAAGAACTCCCCGGCCGGCGAGCGCTACGAGGCGATCGCCCGGGAGATCGACCGGGCCCTGGCCTTCATCCGCGCCTGCGGGCTGACCGACGACGAGGCGCTGCGCACCGTCACCCTCTACTGCTCCCACGAGGCCCTCGCCCTGGAGTACGACCGGGCGCTCACCCGGGTCTCGGACAACCGGGCGTACGGGCTCTCCGGGCACTTCCTCTGGATCGGCGAGCGGACCCGGCAGATCGACGGGGCGCACATCGACTTCATCTCCCGGATCGCCAACCCGATCGGGGTCAAGCTCGGCCCGACCACCACCCCGGACGAGGCGATCGAACTCTGCGAGAAGCTCAACCCGGACAACATCCCCGGCCGGCTCACCCTGATCAGCCGGATGGGCAACCACAAGGTCCGGGACGCCCTGCCGCCGATCGTCGCCAAGGTCACCGCCGCCGGCGCCAAGGTGGTCTGGCAGTGTGACCCGATGCATGGCAACACCCACGAGTCCTCGAACGGCTACAAGACCCGGCACTTCGACCGGATCGTCGACGAGGTGCTCGGCTACTTCGAGGTGCACCGCAGCCTGGAGACCCACCCGGGCGGCCTGCACGTCGAGCTGACCGGCGAGGACGTCACCGAGTGTCTCGGCGGCGCCCAGGGCATCGAGGACCTCGACCTGCCCGACCGGTACGAGACCGCCTGCGACCCGCGACTGAACACCCAGCAGTCGCTGGAGCTGGCCTTCCTGGTGGCGGAGATGCTGCGTGGCTGACGCGAGGAGTGAGCTTGCGAGCCCCGCAGTCGGCAGCCGAAAGGATGACTGTGGCTGACAACATGATCGATCTGCGTTCCGACACGGTGACCCGGCCGACCGCCGGGATGCGGGAGGCGATGGCCACCGCCGAGGTCGGCGACGACGTCTACGGCGAGGACCCGACCGTCGCCGCGCTGGAGGCCGAGGTCGCCGCGCTCTTCGGGCACGAGGCGGCGCTCTTCGCCCCGAGCGGCTCGATGGCCAACCAGATCGCCCTCCAGCTCGTGGTCCCGCCGGGCGAGGAGCTGCTCTGCGACGCCGACGCGCACGTGGTCACGTACGAGATCGGCGCGGCGGCCGCGTACGGCGGGATCTCGTCGCGGACCTGGCCGGCGGTCGGTGCGGAGATCGACCCGGACCTGGTCGCCGGCATGGTCCGGCCCGACGGCTACTTCGCGGTGCCGACCCGGGCGATCGCCGTCGAGCAGACCCACAACCGGGGCGGCGGCGGGGTGATCCCGCTGGCCACCCTGCGCGAGCTGCGCCGGGTCGCCGACGACAACGGGCTGGCGCTGCACTGCGACGGCGCCCGGATCTGGCACGCGCACGTCGCCGACGGCGTCCCGCTGGCGGAGTACGGCGGCCTTTTCGACACGATGTCCGTCTGCCTCTCCAAGGGCCTCGGCGCGCCGGTCGGCTCGCTGTTGGTCGGCAGCGCCGAGAAGATCGAACGGGCCCGCTGGATCCGCAAGCGGATGGGTGGTGGCATGCGTCAGGTCGGCATCCTCGCCGCCGCCGGCCGGTACGCGCTGGCGCACCACGTCGAGCGGCTCGCGGCGGACCACGCCAAGGCGGCCCGGCTGGCCGAGGCGGTCGCCCCGTTCGGGGTGCTCGCCGCCCCGGCCCGGACGAACATCGTCCCGCTGGACCTCACCAAGCACCCGCTGGACGCCAAGGCGCTGGCCGCCGCCGCCCGCGCCGAGGGCGTGCTGATCTCCGTGCTCGGCCCGCGCACCGCCCGCCTGGTCACCCACCTGGACGTCGACGACGCCGCCATCGACCGCGCGGCCGAGGCGCTCACCCGCCTCCTCCGCGCCTGACCCACCCGGCCTGGGCCGCCGGCGCGCGGCGCGAGCCGGCGCGGGTCAGCGGCGGAGGCGCTTGAGGGTGGCGATGTCGGCGGCGTGGCCGACGTGCTTCTCCGTGGGGGTCTCCACCACCACGGGAATGCCGGCGGTGGCCGGGTGGGCCATCAGCTCGGCGAACGCCGGCTCCCCGATGGTGCCCTTGCCGATGTTCTCGTGCCGGTCCCGGGTCGAGCCGCACAGGTCCTTCGAGTCGTTGGCGTGCACCAGCTTCAACCGGTCCGGCCCCACCGTCGCCACCAGCGTGTCCAGCGTCGCGGTCATGCCGCCCTCGGCGGCCAGGTCGTGCCCGGCGGCCCAGGCGTGGCAGGTGTCGAAGCAGACCCCCAGCCAGGGGTGCCGGTCCACCGCGTCCAGGTAGGGGCCGAGCTGCTCCACCCGGGAGGCCAGCGACCGGCCGCCGCCGGCGCTCGGCTCGACCAGCAGCATCGGCCCGCCGCCCGCCGCCGCCTCGTCCAGCAGCGGCAGCAGCGCCTCCCGGACCTGCCGCATCGCGGCCTCGGCGTGCCCGGCGTCCACCGCGCTGCCCGCGTGGAACACCACCCCCTGGGCGCCGATCGCGGCCCCCCGGTGCAGCGCGTGCGCCAGGGTCAGCGCCGACCGCTCGACCGTGGCCGGGGTGGGGGAGCCCAGGTTCACCAGCAGGGACGCGTGGATGAAGACCGGCACCTCCCGCTCGGCGCAGCCGTCGCGGAAGAGCGCGTCCTGAGCCGGGTCGCCCGCCGGCAGCGCCCAGCCCCGCGAGTTGGAGACGTAGATCTGCACCACCTCGGAGCCGGCCGCCTCGACGTAGGGCAGGGCGGCCTTCGCCAGACCCCCCGAGGTGGGGGTGTGCGAGCCGATCAGCCGGTGGGCGTTCACAGGCATCCGATGGTGACCGTGGTGCCGGGCGGCACCGGGGAGTTCTCGGGCGGATTCTGGAACCGGACGATGGCGTTCGGATCCCCCTGCACCGACACCGGGAAGCCCTGGCTCTGCAGCTGCTGCTGGGCCTGTGGGCAGGGCAGGTCGACGACCCGGGGCACGACCAGCTGCGGCGGCCCCTTGCTGATCTGCAGCTTGACCTGGGCGCCCTTCTCGACGCCGGTGCCGTCGGCCGGGCTCTGACCGAGCACCTCGTCCTTCGGCTTGTCCGAGTCCTTGTACGTCTCCACCGGGGTCAGCCCGAGCTGCGCCAGCATGGCCCGCGCCTCGTTGATGTTCTTGCCGACCAGGTTCGGCACCGAGATCGGCGCCCGGCCCTTGCTCAGCACGACGGTCACCTTGTCGCCCGGCTTGACCGCCGCGCCGGCCTTCGGGTTGGTGGCCACCACCACCCCCGACGGCAGGTTGTCGTCGTAGCGGGCGGGGCCCTTGACCACCACCAGCTTGGCGTCGGTCAGCTCGGCCTGGGCCAGCTCGAAGTCCTTGCCCACCACGTCGGGCACCGGCAGCCGCTCCGGACCGAGCGACAGCGTGAGCGTGATCGTGCCGCCCTTGACGATCCGGCTTGCGGAGGCCGGGTTCTGCCCGAGGACGCTGTCCTTGGGGACCTTCTCGTCGTACCGGGGTGAGGCGTAGGCCAGGGTGAAGCCGCCGCGGGCGGCCTGCGCCTCCGCCTGGGCCTTGGTCAGGCTCACCAGCTGCGGGGCCACCGTGTAACGCCCCACCCCGAACCACCAGCCGCCGACCGCGGCCACCAGGCCGAGCACCACGACCGCCGCGGCGACCGCCAGGCGGCCCCGGGGGGAGCCCATGACCCGGGTACGCAGCCCGGCCAGCCGGGCTCCGAGATCGCCGCCCTCCGGCGCGGCCCGGCGGCGGTGCGGGCGCTGCCCGCCACCCTCGGGCAGCCGGGCCCAGGAGGGGCGCTCGGCGGGCCGGACCGCCGCCACCACCATGGTCGGCTGGGCCAACGATGCATCGCCGACCTGCCGCAGCATGGTGGTGTGCGAGTTCGAGTTGCCCAGGTCGTCCCGGACCACCTGCACCTCGGCCAGCAGCGCGCCGGCGTCGGTGGGACGGGCGCCGGGATCGCGGCGGGTGGCCCGCCCGACCAGGTCGTCGAGCGCCCTGGGCAACCCGGGCACCAGGGTCGAGGGGGCCGGCACGTCCCGGTCGACGTGCTGCCAGGCGATGTCCACCGGCCGGTCGCCGTCGTACGGCACCCGCCCGGTGAGCATCTCGAACAGCACGATGCCGGCCGAGTAGACGTCGGTGCGCGGGTCGGCGTGCCCCTCGGTGACCAGCTCCGGGGCGACGTACGCCACGGTGGCCATGAGCTGGTTGCCGTTCTCCTCCTCGGCGGCCTCGACCGCCCGGGCGAGCCCGAAGTCGGCCACCTTGACCACGCTGTCCACCAGGTTGGCCGCGCCGCCGCTGGGCGCCTCGGCGACCAGCACGTTCTCCGGCTTGACGTCGCGGTGCACCAGGCCGGCCCGGTGCGCGGCGGCGATCGCGGCGAGCATCTGCTCGGCGATGGCCAGGGCCTCGTCCGGGTTGAGCCGGCGCCGCTCGGCGAGGACGTCGCGCAGGGTGCGGCCGCGGACGTACTCCATCACCAGGTAGGGCAAGCCCTCGTGGGTGCCCTGGTCGTAGACCGCGACCACGTTGGGGTGGGTCAGCCGGGCGATGGTCTTCGCCTCGTCGGTGAACCGCCGTACGAACCCGGCCGCACGGGCCTGGGCCTCGGGTGCCTGGGTCGGGTGAATGATCTTGACCGCCACGGTGCGCTCGAGGCGCTCGTCCGTGGCCGTGTACACGGTCGCCATGCCGCCGCGGGCCACGCGACCGCGAATGCGGTAGCGCCCGTCGATCAGCGAGCCCAGCAACGTGTCGGCGACCTGTGTGTCCATCGGCAGGCAGTCTATGTGTCCAGGGGGTGAAGGTTGAACAGGATGCTACAGCCGGGGGCCGACGGCATCCTTCCCGCCGCGCTCGCGCAGCTCACCGGCCACGCCGTGGGCCCGGGGGCGGAGGCCGTCCGGCCCCGCTGGCGGGGTTCACCGATGTTGAGCGTGCCGGTGGAGGTGACGGTGGCCCTGGGGCCGAGCCGGGCGCCGCTCGCCGGCCCCGGACCTCGGGCTCGGCCTGAATGTCCTGGTGTGCGATATGACTGAGCGGCATAGCTATGACTCTCAGTCATATCACTCAATCGACCCTCGTCTCCGGCGCCGGCCTCGCCCCGTCCCGGTGACCTCGCCGCTGCCCGAGCCCTCCACCCCGGCCCTGATGACCTCGCCGCTGCCGGAAGCGGGGCAAGGGCTTCCGGTCCGCGTGTTCAGCACCGGCGGGGGCAGGCCGGGTAGCAGCGTGACGGGGTGCCGGTGCCGCGCCCGCACGAGCACGTGGCAGGGTGATCGGGTGACCGATTCCGTACCCGCCGACCAGCCCGCCGCCGGCGCGGACCTGCCCGGACCGGCCGATCCGGCCGGCTGGCTGACCCTGCCGGACGTCGCCGAGCGTCTCGACCTGCCGATCAGCAAGGTCCACCAGATGATCCGGGACCGCGAACTGATCGCGGTGCGCCGCGACGGCGTCCGCCGGGTCCCCGCCGACCTGGTGGCCAACCGCACCGTGCTCAAGCACCTGCCCGGCGTGCTCAACCTGCTCGCCGACGCCGGCTACGACGACGAGGCCGCCCTGCGCTGGCTGTACGAGGAGGACGAGACCCTCCCCGGCACCCCGGCCGCCGCCCTCGGCGGCGACCAGGCCCGCGAGGTCAAGCGCCGCGCCCAGGCCCTCGGCTTCTGACCCACCCAGCGCGACCCAGGCCCGCCCCACCCCGCCGGGCCAGCCCGGCCCGACCCACCCCGCCCCGACGCACCGGTGATCATGAAGTTGTTGTCACGACACGCCGGTGTCGCTGGTCATAACTTCATGATCACCGAGGCAAGGCGGGGCCGGCCGGGGCCGGGTCGGGGCCGGCGGGTGGGTGGGGTCAGTCGGTGCGGCGGGTGGCGGCGATGGCCAGGTCGACCAGGGCCTGGCGGGCCTCGGTGTCCAGGTCGACCGTGGTGAGCGCGGCCAAGGCGCTGTCGGTCAGCGCGGTGATCCGCTGCTCCGTCCGGGACAGCGCCCCGCTGGCGATGATCAGCTCGCGCAGTCGGTCCACCCGGGCCCCGCCCAGCTCGGGGTCGCCGAGCCCACCGAGCAGCAGCTCCCGACCGGCGTCGTCGACCGCCTCGAGAGCCGCCGCGACCAGGTAGGTCCGCTTGCCCTCGCGCAGGTCGTCGCCGGCCGGCTTGCCGGTCTGCGCCGGGTCCCCGAACACCCCCAGGACGTCGTCGCGGAGCTGGAACGCCTCGCCCAGCGGCAACCCGTACGCCGAGTACGCCGCCCGTACCTCCGGCGGGGCGTCGGCCAGCGCGGCGCCGAGCAGCAGCGGCCGCTCGACGGTGTACTTCGCCGACTTGTAGCGGGCGACCTTGCCGGCCCGCTCCAGCGAGGTATCGCCGGTGGCCTGGGTCAGCACGTCGAGGTACTGCCCGACGGTCACCTCGGTGCGCATCTCGTCGAAGACCGGCCGGGCCCGGGCCACCGTCCGCGGATCGAGGCCGGCGGAGTGCAGCAGCTCGTCCGACCAGACCAGGCACAGGTCGCCGAGGAGAATGGCCGCCGCGTCGCCGAACCCGTCCGGGTCGCCGGCCCAACCGGCGGAGCGGTGCCGCGCGGCGAACCGGCGGTGCACCGCCGGCTCACCGCGCCGGGTGTCCGAGCGGTCCATCAGGTCGTCGTGGATCAGCGCGCTCGCCTGCACGAACTCCAGTGCGGCGAGGGTGGTGACCACCTGGTCGGAGTCGACGCCGCCGGCGCCCCGGTAACCCCAGTACGCGAAGGCCGGTCGCAGCCGCTTCCCACCCCCCAGCACGAACGCCTCGATCGCCTCGGCGACCGGCACCAGCGCTTCGTCAAGACCGGTCATCCAGCCGCGCTGGCCGGCGAGGAAGTCGGTGAGGGCCTTGTCGATCCGCTGGCGCAGGCCGGCGCGGTCGACGGGGGAAACGGGAGCGGCGTGGGTCACGCCAAGACGCTAGCCGGTCGGCGCCGGTCCCGTCGCATCGCCGGGTCGGCGTGCCGCGCCGGGCGTCGACCCCGGTCGCCTGACCCGGCCCGGTCGCGGTGCCGGGCCGGACCTCAGCGGCAGGTAGGGACGGGCCGCCGCGAGCAGCGCCGCGTACCGCCGTACCGCCGGCTCGTCGCGGTGCGCGGCCAGCCGGCGGCGTACCTCGGTGAGCGGGCCGATCGCCCGGGGCGAGCCCGACCGGACGGCGTCGAGCAGGGCGTTGCCGGCCACCGCGCAGGCCTGCTCCACCTCGCCGAGCTGGAGGTAGCCCCGGGCCAGCCAGCCGCCGTAGATCGCCGCGCTGCGCGGGCGGCCCCGCCGGTCGACGACCGGGTGCAGCAGCGGTGCGGCGGGTGCGGGTCGGCCCAGGGCGACGAGGGTGCGTCCGGTCATCGCCGCCAGCTCGGCCTCGTCCAGCCAGTAGAGCCAGGGCGGTTCCCGGCCCGGCTCCGGCCCGGTCACCCGGCCGGCCGCGGCCAGGGCCTGGCGGGCGGCCCGTTGTCGCCCGCCCAACGCGGCGGCCAGCGCCACCCGGTGCAGCAGCAACGCCCGCAGGCCGGGGGAGGCGGCGCCGCGGCAGCCGGCGTACCCGGTGCGGGCGAGCGTGCGCGCCCCCTCCGCGTCCCCCGCACCGGCGAGCAGGTGACTGGCCGACCCGAGGACGTGCCCGCCGAACGCCCGATCGCCGGCGGCCCCGGCCGCCCGCAGCGCCAGCCGGTAGGCGTCCAGGCCGCCGGACAGGTCCCCGGCGTCTGCGGCGAGCCAGCCGGCGAGCTGGGCCGACTCGGCCAGTACCGGCAGCAGTCGGCGGCGCGCCACCGGGCCGGCCCCGGTGAGCGCCCGGGCCGCCCGGCGCAACCGGTGGGCCGCGTGACCGGCCAGGTCGGCACCGCCCATCAGGTCGTCCCACCGGCGCAGCTCGGCCAGCCCGGCCCCGCCGAACCCCGCGCCTTGCCCGGCGGTGCCGGCGCGCTCGGGCGGCGGGCCGGAGGGTACGCCGAGCAGCGAGCCGGACGGATCGACCAGCCAGCGGTGGGCCAGCGTCAGCAGGGCCGCCCGGGACCGGGATCCGGCCCGGTCGACGGCGGCCGGTGCGGCGTCGCGCCGGCGGCTGTGTGCCGCGGCCTCCGCGAGCAGCTCACCCGGCACGCCGAGGACGACAGCGAGCCAGCCCAGCCAGAAGTCGCCGGGCAGCCGCAACTGCCGTTCCCAGCGGGAGATCTCGTGCCGGGTGAGGGTGGGCACGCCGGAGGCGGCGCAGAGCTCGCCGGCCATCCGCTGCTGGCTCCACCCGCGGGCCAGTCGCAGCTCGGCCAGGAGCGGCCCGAGCAGTCGCGGGCCGGGTGGCGGAAACGGGGTCATCGGTCCTCCGGAGGTCATCGGCTCGGGCGGCGGCGCGCACGTCCGGCCGGTCCGGACCGGCGCGTCGCCGATCGTGCTGGGCCCCCGCGCGGGCCCCCGGGGACCGGCCACCGGCCGGCCCCACCGCGCTGCCCTCGTTCTACCCCCGGGGTACGACGCTCCGCCGCGCCCGCCGCCCGCCGGATGGGAAGCCCTGGGTGCGACGAGCGCTGCCCGTTAGAGTCGGTCCGTGGCGCTCGGTCTTCCCTCGGTCCTCCCCAATCCCCAGCCGGCCATCGGGGAGCTGATCCGCGAGTGCCAGCCGACCTTCTCCTTCGAGTTCTTCCCGCCGAAGACCCCGCACGGGGAGCGGCTGCTCTGGCAGGCGATCCGCGAGCTGGAGTCGCTGCGTCCCTCGTTCGTCTCGATCACGTACGGCGCCGGCGGGTCGACCCGGGACACCACGGTCGCGGTGACCGAGCGGATCGCCACCGAGACCACCCTGCTGCCGATGGCGCACCTGACCGCGGTCAACCACTCCGTCGCCGAGTTGCGGCACGTCATCGGCCGGCTGGCCGGTGTCGGGGTGCGCAACGTGCTCGCCGTGCGCGGCGACCCGCCCGGCAACCCCGGCGGCGAGTGGGTGCCCCACCCGGAGGGCGTGCGCTACGCCGAGGACCTGGTCCGGCTGGTCCGTGACGCCGGCGACTTCAGCGTCGGGGTGGCGGCCTTCCCGTACAAGCACCCGCGCTCGCCCGACGTGGCCAGCGACACCGAGCACTTCGTCCGCAAGTGCCGGGCCGGGGCCGACTTCGCCATCACCCAGATGTTCTTCGACGCCGACGACTACCTGCGGCTGCGGGACCGGGTCGCGGCGGCCGGCTGCGACACCCCGATCCTGGCCGGGGTGATGCCGGTGACCCAGATCGGCACCATCGAGCGGTCCGTCCAGCTCTCCGGGGCGCCGTTCCCGCCCGCGCTGGCCGAGCGGTTCGAGAGGATCGCCGACGACCCGGAGGCGGTCCGCCGACTCGGCATCGAACAGGCCAGCGAGATGTGCGCGAAGCTGCTGGACGAGGGGGTGCCGGGGATCCACTTCATCACCCTCAACCGGTCCACCGCCACCCGTGAGGTCTGGCAGCACCTCCGGGCCGACGCGCGGGTGTGAATCCACGTCCCGCGACACCCGCACCGGGTTTCGACGGATGATCCCGGGGTGGGGACACACCTGAACTGGGACCAGTACGCGACCGCGTGGGCGCGACTGCACGGCGGGTTCGACCCGCGGGCGGCCGCTCCGGTGGTCCGTGCCTGGCTCCGGTTCGCCTACCACGTCGGGTACGTGCTGGGCCGGCTCCGGGTCGGCCCGACCCCGGTGACCGTGGCCGGAGTGCTGCTCTGCGTCTGCGTGCCGCTGTTCGTCGTACGGCCGGTGGACGGGCCGATGCTCGGTGCGCTGTTCGTGCTGCTCGCGGCGGTGGCGGACAGCGTCGATGGCGCGGTTGCGGTGGCGACCGGCCGGACCACCCGGCTCGGGTACGTCTACGACTCGGTCGCCGACCGGCTGGGCGAGGCCGCCTGGCTGACCGCGTTCTGGCTGCTCGGCGCGCCCGGCGCGCTGGTCGCCGCCGCCGGCGGCCTCTCCTGGCTGCACGAGTACGTCCGGGCCCGGGCGGTCTCCGCGGGCATGCGGGAGATCGGCGCGGTGACCGTGGGGGAGCGCCCCACCCGGGTCTGCGTGGCCCTGGTCGGGCTGCTGGTCTCCGGGCTGACCGGGCTGATCGACCCGGACCTGACCTCCGGCACGATCACCATGACCACCACGGTCTGGGTGCTACTGGCCGGCTACGGCCTGGGGCAGCTCTTCGCCGCCGTCCGCCGCGCCCTGATCGAGGCCGGCTGACCGGCCCGCCCGATGAGCGACACGGCTTGCGGCGGCTCGCGGCATCCCCGCGGCCGGACACCGCCACATGCCGCAAGCGGAGTCGATCAAGAGTGGCGGTCACCAGGCGGGGCCGATCTCGTCGGCGACGATCTGCGCCGACAGGGTGACCATCGGCAGGCCGCCGCCCGGGTGACTGGAGCCGCCGACCAGCCAGAGCCCGTGCGCCGGGCCCCGGTTGGCCGGCCGGAGCAGCCCGCCGGCGGTGCCGTAGATGGCCCCGCCCGGCGCGCCGGTCGCCGCGTCCAGATCGGCCGGGGTACGGATCTCCCGGAACACCAGCCGGTCCCGCACGTCCACGCCCCGCTCGGCGAGCACGTCGAGGATCCGGTCGGCGTACGCCTCGGCGAGCCCCGGCCGGCGCCAGTCCACCGCCCCCATGCCGGTGCCATGGCGGGCGGCGTTGACCAGCACGAACCACGCCTCGTGCCCGTCCGGGCGGACCATCGGGTCGTCGGCGACGGTGACGAGGACGGTCGGGTCGAGCGCCGGGCGGGCCCGGATCCCGCGCCCCGGGTCGCCGAAGACCGCGTCGAACTCGGCGTCGTAGTCGCGGGGGAAGAAGACGGTGTGGTGGGCCAGCCCCGAGTCGCCGCGTACGCCGAGCAGCAGCACGAAGCCGGCCAGGCTGCGGTCGGTCAGCCCGGCCAGTCGGCGCGGGGTGGGCAGCAGGTCCCGGTAGACGGTGAGGGCGTCCACGTTGGCCACCACCACGTCGGCGGGGACGGGCGCGGCGACGCCGGCGAGGCGTACCCCCTGCACCCGGCCGCCCGCGGCGTCGATCCGGGTGACCGTGGCGCCGGTCTGCACGACCACGCCGAGGTCGAGACAGCGCGAGAGCAGCGCGTCGGCGAGGGTGCCCAGCCCGCCGCGCAGGTACCAGCCGCCGAAGGTCAGTTCGGCGTGGGGGATGGCGACCAGCGCCGCCGGGGCCCGGCGCGGGTCGGCGCCGGTGTAGGTGGCGTACCGGTCGAGCAGCATCCGCAGCCGCGGGTCGGCCAGGTGCCGGCGGCCCAGCCCGCGCAGGGTGCGGCCCGGGCCGATGGCGGCGAGGTCGCCCAGCCGCCAGGCCAGTGCGGCCAGGTCACGCGGGGAGTCGATGGTCCGGCGCAGGACGTCGCGGTGGGACACCGCCCAGACCCGGGCGGCCCGGCGCCAGAGCCGCTCCCAGTCGGTGGCGGCCCGGTCGCCGAGGGCCGCGCCGATCCGGGCGGCGAACTCCGCCGGGTCGGCGCAGGAGTCCAGGGTCGGGCCGCCGCCGGGGAAGACGTGCCGGACGATCGGGTCCAGCGGGGCCAGGTCGAGGTACTCGTCGAGCTTGGCCCCGGTCGCCTCGAACAGGTCGTGGAAGACCTCGGGCAGGGTGAGCAGGCTCGGGCCGGTGTCGAAGTGGAAGGCCCCCGCCGGGGTGTCGTGCGTGTACCGGCCGAGCTTGCCGCCGACGGTGTCGGCCCGTTCGAAGACGGTGACCTCGTGCCCGGTGACGGCCAGCCGGGCGGCGGTGGCCAGCCCGCCCACGCCGGCGCCGATGACCACGATCCGCGCCATGCCGCGTCCTCCTAGCTGACCGGGCGGCCCCGCCAGGACAGCCGGTGCCGCTTGCGCAGATGGTACGACCGCAGCGTCAGCCAACCGAGGACCACGACCGACACGGGGTGTGTCAGCGCGTCAGGCCACCACCGGCCCCCGGTCGCCCGGGCGCTGACCACCCGGCCGGCCACTCCGACCAGGTAGGCGAGGGCCGCGAGGGCGGCCACCGCCGGCGCGCCGGCCAGCAGCGCCGCCAGCGCGATCAGCGGGGGAGCGGGGTAGAGCAGGAGCAGCAGGGCCACCACGACCGCCGCGGCGACCGGGTGGCCGAAAATGGCCGAGAGCGACTTGGCGTAGCCGTCGCGCAGCTGCGGCCAGGTCTCGTACATCCGGCAGGCGGCCAGCCGGGAGCCGTCGGCGAGGGCGATCCGGCCGCCGGACCGCTTGACCGCCCGGGCCAGCTCGATGTCCTCCAGCACCTTGTCGGCGACCGCCGCGTGTCCGCCGGCCCGCAGGTAGCCGGCGCGGTCGACCACCAGGAACTGGCCGCCCGCCGCGGCCAGGGACGGCCGCGGCGAGCGTTCCATCGCCCGCAGCGGCAGGAAGGTCAGCCACAACCACTGCAGCAGCGGCTGCACCAGCCGGTCGGCCACCGTCCGCACCAGGATTTTCGGATACGGCGACAGCAGCGTGGCCCGCGCCGCGCGCAGCTCGGCCACCGCCGCCGCCACCGCGTACGGGCTGAGCACCACGTCGGCGTCGACGAAGGCCAGGACGGTGGCGGCCGGGTCGGTCCGGCTGGCGAGCTGCCAGCAGGCGTACGGCTTGCCCAGCCAGCCCGGCGGCGGGGCGACCCCGGTGAGCAGGGTGAGCCGCTCGTCGTCGCCGGCCACCGCGCGCACCACGTCGGCGGTGCCGTCGGTGGATCCGTCGTCGAGCACGACGATCCGCAGCCGGGGCACCCCCCGTTGGGCGAGCAGCGCCCGCAGGCACGGCTCCACCCGGTCGGCCTCGTCGCGCAGCGGCAGCAGCACCGCGACCGGCTCGGCCACCTCGACCGGCCCGTCGGCGGGGCGGCGCAGCCAGCGGGTGGCGTTCACCCAGGTGTGCACGGTGAGCGCGGCCACGGCGAGGAGCAGGACGAGGACGGCGGTCATGCGGTCGCGTCGACGCCGGGGCGGGGCGCGGGCATCTGCTTGTCGTTCTCCTGCGGACGGGCGCGGAGGAGCACCAGCGCCAGCGGCACGGCGGCCACCGCCATGCCGGCCGCGCCCCAGGCCGCCGAGGCGGGCAGGCGGAGGAAGACCGCGTGGGCCAGCACGCTGGAGAAGTACGTCCAGAGGTACAGCGCGAACATCGGCCCGTCCTGCCGGCCGGTGCGGTCCACGGCCGGCCCGGCCAATGGGCGCAGCGCCGACATCAGCAGCACTGCGAAGAGCAGCCAGCCGAGGTAGTTGCTGACCGGGATGCGGGGCAGGCCGGGCAGCGCGGGGACGGCGTCCCGCCAGACCCAGTAGCCCTCCGCCACCATCTGCGGATCAAGGAAGAGGTCCCAGGCGGCCAGCCCCACCGCGGCCAGCGTGACCCGTCCGACGTGGCGGGTCCACGCGGCCCGGTCGCCCGCCGGCGGCGCGCCGGGTGTGGTCAGCCGGATGGCCGTCAGCCAGGCCGGCCAGGCCATCCACGTCCAGGCGAGCGGGATGATCAGCGGCACCCCGGCCAGCTTCGGGCCCAGCTCACCGGAGTAGTCGTAGCTGCCGAACGGGAAGCCGGTGGCCACCCCGACCGCCTCGATCGCGAACCCGCCGCCGGTGGCCACCGCGACCAGCGCCGCCGCCGTCCGCGCACCGCGGCTGAGCAGGGCGTGGCCCACCGAGAGCAGCCAGCCGAGCACGACGGTGGCCACGGTCAGCCCGGCCCGGGCGGCGCCGGTGGTCAGCGGATAGCAGATCTGGGCGAGGATCAGCACGGCCAGCAGCGCCCAGGGCACTGGCCGTCGGATCACTGCGCGCCCGGTACGGGTGCCGGGGCCGGTTCGGGCGCGGCCAGCGGCAGGTCCCGGCCGAGTACGCCGAACGGCCGCTCGTCGCCCGGGAAGTGGAAGTCGCGCAGGATGTCGACGAAGCCGAACCGCCGGTACAGCCGCCAGGCCCGGGACTTCTGCTCGTCGGCCTCCGGCGTGGAGAGCAGGGTGGTCGTCCCCTCGGCCATGATCAGCAGGGCGCGCAGCTGGCCGGCGCCGAGGCCGTGCCCCTGCGCGGCCGGGCGGACGTGCAACTCCACCACCTCGAAGCAGTGGGTCAGCCAGCGCTTGCGGGCGTCGACGTCCAGCGCCTGGTACACCTGGTCGTGCCACCACTGCCCGGCCGCGCCGACGTAGCCGTACCCGAAGCCGACCAGGTGGCCCTCGGTGGTGAGACTGGCGACGGCCCGGAAGCCGGGGCGGCGGACGTGGGTGGCGATGTAGCCGCGCCGGGCCTCCAGCAGGTCCGCACGGTAGCCCATCGCCTCGCCGTAGACGGCCACCACGTCGTCCAGTCGCCGGACCAGATCGTCCGGCGTCCACCGCACCAACCTCATGCGCGTCCTCTCGCCTGTTCCAGGTCGCCGTCGGCGACCCACCCGAGCACCGTCCGGTCGCCGACCACCTCGCGCACCTCGAACCGCGCGAAGAGTTCCTCCGCGTACCACCCCTCGATCGGGGTCCGCGTGATCGCGGCGCGGTGCTCCGGGTGACGGTACGCGAACGCGACCAGGTCCGCCGGGTCTCGCCATACGCTCACCGTGCCCTGCCAGCCGAGCGGGGCCTCGCCGACGCCGAACCGGGCGAGCAGCCCGGCCGCGGCGGGCAGGGTGGCGGCCACCGGCGGGATCGCCCGCCAGAAGGTGACCGCCCGGCGGGGTCGCAGCCGGGCCCGGGTCAGCGCCAGCAACGGGCCGTCCACCCGGCCGGCGGATGGGTCACCGAACGGCCGGGTGCCGGACCACTCGCCCCGGCTGGTGAGCGGGCGCAGCCCCACCCGCACGGACGACCGGGCGATGCGGGCCCAGGAGCGGCCCACCGGCGAGTCGTCGAAGCCGGCGGCCGCGGCCGGGGAGTCCCAGACCACCAGCGCCGCCCACCGGGTCAGGTCGGCGTCGCCGGGGCCGAAGCCGGTGCCGGTCCCGGTGCCGAGCAGCTTGCCGAACCGGACGCCGGGGGTGCGCCGCAGCCGCCGCGGGTGCAGCGCCATCCGGGCCAGCGCCCGGGGCACCGCCGCCCGGCGGATCCGCCACACGTGCAGGGTGACCAGCTCCGGAGTGTCCGGAGCCGCCTCGCCGACGGCTCGCCGCACCGGGCGGCTGGGCCTGCCGGTTGGCTCGCTCACGCCACCTCGGCGGGCGTCCCGGCGGTGATCCGCAGCAGCTCGGCGTACGTCGTGGGGAAGACCGCCTGCGGCACCCCGCCCGCGGCCCAGACCTCGTCGTACTCGGCGAGCGCGGTGTCGACCAGGGTGCGCAGCGGCTTCGGGTGGCCGACCGGGGCGACGCCGCCGATCACCTGGCCGGTGTGCTCCTTGACGAACTGCGGGGTGGCCCGGCGCAGCCGGGTGACCCCGATGGACGCGGCCAGGCCGGCGGAGTCCACCCGGTGCGCGCCGGAGGTGAGCACCAGCAGCGGCGCGTCGTCCGCGTCGAAGATCAGCGAGTTGGCGATGGCGCCCACGTCGACGCCGAGCGCCGTGGCCGCCGCCACGGCGGTGTGCACCGCCTCGGGCAGCAGGCGGATCTGGCTCGACCCGCCCGAGCCGTCCCGCGCCTCCGCCGCGTCGAGCGCCCGCTGCACCGCCTGCACGTTCGGATGTGGCTGCATGCGGTCATTCTCCCCGGTCCCGGTTCGCCCGCTTCACCCGCCCACGCCGGGCCAGTTCGGGGTGGTGCGGACCCGACCGGCGGCGTCCACCAGCAGGGCGGCGTACCCGTCCAGGGTGGCCAGCCAGTCGAGCGCGTTCGCGGTAGCCGTCGCTGGTGACGGTGGCCCCCGAGACCGTGTCGATGTGGGCGCTCTGCGCCGCCAGCGCCTCCTGCCGCAGCGGCGGCGCTGCCCGCGGCGTCGGCCCACCAGCCGGGGACCGCCGGGAGGCCACGGCGCGGGGATCGCCGGTCGGCGACGGCGGCGGTCACCGGGCGGTCGTTTCGGTACGGCTGACGTTCATGGGTCAACCCTGCGGCGACGATCTCGGTGCCGCCTTTGCCGATGCTGTGCGCCGACTGAGAATCCCGGCCGCCGACGGCGTGTCGCCCCGACCCGCCGGATCGCACGGTGATCGGGCGCCTCGGCGCGTCACACGTTGCATTTTTGTCGGACGGGGGGTGTACTGTCAGGGCAGTTAGAACGAGTGTTCGATTAGGTCGTACGCCCGTTCCAACTTCCCGGGAGGGGTGTTTCGCGGCGCCGGCTTCCGGGCGGTGCGGTTCCGCGGACCGCACCGGGGTTCCGGGCAGTCGCGAGCCCGGTCCCCGTCAGGCAGGATCGTCGTCCGCCGCCCACGACCCCCGGGCGGCGGGCGACGGACCCGCCGGTACGCCGGCCGGGTGTGGGTGTGGGGAAGCGTCCACACCCGGCCGGCCCCCACCACGGTGCGTCTTCCTCCGCACCACCCGCCCCGGGCGCTCGCCGGCGGATCCAATCCGCTCGCGCGGCGCACCCGCCTCGGCCACGTGGAGGAGACAGTCCCATGCCGACCAGTCCGGCTCAGGCACCGACGGTGCCGGCGCACGTGCTGCCGCACCGCACTCCCGCCCAGCTGCTGGCGGTGGCCCGCCACGGGCTGACCGAGGCCGCCCAGACCCGCCCCGACGGACTCCGCTACGCCGCCGCCCACCTCTCGGCGCTGCGCGCCGCCGCCGCCCTGCTCGCCGCCCGCGCCCGCCCCGCCCCCGGCCGGCGCAACCGGATCACCAGCGTCTGGGTCCTGCTCTCCGCCGTCGCCCCCGAGCTCGACGAGTGGGCGCGCTACTTCGCCGCCGGCGCCGGCAAGCGGGCCGCCGCCGAGGCCGGCATCCCCCGGGTGGTCACCGCCCGCGAGGCCGACGACCTGCTTCGCGCCGCCGAGCAGTTCGTGACGGTGGTGGAGACCGCGCTCGGCCTGGCGCATCAACCGTCGCTCGACGGGCTCGCCGCCTGACCCGTGGCGTCCGGCCGCCGGCGGGGAGCCGGGTGGCCGGACGGCGCGCCTGCACTTCTGATCCAGCACAACGACGGGGTTGGTTCCCGTGGCAACACGACAGGGGGTTGGTCCAATGGCGGGCCGCATGGTGGTCGGTTCCGCCGCACTGGCCGGTCTGGTGCGTCCGGCGAGCGCACCCGACCCGGCGGGCGGTCACCGGGTGCTCCCGGTCCTGCCGGAGCTGACCGGGCTGCTGCCCAACCGCGGGCTGCGTCGCGGCAGCACCATCGCGGTCGGCGTCGGACAGCCCCGGCGCAGCGGCGGGACGTCGCTGATCCTGGCGCTGCTCGCCGAGGCGTCCCGGGCGGGCTCGTGGTGCGCCGTGGTCGGGGTCCCCACCTTCGGGGCCGTCGCCGCGGCCGAGGCCGGGATCGCCCTGGACCGCCTCGCCCTGGTGCCGCACCCCGGGCCCGAGTGGCCCACCGTCATCGCCGCACTGATCGACGGGGTGGACGTGGTGGTCACCGCCGTGCCGACCACGGTCTCCGCCTCGGTCGCCAATCGGCTGGCCGCCCGGGCCCGGCAGCGCGGCAGCGTGCTCGTCCCGTACGGCCGGTGGGACGGCGCCGACGTCACGTTGCAGGTGGTCCGGGGCGTCTGGGAGGGGCTCGGGCCGGGCCGGGGACGGCTCCGACGCCGGGAGGTGACCGTCTCGGCGCGCGGGCGCGGCGCGGCCGCCCGACCCAAGGAGATCAAGGTCTGGCTGCCCGGTGACGGGCTCACCCGGGTCATCCCCCGGGCCACCGGGGCGGTCGTCCCGGGTGTCGCCTCCCGGCCGGCGGTCCGCGGCACGGCCACCCCGGCCGCGTCCGGCACGGGTCGGTCTGGTGCCGGGCGGCTCCGCCCGGTGACGCCGGTCGCCTCGGCGGCCCTGGCCACCCCGTCCCGCCGCGGCGCGCTCACCCTGGTCGGTCCGGCATGACCGGTGCGCCGGTGCGGACGCTGCTGCTCTGGTGCCCGGACTGGCCGGTGCTCGCCGCCGAGATCGTCGACGGGGTGCCCGCCACCGACCCGGTCGCGGTGCTGCACGCCAACCGGGTGGTCGCCTGCTCCGAGCGGGCCCGCGCCGAGGGGGTGCGCCGGGGGCTGCGCAAGCGCGAGGCGCAGGGGCGCTGCCCGCAGCTCACCGTCGTCGAGTACGACCCCGGCCGGGACGCCCGGGCGTTCGAGCCGGTGGTCGCCGCCGTCGAGGAGATGGCCGCCGGGGTCGAGGTGGTCCGCCCCGGGGCGTGCGCGCTGGCCGCCCGCGGCCCGAGCCGCTACCTCGGCGGTGAGGAGGCGGCGGCCGAACGGATCATCGAGCACGTCGCCCAGTCCTGTGCGGTGGAGAGCCAGGTCGGCATCGCCGACGGGGTCTTCGCCGCCGGGCTGGCCGCCCGGGACGGGCGGATCGTGCCGCCCGGCGGAACACCGGAGTTCCTGGCCGGGCTGTCGGTCGAGGCGCTCGGCCGCCCGGCCCTGGCCGACCTGCTGCGCCGGCTGGGGGTGCGTACCCTCGGGGACTTCGCCGCGCTGCCCGCCGGTGACGTGCTGGCCCGGTTCGGCTTCGACGGGGCGCTGGCCCACCGGCTCGCCGCCGGACGGGACCACCGGCCGCTCGCCGTCCGGCAGCCCCCGGCCGACCTGGCGGTCACCGCCGACTACGACGAGCCGATCGACCGGGTCGACGCCGCCGCGTTCGCCGCCCGGGCGCTCGCCGAGCAGCTGCACGAGCGGCTGGCCGCGTACGGGCTGGCCTGCACCCGGCTCGGCATCGAGGCGGTCACCGCGCACGGGCAGGAGCTGCACCGGGTCTGGCGGCACGACGGCCTGCTCACCGCCGCGGCCATCGCCGACCGGGTGCGCTGGCAGTTGGACGGCTGGCTCTCCGGCAGCAACGGCCGAGGCGGGGCCCGCCCGTCCCGACCGACCGCCGGCATCATCCGGTTGCGGCTGGTGCCGGACGGGGTGCTCGCCCAGGCCGGCCTGCAACCCGGGTTGTGGGGGGAGACCGGTGCGGAGCGGGAGCGGGCGCACCGCGCGTTGAGCCGGGTGCAGGGCATCCTCGGCCCCGAGGCGGTGGTCACCGCCGTGCTCGGCGGCGGCCGGTCCCCGGCCGACCAGGTGCGGCTCGTGCCGTGGGGCGACGAACGGCTACCCGCCCGCCCCGGCGAACCGCCCCTGCCGGCCGAGCCGTCCTTGTCGGACGGGTCGGCAGCGGCGGGTGGACCGGCGCGGCAGGGTGGGGCGGCCGCGCGGGATGGGCGGGGCCGGTCGGCCGCGGCGGGGCGGTCCGCCGCGCCGCCGCCGTGGCCGGGTCGGCTTCCGCCGCCCGCGCCGGCCGTGGTGCTGCCCACCCCGCTCCTGGCCACCGTGCACGACGCCGCCGGCGAACCGGTCGTGGTCAGCGCCCGGCTGGCGGTGAGCGCCCCGCCCGCCCGGCTGGTCGTCGGCACGGGCCGGCCGGCGGAGATCGTCGGCTGGGCCGGTCCGTGGCCGGTGGACGAGCGCTGGTGGGCGCCGACCGAGGCTCGGCGGCGGGCCCGATTCCAGGTCTGCCTCGCCGACGGCGCCGCCCTCCTGCTGGTGGTCGAGGCCGGCCAGTGGCTGGTGGAGGCGATCTATGACTGAGCCGGTCGGCGTCCCGGCCCGGCTGCTCCACTCCGCGGCGGGTGGGCCGGGCGTGGCTCACTCCGCCGTCGCTGCGTGCCGGCGGCCCCGCACCACCTCGCGGTCGCTCGCGCTGCTGTCCGGCGCGCCGAGGGAACTTCTCCCGGAAAGCGATATACCTGTGAGTCATAAATATGCCTCCCAGGTATATCGCTCAGCGGCCTCCTCGTCGGTGGAGCCGGCCACCACCGGAGCGGCCGGATGAGCTTCCACAACCCGAAGCTGTCCTGGTCGGAGCTGGAGGGGGTGCTCTCCGGCCGACCCGCTGATGGCCGGCCGGGCGGGGGGCGGGCGGACGGCGGGCGGTCACGGGACGAGCGGCACCTGCATGTGGTGGATCCGCTCGCGGTCGACGCCGACGGCGGCGACTCCCCGGCCTGGAGCCGCAAGCGGCAGCACTACCAGCCGCCCGAGCTGCCCCGCCCGGACGGCGTGGTGCCCTACGCCGAGCTGCACGCGCACTCCAACTTCAGTTTCCTCGACGGCGCCAGCCATCCCGAGGAGCTGGCCGAGGAGGCGGCCCGGCTGGGGCTCACCGCGCTCGCCGTCACCGACCACGACGGCTGCTACGGCGTGGTCCGCTTCGCCGAGGCGGCCCGCGCGCTGCACCTGCCGACGATTTTCGGCGCCGAGCTCTCCCTCGGGCTGCCCGGTCCGCAGAACGGCGAGCCCGACCCGCTCGGCCGGCACCTGCTGGTGCTCGCCCACGGGCACGAGGGGTACGCCCGGCTGGCGGCCACGATCTCCCGCGCCCAGCTGCGTGGCGGGGAGAAGGGCCGCCCGGTCTACGGGGAGCTGGAGGAGGTCGCGGCCGAGCTGCGCGACCACGTGCTGGTGCTCACCGGCTGTCGCAAGGGGCACGTGCCGGCCGCCCTGCTCACCGAGGGCGTCGACGCGGCGGCCCGGGAGCTGGACCGGCTGACCGCGCTCTTCGGCGCCGAGACGGTGGCGGTGGAGCTGACCGACCACGGCCACCCGGTCGACGCCGACCGCAACGACGCCCTCGCCGAGCTGGCCGCTTCCGCCGGGCTGCCCACGGTCGCCACCAACAACGTGCACTACGCCACCCCGGGCCGACGCCGGCTGGCCACCACCCTGGCCGCCGTCCGGGCCCGGCGCAGCCTGGACGAGATCGACGGCTGGCTGCCCGCCGCGGCCACCGCCCACCTGCGCAGCGGCGCCGAGATGGCGGCGCGGTTCGCCGCGTACCCGGGGGCGGTGGCCCGGGCCGCCGAGTTCGGCGCGGAGCTCGCGTTCGACCTGCAACTGGTCGCGCCGAAGCTGCCGGCGTACCCGGTGCCGCCCGGGCACACCGAGATGAGCTGGCTGCGCAAGCTCACCATGGACGGCGCCCGGGAGCGGTACGGCCCGCCCGAGGCGCACCCCGAGGCGTACGCGCAGCTCGACCACGAGCTGGCGATGATCGAGGAGCTGGGCTTCCCCGGCTACTTCCTGGTGGTCTACGACATCGTCACGTTCTGCCGGGAGCAGGACATCTACTGCCAGGGCCGGGGCTCGGCGGCCAACTCGGCGGTCTGCTACGCGCTGCGGATCACCAATGTGGACGCGGTCCGGCACCGGCTGCTCTTCGAGCGCTTCCTCGCCCCGGAGCGGGACGGCCCACCGGACATCGACGTGGACATCGAGTCCGACCGCCGGGAGGAGGTGATCCAGCACGTCTACACCCGGTACGGCCGGGAGCACACCGCCCAGGTGGCCAACGTCATCTCCTACCGGCCGCGGTCGGCGGTGCGGGACGTGGCCAAGGCGTTCGGCTTCTCGCCCGGCCAGCAGGACGCCTGGAGCAAGCAGATCGACCGCTGGGGCTCGGTCGCCTCGGTCGACGTGGAGGACATCCCCGAGCAGGTCGTCGCGTACGCCAACGAGCTGCAGACGTTCCCCCGGCACCTGGGCATCCACTCCGGCGGCATGGTGATCTGCGACCGGCCGGTGATCGAGGTCTGCCCGGTGGAGTGGGGGCGGATGCCCGGCCGCAGCGTGCTCCAGTGGGACAAGGACGACTGCGCGGCGGTCGGCCTGGTCAAGTTCGACCTGCTCGGGCTCGGCATGCTCTCCGCGCTGCACTACGGCTACGACATGATCGGGATGAGCCTCGACCTGGGCGACATGACCCTGGACGACCCCGAGGTCTACGACATGCTCTGCCGGGCCGACTCGGTCGGGGTGTTCCAGGTGGAGAGCCGCGCCCAGATGGCCACCCTGCCCCGGCTCAAGCCCCGCTGCTTCTACGACCTGGTGGTGGAGGTGGCGCTGATCCGGCCCGGCCCGATCCAGGGCGGCTCGGTGCACCCGTACATCCGGCGCAAGAACGGCCAGGAGCCGGTGACGTTCCCGCACCCGCTGATGCGCAACGCGCTGGAGAAGACCCTCGGCGTGCCGTTGTTCCAGGAGCAGCTGATGCAGCTCGCGATCGACCTGGCCGGCTTCGACGCGGCCGGGGCCGACCAGCTGCGCCGGGCCATGGGGGCCAAACGCTCGGCCGAGCGGATGGCGCAGATCGCCGACCGGCTCTACGCCGGGATGGCCGAGCGGGGCATCACCGGCGAGTTGGCCGACGATGTCTACCGCAAGCTCACCGCCTTCGCCAGCTACGGCTTCCCGGAGAGCCACGCGATGAGCTTCGCCTACCTGGTCTACGCCAGCTCCTGGCTCAAGCGCTACCACCCGGCGCCGTTCCTGGCCGCCCTGCTCAACGCCCAGCCGATGGGCTTCTACTCGCCGCAGAGCCTGGTCGACGACGCCCGCCGGCACGGCGTCGAGGTGCGCCGCCCGGACATCAACGCCAGCGGCGCGAAGGCGGTGCTGGAATCCACCCCGGAGACCCGGTGGGGCAGCCAGCCGGGGGAGCCGCCGCACGCCTGGGGGCTGGGCGGGCCCGCCGTCCGGCTGGGGCTGGGCAGCGTCCGTACCCTCGGCGAGGACGTGGCCGAGCGGATCGAGGCCGACCGGACGGCGCACGGGCCGTACCGGGACATGCCGGACCTGGCCCGGCGGGTCGGTCTCACCGCCGCGCAGCTCGAGGCGCTGGCCACCGCGGACGCCTTCGCCTGTTTCGGGCTGACCCGGCGGCAGGCGCTCTGGGCCGCCGGCGCGGCGGCCCAGGACCGGCCGGGCCGGCTGCCCGGCACGGTGACCGGCGCGGCCGCGCCCACCCTGCCCGGGATGGAAGCGGTGGACCGGCTGGTCGCCGACGTCTGGGCCACCGGGCTGTCGCCGGAGAGCCACCCGGCGCGGTTCATCCGCGACCGGCTCGACGCCCTGGGCGCGGTGCCGATCGCCCGGCTCGGCCGGGTCGAGCCCGGCCAGCGGATCCGGGTCGGCGGGATCGTCACCCACCGGCAGCGGCCGGCGACCGCGGGCGGGGTCACCTTCCTCAACCTCGAGGACGAGACCGGGATGCTCAACGTCACCTGCTCGCCGGGGCTCTGGCAGCGCTACCGCCGGGTGGCGAAGACCAGCACCGCCCTGGTGGTGCGCGGCCGGTTGCAGCGGCACGAGGGGGTCACCACCCTCACCGCCGACCGGCTCGACGCGATCGAGCCGCCGGTGGCCCCGGCGTCCCGCGACTTCCGCTGACCCGGGACGCGCGCCGACCCGGAACGCGGTCCGCGGACGACCGGGCTCAGCCGGCGAGGCTCGCGAGCGCGGCGCCGGCGCTGCCCAGCAGCCCGACCAGCACGATCCGGCGGAACACCACCGGGTCGATGCGGTGGAACAGCCGGTTTCCCAGCCACCAGCCGAGCGGCACCGCGGGCAGCGCCACGAGGGAGATCCGCACCACGTCGGCGTGCACCTGACCGGCCAGCAGGAACCCCGTCAGCCCGATCAGGCTGGTGCCGGAGAAGGTCGCCGCCAGGGTGGCCCGGAAGGTGCGCGGGTCGTAGCCGAGCGAGTGGAACGCGGCGACCAGAGGTGGCCCGTTCGTCCCGGTGGCGGCGGTGAGCACCCCGACGATGACGCCGATGGCCCCGAGACCGAGCCGTCCGGTGCGGATCCGCGCCCCGGACCAGACCAGCGCGGCGCAGCCGAGCACCACGGCCGCGATCAGCGCGCTCAGCAGCCGCTCCGGCGCGCGCGCGAGGACCAGCAGGCCGGCCGGCAGGCCGAGCAGGGCGGTGGCGGTGAGTGCCCCCGCGACCCGCCACCGGGCGTACGCGCGTTCCCGAACGGCCGCGGTGAGGGTCAGCCCGATGCCGGTCAGCGCCGACACCACCACGGCGGCGCGCGGGTCGACGGCGGCGGCCAGCAACGGCACGGTCACCAGCGCGTACCCGAAGCCGCTGACCGCCTGGGCGAAGGCGCCGAGCAGCACGATGCCGAACGCGCTGAGCAGGATGACCACCCGCCGAGACTGGCGCACCGGAGGGCGGGCGGACAACCGGCCGGCTCGGAGATAACCGACACATGCGGCATCGTTTTACACGATCCATTTGTTTCAGGAGGCGTTCCGGTTTCCGGTACTACGAGGGGAGGAACGATGAGCGAGACGTACCACAGGGTGGCCAACAGCCGGCGGACCCGGCTGGGGGCGGACTGGCACCCGCACCAGTGCGAGGCCCGGGAGTACCCGGTGACCGACGGGCCGGTGGCCAACGCCCGGCGGTCCCGCGCCGAGCAGGACCCCGAGGGCGGGGCCGAGGCCTGAGCACCACGCGCATCGCCACCACCGGCCGCAATGGGTGAGTGGCGCGGGTGACTAGGCTCGACCGGGTGGAGCAGACGCGAACGTTGACCCCCCGTACCGCCGTCATCTGGTCGGTGCTCCGGGCCGAGCTCGACCGCCGCGCCGGCGAGCGACTGACCGTGCTCGACGTCGGCGGCGGGACCGGCGGTTTCGCGGTCCCACTCGCCGAGGCCGGCCACCGGGTCACCGTGGTCGACGCCAGCCCCGACGCGCTCGCCGCGCTGACCCGCCGGGCCGCGGAGGCCGGGGTCGCCGATCGGGTACGCGCGCTGCAGGGCGACGCCGACGCGCTCGCCGGGCTGGTCGAGCCGGCCAGCGTCGACCTGGCCCTCTGCCACTCCGTCCTGGAGGTCGTCGACGATCCCGCCCCGGTGGTCTCCGCGCTGGCCGCGGCGCTGCGCCCCGGTGGGGCGGCCAGCGTCCTGGTCGCCGGCCGGGCCGGCGCGGTGCTCGGCCGGGCGATGAACGGCCACCTCGACGTGGCCGCCGCGCTCGCCGCCGACCCGCACGGCAGCACCGGGCCCCGGGACACCCTGCGCCGGCGCTACGACGCGGACCGCGCCGCCGCGCTGCTGACCGGCGCCGGGCTCACGGTCGAGGAGATCCACGGGGTACGCGTCCTCGCCGACCTGCTCCCCGCGGCCGTGGCGGACGGCCAGCCGGCCGCCCTGATCGAGCTGGAACGGGCCCTGGCCGCCCGGTCGCCGTACCGGGACCTCGCCGCCCAGCTGCACCTCTTCGCCCGCCGCCCGGCGTGACCGCGGTGTCGGTCGGGCCGTTCGAGCCGGTCGCCCCGCGCTACGGCGGGGGCAGCCTGGCCGACCTCCTACCCAGCGCGCTGGCCGTGCTCGGCGTCGCCGGCGCCGTCGACCTGCTCGGCCTCGGGCCGCGGCTGGCCGGGGTACGCCGGATCGCCGTGCTGCTGGTCGACGGGCTCGGCTGGTACCAGATCCCCACCGCCGCCCCGTACGCGCCGACCCTGGCCGGCCTCGCCGCCACCGTCGGCACGCCGCTGACCTCCGGCTTCCCCTCCACCACCCCGACCAGCCTGGTCACCCTGGGCGCCGGTGCCCCGGCCGGGGCGCACGGAGTGCTGGGGTTCAAGGTCCGGGTCCCCGACACCGACCGGGTGCTCAGCCACATCGAGTGGGCCGACGACCCGGAGCCGCTGCGCTGGCAGCCGGTGCCCACCCAGTACGAGCGGGCCCGGGCCGCCGGCGTCGCGGTCACCGTGGTCAGCCGTCCCGAGTACGGCGGCAGCGGCCTCACCCTGGCCGCCAACCGCGGCGGCGACTACCGGGGCGCCTCGGACGTCGACGCGCTCGCCGTGCAGATGCTCACCGCGCTGGCCGCCGGCACCGGCCCGACCCTGGTCTCCGGCTACCACCCCGACCTGGACCGGCACGGCCACCTCTCCGGGGTCGACTCGGCGCCCTGGCGGCTCGCCGCCGCCGAGGTGGACCGGCTGCTCGCCCGGCTGGTCGACGGGCTGCCGCCGGACGCCGCGCTGCTGGTCACCGCCGACCACGGTCAGCTCAACGTGCCGCAGGCGCACCGGTTCGACCTGGACACCGACCCGCGCCTGGGGGCCGGGGTGCGGGTGGTGGCCGGCGAGCCCCGGGTCCGCTACCTGCACGTCGAGCCGGGCGCGGTCGCCGACGTGGTGGCCGCCTGGTCGGCGGTGCTGGGCGACGCCGCGTGGGTGGCCACCCGGGACGAGGCGGTGGCCACCGGTTGGTTCGGGCCGGTGCCCGAGGAGCACCTGCGCCGGATCGGCGACGTGGTGGTGGTCTGCCGCGGCACGTACGCGGTGGTGGCCACCCGGTCGGAGAGGCCGATGGAGTCGCGGCTGGTGGCGTACCACGGCGCGGACACGGCGGCCGAGATGACCATCCCGCTGCTGGTCGTCCGGGGCTGACCGGCTCGGCTGGCTGCCGCTCGTCGCGCTGCCGGCTGCTGCTTGTCGGGTCGGGCGCGGGCCGGGTTGTCGGACCGGGCGGCTAGCCTGCCGGCATGGGCCGCAGCCAGTCGTTGCCCCGGGGCGGGGATCCGCGCTTCGGGCCGGACGCCGACGACACCGGCTGCCACATCCTGCACGTCGACATGGACGCCTTCTTCGCCTCGGTCGAGGTGCGTCGCCGTCCCGAGCTGCGCGGCCGGCCCGTCGTGGTCGGCGGGATCGGGCCGCGCGGCGTGGTCAGCTCCGCCAGCTACGAGGCCCGCCGGTACGGCGTCCGCAGCGCCATGCCCACCGCCCAGGCCCGGGCGCTCTGCCCGCACGCGGTCTACCTGCCTCCCGACTTCGGGCCGTACTCGGCGGCCTCCAAGGCGGTGATGCAGATCTTCCGCGACGTCACCCCGCTGGTCGAGCCGCTCTCCCTGGACGAGGCCTTCCTCGACGTGGCCGGCGCCCGCCGGCTCTTCGGGCCGCCGGCCCAGATCGCCCGGCTGATCCGCCGCCGGGTCGCCGAGGAGCAGGGGCTGACCTGCTCGGTCGGGGTGGCGCCGAGCAAGTTCGTGGCCAAGCTGGGCTCCACCCGGGCCAAGCCGGACGGCCTGCTCGTGGTGCCGGCCAGCCGGGTGCTCGACTTCCTGCACCCGCTGCCGGTCGCGGCGCTGTGGGGGGTGGGGGAGCGCTCCGCCGAGGCGCTGCGCCGCCTCGGCCTGAACACCGTCGGCGACCTGGCCGAGGCGCCCTTCGGCATGCTGCGCCGGGCGGTCGGTGAGGCGCCCGCCACGCACCTGCACGAGCTGGCCTGGGGGCGGGACCCGCGCCGGGTCAGCCCGGAGCACGTGGAGAAGTCGATCGGCGCGGAGGTGACGTTCGACGTCGACGTGGCCGACCCGCTGGAGATCCGCCGGGCAATGCTCGCCCTGGCCGAGAAGGTCGGCGCCCGGCTGCGCCGGGCCGGGCAGGTGGGGCGGACGGTGTCGCTCAAGGTCCGGCTGGCCGACTTCCGCACCGTCAACCGCTCCCGCACCCTGCCGGTGCCGACCGACACCGCCCGGGAGATCTTCGATACGGCCTGGGCGCTCTGGACCGTCCTCGACCCGGGGGAGCGGATCCGCCTGGTCGGCGTACGGGTGGAGGGGCTGGCCGCCGCCGGGGAGACGCCGCGCCAGCTCACCCTGGGCGCTCCCGAGCGCGGCTGGCGGGAGGCCGAGGCGGCCGCGGACGCCGCCGCTGCCCGATTCGGGCGGTCCGTCATAGGTCCGGCCAGTCTTCTCGGCAAGCGTGATCCGCATCGAAGGGAAAATCCGACCCGCCCCTAGGTCGTCCCGCTTTCCGACGCGCGAGCCCCCTCGTAGACTTGCGGGTAAGCAGCCGAATGGCTGCCACGGTCTGTCGGCCCGACCGGGCCGACCAACGTGACCGGGGAGGAGTGCCGTGCCGCTCTCGGAGCACGAGCAGCGGCTGTTCGAGCAGATCGAGCGGTCGCTTGCCGAGGACCCCAAATTCGCCTCGGCCGTGCGCGCCAGCGACCCGCGTTTCCACGCGCGGCGTCGCCTGCTCGTCGCTGCCGGCGTGGTCATCGCTGGTCTGGCCCTGTTGGTCTACGGGGTCGTGATCACCACCCCGCTGCTGTCGGTGGCGGGTTTCGTTGTCATGCTGGCCTCGCTGGGCTACGCGGTGCAGTCGCATCGCCGCTCCCAGTCGCCCGACCTGCACGTGGTGGGCGGCACGACGAGTCGCCGTCGTCCCCGCGGTCGTACGGGTCGCCGGGGATCATTCCTCGAACGGTTGGAGGACCGGTGGCGGCAGCGCCCGGAGGGGCACCGCTGACCACGTCCCACCCCTGATTCGGGGCCGCGACGGCGCGTCGCCGGAGTCATAGTCCGGCGAGCGTGGTCGCATCACCATGCCTGTTGCTCCCACGCTGCCGGGTCTGCGGCGTCGGCCAAGATCGCACTGTTCGCAGGAAGTGGTGGCCTCGTGGAATCGAGGCCGCCACTTCTTCCCGCAAGTAGCGCGATCTTGCTCGGCACGCCCCCGTCCGCCGGCAACGCGGGAGGCGCCGGCGGACGGCTGGGCCGGATCAGCGGGCCAGGAGGCGGCGCGGGTCCCACCGGAGCAGGCTGCCTCGGAGCCGGCTGGTGGTGACGACCAGGCGGGCCGACGTGTCCGACAGGGCGGCCCGCCAGCGCAGCAGCACCGACGGCGGCAGCACGGCCGCGAGCAGGCGGGTGCGTCGGTCGGCCTGGGCCGCCAGCGCCCCGCGCACCCTCCGTAGCGCCGGGTGCAGCTCTTCGCCGGTGAGCGGATCGCGGGCGTAGCGGGCCCGCTCCTCGGCGCGGCCGAGCAGCCGGACCGCCGTGGCGGCGTCAGCATCCTCGGTGAGCGTCTCCCGGACCAGGCGGGCGGCCGTCGCCCGGGGCGTCTCCGTGCGATCGACGCGTACCCGGAAGTCGATCAGCGTGTCCAGCAGCTCGTCCCAGGCGGCGTGCGCGTCCGCGCGGGCCCGGTCCGCCGCCACGCCGACCACCACCTCGCGTGCCCCGCCGGGCGTGTCCGGGGCGGGGTCCATGGTGGCGGCCGCCGGTGCGGCCGTCCGGCTGCCCCGACGGCGGCGCAGCGCGGCCCGGCGCAGCGCCGGCGCGGCGAGCAGCGCCAGCAGGGCGAGCGCTCCCGCCGTCCACCATGGCCAGACCGGGGCCTGCCGGGTCGGGCCGCCGCCGTCGATACTGAGGCCGGCGTCGATCTCCTTGTCCATGCGGTCCGGCCCCTCTGGGCCGGCCGAGGGGTCGACCCCGCCGGGGGCGGACGCGCCGCTCGGCAATGGGGTGGGCTCCTCGGGAGCGTCGACGTCCGGGGCCCAGGCCGATCGGACCGACCCCTGGATGCTCGCCGCCGGGGTGGCGTCGAACGGCACCCAGCCGATCTCGGCGAAGTAGACCTCGGTCCAGGCGTGCAGGTTCCGGTTGGTCAGCACGTACGTGCCGCCGCTGGAGTTGCTGCCGTTGGTGAAGCCGAACGCCACCCGCGCCGGGATGCCCGCCGCCCGGACCAGCCACGCCATCGCGGCGGCGTACTGCTGGCAGAAGCCCACCCTGCCGGTGAGGAAGTCGGTGATGTCATCCCCGCTGGTGCCGCCCCGGGTGGAGAGCGAGTACCTGAACTCGTTCTCGACGGAGAAGAAGTCGTAGATCGCCCGGACCTTGTCGTAGTCGTTCTGCTTGCCCTTGATCAGGTCCTTGACCAGCTTCTCGACCGCCACCACCGTCGGGGTCCAGGTCAGCTGCTGGCGCAGCACCGGGTCGTCCGCCGGCAGGGACGGCGCCGCGCGCAGCGCCGCCGGGTTGTACGTCGAGCGGACGTAGTCGAACGCGTAACGCTTGCCCCGGGAGTTGTCCCGGTTGGAGAAGACGATCTGGCGGTTCGCGTCATAGAACCAGCTGCCGCTCAGGTCCTCGGTCTTCACCGGCTCGGCGTAGACCGGCAGCAGTGGCATGTTGAGGTTCTTCGTCACCTCGATGGTGGCGCGGTAACGCTGCCGGTCGACGCCCCGGACGCTCCGCTCCGTCGGGTCCGGCAGGCCCCGGTTGACGGGCCGTCCGCTCGGGGCCCGGACCCGGAAGCCATCCGGCCGCAGCTCGTCGGCCACCCCGAAGCGCAGGTAGAAGGGGGCCGGCTCGTTGGTGGTGACCTTGACCAGCTCGGTCACCTCGGACTGGTTGAGCTGCCCGCTGAGCGCGGCGAAGAGGTCGATCCGTCCCTGGCTGCCGCCCTGGCCGGGTCGCCCGGTGCCGTCGCCCGTCCCGGAGCCGACCGTGTCCATCAGGCCGCCGGTCATCCCCGGCACGGCCAGCGGCAGGGCCACCGCCAGTGCCACGCCGACCACCGCCAGCCGCCGGCCCGCCGCGGCCAGCGGGGAGGCTTCCCAGACGTCGACGTCCCGGCCCTCGCCGGTGAACCGGCGGCCGAACCGGCGTACCCGGTCGACGTTGTCGGTGACCAGCAGCCAGAGGTAACCGCAGGCGCCGAAGATGAACGGCGTCGCGGGGACGCTGTCCACGTAGACCGCCACCGGCACCGAGTAGATCGCCAGCATCGGCAGGCCGGCCAGCGCCGGGCGGCGCAGTCCCACGGCGAGCACGTCGACCAGCACCGCGACCCCGCCGATGCCGAGCACCGTGAGGAACAGCAGCGAGTCGACGTCCGGCACCTCCACGCCGTACGACCGCATGTCCGCCACCGACGCGCCGAGCAGCTCACCGAAGTGGGCGAGGGTGCCCGGGCTCGGCAGGAACGCGAGCAGCTCGGTGCCGGCCGGGAAGATCCAGGTCAGCGCGAGCAGGAGACCGGCGAGCATGGCCAGGACCTGGCCCCACAGCGGCGCCCGGACCACGCGGCTCAGGGCCGCCGCGCCGGCCACCACGGCCACCGCGATGGCCGCCTGGATCAGCCACGTCCAGCGCTCGAAGATGGCCGACAGCGGCGCCGCGGCCAGCAGGGTCGCGGCGGCGGCGACGAAACCGAGGTTCCGGTGCGCGGTTGTCACGAGGTCACCCTTCCGGTCATCGCACCCCTCCGGCCACCGTCTCGGCGAGCGCGGCGCGCAGCGCGAAGCCCTGCGAGCCGCGGGCCGCCTGCGGCCACAGCACCGGCAGCCGGCTGCCGTGGTCCACCCCGATCACCCGCCAGCCGCTCTGCAGCAGGGCGAGCGCGGCGGCGCCGTGCGCCTGTTCCGCCTCGGCCCGGGCCTTCGGTGGGAGGGTGAGCCAGGTGGAGCTGTCCAGCAGGAACCCGACGCAGGTCGCGCCGTTGCCGCGCAGCCCGGCCAGCAGCTCGGCCTCGGCGCTGCTCAGCGTGCCGAACAGGGCGATGATCAGCCCGCCGTCGGCCCGCTGCCGGACGCTCTCCACCAGCGTGCCGATCTCGCCCCGCTTGTCCAACCGGACCTCGGCGAGGTGGTCGAGGAGCAGCCCCTCCCCGGCCCCCTCGGTCGCGTCCACGTCCGCGCCGGAGCCGGTGACCAGGCGCAGCTTGTAGCCGGCCTGGCGCAGGTGCACGGCGATGCTGGCCGCGGCGGAAACCGCCCACTCGAAGCTCGCCGTCGGGCCGTCGCCGCGGTGACCGAAGGTGCGGGTGTCCAGCACGACCGTGGCCCGGCTCTCCCAGGGCTGCTCCTCGCGGCGCACCATCAGCTCGCCGGTGCGCGCGGTCGACTTCCAGTGCACCCGGCGCAGGTCGTCGCCCGTCCGGTATTCCCTCGTGGCGGCGTCGTTCTCGCCGTGCACGGCGACCGAGCGGGCCCGGCTGTCGCCGCTGCCGGCGTACTCGCCGGGCAGGCGGACCGAGGGCAGCGGGGTGACCTGCGGGATGACCGTGAGGTGGTCGGTGCTGGGGAAGGCGCGGCTGAGCTCGCAGAGCCCGAACGGGTCGGTCAGCCGGACCACCAGCGGGCCCACCTCGTACCGGCCGCGCACGTCGGCCCGCACCGTGTACGCCACCGAGCTCGCCTGGTGCGCGCCGAGCCGTTCCAGCACCACCCGGGGGCGGCTGCCGAGCGCGTACGGCAACCGGTCCTCCAGCAGCAGCGTGCCGGTGGGCAGCCGGGACAGGTTCTGCAGCCGCAGCACCACCCGGGAGCTGGCCCCGACCGGCACCCGGTGCGGCTCCAGCGCGCGGTTGCAGGCGAGCTTGTAGCGGCTGCGCCCGACGTACGCCGCCGCGAGCAGCGGCAGGATGGCGAGCAGCACGGCCACCCGGAGCAGGTCCTTCTCCCCGAGGATGCCGGCGGAGACCGCCGCGGCGGCCGCGGCCGCCAGGAACGAGCGGCCGCGGGTGGTCAGTCCGCGCAACCCGTCGCGCACGTCACGGCCTCCGGGGCTCGTACGGCCCGCGGCCCTTGCCGGGGGCGGGCCGGGTGTCGTACGGCGAGCGCTTGCGCTCGTGCGGCAGCGGCAGCCGGTGCACCAGCTCGGCGACGATGGCGTCGGTGGTGCGCCGGGCGAGCTGCGCGTCGGCGGTCGGGATGATCCGGTGCGCCAGCACGGGCACCGCGAGGGCCTGCAGGTCGTCGGGAAGGACGTAGTCCCGCCCCTCCAGTGCGGCCACCGCGCGGGCGGTGCGCAGCAGCTGGAGGGTGGCCCGGGGGGAGGCGCCGAGGCGCAGGTCGAGGGATTCCCGGGTGGCGGTGACCAGGTCGATCGCGTACTGCTTGACGGCGTCGGCGACGTGCACCTGCCGGACGGTGGCGATGAGCTGGCGGACGATGGCCGCGTCGGAGACCGGGCGCAGCTCGTTCAGTGGGTCGGTGGCGCCGTGACCGTCCAGCATGGCCAGCTCGGCGCCGGCGTCCGGGTAACCCATCGCGATCCGGGCGGTGAACCGGTCGCGCTGCGCCTCCGGGAGCGGGTAGGTCCCCTCCATCTCGATCGGGTTCTGCGTCGCGATCACCATGAACGGGGTCTGCAGCTGGTAGGTCACGCCATCGACGGTGACCTGCCGCTCCTCCATGCACTCCAGCAGGGCGGACTGGGTCTTCGGCGACGCCCGGTTGATCTCGTCGCCCACCACCAGGTTGGCGAAGACCGCGCCGGGGCGGAACTCGAAGTCGTGCGTCTCCTGGTTGTAGACGCTGACCCCGGTGACGTCGCTGGGCAGCAGGTCGGGGGTGAACTGGATGCGGCGGACCGAGCAGTCGATCGAGCGGGCCAGGGCCTTGGCCAGCTTGGTCTTGCCGACGCCGGGCACGTCCTCGATGAGCAGGTGGCCCTCGGCGAGCAGGACGGCGAGGGCGAGCCGGACCGTGGCGGTCTTGCCCTCGATGACCTGCTCGATGTTGGCCACGATGGCCTCGCTGGCGGCGCGGAACTCGTCGTGCGGCAGCAGACCGCCCACCTCGTCCCAGGTCTGTTGTGTCACGGGCACTCCTCCTCGTCGCCTGGACGGCAGCTCTGAATAGAGCACCTGGACCCGCCGTTGGGTTCGCGTCGGCCGAGCCTCGTCTGCCGCAAAAATCTCACTGTTCTCAGGCTAACCATGTTTGTCGTTGTCGCCGACCCCCGCAGGCGGTCGGTCGGTTACGCCCGGAATATTCGCCGGACCGGGGGACGCGTGGCCGTGTCGCGCGCGGGTAACCAGGTCCCGGCCCGCGTCCGGACACGCCGGGCGTCCCGACCCGTGGTAGTGGGCGACACGGGTGGCCGCCTGGCGGGTACACTGCCGGTCATGGCCGGAGTCTTCCTGCTTCTTACCGGGCCGTGCTGATGCGCTGACGCGCGACAGCACGGCGGCCCCTCCTGCGTGAGGGGCTTTTTTGTGCCCTGAGCAGAGCTCCCCATATCCGACATGAAGCGCCGAGGAGACGCCATGAGTGAGGCAGCCGCACCGGCGAGCGACATTCCCCCGTTCCGGTACACCGCGGCCCTGGCCGACGAGATCGAGCACCGCTGGCAGGACAGCTGGGAGCGGGCGGGGACCTTCCACGCGCCGAACCCGAGCGGGCCGCTGGCCGACCCGGACCACCCCCGGTCGGGCGCGGAGAAGCTGTACGTCCTGGACATGTTCCCGTACCCCTCCGGCGCCGGCCTGCACGTCGGTCACCCGCTGGGCTACATCGGCACCGACTGCTTCGCCCGCTACCAGCGGATGGCCGGGCGCAACGTGCTGCACGCGATGGGCTTCGACGCGTTCGGCCTGCCCGCCGAGCAGTACGCGGTGCAGACCGGCACCCACCCGCGCACCACGACCGAGGCGAACATCGAGCGGTACAGGGAACAGCTGCGCCGGCTGGGGCTGGCCCACGACGAGCGTCGTTCGGTGGCCACCATCGACACCGACTTCTACCGCTGGACCCAGTGGATCTTCCTGCAGATCTTCAACTCCTGGTACGACGCGGACGTGAAGATGGCCCGCCCGATCGCCGAGCTGATCGCCGAGTTCGAGGGGGGCAACCGGGCCACCCCGGACGGCCGGTCCTGGGCCGAGCTGACCGTGGCCGAGCGGCGCAAGATCATCGACGACCACCGGCTGGCGTACGTCTCGGAGGCGCCGGTGAACTGGTGCCCGGGGCTGGGCACCGTGCTGGCCAACGAGGAGGTCACCGCCGACGGCCGCTCCGAGCGGGGCAACTTCCCGGTCTTCAAGCGCAACCTGAAGCAGTGGATGATGCGGATCACCGCGTACGGCGACCGGCTGCTGGAGGACCTGGACTACCTGGACTGGCCCGAGCCGATCAAGCTGCAGCAGCGCAACTGGATCGGCCGGTCCAACGGGGCGCACATCGACTTCCCGACCGCGCAGGGCCCGGTGCGGGTGTTCACGACCCGGCCGGACACCGTCTTCGGCGCCACCTACATGGTGCTGGCGCCCGAGCACGAGCTGGTCGACGTGCTGATGCCGGCCGCGTGGCCGGAGGGGACGAAGGAGGCCTGGACCGGCGGGCACGCCAGCCCCCGGGCGGCCGTCGAGGCGTACCGGAAGGCCGCCGCGGCCAAGACGGACGTGGAGCGGCAGGCGGAGACCAAGGAGAAGACCGGCGTCTTCGTCGGCGCCTACGCCACCAACCCGGTCACCGGCGGGCAGATCCCGATCTTCATCGCCGACTACGTGCTGGCCGGCTACGGCACCGGGGCGATCATGGCGGTGCCCGGGCAGGACGAGCGGGACTGGGAGTTCGCCGAGGTCTTCGACCTGCCGATCGTGCGCACCGTGCAGCCGCCGGAGGACTTCGACGGCAAGGCGTACACCGGGGAGGGCTCGGCGATCAACAGCGCCGCGCCCGACCGCGGCCTGAACCTGAACGGCCTGGGGGTCGCCGACGCCAAGGCCCGGATCATCGAGTGGCTGGAGGTGAACGGGCACGGCACCGGCGCGGTCACCTGGCGGCTGCGGGACTGGCTGTTCAGCCGGCAGCGCTACTGGGGCGAGCCGTTCCCGATCGTGTACGACGAGACCGGCGCGCCGATCGCGCTGCCCGAGTCGATGCTGCCGGTCGAGCTGCCCGAGGTGGACGACTTCTCCCCGAAGACGTACGACCCGGAGGACGCCGACAGCAACCCGGAGACCCCACTGTCCCGGCGGCGCGACTGGGTGGAGGTGGAGCTGGACCTGGGTGACGGGCCCAAGCGCTACACCCGGGAGACCAACGTGATGCCGCAGTGGGCCGGCTCCTGCTGGTACGAGCTGCGCTACCTGGACCCGACGAACCGCGAGCGCTTCGTCGACGCGGAGAACGAGCGGTACTGGATGGGGCCGCGCGACGCGGGCGACTGCGGCGGCACCGACCTGTACGTCGGCGGCGCCGAGCACGCCGTGCTGCACCTGCTGTACGCCCGCTTCTGGCACAAGGTCCTGTACGACCTGGGCCACGTCTCGTCGTTCGAGCCGTTCCGGAAGCTGTTCAACCAGGGCTACATCCAGGCCTACGCCTACACCGACGCCCGCGGCGCCTACGTGCCCGCCGCGGACGTCGAGGAGCGCGACGGCGGCTTCTTCCTGGGCGACATCAAGGTCAACCGCGAGTACGGCAAGATGGGCAAGTCGCTGAAGAACGTGGTCACCCCGGACGAGATGTGCGCGGCGTACGGCGCCGACACGTTCCGGGTCTACGAGATGTCGATGGGCCCGCTGGAGGTGTCCCGTCCCTGGGAGACCCGGGCGGTGGTCGGCTCGTACCGGTTCCTGCAGCGGGTCTGGCGGGCGATCGTCGACGAGCAGACCGGCGAGTCGCGGGTCACCGACGTGCCGGCCGACGAGGCGACCCGCCGGCTGCTGCACAAGGTCATCGACGGCGTCCGCGGCGACATGGAGGCGATGCGGTTCAACACCGCGATCGCCAAGCTGATCGAGCTGACCAACGGGCTGACCCGGCTGTCGGCCACGCCGCGTGAGGTGGCCGAGCCGCTGGTGCTGATGCTGGCGCCGTTCGCCCCGCACGTCGCCGAGGAGCTGTGGCAGCGGCTGGGCCACGACACCTCGCTGGCGTATGCGGACTTCCCGAAGGCGGACCCGGCGCTGCTGGTCGCCGAGACGGTGACCTACCCGGTGCAGGTCAACGGCAAGGTCCGGGGCCGCATCGAGGTCCCCGCCGACGTGTCGGAGGACGAGGTGCGCGAGGCGGCGCTGGAGGCGGTGGCCTCCTCGCTGTCCGGCAAGGAGCCCCGCAAGGTCATCGTCGTGAAGGGACGCATGGTCTCCGTCGTCGTCTGACTCCGCCTCCCCGCCCTGGGGCGCGCCCCGGCGCGCCCCGGGAAGGGAGCAGATTCAGGGAAAGAGTGGCTCGGACGGTGGGCTCGTAGCGCTCTCAGCGGTGATCTGGAACCTTCCGACCGGTGTCGTCAGGCGGCCTGGCGCGGACGCGACACGCCGCGGCAGATCGCTGGGGGCGACTCGGCTCGCCGTGGTCGCGCCGGCGTCGGTGGCGCGGAGAGCGGGGAGGCCGACACCGGAGCGCCGGCGAACGGCCGATCGGGCCGCGCGGCCGGCATCAGGTCGGCCCCAGCCGGCGCCGCCGCTCGGCGCGCCACCAGCGGTGGATCAGCACCGCGCTGGCGATCAGGCCGAAGCTGGCGGGGGCGGCGGCGTACCAGTTGACGTGGCCCGGCGAGCTCACCGCCGCCCCGATCGCGGCGTAGCCGACGGCGGTCGGGGTGGCGGCGATCACGCTGCCGGCCAGGAACGGCAGCAGCCGGGTGCCGGTGGTCCCGTAGCCGTAGCTGACCAGCCCGAAGCCGGCGATCGGCAGCAGCCGGACGGTAATCACCCCGAACACACTCTGCCGGGCGAACCAGCCGTCCAGCCGGGCCAGCCGGCCGCGGACCCGCTCGGCCACGAACTCCCGGCCGAGCAGCCGGCCGACCGCGAAGCCGATCGCCGCCGCCAGCAGCGCCGCGCCGAGGGCGTACGCGGCGCCCGCCAGGGGGCCGAAGATCGCGCCCGACGCGAGCGTGATGAAGGTACGGGGAACCAGGGCCACCAGCAGCAGCGCGCCGCCGACGATCGCCGCGACCGGGGCGTACCCGCCGAGGGAGTCGGCGAGCCGGGGCAGCTGGGCCGGGTCCGGCCGGGGCACCAGCAGGACGGTCACGGCGAACCCGGCGAGCAGGAGCAGCAGACCGGCGAAGCGGAGCGCCGACGGCTGCCGGAGCAGCCGCCGGACGGCGGGGATCATGCCCGGGCGGCGGCCACCGCGGCGCGGCGCTCGGCGCGGAGCCGGTCGGACCAGGTGTCGTCCAGCGGGGCGAGCTGGTGGATGCCGGTGGCCCAGCGCAGCAACAGGTCGGCCAGGGCCGGGTTGCGGGCCAGGGCGGGCCCGTGCGAATAGGTGCCGAGCAGCTTGCCTCGCCAGGCGCCCTCGGTGACGCCGTCGTTGCCGACCCCGGCGGTGACCCGGGCCAGCGGCGACACCCCGGGCCCGAGGTGGGTGCGCCCGCCGTGGTTCTCGAAGCCGGACAGCGCCGGGATGCCCAGCCGCGGATCGACCTCGCCGGCCAGTTCGCCGACGCCCCGGGTGGGACCCCGGTCCGAGGAGATGTCGAGCAGCTCGAGCCCGGCGTACTTGGTGCCCTTGGCGAAGAAGGAGGTGCCGAGGAGCTGGTACCCGGCGCAGACGCTGAAGACCACCGAGCCCTGGGCCACCGCCCGGTGCAGGCCGCCGTCCGCGATCAGCCGCTGGGCGCCGAGCGCCTGCGGGCCGTCCTCGCCGCCGCCGAGCAGGTAGATGTCGGCGGTGGAGGGCAGCCGCTGGTCGGAGCGGACCTCCAGCACCTCGACCGGCATGCCGCGCAGCTGGGCCCGGCGGGCCAGGATCAGCGCGTTGCCCCGGTCGCCGTAGGTGGAGAGCAGGTCGGGGTAGATCCAGACGATGCGCAGGGTCTCAGTTGACACGGTCCAGCTCCGCTCGGATGTCCTGGAAGGCGGTGTAGTTGGCGATGACCTCCAGCCGGCCCGGGGGCACCGCCAGGACCGCCTCGTCGAAGCTCGGTACGTGCTGGAACGGCACGTCGTTGACGTCGAGCCGCACGGCCAGGTCGTACGCCCGGTCGCCGGTGATCAGCACCTGCCGACCGCGCAGCGGGGCGAAGTCGACGTCGTAGAGCCAGGAGGTGTCCAGCCCGTCGGGGTCCCGCGCGTTGATGGAGAGCAGGGTCGGTGCCTCGTCGGCCATGTCGAACGCCTCCAGCCAGCTGGCCGGGTTCTTGGCCAGCAGCAGCCGGATGTTGCGTCCGTCCCGCTCCACCTGCGCGTAGCGCCCGGCGACCGAGGTGACCGCCCCGAGCCGGTAGACCGCGTCCACCGGGCGTACGCCGAACTCGGCGGCGACGGCCAGCGCGGTCGCCGCGTTGCCCAGATTGACCTTGCCGGGGAGCTGGAGCTGCACCTTGTGCCAGGCGCCGGTCGGGTCGAGCACGCCCTCGTCCTCCACCGTCCACTGCGGTTCGGGCCGGCGCAGCGGGCAGCCGGTGCACCGCCACTGGTCGCCTGAGCGCTCGATGGTGTAGCCGCACTCGGGGCAGACCCACGAGTCGTCGTGCCAGCGCTGGCCGGCGCTGAACCAGGTGACGTGCGGTGGGTTGATGCCCTGCGCCGGGTCGGCCGGCGGGGTGGCGGCCCAGACCACCATCGGGTCGTCGGCGTTGGCCACCACCCGCACGTCGGGGTGCCGGACCAGCGCGGCGCGCCAGAGCTGCGCCATCATGGCGACCTCCTTGGCCCGGTCCAGCTGGTCGCGGGAGAGGTTGAGCAGCGCCACCACGTGCGGCTCGGTGGCCTCCAGCACCTGGGCGAGGTAGTGCTCGTCGACCTCGAGGACGGCGTACGGGGTGCTGCCGGCCTTCGCGAGGGCGGAGGTGTGGCCGGTGGGCATGTTGGCGCCGAAGGAGTTGGTGGCGACCCGGCCGAGCACGCCCACGGCGGCGGCGGTGAGCCGGGTGGTGGTGGTCTTTCCGTTGGTGCCCGACACCAGGGCGATGGCGCGCCCCGAGGACAGGTGGGCGAGCAGGTCGGGATCGATCTTGAGACCGATCCAGCCACCGATCACCGAGCCGTCGCCACGGCCCGCGGCCCGCGACAGCGCCGCGGCGGTCCGCGACACCGAACTGGCCACCTTTGCCCGCAGGGGCATCTTCGCGTCCGTCACGGCAGCGAGGTTACCGGACCCGCGGCCCCACCAGATCGCCGCCGACGGCGATCCGTTCGGCCGGGCACCGTCAGGCGTCCGGCCGGCCGGTGCTCGGCCGGATGGAGTCGATCTATGTCGGGTAGCGGACGCGGCCGCGGGGGCAGCGCCGTCCTCCACTCCGCCCCACCCCCTTTGACGTGCTCTTTTGCCCACGGAAACGGCGCGCCACGCGGGCGATTCCGGTTGCAGGTGGAGGGAAGTGGAGTAGAGTGGGGCGCGATGGTGAGGCCGGGAGGGCCGCACCGGCCCGGGGGGTCAGCGGCGCCGCGAACGCCGCTCAGGGCAAGGGGGTTGGGCCGATGTTCCTCGGCACCCACACTCCGCGCCTGGACGACAAGGGCCGGTTGATCCTTCCGGCGAAGTTCCGGGACGAGTTGGCGGGGGGTGTCGTGATCACCAAAGGGCAGGAGCGCTGTCTCTACGTCTTCCCGATGCCCGAGTTCCAGCGGATCGCGGAGCAGTTGCGCGCGCAGCCGATGACGCACAAGGCGGCCCGGGCCTACAGCCGGGTCTTCTTCGCCAGCGCACACGACGAGGTTCCGGACAAGCAGGGCCGGGTGACCATTCCGGGGCACCTGCGCTCGTACGCCGGCCTCGACCGGGATCTGGTGGTGATCGGCGCGAGCACCCGGGTGGAGATCTGGGCCAGGGGGGCCTGGGAGGCCTACCTCGCGGAGAGCGAAGACGACTTCGCCGACATCGAGGAGGGGGTGCTGCCCGGCGGTCTGTAGGGCGTGACGGCGCCCGACGTACTGCGAGATCTCCAGCCGCTTTCGAGTTCCTGGCACCCCTTCCCCGGTGCCAGGCGCACGATCCAGTCGGGGGCCGGGGCCGCCGCGGGCGGGAGCGGATGGGGATCTGGCGGTACGACGAGCGCCGTCCGACGCAGGGCGCGACACGGACGGAAAGACGTTTCAACCAGGGGGTCGAGATGGGGGAGCTACGCGGCACCCACGTGCCGGTGCTGCTCGAGCGATGTCTCGAGTTGCTGGCCCCCGCGCTGGGTCGGAATCGCCGCACCGTTCACGTCGACGCGACGCTGGGTCTGGCCGGGCACGCCGAGGCGGTCCTGGTGGCGCACCCCAACACGGTGCTGATCGGCCTGGACCGGGACACCGAGGCCCTCGCCCACGCGCGGGTCCGCCTCGCCCGGTTCGCCGACCGGATCCACCTCGAGCACGCCGTCTACGACGAGCTGCCCGAGGTGCTCGACCGGCTCGGGTACCCGGCGGTCGACGGGATCCTGTTCGACCTCGGGGTGTCGTCGCTGCAACTCGACGTGCCCGACCGCGGGTTCGCGTACGCGCAGGACGCGCCGCTGGACATGCGGATGGACCAGACCCGGGGGATGACCGCCGAGGAGGTGGTCAACACCTACTCCCACCCGGACCTGGCCCGGGTGCTGCGGGTGTACGGCGAGGAGAAGTTCGCCGGGAAGATCGCCTCGGCGATCATCCGGGAGCGAGAGCGCGCTCCGATCACCTCGTCGGCGCGGCTGGCGGAGCTGGTCCGGGAGAGCATTCCGGCACCAGCCCGACGAACCGGGGGACACCCGGCAAAGAGAACGTTTCAGGCTTTAAGGATCGAGGTAAACAGGGAGTTGGCCGCGCTGGAGACGGCGCTGCCGGCCGCCCTGGACAAGCTCACCGTGGGCGGCCGCATGGTGGTCCTGTCCTACCACTCGCTGGAGGACCGGCTCACCAAGCAGGCGCTCGCCGACCGGGTCCGCAGCAAGGGCCCGATCGACCTCCCGGTCGAACTGCCCGGCACGGGCCCGACGTTCCGGCTGCTCAGCCGAGGCGCCGAGCTCCCTGCGGAGGCGGAGGTCGCCGCCAACCCGCGCGCCGCCTCGGTGCGGCTGCGGGCCGCGGAACGGCTCGACCCGGAGGCGGCCCGGCAGGGGCGTACCGACCGCGAACGGTACCGCCGCCGGGTCAAGGCGATGCACCAACCGGGGACGGGGTCACCGGGATCCGGCAGGGATCCCCGGTCGGCCCCGAGGGACGGCAGCGGGACGGACGAACAGGGGGAGGGGACATGAACGTCAACACGCGCGACGGCCGGGACGCCGTCGGGCAGCGCGCACCGCGGTCGGGGGGCCGGACCGCGGCGCAGCGCACCACGCGGACCACGACCGCGACGGCGGGGGCCGACCGGCTCGACCGTCGGGGGGAGACTCGCGCCCGGGGGGTGCGCGAGTTCCCCACCCAGGGCAGCGCCGCGCTGCGGCCGGCCGAGCGGACCCGGACCACCGGCGGGCCGCCGCCGCGGCTGCGGGTCGCCCCGCCGCCGCCGGTGTCCGTGCCGCGGGCGCCGTTCGTCGGGCTGATCCTGGTGCTGGTGGTCGGCGGGGTGCTCGGCATCCTGCTGGTCAACACGAAGATCAACGAGAACGCCTTCCGGCTGGAGAAGCTCCAGCAGCAGCAGGCCAAGCTCGACGTCGACCAGGAGCAGTTGGAGAAGGAGATCGCCGAGCAGAAGGCGCCGGGCAACCTGACCGCCAACGCCCGCAAGCTCGGCCTCGTCGAGTCGGGCGAGCCCGCGTACATCCGGCTGCCGGACGGCCGGATGATCGGTGTGCCGCACCCGGCCACGGGTGAGCCGGCCATCACCAGCCAGCAGGGCAACGGGGGGTAGTCAGGTGCCCCCGAGATCGGAGGAACCGCGCCGGGACGCCACGGGCTCCCGGCGCGGCTCGTCCCGGGGCGCCGACCCGCGCTCCGGCGAGCCGGGCATCGGGGGCATCTCCGACGCCCGGGCGTACACGCCCCGGGGGCGGACCATCCGTGAGGGCGGCGGCGCCGCCCGGGCCGCGACCAGCGGGGGCGCCGAGCCGCGACGTACCCCGCGTAGCAGCCGCTCCGGCGACCCGTTCCGGCCGGCGTTGCAGGTGCTCGACGGTGGCCGGACCGGCGCGACCCGCACCGGCCGCCGGGAGACCGCCGCCGGGGGTGGGCGCGTCGGCGTGGTGCGAACGGTGCCGCGCCCCAGCCGGGCCCGGCCCGACGACGAGGACGATCTGCCGCCGCCGCGCCGCCGCCCGGGTCCGCGCGCGCCGCGCCGCCCGGACCGGGCCGCCGCGCGCCGGCCCTCCCGCAAGCCGCGGCGCCCGCCGAAGCTCGCCGACCCGCGCCGCCGGCTGCGGCTGGGCACGCTGCTCACCCTGGCGCTCTTCGCCACCATCGGCATCCGGCTGGTCTACCTCCAGACGGTGGACACCCCGGCGTACGCCGACGGCGGGCTCGCGAAGCGGCTGGCCGTGGTCGACCTGCCGGCCCCGCGCGGCGCCATCTACGACCGGACCGGCGCCCCGCTGGCGCACAGCGTGGAGGCGCGGTACGTCTTCGCCGACCCGACGCGGGTCAAGGACCGGGTGGCGACCGCGAGGCTGCTCTCTCCGTTGCTCGGCTTGCCGGCCTCCGAACTCGCCGAGAAGATGAAGCGGCGGACCCTCCCCGGCGGGGGCGAGTCCCAGTTCCAGTACCTGGCCCGGGGCGTCGAGATCGACAAGGCCAAGCAGATCGTGGCGCTGGACCTGGCCGGCATCGGCGTGCACCGGGACGAGCGGCGCGAGGTGCCCGGCGGCGACCTGGCCGCCAACCTGATCGGCTTCACCAGCCAGGACATGGTCGGCCTGGAGGGACTGGAGGCGAAGTACGACGACCTGCTGCAGGGACAGTCCGGTCGAAAGAGGTACGAGGTGGGGCAGGGCGACCTGGCCGCGCCGATCCCGGGCGGCTACAGCGAGACCACCGAGCCCAAGCCGGGCAGCTCGCTGGAGCTGACCATCGACCGGGATCTCCAGTTTCAGGTGCAGCGGATCCTCAGCGCCCAGATGGCGCAGACCCGGGGCAGCGTCGGCGCCGCCGTGGTCCTCGACGTCGCCACCGGCGAGGTGCTGGCCCAGGCGAGTAACCCGACCTACAACGCGGCGACGCCGGAGGAGAGCAAGTCGACCGCCCGGGAGGACGCGGCGACCAGTTTCGTCGTCGACCCGGGCTCGATCCACAAGGCGATCACCTACGGGGCGGCCCTCCAGGAGGGTGTCATCACGCCGGAGACGGAGATGCCGATCGCCAACAGCATCACCAAGGGCGACGTGACCTTCCGGGACACCCACCCGGCCAACGGCCGGCGGATGAGCATCCCCGGGATGCTGGCGTACTCGTCCAACGTCGGGACCATCGAGATCGCCGACAGGCTCGGCAAGGACCGGCTGATCGACTACCAGAAGCGGTTCGGCCTCGGCCAGCCCACCGGCGAGGGGATGCCGGGGGAGGCCTCCGGGCGGCTGCTGCCCGCGGCGGAGTGGAGCGGGTCGTCGTACGGGTCGGTGCCGATCGGGCACAGCGTCGATGCCACGCCGCTGCAGATGGCCGCCGCGTACGCGGCCATCGCCAACGACGGGCGGTACGTCCAGCCGCACCTGATCAAGGACGTGATCGGGCCGGACGGCAAGCGGACGCCGGGCCCGAATCCGGTCACCCGATCGGTGCTCAGCCCGGCCAACGCGGCCGCGCTGCGGACCATGCTGGAGGCGGTCACCACCGTCGAGGGGGCCACCGGCCGAGCCGCGGCGGTCTCCGGCTACCGGGTGGCCGGCAAGACGGGCACCGGCCTGCGGTACGTCGACGGCAGGCAGCAGCCCGGCGAGGTCGGCTCGTTCATCGGGATGGCCCCGGCGGAGAAGCCGAGGTACGTGGTGGCGGTCTTCGTCTGGAGCCCCGGCGGCGAGGGCGGCGCGGTGGCCGCCCCGGCGTTCCGGGAGATGATGGGCTTCACCCTGCGTCACTACCGGGTGCCGCCCTCGGCCACCAGCAGGTCCCCGAAGTTCGAGGTCTTTCCGCGCTGAGCGGAAACGGCGGGACATCATCGGTGCGTGGGACAAACCACCGGGGCGGCTTTGTGGCCGGAACCGGACGACCGGGTAGGGTCTGACGCCGTGCCCGGCAATCCACGACCCCGTACCGTGAATCCCGTCCGGCTCGGCGATCTCGCCGCCCGACTCGCCGCCGAGCCACCGACCGGCGCCGCCGAGGTGGCCGTGACCGGGGTGACCCACGCCAGCCAGGAGGTCCGCCCCGGCGACCTGTACGCGGCGCTGCCCGGTGCTCGCCGGCACGGCGCGGAGTTCGCCGCCGGCGCGGCCGAGGCCGGCGCGGTGGCCGTGCTGACCGACCCGGCCGGCGCGGAGCTGGCCGCCCTGGCGGGGCTGCCCGCGCTGGTGGTGGCCGACCCCCGCGCGGTGCTGGGCACCGTCGCCTCCACCGTCTACGGCGACCCGACCGAGGGGCTGACCATGATCGGGGCGACCGGCACCGCCGGCAAGACCTCGACCGCCTACCTGATCGAGTCAGGGCTGCGCGCGGCCGGCCACACCACCGGCCTGATCGGCACCGTGGAGACCCGCCTGGGCGACCTGGTGGTCGACAGCGTGCGGACCACCCCCGAGGCGACCGACCTGCACGCCATGCTCGCCGCCGCCCGGGACCGCGGGGTCACCGCGGTGGTCATGGAGGTCTCCAGCCACGCCCTGGCCATGGGCCGGGTCGGCGGGGTCCGCTTCACCGTCGGCGGCTACACCAACTTCGGCTCCGACCACCTGGACTTCCACGCCGACCGGGACGACTACTTCGCCGCCAAGGCGCAGCTCTTCGACGGCCGCTGCGACGTCGAGGTGCTCAACCACGACGACCCGGAGCTGCGTCCGCTGTTCAAGCCGGCCACGGTCAGCTACTCGGCGGCCGGCGACCCGGCCGCCACCTGGTACGCCACGGACGTCGACGGCGAGGGGTACACCCAGCGGTTCACCGCGCACGGCCCGGACGGGCTGACCGTGCCGGCCGGCGTGGCGCTGCCGGGCCGGCACAACGTGGCCAACGCGCTGCTGGCCATCGCCGCGCTGGTGGCCGTCGGGGTGGACCCGGCGACCGCGGCGTCCGGGGTGGCCGCCTGCGGCGGGGTGCCCGGGCGGCTGGAGCTGGTCAGCGGGGACGCCCTGGTGCGCGGCGTGGTCGACTACGCGCACAAGCCGGACGCGATCGTGGCCGCCCTGGCCGCGCTGCGGGAGCTGAGCGCCGGCCGGCTGATCTGCGTCATCGGCGCCGGCGGCGACCGGGACCGGGGCAAGCGGCCGGTGATGGGCCGGGCCGCCGCGGAGGGAGCCGACGTGGTGCTGGTGACCGACGACAACCCGCGGACGGAGGACCCGTCCACGATCCGCGCCGAGGTGCTCGCCGGGGCGTACGCAGCCGGCACCCCGGCCCGGATCATCGAGGTGGACGGCCGGCGGGCGGCGATCGCCGAGGCGGTCCGGCTGGCCGAGCCGGGCGACGTGGTGGCGGTGCTCGGCAAGGGGCACGAACGCGGCCAGGAGATCGGCGGCGAGATCCTGCCGTTCGACGACCGCACCGAGCTGGCCGACGCGCTGCGGGCCCGCTTCGGGGACCGGGCGGGTCAGCGGTGATCGCGCTGAGCCTGGCCGAGGTCGCCTCGGCGGTCGACGGGCGGCTGGTCGCCGCCGACCCGGACGCCCGGGTGACCGGGTCGGTCGAGTTCGACTCCCGCAAGGTCGGCCCCGGTGGGCTCTTTGTCGCATTCCCCGGGGAGAAGGTGGACGGGCACGACTACGCCGCCGGCGCGGTCGCCGCCGGGGCGGTCGCGGTGCTCGGCACCCGCGCGGTGCCCGGGGTGCCGATGGTGCTGGTCGACGACGCGCTGGCCGCGATGGCGTGCCTGGCCCGGGCGGTGGTGGACCGGCTGCCCGGGCTCACCGTGATCGGCGTGACCGGCTCTTCCGGCAAGACCACCACGAAGGACCTGATGGGCCAGCTCACCGTCCGGCTCGGCCCGACCGTGGCGCCGCCCGGCACGTTCAACAACGAGCTGGGCCACCCGTACACGGTCATGCAGGCGGGCCCGGAGACGCGCTACCTGGTGCTGGAGAAGAGCGCCCGCGGGGTGGGGCACGTGCGGTACCTCTGCGAGATCGCGCCGCCGCGGATCTCGGTGGTGCTCAACGTCGGGGTGGCGCACATCGGCGAGTTCGGTTCGGTGGAGACCATCGCCCTGGCCAAGGGGGAGCTGGTCGAGGCGCTGCCGGCCGACGGGCTGGCCGTGCTCAACGCCGACGACCCGTTGGTCGACGGGATGGCCACCCGCACGCCCGCCCGGGTGGTCCGGTACGGCGAGGCGGCGCACGCCGACGTCCGCGCCGTGGACGTGGCGCTGGACGACCGGGGCCGGCCGTCGTACACCCTGGTGACGCCGGAGGGTCGCGCGCCGGTCCGGCTCGGGCTGACCGGGCGGCACCAGGTCTCCAACACCCTCGCCGCCGCGGCGGTGGCCCGCGAGCTGGGCATGCCGCTGGCCGACCTGGCCGTCGCGCTCGGCGAGCTGGGGCTGGTCTCCACCCGCCGGATGGACGTCTTCGAGCGTCCCGACGGGGTCACGGTGATCGACGACTCGTACAACGCCAACCCGGCCTCGATGGCGGTCGCGCTGCGGGCGCTGGCCGGCATGGGGGGGCAGGGGCGTACCCTCGCCGTGCTCGGTTACATGGCCGAGTTGGGCGCGTTCGAGCGGGAGGGACACCAGCAGGTCGGCCGGCTCGCGGCCGAACTGGGCGTGGACCGGCTGCTCGTGGTGGGCGAGGCGGCTGCGCCGATCCACGACGGCGCGACAGCGGTAAGCGACTGGGGAGGAAGTTCGGTGCTGCTCACCGATCAGGCGGCGGCCGTCGAGGTGCTGCGGGGCGAGCTACGTCCGGGTGACGTGGTCCTGGTGAAGGGCTCCCGGTACCGCACCTGGGAGGTGGCCGACGCGCTGCGCGCGGCCGCCGGGAACGAGGCCGCCTCATGAGGGCGGTGATCGTCGCCGTCGGGGTCGCGTTCCTCATCTCGTTGTTCTGCACCCCGATCGCGATCAAGGTGTTCACCCGGCTCAAGGCGGGCCAGCCGATCCGGGCCGAGGGCCCGGCCATGCACCAGGGCAAGAAGGGCACGCCGACGATGGGCGGCGTGGTCTTCATCCTGGCCACGGTGATCGCGTACGTCGCCGGCCACCTCGCGCTGACCACCCTGCCGGACGCGCAGATCGCCCAGGTGGAGCCGACCATCACCGCGCTGGTGCTGCTCGGTCTGATGGTCTTCTCCGGCGCGGTCGGCTTCATCGACGACTTTCTCAAGGTGCGCAAGCGGCACAGCGGCGGGCTGAACAAGCGCGGCAAGCTGGCCGGCCAGATCCTGGTCGGGGCGATCTTCGGCATCGTCGCGCTCTACTTCCCGAGCACCATGTACGACGCCAGCGGCAACCGGACCAACGCCGAGACGGTCGGCAGCACGACACTGAGCTTCATCCGGGACATTCCGGCGCTGGAGATCGGCAAGATCGGCGCGGTGATCGTCATCATCATGGTGGTGATGGCGGCGACCAACGGCGTCAACCTCACCGACGGCCTGGACGGCCTGGCCACCGGCGCCTCGGTGATGGTGCTCGCCGCGTACGGGCTGATCGCCTTCTGGCAGTACCGGCACTGGTGCGCCGACCCGAACTACACCGAGGCGTACTGCTACACCGTCCGGGATCCGCTGGAGATCGCGCTGATCGCCGGCGCGGCCGCCGGTGCCTGCGTCGGCTTCCTCTGGTGGAACACCTCACCGGCCCGGATCTTCATGGGCGACACCGGCGCGCTCGGCCTGGGCGGCCTGATCGCCGGCATGGCGATGTCCACTCGGACCATCCTGCTGCTGCCGATCCTGGGGGCGCTCTTCGTGATCATCACGATGTCCGTGGTGATCCAGATCATCTCGTTCCGCACGACCGGCAAGCGGGTGTTCCGGATGTCGCCGCTGCAGCACCACTTCGAGCTTGCCGGCTGGAGCGAGGTCAACATCGTGGTCCGGTTCTGGATCATCGCCGGCATCGGCGTGGCCATCGCGCTGGGCCTGTTCTACAGCGAGTTCCTCGCGGCGGTCACCTGAGCCGGCCAAGGAACGGAGGGGCCCTCGTCGACGCCAGGCGTTGACAAGGGGCCCCTCCTTTCGCTTCGACACGCCGACGGGGCGGTTGCGCCACGGCCGGGCGGGCCGAGCCGCGATGATGTGCGGGTGGGGGAGGGACTTCAGACCGACGGCACGACCGACCCGCAGGCCAGGCGGGCGCCGGCGGCGACCCGGACGCCGGATCCGCCGGGCCTGCCGCTCGGCCTGGATCCGGCCGGTGGGCTCGCCGCGCTGCGCGGTCTGCTGGCCCGGCCGCTGGCCTCCTACCACCTGCTGATCTCCAGCGCCGGCCTGCTGCTGCTGATCGGCCTGACCATGGTCTTCTCGGCGACCAGCGTGAAGGACTACGCCGAGGGCGGCGACGCCTCGGCTTCCCTGGTCAAGCAGACGATCTTCGCGGTGGTCGGCATCGTGGTGTTCTGGGCCTGCCAGCGGCTGCCTGCCCGCACCTTCCGCGCGCTGGGCCGGCCGGTGCTCGGGCTGGCGGTGGTGCTGCTGCTCCTGCTCAACCTGCTGGTCGTGTTGGACTCGTTGTTCCGAATCGACTCGATCGGCCCGCTGCGGGCCCACCTGCTCTGGCTCTACCTCGGCCCGATCCAGGTGCAGCCGGCCGAGCTGGCCAAGTTCGCCCTGGCGCTCTGGGGCGCGCACGTGCTGGTCCGCAAGGGCGCCGCGCTGGGCTGGTGGAAGGAACTGGCCACCCCGCTCTTCCCGGTGGTCGGCCTGCTCTTCGTGCTGGTCGGCTACAACGACCTGGGCAGCATGCTCTGCCTGCTCGCCCTGGTGGTCGGCCTGCTCTGGGCGGCCGGGGTGCGGCTGCGGGTCTTCGCCGCGCTCTCCGCGGTGGGCCTGCTCGGGATCGGCCTGCTGGTGGCGGCGGCGTCCCTCGGCGCCGGCTCCGGCTCGCGCGACGCGGACAACTACCGTCTGACCCGGCTCACCTCGTTCGTCGACCCGCCGGACCCGGCCAAGTGCTTCGAGAACGCCTGCTACCAGATCGTCCAGGCCCGCAACGCGATCGAGCACGGCGGCTGGTTCGGCGTCGGGTTGGGCAAGAGCAGCCTCAAGTTCGGCTGGCTGCCCGAGGCGCACAACGACTTCATCTTCGCGATCATCGCCGAGGAGCTGGGCGTCGTCGGCTGCACGGTGGTTCTGGTGCTCTTCGCCGTACTGGCCTACACCGGACTGCGGATCGCCCGGCGGGTGGAGGACCCGTTCCGCCGGCTCGCCGCCGCGGGGGTGACGGCCTGGCTGGTCGGCCAGGCGGTGATCAACATCGGCGGCGTGGTCGGCGTGCTCCCGCTGACCGGCGTGCCCCTGCCCTTCATCTCCGACGGCGGCAGCGCCCTGGTCGTCACCCTGGCCGCGGTCGGGATGCTCGCCTCCTTCGCCCGTGCCGAGCCCGACGCGGCCCGAGCCCTGCATGCCCGTCCACCGGCCCGGTGGGTCCGACTACTCTGGGCCCCGTTGCCGCCGCTTCCCGGCGGGCGACGCCGACCGGCGTCGCCACCGGCCGACCGTGGGTCCGTGCCCCGGTCCCGTGGGCGGCGGGAGGACGACCAGGCCGCAGCCCGCGGCGCCCGGCCGAGCCGGACGCGCGCCGGGACGGGGAGCGAGAGGAGACGCTGATGGGTCCGCTGCGTTCGGTGGTGCTCTGCGGAGGGGGTACGGGCGGGCACATCTACCCGCTTCTCGCCTTTGCCGACTGCCTGCGTCGACACGACCCGGGCGTCCGGATCACCTGCCTCGGCACCCCGAAGGGCCTGGAGAACGAGCTGATCCCGCCGCACGGCTACGACCTGCGCCAGATCCCGGCCTACCAGCTGCCTCGCTCGATCAACATGAGTCTGGTCCGCACCCCGGACCGGATGTGGAAGGCGGCCCGCGCGGCGGGCAAGGTGATCGACGAGGTCCAGGCCGACGTCGTGGTCGGCTTCGGCGGGTACGTCTCGGTGCCCGGCTACCTGGCCGCCTGGCGGCGTGAGCTGCCGATCGTCATCCACGAGGTGAACGTCCCCCCAGGGGTGGCCAACCGGCTGGGGATGAAGTTCACCAAGCACGTCGCGGTGGGCTTCCCGCACCAGCCGGCCCAGGCCGAGTCGCTGCGCGACGCGCGGGTGGTCGGCGTGCCGCTGCGCCGGGGCATCGCCGGGCTGGACCGCGCCGCCCTGCGCGCCGCCGCGCGGGCCCACTTCGGGCTCCGCCCCGACCTGCCGGTGCTCTTCGTCGCCGGCGGTTCGCAGGGCGCCCGCTCGATCAACCTGGCGGTCTCCGGCGCGGCCAAGGAACTGGCCCGCAACGGCGTGCAGGTGCTGCACGTGATCGGCGCCCGCAACGAGCCGGTGTCGGTCCCCACCGACCTGCCCGTGCCGTACGTGACCCTGCCCTACCTGTCCGAGATGGAGCTCGGCTACGCGGCCGCCGACCTGATGCTCGCCCGGGGCGGGGCGATGACCTGCGCCGAGGTGGCCGCCATCGGGTTGCCCACCATCTACGTCCCCTACCCGCACAGCAACCAGGAGCAGAAGCGCAACGCCCTGCCGGTGGTGGAGGCCGGGGGCGGATTGCTCGTCGACGACGCCGAGCTGACCCCGGACTGGTTGGAGCGGACGGTCATCCCGTTGGTCCGGGATCCGCGGCGGCTCGCCGCGATGGGCGCCGCCGCGGCCGCGTACGGCCGGCGGGACGGCGACGTCGCGCTGCTGAACTTCGTCTACGAGGCGGTGTCTCGGTGAGCGCGAGGAGTGAGCTTGCGAGCCCCGCAGTCGCGAACAACGGCGGCGCCGTGAGCGCGAGGAGTGAGCTTGCGAGCCCCGCAGTCGCGAACAACGGCGGCGCCGTGAGCGGCACCGCGACGGGAAGGTACTCGGCATGAACACCGCGCAGTTCACCCCCGCCGGCACGTTGACCGCGGAGGACCTGGGCCGGATCCACCTGATCGGGGTGGGCGGGGTCGGCATGAGCGGCCTGGCCCGGCTCTTCCTCACCCGGGGCCTGCCGGTCTCCGGCAGCGAGCTGCGCGAGTGGCCGTCCCTGGCCGGCCTGCGGGCGCTCGGCGGCACGATCCACATGAGCCACGAGGCGTCCAACCTTGACGGCGTGGACACCGTGGTCTACTCCTCGGCCATCCCGCAGGACCACCTGGAGATGGTCGAGGCCCGCCGGCGCGGCCTGCGCGTGCTGCACCGCTCCGAGGCGCTCGCCGCGGCGATGACCGGCCGCCGGACGGTGGCGGTCGCCGGCACCCACGGCAAGACCACCACCACCTCGATGGTCACCATGGTGCTCCAGCAGGCCGGGACGGATCCGTCCTTCGTGATCGGCGGGGAGATCTCGGAGGTGGGTTCGGGGGCGCACCACGGCACCGGCGAGTACTTCGTGGTGGAGGCCGACGAGAGCGACCGCTCGTTCCTGATCTACCGCCCGTACGTCTCGATCATCACCAATATCGAGGCGGACCACCTGAACACCTACGGCGATCTGGCCACGCTGGAGGCGACCTTCGCCGACTTCGCCCGGCTCACCGATCCGGAGGGGTTCATCATCACCTGCGCCGACGACCCGGGCGGGCGGCGGCTGGCCGCGACGCTGCGGGCCGAGGGGCGGCGGGTGTACACGTACGGCGAGTCGGCCGACGCCGACCTGCGGCTGAGCGAGATGGCCTCCTCCGCGCGGGGGGTGCGCTACCTGGCCGAGATCGACGGCCGGTCGCTGGGCGAGATCCGGCTGCCGGTGCCGGGGCGGCACATGGGGCTCAACAGCGCCTCGGCCGTGCTGGCCGCGTACCTGCTGGGGTTGCCGATCGAGGCGGCGGAGGCCGCGCTCGGCGTGTTCCCCGGCGTGCGACGGCGCTTCGAGCGCAAGGGCGTCGCGGACAGCGTGGTGGTCTACGACGAGTACGCCTACCACCCGACCTCGATGACGCTGGCCCTGCAGACCCTGCGCGAGGTGGCCGGCGCGGGCCGGCTGGTCGTGGTCTTCCAGCCGTACCGGCTCTACCGGACCCGGGACCTGCAGGCCGAGATCGCCGCGGCGCTCGGCATCGCCGACGAGCTGGTGCTGCTGGAGGTCTTCGGCCCCGGCGAGCTGCGCCAGCCGGGCGAGGGTTCGGCGGCGCTGATCGAGGTGGTGCCGCTGCCGGCCGAGCGGAAGGTCTTCGTCGACTCGTGGGAGGCGGCGCCGGTCGAGGTGGCCCGCCGGGCGCGACCGGGCGACGTCGTGGTCACCATGGGCGCGCCGCCCATTTCGCTGATGGGCGACCAGCTCCTCGACGCCCTGCTGGCCCGCAGCGCTGAGGCCAGCGGCGCGACGGCCATGGGCAGTGCCGTCGGCCCGGACGCCGCGGCCGGATGAGCCCCGGTCCGGCCCGGGGCCGGGTCCCGGGCGCGGACGGCGGCGCCGGCCGGCGCGGTCCGGTACGCCGCTGGCAGCTGGTCCGGGCCGGCACGGACGCGGTCCCGCCATCGACCCGGCGGTTCATGGCGCGGGCCCGGCGGCGCCGGATGCGGGCCGCCCTGCCGTGGGCGGTCGCCGCCGGGGTGCTCGCGCTGGCCGGGCTGGTCGCCTGGACCCTGCTGGGCACCGGCCTGTTCGGCGTCCGCGAGGTGCGGGTGGTCGGCGCGGAGCTGGTCACCCCGGTCGAGGTGCGGGACGCGGCGGCGGTCCCCGACGACACGCCGCTGGCCCAGGTGGACCTGGCCGCCACCGCCCGCCGGGTCGGCACGCTGGCGCCGGTGGAGCGCGCGTCGGTGTCCCGGGACTGGCCGGGCACCCTGGTGATCCGGGTGGTGGAGCGGACCGCCGTCGCGGCGGTGCCACAGGGGGAGCAGTTCGCCCTGATCGACCGCTCCGGCGTCGTCTTCCGGACCGTGCCCCGCGCCCCGGACGCGCTGCCGCTGGTCCGGGTGGACCGGCCGGGCCCGGGCGACCCCGGCACCCGGGCCGGGCTGGCGGTGCTCGCCGCGCTCACCCCGCAGCTGCGCGCCGAGCTGGTCTCGGTGGACGTGGCCGGGCTGGCCCGGATCACCCTGCGGCTGCGCGCCGACCGGATGGTGGTCTGGGGGGACGCGACCCGGGGCGCGGAAAAGTCGCGGGTGGCCACCGCCCTGCTGGGTCAGCAGGCGAAAACGATCGACGTCAGCGCGCCGGACGTGGTGACCTTCCAGTGATCCGCCGGCCGGCGGGCTCTCAGGTGGGCGGGGAAAGTGAGTCGTCCCGCTCCGGCGGCGACACGCCGATCAGATCCTTGGCTCTCGGCGTGGAGCCGCTTACGTTGCCCGGAAGAGGATCAGTGGTTGACATAACTGTAAGCCTCTAGTAGAGGGTGAGGGTTCAGCCTCAGCCGCTACCGGGGACTGCCGTCGTCGACCGCTGGTCTGGCCAAGCCGTGTGGGGTCGGCCCATGCCAATCTCGAATGGAAAGGACCGGAGATGACACCTCCGCACAACTACCTGGCGGTCATCAAGGTCGTCGGCATCGGGGGCGGCGGCGTCAACGCCGTCAACCGGATGATCGAGGTTGGGCTCAAGGGCGTCGAGTTCATCGCGATCAACACCGACGCGCAGGCGCTGCTGATGAGCGACGCCGACGTCAAGCTCGACGTCGGCCGGGAGCTGACCCGGGGCCTCGGCGCCGGCGCCAACCCGGAGGTCGGCAAGAGCGCCGCCGAGGACCACCGCGACGAGATCGAGGAGGTGCTCAAGGGCGCCGACATGGTCTTCGTGACCTGTGGCGAGGGCGGCGGCACCGGCACCGGCGGCGCCCCCGTGGTGGCGAACATCGCCCGCAAGCTCGGCGCCCTCACCATCGGCGTGGTGACCCGGCCGTTCTCCTTCGAGGGCAAGCGTCGCCAGGTGCAGGCCGAGTCCGGCATCGACGAGCTGCGCAACCAGTGCGACACGCTGATCGTCATCCCGAACGACCGGCTGCTCGCGCTCGGCGACCGCAACATCAGCATGATGGACGCCTTCCGGACCGCCGACCAGGTGCTCCTCTCCGGTGTCCAGGGCATCACCGACCTGATCACCACCCCGGGTCTGATCAACCTGGACTTCGCCGACGTCAAGAGCGTGATGAACGGTGCCGGCAGCGCGCTGATGGGAATCGGCAGCGCCCGGGGCGAGAACCGCGCGGTCGAGGCGGCCGAGGCGGCCATCTCCAGCCCCCTGCTGGAGCAGAGCATGGACGGCGCCCGGGGCGTGCTGCTCTCCATCGCCGGCGGCTCCGACCTAGGCCTGTTCGAGATCAACGACGCCGCTCAGATGGTCACCGACGCGGCGCACCCGGAAGCCAACATCATCTTCGGCGCGGTCATCGACGACGCGCTCGGCGACGAGGTTCGGGTGACCGTGATCGCGGCGGGCTTCGACGGGGGCATGCCCGCGTACAAGGCGGCCGAGCCGGGCCGCAAGACCAACCAGAACCAGCCGGCGCAGCCGAACTCGCCGGTTTCGCCGCCGGCCAGCATGCCGGCCCCGCAGCAGTCGCCGCGCCGGGTGCTCTTCGACGACGTGGACGTGCCCGACTTCCTCAAGAACGGGTCCTGAGCCGCGCCGATGACCGACAGAACAGCCACGGTACGACCGGATCGTCGTGCCGAGCTCGCGGCCGGACTGGCCCGGGTCCGGGCCCGGATCGCGGACGCGTGCTCCGCCGCCGGCCGGGACCGTACCGAGGTCACCATGATCGCGGTGACCAAGACCTACCCGGCCGGGGACGTGGTGGCATTGGCCGGGCTGGGGGTCACCGACGTGGGGGAGAATCGCGACCAGGAGGCGGCCGCCAAGGCCGCCGAGGTGGCCGCGGCCGGGGTGGCGCCGCGCTGGCACTTCATCGGCCAGCTGCAGCGCAACAAGTGCCGCTCGGTGGTCCGGTACGCCGACGTCGTCCAGTCGGTCGACAGCGTCCGGCTGGCCGGGGCGCTGGACGCGGCCGCGGCGGCCGGCCGGGACCGGCCGCTGGACGTGCTGGTCCAGGTCAGCATCGACGGTGACCCGGCGCGGGGCGGGGCGGTGCCGGACTCGGCCGACCCGGACCGCGGCCTCGGCCCGGTGGCGGAGGCGGTGGCCGGCGCGGGGGCGCTGCGGCTGGGCGGCCTGATGGCGGTGGCGCCGCTGGGCTGGGAGCCGGAGCGGGCGTTCGCCCGGCTGGCCGAGGTGACGGGGTGGTTCCGGGGGCTGTACCCCGCGGCCACCGCGCTGTCCGCCGGGATGAGCGGGGACCTGGAAATTGCGATCGGATACGGCGCGACACACGTCCGCGTCGGCAGCGCGTTGCTCGGAATGCGTCCCACGCTGCGGTAGCCTGACCGCGAACGAAGCAAATTACATCGGTGTTGTTCAGGAACGGCATCCCGTTGTCCGGGGGTCATGGCGGGCGAGAAGGAATCGCCCGTCAGGGGATTGCCGATCCGGTCCGGTGGGCAGGTTGTCCACTCGCGACAGGCGACACGGCACGGGGGTGCGTGCCGCACGGCGGACGGAGGGGCGCGGGATGGGTGCTCTGCGCAAGGCGGGGGTCTGGCTCGGTCTGGTCGAAGAGGACGACGAGCGGGCCTACGAGGACGGTGGCTACGACAAGGGCGGCTACCGCGACTCGCGCTACCGGTCGAGCCGGTACGCCGAGGAGTTCGCCGACGAGGAGGACGACGAGTCCGAGGAGCCGCCGGCGCCGCGGCCCCGGGTCGGCGACCGCGGCCGGCTGACCGAGCGCGCCGCGAGCCGGGCGGTGGAGACCGACCGGGCCGATGTCGAGCGGGTGGAGCGGTCCAGCGTACGGTCGATCACCCGGTCGGGCGCCGGGGAGACCTCCGGCGCGCTGACCTACCACACCCGGGACAACCTCGCCCTCGCGCCGCAGGTCCAGCCCCGGGAGCGCGCGGTGGTGACCGAAGATGAACAGCGCTACCAGATCACCACGCTGCACCCGACCACCTATCGGGAGGCGCGCACCATCGGCGAGCACTTCCGGGACGGCGTGCCCGTGATCATCAACCTCACCGAGATGGAGGAGGCGGACGCCCGTCGACTGGTTGACTTCGCGGCCGGGCTGGCGTTCGGGCTGCGCGGTACGATCGAGCGCGTGACCAACCGGGTGTTCCTGCTCTCACCGGCCAATGTCCAGGTCACCGCGGAGGACAAGGCCAAGATCGCTGAGGGCGGCTTTTTCAGCCTGAGCTAGCCCACGCTCGACCGAGGGACGTCGCCTGCCGTGTTGTCGATCCTGTTGCAAGTGCTCTACCTGATCGTTTATCTGTTCCTGCTTGTTCTCTTGGCCCGATTTGTGCTTAGTGCCGTTCTGGCCTATGGGCGCCGCTGGCAACCGGGGCGCGGAGCATCGGCAGGACTCGAATCCGTGTGGAGCGTCACTGATCCGCCCCTCAAGGCGTTGAGGCGTGTGATCCCACCACTGCGAATTGGTAACGTGAGCATCGACCTGGCCTCGCTTGTGCTCCTGGTTATCCTGTTCGTGCTGATGAGGTTTGTGTTAACGCCGTCGATCATCGCGGTTTCCTGATGACCGGCACGCTACGCGGCCGCAACTGACCCGAGGAGTTTCGATGCCGCTGACCCCGGCCGACGTCCACAACGTCGCCTTCAAAAAGCCGCCGATCGGCAAGCGGGGGTATGACGAGGAGGAGGTCGACGCCTTCCTGGACGAGGTTGAGCGCGAGCTCGCCCGTCTGATCGAGGAGAACAACGAGCTGCGCGCTCAGGTGGAGCGCGGCGGCCGTGGTGGCGCTCCCGCCGGCCCCGGCGGCGACGCCCGTCTCGCGGCGGAGCTCAACGACGTCAAGGCCCAGCTGGACCGGGTGCAGCGCGACAAGGCGGCCGCCGATCAGGCGGCCCGGGCGATGCAGGCCGAGCTGGAGCAGGTCCGCGCCCAGGGCGGCCCGACCGTCTCCGGTGACGGCGAGCAGCAGGCGCTGCGGGTGCTGATGATGGCCCAGCGCACCGCCGACGACCACGTCTCGGACGCCCGTCGCGAGGCCGACCAGTTGCTCTCCGAGGCCCGTTCCAAGGCTGAGGAGGTCACCCGTGAGGCCCGCGCCAAGGCCGACGCCCTGGAGCGGGACGCCCGCCAGCGGCACCAGGAGGCCATGGGTGGCCTGGACGCCAAGCGCACCGCGCTGCAGAAGCACATCGAGGAGCTGAAGCAGTTCGAGCGGGAGTACCGCACCCGGCTCAAGGCGTACCTGGAGAGCCAGCTGCGCGACCTGGACGGCCGGGGCCAGGGCCTGGAGGCCGAGGTCAACCGCGCCGAGGGCAACCGCTCCGGTGGCGGCAGCAACGGCCTCGCCACCGCCGGCTCGTACGGCGGCGGCCGCTCGGGCTCGCTCGAGTCGGGTCGCTGATCCGCCGTCGGCGCCCGTCCCCGGACGGCCGTCGGCCGCACACCGAAACGATGCGGCGGGGGTGAGCTGTGGCAGTCGCCAGCATCCTGCTCATCCTCGTCGCCGTCGTGCTCCTGGCGGCCGGGTTGGCCGGTGGGTCCGGTCCGCTGCTGATCACTTCCATCGGGGCCAGCCTGCTGGCCGCCGTCGCCCTCGTCGTGGGTGCCCGCCAGGCGGCCGCCACCCGGGCGACGACCGACCGGACGGCGCGGCGTCGGGGCGGGCCGGCCACGTCCCGCAGCCCGTACGGCGCCCCGGTCGTGGAGCCGGAGATCCCCGTCCAGCACGTTCCTCCCACGGTCGGCACCGGGTGGCGGCAACCGCCCGAGCCGCCGTCGGGGTCCGATCTGCGGCCGAGGCCGGCACCGGGGCCCGGCACCGACGAGGCGCCGGCCGACGAGCCGGCCGTCCAGCGGGTGCGGCCCGAGGACGCGGCCCTCGTCGCCGAGCTGCGCACCCCGGTGCACGTGGTGCAGGGCCGGCCGCGATACCACCTTGCCGCCTGTCCGCACCTGCTGGACCGGCTCTCGTCCCGGCTCCCGGTGGCCGAGGCGATCGAGCTCGGCTTCACCCCGTGCGCCCGGTGCACGCCGGACACCACCCTGCTCGCCCACGCCGATCCGAGCTGAGCGCGGGTGCCCATGGACGACACGCTCACGGTCGCGGTGCGGGTGAAGCCGGGCGCCTCCCGGGCCCGGGTCGGCGGCCGCTTCGACGGCCCGCACGGGCCCGCCCTGGTGATCGCCGTGACCGCCCCGGCGGTCGACGGCCGGGCCACCGAGGCGGCCCGCCGGGCCCTGGCCGACGCGCTGGGCGTACGACCGGCGGCGGTCTCGCTGCGGACCGGCGCGGCGAGCCGGGACAAGCTCTTCCTGGTCGACCGTTCCGCGCCGGAGCTGCCCGACGTGCTGCGCCGGCTGCGCGACGGATCGGCCGAGTGAGGCCCGTCCAGGCCGGCCGCGGATGACCCCCGGGCTGGATCTGGCGCTGCTGCTCGGCGCGGCCGTCCTGCTGGTTGCGGTCGGCGCGGTCCGCATCTCCACCCGGCTCGGGGTGCCCAGTCTCCTCGTCTACCTCGCGCTCGGGGTGGCGATCGGCGAGGCGGGGCTGGGCATCCGGTTCGACAACGTCGAGCTGACCCGGATGCTCGGGTTCTGCGCGCTGATCGTGATCATCGCCGAGGGCGGCCTGAGCGCCCGGTGGAGCACCCTGCGGCCGGTGCTCGGCCTGGCCGCCGCGCTCTCCACGGTCGGCGTGGTGGTCAGCATCCTGGTCGTCGGCCTCGCGGTGCACCTGCTGCTCGGCCTGGACTGGCGGCTGGCGCTGCTCTACGGCGCGGTGCTCTCCTCCACCGACGCCGCCGCGGTCTTCGCCACCCTGCGCCGGTTGCGCCTGCCGCCCCGGCTGGTGGCCACGCTCGAGGCCGAGTCGGGCATGAACGACGCCCCGGTGGTGATCCTGGTGGTGCTCCTCTCCCGGAACGCCCCGGCCACCCACGCCTGGTGGTACGAGGTCCTGCTGGTCGCGTACGAGTTGGGCCTCGGCGCGGTGGTCGGGGTGGCGGCCGGGATCACCGGCCGATGGGCGCTGCGCCGGGCCGCGCTGCCCTCGGCTGGGCTCTACCCGATCGCGGTGGTCGGCTTCACCGTGCTCGCGTACGCCGCCGGGTCGGTGCTGCACGCGTCCGGCTTCCTCGCCGTCTACGTCGCCGGCGTGCTGCTCGGCAACGCCCGGCTGCCGCACCGGCAGGCCATCCTCGGCTTCGCCGACGGGCTGGCGTGGCTGGCCCAGATCGGCCTCTTCGTGCTCCTCGGGCTCCTGGTCTCGCCGACCCGGCTGGACGACGCGGTGCTGCCGGCGGTGGTCGCCGGCCTGGCCCTGGTGTTCGCCGCCCGGCCGCTGTCGGTGGCGGTCTCCGCGCTGCCGTTCCGGTTCGGCCTGCGGGAGCAGGCCTTCCTGTCCTGGGCCGGGTTGCGCGGCGCGGTGCCGATCGTGCTGGCCACCATCCCGCTCTCCGAGCGGGTGCCCGGGGCGGACCGGCTCTTCGACGCGGTCTTCGTGCTGGTGGTGATCTTCACGCTGCTCCAGGCGGGGACCCTCGCCCCGGCCGCCCGCCGGCTCGGGGTGACCGCGCCCGCCGAGGCGGCCGAGATCCGGGTCGAGACGGCCCCGCTGGAACGGATGCGGGCGGACTTGCTTCAGGTCGAGGTGCCGCCCGGCTCCCGGCTCGGCGGGGTGCACGTGGACGAGTTGCGGCTGCCGGTGGGCGCGTCGGTGACCCTGGTGCTGCGCGACGGGGCCGGCTTCGTGCCCGGGCCGGACACCCGGCTGAAGGTGGGCGACAGCCTGCTCATCGTGGCCACCGCAGAGGTCCGGGACGAGGTCGAACGGCGGCTGCGGGCGGTGAGTCGGCGCGGTCGGCTGGCTCGGTGGTTTGGCGAGTACGGCGAGGACCGGGACCGATAATCTGCTAACGTTCCTTTTGCCCCGATTGGTGGCTGTCTGGGGCTGAATCGCGGTGCGACGGTGCGGCACGTTGTCGGACGCCTGTACGTTCCGTATCCTTGCCACCCTCCGGAGTGCGCGGCCATGCTCGCCGCGCGCCCGTTTTGTACATGGGGGACGCCCTGGCCGGCGGACCCTGCCCAGGCACCGCCGAATGCCGCGGTATCGCGGCCGAGGGAGCTGACGATGGCGAAGCCAGCCGACACCAGGACCACCGGCCGCAAGCCGGCGGCGAAGGCCACCCGCAGCCCGGCGGAGACCGAGAAGATCCGGGCGGCGTTGGCAGCGCGGCGCACCGAGCTGCGCGCCGAGTACGATCAGACGCTGAGCGAGATCACCGAGCTGCAGCGCGACCGGCTGACCGACTCGGCCGGGGACGACCAGGCCGACACCGGGACGAAGACGTTCGAGCGGGAGCAGGAGATCTCACTCGCCAACAGCATCAAGGAGCGGATCACGCAGGTCGAGCGGGCCCTGGAGCGGCTCGACGAGGGTGGCTACGGCTGGTGCGAGCGGTGCGGCAACCCGATCCCGGTGGAGCGGCTCGCCGCGTTCCCGTCGGCCACCCTGTGCGTGACCTGCAAGCAGCTGGAGGAGCGGCGCTGAGGTCCGCTCCCCGGCGGCGGAGTGGAGACGGTGAGGGATCACCGTGGAGAGCGTCGATGGGGAGCAGATGACCGTAGCACCGCGCGCCGGATCCGGCACCGCTGAGCCGGGCGGCGGCACGCCCCGGCGCAAGGCGCTCGGGGTCCTCCTCGGCGTCGCCCTGGTCGCCCTCCTGGCCGACCTGCTCACCAAGCAGCTCGCGCTGCAGACGCTCACCGGCCGGGGGCCGGTGTCGCTGTTCGGCGGCGCCGTCTACCTCAGCCTGACCCGCAACAGCGGGGCGGCGTGGAGCATCGGGTCCGGCCACACCTGGATCTTCCCCCTGATCACCATCGGCGTGATCGGCTGGATCGGCTGGATGGCGCTGCGGCTGCGGTCGCTGCCCTGGGCGGTCTCCCTCGGCCTGGTGCTGGGTGGGGCGCTCGGCAACCTCACCGACCGGATCTTCCGCGCGCCCGGGCACTTCGTCGGGCACGTGGTGGACATGATCAGCCTGTTCGACCCGTACGGGCAGGTCTGGCCCGTATTCAACCTGGCCGACAGCGCCCTGGTCTGCGGCGTGACGCTGGCGGTGCTGCTCGAACTGACCGGCCGGCAGCGCGACGGCAGCCGGGCGGGCGCCGAGCCGGGCGGGCAGCCGGAATCCGCCGACGAGGCGACCAGCGGCAGCGAGCAGCGGGGGCGGGCGTGACCTCCGCCTTCGCCGCCGGTGGCGACCGCCGGTCCCTGCCGGTGCCGGACGGCCTCGAGGGCATGCGGCTGGACCAGGCGGTGTCCCGGCTCTTCGGGCTCTCCCGCACCGCCGCGGCGGTGCTGATCGACGCCGGCGACGCGCTGGTCGACGGCGCCGTCCGGCCCAACTCGTACAAAGTCAAGGCCGGTTCCTGGCTGGAGGTGACCCTGCCGGCCCCGGCCGCCCCGCCGACCGTGGTGCCGCAGGCGGTGCCCGGGCTGCGGGTGGTCTACGCCGACGACGACATCGTCGTGGTGGACAAGCCGGTCGGTGTGGCCGCCCACCCGAGCCCCGGCTGGACCGGCCCGACCGTGATCGGCGGGCTGGCCGCGATCGGCCACCGGATCTCCACCAGCGGCGCCGCCGAGCGGCAGGGCGTCGTGCACCGGCTGGACGTGGGCACCACCGGGATCATGGTGGTGGCCAAGAGCGAGCAGGCGTACAGCGTGCTGAAGCGGGCGTTCAAGTACCGCGAGGTGGACAAGCGCTACCACGCCGTGGTGCAGGGGCACCTGGACCCGCTGCGCGGCACCATCGACGCGCCGATCGACCGGCACCCGCACCACGACTACCGCTGGGCGGTCGTCTCCGGCGGCAAGCCGAGCATCACCCACTACGACACCATCGAGGCGTTCCCGGCGGCCAGCCTGGCCGACGTGCGGCTGGAGACCGGCCGCACCCACCAGATCCGGGTGCACTTCTCCACCCTGCGCCACCCGTGCGTCGGCGACCTCACCTATGGCGCGGACCCGACCCTGGCGGCCCGGCTCGGGCTGAGCCGGCAGTGGCTGCACGCCCGTGCGCTGAGCTTCCTGCACCCCCGCACCGGCGACGAGGTCAGCTTCGTCAGCGACTACCCCGATGACCTGGCCCGCGCGCTGGACATCCTCCGCGACTGATCCGCCGCGCCGACCGACGAGGGGACGTTTGACCGTGTCCGCCGACGAACCGTCGCGCCCGCCGCGCCGCGGCAGGTCGAGGTCGGTAGGGCTGACCTGGGCGGCGCTGCTCTGCGCGGTGGCGGTCCTGATCACCGCCATCTGGGCCGGCCGACGCGAGCCGGTGGGCGACCGGACCGTGGGCGAGGTCACCCGGGTGGGCGTGGCCGCCGGCGACCCGATCCCCGACTATCTGCGCGCCGCCTCCGACGAGCTGGCCCGGCTGCCGGACGCGTCGCCACCGGCCACCGGTGACGGCACGTACGCCCTGGTCACCTTCGCGTCGTACCTGACCCCGCGGCGGGTCGCCGCGGCGCTCGACGGGGTGCCGGTCTCGGCGGTCGTCGCCCGGGTGCCGCTGCCCGGCCGGCAGACCGAGATCGTCCGCATCCCGGCGATGCGGGTACCGGTGGACGTGGTGGCCGGGATGGCCGAGGTGGCCGCGCGCAAGGACCGGGAGGCCGCCGACTACCGGGCGCGGTCCGTCGCCCCGACCGGCGCCGCCGACCCCGAGCTGCGTCGGCTTTACGACACCGGCGCGCGGGTCGCCGCCGAGGAGGCGGCGGCGTACCGGTCCGGCTGCGCCTGCGTGTACGCGGCGGTGATCCGCGCCACGCCCGAGGTGCTGCGCCGCGTCGCCGCCCGGCCCGGCGTGCGCGCCGTCGATCCCGCGCCGGAGGTGCGGCGGTTGGACCGGACGGTCTTCACTCCGCCGCTGCCGGAGCAGCGGGACGTGGCCCGCCCGCCGGCCGACGAGGGGCTGACCGGCCCGGCCGTCACGCCGACCGGGGGCGCCCCGAAGGTGGGCGATTCGTCGGAAGCCGCACGGACGGTGAGCGGTTCCTCACCGGGCTCGGGCGGGCCTGCCTCGGCCGGAGCACCGCCGTCGACCCCGCCGACCTCGTGAGACGCGGCCGGCGGGAGTGCGCCGGGGCCGCGCGGTGAGGATGGCCACCGGGGGATGTGCGCGGACGGGTGTGGTCCGAATAGGGTTTCGTTCGTAGCCTGTCAGGCGGAGATCCATGGGGCTGGGGAGGGCGATCCTTGGATGGCAGCGAGACCGGCTGGGGTCGGCAAGCTGAGCCGGCACCACGGTGGCGAGCGCTGCTCGACCGGGCCCGGCTCGGCCGCGGTGCTGAGCAGGCCGAGGTCGACCACCGCGCCGAGGAGGCGGCCACGCCCCCCGAGCAGTTGCCCCGGCGCACCGCCGGCAACGGCTGGTCCGGCCGGGCATCGGCGGTCGAGCCTTCCAGCGAGCTGACCTACGGCGCAGAGCCGCCCTACCGGGTCGGGGCGACCTACCGGGTCGAGCCGGCCTACCGGGTGGACCCCGGACACCAGCCCGAGCCGACCTACCCGGCGGAGCCGTCCTATCCGGCCGAGTCGACGTACCGGGCGGAGCCGGCCTACGGGGCGGAGCCGGCCTACGGGGCGGAGCCGGCCTACGGGGCGGAGCCGGCGTACCAGCCCGCGCCGGAGCCGGTCCGCCGCGACCCCGAGCGGCACCGGGGTTCCGCGTCCGTCACCGAGTCCCGGTACGCCCTGCTGGACGACGGTTACCGGCACGAGCCGCCGCCGGTCGAGTCCCGGTACGCGCTGCTCGACAACGGCTACCGGTCGGAGACCTACCAGCCGGCGGAGCCGGCATACCAGCCACCGCAGCCGCTCGCGTACCAGCCGCCGGCGACCGCCGAGGGCTATCCGGGCCGGATCGGGTCGGCCCGCGTCGAGTGGCGGGCGCCGGCCCCGGAGACGGAGCTGGAGCGGGCCGCCGGGGTGCTCCGGCGCGAACTGGGCACGCCGCGGGTGCTCGCCTTCGCCAACCCCAAGGGCGGCGTGCACAAGACCACCGCCACCGTGCTCGCCGCGGCCACCGTGGGCAGCATCCGGGGGCGTGGGGTGCTCGCCTGGGACGACAACGAGCTGCGCGGCACCCTCGGCCTGCGCGCCGGCAGCGCCCGGCACGCCCGCACGATCCGACATCTGATCAGCGACCTCGCCCAGATCGAGATCCTGGAGGGGGAGACCCTGCTGGCGCACCTCGACGACTACCTGCGGCACGCCTCCGACGGCTCGTACGACGTGCTGGCCGGCGAGGAGAGCCCGCGCTTCGCCCAGCGGCTGGACCAGTTCACCGTCAAGCGGGTGCTGGAGCTGCTGCGGCGTACCCACGACGTGGTCTGTGTGGACACCGGCAACAACGTGGAGAGCCCGAACTGGCGTACCGTCATGCAGGCCGCCGACCAGCTCGTGGTGACCACCGTGCCACGGGAGGACGCCGCGTTCAGCGCGGACTGGATGCTCGACCTTCTGCACGAGGTGGGGATGGGGGAGCTGGCCGACAACGCGGTCACCCTGATCTCCTGCCCGACGCCGGGCCGCACGTCGCTCCAGGACGACCTGGAGCGGCACTTCGCCACCCGTACCCGGGCGGTGGCCGTGGTGCCCTACGACCCCGCGCTCGAGACCGGGTCGTCGATCGAGTACCACCAGCTCCAGCCGGAGTCCCGGCAGGCCTGGCTGAAGGCCGCCGCGGTGATGCTGGAACCGTTCGCCCGCTGACCGCCACCAGCGGGCCCGCGGTGGCCCCGGGCCTGAGAGGATCATCGGGTGAGTCCGGACACCTCCGATCCCGAGCAGCCCGTCGACCGTCCGGTCGAGCCTGGCCGCCCCGGTCCCGCTCCCGACCGCCCCTTCGACGGTCCGGCGGGTGCCCACCGCCCCGGCTCGGACGCCGACCGACCGGGCGGGTTCGCTCCGCCCGATCCGGACCGGGCGGCTCCCGGGTGGCCGGGCGGCCTGCCGGTGCCCGCCGGGACCCCGGTGACCGCGCCGGGCGCCGATCCGTTCGCCTGGTACGCACCCGGACCCGAGCACATGCCGGGGGCCGGGACGACCGGTCCGGCAGACGACCGTCGGCGGGCGGTCGGGGTGACGCTCGGCGTCGCGTTCCTGCTGACCGTCCTGGGCGCTCCGCTGGGGCTGCTCTGGGCCGCCGTCGCGCCGGACACCCCGGCGGTGAAGACCGCCGAGGGGGTGATCTACGCCCAACCGCAGCCGGAGGAGCCGATCGCCGCGGACGGCTGGTTCGCACTGCTCGGGCTCGGCTTCGGCGTGCTCGCCGCGATCGCCGTCTGGTTCCTGTTACGCCGCCGCCGCGGCCCGGTCGGGCTGCTCGGTGGGACGGTGGGCGGCCTCGGCGCGGCGCTGGTGGCCTGGCAGTTGGGCCGGCGGATCGGGCTGTCGGCCTACCAGCGGCTGGTGGAGACCGCGCCGGACGGGCGGGCGTTCACCAAGCCGGCCGATCTGCGGGCCGGCGGCGTGGACTGGCTCCTCGGCGTGCTGCCGGTGCCGCACGGCAACCTGCTGCTGCCCGCGTTCGGCGTCGCGGTGACGTACACCCTGCTGGCCGGCTGGTCGAGGTGGCCGTCGCTGCGCCCGGAGCCCGAGCCCGACGCGGCCTGGCGGCCGGCGGTCCCGGCCGCCGGGCTCAGTTCGGGGTGGGGGGACCGGCCAGCTCGCTCAGCGGCGCCGGAACCGCCCGCACCTGGCGGAGCAGAGCCGCCTCGCGGTTGAGCAGACGCAACTCGGCTCGGAGCCGGCCGGCGGTGTCGTCGATGGCGAGCAGCCGCTGCCGGTCGGCGAGCGTCAGCGCGGCCGCGGCGGCCACCAGGTGCGACAGTACGGTCGGGTCCTCCGGCAGCTGCTCGGAGATCTCCTGCGGACCCGGCCGGATCAGCCCCAGGTACTGCCGGAAGACCGAGATCACCCGGGCGGCCAGCAGGTCTGCGACCTCGTCCGTGCCGGCCGGCTCCGGCAGCCAGTCCACCTCGGCGGTCAGGTAGGGCGCGGAGCGGGCGTCGACGTCGGCGATCCGGAACCGCCGCCGACCGACGGTGACGATGTCGAACCCCCCGTCGGCCAGCTCGGTGATCTGCCGCAGCTCGGCGGTGCAGCCCACCTCGTGCAGCGTGACGTCACCGCCGCCCGGGGCCGGTCGGCCCGACGGCCCGGCCGGCGCGACCTCCCAGCCGGCCCGGATCGCCACCACGCCGAACTCGCGCGGCGCGCCCTCCGGCAGCCCGACCAGGTGGCGCACCAGCGCCCGGTAGCGCTCCTCGAATATGTGCAGTGGCAGCACCAGCCCCGGGAAGAGCACCGTCCCGAGCGGAAACACCGGCAGCCGCGCAGTCACGCGTCGAGCCTAGTCCGATCGGGCCCCGGCGGCGTGTCCCGGCTCACCGTCCCGGCCTGCGGGCGGCGCGGGGTGGGCTGCGGGCGGGCGGCCTAGACTGGCACGGGTGTTGAACCGGATCGACCTGCGCGGCGGGGTGCGTGACCCGCGCCGCCTGCTGCCCCGTGCCCAGCTCGACGTCTCCGTGGCCGTCGAGCGGATCCGCCCCCTCGTCGAGGCGGTCCGGGAGCATGGGTACCCGGCGATCCGGGAGGCGAGCGAGCGGTTCGACGGCATCTGCCCGGACCGGCTGCGGGTGCCGGTGGAGGCGATCAAGGAGGCCGAGGGGACCCTCGACCCGCGGGTGCGCGCCGCCCTGCTGGAGTCGATCACCCGGGCCCGCAAGGTCCACGCCGACCAGCGCCGCACCGACCACACCACCCAGGTGGTGCCGGGCGGCACGGTGACCGAGCGCTGGGTGCCGGTCGACCGGGTGGGGCTCTACGTCCCCGGCGGCCTGGCCATGTACCCGTCGACCGTCGTGATGAACGTGGTCCCCGCCCAGGCGGCCGGGGTCCGCTCGCTGGTGGTGGTCAGCCCGCCGCAGCAGGACAACGGCGGCCTGCCCGACCAGCGCGTGCTGGCGGCCTGCGCGCTGCTCGGCGTCGACGAGGTGTACGCCGTCGGCGGCGCCCAGGCGGTGGCGATGCTCGCGTACGGCTCGACGACCGACGCCGAGGGCGCGGAGCGCTGCGACCCGGTCGACATGATCACCGGCCCGGGGAACATCTGGGTCACCGCCGCCAAGCGGCTGCTGCGCGGCGTGGTCGGCATCGACGCCGAGGCCGGGCCGACCGAGATCGCCATCCTGGCCGACGACACCGCCGATGCGGCACACGTCGCCGCCGACCTGATCAGCCAGGCCGAGCACGACCCGCTGGCCGCCAGCGTGCTGGTCACCCCATCGGTCGCGCTGGCCGACGCGGTCGAGCGGGAGCTGGCCCGGCAGGTGCCCGCCACCAAGCACGCCGAGCGGATCGGCACCGCGCTCAGCGGCGAGCAGAGCGGCGTCGTCCTCGTCGACGACCTCGAGGCCGGGCTGCGGGTGGTCGACGCGTACGCGGCCGAGCACCTGGAGATCCAGACCGCCGACGCCCGCGAGTGGGCGCTGCGGGTGCGCAACGCCGGGGCGATCTTCGTCGGCGCCTGGTCGCCGGTGTCGCTCGGCGACTACTGCGCCGGCTCCAACCACGTGCTTCCCACCGGCGGCTGCGCCCGGCACTCCTCCGGCCTGTCGGTGCAGTCCTTCCTGCGCGGCATCCACCTGGTGGAGTACACGCAGGAGGCGCTGCGCGACGTCGCCCCGCACGTGCTCACCCTGGCGAACGTGGAGGACCTGCCGGCCCACGGCCAGGCGGTCAGCGTGCGCTTCCCGGGGGAGAGTTCGTGACCACACTGGACGACCTGCCGATCCGCGACGACCTGCGCGGGCTGTCGCCGTACGGGGCGCCGCAGCTCGAGGTGCCGGTGCGGCTGAACACCAACGAGAACTCCTACCCGGTGCCCGAGCCGGTGGTGGAGGCCATCGGCAAGGCCGTCGCGGCCGAGCTGCGTGACCTCAACCGCTACCCGGACCGGGACGCGGTGGCGCTCCGCGCCGATCTGGCGGCGTACCTGGGCCACGGGCTCACCGTCGACCAGGTCTGGGCCGCCAACGGCTCCAACGAGATCCAGCAGCAGCTGCTCCAGGCGTTCGGCGGGCCGGGGCGCACCGCGCTCGGCTTCACCCCGGCGTACTCGATGCACCCGCTGCTGGCCCTCGGCACCGGCACCGGCTGGATCCCGGGCGCGCGCGGCGTCGACTTCGGACTGACCGTCGAGGACGCGGTGGCCCAGGCCCGCGCGCACCGGCCCGACGTGGTCTTCCTCTGCTCGCCGAACAACCCCACCGGCACCGCGCTCGACCCGGCGGTGGTGTCGGCGGTGCTGGACGAGGTGCCGGGCATGGTGATCGTGGACGAGGCGTACGCCGAGTTCGCCCGCCCCGGCACGGTCAGCGCGCTCGCCGTGCTGCCGGGGCACCCCCGGCTGGTGGTGACCCGGACGATGAGCAAGGCGTTCGGCTTCGCCGGCGGCCGGCTGGGCTACCTGGCCGCCGATCCGGCGGTGGTGCAGGCGGTGCAGCTCGTGCGGTTGCCGTACCACCTCTCGGCGCTCACCCAGGCCGCCGCCCGGGCGGCGCTGGCGCACCGCGACGCCCTGCTCGGCACGGTCGCCGCGATCATGGAGCAGCGCGACCGGATCGTGGCCGAGCTGCGCGCCCGGGGCCACCGGGTCGCCGACAGCGATGCCAACTTCGTGCTCTTCGAGGTGGGCGGGGACCAGTCGGCGGCCTGGCGCACCCTGCTGGCGCAGGGCGTGCTGGTCCGCGATGTCGGCCTGCCGGGCTGGCTGCGGGTCACCGCCGGCACCCCCGCCGAGACTGACGCCTTCCTCGCAGCGATGGAGAAACTCTCATGAGCCGGACCGCCCGGGTGGAGCGGATCACCAAGGAGACCAAGGTCCTCGTCGAGATCGACCTCGACGGCACCGGCAAGGCCGACGTCGAGACCGGCGTCGGCTTCTACGACCACATGCTGAACCAGATCGCCCGGCACGGCGGCTTCGACCTGACCGTGCACACCGTCGGCGACCTGGAGATCGACGCCCATCACACCATGGAGGACACCGCGCTCGCCCTGGGCGCCGCGTTCGACCAGGCGCTGGGGGACAAGGCCGGCATCCGGCGGTACGGCTCGGCGACCGTGCCGATGGACGAGGTGCTGGTCCGGGCCGCGGTCGACCTCTCCGGCCGCCCGTACGTGGTGCACGACGAGCCGCCGCTCGCGCCGTACATCGGGCCGGTCTACCCGACCAGCATGACCCGGCACATCTGGGAGTCCTTCGGCCAGGCGGCCCGGATCACCCTGCACGTGGACGTGCTGCGGGCGGCCCGCCCCGGCGGCCACCCGGACGCCCACCACGTGGTGGAGGCCCAGTTCAAGGCGGTCTCCCGCGCCCTGCGCGAGGCCACCTCGATCGACCCGCGTACCCAGGGCGCGATCCCCAGCACCAAGGGAGCTCTCTGATGAGCGCGAGGACCGGAGCGCAGCGGAGTACCGCAGTCGCGAATGAAGGACGGATCTGATGGGGCGGCTGCTGCCGACGCTGTTGCTGATCCTGGCCGGGGTGCTGGTCGGCGGGACCTGGTCGCTGTTCCGGCAGGGCGCCTCGCGCGCCACGGTGGTGACGGCCGGGCTGCTCGCCGCGCTGGCCGCCGCCGGCGGGGTGCTCTGGCTGCTACCCGGGGAGGGCTGATGGCGAAGCGGATCGTGGTGCTCGACTACGGCTCGGGCAACCTGCGCTCGGCCGAGCGCGCCCTGGAACGCGCCGGCGCGGACGTCACGGTGACCGACGACCTGGCCGCCGCCGCCGAGGCGGACGGCCTCGTGGTGCCGGGCGTCGGCGCGTTCGCCGCCTGCATGGCCGGGATCGAGGCGCTCGGTGCCGGGCCGGTGATCGCGGAGCGGGTCGCGGCCGGCCGGCCGGTGCTCGGCATCTGCGTCGGCATGCAGGTGCTCTTCGAGCACGGCGACGAGCACGGCGTGGTGACCAAGGGCCTCGGGCTGCTGCCCGGCGGGGTGGCGAAGCTGGCCGCCGAGCGGCTGCCGCACATGGGCTGGAACACCGTGCAGGCGCCGGCGGAGTCGGTGCTCTTCGCCGGCCTGCCGGCCGACAGTCGGTTCTACTTCGTCCACTCGTACGGGGTGAACGACGTCGCCGGGCTGGCCGCGGCTGGCGCGAAGGTCACCACCGCGCACCACGGGACGGACTTCGTCGCCGCCGTGGAGCGGGGCCCGCTGTCGGCCGCCCAGTTCCACCCGGAGAAGTCGGCCGACACCGGCGCCACGCTGCTCCGCAACTGGCTGGCGACGCTGTGAGCGCGAGGAGTGAGCCGGGTTTGCGAGCCCCGCAGTCGCGAAACGATGGTGGTTCGGTGAGCGCGAGGAGTGAGCCGGGTTTGCGAGCCCCGCAGTCGCGAACGATGGTCGTTCGGTGAGCAAGGAGCGGGCTCGCCGGCGGGAGGCCCGGCAGGCCCAGTTGGAGCGGGAACGCGCCGTCCGCCTTCGCCGGGTGGCCCGCCGGGAGCGCCGCCGCGCGCTGGTACGCCGGCTGACGCCCCGCCGCGGCCGGACCGGCCGGCTGGCCCGGCACACCCGGGGCGAACGCGCGGCGATCGTGTTGCTCACCGGGGCGGCGTTGATCGGCATCTGGAGTTTGGTCGACGACCTGGCGCTGCGGCTGGCGCTGGTCGTGTTGTTGCTGCTGGTCCTGCCGGCGATCGTGGTGATCGCCCTGGACCGCCGTATCTGAAGCGAGGAGGAGAGCGTTGAGCCTCACCCTGTTGCCCGCCGTGGACGTCGCCGACGGCCAGGCCGTCCGGCTCGTGCAGGGCGCCGCCGGCAGCGAGACCGCGTACGGCGACCCGCTGGAGGCGGCGCTCGCCTGGCAGCGGGACGGCGCGGAGTGGGTCCACCTGGTGGACCTGGACGCCGCGTTCGGGCGCGGGTCCAACGCGGCGCTCCTCGCCGACGTGGTCCGGCGGCTCGACGTGCAGGTGGAACTCTCCGGCGGGATCCGGGACGACGAGTCGCTGCGAGCGGCGCTCGGCACCGGGGCGGCCCGGGTCAACATCGGCACCGCCGCGCTGGAGGACCCGGAGTGGTGCGACCGGATCTGCGGCGAGTACGGCGACCGGGTGGCGATCGGGCTGGACGTGCGCGGTCGTACCCTCGCGGCGCGGGGCTGGACCCGCGACGGCGGTGACCTGTACGAGGTGCTGGAGCGGCTGGACAAGGCCGGCGCCTCCCGGTACGTGGTCACCGACATCACCAAGGACGGCACGATGCGCGGGCCGAACCTGGACCTGCTCCGCGAGGTCTGCTCCCGCACCGACGCCCCGGTGATCGCCTCGGGCGGGGTCTCCACGCTGGACGACCTGCGCGCGCTGGCCACCCTGGAGCCGTTCGGGGTGGAGGGCGTGATCGCCGGCAAGGCGCTCTACGCCGGCGCGTTCACGGTCGCCGAGGCGCTGGCGACGCTGCGGGGTGCGGCGTGACCGTCACCCGGCTGGGCTCGGGCGGCCCCTGGGAGGCCGCCTTCGGCTACTCCCGCGTGGTCCGGGCCGGTGACCTGGCCTGGACGGCCGGCTGCACCGCCACCGTCGACGGGAAGGTCGTCCACGTCGGGGACCCGGCGGCGCAGACCGCGCAGGCGCTGCGAATCGCCCTGAACGCGCTGGCCGAGGTGGGCGCCGAGCCCGCCGACGTAATCCGTAGCCGGATGTACGTGACGGACCGGGCGCACGCCGACGAGGTCGGCCGGGCGCACAACGCGGTGTTCGGCGCCGTCCGTCCGGCCGCCACGATGGTGGTCGTGGCCGGTCTGATCGACCCGGACCACCTGGTCGAGGTCGAGTTGGAGGCCTGGCTCGGCGACCGGTGACTCCGGCTGCCCCTGCCATGGAGTGGGGGCGGCCACACCGTGAGCAGGTCGGTTGTGCACAACTTAATTGGGCGCTATGGTTCGGCGGTGACCGATGATCTGGTGCTACGCCGGCAGGTGTGCTTCGCGCTGTACGCGGCGTCGCGCGCCCTCACCGACGTCTACCGGCCCATCCTCGACGAGCACGGGCTGACCTATCCGCAGTATCTGGTGCTGCTGGTGCTCTGGGAGCGCGGCGACGACGCCCCCACGGTCTCCGAGCTGGGCGCCGCGCTGCGGCTGGACTCCGGCACGCTCTCCCCGCTGCTCAAGCGGCTGGAGGCGGCGGGCCTGGTGGTACGGACCCGGTCGGCGCGCGACGAGCGCCGGGTGGAGGTGGGCCTCACCGAGCAGGGCCGGGCCCTCCGCCAGCGGATGGACGAGGTGCCGTGTCGGGTCGCCCGCGCCACCGGCCTCACCGAGGCCGAGCTGGTCGCCCTGCGCGACACCCTCACCCGGGTCACCGAGACGATCCACCGACAGAAGGAGCAGTGACCATGCAGGTGCTCTACACCGCGTCCGCCCTGGCCGGCGGGGACGGTCGGGACGGCCACGTCCGCACCTCGGACGGCACCCTCGACCTCGACCTGGCGATCCCGAAGGAGATGGGCGGCGTCGGCGGCGCGGCCAACCCCGAGCAGCTCTTCGCCGCCGGCTACGCGGCCTGCTTCCACTCCGCGCTGCGGCTGGTCGCCCGCCGGGCCAAGGCCGACGTCACCGGCTCGGTGGTCGAGGCCCAGGTGGGCATCGGCCCGAACGGCAGCGGCGGCTTCGGGCTCACCGTCGCCCTGGTGGTGGACCTGCCCGCGGTGGAGCGCGCCGCCGCCGAGCAGCTCGTCGCCCAGGCCCACCAGGTCTGCCCGTACTCCAACGCGACCCGCGGCAACGTGGAGGTCTCCCTCACCGTCCGGGAGGCAGTGTGAGCGCGAGGAACGCAGCGCAGCGGAGTACCGCAGTCGCGAACGAGAGTGGCACTGTGAGCGCGAGGAACGCAGCGCAGCGGAGTACCGCAGTCGCGAACGAGAGTGGCACTGTGAGCGCGAGGAACGCAGCGCAGCGGAGTACCGCACTCGCGAACGGGAGGATCGCACTGTGAACCGGGAGATCCACCTGGCCTCCCGTCCGCAGGGCTGGCCGACCGCCGACAACTTCCGCCTGGTGGAGGCCGAGGTGCCCACGCCGGCGCCGGGTCAGCTCGTGGTCCGCAACCGGTTCATGTCGGTCGACCCGTACATGCGCGGCCGGATGAACGACGTCAAGTCGTACGTGCCGCCGTTCCAGCTCGACGCCCCGCTCGACGGTGGCGCGGTCGGCGAGGTGGTGGCGAGCGAGGCCGAGGGGTTCAAGCCCGGCGACACCGTGCTGCACGGCCTGGGCTGGCGGGAGTACGCGCTGCTCGACGCGCGCGCGGCCCGCAAGGTCGACCCGAGCCTCGCGCCGGTGAGCGCGTACCTGAGCGTGCTCGGCATGACCGGCCTGACCGCGTACGCGGGGCTGCTCGAGGTGGCCGGCATGCAGCCGGGGGAGTCGGTCTTCGTCTCCGCCGCCGCCGGTTCGGTGGGCAGCCTGGTCGGCCAGATCGCCAAGCTCAAGGGCGCGTCCCGGGTGATCGGCAGCGCCGGCTCGCCGGCCAAGGTCGAACGGCTGAAGGCGCTCGGCTTCGACGCCGCGTTCGACTACCACGACGGCCCGGTGCGCGACTCGCTCAAGGCGGCCGCGCCGGACGGCATCGACGTCTACTTCGACAACGTCGGCGGTGACCACCTGGAGGCCGCGATCGCCTCGATGAACCTGCACGGCCGGGCCGCCATCTGCGGCATGATCGCGCAGTACAACGAGACCGAGCCGCCGGCGGCGCCGCGCAACCTGGCGCTGGTCATCGGCAAGCGGCTCACCCTGCGCGGCTTCCTGGTCGGCGACCACGGCCACCTGCGCGACCGGTTCGTCCGGGACATGTCCGGTTGGCTGCGCGACGGGAAGATCTCGTACGACGAGACGGTCGTCGACGGCATCGAGAACGCCCCGGAGGCCTTCCTCGGCCTGCTCCGCGGCCAGAATCTCGGCAAGATGCTCGTCCGGGTGTGACCCGGGACTCGTTCCCGGCGGCCGGCCCGCTCGGGCCGGCCGCCGTGCCGTTCGCGTTGGATAGGCTCGCGACATGACGGTGGCGGTGCGGGTGATCCCCTGTCTGGACGTGGACGCCGGGCGGGTGGTCAAGGGGGTCAACTTCCTCGACCTGCGCGACGCCGGCGACCCGGTGGAGCTGGCGGCCGCGTATGACCGGGCCGGCGCCGACGAGCTGACCTTCCTCGACGTCACCGCCTCGTCCAGCGACCGGGGGACCATGCTCGACGTGGTCCGCCGCACCGCCGAGTCGGTGTTCATCCCGCTGACCGTCGGCGGCGGCATCCGGCAGGTCACCGACGTCGACACGTTGCTGCGGGCCGGCGCGGACAAGGTCGGCGTGAACACCGCCGCCGTCGCCCGGCCGGAGCTGATCGCCGAGATCGCCGACCGGTTCGGCCGGCAGGTGCTGGTGCTCTCGCTCGACGTACGGCGCACACCGGCCGGCACCACGCCGAGCGGCTTCGAGGTGACCACCCATGGCGGTCGCCGCGGCACCGGCATCGACGCGGTGGAGTGGGCGCGGCGCGGCGCCGAGCTGGGGGCGGGGGAGATCCTGCTCAACTCGATGGACGGCGACGGCACCAAGGCCGGCTTCGACCTCGCGCTGATCCGGGCGGTCCGGGCCGTGGTCGACGTGCCGGTGATCGCCAGCGGCGGGGCCGGCCGGGTGGCGCACTTCCCGCCGGCGATCGGCGCGGGCGCGGACGCGGTGCTCGCGGCCAGCGTCTTCCACTTCGGCGAGCTGACCGTCGCCGAGGTCAAGGATGCCCTTCGTGGAGCGGGCCACCCGGTCCGCTGACCGCCTGATCGACTCCGTATCCGGGAAGTGGGGCTGTCCGAGTGGCCCGGATACCGCCATGTCACGCATGTTGAGTGGATCAAGCGCGGACCGCGCGCCAGGCGCCGGAGCCGGGGCGTCAGCGGCCGGACTGGCCCTCGGACGAGCGGCGCGGGGCCGGGATGGAGCGGACGACGTACTCCTGCACGGCGGCGGCGTGGTCGTCCTCGTGTAGGTGCCAGTCCGCGGCGCCGGGGGTGTGCCGCCGGCTCAGCACCCCCTGCACGGTGTCCACCGTGGTCGCCAGCCCGGCGCTGGGTCGGGTGCGCCAGAGCCGTTCCCCCTCCGGCGTGATCCGGAACCAACCGTCGGAGACGCTGACCAGGCCGGCGCCGACCAGCCGGCGGACCGCCCCCTCCACCTCGTGCCGTTCCGGAATGGACTGGTTGAGGTGGTCGGCGGTGGAGAGCACGTCAGCCAGGCGAACCCCCTCGGGCCGCCGGGTGGAGGGCGACCGGCGGTGCCGGCCGGCCCCGCTCGCGATCACCAGTGAGACGAAAATCCAGGCATCGGTCCAGCGCCATCCGTTCTCCCCCATGCAGGAATGATGCCCGGCGCTGCCGGCGGAGAAAACACCTGGTTTCCCGATAGGACATCACCGCAGCTCAGCCCGGGGCCATGCGAGCCGCCGCGATCACCCTGGGTGTGCTCCGGGTGACCGCCGGCCGAGATCAGCCGCGGCGGCCGGGCCGCCGGCGCGACGACCGCATCGAGCCGGCGCGACGCGACCGGGCCACCACGCCGCGGCGTGACCCGGGCCACCGACGCCGACGCGCGGCTTCAGGCTGCCTCGCCCGCCGGATGTGCGGCTCCGGTCCGGCAGACGGCCGCGGGCTCCATACCGGACACCGCGGTACCCGTGGCCGGCTCGTCGGGTCGCGCTGCCACCGCGAAGAGCGGGATGAACAGCTGCGCGAGCGGCCCGATGCCGAGCGCGTAGGCGACCGTGCCGACCCCGACGGTGCCGCCGAGCAGCCAGCCGAGCGCCAGCACGGTCACCTCGATGACCGTGCGGACCAGCCGGATGGACCGGCCGGGGCGGCGGGCCACGTACCCGGTCATCAGGCCGTCGCGCGGGCCGGGACCGAGTTGTGCGCCGAGGTAGAGCCCCGTGGCGGCGCCGTTGGCGACGATCCCGACGATCAGCAGGCAGATCCGTACCGGCAGCGGTCCACCGAGCGGCAGGAGGGCGAGGGTGGCGTCCACGACCAGACCGATCACCACCACGTTGCTGACCGTGCCCAGTCCGGGGCGCTGTCGCAGCGGGATCCAGAGCAGCAGGACGACGGCGCCGACCGCGATGGTGACCGTGCCGAAGGAGAGCCCGGTCTGCCGGGCGAGCCCCTGGTGGAAGACGTCCCAGGGGTCGAGGCCGAGACCGGACCGGATCATCAGGGCCATGCTGACCCCGTAGAGGGTGAGCCCGGCGTAGAGCTGGGTCAGCCGCCGGGCCGGCCGGTACCGAAGATTGCCAATTGCTGCCATGCATGCCACCCTAGGGGCCAATCTCGGCGATAGAAGAGCCAATTAGGGAGCGGTGGCCATGACGAGTCAGGTACGTGGTGCCCAATTGGCTCGCCTGCTCGGTCAGTGGCACGCGCTGCCGGGCCGGCGGCGCAGCCCGGACTACGCCGCGCTCGCCGCCGCGGTCCGCGGCCTGCTCGCCGACGGCCGGCTTCCCCTCGGAGTACGCCTGCCGGCCGAGCGCGAGCTGGCCGAGGCGCTGCGGATCAGCCGCACGACGGTCACCGCCGCGTACCGGGAGCTGCGGGAGAGCGGCCACCTGGCCAGCCGGCGGGGCGCCGGCAGCTGGACCATGCTCCCGGGCAACCACCGCGTGGCCAGCACCGGCCTGTGGACCCCGCAGGACGACCGGGACATGATCGACCTGGGGGTCGCCGCGCTGGCCGCCCCGCCGGAGCTCGTCCGGGCCGCCCGGGCCGCCGCCGAGGACCTGCCGCGCTACCTGTGCGGGGCCGGCTACCACCCGACCGGGATCATCGAGCTGCGCGAGGCGGTCGCCCGGTCGTACACCGAGCGGGGGCTGCCCACCAGCCCGGAGCAGATCATGGTCACCAGCGGTACCCAGCACGCGCTGGACCTGGTGCTCCGGCTGGCCCTCTCGCCCGGTGGCGGCGTGCTGGTCGAGTCGCCGACCTACCCCAACGCGCTGGCCGCGCTGTCGGCCCGCCGGGCCCGGATCACCACGCACGGCCTCGCCGTGGACGACGGCGGCTGGGACGCCGAGCTGCTGCTGGGCAGCATCCGTCAGGGCCGGCCGAAGCTGGCGTATCTGATCCCCGAATTCCAGAACCCCACCGGCCACCTGATGCCGACCGAGCTGCGCGAGCGGGTCGTGGGCGCGGCTCACGCCGCCGGGACCGACCTGGTCATCGACGAGTCCTTCGTGGACCTGCCGTTGGACGGCACGGAGCTGCCGCCGCCCACCGCCACCTTCGACCGGCACTCCCGGGTGATCTCCATCGGCGGGATGAGCAAGCCCTACTGGGGCGGCCTGCGGATCGGCTGGGTGCGCGCCTCCGCGCCGCAGGTGCAGCGGCTCGCCGCCGCCCGGGTCGGGGTGGACATGGCCAGCCCGGTGCTCGACCAGCTGGTCGCGGTGCACCTGTTGGCCGACGCGCCGAGCATCGTGACGGCCCGCCGGGCCCAGCTCGCCGCCCAGCGCGACGCGCTGATCGACGCGCTGGCCGAGCGGCTGCCGGACTGGCGGGTCTGCGTCCCGCGCGGCGGCGTGACGCTCTGGGTAGAGCTGGACGGCCCGGTCTCCAGCGCCCTGGCCCGGGCCGCCGAGGAGGTCGGCGTGCGCCTGGCGCCCGGCCCGCGGTTCGGCCTGGACGGCACCCTGGAGCGCTTCCTGCGGCTGCCCTTCACGCTGCCCGCGGCGGATCTGGTGGAGGCGGTGGGACGGCTCGCCGCGGTCCGCTACGACCTGGACCGCGCCGGTCGGCCGCAGTGGCGGGAGCCCTCCGTCATCGCCTGACTCCTCCGCCGCGCCAGCTGTGCGGATCGGGCCTGCGACGGCCACCGGACTGGGAGACTGCCCAGGTGGGGAACGGGGACGCTGGTGCCCGGTGGTCGCGCGGCATCCGGCCCGGGGCGCCGGGCTCCAAGGCGACCCGGCTCGAGCTCTTCTACGACCTGGTCTTCGTCTTCGCGTTCCTCAACGTCACCACGCTGACGGCGACCTATCCGTCGGCCGCCTCGCTGGTGCGCTGCCTGATGGCACTCGCCCTGCTCTGGTGGTGCTGGACCGGGTTCGCCGGGCTCGGCAACGTGATCCGCACCGACCAGGGGGTGGTCCCGCTGGTCGGCTTCTGCACCATGGCGGCGGTGTTCCTGGTGGCGCTGACCCTGCCCGAGGCGTTCGTCGACCGACCGGGCGGGCTGCCCGGACCGCTGGTCTTCGCGGGCTGCTACTTCCTGGTCCGCACCGCCCAGGTGGCGGTCTTCGGCTGGGTCTCCCGTACCGATCCGGAGCTGCGCCGGCGGTGGCTGCCGCTCGCTCTGCCGGTGCTGGTGGCGACCGCCCTGGTGGTCACCGCCGCCCTGGTCCCGCAGCGGCTCGCCGATGGGGCGGCCGAGTCGTTGATCCGGCTGGCGTTCTGGGTCGTCGCGCTCGGCGTCGAGTACGGCGTGGGTCTCGTGCTGCACGGCGCCGGCTGGGGGGTGGTCTCGGCCAGCCACTGGGCCGAGCGGCACGCCCTGATCATCCTGGTCGCCCTCGGCGAGACGATCATCTCGCTGGGCCTGGGGCCCAAGTTCATCGCCGGCCTGCCGCTCACCTGGTCGGTGGTGCTTGCCGCGGTGTGCGGCATCGCCATCGCCTCGATGCTCTGGTGGGCGTACTTCGACACCCTGGCCCTCGCCGTCGAGCAGGTGCTGCACGGGACGCGCGACCGGAGCGCGCGGAGAGCGTTGGCCCGGGACGCCTACACCTACCTGCACCTGCCGATGATCGCCGGGATCATCTTCTTCGCCCTGGGGCTCAAGGGCCTGCTCACCGACGTGGCGAACCCGGACACCCCGCGCTGGGGCGGTCCGCTGCCCCGGTTCGAACTGCTGACCCTCTACGGCGGGGTGGCGGTCTACCTGCTGGCGCTCAACGGGTTGGCGCTGCGCGCGTTACGGAAGGTCCGCCGGGTGCCGGTGGTGGCGCTGGTGCTGATCGTCGCGCTCATCCCGGTCGCCGGCCCGCTGCCGGAGCTGGCCGCGCTGGGGCTGTTGTCCCTGGTGTGTGTGCTGATGACGGTGGCGCAGACCGTCACGGCCGGCACCCACCGGGAGCGGATCCGCCAGGTGGCGCTGGAGGAGCAGCTCGCCGCCGAGGCGGAGCAGAGCGAGTGGCGTCGGCGCCACCTCTGACTGCCGTGCCGACGTCCGACGCCCCGACCACCACCGGCGGCCGTGCCCCGGGACGGAGGAGCACGGCCGCCGGTGGGTACGGGTGGCTCAGAGCTCGGCCAGGGTGCCTTGGTACATCTTGTCGATCTCTGCCGCGAAGTTGCTCTCCACGCCCCGGCGCTTGATCTTCAGCGACGGGGTGATCTCGCCGTGTTCGATGGTGAGGTCCCGGGGGAGGATGGTGACCTTCTTGATCGTCTCCCAGCGGTTGAGCTTGCCGTTCAGCTCCGCCACGTAGCCCTCGACCATCGCCTGCGCCTCCGGCGAGGCGACGATGTCGGCGTACTCCCGGCCCTCCAGCGGGCCGCCGGCCGCCCAGCCCTTGATCGCGTCCGGGTCGAGGGTGACCAGCATGGTGCAGTAGTTGCGGGCCTGGCCGATCACGATCGCCTGCGAGGTGTACGGGCAAATCGCCTTGAACATGCCCTCGATGTGCGACGGCGCGATGTACTTCCCGCCGGAGGTCTTGACCAGGTCCTTCTTCCGGTCGGTGATGCGCAGGTAGCCGTCGTCGGTCAGGCTGCCGATGTCGCCGGTGCGGAAGAAGCCGTCCTCGGTGAACGCCGCGGCGGTCTCCTCGGGCAGGTTGTGGTAGCCGCGCATCACCGGCTTGCCCCGGACCAGGATCTCGCCGTCGTTGTCGATCTTGCACTCCAGGTCGCCCATCGCCTTGCCGACGGTGCCGATCCGCAGCCCGCCCGGCGGGTTCACGAAGTTGCCGGCGCTGGTCTCGGTGAGGCCGTATCCCTCGGAGATGGGCAGGTTGGCGGCGGCGAAGAACGTGGCGATCTCCGGGCTCAGCGGGGCCGCGCCGGAGACCAGCACCCGGATCCGGCCGCCGAGCCGCGCCTGGAGCTTGCTGAACACCAGCTTCTCGGCCAGCGCGTACTTCAGCTTCAGCCCGACCGGGACCGGCTTGCCGGCCTGCTCGAGGGCGACCTTCTCCTTGCCGGTCCGCACCCCCCAGGCGAAGATCTTCGCCTTCGCGCCGCCCGCGCCCTGGGCCGTGGTCACCGCCTTGTTGTAGACCTTCTCGAAGACCCGGGGTGCGCCGCACATCAGCGTCGGCTTGACCACGGCGAGCAGGTCGACCAGCTTGTCCACCCGGCCGTCCACGTAGGTCGGCAGGCCGACGTGGGTGGCGCCGCAGAGCAGGGTCTTGCCGAACGAGTGGGACAGCGGCAGCCACAGGTACTGCAGGTCATCCTCGCGGAGCAGCCCGAGCTCGGCCTGCGCCACGCCCTCCCAGCACCAGCCGCCGTGCAGCAGCTCGACGCCCTTGGGCCGGCCGGTGGTGCCGGAGGTGTAGATCAGGGTGGCCAGGTTCTCCGGCCCGATCCCGGCGACCAGCATGTCGATCAGGTCCGGCTCGGCCTCGAGGGCCCGCGCCCCCCGCTCCTCCAGCTCGGCCAGGGTGAGCTGGGGGACGGCAGCGGTCGGGTCGGGGGTGCCGTCGAAGAGCACCACGTGGGTCAGCGCCGGCAGCTCGGCGCCGGCGATCTTGGCCGCCTGGGTCGGGTTCTCGGCGAAGAGAACCCGCGAGCCGGAGTCCGCGATGATGTACGTCGCGTCCTCGGGTTCGGTGGTCGGGTAGACGGTCGTGGTCGCTCCGCCGGCGCACATGATGCCGAAGTCTGCGATCACCCAGTCCAGCCGGGTGTTCGCCAGGATCGCCACCGGATCCTCCAGGCCGACGCCGAGCCCGTGCAGGCCGGCGGCGACCGCCTTGGCGCGCCGCCCGACCTGCTCCCAGCTCAGCCAGACCGGTCCCGAGTCGTCGGGGGCCGGGTGGCCGAAGGCGCGGCGGTCGGGGGTCGCCGCCACGCGCTTGAGGAACATGTCGGGAATGGAACGGTACGGTACATCGAGAGCCATCGCTGTAGCCGCCTTCAGGGGTGGAGACGTGACGGGGGTCACGTCATTCTGCGGTTACCGAAGAGTATTGCCTGGACCGGGGGGTCGGCTAGTGCGCGGCCGTTACCCGGGTCGGGCGGCCCGTTTCGTCGGCCCGTTTTCCCGCTGTCTGGGACTCAGCCGTACCGGGCCGCGGCGAGCGCCAGTCGTAGGTGGCCCGGATCCAGTTCCGCCGGGTGGCGAGGAAGGCGTGGACCGAACCATCCCGGGTCCGCGCCAGCGCGGCGTCGCGCTCGGCGTACGCCGCCAGGCCGTCGTTGAACCGGGCGGCCGCGGCCCGCAGCGCCGCCTCCTCGTCCTGCCCGGTCTCCGCGGCGATCGCGGTGACCAGGTTGTGCGGGTCCGGGCCGTCGGTCTCCCTGTCGCGTCGCCCCCGGTGGGGCGGCGGGCAGCAGAGCACGGGAGGAGGAATCGGTGCCGGTCACTGGGCCGGGCCTGCCTGGTGTTTCTTCGTGACCGTTTCCGCATCGGTCAGAAGCCCAGGCTGGCCGTCCGCAACCGCTCGGCCGGCGTGGCCGGCCCGTCGATCTGCACCCGGGCCACCCGCTGCCGGCCGGACAGGAACAGGGCCAGCTCGCCCGGCGCGCCGACCAGCCGCAGCCGCGCCCCGCCCCGGCCGGCGGTCCGCTCGCCGAATCCGGGCGCCTGGACCAGCAGGTCCGCCGGGAAGCGGCGCAGCGCCAGTCGGGCCAGCACGGAGGCCCGCCTCCAGAGCACGGCCTGGAGACCGTTCGACAGGTCCCGGCTCAGCCAGCCCGGGCGGGCCCGGCGCACGTCCTCGTGGTGGATGAAGAACTCCATGGTGTTGACCAGCTCGTCGGTGAACCGGTTGCTCACCGGGCTCCACACCGGCGGCCGGCGCACCCGCGCCACCAGCTCCGCGTACGGCCGGGCGGCGACCCGCCGGCGGACCGCCTCGCCGTACCGGCGCAGCGGCGGCAGCAGGATGCCACCGGCGGCGTCCGGTCGGCGTTCCCGGACGACCAGGTGCGCGGCGAGATCGCGGGTGGTCCACCCCTCGGCGACCGTCGGCGCGTCCGGTCCCAGGTCCAGCAGCAGGTCGGCGAGCGCCTCGCGCTCCGCTCGGGCGTACCGCGGCATGGCCCGATCGTAGGGCCGCCGCCGGCCCGCGGCGTCCCCGTGCGTGGCGCGGCGGACCCGCGACCGGCCGGTGGGCGGCGGACCGCGTCGCCGAATGCCCTGGTCGGGGCGCCGCGCCCCGGACGTGACGGCGGACATATCCGCTCCGGGTCGGCGGAGCTGGCCCGGAGCGGTAAGGATGAGGGAGACAATGTGCGGCTTACGGCGGGGGAGAGCGTGACGAGCGGGACAAGTCGGGACGTCCTCGGCCGGGGGCTGAAGGTCCTCGGCCGGGCCATCCGGGAGCAGCCGCGGATCTTCGCGGTGGCGGTGACCGGCAGCGTGCTCTTCGGCCTCATGGTGATCGCCAGCGCGTACGTGGTGGGCGCGGTGGTCGGCGAGGTGGTGGTTCCGGCGCTCGCCCGCGGCTCGGTGGGGGTCGGGGCGCTCGCCCTCGCCGCGGCGGCCCTGCTCGGGATCAGCGTGCTGCGGGTGGTCGGCATCTTCGGCCGCCGGCTCGGCGCCGGCTACATGCAGTTCCGGCTCCAGGCCGCCTACCGCCGCCGGGTCACCCGGCGCTACCTGGACCTGCCGCTGTCCTGGCATCACCGCAACGCCACCGGCACCCTGCTCTCCAACGCGAACTCCGACGTGGAGGCCGCCTGGTACCCGATCGCGCCGCTGCCGTTCGCGGTCGGCACCCTCGTGATGCTGGTCGGCGCGGTCGTCTCCCTCTTCCTCACCGACTGGGCGCTCGCCCTGGTCGGCCTCGCCGTCTTCCCGGCGCTCTTCGCGCTCAACGTGGTCTACTCCCGGCGGATGGCGCCCCGCCAGGCCCGGGCCCAGCGGCTGCGCGCCGAGGTCAGCGGCATCGCGCACGAGAGCTTCGACGGCGCCCTGGTGGTCAAGACGATGGGCCGGGAGGCGCAGGAGACCGCCCGCTTCGCCTCCCGCGCGGGCGAGCTGCGCGACGCGCTGATCGCCGTGGGCCGGCTGCGCGGCGTCTTCGACCCGATGCTGGAGACCCTCCCCAGCCTCGGCACCCTCGCCGTGCTGGTGGTCGGCGCCATCCGGCTGCGGCAGGGCGCGATCAGCGTCACCGAGCTGGTCAGCGTCGCCTTCCTCTTCACCGTGCTGGCCTTCCCGGTGCGGGCCATCGGCTGGGTGCTGGCCGAGCTGCCGCGCAGCGTCGCCGGCTGGGACCGGGTGCGCCGGGTCCTCGACGCCACCGGCGAGATGCCGTACGGCGATGTGGCCCTCGACCCGGCCGAGCCGACCCCGGCCACCCTCGCCTTCACCGACGTCAAGTTCGGCTACGAGCCCGCCGAGGCGCACCTGCCCGGCACCGAGGTGCTCGGCGAGGTCTCCTTCACCGTGCCGCCCGGGAAGACGGTCGCCCTGGTCGGGCACACCGGAGCCGGCAAGTCCACCATCGCCTCGCTGGCGGTCCGGCTGGTCGACCCGCGCGCCGGCACGGTCACCCTGGACGGCGTCGACGTCCGCGACCTCACCCCCGCCTCGCTGGCCTCGACCGTCGCCCTGGTCGCCCAGGTGCCGTTCGTCTTCGACGACACCGTCCGGGCCAACATCACGCTGGACCGGCCGGGCATCGGCGACGACGAGGTGTGGGCGGCGCTGCGGCTGGCCGAGGCGGACGGCTTCGTCGCCGCGCTCCCGGACGGGCTGGACACCATGGTCGGCGAGCGGGGCACCTCGCTCTCCGGCGGGCAGCGGCAACGGCTCACCCTGGCCCGGGCGCTGGCCGGCCGGCCCCGGCTGCTGGTGCTCGACGACGCCACCAGCGCCGTCGACCCCCGGGTGGAGGCGGCCATCCTGGCCGGGCTGCGCGCCCCGGCCGACGGCGCGGGCGCTGCCGCGTCGATCCTGGTGGTCGCGTACCGGCGGGCCACCATCGCCCTCGCCGACGAGGTGATCTACCTCGAGCAGGGGCGGGTCGTCGCCCGAGGTACCCACACCGAACTGCTCGCCACCGTCCCCGGCTACGCCGACCTGGTCACCGCGTACGAGCAGGCGGAGCACGACCGCGAGCAGACCCGGACGTACGACGAGGTCACCCCGCTGACCTCCGGCCTGGAAGTCGAGGTTGACCGGTGAGCGTTACCGTTGAGGCCGAGCGGCCGACGGAGAAGACCGAGTCGACCTGGCGGACGCTGCGGCGGGGGCTGGCGCTCTCGCCCGAGCTGCGTACCGGGCTGGCCGGCACGCTCGGCCTGGCGCTGGTCTACATGATCGGCCGGGTCGCCGTACCGGTCGCCGTGCAGCGCGGCATCGACAACGGCCTGACCGTGCCCGGCGGCCCGGACATGGGCGTGGTCGCCACGGTGGTCGCCGCCACGGCCGCCGTCCTGATGATCACCACCACCTGCGGCTACCTGATGATGCGCCGGCTATTCACGGTCAGCGAGACGGCCCTCGCCGGGGTGCGCACCCGGGCGTTCCGGCACGTGCACGACCTGTCGATGCTGCACCAGCAGTCCGAGCGGCGGGGCTCGCTGGTCTCCCGGGTCACCAGCGACGTCGACCAGATCACTCAGTTCCTCCAGTGGGGCGGCGTGATCCTGATCGTCAACCTCGGCCAGCTGGTGGTCACCACGATCGTCATGCTGGCGTACTCCTGGCAGCTCACCCTGGTGGTGCTCGGCGCGTTCGCCCCGGCGCTGCTGGTGATCCGGCTGCTGCAGCGCCGCCTCGCCGCGGCGTACGGCGTGGTCCGGCAGCGGATGGGCACATTGCTCGGCACCATCGCGGAGAGCGTGGTGGGCGCTCCGGTGATCCGGGCGTACGGGATCGCGGGGCGGACCGCCCGGCGGCTGGACGGGGCGATCGAGGGGCAGCGGCAGGCCCAGCAGCGGGCCATCAGGATCAGCATCATGGGCAGCTCGGTCGGGGAGCTGGCCGCCGGGCTGGCCCTCGCGGGCGTGGTCGTCCTCGGGGTGATCCTGGGCGTCGACGGCTCACTCTCCATCGGTCAGCTGACCGCGTTCCTCTTCCTGGTCACCCTCTTCATCCAGCCGGTGCAGATCGCCACCGAGGTGCTCAACGAGGCGCAGAACGCCATCGCCGGCTGGCGCCGGGTGCTCGACGTGCTGGACGTCGCGCCGGACGTGGCCGACCCGGGAGAGCAGGGGCGGGAGCTGCCGCCCGGCCCGCTGGACATCCGCTTCGCCGGGGTCGGGTTCGCCTACCCGGGCGGCCCGCCGGTGCTGCACGACGTGAGCCTGGAGATCCCGGCGAAGAGCCGGGTGGCCGTGGTCGGCGAGACCGGCAGCGGCAAGACGACCTTCGCCAAGCTGCTCACCCGGCTGATGGACCCGACCGCCGGCGACGTGCTGCTCTCCGGCGTGCCGCTGCGGCAGGTCCGGTTCGACTCGCTGCGGTCCCGGGTGGTGATGGTCCCGCAGGACGGCTTCCTCTTCGACGCCACCGTCGGGGAGAACGTCCGCTTCGCCCGACCCGAGCTGACCGACGCCGAGCTCACCGCCGCCTTCATCGAGCTGGGGCTGGCCGACTGGCTGGACGGGCTGCCGGCCGGGCTGGACACCCCGGTCGGCGAGCGCGGCGAGGCGCTCAGCGTGGGGGAGCGGCAGCTGGTCGCGCTCGCCCGGGCGTACGTGGCCGACCCGGACCTGCTCGTGCTGGACGAGGCGACCAGCGCGGTCGACCCGGCCACCGAGGTGCGCCTCCAGCGCACCCTGGACGCGGTGACCCGGGGCCGGACCACGCTCGCCATCGCGCACCGGCTCTCCACCGCGCAGGCCGCGGACGAGGTGATCGTGGTGGACCGGGGTCGGATCGTGCAGCGCGGCCCGCACGACGAGCTGGTGAAGGATCCCGATTCGGTCTACGGCCTGCTCTACGCCTCCTGGCTGGAACAGACCCGCTGAGCTGGCCCGCCGCGGCCCGGCCGGGGTGCCGGGCGCGGCCATGGGTCAGCGGGAGTAGAACTCCACCACCAGCTGCTCGTCGCAGACCACCGGCACCTCGTGCCGGGCGGGCTCGCGCAGCAGGGTCACCCGCAGGTCGGTCAGGGTGACCGAGAGGTACGGCCGCTCGGGTCCGTCGGCGGCGTTGGCGCCGGTGGCGGCGAGCTGGAACGGGAGCGATGCGCGGCTGCGCTCCCGGACCGCGACCACCTGTCCCGGCCGCAGCCGGTACGACGGCCGGTCGACCTTGCGCCCGTCGACGGTGAAGTGGCCGTGCGCGACGAGCTGTCGGGCCTGGTAGATGCTGCGGGCCAGCCCGGCCCGGTGCACCACCGCGTCGAGCCGCCGCTCGAGGAGCGCGACCAGGGTCTCGCCGGTCTTGCCGGCGCCCCGGGCCGCCTCGTCGAAGGTGCGGCGCAGCTGGGTCTCACTGACGTTGTACTGGTGGCGCAGGCGCTGCTTCTCCAGCAGCCGCACCTGGTAGTCGGAGGTCTTGCGGCGCTGCCGGCCGTGGACGCCGGGCGGGAACGGACGCCGCTCGAAGTACCGCACGCACTTGCGCGTCAGCGGGATGCCGAGGGCCCGGGAGAGCCGGGCCTTGGGCCTGGGGTGGTTCACGCTGGACGTCTCCTTGCTGGTGTTCTAGTCTCCTGATTTAGGTAAGGCTAACCTACTTTAAGGAATTCCCATGCGGCCCAGTCCGGCGGAGATCGTCCGAACCCTCGTCGCGGGCCGGCTGCCCGCCCTCGCCCACCTGGCGCACCGGCCCGGCCCACACCACGTCCGGCACGTGACGGACCCGGAGGGACGGGTGTTGCTGCTGGTGCCGGTGGTGAGCGACCTCGCCGCCGCGCTGCGCCCGGCGGACGGCGAGGCCGACGTCGCGCTGGTGCTGGACGTGCTCGACCTGCCGCCGGCCGCCGGGGCGCCGTCCCTGGGCCGGGCCTGGGTCTCCGGCTGGGCGGCCCGGCTCGACGGCGACGAGGCCCGCCGGGCGGCGCTCGACTTCGCCGCGGCGGAGCCGACCGGCGACCTGCTCGACGTCGGCACCCGGTTCCACCTCTTCCGCTTCGAGGTGGTCGAGGCCCGCTGGGAACGCGCCGACTCCGTGCGCCGGATCGATCCCGGGGCGTACGCCGAGGCCGAGCCGGACCCGCTGCACCCGGTCGAGGCGGAACTGCTGGCCGACCTCGCCGACCACCACGCCGACCAGGTGGCCGGCTACCTCCGCCGGCAGCTCGGCCTGGCCGACGACAACCCCGGCGGGCCGCCGCGGGTGGTGCGGATCGACCGGTACGGCATGGTGGTCGCCTACGGCCGGCCCGGCGCCCGTCGCCGCGCCCGGCTCGCCTTCCCCCAGCCGGTGTCCGACCACGCCGAACTCGCCCGGCTGCTGCACCCCATGCTGTGCCGTCATGCCGGCGCCAGCGAGCGGAGCCGGTAGGCCCGCCGGAGGACATGCTCGCGGAGTTGGGACCAGAGCCCCATCCCGGCGGGCCCTCGCCTGGTCTAGTCCGCACTTTTGAGCAGGCCACCTGCCGGTGGACGGCAGGCGGCCGCGGCCTTTGCCGTCGTCTCCCTCTGCTGGTGACCCGGCCCCGACTCAGGCCGGCAGGTCGCCGGTCAGGTAGCGCTGGACGGTCGGGCCGATCGCGGCGACCAGGGTCTCCGGGGCGGCGGAGGCGACCGGTTCCAGCCGGACCACGTGCCGCATCATGGCCAGCCCCATCAGCTGGCTGGCCACCAGCGACCCGCGCAGCGGCAGCTCGGCGGGGTCGACCTCGAGCTGGTCGAGCACCCGGCGCAGCACCTGGGTGGTCAGGAACTCCCGCAGCAGCCGCGCCGTCCACTCGTTGCTCACCGCCGAACGCAGCAGGCCCACCCCGGCCGCGCCGGCGGGAGAGTCCCAGACGCCGAGGAAGGCCCGGACCAGCCGCTCGCCGATGCCCTCGCGGTCACCGGCGAGCACCTTCGGCAGCACCTCCCGAGGGTCGATCGGCGCCTCCATCGCGGCCAGGAAGAGCTGGTCCTTGCTGCCGAAGTAGTGGTGCACCAGGGCCGGGTCCACGTCCGCGGCGGCGGCGATGGCCCGGATGGAGGCCGCGTCGAAGCCCCGCTCGGCGAACGCCGTCCGCGCCGCCGCGAGGATCGCCTCCCGCGTCTCCGGTTTGCCGGGCCGCCGGCCGGTCCGCCGCGCCATCGCCGCCCTTCGCTCGCTCTCTTCAGTCATCTGGCCCTGGCCCGGCCCGGTCGGGACGCGGTGTCAGCCGCTGCGCCGCCGCAGGGTGGCCGCGGCGAGCACCAGCGCCAGGACCGCCGCGCCCGCGACGATCGCCACGTCCCGCCACATCGTTCCGGTCGGCTCGGCGTGCGCGCCGACCTCCTGCAGCGCCTCGACCGCGTACGACAGGGGGAGCGCGTCGCTGATCGCCTGGAGCCAGCCGGCCATCTGGCCCCGCGGCACGAAGAGCCCGCAGAGCAGCAGCTGAGGGGCGACCACCACCGGCATGAACTGTACGGCCTGGAACTCGGTGCGGGCGAAGGCGCTGCAGAAGAGCCCGAGCGCGACCGCGAGCACGGCGTTGATCGCGGCGATCATGACGACCAGCCAGACGCTGCCCGCGGTGTCCAGGTCGAACACCCAGTACGCCACCATCGAGGCGATGGTGGCCTGGACCGCGCCGGCCAGCCCGAACGCGATGCCGTAGCCGAAGAGCAGGTCGATCTTGCCCAGTGGGGTGGTGAGCAGCCGTTCCAGCGTGCCCGTGGTCCGCTCCCGCAGCATGGCGATGCTGGTCACCAGGAACATGACGATGAACGGGAAGAAGCCGAGCATGATCAGCGCCACCCGGTCGAAGACCGTGGGCAGACCCGGCGGGGTGGGCTGGTCGACGTACATGAAGTAGACCAGGGTGAGCAGCACGGTCGGCACCACCACCAGCAGGGCCACGGTCCGCTCGTCGTGCCGCAGCTGGCGCAGGATGCGCCCGGTGGTCGCGGCCAGGATCCGAAGGCTCATGATGCCTCCCGTCCGGCGTGGCTCTTGCCCGCCTCGCTCGCCCTGATCAGTCGCAGGAACGCCTCCTCGAGGTCGTCGACCCCGGTGGTGGCCCGGACCGCGTCCGGGGTGTCGTCGGCGATCAGCCGCCCGTCCCGGATCAGCAGCAACCGGTCGCAGCGGGCCGCCTCGTCCATCACGTGGCTGGACACCAGCAGGGTCGTCCCGGCCGCCGCCATCTCGTGGAACCGGGCCCACAGGTCGGCCCGGAGCACCGGGTCCTGGCCGACCGTCGGCTCGTCGAGGATGACCAGCTCCGGGTCGCCGACCAGGGCGCAGGCCAGCGACGCGCGGCTGCGCTGGCCGCCGGAGAGGGTGCCGACCAGCTGGGTGGCCGCGTCGGCCAGCCCCACGTCGGTGACCGCCCGGTCGGCGTGGGCGTGGTCCCGGCCGTGCAGGGCGGCGAAGTACCGCGCGTTCTCCCGCACCGTCAGGTCGGCGTAGACGCTGGGCGCCTGGGTCAGGTAGCCGACCCGGCGGCGCAGCTCCGGCACCCCGGCCGGCCGGCCGAGCACCGTGACGGTGCCCGAGGTGACCTTCTGCACCCCGACGATCGCCCGCATCAGGGTGGTCTTTCCACTGCCGCTCGGACCGAGCAGTCCGGTGACCGTGCCGCGCGGCACCGCGCAGCTGATCGCCTGGAGCACCCGCCGCCGCCCGCGGTCGACGACCAGGTCGCGGACCGCGATCGCGTCGTCCATCGCCCCACCTCCCAAGAACTCATCATCTGTTGAACTCAACAGTAGATGAGTTACCGGCCGGTGCGCAACGGCTTGACTTCGAGCGCCCTCTAACTGGAAGCCTTGGGTCCGTGGACATCAGCACACGGGAGATGAGCCTCACCGTGGGTGAGGCGGCGGAGCGGGTCGGCCTGACCACCTACACGCTGCGCTGGTACGAGCAGGAGGGCCTGGTCGCCCCGGTCGGGCGGGACTCGGCCGGACGGCGGCGCTACACCGAGTCGGACCTGGACTGGCTGCTCCTGCTCACCCGGCTGCGCCGGACCGGGATGTCGGTGCGGGACATGCGCCGCTACGCCGAACTGGCCCGGCAGGGGGATCGGACGCTCGGCGCCCGGCGGGCGCTCTTCGAGGCGCACCGGGCCCGGGTGCTGGCCCGGATGGCCGAACTGGAGGAGGACCTGAAGGTGCTCAATTTCAAGATCGATATCTATCGCAAGGCGGAGGAGGAGGCCCGATGATCCGGCGCCGGATGGGCGCGAAGGGACCGGAGGTCTCGGCGATCGGCCTGGGCTGCATGGGCATGAGCTTCGCCTACGGCGCCGGCGACGACGCCGAGTCGACGCGGACCGTGCACCGGGCCCTCGACCTCGGCGTCAACCACCTCGACACCGCCGACATGTACGGCCGGGGCGCCAACGAGCGGCTGCTCGCCCCGGTGCTGCGGGCCCGCCGGGACGAGGTCTTCCTGGCCACCAAGTTCGGCAACCGGACCACCGGCGAGAGCGTCGGCGGCGGCACCGGCACCCCCGGCGCCTTCGTCGACAGCAGCGCCGCATGGGCCCGCGAGGCCTGCGACGCGTCGCTGAGCCGGCTCGGGGTGGAGACCATCGACCTGTACTACCTGCACCGGCGCAACCCGCAGACCCCGATCGAGGAGACCGTCGGGGCGATGGCCGAGCTGGTCGAGGCCGGCAAGGTCCGGCTGATCGGGCTGTCGGAGGTCAGCCCGGAGACGCTGCGCGCCGCGCACGCGGTGCACCCGGTGGCGGCGGTGCAGATGGAGTACTCGCTGTTCAGCCGGGACGTCGAGGGCGAGATGCTGGCCACCTGCCGGGAGCTGGGCGTGGCGCTGGTGGCCTACTCGCCGGTGGGGCGGGGACTGCTCACCGGGGCGATCACCAGTCGGGAGCAGCTCGCCGCGGACGACTGGCGGGCCGGGGCGCCCCGCTTCGCCGAGGGCAACCTCGACGCCAACCTGCGGCTGGTCGACGAGGTGCGGGCGGTCGCGGCCGAGATCGCTGCCACCCCGGCCCAGGTCGCCCTGGCCTGGCTGCTGGCCAAGGGGGAGGACATCCTGCCGATCCCGGGCACCAAGCGGGTCCGCTACCTGGAGGAGAACGCGGCCGCGGCCGACCTTCGGCTCACCCCGGGGCAGGTGGCCCGGCTCGGCGAGGCGGTGCCGCCCGGCGCCGCCGCCGGCGAGCGCTACCCGGAGGCGGCGATGCGGACGGTCGGGCACTGACCGGGGCGGTCCGGTGGCCGCTGCCGGTCGCCGGGCCGCGTGCGGGACAATGGGTCACTGTGCCCGTACCTGACGCGCCGCTGACCGGCGCTCCCGCCAGCTCCGGCGGGCCCGCGGCCCCCGGCCCGGTCCGTCCGTCCCGGCTCGACCCGGCGATCGCCGCCCGGCTGCGCCGCACCCCGGAGGGCCTGGTGGCCGCGGTGGTACGCCAGCACGACTCGGGCGAGGTGCTGATGGTCGCCTGGATGGACGACGAGGCGCTGCATCGCACCCTGACCACCGGCCGGGCCACCTACTGGTCGCGCAGCCGCCAGGAGTACTGGGTCAAGGGCGCCACCTCCGGTCACCACCAGTACGTCCGCTCGGTCGCCCTGGACTGCGACGGCGACGCCCTGCTGGTCAGCGTGGACCAGGTCGGCGCCGCCTGCCACACCGGGCACCGGACCTGCTTCTTCACCGAGTTGCCGGTCAGCTCCCCGGAGGCCACCTCATGACCACCGGCACGGTCAGCCCGGACCTGGCGACCTTCACCGACCTGGCGGCCCGCTGGCGGGTGGTCCCGGTCACCCGGCGGCTGCTCGCCGACGCGGAGACCCCGGTCGGGGTCTACCGCAAGCTCGCCGGTGGCCCCGGCACCTTCCTGCTGGAATCCGCCGAGCAGGGCGTCGGTTCGGCCGGGATGGCCTGGTCGCGCTATTCGTTCATCGGGGTACGCAGCAGCGCCACCCTCACCGAGCGGGACGGCGCCGCGGTCTGGACCGGGGAGCCGCCGGCCGGGGTGCCGGCGTCCGGCGACCCGGTCCGGGTGCTGCGCGAGACCGTCGCGGCGCTGGCCGGCCCGGCCTGGGACCCGGCCAGCGGGATGCCGCCGCTGACCGGCGGCATGGTGGGCTACCTCGGGTACGACCTGATCCGCCGCTTCGAGCGGCTGCCCGAGCTGACCGAGGACGACCTCGGCGTGCCCGAGCTGGGCATGATGCTCGCCACCGACCTGGTGGTGCTCGACCACTACGAGGGCTCGGCGATCCTGGTCGCGAACGCGATCCTGCCGCCGCCGGACGCGCCCGACCGCGAGCCGCTCGTCGCGGCGGCCTACCACCACGCCGTCGGACGGCTGGACGCGATGACCACCGCGCTGTCCCGACCGATTCCGCCCATGATCTCGACCGTCGACCAGCCGCCGGCGGGCGAGGTGGTCAGCCGTACCCCCTCCGGCGGCTACCCGAAGGCGGTGGAGGCGGCCAAGGAGGCGATCCGGGCCGGCGAGTGCTTCCAGATCGTGCTCGCCCAGCGCTTCGAGCGACGGACCCACGCCGACCCGCTCGACGTCTACCGGGTGCTGCGCACCACCAACCCCAGCCCGTACATGTACCTGCTCCGCTTCGACGGCTTCGACATCGTCGGCTCCTCACCGGAGGCGCACCTGAAGGTCAGCACCGGGGCCGACGGCCGGCGGCGGGCGTTGCTGCACCCGATCGCCGGCACCCGGCCACGCGGCGGCACCGCGGAGGCCGACGCCCGGCTCGCCGCCGAGCTGCTCGCCGACCCGAAGGAGCGCTCCGAGCACGTGATGCTGGTCGACCTGGGCCGCAACGACCTGGGCCGGGTCTGCCGGCCCGGCACGGTCGAGGTCCCGGAATTCGCCACCATCGAGCGGTACAGCCATGTGATGCACATCGTCTCCACGGTGGTGGGGGAGCTGCGGGAGGACCGGACCGCCTTCGACGCGCTCGCCGCGACCTTCCCGGCCGGCACCCTCTCCGGCGCGCCCAAGGTCCGGGCCATGGAGATCATCGAGGAGCTGGAGCCGGTCCGGCGGGGCCTCTACGGTGGCACCGTGGGCTACTTCGGCTTCGGTGGCGACCTGGACATGGCGATCGCGATCCGCACCGCGCTGATCCGCGACGGGCGGGCGTACGTGCAGGCCGGGGCGGGCGTGGTGGCCGATTCCGATCCCGCCGCCGAAGACCAGGAGACCCGCAACAAGGCCGCCGCGGTGCTCGCCGCCATCGCCGCCGCCGAGACTCTCCGGGCGGCCCGATGAGCGGGCCGTTCGCCCCCGCCGGGCCGCCCAGCCCCGCCGGAGCGCCCGCCGAGCCGCCCAAGCCGGTCGACGCGCGAGGGCGACGCGAGCTGACGTACGCGATGCTCCTCTGCCTGGCCGGGGCGGGCCTGGCGTTCTGGGCGGCGACCCGCACCTGGTCGGTCGAGCTGACCGCGCGGGGGTCGCTGCCGCCGTCGCGGCAGGCCCGCACCGGCGCGGACCTGCTGCCCTGGGTCTCCGCGCTGGCGCTGGTGGCCCTCGCCGGGGGCGGCGCCGTGCTGGCCACCCGCAACCGGGTGCGCCGGCTGCTCGGTGCTCTGCTGGCCCTGCTCGGCCTGGCCGTGGCGGCCGGCGGCGGCTACGGACTGGTGGCCGGGTTCAGTGGTCAGGTGAGCCGGCAGTGGCCGGCGCTCTGCCTGGTCGGCGGCCTGGTCGCCGCGGCGGGCGGGCTGCTCACCGCGCTGCGCGGCGGCGCCTGGCCGGCGATGGGGGCCCGGTACGAGCGGCCGGCCCGCTCCGGGAAGTCGTCCGGCACGGGCGGCCCGGCGGTCGGCCGGGGCACCCGGGACGCCTGGGACGCGCTGGACCGGGGCGAGGACCCGACGGTCAGCTGACCGGGTGGGTGTCCCGGACCTCGCGCCGCGCCGCGGCGCGGGCGGCGGCCAGCTCGGCCACCAGGCGGTCCAGCTCCCGGCGCTGCTCGGCGCGGGCCCGGTCGGCGCAGACCGCCTCCCAGGCGTTGCCCCGGGCGGTACGCATCCGGCCGTCGCCGACCACGGCGCGTTCGAGGGTGTGCACCACGCCGGCGGCGAGCGACGCGACGGTCCGGGAGATGGTGGTCAGTCCGATGCTCGAGTTCGGGTCGTTGGTACTCATGGTCACCCCGCATGGAGATCGTTGGCGACGGTTGGCCGGCGCCTCATCGAGTCTGCCCGAGGACGATCCTGCCCGGCCCACGTTTCACCGTCGTGAACCCCGCGTCAACGGTCCGTCCGGGGTGGATGACCTGGGCAGGGCCGTTCGTCCTTGAGCTTGCTCACAGCATCGACGGCGGTCGCGATCCTGCGGGGTCCGGCCGACCGTGGTGAGATGGGGGTATGGGCGGCAATCGATGCGCCGTCCGCGGCGGTGGGCGGCCGCGGGTGACGGCCGTCGATGGGCGCGGTGGCGCTGCGTGACATCGCGTTCACCCGAAGTCGGTCATCATGCCACAGCCCATTTCGTGAGGAGCGCCATACCCCCGGGCACTTGTCGCCAGGTCGCGCCCCCTAGCATCGGCCCATGACACCCGGAGAGGGGAGTCCGTTGGTGACTGCTGAGCATGCGCACGCGGAGGGGGACGAGGCCGGTCCGGCAGCGTCCGGAAGCGTGCTCGACGAGATCCTGGCCGGCGTGCGCGAGGACGTCGCCCGGCGGCAGGAGCAGGTGCCGCTGGAGCGGATCCGCGAGCTGGCCGCCGCCGCCCCGCCGCCGCTGGACGCGTACGCGGCCCTGCGCCGGCCCGGTGTCGCGGTGATCGCGGAGGTGAAGCGCGCCTCGCCGTCGCGGGGGCAGCTCGCCGAGATCGCCGACCCGGCCGACCTGGCCGGCGAGTACGCCGCCGGGGGTGCCCGGGCGATCAGCGTGCTCACCGAGGGCCGCTGGTTCGGCGGGTCGCTCGACGACCTGGCCGCCGTCCGGGCCGCGGTGCAGGTCCCGGTGCTGCGCAAGGACTTCGTGGTCTCCAGCTACCAGGTGCACGAGGCGCGTGTCCACGGCGCCGACCTGGTGCTGCTGATCGTCGCCGCGCTGGAGCAGAACGTGCTGGTCGGGCTCCTGGAGCGGATCGAGTCGCTCGGCATGACCGCGCTGGTCGAGGTGCACACCGAGGAGGAGGCCGACCGGGCCCTGGAGGCCGGCGCGCAGGTGATCGGGGTCAACGCCCGCGACCTGCGTACCCTGGAGGTCGACCGCTCGGTGTTCGAGCGGATCGCGCCCGGCCTGCCGAGCAGCGTCGTGAAGATCGCCGAGTCCGGCGTGCGCGGCCCGCACGACCTCATCCGGTACGCCTCGGCGGGCGCCGACGCGGTCCTGGTCGGCGAGGGCCTGGTCACCCAGAAGAGCCCCCGCGAGGCGGTCGCCGAGCTGGTCAACGCCGGCAACCACCCGGCCACGCCCCGCCCGGTGCGCTGACCCGCGCCGGGTCCACGAGTCAGCAGCGAGAGGAGACCGCGATGAGCGCCGACCCCTCGGCACCGGCCTTCCAGGTTCCCGACGCCGCCGGTCACTTCGGCCGGTTCGGCGGCCGGTTCGTCCCCGAGGCGCTGGTCGCGGCGCTCGACGAGCTGGACGCGTCGTATCGGAAGGCGATGACCGATGAGGCGTTCCGCGCCGAGTTCGACGCCCTGCTGCGGGACTACGCCGGCACCCCGTCGCTGCTGTACTCCGCCAAGCGGTTCTCGGCAAAGGCCGGGGCGCGGATCCTGCTGAAGCGGGAGGACCTCAACCACACCGGCGCCCACAAGGTGCGCAACGTGCTCGGGCAGGCCCTGCTGACCAAGCGGATGGGCAAGACCCGGGTGATCGCCGAGACCGGCGCCGGCCAGCACGGCGTCGCCACCGCCACCGCCGCCGCGCTGTTCGACCTCGAGTGCGTGGTCTACATGGGCGAGGTGGACACCGAGCGGCAGGCGCTCAACGTGGCCCGGATGCGGATGCTCGGTGCCACCGTCGTCCCGGTCACCACCGGCTCGCGCACCCTCAAGGACGCGATGAACGAGGCGATGCGGGACTGGGTCGCCAACGTCGAGAACACCCACTACCTGATCGGCACCGCCGCCGGCCCGCACCCGTTCCCCGAGATGGTCCGGGCGTTCGTCCGGGGCATCGGCGAGGAGGCCCGCCAGCAGTGCCTGGACCTGACCGGCGCGCTGCCGGACGCGGTCGCGGCCTGCGTCGGCGGCGGCTCCAACGCGCTGGGCATCTTCCACGCCTTCGTCGACGACCCCGACGTCCGGCTGTACGGCTTCGAGGCCGGCGGTGAGGGCGTGGCGACCGGCCGGCACGCGGCCAGCATCACCGGCGGCTCGTCCGGGGTGCTGCACGGCACGCGGACGTACGTGCTGCAGAACTCGGACGGGCAGACCATCGACTCGCACTCCATCTCCGCCGGGCTGGACTACCCGGGCGTCGGGCCGGAGCACGCCTGGCTGCACGACAGCGGCCGGGCCACGTACGAGCCGGTGACCGACCGCGAGGCGATGGCCGCGTTCGAGCTGCTCTGCCGTACCGAGGGGATCATCCCGGCGATCGAGAGCGCCCACGCGCTCGCCGGCGCGCTGAAGATCGCCCCGCGGATCGCCGCCGAGCTGGGCCGGGAGCCGGTCATCGTGGTCAACCTCTCCGGCCGGGGCGACAAGGACGTGCACACCGCCGGCGAGTACTTCGGCATCCTCGACAAGGAGCAGTGACGCATGAGTCGCATCGGGGGAGCCTTCGACAAGGCCCGCGCCGACGGGCGGGCCGTGCTGGTCGGCTGCATGCCGGCCGGTTTCCCGACCGTCGAGGGCAGCATCGCCGCGATGACCGCGATGGTCGAGGCCGGGGTGGACGTCATCGAGGTGGAGATCCCCTACTCCGATCCGGTGATGGACGGCCCGGTGATCCAGAAGGCCAGCGACATCGCCCTCGCCGGCGGCGTCCGCACCGCCGACACGCTGCGCATCATCGAGGCGGTGGCGGCCACCGGCGCCCCGGTGGTCACCATGACCTACTGGAACCCGATCGAGCAGTACGGCGTCGACGCCTTCGCCCGGGACCTCGCCGCCGCGGGCGGCACCGGCCTGATCACCCCGGACCTGATCCCGGAGGAGGCCGACGAGTGGCTGGCCGCCTCCGACGCCCACGGGCTGGACCGGACGTTCCTGGTCTCGCCGTCCTCCACCGACGCCCGGCTGAAGATGACGGTGGAGCACTGCCGGGGTTTCGTCTACGCCACCGCGATCATGGGCGTCACCGGCGCCCGGGCGCAGACCTCCGAGGCCGCCCCGATCCTGGTCTCCCGGGTCCGCGAGGTCACCGACCTGCCGGTCGGCGTCGGCCTGGGCGTCGGCACCGGCGCCCAGGCCGGCACGGTCGCCGGGTACGCCGACGGCGTCATCGTGGGCAGCGCGCTGGTTCGCTGCCTGCTCGACGCCCCGGACGAGGCGGCCGGCCGGTCCGCCCTGCGCGCGCTGAGCGCCGAACTCGCCGAGGGCGTCCGCCACCCCGCGCGCTGACCGGCCGCAGCCCCGCCACCCGGTCGGCCTGGCGTGGCCCGGCGTGGCTCGACTCCCTTTGCGGCATGTCGCGCCTTCCCGCGGCCGGGATGCCACCGTCTGCCGCAAGTGGAGTGGTTCTTGGGCGCACCGGGGCGCGCCCGCCCCCGGCCCGCCCTCTCGGCCCGCCCCCGGCCCGCCCTCTTGGCCCGCCCCCGGCCCGCCCTCTTGGCCCGCCCCCGGCCCGCCCTCTTGGCCCGCCCCCGGCCTGCCCTCGCGGCCGGGCGCGGCGTTGATCGCCTCGCCTTGCGGGAGGTCGCGCTTTCCCGCGCCCGGGATACCGCCGTCTGCCGCAAGCGGAGTGGATCTCGGCTCAGCCGCCGGGTCGCGGGACCGGTGGAGTCCGCGGCCCAGGCGGGACGCCGCCGGCGGCCGCCCCGGGCGGCATCGCGACGCCGGTTGGTGCTGACCGGGACGCGGGCTCGCCGGGACGGTCCGCCCCGGCGAGCGGGCCGGCGGGCGGTGGCCCCTCCCGCACGGCGTCCCGCAGCACTCCCGACCGTCCGGCCAGCGCGTCGGCGACGGCCACCCGGGTGATCGGGGTGATCGCTTCCGGCAGGCCGCCGGGATCGTGCCAGGCCGGCTGGCAGCCACCCACCGGGTTCGCCGTCGGCGTCTCGCCGCTCGCCCGGGCGCGGAAGACGTGCACCAGCACATCCGGCAGCGGGCCGCACCGCCCGGCCGAGGGCGGGGAAGAGCCCGGGTCGGTGAGCCGGTAGAGCCCCACCAGGTCGACGACCTCGATCTCCCAACCGGTCTCGGCGCGGATGTCCCGGATCACCGCGGCCTGCGGGCTCTCGTCGCGGCGCAGCCGCCCGCCGGGCAGCCCCCAGCGGCGCTCACCCCGGCCCTGCCGGCAGAGCAGCATCCGACCGGCCGCGTCGCTGACGACCGCGGCGACCGCCCAGGTGAGCGCGCCCATGGACAAAGAGCCTACGACCGCGCAAACCAGAAGTCAGCCGACCGACGAACCCGGTGGGACCGGGGTGCCGCGGGGACGGTCCACAGCGGTAGCGTGTTCACTCGTGACCCTCGCCCCGATGACCCCACTGGCGGCCCTGCCCAGCCCCAGCACCGCCGTCTGGCCGCTCGGACCGGTCCCGGTCCGGGCGTACGCGCTCTGCATCATCCTCGGCATCGTGGTGGCCTGCGTGGTGACCGAACGCCGGCTGCGTCAGCGCGGCGTCGCCCCCGGCGCGGTGCTCGACATCGCCGTCTGGGCGGTGCCCACCGGCATCATCGGCGCCCGGATCTACCACGTGATCACCTCGCCGGAGAAGTACTTCGGCGCCGACGGGCAGCCGCTCAAGGTGTTCGCCATCTGGGAGGGTGGCCTCGGCATCTGGGGCGCGGTCGCCGGTGGCGCCCTCGGCGCCTGGATCGCCGCCCGGCAGCTCGGCATCCCGTTCGCCGTGGTGGCCGACGCGCTCGCGCCGGGCCTGCCGCTGGCCCAGGCGGTCGGCCGGTTCGGCAACTGGTTCAACAACGAGCTCTACGGCGGCCGTACGACGCTGCCGTGGGGGCTCGAGGTCCACGTGATGGACCCGGACAACCCCGGGCACGCACTGCGCGACGAGGCCGGCAACCCGGTCCTTCAGCCGGGGCTCTACCACCCGACCTTCCTCTACGAGGCGCTGTGGAACGTCGGCGTCGCCGTCCTGGTCCTCGTCCTGGACCGGAAGCTGCGCTTCGGCCGGGGCCGGGCGTTCGCGCTGTACGTGATGGGTTACACCGCCGGGCGGTTCTGGATCGAGCTGATGCGCACCGACGAGGCGAACCACATCCTCGGCCTGCGGCTCAACGTCTGGACCGCCGCGCTGGTCTTCCTCGGCGCGCTGATCTACTTCCTGCGGGTCCGCGGGCCCCGGGAGTACCTCATCCCGACCGGCGTCCCCGCGATCCCGGTCCCGCCCGCCGGCGGCGACGTGTCGCAGGTCGACCTCTCGGCGCGCGAGGGTGGGCGTCCGGTCGCACCGGAGGGCTACCGGGTGGTGAGCGAGGAGCAGTTCCGCGCGTACCGGGAGACCGGCGTGGTGCCCGAGGAGCCGGCCGAGCCGGAGGACACGACGGCCGACGACAGCGGGGACGGTGCCGGGTCGACGGCACCGGCCGGGACGGCCGGCTCTCCGGCCGTGGGCGAGCCCGCCGACGAGGACCGGCCCGCTGTGGGCGCGGCGGAGGACTCCGCCCGCGGCGACGGGGCCGGCCGCGCCGCGGAGCCCCGGGACGCCGCGACCGATCCGGCGGCCGGCGAGGACGCGCCGGACGCCGAGGACCGGGCGGGTGCCACCGGTGCCCGCCCCGCCGACCGGGACAGCTGAGCGAGGGAACGCGATGCGTACCGCGGTGGTGGTCGGCGCCGGGCTCGGTGGCCTGGCGGTGGCCGGCGCGCTGGCCCGCTCCGGCTGGCGGGTCACCCTCCTCGAACGGGCCGACCGGGTCCGTCCGGAACCGACGGCCGTGGTGCTCTGGCCCAACGGGGTACGCGCGCTGCGCGCCCTGGGCCTCGGCGCCGGGCTGGACGCGATCGCCACGCCGCTGCCCGACGGCGGCGTCCGCCGCCCGGACGGGCAGTGGCTGGTGCAACCCCGCCCCACGCCGGCCGACCGGATGCCGGTGGTGGTGCACCGGGAGGACCTGCACGACGCGCTGATCGCCGGCCTCGGCGACCGGGTGGAGCTGCGGACCGGGGTGACCGTCCGGACGGTCCGCAGGGTCTCCGGGGAGCGTCCCGCGGTCGGCGACGGCCGGCACACCGTCGAGGCGGACCTGGTGGTCGCCGCCGACGGCACCGACAGCGAGATCCGCCGCCAGCTCGCCCCCGAGGCGGCGGTGGTCAGCTCCGGCTGCGCGGCCTGGCGGGCGGTGATCCCCTGGTACCGGGTGCCCCGGCTGGCGGACGAGCGGTCGGTGGGCGGGGAGGTCCTCGGCGCCGGGTACCGCTTCGTGGCCGCCTCGCTCGGTGAGCGCGGCGGGGCCGGTGGGTCCAGCCGGGGCGGCGTCTACTGGGTGGCCACCGCCGCAGGCGCGCCCCGCCCGGAGCCGCCGGAGACCCAGCTCGCGCTGCTCAAGCGCTGGTACGCCGGCTGGCCCGCGCCGATCGCCGAGCTGCTCGACGCGACCGACCCGATCGACCTGGTCCAGCAGGAGATCCGCGAGCTGCGCCCGCTGCCGCGCACGTACGGCTTCCCGGCCGGGCCCGGCGGCGTGGTGCTGCTCGGCGACGCGGCGCACGCCATGCCGCCCCACCTCGGGCAGGGCGCCTGCCTCGCCTTCGAGGACGCGGCCACCCTCGCCGCGCTGCTGCGCGAGTCCCGGCTGCCCGACGCCGTGCAGTCGTACGACCGGCTGCGCCGCCCCCGCGCGGCGACGATGGTCCGGCAGACCCGCCGGATGTCCGCGGTGCTGCAGACCCGGGGCCGCTTGGCGTTGCGCGCCCGCGACGCGGCCCTCGGCACGATCAGCCCCCGGCTGCGCAACACCGCCGCCTCCGCGGCCGCCCAGTGGCACCCGCCCGCCTGAGGTCCGGCGCCTGAGCCCGCGGGCCCGCCGCCCGCCGCTCGGACCCGCCCGCCCGGCCCGAGCCGCCTCCCGGCCCAACCTGGACGCCCGGCCCGACCCGGCGGCGGCCGCCGAGCTGCGAGCCGATCAGGGCGGGCGCCGCCGCGCTGCGAGCCGATGAGGGCGGCCGAAGCCGCCACCCGGCTCGCCGTCAGCCGATGAGGGCGGCCGGTTCGGCGATGCAGGCGGTGCCGACCCGGCGGAAGCCGACCCGCAGGTAGACCCGGGCGATCTCCTCGTTGCCCGCGGAAAGGAAGATCAGCTCGGTGCCGGCGGCGAGCAGCGCGTGGGCCAGCGTGGCGGTGACCGCCGCGCCGAGGCCGCGCCGGCGGGCGACCGGCAGGGTGGCCACCCCGGCGATCTCCGCCACGTCGCCCACCCGCATCGCCATCCCGCTGGCCAGCGCCCCCTCCTCGGGGGTCTCGGCGAGCACCGAGATCCGCCGGCCGTCGGCGATCCGGACGCCCTCCTCGTCCAGCGCGGCCACGTCGAGCCCCGTCACCGCGGCGTCCCGCTCGGCCGGTCCGGCCACGCCCCGCTCGGTGCCGGCGTTCGAGAAGCCGACCGCCGCGATGGCCCGCCGGACGGCGACGTCCGCGGCGAAGCCGGGCGTCGCCGGGTCCAGCACCCGCACCGGTACGTCGCTGAGCGTCGCCGGGTCCGGCAGGCCGGCCGGGTCGAGCACCATCAGCGGCGCTTCCAGCACGTTCAGTCCCGCCGAGCGGGCGACCGCGAGCAGGTCGGGGGTGGTCTCGTGGACCCACTCGAAGGCCTCCGGCAGCCCCAGCTCGCGCTGGCGGGCCCGGACGGCGGTGATGTCGGCGAGTGAGGGCGACCGGGTCGCGTCGAGCCGGGGCCGGGCGTAGAACGGCCAGCCGGCACCGTCCCGGACGAAGAGCACCAGGGGGCCGTACTCCTCCGTGCGGGCTCCGTCGCGGGGCACCGCGTCGTAGAAATGCTCCAGCCGGTCGAGGAGCGCCTCAGTGCGTACCACATCCACCGCGCGAGACTACACGTCCCAGATTCTGGAAGTGTGATCAATCCGAACTGGCCTTGCGCGAACGGCCCTAACGTAGACTCAATAGTCCGACAAGGGCCGACGTCGTCCCGACCATGATCCACCCTGAGTGACGACAGGAGGCCCGGTGGCCTTTCCGTACCCTCTCAGCCCCCAGTCGGCCCCGCCCGCGAGCGGCCTCTACGACCCCGCGCAGGAGCACGACGCCTGCGGCGTCGCCTTCGTCGCCGACCTGCACGGACGACGGTCGCACGAGGTCGTCGCGAATGGTCTCGGGGCGCTCTGCCGGCTGGACCACCGGGGTGCCCGGGGCGCGGAGCACAACACCGGTGACGGCGCGGGGATCATGATCCAGGTGCCGGACGCGTTCCTGCGCGCCGTGGTCGACTTCCCGCTGCCGCCGGCCGGCCGGTACGCCACCGGCCTGGTCTTCCTCCCCGACGACGACACCGCCGAGGCCCGGGCCCGCCAGGTGGTGGAGAAGTACGCCCTGGTCGAGGGGGCCGACGTGCTCGGCTGGCGGGAGGTGCCGACCGACCCGAACGGCCTCGGCGCTTCCGCGCTCGCGGCGATGCCCCGGGTCCGGCAGCTCTTCCTCGCCGCGCACCGGCTGACCGACTCGCCGGCCGGGCCGGCCGGCTCGCCGCTCGCCGGGTTGGCGCTGGACCGGGTGGCGTTCTGCGTGCGCAAGCAGGCCGAACGGGAGACCGCCGAGCGGGGCGTGCCGGCGTACTTCCCGTCGTTGTCCGCCCGGACCATGGTCTGGAAGGGCATGCTCACCCCCGACCAGCTCCCGGCGTACTACCCGGAGCTGACCGACGAGCGGGTGGCCAGCGCCATCGCGCTGGTGCACTCGCGCTTCTCCACCAACACGTTCCCGTCCTGGCCGCTGGCCCACCCGTACCGCTACATCGCGCACAACGGCGAGATCAACACCATCCGCGGCAATCGGAACTGGATGCAGGCACGAGAGGCGCTGCTGCGCAGTCCGGACCTCCCGGGCAACATCCGCCGGGTCTTCCCGGTCTGCACCCCGGGCGCGTCCGACTCGGCCAACTTCGACGAGGTCCTGGAGCTGCTGCACCTGGCCGGGCGGAGCCTGCCGCACGCGGTGCTGATGATGATCCCGGAGGCCTGGGAGAACGACCCGGACATGCGTCCGGACAAGCGCGCCTTCTACCGGTTCCACGCCAGCCTGATGGAGCCGTGGGACGGCCCGGCCTCGGTCGCCTTCACCGACGGCGAGATCGTCGGCGCGGTGCTGGACCGCAACGGGCTGCGCCCCGGCCGCTGGTGGCGCACCTCGGACGGGCTCGTGGTGCTGGGCAGCGAGGCGGGCGTGCTCGACCTCGACCCGGCCCGGGTGGTGGCCAAGGGCCGGCTCCAGCCCGGGAAGATGTTCCTGGTCGACACGGTCAACCACCGGATCGTCTCGGACGACGAGATCAAGGCCGAGCTGGCCGCCGCCCAGCCGTACGACGAGTGGCTGCACGCCGGACTGATCGACCTGACCGACCTGCCCCCGCGCGAGCACATCGTCTACACCCACGACTCGGTACGCCGCGGCCAGCAGACCTTCGGCTACACCGAGGAGGAGCTGAAGATCCTGCTCGCGCCGATGGCCCGGACCGGCGCCGAGCCGATCGGCTCGATGGGCACCGACACCCCGATCTCGCCGCTCTCCACCCGGCCGCGCCTGCTCTACGACTACTTCCACCAGCTCTTCGCCCAGGTCACCAACCCACCGCTGGACGCCATCCGCGAGGAGCTGGTGACCAGCCTGCAGTCCACCATCGGCCCCGAGGGCAACCTGCTCGATCCCGGTCCGGCGAGCTGCCGGCAGATCGTGCTGCCGTACCCGGTGATCGACAACGACGAGCTGGCCAAGATCCTCTCCATCGACGAGGACGGCGACCTGCCCGGCTTCAAGGCGGTCCGGGTCTCCGGGCTGTACCGGATCCGCGAGGGCGCCAAGGGCATCAAGGCCCGGCTGACCGAGATCTGCCGGCACGTCTCCGAGGCGATCGAGGACGGCGTGCGGATCCTGGTGCTGTCCGACCGGGACTCCAACGCCGACCTGGCGCCGATCCCGTCGCTGCTGCTCACCGCGGCGGTGCACCAGCACCTGGTACGCGAGCAGACCCGCACCCAGGTGGCGCTGATCGTGGAGTCCGGCGACTGCCGCGAGGTGCACCACGCGGCGGTGCTGATCGGCTACGGCGCGGCGGCGGTCAACCCGTACCTGGCCTTCGAGTCGGTCGAGGACATGATCTCCACCGGAGTACTGACCGGAGTCGCCCCGACTCAGCCTGACGAGCCCCCATCGGAGATGGCGGCGAGGGCCATCCGCAACTACGTCAAGGCGCTCGGCAAGGGCGTCCTGAAGATCATGTCCAAGATGGGCATCTCGACCGTGTCGTCGTACTGCGGGGCGCAGGTCTTCGAGGCGGTCGGCCTGGACACCCGGCTGGTCGAGCGCTACTTCCGGGGCACCCCGAGCAAGATCGGCGGGATCGGGCTGAACGAGATCCACGCCGAGGTGGCGGCCCGGCACGCCCTGGCCTGGCCGGCGCCGGGCGCGGAGAGCTCCGACCGGCTGGAGGTCGGCGGGGAGTACCAGTGGCGCCGCGAGGGCGAGCTGCACCTGTTCAACCCGGAGACGGTCTTCCTGCTCCAGCACGCCACCCGCAGCCGGCAGTACGACATCTTCCGGCAGTACACCGCCAAGGTCGACGAGTTGGCCGCGCAGGCCGGCTCGCTGCGCGGCCTGTTCACCCTGCGCACCGGGGTCCGGCCGCCGGTGCCGCTCGACGAGGTCGAGCCGGCCAGCGAGATCGTCAAGCGGTTCGCCACCGGCGCCATGTCGTACGGGTCGATCTCGGCGGAGGCGCACGAGACCCTGGCCATCGCGATGAACCGCCTCGGCGGCAGGTCCAACACCGGCGAGGGCGGCGAGGACGTCGAGCGGCTGCACGACCCGCAGCGGCGCTCGGCGGTCAAGCAGATCGCCAGCGGCCGGTTCGGCGTGACGAGTGAATACCTGGTCAACGCCGACGACCTCCAGATCAAGATGGCCCAGGGCGCCAAGCCCGGCGAGGGCGGCCAGCTCCCCGGCAACAAGGTCTGGCCGTGGATCGCGCGGACCCGGCACGCCACCCCGGGCGTCGGCCTGATCTCCCCGCCGCCGCACCACGACATCTACTCCATCGAGGACCTCGCCCAGCTGGTGCACGACCTGAAGTGCGTCAACCCGGCCGCCAGGGTGCACGTCAAGCTGGTCAGCGAGGTCGGCGTGGGCACCGTCGCGGCGGGCGTCGCCAAGCTCAAGGCGGACGTCATCCTGATCTCCGGCCACGACGGCGGCACCGGCGCGTCCCCGCTGAACTCGCTCAAGCACGCCGGCACCCCGTGGGAGCTGGGCCTGGCCGAGGCGCAGCAGACGCTGCTGCTCAACAACCTGCGCGACCGGGTCACCGTGCAGGTGGACGGGCAGCTCAAGACCGGCCGGGACGTGCTCATCGCGACGCTGCTCGGCGCCGAGGAGTTCGGCTTCGCCACCGCCCCGCTGATCGTCGAGGGCTGCGTGATGATGCGGGTCTGCCACCTGGACACCTGCCCGGTCGGCATCGCCACCCAGAACCCGGTGCTGCGCGAGCGCTTCACCGGCCGGCCCGAGTTCGTGGAGAACTTCTTCCTCTTCCTCGCCGAGGAGGTCCGGGGCTACCTGGCCGAGCTGGGCTTCCGGTCGATCGAGGAGGCGATCGGGCAGGCCGAGCTGCTCGACGTCGCCCCGGCGATCGAGCACTGGAAGGCGCACGGGTTGGACCTGGCGCCCGTACTCCACCTGCCGGAGCTGCCCGCGGGCGCCGCGCGGCACCGGATCCGGGCCCAGGACCACGGCCTGGAGCTGGCCCTGGACAACCAACTGATCGCCCTCGCCAAGCCGGCGTTGCGCGACCGCACGCCGGTCCGGGTGGAGGTGGCGGTCCGCAACGGGCACCGCAGCGTCGGCGCCATGCTCGGCGGCGAGGTGACCCGCCGCTTCGGCGGCGCCGGCCTGCCGGACGACACCATCGAGTTCCTGCTGCACGGCACCGCCGGCCAGTCCTTCGGCGCGTTCCTGCCGCGCGGGGTCACCCTGCGGCTGCACGGCGACGCCAACGACTACGTCGGCAAGGGCCTCTCCGGCGGGCGGATCATCGTCCGCCCGGACCCCGCCGCGCCGTTCGTCGACGGCGAGGCCGGGCCGGGGGAGCGGGCCGAGGACCAGATCATCGCCGGCAACACCATCCTGTACGGGGCCACCGCGGGCGAGGTCTTCCTGCGCGGCCGGGTCGGCGAGCGGTTCGCGGTGCGCAACTCCGGCGCCGTCGCCGTCGTGGAGGGCGTCGGCGACCACGGCTGCGAGTACATGACCGGCGGCACGGTGGTGGTGCTCGGCGAGACCGGGCGCAACTTCGCCGCCGGCATGTCCGGCGGCACCGCGTTCGTCTGGAACCTCGACCGGCGGCTGGTCAACACCGAGCTGGTCGACCTCTCCCCGCTGCGCGCGGAGGAGCGGGACCTGCTGCACGAGCTGGTGCAGCGGCACTTCGCCGAGACCGACTCGGCGGTCGCCGAGCAGCTGTTGAAGCGCTGGCCGGAGGCGGTGGACGAGTTCACCGCCGTGGTGCCCCGGGACTACCGCCGGGTGCTGGAGATCATGCGGGCCGCCGAAGCCGCCGGCCGTGACGTCGATGACGCGGTCATGAAAGAACTGACGGCGCCGGCTGAGCCGGCCCAATCGGCGATGCCGGTGCCGCCCGCCCAGCGGGCGGTGGTCCAGGAGGTGGCTCGTGCCTGACCCGAACGGTTTCCTGCGCTACGACCGGCGGCTGCCGGCGCGCCGCCCGGTGCCGGTGCGGATCATGGACTGGCGGGAGGTCTACCCACCGGCCGGCGAGGAGCTGATCCGTGAGCAGGCCACCCGGTGCATGGACTGCGGCATCCCGTTCTGCCACGACGGCTGTCCGCTGGGCAACCGCATCCCGGACTGGAACGACCTGGTCCGCACCGGCAACTGGGACGCCGCGGTGGACTCGCTGCACGCCACCAACAACTTCCCCGAGTTCACCGGCCGGCTCTGCCCGGCGCCCTGCGAGGCCGCCTGCGTGCTCGGCATCGGCGGCGGCGAGCCGGTCACCATCAAGCAGGTCGAGGTGGAGATCGCCGACGCGGCGGTGGCCCGCGGGGGCCTGCGGCCGCGCCCGGTGCCGGCGCCGACCGGCCGGTCGGTCGCCGTGGTCGGCTCCGGGCCCGCCGGCCTCGCCGCCGCGCAGCAGCTCGCCCGCGCCGGTCACGCGGTCACGGTGTACGAGCGCGACGACGCGCTCGGCGGACTGCTCCGGTACGGCATCCCCGACTTCAAGCTGGAGAAGCGGCACATTGACCGGCGGCTGGCCCAGCTCGCCGCCGAGGGCGTCCAGTTCCGCACCGGGGTGAACGTCGGCGTCGACGTCACCGCCGAGCAGTTGCGCGCCGAGCACGACGCGGTGCTGCTGGCCTGCGGCGCGCTGCAGGGCCGGGACGTCCCGGAGACCCCGGGGCGGCGGCTGCGCGGCGTGCACCAGGCGATGGAGCACCTGGTCGCCGCCAACCGCGCAGTCGCGGAGGCGGCTGCCGGCCGGCCCAGCGTCGCGGCGGCCGGGGAGGGGCGGCCCGCCCTCGCCGTGCTCTCGGACGGCACGCCGATCGACGCGGCCGGCAAGCACGTGGTGATCATCGGCGGTGGCGACACCGCCGCGGACTGCCTGGGAGTGACCCACCGTCAGGGCGCGGCCGGCGTCCACCAGCTCGACCTCTACCCGGAGCCGCCGCACGCCCGGGACGCGGAACGGGACCCGTGGCCGACCTGGCCGTGGATCCTGCGCAACTACCCGGCGCACGAGGAGGGCGGCGAGCGGGCCTTCGCCGTGGCGGTGCAGGAGTTCCTCGACGACGGCACCGGCCAGGTCCGGGCGGTGCGGATCGCCGAGGTGACCGTGGAGAAGCGGGACGGCCGGCGGATCGTGACCGTGCTGCCCGGCTCCGAGCGGGAACTGCCGGCCGACCTGGTGCTGCTGGCCATCGGCTTCGAGGGGACCGAGGAGCAGCCGCTGCTGGCGCAGCTCGGGGTGACCCGCAACGCGCGCGGCGCGGTCGACGCCCGCCCCGACTGGCAGACCGATGCGGACGGGGTCTTCGTCGCGGGGGACATGCACCGGGGCGCGTCGCTGATCGTCTGGGCGATCGCCGAGGGGCGGGCCGCCGCCGCGGCCATCCACGCGTACCTGGGCGGGGTGGGCACGCTGCCCGCGCCGGTGGACCCGGCCCGGCAGCCGCTGGCCGCGCGGTGATCATGCACTGCGGTGAGACTCCTCACGGAATAGGGTAAATAGGTTTAACCGCCGTCAGACTTGGCGACTGGCCGGACCCGCGAGGGTCCGGCTTCGTCGTGTCATCGTCTGGACGGGGAATCCTCATGGCCCTCGGCGCCACGTTCGCCGCGCTGCGCCATCGCAACTACCGGATTTGGGCCGCCGCCGGCTTCGTGTCGGTCATCGGGACCTGGATGCAGGTACTCGGCGTCAACTGGTACGTACTGGCGGAAACCCGGTCCGCCACCTCCATGGGGTTCACCGTCCTGCTGCAGGCGCTGCCCACCCTGGTGCTCAGTGCCTGGGGCGGCGCGCTGGCCGACCGGCTGCCGGCCAAGCCGCTGCTGATCGCCGCCCAGGCCGCCCACGCGGCCCTCGCGGCGGGGCTGGCCCTGGTCGCCGTCACCGGCGCCGGCGGTCTCCCGGCGATCTACGCGATCTCCCTGGTCACCGGCGCGGTCTCGGCGATCGAGGGCCCGGTGATGGGGCGCTGGTGCTCCACGCTGGTGGACCGGGAGAGCCTCGGCAACGCCCTCGCCCTGGGCTCGCTGACCAACTCCGCCGGCCGCATCCTCGGCATGAGCGTCGGCGCCGTCGTGGTCGCCGCCGTCGGCCCCGCGCTGCTCTTCGGCATCAACGCCGCCAGCTTCGTCGCGGTGGTGGCGGCCCTGTTCGCCGTACGCGAGCGGGAGCGGCACGTCGCCGAGCCGGCGGCGCCCGACGCCGGAGCCGACGGTGGCATCCGGGCCGGATTCCGCTACCTGCTGCGCCAGCCGGTGGTGCTGGTCGCGATGGCCCTGTCGTTCGTGCTCGGCAGCCTCGGCCGCAACTACCAGGTCACCATGGCGGCGATGAGCGACGGCCCGCTGCGCGGCGGGGCCTCCGGCTACGGCTTCCTCTCCACCGTCTTCGCCGTGGGCACGGTGCTCGGCGCGCTCGTCGCGGCCCGTCGCAGAGACCTTGGCTACCACCTGCTGGTCGGCGCCGGCCTGCTGGCCAGCGCCCTGCAGATCGTCGCCGGCCTCGCCCCGGGCACCATGAGCTTCGCCGCGGTGATCCTGCCCGTCGCCGCCGCCGCCGTGATCATCGACACCACGGTCGGCGCCCGGGCCCAGCTCGACACCGACTACGCCATGCGCGGCCGGGTGCTCGCCGCCCTGGCGGTCACCGGCTCGGTCTCCGCCGCGGTCGGCGCGCCCCTGCTCGGCTGGCTCTCCGAGCACGCCGGACCCCGGCAGACCCTCGTGCTGGCCGGTTCGATCACGGCGGTCGCCACCCTGGCGGCGGGCGTCGTCCTCGACCGGCTGCGGGACCGTCGGCTGCGGCGCCGGGTCGCCCTGGTGCTGGCCGCCCCCGCGGTCCGGCGCCCGGTGCGCCGGGTCGCCGCCACGGCAGCCCGCGTCCGACCCTCGACCGCTACGGTGGGCGCCGCCCGCCCGGCCCGGGCACCGCGCCCGGCGGGGAGGGTCCTGCCCGGCACGCGGCTGGCGGCGTTCCGACCCGGGACCGGCCGGCTCCGGTCGAGCCGGGCCGCTCGCCCGGCGCACGAGTGCGCGGCCTGCGCGGCGCACCGGGGCCGCCGCCGTTCCCGCCTGACAGGCGCGGCGCGGTCGGCCGCCCACCTGGCCGACTGCCCCCGTTCCGCCTGACGCGGGCCCCCGGTCCGACCGGTGCAGGACAAGCGCAGGTGTCCGTGCCCGGGCCAGGGGCGGGTGCCGCCCCGCCTGACCACCGGACGGCCGGCGGCCCCGTCGAGGGGCCGCCGGCCGTCAGACGGGTCGGCCTCAGGCCACGTCGGCGTTGCTCGGCCGGCCCCACGGGCCGGTGATCGCGAAGACGTAGCCGGGGGACTGGATGTTGGCGAAGAGGATCTTCCCGTCCGCGCTGAAGGTCGGGCCGGTGAACTCGCTGTCGTTGAGCTCGTTGCGGGCCAGCGGGTACGCCTTGCCCTCCGCGGTCACCCCGACCAGGTGCGACACGCCCTCGCCGTCCTCGGCCAGGATCACCCCGCCGTACGGCGAGACGGTGATGTTGTCCGGGCCGTCGAAGTTGCCGGCGTCCGCGTCCGGGTCCTGGTTCACCCCGAAGATGGTCTTCAGCGTGACGGTCTCGGTGCGCGGGTCGTAGAACCACACCTGCCCGTCGTGCTCGTTGACGCTGCCGTCGTCGTGCCGGGCGAAGCTGGCCACGAAGTAGGCGCCGCCGTCGGCCCACCAGGCGCCCTCCAGCTTGCGGCTGCGGGTCACCTGCTCGTCGGTGAACTGCTTGCGCACCGAGACCGTCTTCGCGTCCCGGTCCGGCACGTCGACCCACTCCACCCGGTACCGGGTCCCCGGCGCGGTCGCCTCGGACAGGTCGGCGATGTGCTGGCTGCCCAGGTAGCAGCTCATCGCCTGGAGGCTGCCGGCGGTGCCGCCGTCGGGCCGCTGGGCCAGCGCCCGCAGCGCGCCCTTGCCGCCGCGGAAGCCCGCTGGCGGCGTCCAGCGGAAGTAGAGCCCGTTCGGCCCGCCGGCGTCCTCGGTCAGGAAGATCGAATGGGTGTACGGGTCGACGGCCACCGCCTCATGCGAGTAGCGGCCGAGGAACTTCAGCGGGACCGGGTTCTCGTTGGCCGACCGGTCGTGCGGGTCGACCTCGAAGACGTAGCCGTGGTCCTTGAGGTACTTCACGCCGGCCCGCTGCTCGGTCTCCTCGCAGGTCAGCCAGGTGCCCCACGGGGTGATGCCGCCAGCGCAGTTGTTGTGCGTCCCGGCCACGCTGACATACTCGCGGATCCGCTTGCCGTCGCCGTCCACCTCGATGGTGGTGGTGCCACCGCCGGCGCCCGGGTCGTAGGTGAGGCCGGCCAGCGGGGGCACCGGGAAGGGCTCGGCGCCGCCGATCTCGTGGTTGTTGACCAGCACCGAACCCTCACGGCCGAGGAAGCAGCCGGTGCCGTCGGCGTCGCTCGGCGTCGGCTGCCCGGACTCCAGCAGGGTCACGCCGGCCTGCGCCACGATCGTGTACGAGAAGCCGGGCGGCAGGGCCAGCAGACCGGCCGGGTCCGGCACCAGCTCGCCGTAGCCGACCGCCGGACGGGTGGCCGCCCGCGCCGCTACCGGTCCCGCGATCGCTTCCAGGTTGCCGGCCACCACGATGCCGAGGCCGCCGGCCGCGCCGCCGCGCAGCACGGCCCGGCGGGAGATAGGTGAGGAGGTCACGTCGTCGCCTTCCTGTTCACACTGCGTGTTTCCGCTTAGCAGGCAAGCCGGGCGGGTGGAACGGTGCCGACGCAGCCGGGGGCCGCGAGGTGAACACTGGGCCAATCCTCGATGCGTTCGCGTACCGTGCCGGGTCGCTGCGGGTCCGTTAGGGTTCCCTAAATCGGACCGTGGCGGGGTCGAGGGGGCAGCGTGGGCAGGCTCGCGACGGCGTACGCAGAGGTGGTCGCCGCGCACCGGCAGGCCGTCGCGCGGTGGGAGAACGCCCGCCGGGCGCTCGCCGCCGCCGGACCGCCCGCCCCGAGCGACGCCGAAATGGTCGCCGACCTCGCCCGCCTCGGCGCCGACCTTGCTCGCTTGGCCGCCGACCTCGCCGCCCCGGCGGCCGGCGCCGCCGGCGTCACCGCCGCACCCGTGCCGGTACGCATCGGCGAGGCGACCACACTGGACGGTGGCTTTCCGGTGCTGCTGCCGCTGGCCGGCGGCACCCACCTCGCGGTGGACGCCGACGCCCGGGACCCCCGGGTCGGTGAGCTGCTGCGGTCGGTGGTCCTGCGGCTGCTCGCCACCGCCCCGGCCGGCGCGGTCCGGGTCGCCGGGATCGACACGATGGCCTTCGGGGCGGCCTTCCTGCCGCTGCGCCCGCTGCTCGACGCCGGCGTGCTCGCGCCGCCGGCCACCACCGCCGCCGAGGTTGCCACCCTGCTCGACGAGGCGGAGCGGCATGCCGACCGGGACGACCAGGAGCTGCTGCTGCTCGTCGCGGCGTCCGCGCTGCCGCCCCGGGAGCTGGCCCGGCTCGCCGCGCTCACCCACGCCGGCTCGGCCGCGGCGGTTTGCGTGCTGCTCGCCGGCTACCCGCCCGCCGGGCCCGGCGACGCGTCGCCGCCGCTGGGTGCCGCCACCCAGCTGCGCCTCAACGAGCGGTACGCGCTGGTCGGCGACCCACCCGGGCAGCCGTTCAGTACGGACGGCAGCGGGCTGGCCGCGCCCGTGCTGCTCGACGGCGGGCCGCCGCCCCGCACGGTCACCGAACTCGCCCGGCGCCTCGGCGGGGCCACCCGCCCGACCGACGCCGTGTGCCGCACCGACCTGCTCGCCGAGCGGCGGTGGGCGGAGCCCGCCGGGCCGCGGCCGGTGACAGCTTTCGAGGAGTACGCCGCGCTGGCCCGGCAGCTGTCCGCCCGGCAGTGCGGCGGGGAGCAGGCCGCCGCCGAGGCGGAACGCCAGCGGGCCGTGCATGCCGCCACCGACCGGCTCGGCCACCGGCTCGCCGCCCAGGGCCGGCGCCTCGACCGGCTCAGCCGCGCCATCGGCGCCACCCCGCCCGCGCCGGTCGCGGTCCCATCGCCTCCGCCCGCTGCGCCGGTGGTGGCGTCGTCCGCAACGCCGGTGGCGGTCCCGTCGCCTCCGCCCGATGTGCCGGTGGGGGCGTCGGCCGCAGCGCCGGTCCCGTCGCCTCTGGCCGGTGCGCCGGTGGTTGCGTCAGCCGTCGCGCCGGTGGTGGCGTCGGCGGCGCCGGTGGTCCCTGGAGGGTCGATCGTGGCCACGGCGGTGCTGCCTGGCCCGCGCTCGGCGGAGGTCGACCCGGCGGCTGAGCTGGCGGCGGCCCGGCAGTTGGCCGACGAGGCGGACCGGCAGGGGCAGCGGGCGGAGGCGGTCGCCCGGCGGCCCGCGCTGCTGCCGAGCTGGTCGCCGCTGGCCCGGGCGGTGGCGGTCTACACGGGCTGCGCGCTGGCCGGGGCGGTGCTGGTGCTGCTGCTGGCGGTCGCCTCCGAGTTCCAGGCGATCGGCCTCGGCGCGGTGCTCGCCGGGACGTGCACCGGCGTTCCGGTGGCGTCGTTCCTCGCGGGTCACCTGGTGCTCAGGCGCTGGGGCCGACCGGTGATCGGGGCTGGCACACCGCCATCGAGGTTCGTCCCGCTCGGCTTCGTGCTCTGTGCGCTGCTCTCGCCGTCGCTCTACTGTGCCTACGTGCTGCTGTTCCGCCTCCTGCGTTGACCACCCGATCCGTGCCGGTCGCCGGCACGCGGACGGGAGCGGCGTCCTCATGCGACGCCGCTCCCGTCAGAACTGTTGACCGTTGACAGCCCCGGTGGGGCCGCGTGCTACGGAACCCGCTGTTCGGGCGCGGCCGGAGGCGCCCCCCGCTCAGACAGGCCCGGAGGCAGCTCCCGCCCCTGCAAGCCCGGAGGCAGCTCCCGCTCCCGCAGACCCGGAGGCAGCTCCGGCTCCTGCAGGCCGGGAGGGGCCGCCGGAGGCGCCGTCAGCTCCGGCCCGGCGGGAGCGGGCACCGTGGTCTCCGGTGCCGTCGTTTCGGGCGGGACCGGTGCTGGCGTCGTCGGGCTCGGCGTCGTCGGGCTTGGCGTCGCGGGCCCCGGCGTCGTCGGGCTCGGCGTCGCGGGCCCCGGCGTCGTCGGGCTCTCTGTCGGCGACGGGCTTGCCGGTGCCGTCGGCGGCCGAGTCGGTGCCCCCGCGCATTCGGATCGGCTGACCGCGTTCGTGTCCAAAGTGACCGCACCGTCACGGCTGAGGGCGCCGCCCTGCTCGACCTTCGCGGCGGATTGGAGCGTGATCCCGCTGACGGCCATGATCCGGCCGACGAAGGACGTGTTGCTGCCCAGGGTGGCGGAGTCGCCGACCGTCCAGAAGACGCTGCAGGCGGGTCGCGGCGAGTTGATCACCCGTACGTTGCTGTTCTGCGCGGTGGTCAGACCGGAGCCCAGTTGGAAGATGAAGACGGCGCTGGAGTTGCCCTGGGCGTCCAGGGTGAGCGTTCCGTCGAGGTCCGCGTTCTCCGCGGCCTTGTATACGCCAGGGGCGAGGGTTTGTCCGGCGAGCTGAGGGCCGATGGTCCGGCTCGAGGTTCGTCCGGCGGCATCGTTGTACGCGGCCGTCAGGTCGGACTGTGCCCGTTCCGCCGCGGCGTCACCGGCGTGGAGCTGGCCGCTGATGGTTCCCGGTGGGAATCCCGACACCTCCGTGCCCGGGTGTACCCCCACGTCCCCGTTGATGACGGAGCTTCCGCTGTTGGTGATGGAACCGTCGGCGAGCACGGCGTAGGAGGCGGCCGTCGCGAGGTCGACCGGGGCGTCCACCTCCACCTGGGCCGTGGAGAGGGCGGGGGCCAACCCGGCGAGCACCAGGCTTGACCCGAAGAAGGCCGACCGGGCAAGGCGAAGACCCTCGCCGGCGGTACGAGCGAAGTCTCTAGTCATGGCTGGTATCCGTTCGCTGTGACGGTGGTGGCAACGCGAAACGCTGGTTTCGCGACGGCCGGTCCGCGCCTACCGCCTCCCCGCCGACCTCGGGCGCAAACCTGCCGCAGGGCAGGGTCCGGGCCCCGTACGCGGGTAGCGCCGCGGCCCCACCCGCTGGTTTCGGGCAGGGCCGCGGACTCGTCTACTCAGCGCCCGGCGGCGGCCGGGACCAGGTCGGGTGCCTCCGACCGCTCGGCGGCGACCGGGGCCGGAGCCCGGTGGTGGGCCGCCGCCCGGCGGCCGGACGGGACGGCCAGCGCCGCCACCATGGCGGCGAGGGACAGTCCCGTGAGGACCAGGAAGCCCAGGGTGAAGCCGGCCTCCCGGGGCAGCCCGCCGGCCTGCGGGTGGGCGGTGATCACACCGCTCACCACCGCCGCGCCGATCGCACCGCCGATGGTTCGGATGTTGGCGTTCATCCCCGTCGCCACGCCGGTCTGCCGGGCCGGGACGTTGCTCACGATCAGATTGGCCATCGACGCGAACGCCAGCCCGATGCCGAGGCCGACGAGACCACCGGCGACCCCGATCTCCCAGCGGGTGTCGTGCGCGACCGTGAGCATCGCGGAGGCGAGCACGTTGAAGGCCGCGCCGGTGGCGAGCTGCGCCTTGGCGCTGAACCGTGACTCCAGCCGGCCGGCGAGGATGCCGGCGACGAACATGGCCATCAGCATCGGCAGCATCAGCAGCCCCGCCTGGGTGATGCTGGCGCCGAAGCCGTAACCGGCGACGGTCGGGGTCTGCACGAACTGCGGCAGGAACGCGTAGACGGAGAACATTGACGCGCCGTAGAGCAGGGCGACCAGATTTGTCGTCCAGACCCCGGGCAGGCGCATCATCCGCATGTCGATCAGCGGGTTGGTGGAGCGGATCTCGGCGACCAGCCAGCCGGTCAGCAGCACCACTGCGAGCGCCAGCAGGCCGAGCACCCGGCCCGAGGTCCAGCCCCAGTCCGTGCCCTTGCTGATCGGCAGCAGCAACGCGACCAGCCAGCCGGAGAGCAGGACGGTGGCCCGCCAGTCGATCCGGCCGGGGCTGCGGACCGGCGACTCGGGTACGAACAGATGCGCGGCGAGGGCGGTGAGCCCGACGACGACCATCGGGATCCAGAACAGCCAGCGGTAGTCGAGCGTGGCGACGATCGGGCCGGCCAGCACGACGCCCAGGCCACCGCCGGCGGCGACGATGGCGGACATGGCACCGACGGCCGAGGTCACCCGCGCGACGGGGAACTCGTCGCGGATGATGCCGAAGGAGAGTGGGAAGACGGCGCCGCCGATGCCCTGGACGACCCGGGCGGCGATGAGCACGCCGATGGTCGGCGCGACGGCGGCCAGCAGGCAGCCGAGCGCGAGCGCGGCGAGCGAGACGACCAGCATTCGCCCCTTGCCGACCATGTCGCCGACCCGACCGAGGATCGGCGTGAAGATCGATGCGGAGAGCAGGTACGCGGTGAGCACCCAGGTCACCGTGTTCTGTGAGGTGTGCAGGTCGTGCTGGATGGTCGGCAGCACCGGGGTGATCAGCGACTGGAGCATCGCGAAGAACCCGGCACCGGCCGAGAGGACGGAGAAGGTCAGCCGACGCGAGCCGCGCCGGAGCGTGAGTGCCACGAAAGGGCCTCCCGTGATCGCTGTCGGAAGAGAAGGTGGCGACGGGGACTCTCCCGTCGTCGGGCCGGATCCGGCCGCCGTCACGCTCGGGTGGATCCGAGCGGGGACCGGGTAAGCTTTCCGGAGGCACGGCTCCGGAACTATCCGGAGGGGTGCCTCCACAAAAGGTAGCGGAGGATTGCCTCCGGATGCAAGCGAGGAGGGGTGACGCGCGTCATGGCCAGCGTTGGCGTGCCCGAGATCTTCGCGCGACGGCCCAAACGGGCCGATGCCCGGCGCAACTACGAGGCGTTGGTCGCGGCGGCCCGGGAGGCGTTCGGCGAGCGCGGGACGTCGGCTTCCCTGGAGGACATCGCCCGGCGAGCCCGGGTGGGCATCGGGACCCTCTACCGGCATTTCCCCACCCGCCGGGAACTGCTCGAAGCGGTGTATGTCGACGAGGTGGAGGCGCTCTGCCGCTCCGCCGCCGAGTTGGCGGACCTGCCCCCGTGGGACGCCTTCGTCGCCTGGATCAACCGGTTCGTCGCGTACGTCGCCACCAAGCGGGCGCTCGCCGAGGAACTGGTCGACTCGGAGGTGTTCCGGGGCTGCCGGACGGCGATCTACGCCGCCGGCGAGCCGATGCTGCGCCGGGCGCAGGCGGCCGGGGTGGCCCGCCCGGACGCCACGTTCGACGACGTGTTGCGGCTGCTCAGCGGCATCACCACCGCCCAGTTCACCGAGCCGGGGCAGCGGGACCGGGTGCTCGTCTTCGCCCTCGACGGCCTGCGGTACCCGACCGCGGCGCGCTGACCACGGCGCGCCCCCCGAGTCGGCGCGCTCGTGCCCGAGGCGAGGAAGCTCGGCCAGGCGACTGTTGGAAACACGGGGAGGATGACTCACGCAGACAGCGATATGACTCTCGGTCATAGTTATGCCTCGGAGTCATATCGCTCATCGAAGTCGTGGTCGGCGCGAGCGTCACGGTCCGTATCCGCCGCGGTCGGGACCAAACCGCTGCACGACTCGCTCCCGTTCAGCCGCCGTCCACTGCGCGGAGAGCCGGGCCTGAATCGCCGGTTTTTACTTCTCGTGCGACAACGGGTTACCGGCCCGTAACTTGCCATTGACGCGTGTGAATTGCGACGCGCATCATCGTCCCACGATCGATCGGACCCTCACCCGTCCCCCCGGCTCTCCGGGTACCTCCCATCGGAGGTGCAGCCATGCTGCTCCGAACGATCCTTGCCGCCACCGCCGCCACCGCCGCCCTGCTCGTCCCCGCCACCGCCGCCGTAGCCACCCCCGCAGCCGCCAGCTCCGCCGCAACCCCCAGCACCGACGGCAGCGCCGCGACCGGCGGCACGGACGTCGAGGCCATAGCCGTCGCCGCCGACGCCAACCCCGTCATCGTGGTCGGCGGGCTGATCGGTGTCTCCATCGCGTACGAACCGATCGCCGCCCGGCTGCGCGCCGACGGCTTCCGGGTCTCGATCTACCAGCTCCCCGACCTCGGCTTCGGCGACATCCGGGAGTCCGCCCGCGCCCTGTCGTCCTATGTGGACCAGGTGCGGGCCGCCACCGGCGCGGCCAGGGTGGACCTGGTCACCCACTCCGAGGGCGGCCTGGTCTCCCGCTGGTACGTCAAGTTCCTCGGCGGCGCCGACGTCGTCGACCGCTACATCAGCCTGGGCAGCCCGCAACAGGGCACCTACGTCGCCAACATCCTGAATTTCGTCGGGCTCGGCAGTTGCGCCGGCGTCGTCGCGTGCCAGCAGATGTCGATCGGCTCCGACCTGCTCACCGCCCTCAACGGCGGTGACGACACCCCGGGCGCGGTGCGCTGGACCACCGTCCGGACCTGGCAGGACGAGCTGGTCCGGCCGGTCGGCAACGCCGCGCTCAGCGACGGCGCCACCAACGTGCTCATCCAGGCTTGGTGCCCGCTGCGGGTGGTCGGCCACCTCGGCCTCATCCTCGACGGCACCACCTACACGGTGGTCCGGCAGGCGCTCACCGACGCGGCCATCCGCCCCAACTGCTTCGCCCTCTGAGTACCCGGGACGGCCGGCCGCCACCGTGGCGGCCGGCCTCCACGTCCAGGTCAGGCGGCCCTGGCGAGGGCCTCGAACTCGTCGTCGGTGAGCTGCACCTCGGCCGCGGCCGGCGCCGATCGCCATGAGCCGATCCCCGATCCTGTCCGTCATCGGCGGCCACTCCAGCCACCAGGCCATTGGTTTGCCCGCAGATCGCCACCTTCAACGTCCCGCGCGTGCGACGCTGTGCCGGAGTCGGACGTCCGACGGGAGGGGGTGCCATGGGGCGAACGCCGGAGGTCGACTTCGCGCTCGACACGTACGAATGCATCGTGCTGTACCCGGGGCCCTCCGGACGGGCCCTGCCCGAGGAGACGGTGCAGCGGTTGCAGGCCGAGCACCTCGAGCACATGCACGCGCTGCAACGGAAGGGCATCATCCTGGTCGCCGGCTCGGTGGACGGGCCGGCGCGCCAGCCGGACCCGCCGATCGGCTTCGGCCTGGCCTGCACCGGTTCCGTCGACGACATCCGCAGCGTGATGGAGGCCGACCCGGCCGTGCAGGCCGGGCTCTACCGGGTGGACGTGCTGACCTTCCTCTGCCCGGCCGGCTCGCTGGAGTTCCCCCTCGCCAAAGAACAGCACTGACCCCCCGGATCACCGGGCTGCGGGAGCACCCCGGCGGGGGACGCGGCCGGGCGGTACGATCTTCGCCGCGCGGTCGCCGATGCCCGCCGACATACGAGTTCCGGTGCGGTTCCGTCCGCCCGCCGCGCGGGGATCGCGCGTCGTTGGACAATTGTTCCGCAGCCCGAAAGGGGTCGGCCCGCAGGTTGACCCGGAGGAGAGACTAGCCTGATGGGCGTGACACGCCGCGCGAAGATCGTCTGCACTCTCGGTCCCGCCACCTCGTCCCCGGAGCGCATCCGAGGGCTGGTCGAGGCGGGCATGAACGTCGCGCGACTCAACTTCAGCCACGGCAGCCACGCGGACCATGAGTCGGTCTACCGGATGGTCCGGGAGGCGGCCGAGTCCGCCGGCCGGCCCGTCGCCGTCCTGGCCGACCTGCAGGGCCCGAAGATCCGGCTCGGCAGGTTCGCCGAGGGCCCGCACGAGTGGCGCACCGGCGACTCGGTGGTGATCACCGCCGACGACATCGTCGGCTCCAGGGACCGCGTCTCCTGCACCTACCGCAAGCTGCCCGAGGAGGTGAAGCCGGGCGACCGGCTGCTGATCGACGACGGCCGGGTCGCCGTCGAGGTCAGCGAGGTCAGCGGCAACGACATCCGCGTCCTGGTCACCGAGGGCGGCGCGGTCTCCAACAACAAGGGCGTGTCCCTGCCCAACGTGGCGGTCAGCGTCCCCGCGCTGTCCGAGAAGGACGCCGCGGACCTGCGCTTCGCCCTCGGCCTGGGCGTCGACCTGGTCGCGCTCTCCTTCGTCCGCTCGCCGGAGGACATCAAGCTCGTGCACGCCATCATGGCCGAGGAGGGCGTGCACCGCCCGGTGCTGGCCAAGGTGGAGAAGCCCGAGGCGGTGGACCACCTCGAGGCGATCGTGCTCGCCTTCGACGGCATCATGGTCGCCCGCGGCGACCTCGGCGTGGAGCTTCCGCTCGACCAGGTGCCGCTGGTGCAGAAGCGCGCCGTCCAGCTGTGCCGGGAGAACGCCAAGCCGGTCATCGTGGCCACCCAGATGCTCGACTCCATGATCGAGAATTCGCGGCCGACCCGCGCCGAGGCCTCCGACGTGGCCAACGCGGTGCTCGACGGCGCGGACGCGGTGATGCTCTCCGGCGAGACCAGCGTCGGCAGGTACCCGGTGCTCACCGTCAGCACCATGGCCAAGATCGTCAGCACCACGGAGTCCGGCTCGATGGGGGTGCCCCGGCTCCAGCACGACCCGCGTACCCACGGCGGCGCCCTCACCGTGGGCGCCGCCTCGATCGCCCGGGCCATCGGCGCCAAGGCCCTGGTCGCCTTCTCGCAGACCGGCGACACCGTCCGGCGGCTGAGCCGGCTGCACTGCGACCTGCCGCTGCTCGCCTTCACCCCGGTGCCCGAGGTGCGCAACCAACTCGCCCTCTCGTGGGGCGTGGAGACCTTCCTGATGCCGTTCGTCGAGCACACCGACGCCATGTTCCGCCAGGTCGACCAGGCGCTGCTCGGCCTCAACCGGGCCAACCCCGGCGACTATGTCGTGATCGTCGCCGGCAGCCCGCCCGGGACCCCGGGCTCGACCAACACGCTGCGGGTGCACCAACTCGGCTCGCTGGTCGACGCCGCTTCCGCGCGGGCCCTGCAGTGAGCGGTCCCACGGCGGTGACCGGCCAGGCCGCGGTCGATCAGCTCCTCGAGGTGCTCGACCTCGAGCAGACCGACGACATGACCTTCCGGGGGATCAGCCCCCCGGTCGGTCCGCAGCGGGTGTACGGCGGGCAGGTCGCCGGCCAGGCGCTGGTCGCCGCCGGCCGCACCGTGGACCCGGAGCGTTTCGTGCATTCGCTGCACGGCTACTTCGTCCGCCCGGGCGACCCGGCCGAGCCGATCGAGTACCAGGTGGAGAACATCCGGGACGGCCGATCCTTCTCGGTGCGCCGCTCGGTGGCGCTCCAGCACGACAAGCCGATCTTCTTCATGTCGGCGTCCTTCCAGCGGCAGGAGGAGGGGCTGGACCACCACGCGCCCAGCCCGCCCGACGTGCCGGGGCCGGACGAGGTCCCCACGATGACCGACCGGCTCTCCCGCTACCCCGAGCGGCTCGGCATCTGGGGCCGGATCCCCCGCCCGATGGACGTTCGCTACGTGGGCGAGCCCGGCTGGGTACGCCCCGGCGACCGCCCCGCCGAGCCGCACCAGCGGGTCTGGATGCGCATCGACGGCAAGCTGCCGGACGATCCGCTGCTGCACGCCTGCGCCCTGACGTACGCCTCCGACCTGACCCTGCTCGACTCGGTGCTGTCGGTGCACGGCGAGGTGTGGGGGCCTGGCGGCGTGGTGGGCGCGAGCCTCGACCATGCGCTGTGGTTCCATCGGTCGTTCCGGGCCGACGAGTGGTTCCTCTACGACTGCTGGAGCCCGTCCGCCTCCGGCGCGCGGGGCCTGGCCACCGGCCGGATGTTCACCACCGACGGCCGGCACATCGCCAGCGCGGTACAGGAGGGGCTGCTGCGCCGGGTCGGCGCCTGACCGAGCGGGCATCCGACCCCGGCCGACCGGCCGAGGGTCGGCACCCCTGGTGGCTGACGTGGCGGCTAACCTTGCCGCCATGCGTCTCTCCGCCCGGGTCGACTACGCCCTCCGCGCGGCCGCCGAGCTGGCCTCGGTCGCCGACGGCACGACCGGGCGCGGCCGGCCCGTGACGGCCGAGCAGATCGCCCGCGCCCAGGAGATCCCGCCGAAGTTCCTCGAGAGCATCCTGCTCCAGCTGCGCCGGGGAGGGATCGTGCATGCCCAGCGTGGCCCGGAGGGCGGCTACTGGCTCGCCCGGCCGGCCTCGGAGATCTCCCTCGCCGAGGTGATCCGGGTGATCGACGGCCCGCTGGCCCACATCCGGGGACAGCGACCGGAGCAGCTCGGCTACCACGGCGCCGCCCGCGCGCTGCAAGACGTCTGGATCGCGCTGCGGGCCAGTGAGCGGCAGATCCTGGAGCTGGTCACGATCGCCGACGTGGCCAGCGGCACGCTGCCCAGCCGGGTCAACGAGCTCGCCGCCGATCCGCGCGCCTGGAGCTGAATCCTCCTTTCCGACCCGGCTGACCCGCGCCCCGGCCCGGGCCGTCCGGCGGGTCCCACCAACCGGATGGGGACTTGACCGGAGCACACCGGTGCCGCATTGTCGACCAAGTCGATAGGAGATGCCGAAAAGTCAGGGGGCGCTCGTGCGCAAGCTGCTGGTCCTCGCTCTGGTCGGGCTCGCGGCACAGCTGGTCGACGGAGCGCTCGGCATGGCGTACGGGCTGACCTCGTCCACGCTGCTGCTCTTCGCCGGCGTGGCGCCGGCCGCCGCGTCCGCCTCGGTGCACCTGGCCGAGATCGGCACCACGTTCGCCGCCGGGGTCGCGCACTGGCGGTTCGGCAACGTCGACTGGCGGGTGGTCGGCCGCATCGCGGTGCCGGGCGCGATCGGCGGGTTCGCCGGCGCCACCTTCCTCAGCTCGATCTCCACCGAGGCCGCCGCACCGTGGATGGCCGCGCTCCTGTTCACCCTCGGCGCGTACCTGCTGGTGCGCTTCTCCCGGCCGTTGCGCGCCAACCCGACCGCCGGCCGGCTGCGGGGGCGGTTCCTCGGCCCGCTCGGCCTGGTCGCCGGTTTCATCGACGCCACCGGCGGCGGGGGATGGGGGCCGGTCGCCACGCCGGCGCTGCTGGTCTCCGGCCGGATGGAGCCGCGCAAGGTGATCGGCTCCGTCGACACCGCCGAGATCATGGTCGCCGGCGCCGCCAGCGCCGGCTTCCTGATCGGCCTCGGCTCCGAGGGCTTCCTGCTGCCGACCGTGGCGGCGCTGCTGGTCGGCGGCCTGGTCGCCGCGCCGATCGCCGCCTGGCTGGTCCGGATCGTCCCCGCCCAGCTGCTCGGCGCCGTCATCGGCGGCGTGATCGTGCTGACCAACGCCCGGACGCTGCTCCGCGCCGGCGAGCTGCGCGGGCCGGTCCCGTCCGTGGTCTACGCGCTGCTCGCCGCCGGGTGGCTGGTCGCGCTGGCACTGGCGGTGCGGGCGCTGCGACGTACCCGTCGGGCCCGGGCCGTCGCCGAGGCGGCGCTGGCCGCCGACGCCGTGTCCACGACGGCGATCGCCGGCCCGGCCGGGACGTCGCGCGCCGCCCTGCCGCCGGAGCCGGTGGCCGACGACGCGGACGACGCCCGGCGGCTGGCGGCGGCGGTCGAGGGCTGACCCGGCACCGGCCGCGGCGAGACCGGCCTCCCTACGGCGGCGGTCGCCGATCGTCGGCTGGTCGGCGGCCGCCGCTCGTCCGGCGGTCAGGCGCCCACCAGGTCGTCGGCCGTCGCGGCCAGCAGGTTCCACGCCTCGTCGACGTGCTTCTCGGTGGTCAGCGGGGAGCCGACCGCCAGCCGCAGTGCGTACCGCCCCTCGACCCGGGTGTGCGTCAGGTGCACCCGGCCGGTGCCGTTGGCCCGGCGCAGCAGCTCGGCGCTCGGCTCGTCCCCGGCCCGCAGCCGGAAACAGACCAGCGAGAACGGGTGCGGCGCGGCCAACTCGAACCGGTCGTCGGCGCCGACCCGCTCGGCGAACCGGCCGGCGAGCGTCACCCCGGAGCGGATGTGCGCCCGCAGCCCCTCCACCCCGTACCAGCGGAGCACGAACCAGAGCTTGAGCGCCCGGAAGCGACGGCCCAGCGGCACCTGCCAGTCCCGGTAGTCGATCACCGCGCCGGACTCGGTCGCCGCGTTGCGCAGGAACTCCGGCATCACCGTGAGCGCCTCGATCAGCTCACCCCGGTCCGCGACCCAGAACGCGTCGCAGTCGAAGCCGGTGAGCAGCCACTTGTGCGGGTCGAAGCAGTACGAATCGGCGTGCTCCAGGCCGGCGTGCGACCAGCGCAGCTCCGGGCAGACCGCGGCCGCCCCCGCGTACGCGGCGTCGACGTGCAGCCAGATCCCGTACTCCGCGCAGATCGCGCCGATCTCCGGCAGCGGGTCGACGGCGGTGGTGGAGGTCGTCCCGATCGTCGCCACCACGATCGCCGGCACCACCCCGGCCGCCCGGTCCGCCTCGATCGCCGCCCGCAGCTCCTCAGGCCGCATCGCCTGGGTCTGCGGGTCCACCTCCACCGGGCGGACGCCGTCGGCGCCGAGCCCCGCGATCCGGGCGGCCTTCTCGATGGAGGAGTGCCCCTGCGTGGACGTGTACGCCCGGTAGCGCTGGTCGACCCCGACCTCCCGCCAGCGGCCCTTGCTGGTCCGGTGCAGCGCGCCGAGGGTGGCGACCAGCGTCGCCGAGGACGCCGAGTCCTGGATCACCCCGCCGCCCCGGCTGGTGGAGCGGAACCGCGCCGGCAGGCCGAGCAGCCCGGCCAGCCAGTCCAGCATCACCGTCTCCAGCTCGGTGCAGGCCGGCCCGGTCGCCCAGAGCATGCCCTGCACCCCGAGACCTGAGCTGACCAGGTCGCCGAGCACGCTCGGGCCGGAGGTGTTGGCCGGGAAGTAGCCGAAGAAGCCCGGGTGCTGCCAGTGGGTCAACCGCGGCGCGATCAGACTGTCCAGGTCGGCCAGCACGGCCTCGACCGGCTCGCCGCGCTCGGTCGGACCGGCCGGCAGCGCGGCGGCCACCGCGCCCGGTGGGTCCTGGGAGGTCACCGGGCGCTGCCCGAGCGTCGTCCAGTAGTCCGCGATCCAGTCCACCACCGCGTACCCGGCGCGACGGAACTCCTCGGGGTCCATGTGCTCAGCCATCCGCTGAGTCGATCAATTTCCGGCGCCGGCGGCAAGGGCCCGGCTCCAGGTGGGATGGCGACTGTCTGCCGGGACGGGCGACGGCAGGCACCGGGTCGCCAACCGCGGAAACCCGCACGTCGGCGACCCGGTGCACCACACCGCGGCATCCCCGACCCGTCCCGACCGGGGATGCCGTACCACCACCGGCTACCAAGTTAGGGGTGCTGCGCGACGGTGGAGTGACGCCGCTATGAAGAGCGTGTTTCAGGCGTTCCGGGTGAGCCCGCCGGCCACCCGATCGGCGATCAGCTCGAACGACCGCACCCGGTCGGCCACGTCGTACACCATCGTGGTCAGCATCAGCTCGTCCGCGCCGGTGCGCTCCAGCAGCTCGCCCAGCTGCCGGCCGACCGTCTCCGGCGAGCCCGTCGCCTGGCCCTCCCGGCGCTGCGCGACGAAGTCCCGCTCCAGCTCGGTGTACGGGTACGCGGCGGCCTCCTCCGGCGTGGCCAGCGGCTCCGGCCGGCCCGAGCGCAGCTTGAGGAAGGACAACCCGGCCGGCCCGGCCAGCCACTCCGCCCGCTCGTCGGTCTCCGCGCAGACCGCGTTCACCGCGACCATCACGTACGGCTTCTCCAGCCAGCGCGACGGCCGGAAGCTCTGCCGGTACAGCGCCAGCGCGGGCAGGGTGTTCTGCGCGCTGAAGTGGTGCGCGAAGGAGAACGGCAGGCCGAGCAACCCGGCGAGCTGGGCGCTGAACCTGCTCGATCCGAGCAGCCAGATCGCCGGCGACTGGCCCCGCCCGGGGGTGGCCGTGATCGGCCCCGGCTCATCGCCGCTGAAGTAGTTCATCAGGTCCGCCAGCTCCCGGGGGAAGCCCTCGGCCGACAGCCCCTCCATGGTCCGGCGCAACGCCAGCGCGGTCACCTGATCGGTGCCCGGCGCCCGGCCGATGCCCAGGTCGATCCGGCCCGGGTGCAGCGCCTCCAGGGTGCCGAACTGCTCGGCCACCACCAGCGGCGCGTGGTTGGGCAGCATCACCCCGCCCGAGCCCAGCCGGATCGTCGAGGTGTTCGCCGCCAGGTGCGCGATCAGCACGGCCGGGGCGGAACTCGCGATCGCCGGCATGTTGTGGTGCTCGGCCACCCAGAACCGGTGATAGCCCAGCTCCTCGGTGCGGCGGGCCAGCTCGGTGGTGTGCCGCAACGCCTCCCCGGCGGTCGCGCCCCTGGCCACGGGAGCAAGATCAAGAACAGACAACGGTACGTCGATCACGTAGGTGATCAACCCGGCTCCCGCCGGATCTGTTCCGGATATGCCTTAACCCATACCGCGTGCCTGCTCGAAGATCAGGCTGGTCTGGGTGTGCTGCACCGCCGGGTCCACCGCCAAATGGTCGAGCACGAAGTCGCGCAGCGCGTCGCCCGACGCCGCCCGCACGTGCAGCACGTAGTCCTCCGCGCCGGCCACGTGGAACACCGACACCACCCCGGGCAGTCGCACCGATCGGGCCCGGAACGCGTCCACCGCCGCCCGCTCGTGCGCGGCCAGCCGGACCGACACCAGCGCCTGCAACGGCAGCCCCACCGCGGCCGGATCCACGTCGGCGTGGAAGCCGCGGATCGCCCCGCACTCGCGCAGCGCCCGGGTCCGAGCCAGGCAGGTCGACGGCGCCACGCCCACCCGCTCGGCCAGGGCGTTGTTCGGCAGCCGGCCGTCGGCGGCCAGCTCGGTCAGGATCGCGCGATCGATGTCGTCCAGGGCCGCGAACGGCCGCACATCATTCGGTGCAAGGGGCATGCGGCCATCCTTCACCGAACTTCACAATGCTGAAAGGCCTGTGAACAGAATGTTCTGCCGTTCTCTTGCCCGATACCGGGCCGATGTTCGACGCTTCCGGCCATGACGACCGTGGACACCAGAGCCGTGCACGCCGGGCGCGAGGACCTCGCCGGTCTCGGCGTCCACGTCCCTCCGATCGACCTCTCCACCACCAACCCGCTGCCCTCGGTCACCGGCGGCGGCGACGCGTACGAGACGCTCGCCACCGGCGGCACCCTTCCGCCCGGCGCCAGCGCCGTCTACCAGCGGCTCTGGAATCCCACCGTGGCGCGGTTCGAGACCGCCCTCGCCGAACTCGAAGGCACCGCCGAAGCCGTCGCCTTCGCCAGCGGCATAGCCGCCCTCACCGCCGCCCTGCTCGCTGCCACCCGCGACGGGAAGCGCCACGTCGTCGCCGTTCGCCCCCTCTACGGCGGCACCGACCACGTGCTCGCCACCGGCCTGCTCGGCACCGAGGTCACCTGGGCCCGCCCCGAGGAGGTCGGCGCCGCCGTCCGTCCGGACACCGCGCTGGTCATCGTCGAGACCCCGGCCAACCCCACCCTCGATCTGGTCGACATCGCCGCGCTGGCCACCGCCGCCGGCGACGTCCCGCTACTGGTCGACAACACCGTCGCCACCCCCGTGCTCCAGCAGCCGGCCCGGCACGGCGCGGCGCTCGTCCTGCACAGCGCCACCAAGAGCATCGGCGGCCACGGCGACGTGCTCGCCGGCGTCGTCGCCTGCGACGCCGACTGGGCCGTCCGGCTGCGCCAGGTCCGCGCCGTCACCGGGGCCATCCTGCACCCGCTCGGCGCGTACCTGCTGCACCGCGGCCTGCAGACCCTGCCGCTGCGGGTCCGCGCCCAGCAGGCCGGCGCGGAGAAGCTCGCCCTCTGGCTCGCCGGCCACCCCGCCGTCGAGCGGGTCCACCACCCGGTGGTGCACGACCCGGCCGGGCTCGTCGGCCGGCAGATGTCCGGCACCGGCAGCCTGCTCGCCTTCGAGGTACGCGGCGGCGCGCCCGCCGCGGCGGCGGTCGCCGCGGCCTGCAAGCTGATCACCCACGCCGTCTCGCTCGGCGGGGTGGACACGCTGATCCAGCACCCAGCCTCGCTGACCCACCGGCCGGTGGCGGGGGAGGCCAAGCCGGTCGACGCGCTGCTGCGGCTCTCCGTGGGGCTGGAGGACCCGGAGGACCTGCGGGCGGACCTGGCGCAGGCGCTCGCCTCGATCTGACTTCTGGTTCCCGCGCTACGACTTGGGGCCGACGTGGCGGTCGAGGGCGGCGACCGCCTCCCGGCGGGCGACCGAGAGGGAGTTGCGGCGGTTCATCCTCCAGGCGATGCCGAGCAGGTCCAGCGCCCACTGGCAGAGCCCCATGATGTCGGTGGACCTGTTGGAGAACATGTAGCGGGGGTAAACGTACTCCTTACCGCGCACGGCGACCCGATTGGCGAACCGGCAGCCGTCGGAGTGGAAGAGGCCGCGCAGAAAGTGCCCGGCGTTCGCCTTCACGATCTCCCGCTGCCAGTCGGTCAGAACGATTGGGCGCTGGTGCTTCTTGCCCGGCCCGTGTTGGGGGATGAGGCACGGCCAGTGCTTGCCGGTGCTCTGCACCGCCATGCAGCCCTTCTTCTGGATCCGCTGAACCTTGTTGGCCAGCACCGCCCGCATGGCGCTGTCGCAGGCGTCGATGAGGTTGGGCCAGGTATCGGCACAGTAGATGCGAAGGACGGGCACTCGGTCAGACGTGACCAGATGTCCGTCGCCGAGATAGAGGCCGAGCAGATAGGCGTAGGCCGCTGGATCGGGCGGACTCTCCAGGTGGGGGCGGCAGCGGAAGCAGCGGACGGCGCTGCCGAGGACCGCGGGCTCGGGTCGGTCGACGCACCAATGCCAGACGGTGGCGTAGGGCAGCGAGAGGGTGCGCGCTACCGACCGGATGTTGTGGCCTCGGGCACGAAGAGCACGGGCGCATGCCCGCATTTCGGGAGGATGCACTTTCGCATCATCGAACACACGTATGACACAAAGTGCCGGGAGCGGGATTCGAACCCGCAAGCCCTTTCGGGCAGAAGTGTTTGAGACTTCCGTGTATCCCGTTCCACCATCCCGGCGAGTGCCGCTAACTGTACCCGACTACTCTCGTGCGAGAGCATGGGTGTAACCGTGCCGAGAACGATGGTGGGAGTAGCTCGTGGCCGAGACGCAGACGGACGCCGAGCGCAGGCGGGTACTGATCGCCGAGGACGAGGCGCTCATCCGGCTGGACCTGGCCGAGATGCTGGCTGAAGAGGGCTACGAGGTGGTCGGCGAGGCCGGCGACGGCGAGACCGCGGTCCGGCTCGCCGAGGAGCTGAAGCCGGACCTGGTCATCCTCGACATCAAGATGCCGATCATGGACGGGCTGGCCGCCGCCGAGCGGATCGCCGGCGCCCGGATCGCCCCGGTGATCATCCTGACCGCGTTCAGCCAGCGGGACCTGGTGGAGCGGGCCCGGGCGGCCGGCGCGATGGCGTACCTCGTGAAGCCGTTCCAGAAGAGCGACCTGGTGCCGGCGGTGGAGATCGCTCTCTCCCGCTACTCGGAGATCGCCGCGCTGGAGGCGGAGGTGGCCGGCCTGACCGACCGGCTGGAGATCCGCAAGACCGTCGAGCGCGCCAAGGGCGCCCTGATGACGACGTACGGGATGACCGAGCCGCAGGCGTTCAAGTGGATCCAGCGCACGGCGATGGACCACCGGATGACCATGAAGGAGGTCGCCGAGCGGATCATCGCCGAGACCGCCGGCGGCGAGGTGACCCGCCCCGCCTCCTGACCGGGGACGGCGGCCGGTCGGGGGACCCCGCGCGGCGCCGTCGATCGATACGATCGCGGCCATGCGTGCTCGGCGTCCGCTGGCGGTGCTCGGCCTGATCGCCGTGCTGCTCGCCGGCTGCCGCTCGACCGGTCACGCCGAGTCCGAGCCGGCCCGTCCGGTCTGGCGCCCGGTGACCCTGCCGGCGCCGCCGGGCCCGCCCGGCCGGCTCATGCTCCGGGACGCCACCGCCTGCGCGGGCCGCTGGTTCGTGGTGGGCGCGGTGGCGGACGCCGCCGGTGGCACCCGGCCGGCCGCCTGGACCAGCACCGACGCCGCCAGTTGGACGGCCCTGCGTCCGGTGCCCCGCAGCCCGTACGGCGAGGAGAACGTGCTGACCGCGGCGGCCTGCCGGGACGGCCGGTTGGCCGCGGTGGGGGCGAAGAGCGGCGGCGTGCACGGCAATCCGCGGATCAGCACCTGGCGGCAGGCGGCCGACGGCTCCCTGGTGGAGGTGCCGGCCGAGTTCGAGGTGTTCGGCGGCCCGGACGCGGTCAACGTGGGCCGGATCGCGGGCGGCCCGCGGGGCTGGTTGATCGCCGGCAACCGGGCCACCGGGGCGGCCGCCTGGGTCTCCGCGGACGGGACGGACTTCCGGCTGGTCAGCGCGGTGCCGGGGCTGGCCGCTGACGCCGGCGGCCGGCCGTGGGCGGCGGACGCGACGGCGATGCCGTCCGGGTGGCTGCTGGTGGGGTCGGTGCTGCCGTCGGGGCGTACCGGGGTGGACCCGGCGGTGTGGAGCTCGCCGGACGGTCTGGCCTGGCGGCGCGCGGTGCTCTCCGACGCGGAGACCGCCGAGGACCTGCAGCGGGTGGTCCGGCTGGGGGAGCGCACGGTGGCCGTGGGGCGCCGGGGCGACCGGCTGGGCGCCTGGGTGGAGGAGGGCGGCCGGTGGCGGTCCGGCGGCGCGTTCGGCGCCCGGACCGGAGCGGTCTGGGGACTGGCGGCGGTCTCCGGCGGCGTGCTGGCGCTGGCCGCCGACGGGGCGACGGGCTGGTTCTCCCGGGACGGTGACGGTTGGTCGCCGGTGGTCCTGCCCGTGGCGGTGCCGCCGGGCAACGACCGGACGGTGGCGGTGGCGGGATCGGGGGACGTCGCTCTCGTTGTGGTGGACGACGGCGCGCGGGTCCGGGTCTGGTCGGCGGGTGGGCCGTGGAGTCCGGAATAGTTTTTCCGCGACAACTATTCGTCAATGGCACGTGCCCGGTTTTGCCTGTGAACTACCTGCGTGTGTTACAGCACATCCGTGAATCCGGCCACTCAACGTAACGGTTAGGTCAACCCCTCTTCCTAGGTATTCCGGCGTGCCTGACAGTGGGATAACGTCCCGGCCCAGACCGGGATCGCGGTCGGTCCGGCCAACCCCGCAAGGGCCAATTTGCGGCGGGTGGTTCGGACCTTCGACGGAGGAGGGTACGAGCCGTGAGGCAGAAGCTCGCACGGGTGCTCGGTGGCGTGGCCATCGGCGCACTCGTTTTCAGTGGCGCGGCCTGTAAGGCGGACAGTGGTAGCGAAGCCGGCGGCGGCAAGGCCGCCTGCGACCTGAAGATCGGCTTCTTCGGCGCGCTGACCGGTGACGCCGCGGGTCTCGGTATCCACATGCGCAACGGCACCAAGCTGGCGATCGACCAGTACAACAAGGAGAACGCGGACTGCAAGGTCAACCTGGAGGAGTACGACTCCCAGGGCGACCCGGCCAAGGCCGCGCCGCTGGCCCAGCAGGCCGTCGGTGACAGCAAGGTCGTCGGCATCATCGGCCCGGGCTTCTCCGGCGAGTCCGAGGTGGCCGACCCGATCTTCGACGAGGCCGGTCTGCCGACCATCACCCCGTCGGCGACCCGCCCGAGCCTGAGCACCAAGAACTGGAAGATCTTCCACCGGGGCGTCGGTAACGACACCTCCCAGGGCCCGGCCGCCGGTCGCTACATCAAGAACGTCATGAAGGCCGAGAAGGTCTACGTGGTCGACGACCAGTCGGCGTACGGCGCCGGTCTGGCCGACGAGGTCAAGAAGGTCATCGGTACCCCCGCCGGCTACGACAAGATCCAGGTCAAGCAGACCAACTTCTCCGCCGTGGTCACCAAGATCGTCGGTAGCGGCGCGACCGTGCTCTTCTTCGGTGGCTACTACACCGAGGCGGGCCTGCTGCTCAAGCAGCTCAAGGGCGCCGGCTGGAAGGGCACGATGGTCGCCGGTGACGGCGTCAACGACGCCAACTTCATCAAGGTCGCCGGCGACCAGGTCGCCGAGGGCACCGTCCTGACCTGCCCCTGCGCCCCGGCCACCAAGGCCAAGGGCAGCTTCGTCACCGACTACACGACGGCGTTCAACACCGAGCCGGGCACCTACGCCGACGTGTCGTACGACATCACCAAGATCATGCTCGAGGGCATCAAGGGTGGTAAGTCGAGCCGGGCCGATCTGAACACCTTCATCAGCGGCTACAGCGGCACCGGTGGCGCCACCGGCGTGACCTACAAGTTCGAGTCCAACGGCGAGCTGGACCCGGCCCAGGTGATCGTCTGGGCGTTCAAGGTGAACGCGGGCAAGGTCGTCCCGGACATCGAGATCCCGAAGAGCTGACCGGTTCGTCCGGTCCCGTCACGGGACATCAAGGGTGCGGCCGGGAGGCTTCCTCCCGGCCGCACCGCTTGGCCGCAACAGTTGGAGCCCTCACTTGAACTTCGATGAGCTGTTCGGGAACTTCCCGGCCCTGACCATCACCGGGCTGGAACAGGGCGCGATCTACGCGCTCGTCGCCCTCGGTTACACCCTGGTGTACGGCGTCCTGCGCCTGATCAACTTCGCCCACTCCGAGGTCTTCATGGTCGGTACCTTCACCGCCCTGTGGACCTGGGAGGCCCTCGGCTACAACCAGAACTCCCCGGCGCCGGCGTTCGGCCCGCTGCTGGTCGCGCTCGTCGCCGGCATAGCGGTCGCGATGCTGGCCTCGGCGGCCACCGCGGTCACCGTCGAGCTGGTGGCGTACCGGCCGCTGCGCCGGCGCAACGCCCCGCCGTTGGCCTTCCTGATCACCGCGATCGGCGCGTCCTTCGTGCTCTCCGAGTCGTTCGGCATCGGCACTGCCCGGGCGCCGTTCGGCATGCCGGACCTGATCCCGTCGAAGACCGTCTTCACCGTCTTCGGCGCCGGCGTCACCAACATTCAGCTGCTGATCCTCGGCGTCACCCTGGTGATGATGATCGGCCTGGACCAGTTCGTGAACCGCAGCCGGCTCGGCCGGGGCATCCGGGCCGTCGCCCAGGACGCGGACACCGCCGCCCTGATGGGTGTCAACAAGAACCGGGTCATCGTGCTGGTCTTCGTCCTCGGCGGGCTGATGGCCGGCGTGGCCGCCCTGTTGTGGAACGTCCGGTACGGCTACACGAAGTTCAACGTCGGCTTCCTGATCGGCCTCAAGGCCTTCGCGGCCGCGGTGCTCGGCGGCATCGGCAACCTGCGCGGCGCGCTCCTCGGCGGTCTGCTGCTCGGTGTGGTGGAGAACTACGCGGCCGGCCTGTTCGGTGGCGACTGGAAGGACTTCACCGGCTTCGTGCTGCTGATCGTGCTGCTGATGTTCCGGCCGACCGGCCTGCTCGGCGAATCTCTCGGGAGGGCGCGCGCATGACCGCCACCGTGGACAATGGACGGATGTCGGCGTTGAAGGGCCGCTGGGCCGCGATGCCGAAGCAGGTCCGCTGGGCCGCGATCGCGGCGCTGGTGATCTTCCTCTACATCCTGCCCAACAAGTGGTTCTACGAGTACCTCGGCTTCCCGATCGGCAGCGAGTACTTCGCCTTCTACACCACCCGGTCGGACTTTGCCGGAGTCCTCTTCGACACCGCGGTCTTCGTCCTGCTGGCCGTCGGGCTCAACGTGGTGGTCGGCTTCGCCGGCCTGCTCGACCTCGGCTACTTCGGCTTCTACGCGCTCGGCGCTTACACCGTGGCGCTGCTGACCTCGCCGGAGAGCCGGTTCGGGACGAACTGGCCGTGGCTGGCGGCGGTGCCGCTGGCGGTGATGGTGACCATGGTCTCCGGGGTCATCCTCGGCGGTCCGACGCTGCGGCTGCGCGGCGACTACCTGGCCATCGTGACGCTCGGCTTCGCCGAGATGATCCGGCTCTACGCCGCCCGCAACGAGGGCATCCTCCAGGGCCAGCGGGGCATCCCGGCAGTCCCGCACCCGCCGGGCAGCGGCACCGACGGCAAGCCGCTGTTCGGGGTGGTGGACGCCCGGCCGTACTACTGGCTCCTGTTGACGATCATCCTCCTGGTGATCCTGCTGGTGCGGAACCTGGCCAACAGCCGGGTGGGCCGGGCCTGGGTGGCGATCCGGGAGGACGAGGACGCGGCCGAGATCATGGGCGTGCCCACGTTCAAGTACAAGCTCTGGGCGTTCGCCATCGGCGCCGCGGTGGCGGGTCTGACCGGCGCGGTCTTCGCCGGCAAGCAGACCTTCATCAACTCCGACCAGTTCCTGCTGGAAAGCTCCATCCTGGTGCTCGCCGCGGTGATCCTGGGTGGTGCCGGGAACATCAAGGGGGCCGTCGTCGGCGGTGCGCTCACCTGGTACCTGCCGGAGTGGCTGCGCGGCGTCGGTCAGCTGATCGGTGTGGACTTCGACGCGGCCGAGTACCGGATCCTCGTGTTCGGTCTGGTCATCATCGTCATGATGATCTTCCGGCCGCAGGGCCTGGTGCCCAACCGTCGGCGGGCGGCCGAGTTCGCCGACCGGCGTAAGCAAGCGGTTCCCCAGGAGACGGTGCCCAATGAGTGACCCGCAGATGCACAGCGAGCGGGACGTGACCAGCGAGCGGGACATCGCGGACGACGCGCGGACCACGGTCGGCGTGCCGCCTGAGAAGGGCCCGGACGAGCCGGTGGAGGCCATCCCCGGTGCCACGCCCGCAGCAGGGCGGGAGCCGCTGCTGGAGGTCGATCACGTCACCCTCCGGTTCGGCGGCGTGGTCGCCCTGGACGACGTCAACTTCACCCTGTACAAGGGGGAGATCCTCGGCCTGATCGGCCCGAACGGCGCCGGCAAGACGACCTGCTTCAACGCGATGACCGGCGTCTACCGGCCCACCCAGGGCGAGATCCGGTTCAAGGGGCAGCGCACCAACGGCAAGCGCCGGTCCTGGATCACCAAGGCGGGCATCGCCCGGACCTTCCAGAACATCCGGCTCTTCCCGGAGATGACCGCGCTGGAGAACGTGATGGTGGGCGCGGACGCCCACCACAAGACCAGCGTGATCTCCGCGATGCTGCGGCTGCCGCGGCACTGGCGGGAGGAGCGGCAGGGCCGGGAGAAGGCGCACGAGCTGCTGCGCTTCGTCGGCATCGAGCGGCGCGCCGGGGACCTGGCCCGCAATCTCTCGTACGGCGAGCAGCGCCGGCTGGAGATCGCCCGGGCCCTGGCCACCAATCCGACCCTGCTCTGCCTGGACGAGCCGGCCGCCGGCTTCACCCCGGCGGAGAAGGAGGAACTGCTCGGCCTCATTCGTAAGATCCGGGACAACGGCACGACGGTGCTGCTGATCGAGCACGACATGCGCCTCGTCATGGGCGTGACCGATCGGATCGTGGTGCTGGAGTTCGGCAAGAAGATCGCCGAGGGCCTGCCGGCCGAGGTCCGCGAGGACCCGAAGGTGATCGCGGCGTACCTGGGGGTGCCGACCGATGCTGCTTGAGATCAAGGACCTGACCCTGCTGTACGGCCGGATCCAGGCGCTGCACGGGATCAGCCTGGTGGTGAACGAGGGCGAGGTGGTCGCGCTCATCGGCGCCAACGGCGCGGGCAAGACCACCACCATGCGGGCCATCTCCGGGCTGCGGCCGGTGGCCCAGGGCTCGATCGTCTTCGACGGCACCGACGTCACCCGGATGCGCGCCGACCTGCGGGTCGTGCGGGGCATCTCACAGTCGCCGGAGGGCCGGGGCGTGTTCCCGGGCATGACGGTGCTCGAGAACCTGGAGATGGGGGCGTATACCCGGCGCGACCGGGCGGCGGTCGCCAAGGACCTCGACCGCGTGTTCGAGCTGTTCCCGCGTCTGAAGGAGCGCCGCAAGCAGGCCGGCGGTACTCTTTCCGGCGGCGAGCAGCAGATGCTTGCGGTGGGCCGGGCCCTGATGAGCCGGCCGAAGCTGCTGCTGCTCGACGAGCCCTCGATGGGCCTGGCGCCGATGCTGATCCAGCAGATCTTCGAGATCATCACGGAGATCAACCAGCAGGGCACGACGGTTCTGCTCGTGGAGCAGAACGCCCAGCAGGCGCTCTCCCGCGCGCATCGGGGGTACGTGCTGGAGACCGGCCGGATCGTCAAGGAGGGCACCGGCCAGGACCTGCTGCACGACCCGGCGGTCAAGGCGGCGTACCTGGGTGTCGCCTGAGGCGTTGTTCGGTCACGACTGAGGCGCACATTGGCAAGAAGGAGCAAGAATGTTCACCCCTCATAACCGCCGTCGGGCGGCGCTCGGCGTCGCCAGCGCGGCCATGCTCACCCTGTCCCTCGCCGCCTGCGGCGAGAAGGAGAGCACCGACCAGCCCGGCGCCGGCCCGTCGGTGACGGCCGCGGCAGACTCGGCCCTGGCCGCGAAGGTTCCGGACGCCATCAAGGCCGACGGCGTGATCAAGGTCGGCACGGACTCGACGTACGCCCCGGCGGAGTTCCTCGAGGCCGACGGCAAGACCGTGACCGGCTTCGACGTGGAGCTGTTCAACGCGGTGGCGCAGAAGCTCGGTCTCAAGGCGGAGTACGAGTCGGCGCCGTTCGACGCGATCCTGCCCGGTGTCGACTCGGGCAAGTACGAGATCGGCGTGTCGTCGTTCACCATCAACGCCGAGCGGCTCAAGAGCGTCAACATGGTCAGCTACTTCTCCGCCGGCACCCAGTGGGCGACCAAGAAGGGCAACCCGGCCGGGGTCGACCTGGAGAACGCCTGCGGCAAGAAGATCGCCGTCCAGACCGGCACGGTCCAGGTCGACGACATCACCGCCCGGTCGAAGAAGTGCACCGACGCCGGCAAGCCGGCCGTCAAGATCGACCAGTACCAGGCGCAGAGCGACGCGACCGCGGCCGTGGTCAGCGGCAAGGACGACGCCATGCTCGCTGACTCGCCGGTCGGCGCGTACGCGGTCAAGCAGAGCAACGGCCAGCTGGAGCTGGTCGGCGACATCTACGAGTCGGCCCCGTACGGCTACGCGGTGAAGAAGGACCAGCAGGCGTTCGCCGAGGTGCTGAAGGAGGCCGTCCAGGCGGTCATCACCGACGGCACCTACAAGGCGGCGCTGCAGAAGTGGGGTGTCGAGGGCGGCGCCGTCACCACCGCCGAACTCAACCCCTCGGTCTGACCATGTCGGTCGACACGGAAACACCCGAACGGGCACGGCCGGAACCCATCCAGGCCGTGCCCGTGCGGCACCCCGGCCGCTGGATCACTGTCGCGGTGATCGGGGTGCTGGTCGCCATGTTCGTCCACCTGCTGGTGACGAACAAGGCGTTCAACTGGTCGTTCATGGTGGACGAGATGTTCCGCCCGCCGATCGTCGCCGGCCTGCGCGGCACGATCGCGTTGACCATCCTCTCGATGCTGATCGGCATCGTGCTGGGCATCGTCATCGCGATCATGCGGCTCTCGGAGAACCCGATCCTGCGGGGCGTCTCCTGGGTCTACACCTGGTTCTTCCGGGCGGTGCCCCGGCTGGTGCTGGCGATCCTCTTCGGCAACCTGGGCATCCTCTGGTCCCGGGTGGAGTTCGGCCTGCCCTTCGACCGGCAGATCGGCGCGCTGTTCGGGGTGCAGGACTTCGAAGCGCGGCTGTTCGGGTTCACCGCCGTGGACATCCTCACCGGCTTCGTCGCCGGCATGCTGGCGCTCGGGCTCTCCGAGGCCGCGTACATGGCGGAGATCGTCCGGGCCGGCATCCAGTCGGTGGACGAGGGGCAGACCGAGGCGGCGCAGGCGCTCGGCATGAGCCGGGGGCAGATCCTGCGCCGGATCGTGTTGCCCCAGGCGATGCGGGTGATCATCCCGCCGACCGGCAACGAGACCATCGCCATGCTCAAGGACACCTCGCTGGTGGCCTTCGTGCCGGTCTCCACGGAGCTGTTCTTCCAGCTCAAGGCGGTCGGTAACCGGACCTTCCAGGTCTTCCCGATGTACGTGGCGTCGTGCCTGTGGTACCTCCTGCTGACCAGCGTGCTGCTGGTCGGGCAGTACTACCTGGAACGGCACTTCGCCCGGGGCTTCGGCCGCACCGCCGAGGCGAAGAGCCGGCTGGCCGGGATGGGCGTCTGGGGTCGCAACACCGGAGGGGCAGGGGGCGCATGACCGAGGTGACGGTGCCGGCCCAGGCCGGCGCGCCGAAGGCCGAGTCCGGCGTGATGGTCCGGGCCGAGCAGGTGCACAAGTCCTTCGGGTCGCTGGAGGTGCTCAAGGGCATCGACCTGGAGGTGCGTACCGGCGAGGTCTGCTGCCTGCTCGGGCCGTCCGGCTCCGGCAAGTCGACCTTCCTGCGCTGCATCAACCACCTGGAGAAGATCAACGCCGGCCGGATCTGGGTGGACGGCGACCTGATCGGCTACCGGGAGCGCGGCGGCAAGCTGCACGAACTGCGGGAGAAGGAGGTGGCCGCGCAGCGCCGCTCGATCGGCATGGTCTTCCAGCGGTTCAACCTCTTCCCGCACATGACGGCGCTGGAGAACGTCATTGAGGCGCCGGTGCGGGTGCGCGGGGAGAAGAAGGCGGCCGCCCGGGAGCGGGCGGCGGCGCTGCTGGACCGGGTCGGCCTGGGCGACAAGCTCGGGACGTACCCGGGGCAGCTTTCCGGCGGGCAGCAGCAGCGGGTGGCGATCGCCCGGGCGCTGGCCATGCAGCCGAAGCTGATGCTCTTCGACGAGCCGACCAGCGCGCTCGACCCGGAGCTGGTCGGTGAGGTCCTGGACGTGATGAAGGACCTCGCCCGGGACGGCATGACCATGATCGTGGTGACCCACGAGATCGGTTTCGCCCGGGAGGTCGGCGACTCGCTGATCTTCATGGACGGCGGGGTGGTGGTCGAGTCGGGCGCGCCCCGGGAGGTCATCGCCAACCCCCGGCACGACCGGACGAAGGCCTTCCTGGCCAAGGTGCTCTGAACGGTGACCCCGGCGCGGCGGATCGGCCGCGCCGGGGTTGCTGCCGGTGTGCCGATCTGTCGTAGCCGCGGGCTAGAGTCGCTGCCGTGACAGCTACGACGCCGCGCCTGCTCCTCGTCGACGGACACTCCCTGGCATACCGGGCGTTCTTCGCCTTGCCGGTGGAAAACTTCTCCACCACGACGGGGCAGCCGACCAACGCCGTCTACGGCTTCACCTCAATGCTGATCAACGTGCTTCGCGACGAGCAGCCGAGCCACATCGTGGTCGCCTTCGACGTCTCCCGCCGCTCCTTCCGTACGGAGCGGTACGCCGAGTACAAGGCCGGCCGCAGCGAGACCCCGACCGACTTCAAGGGTCAGGTCAGCCTGGTCAAGGAGGTGCTCGCCGCGCTGCGCATCCCGGTGGTGGAGAAGGAGGGCTACGAGGCCGACGACGTCATCGCCACCCTCGCCTGTCAGGGCCGCGACCAGGGCATGTCGGTGCTGATCACCACCGGTGACCGGGACGGCTTCCAGTTGGTCGACGACAACATCACGGTGCTCTACCCGCGCAAGGGCGTCTCCGACCTGGCCCGGATGGACGCGGCGGCGGTCGAGGCGAAGTACGGCGTCGGTCCGCAGCGCTACCGCGACCTGGCGGCCCTGGTCGGTGAGAGCAGCGACAACCTGCCCGGCGTCCCCGGTGTCGGCCCGAAGACCGCCGCCAAGTGGATCAACCTGTACGGCGGCGTGGAGGGCGTGGTCGCGCACGCCGACGAGATCAAGGGCAAGGCCGGCGACAGCCTGCGCGAGCGGCTCGCCGACGTGATCCGCAACTACGAGATCAACTGCCTGGTCTCCGACCTGGAGCTGCCGATCCGCCCCGAGGACGCCCGCTGGCCGGGGTGGGACCGCGAGGCCGTGCATCAGGTCTTCGACACCCTCCAGTTCCGGATCCTGCGGGACCGGCTCTACCAGTACCTCGAGGCGGTCGAGCCGGAGGCGGAGGCCGGCTTCGAGCTGGCCGGCCAGGTGCTCACCGAACCCGGCGGGCTGGCCGGCTGGCTGGAGACGCACGCGCCGTTCGGCACCCCGGTCGGCGTGGCCGTCAAGCTCGACACCGGCCCCAACCGCCGGCACACCGCCTCGGTGACCGGCCTGGCCCTGGCCACCGCCACCGGCGCGGCGGCCTGGTTCGACCCGGCCACCCTCGACCCGGCCGACGAGGCCGCCCTGGCGAGCTGGCTGGCCGACGGCCAGCGCCCCAAGGTGCTGCACGACAGCAAACCGGCGGTGCTGGCCTTCGCCGCGCACGGCTGGGACCTGCAGGGCATCTGGCGGGACACCCAGATCGCCGCCTACCTGGCCCGCCCCGACCAGCGTTCCTACGACCTCACCGACCTGGCGCTGCGCTACCTGCACCGGGAGCTGCGGGTCGACGCGCCGGAGACCGGCCAGCTCACCCTGGAGGGGCTGGGCAACGACGGCGAGGCCGAGCAGAACCTGATGCTCCAGGCCCGGGCCACCCTCGACCTGGCCGACGCCATCGACGCCGAGCTGTCCCGCGACGGCGAGCAGTCCGCCCGGCTGATGGCCGGGGTGGAGCTGCCGCTGATGCGGGTGCTGGCCACCATGGAGCGCACCGGCATCGCCGCCGACACCCACTACCTCTCCGAGCTGGAGGCGCACTTCGCCGCCGAGGTGAAGGCCGCCGCGCAGGGGGCGTACGAGGCGGTCGGGCGGGAGTTCAACCTCGGCTCGCCCAAGCAGCTCCAGGAGATCCTCTTCGGCGAGCTGGGCCTGCCGAAGACCAAGCGGATCAAGACCGGCTACACCACGGACGCGGACGCCCTCCAGTGGCTCTACGCGCAGCAGCCGCACCCGGTGCTCGCGCACCTGCTGCGCCACCGGGACGTGGCCAAGCTCAAGTCGACCGTGGACGGGCTGCTCAAGTCGGTCTCCGACGACGGCCGGATCCACACCACGTTCAACCAGACCGTGGCGGCCACCGGCCGGCTCTCCTCCACCGAGCCCAACCTGCAGAACATCCCCATCCGGACGGAGGAGGGGCGGCGCATCCGGCGCGCCTTCGTGGTGGGGGAGGGCTACGACTGCCTGCTCACCGCCGACTACAGCCAGATCGAGATGCGGATCATGGCGCACCTGTCGTCGGACGACGCGCTGATCGAGGCGTTCAACTCCGGCGCCGACTTCCACGCCGCCACCGCCTCGTCGGTCTTCGGGGTGCCGGTCGACCAGGTCACCCCGGATCAGCGGCGCAAGATCAAGGCGATGAACTACGGCCTGGCGTACGGGTTGAGCGCGTTCGGCCTCTCCCAGCAGCTCGGGATCAGCGTCGAGGAGGCGCGCGGGCTGATGGAGAACTACTTCGCCGGCTTCGGCGGCGTCCGGGACTACCTGCAGGAGGTGGTCGCCCGCGCCCGCCACGACGGCTACACCTCGACCATCCTCGGCCGTCGGCGCTACCTGCCCGATCTGGTCAGCGACAACCGGCAACGCCGGGAGATTGCCGAGCGGATGGCGCTCAACGCCCCGATCCAGGGCTCGGCGGCCGACATCATCAAGGTCGCCATGCTGCACGTCGACAGCGCGCTGCGCGACGCCGGGCTGGGCTCCCGGATGCTGCTGCAGGTGCACGACGAGCTGGTCTTCGAGGTCGCCCCGGGCGAGCGGGGGGCCCTGGAGGCCCTGGTGCGCAAGGAGATGGGCGAGGCGTACCCGCTGTCGGTGCCGCTGGAGGTCTCCGTCGGGGAGGGCCGCGACTGGAACAGCGCCGACCACTGAGGCGGTCGCTGGGAGATTCGCCGGTTACCGTGCCGGTCCCCGGCGCGCCTTCGGTGGGGTGCCGTGCCTCTCGAGGGCCTGCCGGGACCGGCCGCCCGGCGGCGGAAGTGGGGCCTTGAGGGGGTCGTGACCCCAGTTCATCAGGGAGTACCGCCACCGGGTCTCGCGGACGTTGCCGCTCGGTCGCTGCGCCATGTGCCGCCGGACGTACCCGACGACCTTGCGCATGTGCTGGTAGTCGGTGTCTGAGAGATCGCTGCGCCGGCGCCGCAGCAGGTCGATGATCCTCCGGCCGGACTCGTGCCCCACCGACTCGCCGCCCTTGGTGCCCTTCCGCCACCCCACGTGCTTCGACTCGTCGCTCTCGAGCCAGTTCGACAGCTCGCCCGGCTTCATGTTCACCGCCTCGGTGAACTCCCGGTAGATGTCCCGACTGTCGTCACTTCGGCTCATGGCGCAGCGCCTGCGGTCGGTGGGCGACGTCCCGGCCGGAATGGTCGTTGCGGATCCGGTACTGCGGGTCCTCCGGCGAGGCGTTCACGGCGTGTCCGCGTACGTGCGTCCGGTCGATCAGCTTCTCCTTGACCACGCCGTACGCCCGGCCGCTGTGGCTGGCCCAGGAGACGTGGTCGCCCTCGTGGAACTCCTTCTCGGCCATGCCGTCCGGGTACCCGGGGCCGGTGACCGGAAACGACGCCGCCGCTAGGGGGTGATCTCGGCGATCGGCAGCTTGATTTCGAACGGCTCGGTCAGCTCGGCACTGTCGGACGACCAGCTCGTACTGCCGATCTCCGCCAGGTCCTGGCTGATCCCCGAGTCGATCGGCGTGGCGGTGGACCGGGTCCTGCTCGATGCGCCAGTGGTGACGGATGCCGGCGACGGTTGGGACAGGTATCCCTGCATCCGGTCGGCAAGGTCGCACCGAGCGTCCGACGCGTTCAGGTGAACGGCTTCTCGGCGACGAAGATGGCGGTGCCGGGGAAGAGGCGGCCGCGCAGCGGGCTCCACTGCCCCCAGATCCCCTCGTGCCCCTCCGGCCACTCCGGCTCCACCAGGTCGACCAGGCGGAATCCGGCGCCCACGAGTTCGCGGATCCGATCGCCGAGGGTGCGGTGCTGCTCGACGTACGTGGCCACCCCGTGCTCGTCCTGCTCCACGTACGGCGAGCGGTTGAAGTACGAGTGCACGGCGGTCAGCCCGCCCTCGCCCGGGTCGTCGAGGAAGATCCAGCGCATCGGGTGGGTCACCGAGAAGACCCAGCGTCCGCCGGGGCGCACTACCCGGAACACCTCCCGCATCACCGCCGCCGAGTCGTCGACGAACGGGATCGCGCCGAACGCGGTGCAGGCGATGTCGAAGGACTCGTCGGCGAACGGCAGCGTCAGCGCGTCGGCCTGCACCAGCGGGACGCGTACGCCGGTCCTGGCGGCAGCGTGCGCGGCGTGCCGCAACATGCCGGCGGAGAGGTCCAGGGCGACGGGCCGGGCGCCCTGGGTGGCCAGCCAGCGGGCGGCGGCCGCGGCGCCGCTGCCGAGTTCGAGCACCCGGCGGCCGGCCAGGTCGCCGAGCAGCCGGGCGTCGGCCTCGCGCAGCCCCTCCGGGCACCAGACGAAGTCCACGTCCCCGAGGAACTCGCCGTGCTCGGCCTGGTAGTCGTCCGCGTCGGCGTCCCACCAGCCACGGTTGGCTCGGCGGACCTCCGCGGCGCCGACCCGGCGCCGGGTCACCCTGTCGTCATCCACTCGCTCACGCTAGGACCCCGCCCCCGCGGCCCGGCGCCGACCCCGCCCCGACGGGGTGTGACGGGTGGGGCTGATGTGACGGATGAGACAGCCGTGGCACCTTACCGTTCGAAATCTCCGCTTTCGCAGCTGACGAGGTCGCGAGGACACGGGAGGGCTTGCACGCTGTGGTAATGCAGCGGGTAGGCTAGACGATGCGCTCGCGGATCGTGTGCCTCGGCAGGGAGCAGGTGCGCGGTCACCGGAGCCACTAATGATCCTCACTTGATCGTTCGGTGTGCCCGGAGGCGGATCCGCTGGCGCGACAAGGTCACCGCGACGTAAGCCAGCAGTGACAATCCATCCGACCGGAGCAACCGCCCACATGACGAGCAGCATCGAGGCCCCCTCGAGCGCCAACAAGGTCACCGTCGACGACCTCGGCTCCGAGGAAGCTTTCCTCGCCGCGATCGACGAGACCATCAAGTACTTCAACGACGGCGACATTGTCGAAGGCACCGTCGTCAAGGTCGATCGGGACGAGGTCCTGCTCGACATCGGCTACAAGACCGAGGGCGTCATCCCCTCTCGGGAGCTGTCGATCAAGCACGACGTGGACCCGGCCGAGGTGGTTTCGGTCGGCGACCACATCGAGGCCCTTGTCCTTCAGAAGGAGGACAAGGAGGGGCGTCTGATCCTCTCGAAGAAGCGCGCGCAGTACGAGCGGGCGTGGGGCACCATCGAGAAGATCAAGGACGAGGACGGCGTCGTCCGCGGCTCGGTCATCGAGGTGGTCAAGGGTGGCCTCATCCTCGACATCGGGCTGCGCGGCTTCCTGCCCGCCTCGTTGGTCGAGATGCGTCGGGTCCGGGACCTGCAGCCGTACGTCGGCCGCGAGCTCGAGGCCAAGATCATCGAGCTGGACAAGAACCGCAACAACGTGGTCCTGTCCCGCCGGGCCTGGCTCGAGCAGACGCAGTCCGAGGTGCGCACCGAGTTCCTCAACAAGCTGCAGAAGGGCCAGGTCCGCAAGGGCGTCGTCTCCTCGATCGTCAACTTCGGCGCGTTCGTCGACCTCGGCGGCGTGGACGGCCTGGTGCACGTCTCCGAGCTCTCCTGGAAGCACATCGACCACCCGTCCGAGGTTGTCGAGGTCGGCCAGGAGGTCGAGGTCGAGGTCCTGGACGTCGACCTGGACCGCGAGCGGGTCTCGCTGTCGCTGAAGGCGACCCAGGAGGACCCGTGGCGGCAGTTCGCCCGCACCCACGCGATCCAGCAGATCGTGCCGGGTAAGGTCACCAAGCTGGTGCCGTTCGGCGCCTTCGTCCGGGTGGACGACGGCATCGAGGGCCTGGTCCACATCTCCGAGCTGGCCGAGCGCCACGTGGAGATCCCGGAGCAGGTCGTCCAGGTCGGCTCCGAGGTCATGGTCAAGGTCATCGACATCGACCTGGAGCGCCGTCGGATCTCGCTGTCGCTCAAGCAGGCCAACGAGGGCTTCGTCGAGGGCGAGGAGCACTTCGACCCGACCCTCTACGGCATGGCCGCGACCTACGACGCCGAGGGCAACTACATCTACCCGGAGGGCTTCGACCCGGAGACGGGCGAGTGGCTCGAGGGGTACGACAAGCAGCGCGAGACCTGGGAGAACCAGTACGCCGAGGCGCGCCAGCGCTGGGAGGCCCACACCAAGCAGGTGCAGTCCTCCCGGGCCGCCGACGCCGAGGCCGCTGCCAACCCGCCGGCCGCCGGTGCTGCCGCCGCCGCCACGACCACGCCGGCCCCGAGCCGACAGGCCGAGGAGCCGGCCGGCACCCTGGCCACCGACGAGGCGCTCGCCGCTCTGCGGGAGAAGCTCGCCGGCGGCAAGTGATCCGGTGACAACTCCAGCTCGGCGCGTCTGACGCCGCGCAGCGACCTGGAGCCGTCACTGATGACGACGGGCCCCGTCCCCGCGATCCGGTACACGCCGGGTCGCCGGGGGCGGGGCCTTCGCCTATCGCCGATCCGATTACCTGACCCGCCAAGGTCCGCTCCGTCGCAGCGGCCCGGCACCGCTTGCCCGGGCGTCTTGATCGACTCCGTTTCCGCCAGGCCGCGGCCTTGCGCCGCCCTGACACCCCCATCTGCCGCACGTTGAGTCGATCAAGCGGCCCGGCCCCGGCCCGCCGTGATCGACTCCGTTTGCGGCAGGCCGTGCCCTTCCGGGCCCTGACCCCCCGGACCTGCCGCACACTGGGTCGATCAAGCGGCCCACCGGCCACCAATCCGTCCCGGCGCGCCCGGGCCGCCCGTCGGCGAGGGTCCGCGAGAGGCGGGTGGCGCCGGGTTTGGCAGCGACACGATGATCGGGTTGACTGGTCCGGTGCTGATGGTGGGGTTGACCGGTGGGATCGGGTCCGGCAAGAGCGCCGTGGCGGCCCGGCTGGCCACACTCGGCGCGGTGGTGATCGACGCAGACCGGGTCGCCCGTGAGGTGGTCGCCCCGGGCAGCGAGGGGCTGGCCGAGATCGTCGCCGCCTTCTCCGACCGGGTGCTCGACGCGGACGGCGCGCTCGACCGGGCCGCGCTGGGCGCGATCGTCTTCGCCGACGAGGCGGCCCGCCGCCGGCTGGAGGCGATCACCCACCCCCGGGTCCGGGCGCGTACCGCCGAGCTGGCGGCCGCGGCCGCTCCGGACGCCATCGTGGTCAACGACGTGCCGCTGCTCGTCGAGGTGGGGCTCGCGCCGACGTACCACCTGGTGGTCGTGGTGCAGACGGAGGTCACCACCCGGCTGGAGCGGCTGGCGCGGCGGGGGATGGACCGGGCGGAGGCCGAGCGGCGGATCGCCGCGCAGGCCGACGACGCCCGGCGGCGGGCGGCGGCCGACGTGGTGCTGACCAACGACGCCGGCCTGCCGGAGCTGCATGCGGCGGTGGACGCGCTCTGGCGGGACCGGCTGGTGCCCTACGAGGTGAACCTGCGCGAGCGGCGGGCGGTCCGGCCGCGGCAGGTGGTGCTGTGCGAGGCCGACCCGACCTGGCCGCAGCAGTACGCCCGGCTGGCCGCCCGGATCCGGCACGCGCTCGCCCCGGCCGACGTGCGCATCGACCACATCGGCTCGACCGCCGTGCCCGGCCTCGCCGCCAAGGACGTCATCGACATCCAGCTGAGCGTGTCGTCGCTGGAGGAGGCGGACGGGCCGATCGCCGAGCGGCTCGCCGCGGCCGGTTTCCCCCGGTTGCCCGGCGAGTGGTGGGACGACCCGCGCCCGCCCGGCAGCGGACGCTGGGCGAAGCGGTTGCACGGCAGCGCCGACCCGGGCCGCCCCGTCTACCTGCACCTGCGGGTGGCCGAATCACCCGGCTGGCGGCACGCCCTGCTGATGCGCGACCACCTGCGCGCCGACCCCGACCAGCGGGCCGCCTACCTGCAGCTCAAGCGGGAGCTGGCGGCGTCCGCGCCGGACAGCGCCACCTACGGCACGCTGAAGGACCCCTGGTTCGACGAGGAGCACCTGCGGGCTGAGGAGTGGGCCGCGCTGACCGCCTGGCGCCCCTGACTCCCGAAGGCCGGTGAGCGCGTCCCTGACCCCTCCCGCCGGGCGCGTCCCTGCCCCTCCCGCCGGTTGCCAAGCAGAAGCCCGGACCCGTCTCGGCGAGCAGTCAGCCGGATCCGGACGCCGGCGAGCCCGCGGTGGGCAGCGCGGGCACCTTGCCGGGCGACAGGTCGAGCTGTGCCCACACGCCGCGCCGGGTACGCAGCTCCAGCCGGCGCAGCAGTCCCGCCCGGTCGATCCAGTAGCGCAGCACCGCCCGCTGGACCCGGAGCTCGATCACGTCCACGCTGCGGTCGGCCACCCGGTCGCCGCGCAGCCGGACCGCCGCCCGGGCGGCGACCGGTGTGCCGCCTTCCCGCAGCGCCGCGTCGACCAGCCGGTCCAGGTCGTCGCGCACCGGCGCGGCGGGTGACCAGGAGACGCCGGCCGGCGGGGGCAGTGGCGGTCGGGCCGGGATCTCCGCCGCCCGGGCGGCGGTCGGGATCTCCGCCCGGGCGAGCCGGCCCGCCCGGTACCGCAGCAGCGTCCGGCGGCCCGGGGTGTCGACCTCGGCCACCGCCAGGTACCCGGTCGACCCGGCCCAGCTCAGCCAGCCCGCGCCGCGCAGGTTCGCGGTCGGGCCGAGCGGCGCGGTCAGGGTCACCGTGGCCCCACCGGCGGCGCGGAGCCGAGCGGGCAGCCGGGCCAGCCGGTCCGCCTCGCCGTCGGTGAGCGCCCGGGGCAGGCCGGGTCGACCCCCGAGGGCGTCGACCGGACGCAGCGTCGGCCGGTCGCTGCGGACCAGATCCACGGTGACCGGCGTCTGGTCGGGCAGCCGCCCCGCCAGCCGGTGCAGCCGGGCGTCCCGGTCGAGCCAGAAGCGGGGCTCCCGGACCCGGTCCGCGACGGTGGCGGGCGGGGAGGCCCCGCCGGTTGCGGCGGGGTGCAGGGGCGCCTGGATGATGTCCACCGGCGTACCGCCGGCGGTGTCGCGGCCCAGCCAGCGCGCCCCGGCGGCGGCCCGCGCGGCGGGCGGCTCGGGGCGGTCCGCGCCGAGGTCCAGGAGCAGGTCGAGCACGGCGGCCAGGCCGCGCCCGGTGGGCAGCTCGCGCAGCCGCCACCGGTCCATCGGGGGCACCAGCGGCGGTGTGGCCGGGGTGGCCGCCGCGCCCGGGGCCGGCCGGGCCACCACGGCCGACGGGGTGGCCTGAACCAGGCCCCGGTCGGCGCCCGCGCCCGGTCCGGCGACGTCGAGGTAGACCAGGGGCCGGGCCCAGTCGACCCAGCCGACCAGCTCGGTCCGGGTCGCCCCGGCGCCGACCGTGACCCGGACCCCGGACCGGACGTCCCGGTAGTTGGTGACCCGCATCGCGGCGAGCCGCTCGGCCTCGCCCATGGTCGGCGGGCGGGCCGGATCGGCCGGCTCGGGCGTCCAGTCGGTCAGGCCGGCCACCAGCGCCGCGGCGGAGGCCGTGGCGACCACGCAGAGCGCGAGCAGGCTGGCCCGACGACGCCCGACCTGCCCGGACGGATCGCCCCGGTCGGCCGCCGGATCGACTTCCGCGCCGGGGTCGGCCGGCCGGTCCGAGCCGGTCCCGGGGACGCGGGTGGGCGGCGGGGCGGTGCCGGCGGGCGGGGCGGACCGTCGGCGGCGCGCGGCCCGGTTCGTGGGCAGTGGGGCGGCAGCGGGTGACGGGGCGGGTCGGGGCGTCCGCCCGGGGGAGGTCTCCACGTGTGGTTGAACGCCGCTGCCGGCCTCGGGTGACGAACAGCGGCGCTCGCGGCGGCCGGTCTGCGCCTCCAGCGCGACCACGTCGGGTGCGCACGCCGGGGATGCCGGGTGCTGCGACCCCTGTGCCGGGGACGGCCGGCCCCTGCGGGGCGGCCACCGGCCCGGTCGGCCGCCGCGAGCGGCCTACACCCAGAGCCTAGCCCGGTGAGATGTGCCACACAATGGGAATATCGAAGCCGATCACCCGCCCACCGTGGTCGACCCGGAACTGTCGGACCTCGGGCGTACCGTTGTGGGCATGGCGCTCGACATTCCCCGGCTCGACGGTCGTTTCCAGGTCGTCAGCGAGTTCCAGCCGGCCGGCGACCAGCCGGCAGCCATCGACGAGCTTGAGCGTCGGGTTCGGCGCGGCGACCGCCACTCGGTGCTGCTCGGCGCCACCGGCACCGGCAAGAGCGCCACCACGGCGTGGCTGGTGGAGCGGCTGCAACGGCCGACCCTGGTGCTCGCGCCCAACAAGACGCTCTGCGCCCAGCTGGCCAAGGAGTTCAGCGAGCTGCTCCCGCACAACGCGGTGGAGTATTTCGTCTCCTACTACGACTACTACCAGCCCGAGGCGTACATCCCGCAGACCGACACCTACATCGAGAAGGACTCCTCGATCAACGAGGAGGTGGAGCGGCTGCGGCACTCGGCCACCATGTCGCTGCTCACCCGGCGCGACGTGATCGTGGTGGCGACGGTGTCGGCGATCTACGGCCTGGGCACCCCGGAGGAATACCTGGACCGGGCGGTCCGGGTCAACGTCGGGCAGGAGCTCGACCGCGACCAGCTGCTGCGCCGCCTGGTGGACATCCAGTACACCCGCAACGACATGGCGTTCCAGCGCGGCACCTTCCGGGTCCGCGGCGACACGCTGGAGATCATCCCGGCGTACGAGGAGCTGGCCGTCCGGATCGAGCTCTTCGGTGACGAGGTGGAGAAGCTCTACTACCTCAACCCGCTCACCGGGGACGTGGTCCGCGAGGTCGACCACCTGCTGATCTTTCCGGCCACCCACTACGCGGCCGGCCCGGAGCGGATGGAGCGGGCGGTCCGCGACATCGAGACCGAGCTGGGCGAGCGGCTGGCCGAGCTGGAGCGGCAGGGCAAGCTGCTCGAGGCGCAGCGGCTGCGGATGCGCACCACCTACGACATCGAGATGATGCGCCAGGTCGGCTTCTGCTCCGGCATCGAGAACTACTCCATGCACATCGACGGCCGGCTGCCCGGCAGCCCGCCGCACTGCCTGCTCGACTACTTCCCGGACGACTTCCTCACCGTCATCGACGAGTCGCACGTGACGATCCCGCAGATCGGCGGCATGTACGAGGGCGACGCGTCCCGCAAGCGGATGCTGATCGACCACGGCTTCCGGCTGCCCAGCGCCGCCGACAACCGGCCGCTGCGCTTCGACGAGTTCCTGGAGCGGGTCGGCCAGATGGTCTTCCTCTCCGCCACTCCGGGTCCGTGGGAGCTGGAGCACGCCCAGGGCGAGTACGTCGAGCAGGTCATCCGTCCGACCGGCCTGGTCGACCCCGAGGTCATCGTGAAGCCCACCAAGGGTCAGATCGACGACCTGATGCACGAGATCAAGCTGCGCACCGAGCGGGACGAGCGGGTGCTGGTCACCACGCTGACCAAGAAGATGGCCGAGGACCTGTCGGACTACCTCCTCGAGAACGGCATCCGGGTGCGCTACCTGCACTCCGAGGTCGACACGCTGCGCCGGGTCGAGTTGCTGCGCGAGCTGCGCAAGGGCGAGTACGACGTACTGGTCGGCATCAACCTGCTCCGGGAGGGCCTCGATCTGCCCGAGGTGTCCCTGGTCGCCATCCTGGACGCCGACAAGGAGGGCTTCCTGCGCAGCGGCCGGTCGCTGATCCAGACCATCGGCCGGGCCGCCCGGAACGTCTCCGGCCAGGTGCACATGTACGCCGACAAGATCACTCCCTCGATGGCCGACGCGATCGACGAGACCAACCGTCGGCGGGCCAAGCAGATCGCGCACAACGAGGCGCACGGGATCAGTCCCGAGCCGCTGCGTAAGAAGATCCACGACATCCTCGACGACATCTACCGCGAGGCCGAGGACACGGACACCCGGGTCGGCGGCGCGGCGCGGCAGCTCTCCCGGGGGAAGGCGCCGGTCAAGGAGACCCGGAGCCGCAGCCGGGCCGGCGCGGCCGCCCCGTCTCGGGAGGGCATGGCCCGGGCCGATCTGGCCAACCTCATCCAGGAGCTCAACGACCAGATGCTGGCCGCGGCCCGCGAGCTGCAGTTCGAGTTGGCGGCCAGGATCCGGGACGAGGTCGCCGACCTGAAGAAGGAACTGCGCGGGATGGACGCCGCCGGCGTGAAGTGACGGCCGCGCCACGGCGCTCGCCCCGGTCGGCCGCGGCGGAACCGGCCCGTCCGGCGAGCCGGGGCCGCGACGGCCGGTTCGGTCGCGGGCGCCGGAGTCCCGCCGACTGCGTACCGCAAGCGTGGTATTGCCGTGCGTGATGGTCCTGCATACTCTCCCACGGTGGGGAGGCCGGGATGCCGTTGTCAGCGAGTCCTGTCATCCGGCGGCTGCGGCTCGGCGCCGAGCTGCGCCGGCTACGCCACCGGACGTCGCTCACCCTGGAGCAGGTCTGCGGCCGGCTCGGGTGGGCCTCCACGTCGAAGCTGTCCCGCATGGAGCTCGGTCAGAGCCGGCCGGATCTGGTCGACGTGCTCGACCTGCTGGACGTCTACGAGGTGTCGCCGGGCCAGCGGGAGGCGCTGATCCTCATCGCGCGGGACGCCGCGGCCGGCCGCGGCTGGTCGAGGGCGCTGGGCGGGATGGGGGAGCGGCAGCGCGCGTACGCCGAGTTGGAGGCGGGCGCGGCCCGCATCGTCGAGTACCAGCCCGCCGTCGTGCCGGGGCTGCTCCAGACCCGGGAGTACGCGCGGCTGCGGGTGACCGCCGGAGCGCAGCTCTGCCCGGAGGTGGACGTGGCGGCCGACGTGCGGGCGACGCGGCAGGAGGTGCTGCACCGGTCCCGTCCGCCCCGCTACACGGCATTGCTGGATGAGCGGGCGTGCGATCCCGGCGGTACGCCCGGCGACGTCTGGCGGGAGCAGCTGCAACACCTGGTGACCCTCGCCGACCGGCCCAACGTCACCATCCGGCTGGTGTCCCGGGACGCCGTGCCGCACGGCGGCATTCATGCGCTGACCCCCTTCTCCCACTACGCGTTTCCGGATCCGGCCGATCCGCGCATGGTCATGGTGGAGACACTCACCACCGACCTGCGGTTGGTGGCCGAGGCCGACGTCGCCCGGTACGAGCGGCTGGTCGACTGGCTGCTGGCGGCCGCGCTGCCCGCGGCGGAGACGGCATCGCTGCTGGCCCGGCAGGCCGACCGGCCGGTGGTGCCCCGGACCCGGGCGCCGACCGACGACCCGGTTGTGGACATTGGCCGCGCCGACGGGTGAGCGCACCCGGCCAGAGCCGTGGACCCGGGCGCCGACCGACGACCCGGTTGTGGAGATCGGCCGGGCCGAGAGGGGAGCGGCGCTCACCGCTGCCGCTGGAAGCCGCCCTCGGAGTCGATCACCTGTCCGGTGATCCAGTCGGCGTCGGCGGAGCAGAGGAACCGGACGAGCCGCGCGGCGTCCTCCGGGGTGCCCCAGCGCCCGCCCGGGAAGAGCCGGGCCACCTCGGCGAGCAGCGTCGGGTCGGCGTAGCCGGTGTCGGTCGGGCCGGGGTTGACACAGTTGACGGTGATGCCCTTCGGCATCAGCAGCGGGGAGAGCTGGACGGTCAGGTTCTCCACGCCGGCCTTGCTGGCCGCGTACGCCAGCTCGCCGGGCATCGGACCCAGCCGCTGACCGCTGGAGAAGAGCACCAGCCGCCCGCCGGCGTCGCCCCGGAATGCGGCGGCGAAGGCCTGCGCGAGCAGCAGCGTGGCCCGGACGTTCACCAGCAGGTGCCGGTCGATCTCGGCGGCGTCGAGCGCGCCGAGCGGGGTGTGGGTGGAGTAGGCGTGCACCGCCACCACCGCGTCGAGCCGGCCGTGCCGGCGTACCGCCTCGGCGACCAGCTCCCCGGGCGCGGCCGGGTCGAGCAGGTCGGCCTGCCGGTAGGAGACGACGTCGCCCAGCTCGGCCAGGAGCGCCGGCACCCCCTCCGGGTCGCCGCCGTAGGGCTGGGCGTCGTCGTAGTCGGGCAGGCCGGTCAGCAGCAGCCGCCAGCCGTCCGCCGCGAGCGTGCGGGCGACCGCCGCGCCGATGCCGATCCGCCGGCTCACGCCGGTCACCAGGGCGACCCGTTCCGTCATGATCGACACCTAACCGGCAACGGGCGGCGGGCGCAAGGGTTGTCGCCGCGCGGCCACCGGGCCCGGCGCCCCCGAGCCCGTCGGGACCGGCGGCCGGCGCATCGCACGCACGGTATCCGACGGGTACGACATCGGCTCCACAGCGACCGACGGGTGACCTGGCCCGGCCGGTCGACGGCTCAGACCGGAACGTCGATGAAGTGCTCGACCAGCGGCGGGCCGGCGAAATGCGGGCCGATCAGTGCGCGCCACTGCTGGAATCGCTCGGACTGCCGGAAGTTGACGTCGTGCGCCTCGACCGAGTCCCACTCGACCAGGAGCACAAACCGGGCCGGGGACTCGACGCCCCGGGTCATCCGGACCGAACGGCAACCCTCCGCGCCGGCGATGATGGGGTGCGCCTGCTGGTACGCGGCGGCGAAATCGTCCTCGTGTCCGGGCGTTACGTCGATCAGCGCGACTTCAAGCACCATGACCGAAGCCTCCCACGCCGCCGAGGGCGCCAGCGGCGCAGGGGTCTGTCGTGGTCGCCTCCGGCCCTCTAGGGTGAGCGCGCGAGAACGGGGGAGGACGCATGCTCGACTGGCTCACCAGCACGGCGTTCAGCATCGCCGGGACCGGCACCACCTGGGCCGAGCTGCTCGGCTTCGCCACCGGCGTGGTCAACGTGTGGCTGGTCGCCCGGCAGCACATCGCGAACTGGCCGATCGGCATCGCCAACGTGCTCCTGCTCATGCTGCTCTTCTGGACCGCCGGCCTGTACGCCGACGCCGGCCTCCAGATCGTCTACGTCGCCCTGGGTCTGTACGGCTGGTGGCACTGGCTCTTCGGCGGGGAGCGGCGCAGCCGGCTCACGGTCGCTCGCACCGGCCAGCGCGAGTGGTGGGCGCTCGCGGTCGCCGGGGTGGTGCTCACCGGCGGGCTCTGGCTGCTGCTGGACCGGGCCACCGACTCGACGGTGCCGCTGGCCGACGCGGTCACCACCGCACTCTCCCTGCTGGCCACGTACGGGCAGACCCGCAAGCTGGTGGAGAGCTGGTGGCTGTGGATCGCGGCCGACCTCATCTACATCCCGCTCTACGCGTACAAGGGGCTCTGGCTGACGGCGGGGCTCTACCTGATCTTCCTCGGGCTCTGCGTGGTCGGGCTGCGGGCCTGGCGGGCGGACCTGCGGCGGCGGTTGACGCCGACCCCGGTGCCGCCCGGGCCGGCGGCCCCGGTGACCGCGTGACCGCATCGGCCGACCCGGTGCCCGCCCCGGCCGGCGGGCGAACGGGGGAGCCGGAGTTCCGGCACGGGATGGTGGTCGGGAAGTTCTATCCGCCGCACGCCGGTCACCACGCGCTGATCGAGGCCGCCGCGGCCCGCTGTGCGGCGGTCACCGTGGTGGTCGCCCCGTCCCGGCGGGAGTCGATCCCGCTGGCCGACCGGGTCGCCTGGCTGCGCGAGGCGCACGCGGCCACGCCCTGGGTGCGGGTGGTCGGCCGGTACGACGACCACCCGGTGGACTACGCCGACCCGGCGGTCTGGGACGCCCACTGCGCGGTCTTCCGGGAGGCGGTCGGCGGCGAGCCGGTCGACGCGGTCTTCTCCTCAGAGGCGTACGGCGAGGAACTGGCCCGCCGCTTCGACGCCGTGCCGGTCTGTGTGGACCGGGACCGGCGGGCGGTCCCGGTGTCCGGGACCGCGGTGCGCGCCGATCCGGTCCGGCACTGGCGCTGGCTGAGCCCGGCGGTGCGGGCCTGGTTCGTCCGCCGGGTCGTCGTGGTGGGCGCGGAGTCCACCGGCACCACGACGATGGCCGCCGCCCTCGCCGCCCAGTACGGCACCGCCTGGGTCCCCGAGTACGGCCGCGAGCTGACCGTCCGGAAGCTGGCGGAGCTGCGCGCCCGGCGGCCGGCGGCGACGGTCTTCGACGTCATCTGGGATCGGGACGACTTCCTCGAGGTGGTCCGGGCGCAGCAGGCGGCCGAGGACGCGGCGGCGCGGGTCAGCGGGCCGCTGCTGTTCTGCGACACCGATGCTCGGGCCACCGCCGTCTGGGAGGAGCGCTACCTGGGCTTGTCGTCGGAGGCGGTGCGGGCGGCGGCCCGGCGGCCGGCGCTGTACCTGCTGACCGATCACGTGGGGGTGCCCTTCGATGACGACGGCCTGCGCGACGGCGAGCACCTGCGGGCGTGGATGACCGGGCGGTTCCGGGCGGAGCTGGCCGACTGCGGGGTGCCGGTGGTGGAGCTGCGCGGCCCGCACCGCGAGCGGCTGGCCACGGCGGTGGCCGCCTGCGACGCGCTGCTGGCGGCCGGCTGGTCCCTCGCCGACCCGCTGCTCCCGCCGGCCTGAGCCACCGCGATCTGCTACGCCTAGCCTCCTAGGACGCCGCACAGAATGAGCCCCTCGCCACGGCGGGAAGTGATTCCGTCGGCAATCCGGGCGCCCGGAGATGCGCTGACGACCCTGGATGGGGAAGAATGGCGGCCGAGGAGGGGAGTATTCCCCCGTGGCGGAGTCGTCAGCACGGACGACCGTCGGCCCCCCGGCGGCACGACCCGGCTCCGTCGGTCAGTGGCCCGTCCCCGGGTCGGTGACGGAAGAGACCTCCGACAGTCACCAGAGTCAGTGTCGACGCACCCCCGCCGCTCACCCGGCGTACGGTGTGCCCGACGCTGCGTGTCTGCCGGAGGATTGATTTGAACGTGTCCGGATTGGTGTGGGCGGGGACCCTGGTCGCACTGACCGCGGTCCTGCTCGTCGACCTGCTCATCATCGGGCGGCGCCCACACGAGCCGAGTGTCCGCGAGTCGAGCCTGTGGGTCGGCTTCTACGTCGGGCTGGCCCTGCTCTTTGGCGCGGGGCTGTGGCTCGCGGCCGGGCCGAGCGCGGCCGGCCAGTTCTACACCGGGTGGCTCACCGAGTACAGCCTCTCCGTGGACAACCTCTTCGTCTTCGTGATCATCATGGCCCGCTTCGGGGTGCCCCGGCAGTATCAGCAGAAGGTGCTGCTCATCGGCATCGTGCTGGCGCTGGTCATGCGGGGCGGCTTCATCGCCGCGGGCGCCGCGCTGATCTCCCAGTTCTCCTGGGTCTTCTACATCTTCGGCGCGTTCCTGATCTACACGGCGATCAACCTGGCCCGCCAGGGTGAGCCGGACGAGGACGAGTTCAGCGAGAACGTGCTGATCCGGTGGAGCCGCAAGGCGCTGCCGCTCTCCCGGGACTTCGACGGCGCGAGGCTGACCACGCAGAAGAACGGCCGGCGGCTCTTCACCCCGATGCTGATCGTGATGATCGCGATCGGCACCACCGACCTGATCTTCGCGCTCGACTCGATCCCCGCGATCTTCGGCATCACCCAGCAGCCGTACCTGGTCTTCACGGCGAACGTCTTCGCGCTGATGGGGCTGCGGCAGCTCTACTTCCTGCTCGGCGGGCTGCTGGACCGGCTGATCTACCTGAGCTACGGGCTGGCCGTGGTGCTCGGCTTCATCGGGGTCAAGCTGGTGCTGGAGGCCCTCGCGGATAACAATCTGCCGTTCGTCAACGGCGGCCAGCACGTCGCCTGGGCCCCGCACATCCCGATCTGGCTCTCCCTGACCGTCATCGTCGGCACCCTCTCCGTGGCCACCGCGGCCAGCCTGGTGAAGTCGTCCCGGGACCGGCGGCGCGAGCTGGCCGACGCCCGTCGTTGACGCCACGCCGGCAGGGGCGCTCCCGTGGTCGGGCGCGCCCCTGCCGCCTACGGGTCAGATGCGGTGCGCGCCGACCAGGGTGGCCTCCCGGTCGGCGGAGAGCCGCTCCTCCACCACCCGGCGCTGCAGGTAGCAGGCGTTCAGCATCCGCCGGTCGTCGCCGTGCGGCTCGGTGCTGACGATGCCGACGTGGTGGATCCGGCGGCCGGGCCGGGCGAAGAAGTAGAGGTCACCGGGGCGCTCGTCGCCGAGCGCCAGCGGGGTGGTCGCCCGGGCCTGATCGTCGGCGTCCCGGGGCAGGGTCACCCCGAACCGTCGCCAGGCCAGGTGCACCAGGCCGGAGCAGTCGATGCCGTGGCTCGACATCCCGCCCCAGATGTAGACGAGGCTGCGGAGGCGCTCGGCGACGGCGAGGACCTCCTTGGCCTCCGGTCGCTCGGTGGGCAGCGGGACCACGTCGCCCTCCGGCACCCAGAGCGGGTCGGCGTGCCCCGGAGCGTGCACCGGTCGCCACCCGTCGACGGCCCGGCCGGCCGGGGCGAGGCGGGTGCCGAGGACCACCCCGGGCAGCGTCACCGGCCCGTCCGGCGCGGCGTGCAGTGTGGTGACCGTGGCGTCCACGACCAGGGCGGCGGCCGCGCCGTCCGGTCCGGCCCCCGTCGGGTCGGCCGGCCCGGTGGTCAGGTGGGCGGCGGGCAGCCAGCCCGGGTAGCCGCGCGGGTCGAGCTTGGCGGCCGGTTGCTCCATGGCGACCACGTGGGCCCAGCCGTCCGGGCGCAGGTCGGTGACGAGCACCCGCTCACCGAGCACCAGCTGGCTGAGCACACACTCGCCGACCTGCTGGTCGGTGTCCATGCCGGCGATCCAGGCCGGCAGGTCGGGCGCGGCAGCCAGGGCGGGTCGGTCTACCGGTCGTGCCGCCTCCGGGGCGCTCCACAGGGTCGCCACCGGGACCCGGACGAGGGCCTCGCGGCCCGGTTGCAGCTCCACGTCTACCCCCACCTCGCGCCGCCTTCTCCGGAGACACTATGAAAAATTTTGACGGCGATCAACCGCGAGACTGCATCTTTGCTTCAGAGACCGAGGTGACGCCGAGGCCGGGGGCGTCCGGCAGCACGACCGTAGCGCCGTCGTACCGGACCCCGCCGCGGACCGGCGACCAGGCCAGCCACCAGGCGGCGTCGAGGTCCGACACGGCCGTGGTGCCGTAGGCGGCGACCAGGCTGGCCGCCGCGCCGATGCCGATCGGACTCTCCATCATCGAGCCGACGATCGTGCCGACGCCGTGCGCGGCCGCCAGGTCGAGGAGCGTGCGGGCCGGGTGCAGGCCGCCGCACTTGGCCAGCTTGACGTTCACCATGTCGGCCGCCCGGCGGCGGATCACCTCGACCAGGTCGCGGACGCCGAACACCGACTCGTCGGCGAGGATCGGCAGCTCCACCCGGTCGCTGACCCAGGCCAGCCCGTCCAGGTCCCAGCGGGCGACGGGCTGCTCGACCAACTCCACGTCCAGCCCGGCGTCCTCGATGCCGCGGATGATCCGGACCGCCTCCCGCGGCGTCCAGCCCTGGTTGGCGTCCAGCCGGATCCGCACGCCCGGGCCGACGGCGGACCGCACCGCCCGTACCCGGTCCAGGTCGCCGCTGGCGTCGATGCCCACCTTGAGCTTCAGCACGGTGAACCCCTCGGCCTGGCGCTGCTTGGCCGCCGCGGCCAGGTCGACCGCGTCACCGGCGGCCAGCGTGACGTCCGTCGGCACCCGCAGGCTGGTGCCGCCGAGCAGCCGGACCAGCGGTACGCCGAGCCGCCGGGCGGCCAGGTCGTGCAGGGCGACGTCCATGGCGGCCTTGGCGGACTCGTTGCCGACCACCGCCCGCTGCACCTCGCCGCACCGGGCCACCAGGTCGTCCGCGTCCCGCCCGACCAGCGCCGGAGCGAGCACGTCCCGCACGCACGCCTCGGCGCCGGCGATGGACGCCCCGGTCACCTGCCAGACCTGCGGCGCCTCGCCGAAACCGGACCACCCGTCGTCGTCGATCAGCTCGACCACCAGGGTGTCCACCGTGGTGGTGCGGCGCAGCGCGGTGACGAACGGAGTGTGTAAGGGGGCGGAGAGCCGGTGGGTGCGTACCGCGGCGATGGTCATGTGCGGCACCCTATATGCAGGCGGGAGCGAACAGGGGAGGCCGGATGGTGCAGCGGGACTGGGAACTGGTGGGCGCGCCGAACGCCCGTGACCTGGGCGGGCTGCCCACCGCGGACGGACGGCTGGTCCGCGCCGGCCGGCTGATCCGCACCGCCGCGCTGGGTCGGCTGACCGACGAGGACCTGCCGGTGCTGGGCAAGCTGGCCCCGGCCTGCGTGGTGGACCTGCGGGACGGCTCCGAGCAGGAGGTCGCCCCGCCGGACCGGCTGGTCGGCGAACCTCGGGTGGTGCACCTGCCGGTCTACGACCCGGCGCACCCGGTCTTCACGTACGTCTCGGCGGTGCTGCTCGGCCACGACCTGACCGCGTACGACGAGCTCGCCCGGGAGGGCATGCCGGCGGTGATGGCAGTGATCTATCGATGGTTCGTCACCGCGGAGTCGGCCCGGGCCGGGTTCGGGGCGGCGGTTCGGCTGGCGGCCGAGGCGCGGAACCTGCCGCTGCTGTTCCACTGCTCGGCCGGCAAGGACCGCACCGGCTGGCTGTCGGTGGTGCTGCTGACCGCGCTGGGCGTGGACGAGGCGGCGATTCGGGCCGACTACCTGCGGCACAACGAGCTGACGGAGAGCCTGCGCGAGGTGCTGCTGGCGGCGATGACCCGCCAGCAGCCCGACCTCGACCCGGCGACGGCCCGGCCGCTGCTGGAAGTGCGGCCGGAGTACCTGGACGCCGCGTACGACGAGGTGCGGCGGGTGCACGGCTCGTTCGGGGCGTACCTGCGCGACGGGCTGGGGGTCACCGACGAGGTGGTCGGCGCGCTGCGGGACAACCTGTTGGAGTGACGTCCCGCTCAGTCCGTCAGGGCGTGGCGGGCGTCCCAGACGCGGGCCGAGATGTCGGCGATGAGCCGGCAGGCGTCGTCGATCTCCTCGCCGCTGGGGCCGCCGTCGGCCAGTTCGGTGGTGGTGCAGACGACGATCACGTACGGCGGGGCGTCGGGCGGGAAGACCACGCCGGCGCCGTGTCGGATTCCACGTATCCAGCCGTTCTTGTGCGCGATCCGGGTGCCCTCCGGCAGCCCGGCGGCGAGGTCCTCGCGGTGCTCCTGCGCGAAGAGCACCTCGAGCATCGCGGCACAGCTCGCCGGGGAGGCGAGCGGGCCGGGCCGCTCCGCCCCGGCGGCCAGCGCGCCGAGCACGGCGGCCAGGTCAGCGGCGGTGACCAGGTTGTCGATGCCGGCCTCCCGGGCGGCGAAGTCCTCGATGCCCCGGCCGGTGACGCTGTGCCGGGCCCCGCCCAGCGCCCACGCCTCGGCCACCGCCGGCAGCCCGACCTGGCCGAGCACGATGTTGGTGGCCAGGTTGCTGGAGCGGACGATCATCCGCTCGGCGAGCCAGCGCAGCGGTGCCGTGCCGCCGACCCGGTCCCAGACCGCGTCGTCGTTGTCGTAGTGCTCGGCACAGGCGAAGCGGGGCGCGCCCGGCTGGGCGGAGTCGAACGAGTTCTGGACCGGGATCGGGGTGTCCAGGTCGAGGGTGCCCGCGTCGGCGGCGCGGTAGAGCGCGACCAGCACCGCGATCTTCATGGTGCTGGCCGCGTAATGGGTGGCGTCGGGCAGCCGGGTCCAGGTTGGCCGCGCGCCCAGCCGCGCCATGTACCCGGAGACGGTGCCGGGCACCTTGTCCAGTTGGGCGTCGAGATCCTCCCAGGTCATGCCGGTGACCGTAGCCGATCATCGACGCGGGCGGGACAGCGGTCCGCCGCGCGCGGCTCTAGCGTGCGGGTATGACGACCGCCGCGTACGACGCCATCGCCGACTGGTACGAGGACTACGTAACGAACTCCGCGAGCGACTACAGCCGACGGGTCCGGGACCTGCTGGCGCGGTTGCTCGGCACCGGCCCGGGGCGCTGCCTGGACGTGTGCTGCGGCACCGGGGCGTACGCCGCCGAGCTGCGCCGGCTGGGCTGGGATCCGGTCGGGGTGGACCTTTCGGCCGGGCAACTTCGGTACGCCCGGGCCCGGCTGCCGGTGGCCCGGGCCGACGCGACCGCGCTGCCGCTGCCCGACGCCGCGGTGCCGGCCGCGGTCTGCGTGCTCGCCCATACCGACATGCCGGATTACCCGGCGACGATCGCCGAGGCGGCCCGGGTGCTGGCGCCGGGTGGCCGGCTGGTGCACGTCGGCGTGCACCCCTGCTTCTGCGGCGCGTTCGCCGACCGGTCCGATCCGCAGCGGATCGTGATCGACGGCGGCTATGCCGAGCGGGATCGCACCTTCCGGACCTGGAATCCGACCGGGGTGCGGGCGCGCGTCGGCGCCTGGCACGTGCCCCTTGCCGATCTGTGCAACGCCGTCGCCCGGGCCGGTCTGGTGCTGACCAGAGTTGAGGAGTCCGGCTCCGGCCCCGTCCCCGACATCCTCGCCCTCCAGGCCACCAAACCCACCTGACCCGACCACCCCCACCCCACCCCCCACCCCGGCCCCCGCCCCGCCCCGGCCGATCATGACGTTATTGCTCAGACACGCCGGGGTGGAGGGCAACAACTTCATGATCAACAGAGCTGGGCGGCGGGGGGAGGGGGAGGGAGACAGCGGAGCCCGGACCGCGTGGGCGGTCCGGGCTCCAGTGGGGCCGGGAGTGGGTCAGCCGGCGTGCTTGCGGCGGGCGGCCATCCGGCCGCGCTGGGTCTGGTCGAGCACGACCTTGCGGATGCGCACCGCCGCCGGGGTCACCTCGACGCACTCGTCCTCGCGGCAGAACTCGAGCGCCTGCTCCAGCGACAGCTTGCGGGGCGGGATCAGCTTCTCGGTCTCCTCGGAGGTCGAGGAGCGCATGTTGGTGAGCTTCTTCTCCTTGGTGATGTTGACGTCCATGTCGTCGGTACGGGAGTTCTCCCCGACGATCATGCCCTCGTACACCTCGGTGCCCGGCTCGACGAAGAGCTGGCCGCGCTCCTGCAGGTTGGTCATCGCGAACGCGGTGACCGCGCCCGAGCGGTCGGCGACCAGCGAGCCGGTGGCCCGGGTACGCAGCTCACCGAACCACGGCTCGTAGGACTCGAAGACGTGGTGCAGGATGCCGGTGCCCCGGGTCTCGGTGAGGAACTCGGTGCGGAAGCCGATCAGGCCGCGCGCCGGGACCAGCCACTCCATCCGGATCCAGCCGGTGCCGTGGTTGACCAGCTGCTCCATCCGGCCCTTGCGGGTGGCCAGCAGCTGGGTGATCGCGCCGAGGTACTCCTCGGGGGCGTCGATGGTCAGCCGCTCGACCGGCTCGCAGGTCTTCCCGTCGATCTCCTTCGTCACCACCTGCGGCTTGCCGACGGTCAGCTCGTACTGCTCGCGGCGCATCTGCTCGACCAGGATGGCCAGCGCCAGCTCGCCCCGGCCCTGCACCTCCCAGGCGTCCGGCCGCTCGGTCGGCAGCACCCGAAGCGAGACGTTGCCGATCAGTTCCTTGTCGAGGCGGTCCTTCACCATCCGGGCGGTGACCTTGGCGCCCTTGACCCGGCCGACCAGCGGCGAGTTGTTGGTGCCGATGGTCATCGAGATGGCCGGCTCGTCCACGGTGATCAGCGGCAGCGGGAGCGGGTTCTCCGCGTCGGCCAGGGTCTCACCGATCATGATCTCCGGGATGCCGGCGACCGCGATGATGTCGCCCGGGCCGGCGCTCTCGGCCGGCTTGCGCTCCAGGCCCTCGGTCATCAGCAGCTCGGAGATGCGGACCCGCTGGGTGCTGCCGTCGGTGCGGCACCAGGCCACCGTCTGGCCCTTGCTGATGGTGCCCTGCCGCACCCGGCACAGCGCCAGCCGGCCGAGGAACGGCGAGGCGTCGAGGTTGGTGACGTGCGCCTGCAGCGGCGCGTCCTCCTCGTACGCGGGCGCCGGGATGGTGTCCAGCAGGGTGCGGAACAGCGGCTCCAGGTTGTGGCTGTCGTTCGGCACGGCGCCGTCGGCGGGCTGGGTCAGCGAGGCGATGCCGTCGCGCGCGCAGGCGTAGACGATCGGGAAGTCGATCTGCTCCTCGTCGGCGTCCAGGTCGAGGAAGAGCTCGTAGGTGTCGTCCACGACCTCCTTGATCCGGGCGTCGGGCCGGTCCACCTTGTTGATCACCAGGATGATCGGCAGCCGGGCCTTGAGGGCCTTGCGGAGCACGAACCGGGTCTGCGGCAGCGGGCCCTCGCTGGCGTCGACCAGCAGCAGCACCCCGTCGACCATGGTGAGGCCGCGCTCGACCTCGCCGCCGAAGTCGGCGTGCCCGGGGGTGTCGATGATGTTGATGGTGACCGGGTCGGACCCGTCAGCCGGCATGTAGTGCACGCCGGTGTTCTTGGCCAGGATGGTGATGCCCTTTTCCCGCTCGAGGTCCATCGAGTCCATGACCCGCTCGGTGACCTCGCCACGGGCCCCGTAGGCGCCGGCCTGCCGCAACATGGCGTCGACCAGGGTTGTCTTGCCGTGGTCGACGTGGGCGATGATGGCGACGTTGCGGAGGTCGGTGCGAAGCTGCATACCCTCCATACTCCTGTCTGCGGTTGCGGAGGCGCGTGTCGGGGTCACCCCGAGATCGCCCGGATCTGTGCCGAAACTGCTGTTCCGACCGTTCCAGCGGCTGGCATGCTGGCCCCGTGTTCCTGGGGACCGGATGCCTGACCTGCTGACGTCGCTGCAGGGCCTGCCGTCCCTGCTGATCTACGTGGCCGCCGCGACGATCGTCGCGGGGGAGACCGCGGTGATCTTCGGTCTGCTGGTGCCGGGCGAGGCGACCCTGCTGCTGGTCGGCTTCCTAGCGTACGCGGGGACGCTGCGGCTCGTCCCGGCGCTGCTGGTGATGACGGTCGCGGCCGTGATCGGCGACACACTCGCCTTCCGGGCCGGCCGTCGGTACGGCCGGCTGCGCGCCGGCGGGCTGGGCGCCCGGGTCGGCCCCGAACGGTTGGGTCGGGCGGACGCGATGCTCGCCCGGCTCGGTGGGCGGGGCGTGTTCGCCGCCCGCTGGGTGGCTTTCGCCCGCACCCTGGTGCCCCGGCTGGCCGGCGCCGCCGGGATGCCGTACCGGCGGTTCGCGCCGTGGAACCTGGGCGGGGTGGTGACCTGGGTGGGTGGCTCCGTTCTGCTCGGCTACCTGGCCGGAGAGTCGTATCAGACGGTCTCCCGCCTGCTCGGCCGGGCCACCGGCGCGGTGCTCGTGCTGCTGCTCTGCCTCGCCGCGGTGGTGCTGGCGGGGCGGTGGCTGGGGCGCAATCCCGATCCGGCGCGGGCGCTGGCCGCCCGGGCCGCCGCCCTGCCGCCGGTGCGCTGGCTCCGCGGGCGCTACGGGGTGCTCTTCTTCCTGCTCGCCATGCGGATCGGGCCGGCCTGGACGCTGCTGCTCAACCTCGCCGCCGGCCTGGTGCTGCTCTTCACCGCCGGGCTGGCCATCGCCTGGGCGCTGGAGGCGGTGGTGCGGCACAGCGGACTGGCGGTGGTCGACGGCCTCATCGCGGACTGGTTCGCCGATCGGCGTACCCCCGGGGTGGTCGACGCCGCGCTGACCGCGGCCTCGGTGCTGCGCGGGTCATTCCTGATCGCGGTGGTCGCGGTGGTCGCCGCGGTGCTGGCCTGGCGGACCCGGCCCTGGCGGGCCGACCTGCTGAGCGTGGTCGGCAGCGTGGGGGCCTTCGTGCCGCTGGTGGTGCTGGCCCTGGTGGCCGATCTCACCGGGCCCGGCGGGGCCGACGACGCCCTCTTCCCGACCCAGAACGCGGTGGCCACGGCGAGCCTCTGCACGCTGGCCTGGCTGCTCTCCCGGCGCGCCCGCTGGCCGGCGGCGGTGGCGGTCTGGACCGCCGCCGCGGCGGGCGTGGTCGCCATCGGCGGCGCCCGGCTCTATCTCGGCTGGAGCACCGCCAGCGGTACGGCCACGTCGGTCCTGCTCGGGGTGGCGTGGACGGTGGTGTTCATGGTCGCCTGGGCCACCCGGGACCGGGCGGTCGGCGAGGACGCGCCACCCGCCCGATCCTTGCTAGGGTGCCGGTCGGACAGCCACGGGGGAGGGGTCTGATGCGCCGACGGATCGGCCGGGTGAGCGCGGCGGTGGTCGCCGGATTGCTGCTGGCGGGCGGAATCGCTGGGTGCGGCGGCGAGGACCGCGTGCCGCGGGAGGTGGCCGCGCCGGCCGGGCTGCCGACCGAGTTGCCCGCGGAGGCGCCGGCCGACCAGCCGAGCGAGGCGCCGCCGGCGGTCGAGGGGATGGGTGCCGCGCCCAGCGCCACGGCCAGCCGGACCGCCAAGCCCACGACGAAGCCGAAGCCGACCCGGACCGTGGCCGGACCGCTGCCCACCCCGAAGCCGCCCACCGAGACGCGGGTGCCGCCACCCCCGCCGAAGCCGGCGCCGAGCGGCTGCGAGCCGACCTACAAGGGCACCCAGGCGACCCGCAGCCAGGTGAAGGCGGCGCTGGGCGACGCCGCGGCGAAGACCTACTGGCCGACCTCAGCCCCGGACATCAAGATTCCGCTCACCCTGCTCAAGGCGACGGCCTGGCAGGAGAGCGGCTGGCAGTCGAACATCATCGCCTGCGACGGCGGGATCGGGCTGATGCAGGTCATGCCCGCCACCGCGGACTGGATGAACCAGCGCTTCGGCCAGTCGTACGACATCAACGACTACCAGGACAACGCCTACCTGGGCGCCAACTACCTCGCCTGGCTCACCAAGTACATCGGCGACATGTACTTCGAGTCCGACTACCGGCTGGACGCCTCGCTCTGCACCGACGAGCTGAATTCCTGCCTGCTCAACGCCATCATCTCGGCGTACAACTACGGGCACGGCGCGGTGGCCCAGGAGGGCGAGCCGCTGGCCATCCCCAACCCGCAGTACGTGCGCAACGTGCGGGCGCTGATGACGGAGTGCGTCTGCCTGAGTTACTGACGACCGTTTGAGGGATGCCAACGCGGTTGCCAGGTGACAAGGATCACTTTGGACCGGTCCCGACCGACGGGGCCACCGGAGACAAAGGAGTCCCGATGCCCGAAGTCAACCGGCGTTCCCTGCTCCGCGGTGCTGCGGCCGCGGCCGGCGGCGCCGTCCTCGGCGGCCCGTTCCTCGGCTTCGTCGCTCGTGGCGAGGCGGGGGCGGTAGGCAGCCGCCCGGCGCCCCACCCCACCCTCGGCCCGGTGCCGGACCTGCGCGACGGCAAGGTGCGCCTGCACCTGCCGGCGGGCTTCCAGTACCGGTCGTTCCACGACACCGAGTTCCCGGTCGTCCTCGACGACGGCACCCGGCTGCCCGGTCGCCACGACGGCATGGGCGCCTTCCGTGGCCCCGGCGACACGATCCGGCTGGTCCGCAACCACGAGGTGAACAGCCCCGGTGCCGCCTTCGGCGATGCCTCCCTGGCGTACGACCCGATGGCCCAGGGCGGCACCACCACCATCGAGGTCACCCGGTTCGGCGAGGTACGCCGGGCCTGGACCAGCCTGAACGGCACCATGATGAACTGCTCCGGCGGCCGGATGCCGTGGGGCAGCTGGATCAGCTGCGAGGAGACGGTCAACGGCCCGGACGTCGGCCCGGACTTCACCGGCACGTCGAACGTGCCGCTCACCCGGCCGCACGGCTTCATCTTCGAGGTCCCGGTGGACGGACCGTCCGAGCGGCGTCCGCTCACCGCGGCCGGCCGGTTCGCCCACGAGTCGGTGGCGTTCGACCCGGTCGACGGCCACCTCTATCTGACCGAGGACAACTTCGGCTACGCGTCCGGTTTCTACCGGTACACCCCGCCGGAGCACCCGATGCGGTCCGGTCGGCTGGGCGACGGCGGCCGGTTGCAGATGCTCGCCGTGCGTGACCGGCCCAACCTCGACCTGGCCGCGGCGCAGCCCCGGCACGCGACCTATCCGGTGCAGTGGGTGGACATCGACGACCCGGCGCCCGAGTTCCCCTACACCCCGGGCGAGGCGGCGCCGACCAGCAACGACACGGCCCTGACGTACGTCTCCCGGCAGGGTTGGGCGCGCGGCGCGGCGTACTTCTCGCGGCTGGAGGGCTCGGCGTACGACGACGGCGTCGTCTACTTCACCGCCACCCAGGGCGGTGGGCCGGCCGAGGCGTCCACCGGGCCGATCGCCGACGGTTACGGCAACGGGCACGGCCAGGTCTGGGCGTACGACTGCCGGTCGCAGGTGCTGCGTCTGGTCTACGAGTCGCCCGGGCCGGACGTGCTCGACTTCCCGGACAACGTGACCACCAGCCCGCGCGGCACCATCGTCGTCTGCGAGGACAACGTGGCCGACAACTACGTACGCGGCCTGACCCCGCACGGCGAGTTGTTCGACATCGCGTTGAACCGGCTGGTCAGCAGCACCGGGGCGGACCGGTCGAACGACGAGTTCGCCGGGTCCACGTTCAGCCCGGACGGGCACACGCTGTTCGTCAACATCCAGGCGAGCCGGGGGCTGACGTTCGCGATCTGGGGCGACTGGCGCGGCATCGGGGTCTGACCGGACGAGCGACGTGCTGGATCGGCTCGCCACCCGACTCGCCACCGCCGTGCTGCGGCTGCCCGCCGCCCGGACCCGGCGGGTCGCGGTGACCCGGGACATCCCGGTCCGGGTCCGCGACGGCGTCACCCTCCGTACCGACCACTACGCCCCGGACCTGCCCGCCCCGACCGTGCTCATCCGCACCCCGTACGGTCGGGGCGGGCCGATGCGGCTGCTCGGCCGGCTCGCCGCCGAACGCGGCTTCCACGTGGTGATCCAGTCCTGTCGGGGCACCTACGGCTCCGGCGGGGAGTTCGCCCCGCTGGTGCACGAGCGCGACGACGGCCTGGACACGGTCGACTGGCTGCGCCGGCAGCCCTGGTGGTCCGGGACGTTCGGCATGTTCGGCGCCAGCTACCAGGGCTTCGTGCAGTGGGCGCTGGCCGCCGAGGCGGCCGACGAGCTGCGGGGGATGGTCGCGGTGGCGACCGCCTCGGCCACCCGTGACTCGACGTACGCGGGCGAGTCCTTCGCCCTGGACACCGTGCTGACCTGGACGGAGCTGCTCCAGGCGCAGACCGTGCCGTGGCTGGCCCGGCAGTGGGAGCTCAAGCGGGGGCAGCCCCGGCTGACCGCCGCGCTGGCCCACCTGCCGCTCGTCGAGGCCGACCGGATCGCCACCGGCGTGACCGTGCCGTTCTTCCAGGAGTGGCTGCGCCACCACACCCCGGACGCCGACTACTGGCGACCCCGGATCTTCGGCGGCCGGATCGCCGAGGTGCGGGCGCCGGTGGCCATGATCAGTGGCTGGCAGGACATCTTCCTCCCCGCCCAGCTGGAGGACTACGCCGCGCTGCGCGCCGCCGGCGCCCGCCCGCGACTGACCATCGGGCCGTGGACCCACGGCAGCCCCGGCCTGTTCGTGGCCGCCCTGCGGGAGGGTCTCGACTGGCTCGACGAGCACCTGGCCGGGCGGCCGACGCCCCGCCGGGCACCGGTGCGGGTGCACGTCTGCGGCGAGGGCGGCGGCTGGCGGGACCTGCCCGACTGGCCGCCGCCGGCCGTACCCACCCGGTGGCACCTGCACGCCGGCGGTGCCCTCGCGCCGGCCCGGCCGACGCCGTCGGCGCCCGACGCGATCTGGTACGACCCCGCCGACCCCACGCCGTCGCTCGGTGGTCCGCTCCTGGTCGCCCAGCGGGCCGGCGCGGTGGACAACCGGCCGGTGGAGGCGCGCCCCGACGTGCTCACCTACACCAGCGCGCGGCTCGACGCGCCGGTCGAGGTGGTCGGTCCGGTCCACGCCGAGATCCACGTCCGCGGTGAGCTGTCCTACCTCGACGTCTTCGTGCGGCTCTGCGACGTGGACCGCCGGGGCCGGTCGTGGAACGTCTGTGATGGCCTGGTCCGGGTCGCGCCGGGCCGCTTCCCGGCCGATCCGTCCGGGGCGGTGCGGGTGCCGGTCACCCTCTGGCCGACCGCGCACCGGTTCGCCCCCGGGCACCGGCTGCGGGTGCAGGTCTCCGGCGGCGCCCATCCCCGGTACGCCCGCAATCCGGGCACCGGCGAACCCCTCGGCACTGCCGTGACCCTCCGTGCCGGCCGACGGGAGATCCTGCACGACCCGGAGCACCCGTCGGCGATCGTCCTGCCCATCCTGACCGGTCCGGCCTGTTTCGCAACAGATATTGCGCAATAGCTGTTGCAGATGCCAGGCTGTCGGCATGTCGAATCCCGAAGTCCGACAGGTGACCGACTCCCGCGTCCTCGCCGCGCTGTCCCACCCGCTGCGCCGACGGTTGATGGACGTGCTCAAGGTGCACGGTCCGTCGACCGTCGGCCTGCTCGCCGAGCGGACCGGCCAGGCTCCGGCAAACGTCAGCCACCACCTCAAGGTGCTGGCGGCCGCGGAACTCGTGGCGGAGGCGCCCGAGTTGGCCCGGGACCGCCGGGAGCGGTGGTGGCAGCTGGTGCACCGCGGCGTGCGCTGGTCCAACGCCGACTTCGACGCCGACCCCGCCGCCCGCGCGGTCGCCGACGCCGCCGCCTCGCTCAACCTGGATCGGCACGTCTCGCTGGCCCGCGCCTGGCACGCCGCCGACGACGAGACCCACGCCGCCTGGGGCGAGGGGCCCTTCTCCACCGACCGATGGCTGCACCTGACCCCGGAGGAGCTGGCCCAGCTGGGGCGCGAGGTGATCGACCTGTTCGCCCGGTGGGGGGACCGCGAGGTGCCCGACGACGGACAGCGCCGGGAACCGGTCTTCCTCTTCGCGTACGGCATTCCGGCGCAGCCGTGACCGCGCCCTCGACCAGCCACCCGCCGGCTGGCGCCGCGCCGGTCTCTCGTACCCGGGCATCGGACGTGACGATGCGGCGGCGCGGCGGCCTGCTCCGGCACCGGGACTTCCGGCTGCTCTGGACCGGGCAGACCGTCAGCAGCATCGGCAGCAACGTGACCACCGTCGCGCTGCCCCTGGTCGCGGTGGCCGTGCTGGACGCGTCCACCTTCCAGGTCGCCGTCCTCACCGCCGCGGCGTGGCTGCCGTGGCTGCTGGTCGGGCTGCCGGCCGGGGCCTGGGTGGACCGGCTGCGCCGCCGGCCGGTGATGATCGGCTGCGACCTGGTGTCGGCGCTGCTGTTCCTCAGCGTGCCGGTGGCCGCCCTCCTCAAGGTGCTCACCGTCGGCCAGTTGCTGGCCGTGGCGCTGGGCGCGGGCCTGGCCCGGGTCTTCTTCGAGACCGCCCACCAGGTCTACCTGCCCACCCTGCTGCGGCCCGACGAGGTGCCGGAGGGCAACGCGAAGCTGCAGGCCACCCAGACCGCGAGTTACGTGGTCGGCCCGGGGCTGGCCGGCCTCGTCGCCCAGCTCGCCGGTGCGGTGACCGCGTTGCTGCTCGACGCGGTGAGCTTCCTGGTCTCGGCGGCCTGCCTGTGGCGCATCCGGACGGTGGAGCGTCGGCCGCGCCGCCCCGACGGCCCGCCCTCGCTGCGCCGGGAGGTGGCGGCCGGCATCCGCTTCGTCGCCCGGGATCCGTACCTGCGGGTGCTGGCGGTCTTCGGGGCGGCCAGCAACATCGGGCTCACCGGCTACCAGGCCGTGCTGGTGGTGTTCCTGGTCCGCTCGGCGGGGCTGTCGCCCGGCCTGGTCGGCCTGCTGATCGGCCTGGCCAGCCTGGGCGGCATCGTCGGCGCGACCATCGCCACGGCCCTCGCCCGCCGGGTCGGCACCGCCCGCGCGCTGCTGCTGGCCGCCCTGGGCACCGGGCCGCCCGCGCTGCTCATCCCGCTCGCCGGTCCCGGCGCCCAGGTGCTCTGGCTGGTCCTCGGGGGCGTGGTGGTCAGTCTCGCGGTCGCCGTGGGCAACGTGGTCAAGGGCAGCTTCCGGCAGACGTACACCCCGCACGCCCTGCTGGGCCGGGTGACGGTCAGCATGCAGCTGCTCAACTTCGGCACCATCCCGCTGGCGGCGGTGCTGGCCGGGGCGCTGGGCAGCGCGTACGGGCCGGGCCGGGCGATCTGGGCGATGACCGGCTGGCTGGCGCTCACCCCGCTGATCCTGCTCGTCGGGCCGCTGCGGCGGCGACGGGACCTGCCGGCGGCGGCGCGACCCGCCTGAATGCGCTGCGGCGGCGGTCGGGAGCCGACCGCCGCCACCGGCACGGAGCTACAGCGGACGGACGTTGTCCGCCTGCGGACCCTTCTGCCCCTGGGTCACGTCGAACTCGACCTTCTGGCCCTCGTGCAGCTCCCGGTAGCCGCCGGCTTGGATGGCCGAGTAGTGGACGAAGACGTCCGGGCCTCCGCCGTCCTGCTCGATGAAGCCGAAGCCCTTTTCCGAGTTGAACCACTTGACCGTGCCGGTTGCCATGCATCTCTCCCTGCTCAAAGCGGGTGAGCACCGGCCGCGAGGCCGATGATCGCCCTGTACCTCCCCGACAGTAACCGCCCGGACAGCGTTCCGCTGGCGGAAGCGCCGGGGCGTTTCGGGAATCCTTCCGGAACGAAAGCCGCCCGGTCGGGGGCGGGACGGGGCATGCTTGCGCCGGTGAGGGGTCCCACGGCGAGAGCGTTGGCCGAGCTGGAGCGGGAGATCGCCGCTCCGGGCGCCGGTCTGGACCGGCTCCGGCTGGTGCGGACGCCGTTCGTGCCGGAGGTGCGGCTGCACCTGGCCGAGGACGCGATCGTCTGGTGGGCCCGGATGGAGGCGGAGGCGGGTCGGTCCCTGCCGCCGCCGTACTGGGCCTCGGCCTGGGCCGGCGGGCAGGCGCTGGCCCGCCACCTGCTCGACCATCCCGAGCTGGCCGCGGGGCGGCGGGTGCTCGACCTGGCCGCCGGGTCCGGGCTGGTGGCGATCGCCGCCGCGCTCGTCGGGGCCGAGCGGGTGGTCGCCAACGACATCGACCCGTACGCGGTCGCCGCTGTCACCGTCAACGCTCGGGCCAACCGGGTCGTGGTCGCGGCGAGTGGTGACGACCTGCTGGACAGCGAGGTGACAGCGGACCTGCTGCTGGCCGGGGACGTGCTCTACGACGTTGCGATGGCCGAGCGGGTGCTGGCGTTCCTGTGCCGGGCCGCCGCCGGCGGCGCGGACGTGCTGATCGGGGACCCCGATCGGGGACACCTGCCGCCGGACCGGTTGGAGACGGTGGCCAGCTACCCGGTGCTCAGCACCGAACCCTGCGTCGGCTCGCCGGTGCGCCCGGTGCAGGTGCTCCGTCCGGCGTGACCGGCCGGGTGGGCTCGGGGTCGACCCCGAGGCGAGATCAGGGCCCGCTGGGGGATCGGACCGGATGTGCGGGCGATCCGGCGGCCATAGCGTACGGGCATGACGGATCTGCTGGCCCAGGTCGGGGACCTGCCCACCACTCTGCTGATGGGGATCCTCGGCATGGTGATGGTCGCCGACGCCGTACCGCTGCTCGGGGTGCTGGTCCCCGGCGACGCGGCGGTCCTCGCGGCGGTGGGCGCGGGGCGGCCGGCGACCGGACTGGCCACCGTGGCAGCGGTGGTGGCCGGCTGCCTCGCCGGCTGGTCGCTCAGTTTCCTCGCCGGACGGCGCTGGGGCGAGCGGCTGCGGCACAGCCGGGTGGGCGGCTGGATCGGCGAGTCGCGGTGGTCGGCGGCCGAGGTGATCCTGCGCCGCGGCGGCGGCCGGATGGTGCTGGTCGCACCCTTCCTGCCGGTGTTCAACGCGCTGCTGCCGCTGGCCGCGGGTGGGCTGCGGATGTCGTACCGGAGGTTCCTCGGCTGCGCGGCGCTCGGCGCGACGCTCTGGGCCGGCCTCTACGTGCTGCTCGGCACCGCGGCCCGGGCGCTGACCGCGCTGCTGCCCGGGGCGCCGAGCCCGACGGCGGTCACCATGGCGGTGGGCCTGCTGCTCGCCGGTCCGGTGCTGCTCGGCACCCGGCACCGGCTGCGCGCGCTGGCCACGGTCGGTCCGACCGCCTGACGGGTCGCCGGGTCGGGCGGTGGTGGCGGGTGCGGCGGCCGTGGCAGTCCGCACCGGCCGGTGCGGTCACCAGCCGCGGGCGCGCCACTGCGGCAGCGACGGACGCTCCGCGCCCAGGGTGCTGTCCTTGCCGTGGCCCGGGTAGAACCAGGTCTCGTCCGGCAGCCGGTCGAAGAGCTTGTGCTCCACGTCGTCGATGAGCTGCCCGAAGCGCTCCGGGTCCTGGTCCGTGTTGCCCACTCCGCCGGGGAAGAGGCTGTCGCCGGTGAAGAGGTGCGGGATCCCGGACGGGTCGCGGTAGAGCAGGGCGATCGAGCCGGGGGTGTGTCCCTCGAGGTGGATGACCTCCAGGGCGCAGTCGCCGACCGCGACGGGGTCGCCGTCGGCGAGGGGCTCCGCGTCGATCGGGAGCCCGGCGGCGTCGTTGGCGTGCACCAGCGGGCGGGCGCCGGTCTTGGCGACCACCTCCTCCAGGGCCACCCAGTGGTCCATGTGCCGGTGGGTGGTGACCACGCTGGTGAGCCCATCGTCACCGATCAGCTCGAGCAGCCGGGGCGCCTCGTTCGCCGCGTCGATCAGCACCTGCTCGCCGGTGTCCCGGCAGCGCAGCAGGTAGGCGTTGTTGTCCATCGGCCCCACCGACACCTTGGTGATGGTGAGCCGGTCGAGCTCGCGTACGGCCGGTGCGCCGCCGGGGGTGACGTCTCCGGTGTAGGTCATGGCGGGTTCCTATATCCATTCCGGTGGGATCGGCAGGGGACCGTCGGGGGCGACGGTGAGCAGCTCGCCCACGCCGCGGCCGATCAGCCAGGCGGCGAGTTCGGGGGCGGGGCCGGAGACCGCCGGCGCGCCCTCGCGGTCGCCGATGACCAGCTCGTGGCAGCCGCTGCCCTCGAAGCGCAGCACCATTGCCGGCGCGGCGGAGCGGTCGGCCAGGTCGGTGGCGACCTCGTGCAGCAGCCGGTGGCTGAACGCCTCGGGCCAGTCCGCCGGACGGTAGCCGGCGGCCAGGTCCACGTGGTGCACCTCGATCTCCCGCAGCCGGCCCCAGACCAGCAGGGTGGCCACCCGGGGACCGCGCGGCGTCTCGACCGTGGCGGTCCACGCCTCGGCCGGCATGGCGGCGACCGCCTCGCCGAACCGGTCCGCGGACCGGCGCAGGTCCTCCAGGTGAGCCGCCGGCGGCCGGGCGGCGCCGGCCTCGATGTCGGCGGCCCGGGCCGCGGCGCTGGCGTACATCGGGATCCGCCCGCCGGTGCGGGCGGCGGTGAGCAGGTTGACGAAGCCGTCCGCGTTCCGGGCCAGATGGGTCAGCACGTGCCCCCGGGTCCAGCCCGGTAGCAGGGAAGCGGCGGCGACGTCGGCGGTGTCGAGGGCGGCCGCGGTGCGCACCAGGCGGGCCGTGGCGTCGTCCACCTCGCCGGTCAGCAGCAGCGGATCGGTGGTCACGCACCGACCCTAACGGTACGGCGCGGCCGCGTCGCCGGGGAAATAGGTTTCGGTGCGTCCGTGCGCCCCCTACCGTCGTCCTCGAACGCGGCACCGGGACGTCGGAGCGGAGGTGGTGATCATGCCGGGTCGTAGCACGCGTGTTTCGCCATGTTCCGCCTCGACACCGATGAGGATGCCATGACCATCGATCTGACCGCCCTCGGCTGGGACGCCGAGCGGGCGGCACACGTACGACGCGACCACCGTCCGGGCCGGGTGGCCCGGGTCGACCGCGGCGTCTGCACCGTCCTCTGCGCGGACGGCCCGGTCCGCGCCAGCCTGGGCGGCGGGGTGCTGGCCGCCGCCGCCCGTGACCTGACCGCGCTGCCCTGCGCGGGCGACTGGGTGCTGGTCGGCACCTGGCCGGACCGGCGGGTGACCGTCGAGTCGGTGCTGCCCCGACGCACCGCGCTGATTCGGCGCACCGCCGGCAAGGACGCCAGCGGCCAGGTGCTCGCCGCCAACCTGGACGCCGCCGCGATCGTCGAGCCGGTGCATCCCGAGCCGGACGTCGGCCGGGTCGAGCGGGCGCTCTCCCTGGTGCACGAGTCGGGGGCCCGGCCGCTGATCGTCCTCACCAAGTCCGACCTGGCCGCCGACCCGGCCGCGATCGCCCGGCAGCTCGCCGCCGTCGCGCCCGGGGTGCCGGTGCTGGCGGTCAGCGCCGAACGCGGCGCCGGGCTCGACCCGCTGCGCCCCTTCGTGGCCCCCGGCCGCACGCTCGGCCTGCTCGGGCCCTCTGGCGCCGGGAAGTCGAGCCTGGTCAACGCCCTCGCGGGCGCGGTGGTCATGCCGACCCAGGCGATCCGCCGGGTCGACGGCAAGGGTCGGCACACCACCACCTGGCGGGCGCTGATCCCGGTGCCCGGCGGCGGTGCGGTGGTGGACACCCCGGGCGTCCGGGCCGTCGGTCTGCTCGACGGCTCGGTCGGGCTGGACCGGGCGTTCGCCGACATCGCCGAGCTGGCCACCGGCTGCCGGTACGGCGACTGCGCGCACGACGCGGAGCCCGGTTGCGCGGTCCGGGAGGCCCTGGCGACCGGCGAGCTGACCGCCCGGCGCTGGGAGAGCTGGCGCCGGCTCCAGCGGGAGATCGCCTTCGAGACCGGGCGGCGGGAGGCGCGGCTGGCCGCCGAGCGGCGGGGCGGCTGGCGGGGCGGGCGGCGCCGCGCGGCCCGCCCCTGACCACGGCGGGGGATGCGGCGGAGCCTGCCGCTGCCTGCCCACCCCTGGTATGGGCGGTCGGGGCGGCTGCGGCGGAGCCCGTGTGCGGTGACCGCTTTGCCCTGCTGCAGCCCGTGCAACACCGAGGCCGCGTCACTGTCGCCTCCGCTGCAGCAGAGCAAAGCGTGCGACCGACCGTCCCGGTCGTCGGGGACGCCTCCACGCGGCGGGTCATCGCCGACGGTCGGACGGCGCCCGGCGACACGGCCGGCCCGACCGCCCTGAGCTGGGGGAATGGGCGGGCGCGGAAAACTGTCGTACCTCGGGGCTAAAGTTGCTGAGCGTCTTTCCTGCGCCCCGCTAAACCGCTCAGAGCCGCTCCGGAGCGGACAGATTCACTCACCCGGGAGTACACCCACCGTGGCCGACCGACTGATCATCCGTGGCGCGCGCGAGCACAACCTCCGTGACGTCAGTCTCGACCTGCCCCGGGACGCCCTGATCGTCTTCACCGGGCTCTCCGGGTCGGGCAAGTCGAGCCTGGCCTTCGACACGATCTTCGCCGAGGGGCAGCGCCGCTACGTAGAGTCGCTCTCCTCGTACGCCCGGCAGTTCCTCGGGCAGATGGACAAGCCGGACGTCGACTTCATCGAGGGCCTGAGCCCCGCGGTCTCCATCGACCAGAAGTCCACCTCGCGCAACCCCCGGTCCACCGTCGGCACCATCACCGAGGTCTACGACTACCTCCGGCTGCTCTTCGCCCGCATCGGCGAGCCGCACTGCCCGGTCTGCGGCGAGCGGATCTCCAAGCAGACCCCGCAGCAGATCGTCGACCGGGTGCTCGGGATGACCGAGGGCACCCGGTTCATGGTGCTCGCCCCGGTCGTCCGCGGCCGCAAGGGCGAGTACGTCGACCTCTTCGCCGAGCTTCAGGCCAAGGGCTACGCCCGGGCCCGGGTCGACGGCGTGGTGCACCCGCTGACCGAGCCGCCGAAGCTCAAGAAGCAGGAGAAGCACACCATCGAGGTGGTGATCGACCGGCTCGCCGTCAAGGCCAGCGCCAAGCAGCGGCTGACCGACTCGGTGGAGGCGGCGCTCGGCCTCTCCGGCGGTCTGGTCCTGCTCGACTTCGTCGACCTGCCCGAGGACGACCCGGGCCGGGAGCGCCGCTACTCCGAGCACCTGGCCTGCCCCAACGACCACCCGCTGGCGATCGAGGACCTGGAGCCCCGGGTCTTCTCCTTCAACGCGCCGTACGGCGCCTGCCCGGAGTGCACCGGCCTCGGCACCAAGAAGGAGGTCGACCCGGAGCTGGTCGTCCCCGACCCGGAGCGCACCCTGCGCGAGGGCGCCATCCAGCCCTGGTCGAGCGGGCACAACCTGGAATACTTCCTCCGCCTGCTCGAGGCCCTCGGCGAGGCGGAGCACTTCGACATCGACACGCCGTGGCGGGCGCTGCCGTCCCGGGCGCAGAAGACGATCCTGCACGGCTCCGACGACCAGGTGCACGTCCGCTACCGCAACAAGTACGGCCGCGAGCGCTCCTACTACACCGGCTTCGAGGGCGTGGTGCAGTGGATCGAGCGGCGGCACTCCGACACCGAGTCGGAGTGGTCGCGGGAGAAGTACGAGGGCTACATGCGGGACGTGCCCTGTGCGGCCTGCGGTGGCGCGCGGCTCAAGCCCGAGGTGCTCGCGGTCACCCTGGCCGGGAAGAGCATCGCCGAGGTCTGCAACCTGTCGGTGGGGGAGGCGGCCGACCTGCTCGCCGGCATCGAGCTCACCGACCGGCAGAAGCTGATCGCCGAGCGGGTGCTCAAGGAGATCAACGCCCGGCTCAAGTTCCTGCTCGACGTGGGTCTGGACTACCTCTCCCTGGACCGCCCCGCCGGCACCCTGTCCGGCGGCGAGGCGCAGCGCATCCGGCTCGCCACCCAGATCGGCTCCGGCCTGGTCGGCGTGCTCTACGTGCTCGACGAGCCGTCGATCGGCCTGCACCAGCGGGACAACCACCGGCTGATCGAGACCCTGGTCCGGCTGCGCGGGCTGGGCAACACGCTGATCGTGGTCGAGCACGACGAGGACACCATCCGCACCGCGGACTGGATCGTCGACATCGGCCCGGGCGCGGGTGAGCACGGCGGCGAGATCGTGCACAGCGGCTCGGTGCCCGCGCTGCTGGAGAACCCGGAGTCGGTCACCGGGGCGTACCTGTCCGGGCGCAAGTCGATCCCGACGCCAAGGCAGCGTCGCCCGCAAACCCCCGGGCGGGAGCTGGTGGTGCACGGGGCGCGCGAGCACAACCTGCGCAACCTGACCGTCTCGTTCCCGCTCGGCCAGCTCATCGCGGTCACCGGGGTCAGCGGCTCCGGCAAGTCGACGCTGGTCAACGACATCCTGCACGCCGTACTGGCCAACCAGATCAACGGCGCCCGGCTGGTCCCCGGCCGGCACACCCGGGTGACGGGGTTGGAGCAGGTGGACAAGGTCGTCGGCGTCGACCAGTCGCCGATCGGCCGCACGCCGCGGTCCAACCCGGCCACCTACACCGGGGTCTGGGACCACATCCGCAAGCTCTTCGCGGAGACCACCGAGGCCAAGGTCCGCGGGTACGGCCCCGGCCGGTTCTCGTTCAACGTCAAGGGCGGCCGCTGCGAGGCCTGCTCCGGCGACGGCACGATCAAGATCGAGATGAACTTCCTCCCGGACGTCTACGTCCCCTGTGAGGTCTGCAAGGGCGCCCGGTACAACCGGGAGACCCTGGAGGTGCACTACAAGGGCAAGACCGTCTCCGACGTGCTGGAGATGCCGATCGAGGAGGCGGCCGAGTTCTTCTCCGCGATCCCGGCCATCCACCGGCACCTCAGGACGCTGGTCGACGTCGGCCTGGGCTACGTCCGCCTCGGTCAGCCCGCGCCGACGCTCTCCGGCGGTGAGGCGCAGCGGGTCAAGCTCGCCTCCGAGCTGCAGAAGCGCTCCACCGGCCGGACGGTCTACGTGCTGGACGAGCCGACCACCGGCCTGCACTTCGAGGACATCCGCAAGCTGCTGATGGTGCTCGAGGGGCTGGTCGACAAGGGCAACACGGTGATCACCATCGAGCACAACCTCGACGTGATCAAGACCGCCGACTGGATCATCGACATGGGCCCGGAGGGTGGCCACCGGGGCGGCACGGTGCTCGCCACCGGCACGCCGGAAGAGGTCGCCGAGGTGGCCGAGAGCCACACCGGGCAGTTCCTGCGCCACGTGCTCAACCTCGACGGCGAGGCCAAGGGCGCCACGGCGGCCACCAACCGGGCGGCGAAGGCCAACGGCACCACGCCCCGGAGGTCGAAGAAGGTGCCGGCCGGCGCGCGCTGACATCCTCGCGGCCGCGTACCCGGTTAGGTGGCCGGCCCCGGCCGGCCGGAATCCGCGCAAAGCGGGTGAAATCTCTGGCAGGGTGATCCGTGGCAGGAACGTGACCGCGGATCATGACGGGCGCGGCGGCAGAGAGGGGCGTCATGAGTGACGATCAGGTGCTCGCCGAACCGGGTAACCAGACCCGCCGGGCACTGCTCGCCGGTGCGGGCGCGGTCGGCGCGGCGGCGGTACTGGCCGGCTGCGGCAGCGACGACTCCGGCCACGCGGCCGCCGGCCCCACGTCCCCCGCTCAGAGTGGCCAGCCCGTGGCCAAGACCGGCGAAATCCCGGTCGGTGGCGGCAAGATATTCGCCGACCGGGATGTCGTGGTCACCCAGCCGAAGCCCGGTGAATTCAAGGCCTTCAGCGCGATCTGCACCCACCAGGGCTGCAAGGTCACAAGCATCGAGGGCGGCACCATCAACTGCCCCTGTCATGCCAGCAAGTTCTCCATCGCCGACGGCTCGGTCAAGGCGCCCCCGGCCACCAAGCCTCTCCCGGCCAAGGAGATCAAGGTCACCGGCGACCAGATCTCCCTGGCCTGATTCCGGACGGCACGGACGGGGCGGACCCCGGCGGCGGCCGGGTCCGCCCGCTCCGATATCCATACGGTGACCCAACCGTATGAACCGGGCGGCACAGTGATCCGTGTCCAGCAGTGTGGCCGCGGATCATGATGGGGCGGCGGCAGCCGAGAGAGAGGCCGGGAGATGAGTGACGATCAGGTGCTGACCGGACCGGGTACGCAGACGCGACGGACACTGCTCGCGGGCGTAGGCGCGGTCGGGGCGTCGGTCGTGCTGGCCGGCTGCGGCGGTGACGCGGGCGAGACCGGCGGTGGCACGGCCCCGACCAGCGGTGGCCCGAGCGTGAGCAGCGCCGGCGACCCCGCGGGCGGCAACCGGGACACCACCGGCCCGCTGGCACGCACCACGGACATCCCGGTCGGCGGCGGGGCGGTCTTCGCCAGCAAGGGCGTGGTGATCACCCAGCCGAACCCGGGTGAGTTCAAGGGCTTCGACCCGATCTGCACCCACCAGGGTTGCCCGGTGTCGAACGTCGACGGCGGCACCATCAACTGCACCTGCCACAACAGCAAATTTTCCATCGCCGACGGCTCGGTGAAGCAGGGCCCCGCGACTCGCCCCCTGGCCCCCAAGAACATCAAGGTCACCGGCGACCAGATCTCCCTCGCCTGACCCGGCCAGCCAGCTCCCGTTGATCATGGAGTTGGCGGCGATGTCGATCTCCCCGGCTGCCGGCCAACTCCATGATCAACGTGTCGGGGCGACCGCGCGGCGGCGGGGTGGTGTCGGGGGTGGGGACTACGCTTGCTGGCGTGGCTGACCCCTCGACCTACCGTCCGGCACCCGGCACCATCCCGGAGTCGCCGGGGGTCTACCGCTTCCGTGACGGCACCGGCCGGGTGATCTACGTCGGCAAGGCGAAGAATCTGCGCAGCCGACTCAACTCCTACTTCGCCGACCTCTGGGGCCTGCACCAGCGCACCCAGCAGATGGTCACCACCGCCGAGTCGGTCGACTGGGTCACCGTGGGCACCGAGGTCGAGGCGCTCCAGCTCGAATACACCTGGATCAAGCAGTACGACCCGAGGTTCAACGTCCGCTACCGCGACGACAAGTCCTACCCCTACCTGGCCGTCACCCTCGACGAGGAGTATCCGCGGCTGCAGGTCATGCGGGGCGCCAAGCGCAAGGGAGTGCGCTACTTCGGGCCGTACTCGCACGCCTGGGCCATCCGCGAGACGCTCGACCTGCTGCTCCGCGTCTTCCCGGCGCGGACCTGCTCGTCCGGCGTGTTCAAGCGGGCCGGGCAGGTCGGCCGTCCGTGCCTGCTGGGCTACATCGGCAAGTGCTCCGCGCCCTGTGTCGGCAGCGTCTCCGCCGAGCAGCACCGGGAGACCGTCAACGGCTTCTGCGACTTCATGGCCGGCCGCACCGACACCATGGTCCGCAAGCTCGAACGGGAGATGATCGAGGCCAGCGAGCAGCTGGAGTTCGAGCGGGCGGCCCGGCTGCGGGACGACATCGCGGCGCTGCGCCGGGCGATGGAGAAGCAGACCGTGGTGCTCGGCGACGGCACCGACGCCGACGTGGTGGCCTTCGCCGACGACCCGCTGGAGGCGGCCGTCCAGGTCTTCCACGTCCGCGACGGCCGGGTTCGCGGCCAGCGTGGCTGGGTGGTGGAGAAGACCGAGGACCTCACCATGGGCGACCTGGTGCACCACTTCTGCACCCAGGTCTACGGCGGCGAGCAGGGCGAGGCGGACGTGCCCCGGGAGCTGCTCGTGCCCGCGCTGCCCACCGACGCCGACGCCCTCGCGGACTGGCTGGCCACCCACCGGGGCAGCCGGGTGTCGCTGCGGGTGCCGCAGCGCGGCGACAAGAAGTCGCTGCTGGAGACCGTGGAGCGCAACGCGAAGGACGCGCTGGCCCGGCACAAGCTCAAGCGGGCCGGTGACCTGACCACCCGCAGCAAGGCGCTCGACGAGATCGCCGACGGGCTCGGCATGCGTACCTCGCCGCTGCGCATCGAGTGCTTCGACGTCTCGCAGATCCAGGGCACCGACGTGGTCGCCAGCATGGTGGTCTTCGAGGACGGGCTGCCGCGCAAGAGCGAATACCGCCGGTTCATCGTCCGGGGCGCGACCGACGACCTGTCGGCGATGTCGGAGGTGCTGCGCCGGCGCTTCGCCCGCTACCTCGACGCCCGCGCCGAGACCGGGGAGATCGGCGACGAGACCGCCAGCGACCCGGACCGGCCCGGCATCGACCCCACCACCGGCCGGCCGCGCAAGTTCGCGTACCCGCCGCAACTGGTGGTGGTCGACGGCGGCGCGCCGCAGGTCGCGGCGGCCGCGCAGGCCCTGGCCGAGCTGGGCATCGACGACGTGGCGCTGTGCGGGCTGGCCAAGCGGCTGGAGGAGGTCTGGCTGCCCGACGACGAGTTCCCGGTCATCCTGCCGCGCACCTCCGAGGGGCTTTACCTGCTGCAGCGGGTCCGGGACGAGGCCCACCGGTTCGCCATCACCTTCCACCGGCAGCGGCGGTCCAAGCGGATGACCGCCTCGGCGCTGGACAACATCCCCGGGCTGGGCGAGGTGCGGCGCAAGGCGCTGCTGCGACACTTCGGCTCGCTCAAGCGGCTCTCGGCCGCGACGGTCGAGGAGATCACCGAGGTCCCCGGGGTGGGGAAGCGGACGGCGGAGGCGATCCTCGCCGCCCTGCACGACGGCGAGGCGAAGGCCCCGACGACCGACTGACCCCCGAGTGGCCGGGCCGCGGTGGTCAGGGCTCCTCGGCGATCACGGTCAGAATCTGCTCGCCGTGCCTGGCCAGTTTGTTCTCGCCGACGCCGTTGATCCGGGACAGCTCGGCGAGCGAGGCCGGCGCGTCGGTGGCGATCTGGCGCAGGGTGGCGTCGTGGAAGATCACGTACGCCGGCACCCCCTGCTCCTTCGCGGTGGTCGCCCGCCACGCCCGCAACCGCTCGAAGACCGAAGCGGCGGCCGGGGAGAGCTCGGCGACGATGGTGGCAGCGCCCCGGGGCTTCGCCGCCCGGCCGGACGCCGGCCGCTCCGGCTCGCGGCGCATGGTCACGGTGCGCCGCCGACCCAGCACCTCGGAGCTCGCCGCGGTCAGCGCCAGCGTGCCGTAGTCGCCCTCGACGGCCAGCAGGCCCTCGGCGAGCAGCTGCCGGACCACGCCCCGCCACTCGGCCTCGCGCAGCTCGGTGCCGATGCCGAAGACGGTCAGCGAGTCGTGGCCGTACTGGGTGATCTTGTCGGTCCGCCGGCCGAGCAGGATGTCGATGCAGTGCCCGGCGCCGAACCGCTGGTTGCGCTCCCGGTCCAACCGGAAGACGGTGGAGAGCAGCTTCTGCGCGGCGACCGTGCCGTCCCAGCACTCGGGCGGGCTCAGGCAGGTGTCGCAGTTGCCGCACGCGGTCGTCGCCGTCTCGCCGAAGTATTCGAGCAGCTGGACCCGGCGGCAGCGGACCGTCTCGCAGAGGGCCAGCATCGCGTCCAGGTGGGTCGCGAGGTTGCGGCGGTGCGCCAGATCGCCCTCCGACGTCTCGATCATCTTCCGCTGCTGCACCACGTCCTGGAGCCCGTAGGCGAGCCAGGCGGTGGAGGGCAGGCCGTCCCGGCCGGCGCGGCCGGTCTCCTGGTAGTAGCCCTCCACCGACTTGGGCAGGTCGAGGTGGGCGACGAAGCGGACGTCGGGCTTGTCGATGCCCATCCCGAAGGCGATCGTGGCCACCATGACCAGGCCGTCCTCGCGCAGGAAGCGCTGCTGGTTGGCCGCGCGGGTCGCCGCGTCCAGGCCGGCGTGGTAGGGCAGCGCCGGGATGCCCTGCTGGACCAGGAACTCGGCCGTCTTCTCCACCGAGGCGCGGGAGAGGCAGTAGACGATGCCGGCGTCGCCGGGGTGCTCGTCGCGCAGCAGGGCGAGCAGCTGCTTGCGCGGCTCCCGCTTGGGCACGATCCGGTACTGGATGTTGGGCCGGTCGAAGCTGGCCACGAAGTGCCGGGCCTCGGTGAGCTTGAGCCGGGTGGCGATCTCCGCGCGGGTGGCGCTGGTCGCGGTCGCGGTCAGCGCGATCCGCGGTACGCCGGGCCACCGCTCGTGCAGCATCGACAGGTTGAGGTAGTCGGGGCGGAAGTCGTGACCCCACTGGGAGACGCAGTGCGCCTCGTCGATGGCGAAGAGCGCGATGGTGCCGCGGTCGAGTAGCGCGACGGTGGAGCGGACGGCCAGCGCCTCCGGAGCCAGGTAGAGCAGGTCCAGCTCGCCGGCGAGAAAAGCCGCCTCGACCCGGCGCCGGGCGTCCGGATCCTGGGTCGAGTTGAGGAAGCCGGCCCGCACGCCGACCGCGGTCAGGGCGTCGACCTGGTCCTGCATCAGGGCGATCAGCGGCGAGACGACGACCGCCACGCCGTCCCGGACCAGCGCGGGAATCTGGTAGCAGAGCGACTTGCCGCCACCGGTCGGCATCAGCACCAGCGCGTCGCCGCCGGCCACCACGTGGTCGACGACCTCCCGCTGGAAGCCCCGGAAGGCGTCGTAGCCGAACACCCGCCGGAGCACCCGCAGCGCGTCCTCGGTCCGCAGATCGGTGGGGGAGACCATTGGCGCATCCTACGAACCGACCCCGACACCCTGATCGGACGAACCGCCGTTGAAGGGCGTCGCGGCGGCACGGCCAGGGCCCGGAGGAAGGCGCGCCCCGGCCCCGCCGGGTGGTACGGCGGCCCCGAAACCGGACATGCCGGTGTTCCCGTCGTCACCCGTGGAATCCCGGGCGGGGTCCCAACGGTTAAAGTCGCTGATTGACCACGCGCGGCCGAATGGCCGCGGCGCCACGGCTTGGGGGTAGCGGGTGAGCGAGGCGCGGACGGCGGAGGAGCAGGTGCTGGCCGACACGCCGGCGGAGACGGCGCTGGGGCAGCCCGCGCCGACCGAGGCGGAGACCAGCCTGGTGGTGGTCACCGGCCTCTCCGGCGGCGGTCGCAGCACGGTGGCCCGGGCGCTGGAGAACGTCGGCTACTACGTGGTCGACAACCTGCCGCAGGCGTTGATGCTCGACATGGCGGAGCTGGCGTTCAAGGCCGGCGGCGCGGCCCGGCGTACGGCGATGGTGCTGGATGTCCGGTCGCGCGCCTTTTCCACCGATCTCGCGGGGGCGATCCGGGAGCTGAAGGACCGCGGGTTCTCTCCCCGGGTGGTCTTCGTCGACGCGGACGACGAGGTGCTGATCCGCCGGTTCGAGAGCGTCCGCCGCTCGCACCCACTGCAGGGCGAGGGGCGGCTCGCCGACGGCATCGCCGTCGAGCGCGCCCTGCTGGAGGAGGCCCGGGACCAGGCGGACGTGATCATCGACACCAGCCACCTCAACGTCAACCAGCTCCGCCGCCGGGTGGAGGAGCTCTTCGGCGGCGAGGACTCCCGCCGGCTGCGGATCACGGTGATCTCCTTCGGCTTCAAGTACGGCCTGCCGCCGGACGCCGACTTCGTGATGGACGCCCGGTTCCTGCCCAATCCGTACTGGGTGCCCGAACTGCGCGAGCACACGGGCCGGGAGGAGGCGGTCAGCTCGTACGTGCTGGGCCAGGAGGGCGCGGACGCCTTCGTGGCCGGGTACGCCGACCTGGTCAACGCCACCACCGCCGGGTTCGAACGTGAGGGCAAGCGCTACCTGACCGTCGCCGTCGGCTGCACCGGCGGCAAGCACCGCAGCGTCGCGATCGCCGAGGAGCTGGCCGCCCGGCTGCGCCAGTCCGGCATCGCCGCCAACGCCCAGCACCGGGACCTGGGGCGGGAATGACCCAGACGAAGGTGGTCGCCTTCGGCGGCGGGCACGGCCTCTCCGCGTCCCTGCGGGCACTGCGGCACTGCGTACCGGAGCTCGACCTCGACATCACCGCGGTGGTCACCGTCGGCGACGACGGCGGATCGAGCGGCCGGCTGCGCGCCGAGCGGGGCGGGCTGCCCCCGGGCGACCTGCGGCAGGCCCTGGTCGCGCTGGCCGGCGACCATCCGGCCACCCGACGCAGCGCCGGGCTGTTCCAGCACCGCTTCGCGGCCGTCGGCAAGGCGGGCACCGGCGCGGGGAGCGGGGCGGACCCGCTGGCCGGGCACGCGGTCGGCAACCTGGTGCTCTGCGGCCTGATGGAGCTGCTCGGCGACCCGGTGGCCGCGCTCGACCACGCCGGCGCGATGCTCGGCGCGGTCGGCCGGGTGCTGCCGATGTCCCGGCAGCCGGTGGGCATCGAGGCCCGGGTCCGCGGTGCCGACGCTGACCACCCCGAGGAGGTCCGCACCGTACGCGGCCAGCACCAGGTCGCGGTCAGCGCCGGGCAGGTGGAGTCGCTGCGGCTCACCCCCGCCGCGCCGGTGGCCTGCGCCGAGGCGGTGGCCGCGGTGGCCGACGCGGACTGGCTGATCTTCGGGCCCGGTAGCTGGTACACCAGCGTGCTGCCGCACCTGCTGGTGCCGGGGCTGGCGCACGCGATCGTCGCCAGCCCGGCCCGGCGGCTGGTCACCCTCAACCTGGTGGCGGAAAAGGAGACGCTCGGCCTCTCCCTGGCCGACCATCTGGACACCCTGCACCGCTATCTGCCCGAGTTGAAGGTGGACATGGTGCTGGCCGACTCCAAGGCGGTGGGTGACCCCGAAGCGGTCGAAGGTGCGGCAGAATCGCTGGGTGCCCGGCTGGTCCTCGCTCCCGTCGCCGTCACCGACGGCACGCCCCGTCATGATCCGGCCGCCCTGGGCGCCGCGCTGGTGCCTGTCCTGCGCGCCGATCGTTAAGCACCTACGTAATCACCGGCGACACGCCGGTACCGGTCCGTGAGGGGGCGCACTATGGCGATGACGGCCGCGGTCAAGGACGAGCTGAGTCGGGTCGACGTGCCGAAGCCCTGCTGTCGGCGGGCGGAGATGGCGGCCCTGCTGCGCTTCGCCGGCGGCCTGCACATCGTGTCGGGTCGCGTGGTGGTGGAGGCCGAGCTGGACACCGGGGCGGTGGCCCGGCGGCTCCGGCGGGAGATCGCCGAGGTCTACGGCTACCCGAGCGAGATCCACGTGCTGGCGTCGGGCGGCCTGCGCAAGGGCAGCCATTTCATCGTGCGGGTGGTCAAGGACGGCGAGGCGCTCGCCCGGCAGACCGGCCTGCTGGACGTGCGCGGCCGTCCGGTGCGTGGCCTGCCGCCGCACGTGGTCGCCGCGAACGTCTGCTGCGCGGTGTCGGCCTGGCGGGGCGCGTTCATGGCGCACGGCTCGCTGACCGAGCCGGGCCGCTCCAGCGCCCTGGAGATCACCTGCCCCGGCCCGGAGTCGGCGCTGGCCCTGGTCGGCGCGGCCCGCCGGATCGGCATCACCGCCAAGAACCGCGAGGTGCGCGGGGTGGACCGGGTGGTGGTCAAGGACGGCGACGCGATCGCCGCGCTGCTGACCCGGATCGGCGCCCACTCCAGCGTGCTGGCCTGGGAGGAGCGGCGGGTCCGCCGCGAGGTCCGGGCGACCGCAAACCGGCTGGCCAACTTCGACGACGCCAACCTGCGCCGCTCGGCCCGCGCCGCGGTGGCCGCCGCGGCCCGGGTGACCCGCGCGCTGGAGATCCTCGCCGACGACGCGCCCCACCACCTCACCTCGGCCGGCCGGCTGCGGCTGGAGCACCGGCAGGCCTCGCTGGAGGAGCTGGGCGCGCTGGCCGACCCGCCGCTGACCAAGGACGCCATCGCCGGCCGGATCCGCCGGCTGCTGGCGCTCGCCGACAAGCGGGCCCGCGACCTGGGCATCCCGGATACGGAAGCGGCCGTCACGCCCGACATGCTCGTGGTCTGATAGGACGGTGGGGTGCCACGATGCGGGCCGGATCACCACCCGGCGCAGCGCGGTGCCACATGCTCGGATAAGGTCGCTGCGTACGGCAAGGGGGCCGGCACAGGCACTCCTCGCCGTGCTCACCGCCTCGGGCGGTCAGGTCCTCCGGACCGCGGCGGGGCGGCCGAGATGAACTGTCAACGGCCGGCTCCAACGGTCGGCGCACACCACTCCGCCGGCCCGGGTCTGACGCCGGCGGACCAGAACGCGAGGAGATGGGACCTGTGACCATCCGGGTTGGCATCAACGGCTTCGGCCGGATCGGCCGCAACTTCTTCCGGGCAGTGCTGGCGTCCGGCGCTGACGTCGAGGTCGTGGCGGTGAACGACCTGACCGACAACGCGACGCTCGCCCACCTTGTCAAGTACGACAGCATCCTGGGCCGCCTCCCGCAGGAGGTGAAGGCCACCGACGACGAGATCAGCGTGGGCGGCAAGACCATCAAGGCGTTCGCCGAGAAGGACCCGGCCAAACTGAAGTGGGGCGAGGCGGGCGCGGACATCGTCGTCGAGTCCACCGGCTTCTTCACCGACGCCACCAAGGCGAAGGCGCACATCGACGGCGGTGCCAAGAAGGTCATCATCTCCGCCCCGGCGAAGAACGAGGACGTCACGGTCGTCATGGGCGTCAACCACGACAAGTACGACCCGGCCAAGCACACCATCATCTCCAACGCCTCGTGCACCACCAACTGCCTCGCCCCGATGGCGAAGGTCCTGCAGGACACGTTCGGCATCCAGCAGGGTCTGATGACGACCATCCACGCGTACACCCAGGACCAGAACCTGCAGGACGCGCCGCACAAGGACCTGCGCCGGGCCCGGGCCGCCGCGCTGAACATCGTCCCGACCTCGACCGGCGCCGCCAAGGCGATCGGCCTGGTGCTGCCGGAGCTGAAGGGCAGGCTGGACGGCTACGCGCTGCGGGTGCCGGTCCCGACCGGCTCGGCCACCGACCTGACGGTCAACGTCAACCGCGAGACCAGCGTGGACGAGGTCAACGCCGCGATGAAGGCCGCCGCCGACGGCCCGCTCAAGGGCATCCTGGTCTACAACGACGACCCGATCGTCTCCACGGACATCGTCACCGACCCGGCGTCCTGCATCTTCGACGCGCCGCTGACCAAGGTGGTCGGCAACCAGGTCAAGGTGGTCGGCTGGTACGACAACGAGTGGGGCTACTCCAACCGCCTTCTCGACCTGGTCAAGCTGGTGGGTCAGTCGCTGTGAGCATCCGCAGCCTCGACGACCTGCTCGCCGAGGGGGTGTCGGGTCGGCGCGTGCTGGTGCGCGCCGACCTGAACGTCCCGCTCGACAAGCAGACCGGTGAGATCACCGACGACGGCCGGATCCGGGCCGTCCTGCCGACGCTGACCGCGCTGACCGAGGCCGGCGCGAAGGTCGTGGTCTGCTCGCACCTGGGCCGCCCGAAGGGCGCGCCGGACCCGCAGTTCAGCCTCCGCCCGGTCGGCGCCCGCCTCGGTCAGCTGCTCGGAGCCGAGGTCCGGTTCGCCGAGGACACGGTCGGCGACTCCGCCCGCTCCACCGTGGACGGGCTCGCCGACGGCCAGGTCGCCCTGCTGGAGAACCTGCGCTTCAACAAGGGCGAGACCAGCAAGGACGACGCCGAGCGGGGCGCCTTCGCCGACCAGCTCGCCGCGCTCGGCGAGGCGTACGTCGACGACGCCTTCGGCGCGGTGCACCGCAAGCACGCCAGCGTGTACGACGTGCCGGCGCGGCTGCCGCACTTCGCCGGCCGGCTGGTGCTGCGCGAAGTCGAGGTGCTCAGCAAGCTGACCGGCGACCCGGAGCGGCCGTACGTGGTGGTGCTCGGTGGTTCGAAGGTCTCCGACAAGCTGGCGGTGATCGAGGCGCTGCTGCCGAAGGTCGACCGGCTGCTCATCGGCGGCGGCATGTGCTTCACCTTCCTCAAGGCGCAGGGCCTGGAGGTGGGCAGCTCGCTGCTGGAGAAGGAGATGGTCGAGACCTGCCACAGCCTCCTCGAGCGGTCGGGCGGCAAGATCCTGCTCCCGGTCGACGTGGTGGCCGCGGTCGCCTTCGCCTCCGACGCCGCGCACGACACGGTCCGCGTGGACGCCATCCCGAACAAGATGGTGGGGCTCGACATCGGCCCGGAGACGGTGGCCGGGTTCGCCGCCGCCCTCAAGGGGGCGCGGACGATCTTCTGGAACGGCCCGATGGGCGTGTTCGAGATGCCGGCGTTCGCCAACGGGACCCGCGGGGTCGCCGAGGCGATCGCGAAGTCCGACGCGTTCACCGTCGTGGGCGGCGGTGACTCGGCGGCTGCGGTCCGGACTCTCGGGCTGGACGAGTCGGCGTTCGATCACATCTCCACCGGTGGCGGTGCCTCCCTGGAATACCTCGAGGGCAAGACCCTCCCCGGCATCGCGGCGCTGGAGGACTGATGGCGGCCGTCACCCGCCGGCCGTTGATGGCCGGCAACTGGAAGATGAACCTGAACCACCTCGAGGCGAACCTCCTGCTGCAGAAGCTGGCGGCGAGCCTCACCGAGAAGCAGCTCACCGAGGTGGAGACGGTGGTCCTGCCGCCCTTCACCGACCTGCGCACGGTACAGACCGTGGTGGAGGGCGACAAGCTGCTGATCGGCTACGGCGGGCAGGACCTGTCGCCGTACCAGTCGGGGGCGTACACCGGGGACGTCTCCGGGCCGATGCTGGCCAAGCTCGGCTGCACCTACGTGGTGGTCGGCCACTCCGAGCGGCGGGCCTACCACTACGAGGACGACGCCGTGGTCAACGCCAAGGTCGCGGCGGCGCTCAGCAACGGGCTCACCCCGATCCTCTGCATCGGGGAGGGGCTGGAGATCCGGGAGCAGCTCCGGCACGTCCCGCACTGCTGCGACCAGCTGGACGCGGCGCTGAAGGGGCTCACCCCGGAGCAGGTGACCAGCGTCGTCGTCGCGTACGAGCCGATCTGGGCGATCGGCACCGGCAAGACGGCCACCCCGGAGGACGCCCAGGAGGTCTGCGGCGAGGTGCGCAAGCGGCTGGTCGAGACCTTCGGCGCGGCCACCGCGGACCAGGTCCGGATCCTCTACGGCGGGTCGGTCAAGGCGTCGAACGTCGCGGCGATCATGGCCCAGCCGGACGTGGACGGGGCCCTGGTGGGCGGGGCGAGCCTGGACGCCGAGGAATTCGCGCAGATCTGCCGGTTCCCGGAGCACATGGCCCGCTGACGGCTCGCTATCCTTGACCCCGCCCGTCCGCCGGTCGGTGCCACCGTGCCCGACAGGACCGGGTAGATGATCGCAACGAGAGGACTGACCCCCGCCATGCCGATCTGGTTCGCGTACACGATGATCGTGTTGCTGGTCATCACGAGCATCCTGCTCACCCTGCTGATCCTCCTGCACCGAGGTAAGGGCGGCGGGTTGTCGAGCATGTTCGGCGGCGGCGTCAGCTCCAGCCTGGCCGGGTCCTCGGTGGCCGAGAAGAACCTCGACCGTTACACCGTTCTGGTCGGGATCATCTGGTTCGCGTGCATCGTCGGGATCGGGCTCTGGCTCCGCCTCCAGCTCGGCAGCGGGGCAGCCTGACCCAGCCGGTCGAGTCGTACAATCTGCGCGCGGTCCGTCACGACGGGCCGCGCGCAGTCCTTTTCGCGGCACCGCGTCGCCCGCCGCCCATCCGAGCGGCGGTCCCCTCTCGACGACAGGAGCGAGCAGCCGTGGCGACTCGCAACGCCATCCGGGGCACCCGGATCGGGTCCGGCCCCGAACGGCCGACCGAACGGTCCGAGCCGGCCCCGCGCCGGGCAGTCACCTACTGGTGCGGCAACCACCACCGCGTCGAATTCCTGATCGCGGCCGAGGCCGAGGCGCCGCCGGTGTGGGACTGCCCGCGCTGCGGCCAGCCGGCCGGGCCGGACGCCGAGCACCCGCCCGGGCGGGCCCGCACCGAGCCCTACAAGACCCATCTGGCGTACGTGAAGGAGCGGCGCACCCCGGAGCAGGCCGAGGCCATCCTCGCCGAGGCCCTCGCCGCGCTGCGCGAGCGCCGCGGCGGCTGACGCCCGGCAGCCCGGAGACCGCCGGGGTTGCGCCCGTTCAGCGCAGGCTGCGCAGCCGGGGCGGCACCTCGGCCGCCGCGGCCCGGTCCAGCAACCAGAGGGTACGACCGACGCCGTGCACCCCGGCCGCGGGCAGCTGCACCGGGCCCGCCCCGGCCAGCGCCATGCCCACCGCCCGGGACTTGTCCGCCCCGCTGGCCACCAGCCACACCTCCTCGGCGGTGTTGATGGCCGGTAGGGTGAGCGTGATCCGCACCGGCGGCGGCTTGGGGCTGCCCCGGACCGCGCTGACCGGCCGGCTCTCGTAGTGCACCGGGTGCTCGGGGAAGACCGACGCCACGTGCCCGTCCTCGCCGACCCCCAGCAGCAGCACGTCGAAGTGGGGAAGCGCGGCGTGGCCGGGCCGGGCCGCGCTGGCCAGCTCCTCGGCGTACCGGGCCGCGGCCGCCTCCGGGTCGGCGCCCGCCGGCCCGTCGGAGGCGGGCATCGGGTGGATCCGCGCCGGGTTCAGCGGCACCGCGTCCAGCAGCGCCGCCCGGGCCTGGGTCTCGTTGCGGTCCGGGTGGCCGGCCGGCAGGAACCGCTCGTCGCCCCACCAGACGTCGACCCGGGACCAGTCGACGGCGTCCCGGGCCGGCAGCGCCACCGCCGCCCGGTACACCGCCGCGGCGATCCGCCCGCCGGTCAGTACCACCGACGCCTCGCCCCGGTCCGCCTGGGCGTCGAGCAGCTTCACCACGAACCGGGCCGCCACCGCCTGCGCCAGCAGGTCGGCATCCGCGTGTACGGCGACACTCGCCTCACTCATTCGTCCGTGCCTTCGTGTTCCGACCGCTTGGCGCGGTCACCTGTGCTGTCCGACCCGCCGAGCGGTCCCGGCCCGCGCCCGGCGTACCGGCCGTCCGCAGGGTCCCGGGAGCCGGCTCAGTGGTTCGCGGTCGTGCCGCCGTGCGCGGTGATCCCGGCCTCGGCCCGCTGCGCGGTCGCCGGGTCCTTCCACAGGTGCACGCGCTGGGCGGGACGCTGCTGCAGGCCCGAGATGCCGGCGAGGGCGCCGAGCGCCTCCGCGTACACCTGGTCGGCGTCGAGCCGGCGCAGCTCCTCGGCCAGCTCGTCGCCGAGCGGTCGCCGGACCAGCGGCAGCATCCGGTCCTCCTGGCCGGTACGCCGGAAGGTCGCCATGTTCTCCTCCCGGATGAGCGTCAGCTCGTCGCCGTTGGCGCAGCGCAGCTGCAACCCTCGCATCCGCGGAAACTCGGTGGTGCTCTCCCAGATCGGGTCGATGCCGAGCCGGGCGGCCAGCCAGCCGCGCATCAGCGCCGCGGTCGGGTCGGTGCGCGGCGCCACCACGGTCGCCTCGGTGACCTTCGCCTCGATGGTGTCGAACGCCCCGGCGACCAGCGTGCGCCACAGGGTGATCCGGGTCCAGGCCAGGTCGGTGTCGCCCGGAGCGTAGTCCCGGGCCCGCTGCTCCAGGGCCGCGACCGGGTTGGCGGCCTGGGCCGCGTCGGTGATCCGCCGGTCCGCCACCACGCCCAGGAAGTCGGTCGCGATCTCGGCCGGCGGCTCGCCGTGCCACCAGGTCACCACTGGCACGTCCGGCACCAGCAGCGGCAGCACCACCGACTCGGCGTGCAGGGCGAGCCGGCCGTACATCCGGGTCACCACCGCCTCGCACGGGCCGAGCCGGCCGCCGACCACGATCTCCGCGTCCAGCCGGTTGCGCTCGCGCTCGATGTCCGAGCGGACCACCATCACGATCCGGCACGGGTGGGCGGCGGCCGCGATGGTCGCCGCCGCCTCCGCCTCGCGGACCCGCTTCTCCTCCACCACCACGATCAGGGTGAGCGCCATGCCGCTGGCCACCCCGCCCGCGCTGCGCCGCTCGGCGGCGAGCGCCTTGACCACCTCGTTGCCGGTGGTGTCCCACAGGCCGATCACTGGAGCCTCCCGGTCCGCTCGCTCACACTACTCACGCCCGCCGCCAGGCCCGGCCTTCGCGGGCCAGCATCTCGTCGGCGGCCCGCGGGCCCCACTCGCCGGCCCGGTACGGCTCTGGCTTCGTTTCCGCCCAGGCGCGCTCCAGCGGGTCCACCACCGCCCAGCTCTGCTCGACCTCGGCGGCGTCGGGGAAGAGGGTGCGGTCACCGATCAGCACGTCCAGCACCAGCCGCTCGTACGCCTCCGGGCTGGACTCGGTGAACGCCTCGCCGTACTGGAAGTCCATCGCGATGTCGCGGACCTCCATCGCGGTGCCGGGCACCTTGGAGCCGAACTTCAGCACCACGCCCTCGTCCGGCTGGACCCGGATGACCAGCTGGTTGCTGCCGAGCGACTCCACGTCCGCCGGATTGAACGGCAGGTGCGGCGCCTTCTTGAAGATGATGGCCACCTCGGTGACCCGCCGGGGCAGCCGCTTGCCGGCCCGGATGTAGAAGGGCACCTCGGCCCAGCGCCGGTTCTGGATGCCGAGCCGGACCGCCACGTAGGTCTCCGTGGTGGAGTCCTTTGGGACGCCCCGCTCCTCCAGGTAGCCGACGGCGCGTTCGCCGGCGACCCAGCCGGGCAGGTACTGGCCCCGGACGGTGTACCGGGCCACGTCCTTCGGCACGGTGATCGCCTTGAGCACCTTGAGCTTCTCGGTCCGGATCTCGTCGGCGTCGAAGCTGGTCGGCTCCTCCATCGCCACCAGCGCCAGCAGCTGGAGCAGGTGGTTCTGCAGCACGTCCCGGGCCGCGCCGGCGGAGTCGTAGAAGCCGGCCCGGGTGCCGATGCCGACATCCTCGGCCATGGTGATCTGCACCGAGTCGACGTACTTGCCGTTCCACAGCGGCTCGAACAGGTTGTTCGAGAACCGCAGGGCGAGGATGTTCTGGACCGTCTCCTTGCCCAGGTAGTGGTCGATCCGGAAGACGTCCTCGCGGGTGAAGACGTCGTCGACCAGGTCGTTGAGCGCCTTCGCCGAGGGCAGGTCGTTGCCGAACGGCTTCTCCACCACCACCCGCCGCCAGCCGCCGGACTTGGCGTTGTCCGCCATGCCGGTGCGGGCGAGCTGCTTGAGCACCACGGGGAAGGCCGCCGGCGGGATGGAGAAGTAGAAGGCGGCGTTGCCGGGGATGCCGTGGCTGTCGCGCAGCTCGTCGAGCGTCGCCGCGAGGTGGTCGAAGGCGGCGTCGTCGTCGAACGAGCCGCCGACGAACTTGATGTTGCCGGCCAGCCGGGACCAGACCTCCTCCCGCCACGGGGTACGGGCGTGTTTCTTCGCCGCGTCGTGGGCGACCGACTCGAAGTCGCCGTCGCCCCAGTCCCGCCGGGCGAAGCCGAGGACCACGAAACCGGGCGGCAGCAGCCCCCGGTTGGCCAGGTCGTAGACCGCCGGCAGCAGTTTCTTTCGGGCCAGGTCACCGGTGACCCCGAAGATCACCAGAGCGCACGACTCCGGAATCCGCGGCAGCCGCCGGTCCTGTGGCTCGCGCAGCGGGTTCATGCCGCCTCCTCGCTCCGCTGGATTACGTCATTCATCGTCACGTCAGTGTCCGTCCGGCCGCCTCGAGCAGCTGGGCGACCCCCGCCGCCCGCTCGGTCAGGTGCAGTCGCAGCACCGGACGCCCCCGGCCGGCCAGGGCCTGCCGGTCGCCGGCGGCCTGGGCCGCCTGCAGCTGTCCGAAGGAGTACGGGCGCCCGGGCACCGGCAGATCATCGGCGACCGCGCCGGTCACCTGAAGATAGCTGCCGAGCGGCGGGCCGCCCTTGTGGTACTGCCCGGTGGAGTGCAGGAAGCGCGGCCCCCACCCGAAGGTGACCGGCCGGCGGGTCGCCCGGGCCAGCAGCGGGCGCAGGCCGGCCAGCGCGGCGTCGGCGTGCCGGTCGAGGAACGCCATGACGGCCAGGTAGCCGTCGTCGGCGAGCCCGTCGAGGAGCCGGCGCAGCACACCGGTCAGGTCACCCGGGGCGCCCGGTGGGGTGTACACCTCGATCGCGCCCTCGGTGAACGACGGCGTCTCCGCCGGCGGGCCCGAGGCGAGGATGCGGTCGGTGTTCTCCTTGCTCTCGGTGACGTTCGGCTGGTCGAACGGGTTGACGCCGAGCACCACGCTGGCGATCGCGGTGGCGTACTCCCAGGTCAGGAAGTGGGCGCCGAGCGGGCCGTTGACCGCCACGTCCGGGTCGCAGCCGCCACCGGGCACGTCCCCGGCGGTCAGTGCCCCGCCGTAGGTCACGGTCAGCACGTCCGGGCCGGCGGCGACGGGGGCCTGCGGGGACTCCACCACCACGGGCAGGATGCCGACCCCGGCCTTCCCGGTGGACTCGGCGATCAGCTGCTCGATCCAGTCGCCCAGGCCATCGATTCCGGTGCCGTCGGCGACCAGGGCGACCTTGTCCCGTCCGACGGTGGCGGCCGCGGCCAGGGCGGCACCCAGGGCCAGGCCGGGGTTGTCCCGGTCCCGGCCCAGCGCCGGCGACAGCGCCTCGGCCTCGTCGAGCAGTTCTGTCACGGAGACCCCGGCCAGCGCGGTCGGGACCAGGCCGAACGCGGTCAGCGCCGAGTACCGGCCGCCCACCTCGGGGTCGGCGTTGATGGTGAGCGGGCCCATCTCGGCGGCGGTCGCCGCGAGCGGCGAATCCGGGTCGGTGACCACCACGAAGTGTCGGGCGGCCTCCGACTCGGTCATGCCGGCGTCGAGGAACGCCTGCCAGTACGTGCGCCGGTGGGCGTCGGTCTCCACCGTCGAGCCCGACTTGCTGGAGATCACCACCACGGTGCGCTCCAGCCGGTCCGCCAGCGTCGCCCGCACCTGTCCGGGGTCGGTGGTGTCCAGCACGGTCAGCGGCCGGCCCAGGCTGCGCGCGATGACCTCGGGGGCGAGCGACGAGCCGCCCATCCCGGCGAGCACCACGTGGTCCAGCTCGGCCAGCTCCTCGGTCAGCTCGGCGAGCTGGGGGAGCAGCTCCCGGCTGCGGCGGTGGGTGTCCAGCCAGCCCAGGCGGATCCGCGCCGTCGCCTCGGCCTCCGGGCCCCACAGCGTCGGGTCCTTCGCCGCCAGCTTGGCCGGAGAGCCCCGCGCCACCAGGGCTTCCCGGGCGGACGCGGGCGCGGACCGGTCGACCGGGTCCGCGCCGTACACGGTCAGCCCGGCGGCTGCCTCCGCCGGCCCGGCCAGCAGGTCGCTCACGACGCCACCCCGCCGGGCCCGGGAACGGGGTGGCGCGCCCCGGGTCGCCCCGGGGCGCGTCCGGCGCCGTTCGTCACGCGTTGCCCCCGGCCTGCTCGGCGGCCTGGGCGCTGCCCTTTGCGGCCGCGCCGGGCTTGCCGCTGCCCTGGCCGGCCGCGGCGAGCGACTTGCGTACGCCGTCGAGCAGCTCCAGCCAGCTGGCCGCGAACTTCTCCACGCCCTCCCGCTCCAGCACGGCGACCACGTCGGCCATGTCGACGCCGACCGACTTCAGGTCGGCGAAGACCTTGCGGGCATCGTCGTACGCGCCGGTGATGGTGTCGCCCCGGACCTCACCGTGGTCGGCGACGGCGTGGATGGTCGGCTCCGGCATGGTGTTCACCGTGCCGGGGGCGATCAGCTCCTCGACGTACATGACGTCCCGGTAGTTCGGGTTCTTCGTCGAGGTGGAGGCCCAGAGCGGGCGCTGCGGGTGGGCGCCGGCGTCGGCCAGGGCCTGCCAGCGGTCCGAGGAGAAGACCTCGCAGTAGCGCTCATACGCCAGCCGGGCGTTGGCGATCGCGGCCTTGCCACACAACGCCTTGGCCTGGTCGGAGCCGATCTTCTCCAGCCGCTTATCGACCTCGCTGTCGACCCGGGAGACGAAGAACGAGGCCACCGAGCCCATCTTCGACAGGTCGTGGCCGTTCGCCTTCGCCTGCTCCAGGCCGGCGAGGAAGGCGTCCATCACCTGGGAGTACCGGTCCAGGCCGAAGATCAGCGTCACGTTGACGCTGATCCCCTCGGCCAGGGTCGCGGTGATCGCCGGCAGGCCCTCCAGGGTGGCCGGGATCTTGATGAAGAGGTTCGGCCGGTCGACCAGCCACCACAGCGCCTTCGCCTCGGCGACCGTCTTCTCCGTCTCGTGGGCCAGCCGCGGGTCCACCTCGAGGGAGACCCGGCCGTCGATGCCGGCGCTCTTCTCGTATGACGGCCGCATCACGTCGCAGGCCCACCGCACGTCGTACGTGGTGAGCATGCGGGCCGCCTCCTCGACGTCCACCCCGCGGACGGCCAGGTCCTTCAGCTGCCAGTTGTACTCGTCGGCGGCGCTGAGCGCCTTGGCGAAGATGGTCGGGTTCGAGGTCACCCCGGCCACGTGCTTCTCCCGGCGCAGTTGGTCCAGCCCGCCGGTGCTCAGCCGCACCCGCGAAAGATCGTCGAGCCAGATCGCCACACCCGTGGCGCTGAGCTCAGCCAGCCTGTCCGTCATCCCCTCCACGCTCCCCTCAGTTGCCGGTCGGGTTACCGGTGATGTCGCCCACCCGGGTCAGCGCCGCGTGTGCGGCCGCCACGATCCGGTCGGGGGTGAAGCCGAACTGCTCGAAGAGCACGGTGTGCGGGGCGCTCGCCCCGTAGTGCTCCAGGCTGACGCTCTCGCCGCAGTCGCCGACGATGGCGCGCCAGGACATGGCGATGCCCGCCTCCACGCTCACCCGTGCCTTTACCCCGCGTGGCAGGACCGACTCCCGGTACGCCTCGTCCTGCTCGAAGAACCACTCCTGGCAGGGCATCGAGACGACCCGGGTCGGCGTGCCGCTGGCCTCCAGCCGCTCCCGCGCGGTGAGGCAGAGCTGCACCTCGGAGCCGGTGCCGACGAGGATCACCTGCGGCCTGCCGGTGGACGCCTCGGCCAGCACGTACCCGCCCTTGGCGACGCCCTCGGCGCCGGCCAGCTGGTCGCGGTCGAGGGTCGGCAGCGGCTGGCGGCTGAGCGCCAGCGCGGTCGGCCGGTCGGTGTGCTCCAGCGCCTGCCGCCACGCCCAGGCGGTCTCGTTCGCGTCGGCCGGGCGGACCACGTCCAGGCCGGGGATGGCCCGCAGCGCGGTCACCTGCTCCACCGGCTGGTGGGTCGGCCCGTCCTCGCCGAGGCCGATCGAGTCGTGCGTCCAGACGTAGACCACCGGCAGCTTCATCAGCGCGGCGAGTCGGACGGACGGGCGCATGTAGTCGCTGAACACCAGGAACGTGCCGCCGTACGGGCGGGTGCCGCCGTGCAGGGCGATGCCGTTGAGGATGGCGCCCATGGCGTGCTCACGGATGCCGAAGTGCAGCGTGCGGCCGTACTCGTGGCCGGGGAAGTCCTTGGTGGCATGGTTCGCCGGGATGAAGGACGGCTCGCCCTTCATCGTGGTGTTGTTGCTCTCCGCCAGGTCGGCCGAGCCACCCCAGAGCTCCGGCAGCACCGGCGCGAGCGCCTCGAGGACCTTGCCGGAGGCGGCCCGGGTGGCGATGCCCTTGGCGTCGGCGGGGAAGGTCGGCAGGGCGTCCGCCCAGCCCTGGGGGAGCGCCCGAGCGGCCATCCGGTCGTAGAGCGCCCTGCGCTCCGGGTTGGCCTTGGCCCAGGCCTCGAAGGCGCCGTTCCACTCCTGCTGGGCGGCGGCGCCCCGGCCCATCACCGTTCGGGCGTGGTCGAGCACCTCCTCGTCGACCTCGAAGCTCTTCGCCGGGTCGAAGCCGAGGATCTGCTTCGTGGCGGCCACCTCGTCGGCGCCGAGCGCCGAGCCGTGGATCTTGCCGGTGTTCTTCTTGTTCGGCGCGGGCCAGCCGATGATGGTGCGCAGCGCGATGAAGGAGGGGCGGGCGGTTTCCGCCTTGGCGGCCAGCAGCGCCCGGTAGAGCGCCTCCACGTCCTCGTGGTAGTCGCCCTGGTCGGCGTCGCCGCGGCGCCAGTCGACGGTCTGCACGTGCCACCCGTACGCCTCGTAGCGGGCCGCGACGTCCTCGCTCTTGGCGATCCGGGTGTCGTCCTCGATGGAGATCTCGTTGTCGTCGTAGATCACCGTGAGGTTGCCCAGCTGCTGGTGGCCGGCGAGGGAGCTGGCCTCGTGGCTGATGCCCTCCTCGATGTCGCCGTCCGAGGCGATGCACCAGATGTCGTGGTCGAAGACCGACTCGCCGGCCTCGGACTCCGGGTCGAAGAGGCCGCGCTCGCGGCGCGCCGCCATCGCCATGCCGACCGCGTTGCCCATGCCCTGGCCGAGCGGCCCGGTGGTGGTCTCCACGCCCGGGGTGTGCCCGTGCTCCGGGTGGCCCGGGGTGAGCGAGCCCCACTGGCGCAGCGACTGGAGGTCCTGCAGGCTCAGCGGGTAGCCGGAGAGGAAGAGCTGGATGTAGAGGGTCAGGCTGGAGTGCCCGGCGGAGAGCACGAAGCGGTCCCGGCCGGGCCAGTTCGGGTCGGCCGGGTTGTGCCGCATGACCCGGTTGAAGAGCAGGTACGCCGCGGGCGCGAGGCTCATCGCCGTGCCCGGGTGGCCGTTGCCGGATTTCTCCACGGCGTCCATGGCCAGCACGCGGACCGTGTCGACGGCCCTGCGGTCGAGGTCGGACCAGTTGAGTGCGGGTTGCTCGGGTCGGTTGGCAGCCACGATCGTTGTGCTCCTCGGCAGATGGGCGGAACCCTCACTGATGACCCTATCGAGCGGTCCTAAACGTCCGCCCGGGGATCAGTGCATGCTCGTCTGTACGGGTCCGGACGGATCGGTCGGTCAGCTCCGACTGTGACGGCCCGCACCGTTCTCGGGTCGCCCGGGCAGCGCAAACGACGACGCGTAGTCTGTGGGGCGGTGTGTGGACCCGGGACGGGTCCGGCCGACCCCGACCCCCCCTGCCGACGCCGGAAGGTGGCAATCCGTGAGCATGATCACCGAGCGCCCCGTCAGCAACCCTGCCGGGCAGCCGCCGGTGCGCACGGTGGCCGAGGCGTCGGCGAGCGGCCGTCGGGACGTCCGGGCCGTCGTCTCCGCGTACGTCGCGCTGACCAAGCCGCGGATCGTCGAGCTGCTCCTGGTTACCACCGTGCCGGCGATGATGCTCGCCGACGGGGGGATGCCCCCGCTCTGGCTGGTGGCCGTAGTGCTGGTCGGCGGCTCCCTCGCCGCCGGCGCGGCCAGCGTGCTGAACTGCTACATCGACCGGGACATCGACCAGTTGATGCGGCGCACCAAGCGCCGTCCGCTGCCCGCGCACACCGTGTCGCCGCGCAACGCGCTGGTCTTCGGGCTGGTGCTGGCGGTGGTGTCGGTCGCCCTGATGGCCGTGTTCACCAACCTGCTGGCGGCCGGGCTGACCCTGGCGGCGATCGCCTACTACGACCTGGTCTACACGCTCTGGCTCAAGCGGACCACGGCGCAGAACACCTTCTGGGGCGGGGTGTGCGGGGCGGCGCCGGTGCTGATCGGCTGGGCCGCGGTCACCGGCTCGCTGGCCCCCGCCGCGTGGGGCCTGTTCGCGGTGGTCTTCTTCTGGCAGATGCCGCACTTCTACGCGCTCGCCATCAAGTACAAGGCCGACTACGCCCGGGCCGGCATCCCGATGCTGCCGGTGGTGGCCTCCGTGCGACGGGTCAATGCCGAGATCATCATCTTCTCCTGGCTGACCCTGCTCTCCTCGCTGGCCGTCTGGCCGCTGGGGATGAGCCCGATCTACGGCGTCACCGCGCTGGTGGTCGGCGGCATCTTCGTGGTCGAGGCGCACAAGCTCTGCCGGCGCGCGGCGCGCGGCGAGGCGGTCAAGCCGATGCGGCTGTTCCACTGGTCCACCACCTACCTCACCATCCTGTTCGCCGCTGTGGCGCTGGACGCCCTGATCTGAGCCGGTTCCGTCCGGCCGGTGGGACGAGTCCCGAAGAATTTTTCCGGATTTTTTTCGACGTGAGTCAGGGCGGCTCAATCGGGACAGACTGTGATGATCTCACCTGTCCGCTTCGCCCGAACTTAAGCGACACATCCGGGCAAATTTCCTGTGGTCTTCCTTAAACCTCTTCGTAATTGGCATCACAAAGTGTTCGTCGAACTCGCGCACCCGGATGGAACTCTGCTTAGGCTTCGCGTCATGGCAGATGGTTCCGATACGACGCTGACGGCTGAGCAGACCGCTCCGGAGCAGGCCCCCAACGGCCTGGTCTCGGGCATCAAGTCGTTCGCCGCCGGACACGGCGGGGCGAAGGCGGTCATCGAGTACGTCGGAAAGCGCGGTGCGCGGATCGTGCTCGTGGGTGAGGACGGGGCGTGGGCCGACCAGTTCGCGGCCGGCACCGACGTCGCGCGGCAGGCTTGCGCCAAGGCCGGGGTCGCCGTCGAGAACGCCTGGGAGCGTGAACTGATGGACCAGATGCGTCCGAGCAACGACCTGTGGCGGTCCATGGCCCGGCGCACGATGGCCCGTTGACCGACAAATTGACCAACCACCACCAGCAGTCGACCCGGGGGGAACCCCGGGTCGCGCTCGTCACCTGTACCGAGCTGTCCGACCTCGACCCGGACGACCGGCTCGTGCTCGCCCCGCTGGCCGCCCGCGGGATCGCCGCCGAGGCGGTGGTCTGGGACGACCGGGCCGTGGACTGGTCCGCGTACGACCTGGTCGTGCTCCGCTCGCCGTGGGACTACGCGCTGCGCCGCGACGAGTTCGTCGCCTGGGCGCAGACCGTGCCCGCCCTGGCCAACCCGGCCGACGTGGTCCGCTGGAACACCGACAAGCGTTACCTGGGCGAGCTCGCCGCCGCCGGAGTGCCGACCGTCCCGACCTCGTGGGTCGCGCCGGGGGAGACCTGGACCCTGCCGGCCGACCGTGCCGAGTACGTCATCAAGCCCGCCGTCAGCGCCGGCAGCCAGGACACCGGCCGGTACGACCTGGCCGACCCGGAGCACCGCAAGCTGGCCGTCGCGCACGTACGGCGGCTCTCCGACGCGGGCCGGCTCACCATGCTGCAGCCGTACCTGACCGCGGTGGACACCGTCGGCGAGACCGCGCTGCTCTTCCTGGCCGGCCCGGACGGCCTGGCGTTCAGCCACGCGATCCGCAAGGGCCCGATGCTGACCGGCCCGGATCTGGGCGTGGAGGGGCTCTACAAGCCCGAGGAGATCACCGCCCGGACGGCCACGCCCGAGCAGCTGGCCGTGGCGGAGAAGACCCTGGCCGTGGTGCCCGGCGGCCCCGACCGTCTGCTCTACGCCCGGGTGGACCTCATCCCCGGTCCGGACGGTTCACCCGTGCTGGTCGAGCTGGAGCTGACCGAGCCGAGCCTGTTCATCGGGTACGCCGACGGCGCCCCCGACCGCCTCGCCGAGGCGATCGCCACCCACCTGCACCCCAGCGCCTGACCTTCTCCGGGTGCGTTTGTTGTCGCCCCAGCGACAAACAAACGCACCCGTTCCCGTCTCCGGCCGCCGTGGGGGGTGCGGGAGCGGCGTCAGGCGGCCGCGGTGACCGGCTCGGCGGCCGGGGTGGCGGTCGGGGTCGGCTCGACGGGGCGGCGCTCGCGGGTCGACCAGAGCACCCCCAGGGCGGCCAGCAGCACCAGGCAGGAGCCGAGCATGTGCGCGGCGACCAGCGCCGCCGGCAGGTGGGTGAAGTACTGCACGAAGCCGATCAGGCCCTGACCCAGCTCCACCGCGACCAGCACCACGGCGGCCCGCGTCGCCCGGGTCGCGCCGACCGCCCGGAAGGCGAAGATCAGCGCCACGGAGAGCCCGATCAGCAGGAACACCCCGTCGGCGTGCACCTGGGAGATCGACTCGGGGTCCAGGCCGTTGCGGGCGGCGCCCTGGTCGCCGGCGTGCGGGCCGCTGCCGGTCACCCACGTGCCCACCACCAGCACCGCCGCGCTCACCAGCGTCGTGAGCAGCGCCAGCGTGCGCAGCGGCCCGGGCACGGTGGCCACCGCCGGGCCGTCCGGGTCGGCGATCCGCCGCCAGAGGGCGTACGCGGCCGCGATCACCGCCATCGAGGCGAGGAAGTGCAGCCCGACCACCCACGGGTTGAGGTTGGTCAGCACGGTGATCCCGCCGATCACCGCCTGCGCGGGGATGCCCAGGAAGACCGCGATCGCCAGCGGCAGCAGCCCGCGCCGGCGGGGCCGCTGGGCCAGCACGGCGAGCAGCACGGCCAGCGCGATGATCCCCACCGCGAAGGTCAGCAGCCGGTTGCCGAACTCGATCATCCCGTGCACGCCCATCTCCGGCGTCGTGTGGTACGACGCGTCGGTGCACCGGGGCCAGGTGGGGCAGCCGAGGCCGGAGGCGGTGAGCCGGACCGCCCCGCCGGTGACCACGATCGCCACGTTCGCGATGATCGAGGCGTACGCGAGGCGGCGCAGCAGCGAGGCGGAGACCGGGAACCGGACGGAAGGCTTCACGGAGCGAATCCTACGCACCGTAGTGGTACCCGATCGGGTGACTCCGCCGACCCGGTGTTCCGGATCACCGGGACCCGGGTTTGCGGGCCTCCGACGAATTACGTAACGTTGGCGTTGTGAAAAACGCGGCGGCGCTCCCCGGGCACCAGCCGACGACCGCTCCGGTCGCCGGCGACGGCTCCAGCTCGCGGCGCGGCGTCAGACGCGCCGAGCTGGAGTTGTCGCAGGCCGCGTCCGCCGATCTTTCCACCCGCGACCGGGTCACCCAGCTGCTGCTGGAGCGGGGGGCGACCACCGCCGCGCAGCTCGGCTCGGCGCTCGGGCTCAGCCCGGCGGCGATCCGCCGGCACCTCGACGCGATGCTGGCCGACGGCGACGTGGTCGCCCGCGAGCAGGCCGTCCGGGGCACCCGCGGGCGGGGCCGCCCGGCCAAGGTCTTCCTGCTGACGGACGCGGCCCGGGTCCGCTGCGGCACCCACCACTACGACAACATGGCCACCGCCGCGCTGCGCTGGATCGCCCGCAACGGCGGGTCGGAGGCGGTCGAGGCGTTCGCCGCCGATCAGGTCGCCACCCTGGAGGCCCGCTGTCGCGCGGCCATGGAGGACGCCGGCGACGACCCCCTCGCGCGGGCGGAGGCACTCGCCGGGGCGCTGACCGCCGAGGGCTACGCTGCCAACGCGTCCACGATCGCCTCCGGCGGCCAGCTGTGTCAGCACCACTGCCCGGTGGCGCACGTGGCCGCCGAGTTTCCCCAGCTGTGCGAGGCCGAGACCGCGGTGATCTCCCGTCTGGTCGGCACCCACGTGCAGCGCCTGGCCACCATCGCGCACGGCGACGGGGTGTGCACCACGCACATCCCCACTCAGCCACGCATGTCCGGTAAGACCGTCACCACTGTGAGGACAGATAAATGACCGAGCAGATCGTCCAGCCCCTGACCCAGGAGGAGCAGCTCGCCGCCCTGGGCCGCTACGAGTACGGCTGGGCCGACCCCGACGTCGCCGGGGCCTCCGCTCAGCGCGGCCTCAACGAGGCGGTGGTGCGGGACATCTCGGCGAAGAAGAACGAGCCGGCCTGGATGCTCGACCTGCGGCTGAAGGGCCTGCGGCTGTTCGACCGCAAGCCGATGCCGGCCTGGGGCGCCGACCTCACCGGGATCGACTTCGACAACATCAAGTACTTCGTCCGCTCGACGGAGAAGCAGGCCACCAGCTGGGAGGACCTGCCGGAGGACATCAAGAACACCTACGACCGGCTGGGCATCCCGGAGGCGGAGAAGCAGCGGCTGGTCGCCGGTGTCGCGGCGCAGTACGAGTCCGAGGTGGTCTACCACAAGATCCGTGAGGACCTCGAGGAGCAGGGTGTCATCTTCCTGGACACCGACACCGCCCTCAAGGAGCACGAGGACATCTTCAAGGAGTACTTCGGCACGGTGATCCCGGTCGGCGACAACAAGTTCGCCGCGCTGAACACCTCCGTGTGGTCCGGTGGCTCGTTCATCTATGTGCCGAAGGGCGTGCACGTGGAGATCCCGCTGCAGGCCTACTTCCGGATCAACACGGAGAACATGGGCCAGTTCGAGCGGACCCTGATCATCGTCGACGAGGGTGCGTACGTGCACTACGTCGAGGGCTGCACCGCGCCGCTCTACTCCTCGGACTCGCTGCACAGCGCGGTCGTGGAGATCATCGTCAAGAAGAACGCGCGCTGCCGCTACACGACCATCCAGAACTGGTCGAACAACGTCTACAACCTGGTCACCAAGCGCGCCGTCTGCCACGAGGGCGCGACCATGGAGTGGGTCGACGGCAACATCGGCTCCAAGGTCACCATGAAGTACCCGGCGGTCTACATGACCGGCGAGCACGCCAAGGGCGAGGTGCTCTCGGTGGCCATGGCCGGCGAGGGCCAGCACCAGGACGCGGGCGCCAAGATGGTGCACGCCGCGCCGCACACCAGCAGCACCATCGTGTCGAAGTCGATCGCCCGGGGTGGCGGCCGCACCTCGTACCGCGGCCTGGTGCAGGTGCTGGAGGGTTCGCACAGCAGCCGGAGCACGGTCAAGTGCGACGCGCTGCTGGTCGACACCATCTCCCGCTCGGACACCTACCCGTACGTCGACATCCGCGAGGACGACGTGTCGATGGGGCACGAGGCGACCGTCTCCAAGATCAGCGACGACCAGCTCTTCTACCTGATGAGCCGGGGGCTGAGCGAGGACGAGGCGATGGCGATGATCGTGCGCGGCTTCATCGAGCCGATCGCCAAGGAACTCCCGATGGAGTACGCCCTGGAGCTCAACCGCCTGATCGAGCTCCAGATGGAGGGCGCGGTCGGCTGACGCCGCCCGCCCGACCCGCACCAGACACCGTCGTCGCAGAACAGACCAAGGAAGAGATGACTACCCAGGCTTCCGCGCCGCCCAGCACCAAGTCGCAGGCGCTCCGCTCGTACGACGTCGCCGACTTCCCGGCCCTGACCGGCCTGGAGGAGGAGTGGCGTTTCACCCCGCTCAAGCGCCTGCGCGGCCTGGCCACGGCGGACACTTCGGCCGCCACCGGCCGGGGCGTCACCGTGGAGCACCCGCGCCTGCCGGCCGGGGTGTCGGTGCGGTTCGTCGAGCCGACCGACGCCAGCGTCGCGTCGGTGCTCGTGCCGATCGACCGGATCAGCGCGCTGGCCCACGCTGGGGCGGCACGGGTCGCGGTGGTCGAGGTGGCGGCCGAGGCCGTGGTGTCCGAGCCGGTTGTCGTCCGGCTGCTGGGCGCGTACCCCGAGGAGCTCTCCTTCGCCCGGACCCAGGTCCAGGTGGGCCGGTTCGCCGAGGCGACGGTCGTGTTCTCCCAGGAGGGCTCGGCCACGCTGGCCGACAACGTCGAGGTGACGGTCGGCGACGGGGCCAAGCTGACCCTGGTCACCGTGGCCGACTGGGCGCCCGACGCGGTGCAGGCGCAGCACATCAAGATCAAGCTTGGTCGGGACGCCCGGGTGGTGCACGTCCAGGTCAGCCTCGGCGGCGACCTGGTCCGCCAGTACACCTCGGTCGAGTACACCGACCGGGGCGGCGAGGCCGAGCTGTACGGCGTCTACTTCGCCGACTCCGGCCAGCACCTGGAGCACCGCCAGCTGGTCGACCACACCGTGCCGGACTGCCGCAGCTACGTCGGCTACCGGGGCGCCCTGCAGGGGGAGAGCGCGCACACCGTCTGGGTGGGTGACGTGCTGATCCGCGCCGAGGCGACCGGTACCGACACGTACGAGATCAACCGGAACCTGCTGCTCACCGACGGCGCCCGGGCGGACTCCGTACCGAATCTGGAGATCGAGACCGGCGAGATCGCCGGCGCCGGCCACGCCAGCGCGACCGGCCGCTTCGACGACGAGCAGCTGTTCTACCTGATGGCCCGGGGCATCCCGGAGGCCGAGGCCCGCCGCCTGGTGGTCCGCGGCTTCTTCGCCGAGCTGATCAACAAGATCCCGGTCGAGGAGCTGCGCGAGCGGCTCGGCGACGCGATCGAGGCGCGACTCACCAAGGCCGGCGCCTGATGATCAAGATCTGCTCGACCGAGGACGTGCCGAAGGGCACCGCGATCAGCGCCGACGTGGACGGCACCCAGATCGCCATCGTGCACGGCGAGGACGACAACTTCTACGCCGTGTACGACGAGTGCTCGCACGCCGCGGTGGCCCTCTCCGAGGGCGAGGTCGACGGGTGCACGCTGGAATGCTGGCTGCACGGATCCCGTTTCGACCTGCGGACGGGTGAGCCCACCGGGCTGCCCGCGACCGAACCCGTTCCCGTCTATCCCGTCGAAGTCCGCGACGGCGACATCTACGTCAGCCTGACGCCGAGCAATGGAGTGACCCGATAATGAGCACCCTGGAGATCCGCGACCTGAAGGTGTCGGTCAAGCTGCCCGAGGGTGAGCTCAAGCCGATCCTGGCCGGTGTCGACCTGACCGTGAAGTCGGGCGAGACCCACGCGATCATGGGCCCGAACGGCTCCGGCAAGTCCACCCTGGCGTACTCGATCGCCGGCCACCCCAAGTACGAGATCACCGGCGGCTCGGTGACCCTCGACGGCGAGGACGTGCTGGCCATGTCCGTCGACGAGCGGGCCCGCGCCGGCCTCTTCCTGGCCATGCAGTACCCGGTCGAGGTCCCCGGCGTCTCGGTCGCCAACTTCCTGCGTACCGCCAAGACCGCCATCGACGGCGAGGCCCCGAAGCTGCGCACCTGGGGCGGCGAGCTGCGCGGCGCCATGGAGCGCCTCCAGATGGACCCGGCGTTCGCCCAGCGCAACGTCAACGAGGGCTTCTCCGGCGGTGAGAAGAAGCGGCACGAGATCGTGCAGCTGGAGCTGCTCAAGCCGAAGATGGCCATCCTCGACGAGACCGACTCCGGTCTGGACGTCGATGCGCTGCGCGTGGTCAGCGAGGGCGTGAACCGGGTCCGCGACACCGGCGACACCGGCCTGCTGCTGATCACCCACTACACCCGGATCCTGCGCTACATCAAGCCCGACTTCGTGCACGTCTTCGTCGCCGGCCGGATCGTCGAGCAGGGCGGCCCGGAGCTGGCCGACAAGCTCGAGGACGAGGGCTACGAGCGGTACGTCGCCGGGGCCGGTTCGGCGCGGGCCTGACACACGGACAGGGGCCGCTGAGATGACCACCATCGCCATCCCCGAGGGGATGCCGCAGTACGACGACGTGCCGCGTTTCGACGTGTCCAAGGTGCGCGCGGACTTCCCGATCCTCGATCGGGAGATCAACGGGCACCGGCTGGTCTATCTCGACAGCGCCAACACCTCGCACAAGCCGCGGCAGGTGCTCGACGTGCTCGCCGAGCACTACGCGATGCACAACGCCAACGTGTCGCGCTCGGTGCACACGCTGGGCACCGAGGCGACCGAGGCGTACGAGGGGGCGCGGGCGAAGATCGCCGCGTTCATCAACGCGCCGAGTCCGGACGAGGTGGTGTTCACCAAGAACTCCACCGAGGCGATCAACCTCGTGGCGTACGCGTTCTCCAACGCCTCGCTGCGGCCCGACGCCGACCCGCGGTTCCGGATCGGCCCGGGCGACGAGATCGTGATCTCCGAGATGGAGCACCACTCGAACATCGTCCCGTGGCAGCTGCTGGCCGAGCGGACCGGCGCGACCCTGCGCTGGTTCCCGGTCACCGAGCAGGGCCGGCTGGACGAGTCGGGGCTGGCGGACCTGGTCACCGAGCGGACGAAGATCGTCTCGCTGGTGCACATGTCCAACATCCTCGGCACGGTCAACGCCACCTCGCGGATCACCCAGCGGGTTCGGGAGGTCGGCGCGCTGCTGCTGCTCGACTGCTCGCAGTCGGTGCCGCACATGCCGATGGACGTGGTCGACTACGACGCCGACTTCATCGCCTTCACCGGGCACAAGATGTGCGGCCCGACCGGCATCGGGGTGCTCTGGGGCCGGTCCGAGCTGCTCGCCGCGATGCCCCCGGTGTTCGGCGGCGGCTCGATGATCGAGACCGTCGGCATGGAGCGGTCGACCTTCGCCGCGCCGCCGGCCCGGTTCGAGGCGGGCACCCCGCCGATCGCCGAGGCGGTGGCGCTCGGCGCGGCGGTGGACTACCTCACCGGGATCGGCATGCGGGCCATCCAGTGGCACGAGAAGGCGCTGACCGCGTACGCGCTGGACGCCCTCGCCACCGTGCCCGGCCTGCGGATCTTCGGGCCGACGGTGCCGGTCGGCCGGGGCGGGACCATCTCGTTCGCGCTCGGCGACATCCACCCGCACGACGTGGGCCAGGTGCTCGACTCGCTCGGCGTGCAGGTCCGGGTGGGCCACCACTGCGCCAAGCCGGTGTGCAGCCGGTTCGGCGTGCCGGCCATGACGCGGGCGTCGTTCTACCTGTACACCACCACGGAGGAGATCGACGCCCTGGTGGCGGGTCTGGAGCAGGCGCGGAAGGTGTTCGACTGATGCAGCTCGACCAGCTCTACCAGGAGATCATCCTGGATCACTACAAGCACCCGCACGGGCGTGGCCTGCGCGACGCCGACGACCCGGCCGACCGGGTCGCCGAGGCGCACCACGTCAACCCGACCTGCGGCGACGAGGTCACCGTCCGGGTGGCCACCGACGGCGACGTGCTCCACGACATCTCGTACGACGGCATGGGCTGCTCGATCAGTCAGGCCTCGGCGAGCGTGCTGCACGAGCTGTTGCGCGGTCGGGGCGCGGGCGAGGCGTTCGCCGTGCACGAGGCGTTCGTCGAGTTGATGTCCGGCCGTGGCCAGGTCGCGCCGGACGAGGACGTGCTCGGTGACGGGGTGGCGTTCGCGGGTGTCGCGCGCTACCCGGCCCGGGTCAAGTGCGCGCTGCTGCCGTGGATGGCGTTCAAGGACGCCGCGGCACGCGCCGGCGTGGGCATGAGTTCAACGGAGGTGAAGGCATGAGTAGCGAGGAAACCGCCACCGCGGCGACGCCGGCGGCCGACGGCGGCAAGGCCAGCGTCGCCGACATCGAGGAGGCGATGAAGGACGTCGTCGACCCGGAGCTGGGCATCAACGTGGTCGACCTCGGCCTGGTGTACGGCGTGCACGTGGACGAGGACAACGTGGCCACGCTGGACATGACGCTGACCTCGGCGGCCTGCCCGCTCACCGACGTGATCGAGGACCAGGCCCGGCAGGCGCTGACCACCGGGCCGGGCGGCGGACTGGTCAACGACATCCGGATCAACTGGGTCTGGCTGCCGCCGTGGGGCCCGGACAAGATCACCGACGAGGGCCGGGAGCAGCTCCGCTCCCTCGGCTTCAACGTCTGAGCTGTCGAATTCCGACTACGGCCGGCCCGGCGAAAGCCGGGCCGGCCGCTTTCGCTTCTGGAAGCCGGGCGTGGCCGAGCCGGTCGACGGGCTCGCGGCGACGTGGCTCGACACGAACGGCGCGTCCAACGTGAAGTACTCGGAGTACAACCCGGCCGTGCTGGCGTTCCACGAGGCCCACGTCGAGGCGGCCGAGCAGGGCGGCACCAGGTCGTCGTCAGCGCCACCTACTTCGTCGACGTGCACTGCGCCGACTGACGCACCGCGCAGCAAGGTGGGGCCGCGGCCTACGCCGCGGCCCCGCCGCACGTGTACGTCGATGTGCGACTGGAAATCCCGTCGCGCCGGCCCGTCCGGGCCGGGACAATCGTCGTCGTGATCGCACGGACCCGTATGCACGTCCCTGTCGCGGCGGCCAGGCCTGGCCGGCGACAGCAGGCGGTGCGGCGATCCGCGACGGTCTCCGGCCCGCCGGCATGACCGCCGCGTTCGTGGCCGGCCTGCTCGCCGGCTACGGCGTCGCCATTCCCGTCGGCGCGATCGCCGTGCTGATCCTCGGGCTCAGTGCCCGTACCTCCTTCCGGGTCGGCGCCGCCGCGGCGCTCGCGGTGGCCACCGCGGACGGGCTCTACGCCGCCGTGGCCGCGCTCGGCGGTGCCGCGCTGGCCGGTCTGGTCGGGCCGGTCGCCGACCCGCTGCGCTGGATCGCGGCCGGAGTGCTCCTAGTGCTGGCCGGACACGGCGCCTGGCGGGCGCTGCGGCCCAGGCCGGCGGAGCCCGGCCGGTCCGGTGGAACCACGGGGCTGAGCACGCCCGGGCGTGCGTTCGCCGCGCTGCTGGCGCTCACCCTGCTGAACCCGATGACCATCGTCTACTTCGCCGCGCTCGTGCTCGGTCGTCGGGACGCCGGTGACCTCAGCGCCGTGACAGCGGCGCTCTTCGTGGCGGGCGCCTTCCTGGCGTCGGCGAGTTGGCAGCTGCTCGTGGCCGGTGGTGGGACCCTGGTCGGGCGTGCGCTCGCCGGGCCTCGCGGCCGGACGGCCACCGCCCTGGCCTCCAGCGCTCTGATCGCCGCGCTGGCGGTCGACATGCTGCCGCCCGGCTGACCGCCGGACAGCGCCCCGACGGACCCGACAGCCGCCGCCGTGCCGTACGGTCGGGCGGTGACCAGCCGACCCGCAGCCGGGGGCGGCCGGTGGGTCGAGGTCGACCCGGCCCGCGTCGCCCGCTGGGTCGAGGGCTTCGCCGACCGGCACGGCCCGCCCACCACGACCGTCCAGGAGTACGGCCTGCTGCTCTCCGCCCCGGACGGCGCGACCGCCGAGCTGCACACCCCGCCTGGGGCGGCGGCCGCCACCGACGTGCCCGGATTCGTGGTCGCCGCCGCCGCACCACGCCGGCTCGGCTTGCTGCTCGCCCGAAAGGGCGCGGTGGCGGTCGGTGTCGCGGCGGGCACCGACCTGGTGGTCTCCAAGGTGGACACCCGGTACGTGCAGGGGCGCACCGCCGCGGGCGGGTGGTCCCAGCAGCGCTTCGCCCGGCGGCGGGACAACCAGGCGAAGGCGGCCCTGGGCGACGCGGTGGAGCTGGCCGTACGGCTGCTGTTGCCGGAGGCGGCGACGCTGAGCGCCCTGGTCTGCGGGGGCGACCGGCGGTCCGTGGACACCGTGCTGGCCGACCGGCGGCTCGCCCCGCTCGCCGCGCTGCGCGCCGAGCGGTTGCTCGACGTGCCCGAGCCCCGGCAAGCGGTGCTGGTGGGTGCCATCGCCGCCGCCCGAGCCGTGCGCATCCTGGTCCGCGACCCCGACCGCGCCGGCTGACCCGAGCGGTTGGCGTTGGCGCCCGCGGCGGCCGGATCCGGCCGAGGAACCCGTGTCGCCACCCGAGCCGGGGTGGACCCGCCGTGACTGCCGGTCGGCACTGAGCTTCCCGAGTCGGCGAGCAGGCGGCGTACCGAAAGGCGGCAGTCGCACCCAAAGGGGCGTTTTCCCCTGCAAAATAGGCAGTGGTGGGTGCCCGGCGAAGGGACTGCATTACTCCGTTTGTCGCCGCACCCGAACGACCCGGTCAGCCTCGCCCGGTAACCCCGGAACGGGTCGCCCGACGGGATCCACGCCATGTCGGTCTCGAGACCGAGCGTGCCGACGTCGAGCGTCAGCGCTCATCCGTCCAACAGCATGGGAAGACCACCATGACCAGCATCGAGGCCCAGATCCTGCGTACCGTCCTCGACCAGTGGAGGTCCGCCGTCAACGCCCACGACCCCGATCGGGTCGCGTCGTACTTCACCGACGACGCGATCTTCCAAGGCCTGCACCCGTACAGTGTCGGCCGCGAAGGCGTTGCCGAGTATTACGCCTCCCAGCCGATCGGCATGACTGCCGCGTACGACATTCGGGAGACCCGGCGCCTCGCCGACGACCTTGTCCTCGGTTACCTGAGTGTCGACTTCGCCTTCACCGACCGGCCGGTCCTGACCGGTTACCTCAGCGTGATCGTGCGACGGATCGGCGACGCCTGGTTCATCAGCCACTACCAGGTATCGCGGCTCGAATAAACCGAAGCCCTCGATGACCGAAACCTCGGCGACCTGGCGAACGCCCCGCCACCTTCGAGCCGGAGAGTGCGGCGGTGTCGTGGAAGACGGCGGAACAGCTGGCCGCGTCCTCATCTCCACGGCACGGGACCCCGGCGGCGGCTCGCCCACCCGGTCGCCGGGGTCCTCGTCGTCGCGTGGCCGGTGCGGCCGGGCGCCGGTTCTACCGGCTGTTGCCGAAGGTGTCGCAGGACTTCGGGTCCCCGGTCGAGTACCCCTTGGTGAACCACTGCTTGCGCTGCTCGGAGGTGCCGTGGGTGAACTCGTCCGGGTTCACCGGCCGGCCTGAGCGCTTCTGGATCGCGTCGTCGCCGATCTTCTCGGCGGTGTCGATCGCCTGCTGGATGTCCTGCTCGGTGATGCTCTTGAAGACCTTCTGGCCCTGCTCGTCGGCGGTGCCGGTGGCGTTCTTGGCCCACGCGCCGGCGTAGCAGTCGGCCTGCAGCTCCAGCTTCACCGAGAGCGCGTTGGCGTTGTTCGGGTCGCGCTGCTGCTGGCGCCGCATCTGCGCCTCGGTGCCGAGCAGGTCCTGCACGTGGTGGCCGTACTCGTGGGCCAGCACGTACGGCTGGGCGAACTCGCCCTCGGCGCCGAGTTGGTCGGCGAGCAACCGGTAGAAGGTCAGGTCGATGTAGACCCGGTCGTCGGCCGGGCAGTAGAACGGCCCGACGCCGGAGTCCGCCTGCCCGCAGCCGGTGTTGACGCCCTGGCTGAAGAAGACGGTCTTGGCGGCCTGGTACTGATCGCCGAAGGCCTCCGGCATGGCCTTGCGCCAGTACGCCTGGATCGAGTTGACGTAGAGCGTGTTGCGGCAGTCGAGCTGCTGGAGCCGGTCCTCGGCCGAGCACTTCTGCTCCAGCGAGGTGTTGTCGCCCTGGTCGTCCGAGCCCCCGTTGGTCGCCGCGTTGAGGCCGAAACCGCCGCCGATGAGGGCGACGAGCACGGCGATGATGATGCCGACGATGCCCCCCCGGCCGCCGCCGATCGGGATCGGTATCCCCATCCCGCCGCCTCCGCCGGACCCCCGCCGATCATCCACCTGGCTGGTGTCGATCCGCGCGTTCTCGTTCAGCTCCATAATGACCCCGATCACCGTTAGATCCAGTTTTGGTGGTTGCGGTACCGGACCGGGTCCGGACGCCGTTTCGGTACCCGATGATCTTGCTCGGTAATCCGGACGGAGCGCGACAGGCCGCCCGGTACACTTGCCGCGTGCTGCTCTGCGAAGGCTGAACCGCCCCGCGCCGACGGTCCATCGGGCCCGCCGGCGCTTTCGCGTGCCCTGAGTCAGCCCTTCTGAAATCCCGAGAGCGAGTACCGCGAGATGATCACTGCCACCGGCCTGGAACTGCGCGCCGGTTCCCGGATCCTGCTGTCCGACACCACCCTGCGGGTGCAGCCGGGCGACCGGATCGGCCTGGTCGGGCGCAACGGCGCCGGCAAGACCACCACCCTGAAGGTGCTGGCGGGGGAGGGGCAGCCGTACGCCGGGCAGATCGACCGGCGCAGCGCCATCGGCTACCTGCCGCAGGACCCGCGCACCGGTGACCTGGAGGTCACCGGGCGGGATCGGGTGCTCTCCGCCCGGGGCCTGGACCTGCTCATGGCGCAGATGAAGGAGATGGAGGCCCGGCTCGCCGAGGACGCCGACGAGAAGCTGGTCCGCCGCTACGGCGCGCTGGAGGACCAGTTCGCCGCCCTCGGCGGGTACGCGGCCGAGGCCGAGGCCGCGCGGATCTGCGCCAACCTGGGTCTGCCGGACCGCGCCCTGGCGCAGACCATCGGCACCCTCTCCGGTGGCCAGCGCCGCCGGATCGAGCTGGCCCGGATCCTGTTCCGCGACGCCGGCGAGAACGGCGGCGGCATCCTGCTCCTCGACGAGCCCACCAACCACCTGGACGCCGACTCGATCACCTGGCTGCGCGGCTTCCTCGCCAACCACAAGGGCGGCCTGATCGTGATCTCCCACGACGCCTCGCTGCTGGAGTCGGTGGTCAACAAGGTCTGGTTCCTCGACGCCACCCGTTCCGTGGTGGACGTCTACAACCTGGGCTGGAAGGCGTACCTGGAGGCGCGGGAGACCGACGAGCGGCGCCGGCGCCGGGAGCGGGCCAACGCCGAGAAGAAGGCCGGCGCGCTGATGGCCCAGGCGGACAAGATGCGCGCCAAGGCCACCAAGACCGTCGCCGCGCAGAACATGGCCCGCCGCGCCGAGAAGCTGTTGGCCGGCCTGGACGAGGTACGCGTCGCCGACAAGGTGGCCAAGGTGCGCTTCCCCACCCCTGCCCCGTGCGGCAGGACCCCGCTCACCGCGACCGGCCTCTCCAAGTCGTACGGGTCGCTGGAGATCTTCACCGACGTCGACGTCGCGGTGGACCGCGGCTCCCGGGTGGCCATCCTGGGGCTCAACGGCGCCGGCAAGACGACCCTGCTGCGGATTCTCGGCGGCCTGCTGGAGCCGGACACCGGCGCGGTGCGCCCGGGCCACGGGCTGCGGCTGGGCTACTACGCCCAGGAGCACGAGACGCTGGACGTGGACCGGACGATCCTGGAGCACATGCGCAGCGCCGCGCCGGAGCAGACCGACACCGACCTGCGCAAGATCCTCGGTGCGTTCCTCTTCTCCGGGGAGGACGTGGACAAGCCGGCCGGGGTGCTCTCCGGCGGCGAGAAGACCCGGCTGGCCCTGGCCACGCTTGTCTGCTCGGGCGCCAACGTGCTGCTGCTGGACGAGCCGACCAACAACCTCGACCCGGTCAGCCGCGAGCAGGTGCTCGACGCGATCGCCCGGTACCCGGGCGCGATCGTGCTGGTCACCCACGACCCGGGCGCCGTCACCGCGCTCAAGCCGGACCGCGCCATCCTGCTCCCCGACGGCGACGAGGACGCCTGGAGCGACGACCTCCTTGAACTGGTCGAACTTGCCTGACGGCGGCGGCCGATCCGGGCGGTCGGGAAGGTCACGCTATCGGGAAGTTGACATTGCACAGCGTGTCGGTTGGCGAAGAGTTGATATCTGGCGCATGATCGTTGGAGGCGGTCTAATAGGTGGGACCGTATCCGAACCGCACAGTCTGGGACGTGAGGAATCAGCATGGCAGCCACTGGCACAGCCACCAGCACTGAGAAGGGTCGCCGGATCGTCGGAGCCGAGCGTCAGACGCTCGCCAAGGACCTGGTAAAGCGGTACACCTCGGGTGAGAGCATCCGTGCGCTCGCGGCCTCGACCGGCCGGTCCTACGGGTTCATCCACCGGGTGCTCACCGAGTCCGGGGTGCAGCTGCGGCAGCGTGGCGGTGCCCGGCGCCGCAAGAAGGCGTGACCCGCTCACCAGCGTCCATCAGCGCCGTGCCCCGGGCGGTCCGGTGACCGCCGAGACGGCCGGGGTACGACTCGACTGCGACGGGCCGGTCGCGACGGTGACGTTGTGCCGGCCCGACGTGCTCAACGCGCAGACCCCGACCATGTGGCGCGCGATGAGCGACTTCTCCCGGGAGCTGCCCGGCGACGTACGGGTCGTCGTGGTGCGCGGCGAGGGGCGGGCGTTCTCCGCCGGTCTCGACCTGTCGGTGGCCGGCGCCTCCGGGCCGGGCTCCTTCGCCGAGCTGTCTACTTTGCCCGAGCAGGAGTGCGCGGACCGGATCGTCGAGTTCCAGGCCGGCTTCACCTGGCTGCACCGGCCCGACGTGATCTCGGTGGCCGCCGTGCAGGGGCACGCCATCGGCGCCGGCTTCCAGCTCGCCCTCGCCTGCGACCTGCGGGTCCTCGCCGAGGATGCCAAGCTCTCCATGGCCGAGGTCACTCTCGGCCTGGTCCCCGACCTCGCCGGCACCAAGCGCCTGGTCGAGCTGGTCGGCTACTCCCGGGCGCTGGAGATCTGCACCACCGGCCGCCGGATGGACGCCGCCGAGGCGGACCGGATCGGGCTGGCCACCCTCGTCGTGCCCAACGCCGAGTTGGACGCCGCGGTGCGGGACCTGACCGCCGGCCTGCTGGCCAACAACCGGGATGCCGTGGTGGAGATCAAGGCGCTGCTGGCCGGCGCCGCCGGTCGGTCCCACGCCGAGCAGCAGCGCGCCGAGCGGGAGGCGCAGACCCGCCGGCTGCGTGATCTCGCCGGGCGGGGAGAATAGTAAGGACCGTTTGGGAAGATCCGGGTTACTGCCGAGGTTGTCGTAGTCGTCGGGAGAATTGACCCGACGGTCCGAGGCTGCCCGCGACCCGGAGGTGACGAGTGTCCAACCACATGGCCGGTGGCGGCATGGCCGGCTGGAGCATGCTCCGGTCGATGCGCGACCGCGACCAGATCTCCACCCATCAGCTCAAGCGCGGCACCGCCAAGCGGATCATCGACTTCGCCCGGCCGTACCGGCGCGACATCATGATCTTCCTGGTCACCGTGGTGCTGGCCGCGATCATCGGGGTCGCCACGCCGGTGCTCGCCGGTGACGTGATCAACGCGATCAACCGCGGCGGCTCCGAGGCTGGGTCGCTGGTCGTCCGCCTGGCGCTGGTCATCGCCGCGCTGGCGGTGGCGGACGCGCTGCTCTCGTTGGCCCAGCGCTGGTACTCCGCCCGGATCGGCGAGGGCATCATCCTCGACCTGCGGACCCGGGTCTACGACCACGTCCAGCGGATGCCGCTGCAGTTCTTCACCCGCACCCAGACCGGCGCCCTGGTGAGCCGGCTCAACAACGACGTGCTGGGCGCCCAGCGGGCGTTCACCTCGACGCTCTCCGGCGTGGTCAGCAACGTCATCCAGTTGGTGCTCACCGCCGGCGTGATGTTCACCCTCTCCTGGCAGATCACCACGCTCTCGCTGATCCTGCTGCCGATCTTCATCATCCCGGCTCGCCGGGTCGGCCGGCGGCTCGCCGAGATCACCCGCGAGGCGTACAACCTCGACGCGAAGATGAACGCGACGATGACCGAGCGGTTCGGCGTGGCCGGGGCGCTGCTGGTCAAGCTCTTCGGCTCGCCGGAGGTCGAGGCGCGTCGCTTCGCCGGCCGGGCGGAACGGGTCCGCGACATCGGCATCATGTCCGCCATGTACTCGCGGACCTTCTTCGTGGCGATGCTGCTGGTCGCTTCGCTGGCCCAGGCGCTCACCTACGGCCTCGGCGGCTGGCTCGCCGTCACCGGCGCGGCCAGTGCCGGCACCGTGGTCACCCTCGCCCTGCTGCTCACCCGCCTCTACGGCCCGCTGACCGCGCTCTCCAACGTCCGGGTCGACGTGATGAGCGCCCTGGTCTCCTTCGACCGGGTCTTCGAGGTGCTCGACCTGCGCCCCGGCATCGAGGAGAGGCCGGACGCCGTGCCCGTGCCGCGCGCCAACGGCCGGGTCGAGTTCCGCGACGTGCGGTTCCGCTACCCGAGCGCGGACGAGGTGTCGCTGGCCTCCCTGGAGGACGTCGCCGCCCTCGACCGCACGGTCAACGAACCGGTGCTCAAGGGCGTCTCGTTCACCGTCGAGCCCGGGCAGATGGTCGCGCTGGTCGGCCCCTCCGGCGCCGGCAAGTCGACGCTGTCCATGCTGATCTCCCGGATCTACGACGTCACCGACGGCCAGGTGCTGGTCGGCGGGGTCGATATCCGGGACGCCACCCTGGCCTCGCTGCGCGACGAGATCGGCGTGGTCACTCAGGACTCCCACCTGTTCCACGAGACCATCGCGGAGAACCTCCGCTACGCCAAGCCGGACGCCACCGACGACGAGATCTGGGCCGCCCTCGCGGGCGCGCAGGTCGCCGACCTGGTCCGTTCCCTGCCCGACGGCCTTCAGACCATGGTCGGCGAGCGGGGCTACCGCTTCTCCGGCGGCGAGAAGCAGCGCATCGCGATCGCGCGGCTGCTGCTCAAGGCGCCGTCGATCGTGATCCTCGACGAGGCCACCGCGCACCTGGACTCGGAGAGCGAGGCGGCGGTGCAGCGGGCGCTGTCGGTGGCGCTGAGCGGGCGTACCGCGCTGGTGATCGCGCACCGGCTCTCCACCGTCCGCGACGCCGACCAGATCCTCGTCCTCGACGAGGGGCGGATCGTCGAGCGGGGCCGGCACGACGAGCTGGTCGCCGTGGGCGGCCTCTACGCCGAGCTCTACCGCACCCAGTTCGCGGTCGCCGACTCGCCCGCCCCGTACGCGGACGCGACCGGTCCCGAATCGGTGATCACGATGCCGATGGGGACGTACGTCGCCGACGAGGCGATGCCGCCCGCCGCGGCGAACTGACCCCGGCCGGGGTCAGCCGGCGGTCGTCGCGGCGTGCAGCTCCGCGAAGGCGGCGCCGAGCGTCTCCGGGGTGAAGTGCGCGTTCAGCCCGCTCGGGTTGGGCAGCACCCAGAGCCGGGCGCCGCCCAGCAGCTCCGGCTGCGGCCCGAATCCGGCCTTCGGCCGGGCGAAACCGATCCGGTACGCGGTCACCCCGACGACCGCCACCCACCGGGGCCGGTACCGCTCGACCTTGGCGGTCAGGCTCTCCGCGCCGGCCACCAGTTCCTCCGCGGTCAGCTCGTCGGCCCGGGCACTTGCCCGGTCCACCAGGTTGGTGATGCCCAGGCCGTAGCGGAGCAGCTCTTCCTGCTCGCTGGGAGGCAGCTGACGCGGGGTGAAGCCGCCCCGGTGCAGCGCCGGCCAGAACCGGTTGCCCGGCCGGGCGAAGTGCCGGCCGGTGGCCGCCGACCAGAGGCCCGGGTTGATGCCGACGAAGAGCACGTCCAACCCCGGGGCGATCAGGTCAGGGATGGTCCGGTCGGCCGCCGCCGCCAGCTCCTCGCGCGTCGGCCGGGGGTAGCGGGATGCCGCAGGCGCCCGCCGACTGCCAACCGGCTCCCGAGCTGCCCGGCGTTCGTTTCTCACCGGGCCCGTCACAGGCCGCGCAGCGCGCCGCCGTCGACCGGCACGGTGACGCCGGTGAGGTAGCTGGCGGCGGGGGAGAGCAGGAAAGCGGCGACCCGACCGAACTCGGCGGGATCGCCGAACCGGCGCAGCGGGATGCCGGCCTCCGCCTCGGCCCGGGCCTGCTCGGCGTCTCCGGTGGCGGCCATGAGCTCACGGTTGCGGTCGGTCATGATCCGGCCGGGCAGCAGGCCGACCACGCGTACGCCCCGAGAGCCGTACTCGTCGGCCATGTCCTTCGCCACCCCGGCCAGGCCGGGACGCAGGCCGTTGGAGATGCCGAGGCCGGGCACCGGCCCGCGGGCCGACGTGGAGAGGACCAGCCCGATCGCGCCGCCGTCGGTCAGCGCCGCGGCCACCGTACGGGCGGCGCGGACGCTGCCCAGGAAGACGGTCTCGAAGGACTCCCGCCACTGCTCGTCGGTCACCTGGGCGGCCGTGCCGCGGGGCGGTCCGCCCACCGAGATCAGCGCGCCGTCAACACGGTCGAACCGCTCCCGGGCCGCCGTGACCAGCCGCTGCGGCGTCTCCGGGTCGGTCAGGTCGGCGGTCAGGCCGATCGCCCGCTCCGGGCCGCCGAGCGCCTCTACCGCCGCGGCCACCCGCTCCGGGGCCCGGGCCGAGATCACCACCCGCGCGCCGTCCGCGACGAGCTGTTCGGCGGTGGCGAAGCCGAGGCCACGGGAGGCGCCGGTCAGCACGTACACCCGATCGGTCAATCCGAGATCCATGGGGCCGATCCTGCCGCAGCCGGCAACGCCGTGCCAACCGGCTCAGCTGCGGGCGGGGCGCAGCAGGCGTACCCGACCGGCGAGCTGCACCGCGACGGCGCCGCCGACCCACGCGACCGCAGGCAGCCGGCGCGGGCGGGGCGCCGTCCGTCCGTCGTAGCGGCTGGCCGCCTCCCGGACGGCCAGTTCCTCGGCCCCCAGCGGCGGCAGGGTGCCGCGGTCGCGCAGCTCCCGCGCCAGGTCCCAGCCGTCGCGCAGCGACCCTTGGGTCGGGCGGTCCGCCGCCCAGTCGGCGAAGGTCGTCGGCCAGGCGGCGCTGAGGCCGGCGGCCAGCAGCGGCCAGTGCCGGGCCACGTCGCCGCCGCGCTTGCGCAGCAGGGCACGGCGGGCGGTCGCCACCGGCGCCGGCGCGAACCCGGCCGGCAGCGGGCCCCCGGCGACCAGCGTCGCGACCAGCGCCGCCTGCCGCGCGGCGAGATCCCCGCCCGCGTCGATCCCGCGCGCTGGCCGTACGACCGCCCCACCGGTTCGGCCCTCGGGGCGGGTCACGTGATCACCGGGAACCCGGACGCGGCGGCGAGCGCGTCCAGCTCGGCGCGTAGCTCGGGCGCCGGTGGGTAGTGCCCGTCCCGTTCCAGCAGCAGGGCGGGCGGCCGATGCCGGGCGCAGAGCTCGCCCACCAGGTCGAGCACCTCGGCGGGCACCGGATCGGTGTGCGTGTCGTGGTAGAAGCCGCCCTGCTCGGCCCCGCCCGCCACGTGCACGTAGGCGATCCGCTCCAGCGGCAGCCGGTCCAGCAGCGCCAGCGGGTCGGCGCCCCGGTTGCGGGCGTTGGCGTGCACGTTGGCGATGTCGAGCAGCAGCAGCGCCCCGGTGGCGTCCAGGATCTCGGTCAGGAAGGCGGCCTCGTCCAGCTCGTCGTCCGGCCAGTCGAAGAGCGCGGCGATCGGCTCCAGGGCGACCGGCACCGGCAGCTCGGCCTGGGCCCGCCGGACGTTCGCCACCACCGCGGCGACCGCCTCCCGGCTGCGCGGCAGCGGCAGCAGGTGCCCGGCCTCCAGCCCGCCGGCCCGGACGAAGGCGATGTGCTCGCTGACCAGCGGCGCGTCGACCAGTGCGGCCACCCCGGCCAGGTGGGCCACCCGGGCCGGCTCGACCGGCTCCGCGCCGCCGAGGGAGAGCCGCACCCCGTGCGGTACGACCGTGAGGCCCCGCTCGCGCAGCTCGGCCAGGCCGTCCGGCACCGGACCCGAGGCTGGGACGGTCTCCGCCACCACCTCGACGAAGCGCAACCCGGGCAGGTCGGCCACGAAGCCGGCGATCTCCGGCCGCCAGCCGATGCCCACGCCGCTCGGCCCGGTCATCCGCCGCAGCCCCCGCCGCCGCAGCCCCCGCCGCCCCCGCCGCCGCAGGAGCTGGCCCCGCTGCCACAGCCGCCCCCTCCACCGGACGAGCCGCCGTACCCGGAGGAGTAGCCGCTGCTCGCCGCAGCCTGGTACTTGATCTGGGCCTGCTGGGCGAAGTCCGCGTCAAGCGCCCAGAGCGACGCGGTGCCGAAGAGCGCCACCCCCATCGCGGCCTCCGCGCTGCCGTAGGTGGTGTACGCGGGGCGGGCGGCGGGGGAGAGGTACGTGTGCTTCCGCCGCAGTCCCGTCAGGACGGTGTGCCCGGCACGCGTGTCGCGCGGAAGCGGCCACAGCACGATCAGCCCCACGGCGAGTGCCAGCACGCTGAGGATCAGATATCCCGTCGGGCGACCGGCCGACAGCCCCGCCGCGATCCGAACCAGACCGACCAGCAGCAGCACCGACAGGGCCACCACCCCGGCCCGGGCGGCCCGGCGCTGCCGCTGGCCGACGATCAGCCCCCGCCGTTCGAGGCTCTGGCGCAGCCCGTCCACCGCATTCGCGACCCGCGGGTCGGTGCCCAGGTCGCGGCTGCGCGCCCCTCGGGCGGCAGCCCGGTGGACGGCCTGCGCCAGCGGAGTCATCCCGGCGCTCGCCGGGCCGGTGGCCTCCAGCCGCCTCCCGGCTCGCACGCCGACCACGCCCGCCCTGCGCATCGCGGCGAGCGCGCTCCACAGTGCCAGCTGCTCACCGCCGCTGAGGTAGGCCGCCGACTCGGCGTCGATCGGGTCCTTCGGGGTTCGCCCGCGGAGGACCAGGTACCGGTGGACCACGCAGGCAAGGAGGATCACGGCTGCCGCCGTGACGTAGGTCGTGAGGAAGACGGGTCCCGGGATGCCCCAGGTGTCGCCCGATGCCGCCAGCAGCTTCATGGCCTGCTCCTGTAACGCGAGGGGAATCGCGGCCTCATTGTGGAGCAGCGCCGCCAGGGGTGACCCGGTCCGGCGGTCGAGTTACCAGACCGAGATCCGGGGGAATCGACGCGGTCGTGCGGGCAGCGGTCAGCGGCGGCGGACCGCCTCCTCGACCAGGTCGAGCACCGGCCCGAGGTCGCCGGCCGGGCGGCCCATCGCCAGGTGCAGCACCAGCCCGTCGTAGGCCAGTTCCAGGAACTGCGCCAGCACGTCGATCGGCACGTCCGCGCGCAGCACGCCGGCCTCCCGCTGACGGAGCAGCCGCTCCCGGGTGGCCTCGGCGATAGCGGCGGAGCGCTCCGCCCAGCGCTTGGCGAAGGCGGGGTCGGTGCGCAGCCGCCGGGAGACCTCGAGCTGGCTGCCGAGCCAGCCGGTGGTGTCCGGGGAGGCCGCCCGGGCGAGCAGATCCTGCATGACCTGGACCAGGCCGTTGCGGGCCACCGTCTCCACCATGGCGGCGGCGTCGTCCTCGGCCACGGCCAGGAAGAGCGAGTCCTTGTCCCGGAAGTGGTGGAAGATTGCGCCACGGGACAGCCCGGTGGCCTCCTCCAGGCGGCGTACGGTCGCGCCCTCGTAGCCGTACCGGGCGAAACAGGCCCGCGCGGCGGCGAGGATCTCCTGGCGGCGCGCGTCGAGCTGATCCTGACTTACTCTGGGCACGGAACGATCGTGACAGGTGCCCCGGGCCGATGCAAACCGTACGTACGGCTTGAATATCCATTTTTGCAAGATCGACCCAGCTTCGCGGTCCGTTAGGATCGCCGCGTGACTCCGCCCGCCCCGCTTCCCGAGCATTCGCTGACCGTGGCCGCGGTCCAGGCCGAGCCGGTCCCCGGCGATGTCGCCGGCAATGCCGCCACCGCCGCCCGACTGGTCGACCGGGCGGCCGACGCCGGCGCCCGGATCGCCGTGCTGCCCGAGCTGTTCCTGCCGGCGTACCACCCGCCGACCCTGGCCGCCGACCCGACCGGCACGGACGTGGCCGCCGCCGAGGACGACCGGGTCGACGACGCTCGGCTCGACCCGCTGCGGCGGGCCGCCTGGGACGGCGGGACCACGGTGGTGGTCGGCGCGGCCGTCCGGCACCCGGACGGGCGGCGGACCATCTCCTCGCTCGTCTTCGACCCGTCCGGAACGGTGCGGTCGGCGTACGACAAGCAGCATGTCTGGGGCGGCGAGCGCGAGCTGTTCGACGCGGGCCGGCGCGGCGCCACGCTGCTGGTCGGTGACTGGCGCCTCGGCCTCGGCATCTGCTACGACGGCTGCTTTCCGGAGCATGGCCGGGCCGCCGCGGCCGACGGCGCGCACGGTTACCTCTGCCCCAGCGGCTACCTGGCCGGCTCGGAGCACCGGCGCGACCTCTACTACGCGGCCCGCGCCCTGGACAACACCATGTACGTCGTCTTCGCCAACGCGGTCGGCGGCGCCGACCCGTGGCGGTTCAACGGCGGGGCGGCGGTGTACGACCCGGAGGGGCGCCCGCTGGCCCGCGGCGCCGACGCGGGGGAGGAGGTGCTGGTGGCGACGCTCGAACCCGGTGCCCTGGCAGCCACCCGGGCGGCCCACACGATGCTCGCCGACCGCCTTCCCGACCAGGGGCTCCCCCGAACGGCGCTGCGCGGCTGACGGACGGCGCGGGGCGGCTGGGCCCTGTCGGCAGGACACCTCGGTCCCGTAAGGTGCCCCCGTGCCGCTGCTCCTGCTGGACCTGGACAACACCCTGCTTGACCGGGCCGGGGCGTTCCGCGCATGGGGAGAGCGCTTCCTGGACGGCATCGGCGCGCCCCCCGCCGACATCGACTGGCTGCTCTCCATCGACGCGGACGGGCTGACCGACCGGTGGGACGTCGCGGACGCCGTCCGGGACCGCTACCAGCTGCGCATCCGTGCCATCGACCTGGTCGAGGAGCTGCACGACGGGGTGGTGGCGAACACCCGGCTGGACCCGCTGGTGGCCTGCGCGCTGCGGATCGCCGACGACGCCGGCTGGGTGCCGGTGGTGGTCAGCAACGGCGTGGTCCGCCAGCAGGATGCCAAGATCCGCCGGACCGGCCTGGACCGGTACGTCGCCGACTGGTTGATCTCCGAGGAGGCCGGGGTCAGCAAGCCCAACCCGCGCATCTTCGCGCTCGCCGCGCAGCGGGCGCGGATGCCGCTGCGGGGCGCCTGGGTGATCGGGGACAGCCCGGAGGAGGACATCGGCGGGGCGGCGGCCATCGGCCTGCCCAGCGTCTGGCTGCACCGGGGCCGTCGCTGGTCGGACCGCCGGTTCGCGCCCACCCGCACGGCGGACGGGCTGATCGCGGCGGTGGCCACCGTGCTGGCTGAGCAGCCGGAACCGGCTGCTCGCGCACCCCGGGGGCGGGTCGGCCGGTAAATCGGTTGACCCCTTCGGGGGCCCCCGGTGAGCATGGTGCCGCGCGCAGGCGCAGCCGGGCGGAGCCCGGTCGAGGAAAGGAGGTCGGTCATGGCCGTCTTTGCAGGGTCGTTCCACCTGCCTCCACCAGCCTCGACCAAGGGATCACCGAACCCGTGCGTGAACACGACCTCCCGGCGCGCGAGCGCCGTGGCCGCGGCAAGAGCCGCTTCGACGACGACGAACCCTATTTCCTGAAGCACGGCCGGCACGCCGAGCCGGCCCTCGTCGAGCCCGACGACGAGCCCGACCCCGAGGATCGCTGGTCCTCCTGGGACGAGGCCGTGCACGGGCCGGAACCCCACCCGGAGTGGCTGGTCACCGAGCTGGCCGCGAAGGACATCGAACTCGGCGTGCTCAAGACCGGCAAGGAGGCGGACGTCCACCTGGTCCGCCGGGCGGTGCCGGAGACCGACCGGTCCTGCCTGCTGGCGGCCAAGCGCTACCGGGACGCCCAGCACCGGCTCTTCCACCGCGACGCCGGCTACCTGGAGGGACGCCGGGTGCGTCGGTCCCGGGAGAACCGGGCGATGGCCGGCCGGACGGCGTTCGGCCGGCAGATGATCGCCGGGCAGTGGGCCGCGGCGGAGTTCGCCGCGCTGGCCCGGCTCTGGGAGATCGGGGCGGCCACCGGGCGGATCGCCGTGCCGTACCCGGTGCAGCTGCTCGGCACCGAGCTGATGCTGGAGTTCGTCGGGGACGCCGAGGAGGGACAGGCCGCGCCGCGGCTGGCCCAGCTCCGTCCCGACCCGGCCGAGCTGCGCGATCTCTGGGAGCAGCTGGTCGACGCCCTGGTCGTGCTGGCCCGGGCCGGGTATGCGCACGGCGACCTGTCGCCGTACAACCTGCTGGTGCACCGGGGGCGGCTGGTCATGATCGACCTGCCGCAGGTGGTCGACGTGGTGGCCAACCCGCAGGGGCCGGAGTTCCTGGCCCGGGACGTCCGGGTGGTCGGCAGCTGGTTCGCCGCGCGCGGCCTGCCGGCCGGGGACGTCGACCCGGGCGAGCTGACCGGGCTGCTGCTGCGGGAGGCGGGCATCCGCTGACCGGACGCGTCCCGGGCGGCAGCGCGCCGCCCGGGACGCCGGTCGCTCCCTCGTCGCCAGGACGCAGCCCGCGCCCGGCGCAGCCGTCACTGGAGGTAGCGCTCGACCTCCGACAGCGGCCGCTCGCCCTGGGCGTCCGGGTCGCCGTGCGCCGACCGGGCGGCCCGCCGCCGGCGCAGCAGGTCCCAGCACTGGTCGAGGGATTCCTCCAGCTCCCGCAGCCGCTCCCGGGCCGCGTCATCGGTGCCGGCCTCGTGCTCCTGCGCGGCCGTGCGCAGCCGGTGCTCCTCGTCGACCAGTTCGGAGATCCGGTTCAGGATGGTCTTGTCGTCCATGCCCCTGAGCCTCGCACAGGGGGCCCGGACGCGCCCGTGTTCCCCGCGCCGGCGCGGCGCCCCGCCGCTGCGAAGGGAGTCGCGGCCGCCTGGTCGCTCGGGTACGTTGCCTCGCCGTGATCGTCGCTGTACGCACCTTCTGACCGTCCGACGCCCCGGCCGTGGCCGAGCTGCTCCGAATCGCCGCGCCGCACCCGGTCACCACGGCCGAGTTCATCCGCTGGCAGGCGGCCACCGCCCCGGCCGCCGAGCGGTACGCGCTGCTCGTCGCCGACGACGGCGCCAGGTCGCGGCGCGGCGTCAGACGCGCCGCGCTCGAGTTGTCGCAGTCCGCGGGTGAGCTGCTCGGCGTGGCCCGGACCGGGCTGCTGCACGAGAGCGCCGAGCCCGGCCTCGGCTTCGCCAACGTGACGGTGCACCCGGGCCGGCGCGGCCGGGGCGCGGCTCGCCGGGCTGGTGGACGGTGCGGTCGTGGCCTTCAGCCTGGCCCTGACCGACGGCCGGGACCGCTACCAGTCGGGGATGACCGGCACCCGGCGGGCCCACCGCGGCGCCGGCCTGGCCCGACTGGTCAAGGTCGCCGCCCTGCGCCGGGCCCGCGAGGCCGGCTACCGGCAGGCGTTCACCACGAACGACGCCGGAAACGAGGCGATGCTCGCCGTCAATCGTGGACTGGGTTACCGAGTGGTTGCCGGCGAGTGGCGGGTACCGGCGGGACTTGCGGGCCTGAGCGGTCCCATCCGACTTCCTTTGTGGACTGTGAGACATTCCCCTGCGAAACTTTCTCTTGTCCGCGTCTAGAGAAAGCTCTCCGGGCGGTGGCATGCTTCCCGGGACTGTGACACAGCACGGTCATCCGGCGACTTCCCGTGAAAGAGGTGCTCCGCAGGTGGGACCAACAGCCACAGAGGGCCGCCCCCGGCGGGCGGAGTCCATCCCGCTGCGCCACGTCCTGCCCAACCTGGTCCGTGATCCGGCCCGGGCGCTGGTGGAGTTCGGTGAGCGGTCGCGGGGCGAGGTGGTGCGGCTCAACTTCGGTTCGTTCCGTCCCTACCTTGTCACCCGTCCGGAGCACCTCCAGCAGGTGCTGCGCGAGAAGTCCGGCAACTACGTGCGCGCCGGCGACGGCCTGCAGTGGCGGCCGCTGCAGCGGCTCTTCGGTCAGGGCATCCTCAGCGATGGCGAGCCCTGGTCGAACAGCCGGCAGGTCCTGCAGCCACTGTTCACCGCGCGCCGAATCGACGGGCTGGTGGACCGGCTCGCCGAGGCCATCGAGGACGCGGTCGACGAACTGGACGGTCCGGCCCGTGCCGGCCGGCCGGTCGACATGGGGGCCGAACAGGCCCGGATCGTCTGCTCGGCGATCATGCGGGTCTTCTTTGCCGACAAGATCTCGGTGCCGGACGCGCTGCGGATCATGGAGGCGCAGGACGCCGTCGCGTGGTCGGTGATGCCACGCATCCTCGTGCCGTGGGCCCCGCTGGCCGTGCCGATGCCCGGTGACCGCGCGTTCCGGCGGGCCGTCAAGCTCATCGACGAACTGCTGCTGCCGATCGTCCGAGCCTCGAAGGAGACCGCGGAGTCCGACGGCGACGACATCATCGCCACGCTCTGGCGGGGGCGCACCCCGGACGGCGGCCGACTGGACGAGCACCAGGTCCGTAACGACACGGTGTCCATGGTGGCCACCACCACCGAGACCACGATCAGCGTGCTCACCTGGCTCTGGCCGCACATCGAGCGCGACCCGGTCGTCGCCGAGCGGCTCTACGAGGAGATCGATCGGGTGGTCGGCGGCGCCCCGGTCCGTCGGGAGCACCTGCGCGAGCTGCGGTACACCCGACAGGTGCTCGAGGAGCTGCTGCGGCTCTACCCGATCGGGTGGCTCTTCCCCCGTCGGGCCGCCGAGGAGGACGTCATCGGCGGGGTGCGGATCCCCGCCGGGGCCACCATCGTGGTCAGCCCGCTGATCACCCACCGGATGTCGACGTTCTGGGACCGCCCGGAGGTCTTCGACCCGGACCGGTTCGCCCCCGAGCAGGTCCGTGCCCGGCACCGGTGGGCTCACTTCCCGTTCGGCGGCGGGCCGCACCAGTGCATCGGTATGCACCTGTTCTATTTGGAGGCGACGCTGATCGTGGCCACCGTGCTGAGCCGCTACCGGTTCCGCCTCCAGCGGCCGACGGTGCCCGGCATCAAGGTGGCGGCGGCCTTGCGGCCCCTCGACCCAGTGGAACTCACCCTGCGTCCGGCCGCGAGCGTGGCCGCGTGAGCCCGGTGACCCGGTCGGCGCCGCTGGACGGCGTCGACCAGCTGACCATGGCCGCGGAACAGGGACGGATCTGCGCCCTCGCCGCGAAAGGCCAGCGCGACCTGCAGGAGTGCGCGGACGCGTACCCGGAGCTCTTCGCGCCCCGGGAGTTCGACCCGGCATTGTGCGGCAACATCGCGATGACGATGGCCTTCAGCGCTCCCTGGTGCGATCCCGGCCAGCTGCGGATCGCCAACCGCCTGGTGCTCTGGATCTTCGCGCTCGACTGGCTGATCGACTACGACGCGAAGTCGCGCGAGGCCGTCGACCGACTCACCGGGAGGTGCCTCGCCGTGGCCGACGGCGCCACCCCAAAGCCGGACGACGCCCTCGGCCGCTTCCTGGCCGAGCTGCGCGACGAGCTTGCCGCCGCGCGGGCGTACCCGACCCACGGTCCGATGTGGCGGGCGGAGCTGCGTCGGGTGCTTGACGCCATGGTCCGGGAGTGGGACTGGAAGCAGGCCGGGGCCGACCGGCTGCCCAACCTCGACGAGTACCTCGCCAACGCGGCAAACCTCGCCTCCACCGTGGTCAACGTCGTGCACTGGATCCATATCGGCGACCCGGTCACGCTGGCCCGGCTCGACGAGCTGGTGACGGTCAGTGACGAGGTGCAGCGGATTCTCCGTCTCGTCAACGACCTGGCCACCTACGAGCGCGACGTGCGTTGGGGCGACCTCAACGCCCTGCTGCTGGTGTCCGACCCGGACCAGGTGCGCCGGCGGGCCGAAGAGCTGGTCGGCAGCGCCCGGGCGTTGCTCGCTCCGCTGCGGGAGAGCTGCCCGGTCCAGGCGGACTACCTGACCCGCCAGCTCGGTTTCAGCTGCGGCTTCTACGGTTCGACCGACTTCTGGGGAAAGACGTGACCACGTCCTCGATCGACACGCAGGCCCAGGCGGGGACCGAGGTGGCCGGGGAGGCCCGCGAGCTGCTCGCCGCGGTGGCGCTCGAACCGGCGGGCCGGGTCACACCCTCGGTGTACGAGACCGCGCGGGTCGTCGCCGACGCGCCCTGGCTCACCGGTCACGGGCGGCGGTTGGCGTACCTGCTCGCCAGCCAGCGCCGCGACGGCGGCTGGGGCGCACCGGGCGGCTATGCCGTGGTGCCCACGGTGAGCGCCGTGGAGGCGCTGCTCGGCACGCTGCGAGCCGGCGGCGGGGACCGGTCGGGGGAGCCGTCCCGTGCCGAGCTGGCTGCCGCGGCCCGACGTGGCCTGGGTGTGCTCGCCGGCTGGCTCCTCGAGAGACCGTCCCTCCCGGACACCCCGGCGGCCGACCTGATCGTGCCGGGCCTGGTCGAGCGGATCGACGGCCACCTCGCCTGGTTCGCCGCCCACCCGGGCGACGGGTTCGACAGCCCGTTCCCGGGCCTGCCCGGGGTGGACCGGCGCCGGCTCGACGCGCTGCACGCGCTGCTGGCCGCGGGGCGGCCGGTGCCGCAGAAGCTGCTGCACGCGTTCGAGGTGCTCGGGTCCACCGCCCGGCGGCACCGCGACGTCTCCTTGGTCGCCGGCAGCATCGGCGCCTCCCCGGCGGCCACCGCCGCCTGGGTCGGGTCGCCGGCGGGCGCGGACCGGGCGGCACTGGCGTACCTCGAGACGGCGGTCGGCCCGCACGGCGGGCCGGTGCCCTGCTGCACACCGATCACGGTCTTCGAGCGGGCCTGGGCGCTCAGCACGCTGGCCCGGGCCGGGGTGCCGGCCACCCCGGCGCCGAAGCTGGTCGCCGAGCTGGCCGCCGTGCTCGGGCCACAGGGCACACCCACCAGCCCGGGGCTGCCGGCCGACGCGGACACCACCTCGGTCACGCTCTACGCGCTCGCCCGGCTCGGCCATCCCGTGGATCCGGCCAGCCTGCTCCACTACGACCTCGGCAGCCACTTCTGCACCTGGCAGGGCGAGGACGGGCGTTCGGTCACCACCAACGCGCACGTGCTGGAGGCGCTGGGCTGGCACGCCCGGCGCTCGGAGGCGGGCGCCGACCGGTACGGCGCGCGGGCGGCCGCCCTCGCCGGGTGGCTGCGGGACCAGCAGGAGGCCGACGGACGCTGGGCCGACCGCTGGCACGCATCGCCGTACTATGCCACCTCGTGCGCGGTCGCGGCCCTGGACCGGTACGCGCCGGCCGGGGTCGCCGGTGAGGCCGTGGACCTTGCCGTGGACTGGGTGGTGGCCACCCAGCGGGCCGACGGCTCGTGGGGTCGCTGGACCGGGACGGTGGAGGAGACCGCGTACGCCCTGCAGGTGCTGCTCGGCGTCGGGCGGCCGGCCCGGCCGGGCGTACGGGAGGCGGCAAAGCGTGGGCTGTCCATGCTGACCACTGCGGACGGTCGCGGTGACGACCCACCACTGTGGCACGATAAGGACCTCTACACGCCGGTGCTCATCGTGAAGGCCGCTACGATCGCCGCGCGGCAGCTCGCCCGAACCAGATCGGACCTGGTCGGGACGGGTTCGTGGGCGCCGGAACGAGCTCGCCGCGGAACTTCATGATCAGGATCGCTTGAGTGACTCTTCGGACGCTGCTAGCGTGCGCCGGGGTCGATGCGCGTGAGCGCTTCGGGCTGACGGATTACAGGACCAGGCGAGGGACGGTGTAATGGGTTCCCGCAGTGCGAATCTGCGTACCAAGGTTGTGGCCCTGCTCGCCTCGCTGGTTGCCCTTTGGGGCTTCACCGCCTGGGTCACCATCCGCGATGGAATGAACCTGCTCGGCGTGCAGGCCTTCGACACCAAGGTCTTCAATCCCACCGAGCCGCTGCTGCTGCAGTTGCAGCTGGAGCGCCGGACGTCGCTGACCTATCTCGGGCGGTCCGACGAGGGGCAGCGGGCGGCCCTGGCCAAGATGCGGCAGCGGACCGACGAGCTGGCCGCCGAGTTCAAGGAGTCCAGCGACAGCTGGCAGGTCGACCTGTTCGGCGACGACGCCCTCGACCAGCGGATCGCCGAGCTGGTCGGCGGGCTGGACGCCCTGCCCCGCACCCGAGCGGCCGTAGATGACCGGAACATCGACCGGGCTGAGGCCAACGGCACGTTCACCGGCCTGATCGAGTCGATCTACCGGGTCTACGACGCACTGGGCAACCTCGATGACGAGCAGGTCGCCGAGGACACCGCCGCCCTGATCGGCCTCAACCGCTCCCGGGAGCTGCTGTCCCAGGAGGACGCCCTGGTCGCCGGCGTGCTGGCCGCCGGACGCATCACCCCGGCGGAGCAGGCGCAGTTTACCCGGATCGTCGGTGCCCGTCAGTTCACCGCCACCCAGGCGCTCGTCCGCCTCCCCGCGACGGACCAGCACCGCTACGACGAGATGTCGGGCGGGGCCACCTTCCGTCGCCTCACCAACCTGGAGAACCAGGTCATGCAGGGTCGCGGCGCCAAGCCGCCGATCACCGTGGCGGAGTGGAACGACACCACCGGCCCCGCCCTGACCCAGATCGGCGACGTGGTGCTCGCCGGTGGCGACGAGATCGTCGATCGGGCCACCCCGGTCGCCGTCGGTGTCATCGTCCGACTGGTGCTGGCCGCCGGTCTCGGCCTGCTCGCCGTCATCGCCTCGATCATCGTGTCGATCACCACCGCGCGCGCCCTGGTGCAGCAGCTTGAGCGGCTGCGCGAGGCGGCCTTCCGGCTGGCCAACGAGCGCCTCCCCGGCGTGGTCGAGCGGCTCGGTCACGGCGAGGAGGTCGACGTCGCCAAGGAGGCACCGCCACTCGAGTTCGGCGACGACGAGATCGGCCAGGTGGGCAAGGCGTTCAACCTCGTGCAGGAGACCGCCATCCGCACGGCGGTGGAGCAGGCCGACCTGCGCCGCAGCGTCCGTGAGGTGTTCCTCAGCCTGGCCCGGCGCACCCAGGCGCTGGTGCACCGCCAGCTCACCCTGCTCGACGCGATGGAGCGGCGTGAGCAGGACGCGGAGGAGCTGGAGGACCTGTTCCGGGTCGACCACCTGGCCACCCGGATGCGGCGCAACGCGGAAAACCTGATCGTGCTCTCCGGCTCCACCCCTGGCCGGGCCTGGCGACGCAACGTGCCGATGGTCGACGTGGTCCGGGGCGCGGTCGCCGAGGTCGAGGACTACACCCGGGTCAACGTGCTTCCCCTCGGCCAGGTCTCGCTGACCGGCCGCGCCGTCGGTGACGTCATCCACCTGCTCGCCGAGCTGATCGAGAACGCACTGTCCTTCTCACCGCCGCACACCACCGTCGAGGTGCGCGGCCAGCTGGTGGCCAACGGCTTCGCCATCGAGATCGAGGACCGCGGTCTGGGCATGCCCGGAGAGGACCTCGCCGCGGCGAATCACCGGATCGTGGACCGGTCCGAGCTGAACCTGGCCAACGCCTCCCGGCTCGGGCTGTACGTGGTGAGCCGGCTGACCGAGCGGCATGGCGTTCGGGTGCAGCTCAAGGAGTCGGCGTACGGCGGCACCACCGCCATCGTGCTGATCCCGGCGGCGCTGGTCACCGCCGAGGACGACCCGAGCACCTCGGGCGGGTTCCCGGCCGGCGTGCCGGCCGTCGCCCGTCCGGTGCCCGGGGCGTCCGCTCCGGCCGGTCCGGTCACGGAGCAGCCGCCCGCGCCCGCCCCGGCGCCAGTGGCGCTGGCCGAACCGCCCGCCCCGCCCCAGCCGCGTGCCGACGGGGAGGCGGGCACGGCCGCCGATGAGGACCCGCTGCCCACCCGGTCACCGGGCCGGACGCTCCCGGCCGGCGCACCCGAGGGCGAGGGCGGACTGCCGTCCCGGCCGCGACGCTGGTCGGGGCGGCCGGCGCTGGACGGGCCCACGTTCCCGGCTGGACTGCCGGTGTCCGCCGCCCGCTCCGACGCGGAGGGTCCGGCGGCCGCGGTCGCCCTCTCCCCATCGGTGGGCGCGGAGGCCGCGGTGGCGGGCGCCGAGGCGGCACCATCGGCGAGCACCGGGCCGGAGCCGGCGGTCGGCGCGGGACCGGCCCGGACGGAGTCCGGCCTGCCGGTCCGCATCCGGCAGGCCAACATCGTGCCCGAGTTGCGGAACGAGGCGACCGCCGAGGACATCGACGACGAGGACATGGTGCGCCCGCCGGAGCAGGTGCTCCGGATGATGAGCTCCTACCAGACCGGCACCCGGCGCGGCCGGACGGACGCCGCCCGACTGCTCGGTGGAGCCGGCAGCCGGTCGGACGACGGCCCGGAACCGGACGACGGCGACCAACAGACGACCTGACCCGGCGCCGCGCCCCGGTGCGGGTACCCCGCCCCGCGGCGCGACCGGTCAGCCCCATACGAGCACGGCGACAAGCCGGGGGAGAAGAGGACGACGAGTGGCCCAGAAGACGGCATCGAATGCCGACCTGACGTGGTTGCTGGATGATCTGGTCGGTCGGGTGAAGCAGGCCGAGCACGCGGTCGCGCTCTCGACCGACGGCCTGTTGATGGCCTCCTCGCAGGGGCTCAGCCGCGACGACGGAGAGCACCTCGCGGCGATGGCGGCGGGCATCCAGAGCCTGGCCCGGGGGCGGGCAAGCGCTTCGGCGGGGGCCAGGTGCAGCAGACCATCATCGAGATGCAGTCGTCCTTCCTGTTCGTCACGGCGGCCGGGCGGAACGCCTGCCTCGCCGTCCTCGCCAACGAGGAAGCCGACGTCGGTCTGATCGCCTACGAGATGGCGATGCTGGTCACCCGGGTCGGCAGGCACGTCGCATCGCCGACACGGAACGCCGAGCAGTCGACCAGCGAGAAGTAGCCGATGACGGTGCAGGGAGAGTCCGCGGAGCACCAGTGGATTGACGACCATGCGGGGCCGGTGGTTCGTCCGTACGCCGTCACGCGTGGCCGGGCCCGCCCGGTCACCGGCACGTTCGACCTGATCTCCCTGGTGACGGCGACCCGCGCGGACGTGACCACCGAGATCGGCCTGGGCCCGGAGCACCTGGCGATCGTCGGGCTCTGCCAGCGGATCCAGTCCGTCGCCGAGATCGCCGCTCACCTGGACCTGCCGGTGGGCACCATCCGGGTCCTGCTCGGCGATCTGGTGGCGCGTGGCCTGGTGCAGGTCCGCGAGCCACGCAACACGGCGGGCCTTCCCGACAACAGCGTTTTCGAGGCGGTTATCAATGGACTACGGGCGCTCTGAGCGGCTGGCGGGAGCGGCGCTGCCCACCGCGATCAAGATCCTGATCGCCGGTGGTTTCGGCGTCGGCAAGACCACCATGGTCGGCTCGGTCAGCGAGACCCGTCCGCTCCGGACCGAGGAGGTGCTGACCGAGACCGGCGTCGGCGTCGACGACCTCTCCGGGGTGGAGCAGAAGACCACCACGACGGTGGCGATGGACTTCGGCCGGATCACCATCAGCGACGACCTGGTGCTCTACCTGTTCGGCACGCCGGGCCAGGACCGCTTCTGGTTCGTCTGGGACGAGTTGGCGCTCGGCGCCATCGGCGCGGTGGTGCTCGCCGACACCCGTCGACTGGCCGACTGCTTCCCCTCGATCGACTACTTCGAGGGGCGGGGCACGCCGTTCGTGGTGGCCGTGAACTGCTTCGACGGTGCCCGACACTACCAGCTCGACGAGGTGCAGGCGGCGCTCAACCTCGACTCGGGGGTGCCGGTGGTGCTCTGCGACGCCCGGCAGCGGGAGTCGAGCAAGGAGGTGCTCATCACGCTGATGGAGCACGCCATGAAGACCCGCGAGGCCCGTCGCCGCGCCGCCGGCGACTGACCTCTGAACGTCGAAGGGCCCCTCCCCGCGGTCGCGCGGGGAGGGGCCCTTCTGCTGGTACGTCAGCTGGCGATCATGCGACGCAGCACGTACTGCAGGATGCCGCCGTGCCGGTAGTAGTCCGCCTCACCCGGGGTGTCGATCCGGACCACGGCGTCGAACTCCAGGCCGGTGTCGGTGGTGACCTTCACCGTACGCGGGGTCTCGCCGTCGTTCAGCGCGGTCACGCCGGTGATGGAGAAGGTCTCCGTGCCGGTGAGGCCGAGCGACTCGGCGTTCTCGCCGGCCGGGAACTGCAGCGGCAGCACGCCCATGCCGATCAGGTTGGAGCGGTGGATCCGCTCGTACGACTCGGCGATGACCGCCTTGACGCCGAGCAGCATCGTGCCCTTGGCCGCCCAGTCACGGGACGAGCCGGAGCCGTACTCCTTGCCGGCCAGCACGACCAGCGGGACGCCGGCCTCCTGGTACGCCACCGAGGCGTCGTAGATGGTGGTCTGCTCGCCGGTCAGGTGGTTGACCGTGAAGCCGCCCTCGACGCCCGGCACCAACTGGTTGCGCAGCCGGATGTTGGCGAAGGTGCCCCGGATCATCACCTCGTGGTTGCCCCGGCGTGAGCCGTACGAGTTGAACTCGTGCCGCGCCACACCGTGCTCGGCCAGGTACTTCCCCGCGGGGGAGTCGGCCTTGATGGAGCCGGCCGGCGAGATGTGGTCGGTGGTGACCGAGTCACCCAGCTTGGCCAGCAATCGGGCGCCGGCGATGTCCTGGACAGCCTTCGGCTGCCGCTCCATGCCGTCGAAGTACGGGGGCTTGCGGACGTAGGTGGACGCGTCATCCCAGGCGAAGGTGTCACCGGTCGGGGTGGGCAGCGACTGCCAGCGCTCGTCGCCGGCGAAGACGTCCGCGTACGCCGAGCTGAAGCCGGTGGCGCCGATCGCCGAGGCGATGACGTCCTGGATCTCCGCGCTGCTCGGCCAGATGTCCCGCAGGAAGACCGGCTGGCCCTGGCTGTCCTCGCCGATCGGCTCGTTGGCCAGGTCGATGTCCATCGTGCCGGTGAGCGCGTACGCGACCACCAGCGGCGGGGACGCCAGGTAGTTCATCTTGACGTCCGGGTTGATCCGGCCCTCGAAGTTCCGGTTGCCGGAGAGCACCGAGACGACGGCGAGGTCACCCTCGTTCACCGCGGCAGAGACCTCCTCCGGCAGCGGGCCCGAGTTGCCGATACAGGTGGTGCAGCCGTACCCGACCAGGTTGAAGCCGAGCTTCTCCAGGTACGGGGTGAGGCCGGCCCGGTCGTAGTAGTCCATGACGACCTTGGAGCCGGGCGCGAGGGTGGTCTTGACCCACGGCTTGCGGGACAGGCCCTTCTCCACGGCGTTGCGGGCGAGCAGCGCGGCGCCGATCATCACCTGCGGGTTCGAGGTGTTGGTGCAGGAGGTGATCGCCGCGATCACGACCGCACCATGGTCCAGCTCGTACTCGACGCCGTCGGGGCTGGTGACCCGGATCGGGTTGCTGGCCCGCCCGCCGGCGCCCACCGCCGCGCTCTCCAGGTCGCGCGGCGCGTCGGCCGGGTCGTTCACCGCGTTGGCCGGCGAGTCGCTGGCCGGGAAGGACTCGGCGCTGGCCTCGTCCGCGTGGCCCACCACGCCGTACGGCGGGTTGGTGCGGACGCCGCCGCGAGCGTCGGCACCGCTGCCGGTCTGGTCCGCGGCCACGTAATCGGTCAGCGCGGAGCGGAAGAGCGTCTTGGCGCTGCCCAGCGGCACCCGGTCCTGCGGGCGCTTCGGGCCGGCCAGCGACGGCTCGATGGTGCTCAGGTCGAGCTCGAGGCGCTCGGAGTACTCCGGCTCACGGTTCGGGTCGTGCCAGAGGCCCTGCTCCTTGGCGTACGCCTCGACGAGCGCGACCTGCTGCGGGTCGCGGCCGGTCAGCTCCAGGTAGCGGATGGTCTCGGCGTCGATCGGGAAGATCGCGACGGTGGAGCCGTACTCCGGGGACATGTTGCCGATGGTGGCCCGGTTGGCCAGCGGCACGGCGCTCACGCCCGGGCCGTAGAACTCGACGAACTTGCCGACCACGCCGTGCTTGCGCAGCATCTCGGTGATGGTGAGCACCAGGTCGGTGGCGGTGGTGCCGGCCGGCATCTCGCCGGAGAGCTTGAAGCCGACGACCCGCGGGATCAGCATGCTGACCGGCTGGCCGAGCATCGCGGCCTCGGCCTCGATGCCGCCGACGCCCCAGCCCAGCACGCCCAGGCCGTTGACCATGGTGGTGTGCGAGTCGGTGCCGACCACGGTGTCCGGGTACGCCTGGCCGTTGCGCTCCATGACCGTGCGGGCCAGATACTCGATGTTGACCTGGTGCACGATGCCGGTGCCCGGCGGGACGACCTTGAACTCGTTGAACGCGGTCTGGCCCCAGCGCAGGAACTGGTAGCGCTCCTTGTTGCGCTCGTACTCCAGCTCGACGTTGCGCTGGAAGGCATCCTCGCGGCCGAACAGGTCGGCGATGACGGAGTGGTCGATGACCAGCTCGGCCGGGGCGAGCGGGTTGACCTTGGTGGCGTCGCCGCCCAGGTGGCGGACGGCCTCCCGCATGGTGGCCAGGTCCACGACGCAGGGCACACCGGTGAAGTCCTGCATCAGCACCCGCGCCGGGGTGAACTGGATCTCCACACTCGGGTCGGCGGTGGGGTCCCACGCCCCGAGCTGGCGGATGTGGTCGGCGGTGATGTTCGCGCCGTCCTCGGTCCGCAGCAGGTTCTCCAGCAGGATCTTCAAGCTGTAGGGCAGCCGGTCGTGGCCCACCACCTTGTCGATCTTGAAAATCTCGTAGCTCGCGTCTCCGACGCGTAGCTGGGTCTTCGCACCGAAGGTGTCGAGGCTCGCCACGTCGTACTCCTTCACACCAGCGACCGTGAATAGTCCTGAGCAGTCTGTCGCACCGGCCGGGGCGCCGCCCTGCTTAGGCAACACTTACCGCCGATTCTCCACTTCAACAAAACCGTACGTCCGTCTTGCTATTGACGCAACCTCGTGCCATGGTTCGGGACGAGGAGGTGCCGCCATGATCCATCACGTCCTGCTCGCCTGCTCACCCGGCTCCCAGGCCCCGATCACGGTGTTCAACTGACCGCCTCCTGACCGCCGGACGCCGGCCGCAGGGGCGCCCGAAGGGTGGTCGGTGGGTGAGCGGGCGGCCCGGACGTCGGACCGGAGGTAGGGTTCGAGGTCGGACCGGAAGGGGTGGCGGTGGTCGACGTACAGCACTGGCTTACCGCGCTGCCGCCGGGCGTGGTCTACCTGATCGTCGCCGCGGTGATCGGCGTGGAGAGCATGGGCGTCCCGCTGCCCGGCGAGATCGTCCTGGTCAGCTCCGCCCTGCTCGCCGCCACCGGGGTCGTCGAGCCGGAGTGGGTGGCCAGCGCGGCGGCGTTCGGCGCGATCGTGGGCGACTCCGTCGGGTACGCGGTGGGCCGGCGCGGCGGTCGTCCGCTGCTCGTCCGGCTCGGCCGGCGCTTCCCTCGACATCTCGGCCCTGCGCACCTCGCCCGCGCCGAGCAGAGCTTCGCCCGACACGGGGTCTGGGCGGTCTTCTTCGGCCGCTTCGTGGCCCTGCTGCGGATCCTCGCCGGGCCCCTCGCGGGCGCGCTGCACGTCCCGTACCGTCGATTCCTGCTGGCCAACGCCGCCGGCGGCCTGGTCTGGGCGTTCGGCACCACCTACCTGCTCTTCACCGTGGGCCGGGCGGCCGAGCACTGGCTCAAGGACATCTCCTGGGCGGGGCTGGTGATCGCGGTGCTCGCCGGCCTCGCCAGCACCTGGTGGCTGCGCCGCCGCGCGCGCCGGCTCGAGCCCGTGGAGGTGGCCGACGAGGCCGAGCCGGTCCGGGCCGGCAGCGACCGCTGACCCCAGACACGACGAAGGGCCGGCCCCGGGTGGGGTCGGCCCTTCGGTGTTGGTGTGTCAGGCGGCGTAGCCGCGGGTGGCGATCCAGTCGGCCAGGTTGTCCACGCTCATCCGGTAGGAGGCCTGGTTCGGGTCGGCTGAGTCGGCGATCGTCACGGTGTGGCCGTCGTCGTGGTAGCCGACGACGCTGATGTAGTGTCCGCCCTCGAAGGAGTGGGTGTTGCCGTCGGTGTCGGTGGCGGTGCCGGCGATGTTGGCCACGACGGCGCGGCCGTCGTCGATGGTGCGGACGAGGTCGGTGCGCAGCTTGTCGGTCTGCTTGTCGTCGGCCTTGTTGTCGCGGATTTCGGTGCTGCGGTAGGCGTTCTTGCCGGTTTCCTTGTTCAGCACCGGGGTGATGTCGTTGATGGAGTTGGTGCCGGCTTCGGTGGTGCCCATCTCCTTGGCCATGGCGTCGACGTTGATGTCCTTGCCCTGCACGCTCAGGGCGTTGCGGGTGGCGGCGGGGCCGCAGTAGTAGAAGTTCGGCTGGGCCTGGTAGCGGACGTTGAGTTCGCGTTCGCCGCTGGTCTTGCGGTCGGTCTGGACCTGCGCGGCCTTCTCGGCCGGGGTGGCCTGGGCGGCGACGGCGGGGGCGGCGATGGCGCCGCCGGTGACGGTGAGGCCGGCAGCGGTCAGGGCAGCCTTGCGGATCAGGTTGGTACGCATGGTGATCGAGGCCTTTCGTTCGGGGGTGCACGGCGACGCGCGCGGGGGTGCGGCGCGCCGCGATGAAAAAGGGGGGGGTGAGAAGGGGCCCTGCGGCCGGGGGCCTGCTCGGGTGTCCCGGGGGTGTAACCGTCCGGGCCAGCCGCACATTCCGCGGGGGTGGCATCCGGGTGACCCGTCGTCGGCGCCGGGGGCGCCGCAGGTTACGCCATGTTCAACGACCCGGGGGCGGGCGTCATTCCGCCGCCGGAGTGGCCCCGAACCGGACATCGGGCCCGCAAGCCGGGCAGCGTACGCATCCGGTCTGCAGTGAATCCGGACATTCGGGCAGACCGTCTCTGATGGGCGTCGGCTCGGATGCCCTCAGGCCGGTGGCCGGGCTGGCGAAGGATGCGGCCTCGCAGGCTCGCCGAGACGCTGCGTTGGATGCGAGGGTTGTCCGCGGCTGGCGCCGCCGATCGGACAGGTGCTGGTCAGCCCCGTCCGTCGCGGCAGGACCGAGGGGACGCCGGCGGCGTCGACCGAAGACAGTCACTCAGGGTGCAACATTGCCCGCGACGCGGGAAAGTCACGCTCCGTCAGAGGTCCGCTGACTCTGGCACGTGGGCCTTGTGGCGACTGGCCGGCGAGGTCTGCCACCATGTCCGGTCATGGAGATCTGGCACAACCCGGCCTGCTCGAAGTGCGCTGGTGCCCGGGCGACCCTGGACGAGGCTCGGGTGCCGTACCGGCTGCGGGCGTACCTCGAGCAGCCGCCGAGCGCGGCAGAGTTGACCGAGGTGCTGCGCCGGCTCGACGCCCGGGCGTGGGACGTCTGCCGGACCGGAGAGCCGGCCGCGGTCGCTCAGGGCATGGCCGACTGGGCCCGGGACGACGCCAGCGAAGCGCGCTGGATCGAGGCGATGGTGGCCCATCCGGAGCTGATCCAGCGCCCGATCCTGCTGCTCGACGACGGTGGCGCGGTGGTCGGTCGTACCCCCGAGGCGCTCGACGAGGCGGTGCGCCGGACGGGCGAGTGACCGCCGGTCAGCCGAGGATCCGGCACTGCGGCGCGGTCGCTGCTGGTCGCGGTGCCGGCTGGGGGCGCAGCTCGGGCCAGCTCCGCCGGCTGTCCCTTCCGGACCTGACCGCCGGCCGCCCCGGCCGCTCATCGCGGCCTCCTCCCGTCCTCCACGAACCGACGGTAGAACGGTCGCGCATGCGACCGGATCGGCGAACTGAATCGGGATCAGCGCCGCTCTTCGGCGGAGGGGATGCTTCCTGCGGCCTGCGCGTGCCGCTCGCGCAACCGGCCCCGGATCTCCTCCGGGGTGTACGCCCGGCGCCTCCGCTCCGCCCGGGCGATGACCACCCCGGACGCCGCGACCCCGGCGAGGCCGGCCAGCCCGAGCACCTTCCACCACCGCATCCGTTGCCGCATCGGCTTAGGGTAGTCGTCCATGAGCGAGCGCAGCGAGCGAAACACCCCGCGGTCGGGCCTCCTGCCGTCAGCGGATGTCCAGGAGGCGACGGCGTGAGCATCAGCCTGGACGAGGCCGTGGAGCTCACCCGGACCGGCGACGTGTGGGTGTTCCGGGGCCGCAGCGCGCCGGACCGCGCCATCCAGTTCACCACCAACAGCCCCGTCAACCACGTGGGCATGGCCGTGGTGCTGGACGACATGCCGCCGTTGATGTGGCACGCCGAGCTGGGGCGGTCGCTGCCGGACATGTGGACCGGCGCCCACCAGCGGGGCGTGCAGCTGCACGATCTGCGGGACGCGGTCTGCGTGTGGGCCAACCGGTACGGCCAGCGGGCCTGGCTACGCCAGCTCGAACCGCCGGCCGACGCCGGGATGGAGGAGGCGGTGCTGCGCAGCGTCGCCCGGCTCGACGGCACGCCGTTCCCGTCCACCGCCCAACTCGCCTGGCGCTGGCTGCGGGGACGGGTTCCGAACCTGCGGCGCCCGGCTCCGTCCGCCCCCGACGGTGACCGCGTGCCGGTGGGCGACCGGGCGCTGGAGACCGCGTACTGCGCCGAGGTGGTCGCGGTGACCTACGAGGCGATGGGCCTGCTGCCGGCCGGTCGGCGTCCGAACTGGTACGACCCGGGGCGGTTCTGGAGCGGGGACGACCTCCACCTCTCCGGGGGCGCTCAGCTCGGCGCCGAGATCGAGGTGCGCATTCCGCCGCGCTGACCAGGTTTGCCGTGACCCGTCGGTGGCAATTGAGACCCGCGTGAGAGCTTCCACCGATCTCGACGCGCTGACCGACTTCTTCGACCGGTACGGCGTGGCGCTGACCGCCGGCGACGTGCCCGGCATCGCCGGCTGCTACGCCCTGCCCGGGCTGGTGGTCGCCGACACCTACAGCTTCTCGTTCACCTCGCCGGCCGCGGTGGCGCTCTCCTTCGTCGGCGCGGCACCGGACTACCAGGAGCGCGAACTCGTCGCGGCGAACGCGCAGATCGAGGACGTGCAGGCGGTCTCCGCGCTGCTCACCGAGGTCGCAGTGCGGTGGGAGTTCCTGGACAGCCAGGGGCGGGCGGTGCCGGGGGAGCGCTACCGCTATCTGCTGCGCGCCACCGAGGACGGCCCGGCCATCTGCACCGTCATCCGCACGGCGTGAAACTCAGAGTGGCGGTCAGCGGTGAGCCGTGACCATAGAGTGGTCCTGCCGGTCGCCGCGTCCCTCGGCGCGGAACTCGGCCATCGCGGCGAGAAAGCTGGTGCGCACCCGTTCGGTGGGTGGAATCAACGCGGGCATGGTCGTGAGTAGATCCGAAGCGCCGCTCATCGGCTATCCGTTTTCTGCGTCCCGCCAACCGGACGGTCGGAACCCCGACCGCCCACGTGCGACCTTCTGACAATCATGGCTACGCTGGCGCGTCGGCTCGACGAGGGGGGACTTTATGAGCGTGGGGCATGACGACGGGCAAACGCCGCCCGCACCGAGGGTGCTGACGTCGGCGCCCTGGGTCGTCGTGGTGCTGGGTGTCGGCCTGTTGACGGCCCTGCTGCTCATAGTCCTTTTCTCGCTGCGTGGGCCGGAGCCGGTGCGCCAGGCGGCGCCGGCGCCGGCGCCACCGATGTACCTGCCCACGATGTCGGCGCCGACCGCCTCCGCCCCGCCGGCCGACGTCCCGTTGGCCAGCGTCGACGCCAACGCTTCGCCGACGCCGTCCGGCAGCGAGAGCCCGTCGCCCAAGGCCAGTTCCGCCCGCCCCTCCGCCTCGGCGGCCGGCGCGCCGGGCGTGGCGCGTACCGGCACGGTGACCGCGCGGTACCAGGTCACCCGGAGCGAGCGGGACTTCTTCGAGGCCCGGCTGACCGTCACCAACGGATCGGCCCGGAGCCAGAACTGGCGGGTGGAACTGCTCTTCGGCGGCAACGTCAAGAGCGTCCAGGCGTCCTCCGCCTCTGGGGTGTCGGTCAGCTCGCAGGGCAATGGGGTGTTCGTGCTGACGAGCACCGGCCCGCTCGGGTCGGGGGGAAGCGCGACCGTGCAGATGCGGTTCACCCGCACCGGCACCGGAGACCGTCCGGGCGAGTGCACCGTGAACGGCGCCGCCTGCGCCATCGGCTGACCGCGTCGCCCCTGGTCGAAGCGGTGGAGTGACGAGCCGGGCGCTCTGCAGCCCAGGCCGAGAAGATCAGCACCACCGGCCTGGAATTCTGCACCGGTCAACGGCTCGGGCTGCTCCGGCCTTTGATCCCGTTTCGCAAGTAGACTGCTTTGTTGCGACTTGGTTTGCAAGGTATTGCAGAATGTTTCGGCGACGGTTAGCGTGCGGGCGAATCAGCGACCAGAGGAAGGCCGTCGATGAAACCCCCGCCGATATCCCGCAAGGCGCTGCTCGCCTTCATCTCCACCCTCACCCTCGCCCTCGTCGGCGTGCCGGTCGCCGTTCACCAGCTCGGCGCCGATGCCACGCAGCGAACCTCCGGCACCGACCTCCTCGCGGCCGCCGGCGCGGCGCAGTGGCGCCAGGAGCCTTCGGCCGAGGCGCTCCTCAGGGCCGGCAGCAACGCCGCGAAGGCGGAGCAGTTCTACTTTGTCCTGCCGGACCGCTTCGCCAACGGGGACAAGCGCAACGACGACGGCGGCTACCCCGGCGACCGGCTCAGCACCGGGCTGGATCCGAAGGACAAGGGCTTCTACCACGGCGGCGACCTCAAGGGCGTCATCGACAAGCTGGACTACATCCAGGGTTTGGGGACGACCGCCATCTGGCTCGCCCCGGTCTTCAAGAACCGGCCCGTGCAGGGCAGCGGCGCGGACGTCTCGGCGGGCTACCACGGCTACTGGATCACCGACTTCACCCAGGTCGACCCGCACTTCGGCACGAAGGACGACCTGAAGAACCTGGTGACGCTCGCCCACCAGCGGGGCATCAAGGTCTACCTCGACGTCATCGTCAACCACACCGCCGACGTCATCAAGTACGCCGAGAACAGGTACGCCTACGTCGACAAGAAGACGGCGCCGTACCGGGATGCCCAGGGCCGGGCCTTCGAGGACCGCAACTACGCCGACGGGACCCGGGATTTCCCGGACGTCAACCCGAAGTCCTTCCCGTACACGCCGACCTTCGCCACCCCGGCCGACGCGACGGTCAAGGTCCCGGCCTGGCTGAACGACCCGACCATGTACCACAACCGGGGCGACTCGACCTTCGCCGGCGAGAACAGCGAGTACGGCGACTTCTTCGGCCTCGACGACCTCTGGACCGAGCGGCCCGAGGTGGTGCGCGGGATGACCAAGATCTACGGGGACTGGATCGGCGCCACGGGCGTCGACGGCTTCCGGTTGGACACCGTCAAGCACGCCAATCTCGACTTCTGGCCGCAGTTCAGCCGGGGCATCGAGCGGGCCGCCGAGCAGGCCGGCAAGCAGGACTTCTTCATGTTCGGCGAGGTCTACAGCGCCGACCAGGAGATCGAGTCGACGTACGTCCGGCGCGGCGGCCTGCCGGCCACCCTCGACTTCTCGTTCCAGGAGGCGGCGCGCGGCTACACCGCGGCCGACGGCTCCGCCAGGGCCCTCGCCGACATGTACGCCCGCGACGACCTCTACGCCGCCCGGGACACCGACGCCAACCGGCTGACCACCTTCCTCGGCAACCACGACATGGGCCGGATCGGCTCGTTCATCGCCGCCAACGGCGGGGACGACGCCGCCCAGCTGCGCCGCGACCAGCTCGCCCACCAGCTGATGTTCCTCACCCGCGGCCAGCCGGTCGTCTACTCCGGCGACGAGCAGGGCTTCACCGGCCCGGGCGGGGACAAGGACGCCCGGCAGGACATGTTCGCCACCCAGGTGCCGGACTACCTCGACGACGACCTGATCGGCACCGACCGCACCCACGCCAGCGACCAGTACGACCCGGACCACCCGCTGTACCGCACCATCGCGGAGCTGGGCAGGCTGCGCCAGGCGCACCCGGCACTGCGGGACGGCGTCCAGGTCACCCGGTACGCGGCCGACGCCGCCGGCGTCTTCGCCTTCTCCCGGATCGCCCCGGCCGACCGCACCGAGTACGTCGTGGCGGTGAACAACGCCGCCAGCGCGCAGACTGTCTCCGTGGACACCTGGTCGGCCGGTGCCACCTTCGCCGGCATCTACGGCGACTCCGCCGCCCCGGTCGCGGGTGCCGACGGCAAGCTCTCGCTCACCGTGCCGCCGATGTCGGCGGTGGTCTACCGGGCCGGCACGCCGATCCCGCAGGCCGACGCCGCGCCGGGCATCACCATCACCGAGCCGGGTGACGCCCCGGTCGCCACCAAGGCGGCCGTCACCGCGAAGGTCACCGGCGACCCGCTGGCCACCGTCACGTTCGCCGCCCGGGTCCCCGGCGGCAAGTGGACCCTGCTGGGCAGCGCGCACGAGGCTCCGTACACCGTCTACCACGACCTGACCGGCCTGGCCGGCGGGACCAGGGTCGAGTACAAGGCCGTGGTCCGCGACGGCAGGGGCCGGATCGCCAGCACCCGCTCCACCGGCACCGTCGGCACGCCGGCGCAGAGCGCGTCGCGGGACTGGGCGGTGGTGCACTACCAGCGCCCGGCCGGCGGGTACGACGACTGGGGTCTCTACACCTGGGGCGACATCGACCCGGCGTACCAGACCGAGTGGCCCAAGGGGCAGCCGTTCGCGGGTGAGGACTCCTTCGGGCGGTTCGCCTGGGTCAAGCTGAAGCCGGGCGCCAAGTCGGTCGGCTTCCTCGTGGTGGACAAGAACGGGAACAAGGACGTCGCGAACGACCGCGCGATCGACGTGACGCAGACCGGTGAGGTCTGGGTCAAGCAGGGCGACAGCACGCTCTATCCGACCCGGCAGGCCGCCACGGGCGAGCCGGACCCGGCGGTCGACGAGAACACCGCGGTCATCCACTGGCGGCGGGCCGACGGCAACTACGACGGCTGGGGCCTGCACCTCTGGGACGGCGCCGCCAACCCGACCGACTGGTCCAGCCCGCTGAGACCCGCCAGCATCGACGCCTTCGGCGCGGTCTTCCGGGTGCCGTTGGCCGCCGGGGCCACCGGGCTCAGCTACATCGTCCACAAGGGGGACGAGAAGGATCACCCCGAGGATCAGCGGCTGGACTTCGCCAGCGCGGCTCGTGAGGTCTGGCTGCTCGCCGGCGTCAAGGGCCGCCTGCTCCCGTCGACCTCCTCCGGCGTGGCCAAGGACCTGGACATCACCAAGCAGAAGGCGCAGTGGATCGACCGGTCCACCATCGCCTGGCAGACCGGGCCGACCGACGGCAAGCAGTACGCCCTGGTCGCCGCCCCAGCCGGTGGACTGACCATCGCGGACGGCGAGCTGTCCGGGACGTACACCTCGCTGCCGCTGCGGGCGCAGCGCAACGGGCTCACCGAGGCCCAGCGGACGGCCTTCCCGCACCTGTGGGCGTACCACGCCTTCACGCTGGACCAGGCCGACCTGGCCAAGGTGCCGGCGGCGCTGCGCGGCCAGCTGGTGGTGACCGAGCGGGACGCCGAGGGCAAGCTGCTCGGTGCCACCGGGGTGCAGATCCCGGGCGTGCTCGACGACGTCTACCGGGCGGCCACCGGCGCGAAGCTCGGCCCGACCTTCGCCGACGAGGTGCCCACCCTGGCCGTCTGGGCGCCGACCGCCCGCACCGTGTCGCTGCAGCTCTTCGACTCGCCCACGGCCGAGCCACGGGCCGTACCGATGAGCCGTAACGACCGCACCGGCGTCTGGTCGGTGCGCGGCGCCCGGGGCTGGAATGGCAAGTACTACCGCTACCAGGTCGAGGCCTGGCAGCCGGCGGCGCAGAAGGTGGTCACCGCGGCGGTGACCGACCCGTACTCGGTGGCGCTCGCGCCGGACTCGACGCACAGCCAGATCGTCGACCTGGCCGACCCGGCGCTGGCCCCGGCCGGCTGGGCGACGCTGGGCAAGCCGGCGGCGGTGCCGTCGTCGAAGGCGCACATCCAGGAGGTGTCGATCCGCGACTTCTCCATCGCCGACGCCAGCGTGCCGGCCGAGCGGCGGGGCACCTACCTCGCCTTCACCGACCCGAACACGGCGGGCATGAAGCACCTCAAGGCGCTCGGTGACGCGGGGGTCAACTACCTGCACCTGCTCCCGGCTTTCGACTTCGCCACCATCCCCGAGCGGCGGGCCGACCAGCGGCAGCCGGCCTGCGACCTGGCCGCACTGCCGCCGGACTCCGACGAGCAGCAGAAGTGCGTCGCGGTCGTGGCCGACTCCGACGGCTACAACTGGGGGTACGACCCGCTGCACTACACCGTGCCGGAGGGGGGCTACGCCGTCGACCCGGCCGGGGCGAAGCGGACCACCGAGTTCCGGCAGATGGTCGCCGGGGTCAACAACGCCGGCCTACGCGTGGTGATGGACGTCGTCTACAACCACACCTCGGCCGCCGGGACCGACCCCAAGTCGGTGCTCGATCAGGTGGTGCCGGGGTACTACCACCGGCTGCTGGAGGACGGCAGCGTCGCCAACTCGACCTGCTGCGCCAACACCGCCCCGGAGCACGCGATGATGGGCAAGCTGGTGGTGGACTCCGTGGTCACCTGGGCCAGGCAGTACAAGGTGGACGGTTTCCGGTTCGACCTGATGGGTCACCACCCGAAGGCGAACATCCTGGCCGTGCGGGCCGCCCTGGACCAGCTCACGGTGGCCAGGGACGGCGTGGACGGGAAGAAGATCCTGCTCTACGGCGAGGGCTGGAACTTCGGCGAGGTCGCCAACGACGCCCGGTTCGTGCAGGCCACCCAGGCCAACATGGCGGGCACCGGCGTGGGCACGTTCAACGATCGGCTGCGCGACGCGGTGCGTGGCGGCGGACCGTTCGACGGCAATCCGCGGCTCCAGGGCTTCGCGTCGGGGCTGTACACCGACCCGAACGGCGACCCGGTCAACGGCTCGGCGGCCGAGCAGAAGGCCCGGCTGCTGCACCAGCAGGACCTGATCAAGGTCGGGCTGGCCGGCAACCTCGCCGGCTACCGGTTCACCGGCTCGTCCGGCAACCCGGTCACGGGCGCGCAGGTGGACTACAACGGCTCACCGGCCGGTTACACCGCCGCACCCGGCGAGGCGGTCACCTACGTCGACGCGCACGACAACGAGATCCTCTACGACGCGCTGGCGTACAAGCTGCCGCAGGGCACCTCGGCGGTGGACCGCACCCGGATGCAGGTGCTCGCCCTGAGCACGGTGGTGATGGCGCAGGGGACCGGCTTCGTTACGGCCGGCTCGGAGCGGCTGCGGTCGAAGTCGCTGGACCGCAACTCGTTCAACTCCGGTGACTGGTTCAACCAGATCCGCTGGGACTGCACCCAGGGCAACGGCTTCGGCGCCGGCCTCCCGCCCGCGCAGGACAACCAGAGCAAGTGGCCGTACGCCAAGCCGCTGCTGGCCGACCCGAAGCTGGTGCCGGACTGCGCCGCGATCAACCTGGCCGACGCCCGGTACGCCGAGCTGCTGAAGATCCGCGAGTCCTCGCCGGTGTTCGGGTTGACCACGGCCGACCAGGTGCAGCGGCGGGTGGCCTTCCCGCTCTCCGGCAAGGACGAGAGGCCCGGCGTCCTCACCATGACGCTGGACGCCCGCGGCCTGGACGGGAAGTGGAAGTCGGTGACCGTGATCTTCAACGCCACCCCGGAGGCGGCGGAGCAGACGGTGACCGGCCTGCGCGGGGCGAACGTGGCCCTGCACCCGGTGTTGGCGAACTCGGCCGACCCGGCGCTCCGGACTGCCGCGTTCGACCCGGCGAGCGGCACCTTCACCGTGCCGGCCCGCAGCGTGGCGGTCTTCGTCCAGCAGTAGTTCGCGCGGATCGGCCCCCTGCCACCGTGGTGGCAGGGGGCCGACTTCTTCACCTGTCCGGCCGTCCGCTGTTCGGTCGCTCAGTCGTCGCAGCCTTCGATGGGGTCTCCGGCGCAGTTTCTGGGGTCGTTCCTGGTTACGGTGGAGTCGTCGTCGAGGGTGACCTTGCCGTCGTTGTTGAAGATGCCGCCGGCGATGTCTTCGGTGTCCTTGTTGTTCTCGACTTGGGCCTTGTTCTCGGTGACGTGGCTGTTGGTCAGGGTGACCTTGCCCTCGTTGTTGTAGATGCCGCCGCCGTTCTCGCCGGCGAAGTTCTTGGCGATCTTGGTGTTGCGCAGGGTCAGGGTCGCCTCGAAGTCCTCGTGGTCCTCGTGGTTGGGCTGGGCGGCCGGGGCGGGGTGCCCGTTGTGTTCTTCGACGGGTTCGCCGTTGAAGATGCCGCCGCCGAAGCGGCCCGCGCTGTTCTCGAGGATCTCGCTGTCGGTGACGGTGGCGGTGCCGCCCTTGTCCTTGTCCTTGTCGTGGCGCTGGGCGTTGGGGTGTTCCCGCTCTTCGCTGCTGACGTTGTAGATGCCGCCGCCGTCCTTGCCGGCGTGGTTCTTGGTGAGCTTGCTGCGCTCGACCGTGAGGACGGTGTCGACGGCGTAGATGCCGCCGCCGTTGTCGCTGGCGGTGTTGTTGTCGATGGAGGTCCAGCTGACGTCGACGAAGCCGCCGTTGCTGGAGATGCCGCCGCCGTTCTTGTCGGCCTTGTTGCCCTCGATCAGGGTCTTTTCGATCTCCACGGTGCCGGCCTTGCCGTCGTCGTGGTCGTCGTCGTGGTCGCCGTCGCGGCCGCCGACGAGGTCTGTCCCGCCGGGCCTCGGGCCGTGGTGCTTGCGCTTGGTGCCGTTGGCGATGCCGCCGCCGTTCTCGCCGGCGGTGTTGTTGGTGATGCGGGACTCGCCACCCTTGCCGTCGTTGGACCCCTCGACCTCCAGGACACCGGCGTTGAAGATGGCGCCGCCGTTGTCGCCGGCGTGGTTGTTGTCGAGCGTGCTGTTCTGGACCTCGACCTCGCCGAAGTTGGCGATCGCGCCGCCGTTGTCGTCGGCGCTGTTGAGGGTGAACTTGGTCTGCACCAGGGTGGCCTCGCCGCCCCGCTGGACCAGCAGCCCACCGCCGTCCTCCCCGCTGTCCTTGTCGTGCGTGGGCCGCGACATCGGTCTCGGCACGTACTTGACGGGTTTCTTGTTCTCGCCCACGTTGCCGCCGGTGACGGTGAGGTCCTTCAGGGTCAGGTCACCACCCTCGGCGACCCGGAAGATCCGGAAGCCGTCCTCGGAGTCCCGCTTGATCGTGGAGCCCTCACCCTTGATGGTGATCTCCTCCTTGATCGTCGGCAGACCCGTGGCGGTCTTGTCGATGGCCTCGTGCAGCTTGTAGGTGCAGTCCCGGGCCAGCTTCAGCGTGCCGCCCCCGTCCCGGTTGGCCTCGCGGATCGCGTCGATCAGCGCGTCCTCGTCACACGGGACCTCCTGCACCTCACCGCGCTCACCCTTTTCCTTGCCATCCCCCTTCTGGTCCCGTTCGTTCTGCTCATCCGCATCAGCCTTCTTACCGCCGTCGTCGCCGCTGACCCGCTGGGCTGTGGACCACTTCACGTCGGCCAGCCGATGGGCGCCGGTGGCCCCGGTGGTGGCGTAGGCCACGCCCGCCAGGCTGACCGCTCCGGTGAGGCCCGCGACGCCGGTGGCGAGCCAGAGCCGACGACGACGAATCGGGGAGGTCTTCTCGCGGGGGGCCTCATCGTCATTGCGAAGGTAGTTGGACATCGGAGTTCTCTGCCCTCTCCTTGTATCAGACAAGGTCGCTTCACCCTGGAAGGCGACCTTCGCTACAAATCGGTTGTAGCTGCTGAAGAACACCGTATGGGAATCTTCCTCACCATGTGCGCTTATGCGAAAGAAGCGCACATTAGGTAGACGTACGGCGGAGAGGGGAGGAGGGCACCCGGGCGAGCAGCCGCGGCGCTGGGGTGGCGAAGGACGGCTTCAGGGGCGGAAATCTCGCGATCGTCTCCGGGCGCGTCAACCGTGACGGACCACGCGTACCGGCACAGGGTGCGTCCCCGGCCGCGGGAAGGCGGAGGGAGCCCCTCTCCGCCGCGATGGGCGGCGGAGAGGGACTCCCGCGCTATGTGGTGGGTTCAGTCGTCGCAGCCTTCGATGGGGTCTCCGGCGCAGTTTCTGGGGTCGTTCCTGGTTACGGTGGAGTCGTCGTCGAGGGTGACCTTGCCGTCGTTGTTGAAGATGCCGCCGGCGATGTCTTCGGTGTCCTTGTTGTTCTCGACTTGGGCCTTGTTCTCGGTGACGTGGCTGTTGGTCAGGGTGACCTTGCCCTCGTTGTTGTAGATGCCGCCGCCGTTCTCGCCGGCGAAGTTCTTGGCGATCTTGGTGTTGCGCAGGGTCAGGGTCGCCTCGAAGTCCTCGTGGTCCTCGTGGTTGGGCTGGGCGGCCGGGGCGGGGTGCCCGTTGTGTTCTTCGACGGGTTCGCCGTTGAAGATGCCGCCGCCGAAGCGGCCCGCGCTGTTCTCGAGGATCTCGCTGTCGGTGACGGTGGCGGTGCCGCCCTTGTCCTTGTCCTTGTCGTGGCGCTGGGCGTTGGGGTGTTCCCGCTCTTCGCTGCTGACGTTGTAGATGCCGCCGCCGTCCTTGCCGGCGTGGTTCTTGGTGAGCTTGCTGCGCTCGACCGTGAGGACGGTGTCGACGGCGTAGATGCCGCCGCCGTTGTCGCTGGCGGTGTTGTTGTCGATGGAGGTCCAGCTGACGTCGACGAAGCCGCCGTTGCTGGAGATGCCGCCGCCGTTCTTGTCGGCCTTGTTGCCCTCGATCAGGGTCTTTTCGATCTCCACGGTGCCGGCCTTGCCGTCGTCGTGGTCGTCGTCGTGGTCGCCGTCGCGGCCGCCGACGAGGTCTGTCCCGCCGGGCCTCGGGCCGTGGTGCTTGCGCTTGGTGCCGTTGGCGATGCCGCCGCCGTTCTCGCCGGCGGTGTTGTTGGTGATGCGGGACTCGCCACCCTTGCCGTCGTTGGACCCCTCGACCTCCAGGACACCGGCGTTGAAGATGGCGCCGCCGTTGTCGCCGGCGTGGTTGTTGTCGAGCGTGCTGTTCTGGACCTCGACCTCGCCGAAGTTGGCGATCGCGCCGCCGTTGTCGTCGGCGCTGTTGAGGGTGAACTTGGTCTGCACCAGGGTGGCCTCGCCGCCCCGCTGGACCAGCAGCCCACCGCCGTCCTCCCCGCTGTCCTTGTCGTGCGTGGGCCGCGACATCGGTCTCGGCACGTACTTGACGGGTTTCTTGTTCTCGCCCACGTTGCCGCCGGTGACGGTGAGGTCCTTCAGGGTCAGGTCACCACCCTCGGCGACCCGGAAGATCCGGAAGCCGTCCTCGGAGTCCCGCTTGATCGTGGAGCCCTCACCCTTGATGGTGATCTCCTCCTTGATCGTCGGCAGACCCGTGGCGGTCTTGTCGATGGCCTCGTGCAGCTTGTAGGTGCAGTCCCGGGCCAGCTTCAGCGTGCCGCCCCCGTCCCGGTTGGCCTCGCGGATCGCGTCGATCAGCGCGTCCTCGTCACACGGGACCTCCTGCACCTCACCGCGCTCACCCTTTTCCTTGCCATCCCCCTTCTGGTCCCGTTCGTTCTGCTCATCCGCATCAGCCTTCTTACCGCCGTCGTCGCCGCTGACCTTCTGCTGGGCCGTGGCGGCCTGCGTGTCGGCCACGCGGTCCGTCCGGTCGGACTTGTTGTCCCGAGCGGCGAGGCCGCCCAGCGCCGCCAGACCGACGACGCCGGTCAGCCCGGCCACGCCGGTGGCGACCCAGAGCGCCCGCCGCCTGTTCGTCGGCGGGGGCATCGGGGCCCCGCCGTCGGGAGTCGTTACGTCGTTGGACATCAGAGCCTTCCGCCCTTTCGTGCAATCAGACGGGTCGCACCGCCCGAGGCGGGGCGACAAGCTACAAATCGGTTGCAGCCTCCGATCGCCACCGTATGGGAAGGATCCTCACGACGAGGACTTACCCGAGGAAAACCCGCATTTACCCCAGATCGGGCGACAGGGCAAAACGGCGGCAAGTGGGTCCGGAACGGTGCCGAGCGCGCAAACGCCGACGGGCCCCGCCACCGGTGTCGAAACGACGGAAACGTCGCAGACGCCGGCGGCGGGGCCCGCCGCTGTGGTCGTACTCCCGGGGTCAGCCCGGCAGGCGCGGCCCGGCCTCGCGCTGCTCGGCCAGCCAGGTCTCCACCTCGTCTGAGCGGCGCGGCAGGCCGGCCGAGAGGTTCACCGCACCGTTCGCGGTGACCAGGATGTCGTCCTCGATGCGGACGCCGATGCCGCGCAACTCCTCGGGGACGAGCTCGTCCTCCGGCTGGAAGTAGAGGCCCGGCTCCACGGTCAGCACGTAGCCCTCGCCGAGCGGGCCGTCCCGGTACATCTCCTTGCGCGCGTTGGCGCAGTCGTGCACGTCGATGCCGAGCATGTGGCTGGTGCCGTGCAGCGTCCAGCGGCGGTAGATCGTGGAGGCCGGGTCCATCGCCTCGTCCACGCTCACCGGCAGCAGCCCCAGGTCCTTGAGCGCCTCGGCGAGCACCCGCATGGCGGTCAGGTGCACCTCCCGGAACGCCACCCCCGGCTTGATCGCGTCGATGCCGGCCTGCTGTGCGGTGTAGACGGCGTCGTACACCTGACGCTGGAGCGGGGTGAACCGGCCGTTGACCGGCAGCACCCGGGTGACGTCGGCGGTGTAGAGGTTGCGGTTCTCCACGCCCATGTCCATCAGCAGCAGCTCGCCCGGGCGAGCGGTGCCGTGGTTGTGCACCCAGTGCAGGATCGTGGCGTGCTCGCCGGCGCCGACGATCGAGCCGTACCCCACATCGTTGCCGTCGTGCCGGGCGCGCAGCGCGAAGATCCCCTCCAGCAGCCGCTCGGAGACCGCCCGGTCCGCCGGCAGCGCCCGGGCGACGTCCTCGAAGCCGCGCACCGTGGCGTCGCAGGCCTCCTGGAGCTGGGCGATCTCCCACTCGTCCTTGACCAGCTTCAGCTCCGAGATCGCGATGGCCAGCTCCCGGTCGCGGGCCGGCTGGTCCTCGGCGCGGGCGCCGTCCCAGGGGCGGACCGCCGTGTCCACCCGGGCGTCGAAGCCGCGCAGCACCCGGCTACGCCGCGGCGCCAGGTCGGCCAGCGCCGCGTCCAGCTCGGTCAGGTCGGCGGTCGGCAGGCCCAGCTCGGTCGACTTCTCCGCCAGGGTGGGCCGTCGGCCCACCCAGAGCTCGCCGTTGCGGCTGCGGAAGAACTCGTCGGTCACCCGGGACGACCGGGGCCGCATGTACAGCGTCGCGTCGTGCCCGGAGCCGTTCGGCCGCAGCACGAGCACGCTGTCCGGGTCGAGGTCGCCGGTCAGGTACGCGAAGTCGCTGCCCGGTCGGAACCGGTAGTCGGTGTCGTTGGCGCGTACCTTCTCCCCGCCGCTCGGGATGACCAGGGTCTCGCCGGGGAAGGCCGCGGAGATGGCCGCCCGCCGCTTGGCGTAGTTGGGCACCTCCGGCCGCGGGCCGACCGGCAGCTCGGTGTCCCGCCAGCCCTGCCGCATGAACGCTAGGAACGCCTCCGGGAAGTCCGGGTCGTGCGATTCGGTGCCGTCCGCCGGCTTGCCCTGCTGCGCCCGCTCCTCGGCCATGATCCGCCTCCTCCGCCTCGTCGCTGGTCCAGACGGTACCGCGCGGACCGTGGCGGGGAGAGCCTGCGGTGCCGCGACGGCCGCTCGGGCCGCGTGGAAAGATGACCACCATGTGCGGACTCCTGGCCTTCTTCAGCGCGCGCGGTGACGCCGCCGCCCAACGCGACAACATCGCCGGAGCACTGGAGTGCCTGCACCACCGCGGCCCGGACGAGACCGGTGTCGAGGTGGTCGGCGACGCCTCCGGCCGGTACGCGGACGGAGTGTTCGCGCACAAGCGTCTGGCGATCATCGACGTGGCGCTCAGTCACGAGCCGCTGCCCTACGCGGACGGCCGCTACCTGCTCACCTTCAATGGTGAGATCTACAACTACATCGAGCTGCGCGAGGAGCTCATCCGGGACTTCGGCGCGCAGTTCGCCACGAACGGCGACGGCGAGGTGATCGTCGCCGGGTACCACCACTGGGGCGAGCAGGTGCTCAGCCGGCTGCGGGGCATGTTCGCCTTCGTGATCTGGGACCGGCAGGAGCGGCGGGCGTTCGGCGCCCGGGACTACTTCGGCATCAAGCCGCTGCACTACCTGGAGACCGCCGACGGGCTCTACCTCGCCTCGGAGAAGAAGGCGCTGCTGCCGTTCGCCCAGTCGGCGTACCAGGGCGACGCGGGGATCGACACGGCCAACCTGAGCCACTACCTGACCCTGCAGTACGTCCCCGAGCCCGGCACCCTGCACAAGGGGATCAGCCGGATCGGGTCGGGGGAGTACCTGACCTGGACCCCGGGCGGTCGGATCGAGGTGCGCCGGTGGTACCGGCCGGTGTTCCGGCCGACCCCGGTCTCCGACGAGCAGAAGCTCTACCACCAGATCCGGGAGACGCTGCGGGAGAGCGTCCGGATGCACATGCGCTCGGACGTGCCGGTCGGCTCGTTCCTCTCCAGCGGCATCGACTCCACCGCCGTGGTCGCCCTGGCCCGCGAGTTCAACCCGAACATCCTCACCTTCACCGTCGGGTACGACGTGCCCGGCTACTCCGAGATCGACGTCGCCCAGGACTCGGCCCGGCACCTCGACGTCACCACCATCCCGACCAAGATCGGGCCGCAGGACATGATTGAGGCGCTGCCGAAGATCGTCTGGCACCTGGACGACCCGGTGGCCGATCCCGCGCTCGTGCCGCTCTACTTCGTGGCCAAGAAGGCCGCCGAGCACGTCACCGTGGTCCTCTCCGGCGAGGGCGCGGACGAGTTCTTCGGCGGCTACACGATCTACCGCGAGCCGCTCTCGCTGAGCACCGTCAACGGGCTGCCGGGCGGGGTGCAGAAGGGGCTGCGAGCGGTCTCCAAGGCGATCCCTCAGGGCGTCAAGGGCAAGAGTTTCCTGGAGCGCGGCACCACCCCGATCGAGCAGCGCTACTACGGCAACGCCCGGATGTTCACCGAGGAGGAGAAGCAGCACCTGCTGCGCCGCTACGACCCCTCGGTGCGCTACACCGACGTCACCGCGCCGATCTACGCCGAGTGCCCCGAGCTGGACGACGTCACCAAGATGCAGTACGTCGACCTCTACACCTGGCTGCGCGGCGACATCCTGGTCAAGGCCGACCGGATCTCGATGGCGCACTCGCTGGAGGTGCGGGTGCCGTTCCTGGACCGGGAGGTCTTCGAGGTCGCGGCCACCATCCCGGTGGACCTCAAGCTCCCGCCCCGCTCCGAGGCGACCAAGTACGCGATGCGCCAGGCGTTGCAGGGCGTCGTGCCGCCGGCCATCGTCAACCGGAAGAAGCTGGGCTTCCCGACCCCGACCCGCGTCTGGCTGCGCGGCGAGATGTACGAGTGGGCCCGGCACGTGCTGGCCACCTCCGGCGCCGGTGACCTGATCGACCTGCCGTACGCGATGCGGCTGCTCGAGGAGCACAAGCGGGAAGAGGCGGACAACTCCCGCAAGGTGTGGACCGTGCTGATCTTCTGCATCTGGCACGCCATCTTCGTGGCGAAGACCCTTGACCCCGGCATCCAGCGCAACCAGTCCGCTCTGCTCACCAAGCCGGTGGTCGGCAGCATGGTCCGCTGAGCCGCGCGCCACCCCCGGCCGATGGGCGAGGATCGGGGGTACGGCGGCGACGGACGAAAGGGATCCCCATGGGATACGCGGTGGTGCTCGGCGAGGCGCTGGTCGACCTGCTCGACACCGATGTCGACGGGCAGCCCGTCTACCGACCGGCGATCGGTGGCGGGCCGCTCAACGTGGCCGTGGCGGTGGCCCGGCTCGGCGGTGGCGTCCAGTTCGTCGGATCGCTCGGCGACGACGCGCTGGCCGACCGGATCCGCGCCTTCCTCGTCTCGGCGGGCGTCGGGGTGGCGGGGACGGTGACCGTACCGGCGCCGACGGCGCTGGCGGTGGCCACCTTCGCCGGCCCCGAACCGGACTTCCGCTTCTACGGTGAGCCGAGGTCGTACGCCCTGCTCACCGCCGACGACCTCGATGTGGCGCTGGTCGAGGGCGCCGACGTCCTCTACTGCGGGTCGATCGTGCTGCTGCACCCGCCGGTGCTGGCCGCCGCGCGGCGGGCCTGGCGGATGGCCGGGGCGCTGCGGGTGTTCGACCCGAACGTCCGCCCCCGGCTGCTGGGAGCTCCCGGGGCGCTGTCCGCGCTGCGTGAGGTGGTGGCCGAGTTCGCGGCGAGCGCCCATCTGGTCAAGCTGAGCACCGCCGACGCCGAGGTGCTCTATCCCGGCGAGCCGGTCGACGGGGTCGCGGCGTACCTGCGGGAACTGGGCGCGGCGACCGTGGTGGTCACCCTCGGCGAGGACGGCGCGCTGGTCACCGCCGGGTCCGACCTGGTACGGATCCCGGCGCCCAAGGTCCGGGCGCTGGACGCCACCGGCGCCGGCGACTCGGTGATGGGAGCGCTCATCGCCGACCTGCTCGTCGACGGGGAGCCGGAGGACCCCGTCGGCTGGCAACAGCGGGTGGCCTTCGGCCTGCGGGTGGCCGCCCTGGTCTGCGAATCCCCCGGCGGCGCCATCTCCATGCCCACCCGGCCCGCCGTCGCCGCCCGCTTCCCAACCTGACGCCCCGCCCCCTCCCCCCGCCCCCCGCCCCCCGCCCCCCGCCCGAGGCTCGCGATCTTGCACTTCTGGTTGGGATGAAAGGCGTAAACCGGGATCGATCGGCAACCAGAACTGCAAGATCGCGGATGAGGGCGGCAGCGGGGGCGGGGTCGGCGGGGGGTGGGGCGGGTGAGGGGAGGGTTTAGGCGGTGCCGGTGAGTTCGGCGTAGCCGCGGTGGGCGGCGATGAGGCCGGCGCGGGCGCCGAACGGGGAGTCCGCGGCCACCCGTTCGGGCGGGGCGCTGCCGGTGTGGCCGGCGCGGATCAACCAGGACTGCTGGACGAACTGGGCGTGCTGGGCGCGGACGAACTCGGCGTCCACCGGCTCCCCGTGCCCGGGCACCACCACCGTCGCCGGCGTGGTGAGCCGCAGCAGCTCCGCGACCGCGTCCGGCCACTGCAGCGGGTACGACTCCTCGAAGGCCGGCGGGCCGCCCTGCTCGACCAGGTCGCCGGCGACCAGCACGTCCGCGTCCGGCACGTGCACCACCAGATCGGCGTCGGTGTGCCCGCGCCCGGGATGGCGCAGCACCACCCGCCGGCCGCCGACGTCCAGCGCGGTCTCGGTGAGCACCGGGTGCGTCGGGGCGAGCAGCACCGTGTCGGCCAGCTCGGCGGCGAGGGCCGGCTGCTCGTTGCGGATCTCCTCGTACGCCGCCCGGCGCACCTGGTCGGGGCGCTCGCGCAGCGCTTCGGCGGCCAGCTCGTGCGCGTACACCGGTCGGGGCGGGTCGGCGGCCAGGGTGGCGTTGCCGAAACAGTGGTCGAAGTGGTGGTGGGTGTTGACCACCGTCCACGGGTGCGGGGTGACCGCCCGCGCCGCCTCGGCCAGCTCACGTGCCTGCCCCTCGGTGGAGAGGGTGTCCACCAGCAGCGCCGCGCCGTCGCCGACGACGAGTGTCACGTTGACCCGCAGCAGCGGCTCGCGCAGTACGTGGACGCGGTCGGCGACCTCGACGAACCGGACGGTCATGACGCCCGCGACGCACGCTCGACGAAGCGCTGCCGGTCGACCAGCACTCGCTCGACCCGCCCCTCGGCCACGGTCTCGCCACCGTCGGTGACCGCCACCTCGAACAGCAGCCGCCGGCCGTCGACCTTGGCGAGGCGGGTCCGCGCCACCACGGTCCGGCCGACCGGGGTGGGGGCCCGGTGGTCCAGCTCCACCCGCAGCCCGACCGTGGTCTGCCCGCTCGGCATCCGGGTCGCCGTCGCGGCCACGGTCGCGGCCTCGGCCAGGGCGAGTACCCGGGGCGTGCCGAGCATCGGCACGTCGCCGGAGCCCACCGCCTGGGCGGTGTCGGCGTCCGTGACGGTCAGCTCGACCCGGGCGGTCAGGCCCGGCGCGAAGGGCGACTCCGGCTGCTCCTGCATGGGCAAAGCCTAGACGAGCCGGGCCGGAGCCGCGCGGTGTCCGTAGCGTCGCCGCCCGCTGCCGGGTGACCGGCGTCGGTCGATGCCTCACCCGCCGTTAACCTTGACCGCGATGGCCGTCGTGACTGATCCCCAGCCCCCCGCCCGCACCGATGCCCCCAAATCGCCCGACGGCGGGCGTCGCCGGGCGGTGGCGATGGCGATCTGGGGGATCGCCTTCGTGGCCGCGTGGCTCGCCATCGGCCTGCCCACCGACCCCGCGTACGCCTTCGTCTGGATCTGGGCGGCCACCATCGCCTGGAACTCCTCCCGGCCGTGGCGCAGCCACCTGCGCTTCGCCCGGGACTGGATCCCGGTGGTGCTGCTGCTCGTCGCGTACAACCTCTCCCGGGGCTTCGCCGACAACGGGGCGACGCCGCACGCCATGGAGCTGATCATCGCCGACCGGTTCATGCTCGGCTGGGCCACCGGCGGCGAGGTGCCCACGGTCTGGTTGCAGCAGCACCTCTACCGGCCGGAGGTGCACTGGTGGGACGTGCTGGCGAGCTGGGTCTACTTCTCCCACTTCGTGGTGTCGCTGGCCGCCGCCGGGGTGCTCTGGTTGCGCAACCGGGCTCGGTGGGCGGCGTTCATGCGGCGCTGGGGCTTCCTCTGCGCCACGGGGCTGCTCACCTACTTCCTCTACCCGGCCGCCCCGCCGTGGTGGGCCGCGCAGAACGGCCTGCTCACCGAGGTCGCCCGGATCTCCACCCGGGGGTGGAAGGCGTTCGGCATGCACGGCGCGGGCAACCTGCTCAACGCCGGCCAGATCGCCTCCAACCCGGTGGCCGCGATGCCCTCCCTGCACACCGCGTTCGCCCTCTTCGTGGTGCTGTTCTTCCTCCGCTCGACCCGCCGGCGCTGGTGGCCGCTGCTGCTGGCGTACCCGCTGGCGATGACCTTCACGCTGGTCTACTGCGGCGAGCACTACGTGATCGACGTGCTGGTCGGTTGGGCGTACGTGGGGGTGACCTTCCTGGTGATCGGCCTGGCCGAGCGCGGGTGGGCGGCCCGGCGGGCCCGGCGGCCCGAAGCCGCGTCGGTCTCCGCCGGACCGGCCGGGGAGCCGGACCGGTCGGCCCGCGGGGCGGAGCCGGAGCGGGTCCCCGCCGCCGACGGGTCCGCCCTTCGGGGTGAGCCGGAGCGGGCTCCGTCGGCCGCCGCCGACCGGTCGGCGGTACCGGCCGACCGCTGAGCTCCGCGCTACGGCCGCCGGTGTCCGCCGGCGCCGCTGAGCTCCGCGCCACGGCCGCCGGTGTCCGCCGGGGCCGCTGAGCTCCGCGCTACGGCCGCCGGTGTCCGCCGGCGCGCCGGGCGGCGTGCGCCCGCGCGGTCAGCTCGGCCGCGAGCTCCCAGGCCTCCGCCAGGTCCCGGTCGTACGCGGCCGCGCTGCCGCCGCCGGCCGGGTCCGCGTGCACGGTGGCCAGCCGCAGCCACCGCTGCGCCGGCCCCTGGGTCACCCGCACGCTCTGGATCCGGGCGTACGGCACGATCACCAGCCGCCGGGTGAGCAGGCCGGAGCGGACGGCGAAGACCCGGTCGTCGAGCGCGGCGCCGACCGCCGAGCGGCTGAGCGGACGCAGCCAGCGGGCCCGTCGCGGCGGCGGGGTCAGCGGCAGGGCGGTGAGGCTTACGCCGGGCAGCACCTCCGCGACGACCAGCTCGCCGGTCCGCACGTCGCCGACGGGCAGCAGCCGGTCGGGCCGGTTCCGGTCGTCCGGTTCGGCGGCCGAGTAGCCGGCCACCTCCAGCCGCAGCCGCAGCCAGCCCTTCATCCGCCAGAGCAGTGGCCAGGTCACCCCGACGGTCTGCACCCGGTCCAGCGGCACCGTCTGCGCCCGGGTCTCCAGCAGGCCGTTGCGGATCCGCAGCGTGTCGTCGTCGCGGTCGAGCCGGAAGCTCCAGTCGTCGAGGACCCGGCGGACGGGTTGCAGCAGCACGCCGGCCATCGCGGTCAAGGTGCTGGCGACGGCGATGAACGACCAGGAACCCTCGGAGAGGAACTGCGCCACGACGAAGACGAGGCCGAACGGGAGCAGGAAGGCCTGCGGGGTGAGCAGCTGGCTGACCAGCAGGTCCTGGTTACGCACCGTGTGCAGCCAGCGCTCGGTGGGCGCCGGCGCGGCCTCGCCGGCCGGCGAGACGGTCTCCGGCGCCCGGCCGGCCACCGCGAGCAGACGCCGGCGCAGCGCGGTCGCCTCGGCCACGCTCAGGTAGGCCAGCGGCGCCTCGGTCTTCCCCCCGCCCACCACCTCGAGGCGCAGCTCGGCGAGCCCGGTGAGCTGGGCGAGCAGCGGCCGGACCACCTCGACGGCCTGGAGCCGTTCCAACGGGATCGCCCGGGTACGCCGCCAGATCAGCCCCTCGTGCACCCGCAGCTCCCGGCCCACCACGTGATAGCCGGTGTTGAACCAGCTGATCACGGCGAGCACGGTCGCGCCGAGGGCGAGCACGGCCGCCATCACCGCGAACCAGCCGAAGCCGACCCGGGACAGCGTGGACCAGGAGAGACCGGCGATCACCACCACCAGCGACTTCGCGCCGTGCAGGACCGGACTGAGCGGGTGCAGTCGCTGCCGCGGCTCCTCGGCGGGCGGGGGCGGCGGCCCTGGCAACGCGGGCCAGGCCGGCCCGACCGGGCCGTGGCTCACAGTCCCTCCGCCCGGTCCTCGCCCAGGGCGGTCAGCCGGTCGCGCAACCGGGACGCCTCCGCCGGCCGCAGCCCGGGCACCCGCGCGTCGCTCGCCGCCGCCGCCGTGTGCAGCTGCACGGTGGCCAGGTCGAACGCCCGCTCCAGCGGCCCCGCGCTGACGTCGACGAACTGCATCCGCGAGTACGGGACGATGGAGAGCCGCCGGACCAGCAGCCCGTGCCGGACCAGGAGGTCGTTCTCCCGCTCGGCGTACCCCCAGGCGTGCACCGCCCGGACGATGGTGACCGTCCGCCAGCCGGCCAGCAGCACCACGACGCCGAGGGCGGCGCCGAAGAGCCAGTTACCGGTGAGCGCCCAGCCGAGGGCGAGCCCGGTCAGCAGGACGGCGAGCACCATGCCCAGCCGGATCAGCTCCACCCAGATCAGGTCGTCGGAGATCGGCTGCCAGCGGACGGTGTCCGGCCAGGGCTCCAGGGGGCGGGCCGGGGCCGGCGTCGGCCCGGCGAGGTCGTCATCGTTCACCGCGGTGATCCGCTGCGCTCGCTCACCCTTCGAGGGTAGGCGATCCGGTCACCGGCACGACCTCGCGCAGGAAGCCGCGCCCGTCGAGGAAGGCGCCGAGCGACTCCCGGTGGTCGGGACAGGCCAGCCAGGTCTTGCGCCGGTCGGGGTCGTGCAGCCGGGGATTGTTCCAGCGCAACGCCCAGACGGCGGGAGCGCGACACCCACGCGCGGAGCAGACCAGCGCATCCTCGGCGGGGGCGGAAGTGGTCATCCGGGCGAGTCTAGGCCGGGGCGCCGGGAAGGCCAGCGCCGGGCGCAGCCCGGGAGTTTGGCGCCGGGCGGCCACGGGGGGAGCCGCCCGGCGACGGGGTGAATCGTACACACGCCGTACCCCTTTCTGTCCACCCGTGTTCAGCGTTTTCCTGGCGTCGGACGGCGTGCTCGCCGGTGGCGTCGGACGGCGTGGCGAAAATCGGCTTCTCCCGACCTCGGCTCTCAGCCGGGCATGACAGTCTTGATACGCACCACGCCGCGACAACCGATCATGCTGTGGAGGACCGGTGGCCCAGCCGACCACGCCCGACGCCCCGACCCCGACCGAGGCCGTGCCGGACGCGCCGCCCGCGGTCACCACGCCGGCCGAGGACGCCACCCTGCTGGAACGGGCGTTGTTCGAGATCAAGCGGGTGATCGTCGGTCAGGACCGGATGGTCGAGCGGATGCTCGTCGCCCTGCTCGCCCGCGGCCACTGCCTGCTGGAGGGGGTGCCCGGCGTGGCGAAGACGCTCGCCGTGGAGACCCTGGCCCGCGTGATCGGTGGCTCCTTCGCCCGGGTGCAGTTCACCCCCGACCTGGTCCCGGCCGACATCATGGGCACCCGGATCTACCGGCAGTCCAGCGAGAAGTTCGACGTCGAGCTGGGGCCGGTCTTCGTGAACTTCCTGCTCGCCGACGAGATCAACCGGGCGCCGGCCAAGGTGCAGTCGGCGCTGCTGGAGGTGATGAGCGAGCGTCAGGTGTCGATCGGCGGGGAGACCCACCGGGTGCCCGACCCGTTCCTGGTGATGGCGACGCAGAACCCGATCGAGCAGGAGGGGTCTACCCGTTGCCGGAGGCGCAGCGGGACCGCTTCCTGATGAAGATCGTGGTGGGTTACCCGACCGACGCCGAGGAGCGCGAGATCGTCTACCGGATGGGCGTCGCCCCGCCCGAGCCGGCGCGGGTGTTCAGCCCCTCCGACCTGATCGCCCTGCAGCGCAAGGCCGACCAGGTCTTCGTGCACAACGCACTGGTGGACTACGCGGTCCGGCTGGTGCTGGCCACGCGTACCCCGGCCGAACACGGCATGCCGGACGTCGCGCAGCTCATCCAGTACGGTGCCAGCCCGCGCGCCTCGCTCGGGCTGGTCCGGGCCACCCGGGCGCTGGCGCTGCTGCGCGGCCGGGACTACGCCCTGCCGCAGGACGTGCAGGACATCGCCCCGGACATCCTGCGGCACCGGCTGGTGCTCAGCTACGACGCGCTCGCCGACGACGTGCCGGCCGACCACATCGTGCACCGGGTGATGTCCACCATCCCGGTGCCGTCGGTCGCGCCCCGGCAGCAGGCCACCCCGCCGCCACCGGGCGCACCGTCCGGCGCCGGCTGGCCCGGGCAGCGGCCGTGACCCCAGCCATGCCCGCCGCGGCCGGCGGGGACCGCAGCGCGCTGGTGCTGTCGCGGTTGCAGCTGCTGGTCACCCGCAAGCTGGACGGCCTGCTCCAGGGCGACTACGCCGGACTGCTACCCGGGCCGGGCAGCGAGGCGGGGGAGTCCCGCGAGTACCGCCCCGGCGACGACGTACGCCGGATGGACTGGCCGGTCACCGCGCGGACGACGATGCCGCACGTCCGGCGTACGGTGGCCGACCGGGAGCTGGAGACCTGGCTGGCGGTGGACCTCTCGGCGAGCCTGGACTTCGGCACCGGGCAGTGGCTCAAGCGGGACGTGGTGATCGCCGCGGCGGCCGCGCTGGCCCACCTGACGGTGCGCGGCGGCAACCGGATCGGGGCGGTGGTCGGCACCGGCGCCCCGGCGCCGGCCGGCCGGTGGCGGGGCGCGTCGCCGGCGACCGGGCCGGGAACCCTGCTGCGGCTGCCCGCCCGCGGCGGTCGCAAGGAGGCGCAGGGGCTGCTCCGGGCGATCGCCGGGGCCGAGATCCGCCCCGGACGCAGCGACCTCGGCGCCCTGGTCGACATGCTCAACCGGCCACCGCGGCGGCGCGGCGTGGCGGTGGTCATCTCCGACTTCCTGGCTCCCCCACAGCAGTGGGGCCGGCCGCTCCGTAAGTTGCGGGTCCGGCACGACGTGCTGGCGATCGAGGTGGTCGACCCGCGCGAGCTGGAGCTACCCGACGTGGGGGTGCTGCCGGTGATCGACCCGGAGACGGGGGAGCTGCACGAGGTGCAGACGGCCGACCCGCGACTGCGCCGCCGGTACGCCGAGGCGGCCGCCGCCCAGCGCGCGGCGATCGCCGCCGAACTGCGCGCCGCCGGCGCGGCCCACCTGCGGCTGCGTACCGACCGAGACTGGCTGCTGGACATGGTGCGTTTCGTGGCCGCGCAGCGGCACGCCCGCACCCGAGGGACGACACGATGATCCGTTTTCTGCAACCGTGGTGGCTGCTGGCCGTGCTGCCGGTGCTCGCCCTGGCCGCCGCGTACGTCTGGCGGCAGCTGCACCGCCGGGCGTACGCGATGCGGTTCACCAACGTGGACCTGCTGCGGACCCTCGCGCCCAAGGGGCTCGGTTGGCGGCGGCACGCGGCGGCCACCGCGTTCCTGCTCTGCCTGCTGACGCTGGCCACCGCCATGGCCCGCCCGGCGATGGACACCAAGGAGCCGCTGGAACGGGCCACCGTCATGCTCGCCATCGACGTGTCGCTCTCCATGCAGGCCGACGACGTGGCGCCGAACCGGTTGGAGGCCGCCCAGGAGGCGGCCAAGCAGTTCGTCGGCGAGCTGCCCGAGAGCTACAACCTCGGGCTGGTCTCCTTCGCCAAGTCCGCGAACGTGCTGGTGTCGCCGACCAAGGACCGGGAGGCGGTGACCACCGCGATCGACGGGCTGGTGCTGGCCGAGGCCACCGCCACCGGGGAGGCGGTCTTCACCTGCCTCGAGGCGATCCGCTCGGTGCCCGCCGACGGGGCGGCCGGCATCCCACCGGCTCGGATCGTGCTGCTCTCCGACGGCTACCGCACCTCCGGCCGGTCAATCGAGGACGCGGCGGCGGCGGCGCAGGCGGCGAACGTGCCGGTCTCCACCATCGCCTTCGGCACCGACGCCGGGCAGGTGGACATCGGCGGCCAGCTGCAGCGGGTGCCGGTGGACCGGCTGGCCCTGGCGCAGCTCGCGGAGACCACGGAGGGGTATTTCTACGAGGCCGCCTCGGTCAGCGAGCTGAAGCAGGTCTATCAGGACATGGGCAGCTCGATCGGGTTCCGCACCGAGCCGCGCGAGATCACCCAGTGGTACGCCGGGATCGCGCTGCTCTTCGCGCTCTGCGCCGGCGGGCTGAGCCTGCTCTGGTCGTCGCGCCTGCTCTGACCGGGCGCGGCGGCCGAGGGCCGGCGGCGGTCAGTGACCGCCGCCGGCCAGGACGAAGAGGACCGCGACCCAGACGGCGGCGAGGGTGAAGCCCAGCGGGGCGACGTAACGGCTCATGGGACGGCTCCGTGGCGACTGGACGGTCCGGGGCGGACGTGCCGGACCGCAGGGGTGGATCAGGACGCGCACACGAAGTCGTGACCGGGGGGCTCCTCCGCGGCCGGCCCGGGCGAGGGCGGCGCAGCACGGTCGCCCCGGCCGGAGGCCGAGGAAACGGGCGGTGCGGGGGAGCGGGAGCTGGGTCAGCTCACCTGACTGAGTCGTGGCTCAGCGGGGCTGACGGTCGGCCCGGCCACGACTGGGAGGATCGCTATCTCGCACAGCGATCACCTCCTGCGGTCGGCGGGGCCCGAAATCGCGGGCGATCCAACGCCCGCAAACGCCGATCATCGTACACCCGGCGCGCCGGCCCGCCGCACTCGGCCGACCGGTTCGCAGGGCCCGTCCGGTGGGCCGACCGACCCCGCTGCGCGGGCTCCTCCGTTAGCGCTTACCTGCCGGTAACCCCTAGGCTCCGGACCGACGTGGATCAGCTGAGCAGAGGGGGACCCGTGGCCCGTACCGTGCTGGTGACCGGCGGCAACCGGGGGATCGGCCTGGCCATCGCGCAGGCCTTCGCCAAGCAGGGCGACCGGGTGGCGGTGACCTACCGCAGCGGCGAGGCCCCCGAGGGGCTCTTCGGCGTGAAGTGTGACGTCACCGACTCCGACTCCGTCGACGCGGCCTTCACCACGATCGAGGGCGAGCTGGGGCCGGTGGAGGTGCTGGTCGCCAACGCCGGCATCACCGACGACACGCTGCTGATGCGGATGTCCGAGGAGCAGTTCACCCGGGTCGTGGACACCAACCTGACCGGCTCGTTCCGGTGCGCCAAGCGGGCGTCGGCGAAGATGCTCCGGGCGAAGTGGGGCCGGATGATCTTCATCTCCTCGGTTGTCGGCCTGTACGGCGGCCCGGGCCAGGTCAACTACGCGGCCAGCAAGGCCGGCCTGGTCGGCGTGGCCCGCTCGATCACCCGCGAGCTGGGCAGCCGGAACATCACCGCCAACGTGGTCGCGCCCGGCTTCATCGACACCGACATGACCGCCGCGCTGCCCGAGGATCGTCGTACCGAGTACCGCAAGGCCATCCCGGCCGGCCGGTTCGCCGCCCCGGAGGAGGTCGCCGGCGTGGTCGCGTGGCTCGCCTCGGACGCGGCGGGCTACATCTCCGGCGCCGTGATCCCGGTCGACGGCGGCCTCGGCATGGGCCACTGAGAAAGACGGAGGGAACTGCACATGTCCGGACTGCTCGCCGGTAAGCGGCTGCTGGTCACCGGCGTCATCACCGACGCCTCGATCGCCTTCGCGGTGGCGAAGCTCGCCCAGGAGAACGGGGCCCAGGTGGTCCTCACCGGCTACGGGCGGCTCTCCCTGGTCGAGCGGATCGCCAAGCGGCTGCCCGAGCCGGCCCCGGTGATCGAGCTCGACGTGACCAACACGGAGCACCTCGCCGGCCTCGCCGACAAGGTCCGCGAGCACGTCGACGGCCTCGACGGGGTGGTCCACTCGATCGGCTTCGCTCCGCAGAGCTGCCTCGGCGGCGGCTTCCTCGACGCCCCGTGGGAGGACGTGGCGACCGCGCTGCAGGTCTCCACGTACTCCTACAAGTCCCTGGCCATGGCGGCGCTGCCGCTGATGTCTACGGGCGGCGCGGTGGTCGGCCTCACCTTCGACGCCACCAAGGCCTGGCCGGTCTACGACTGGATGGGCGTGGCCAAGGCCGGGCTGGAGTCCGCCTCCCGCTACCTGGCGCTGCACCTGGGCAAGCAGGGCATCCGCAGCAACCTGGTGGCCGCCGGCCCGCTGCGCACCATCGCGGCCAAGTCCATCCCCGGCTTCGAGCAGTTCGAGGACGCCTGGGCCGAGCGCGCCCCGCTCGGCTGGAGCCTCACCGACCAGGAGCCGGCCGCCCGGGCCTGCCTGGCGCTGCTGTCGGACTGGTTCCCGGCCACCACCGGCGAGATCGTCCACGTCGACGGCGGCTACCACGCGATCGGCGCCTGAGACAACACCGAAACCCGCCCGTCCCGGGGTGGTCGCCGGGCTGTCACGGCCGTCGGGGGAGAATGGGCCCATGTCGTACGACGCGTTGGTGCTGGTCTCCTTCGGCGGCCCGGAGCGGCCCGAGGACGTGCTGCCGTTCCTGCAGAACGTGACTCGGGGGCGGGGCGTGCCGCCGGAGCGGCTCGCCGAGGTCGCCGAGCACTACCTGCACTTCGGCGGGGTCTCCCCGATCAACCAGCAGTGCCGGGAGCTGCTGGCCGCGATCCGCGCGGACTTCGCCGGCCACGGCGTCGACCTGCCGGTCTACTGGGGCAACCGGAACTGGGACCCGATGCTCGCCGACACCGTGGCGCAGATGCGCGACGACGGGGTCAAGCGGGCGCTCGCCTTCGTCACCAGCGCGTACGGCGGCTACTCCTCCTGCCGGCAGTACCAGGAGGACATCGCCGCGGCCCGGGCCGCGGTCGGCCAGGACGCTCCTGTGATCGACAAGCTGCGGCAGTTCTGGGACCACCCGGGATTCGTCGAGCCGCACGCCGACGCGGTGAAGGCCGCGCTGGCCCAGCTCGACCCGGCGAAGCGGGACACCACCCGGATCGTCTTCACCGCGCACTCCGTACCCGTGTCGGCGGCCGCCACCGCCGGCCCGCACGGCGGCCGGTACACCGCCCAGCTCGAGGAGACCGCCCGGCTGGTGCACGCGGCGGCCGCCCCCGACCTGCCGTACGACCTGGTCTGGCAGAGCCGGTCCGGCCCGCCGCAGGTGCCGTGGCTGGAGCCGGACATCAACGACCACCTGGCCACCCTCGCCGAGCGGGGCGTCACCAGCGTGGTGGTCAGCCCGATCGGGTTCGTCTCCGACCACCTCGAGGTGGTCTGGGACCTGGACAGCGAGGCGCTGGAGACGGCCAAGCAGCTCGGTCTGGAGTTCGTCCGGGCCGGCACGCCGGGCACCGACCCGCGGTTCGTGGCGATGGTCCGCGAGCTGGTGACCGAGCGGACCGCGCCGGACGGGGAGCGGCTGCGCCGCCGCCTCGGCGAGCTGCCGATGTGGGACACCTGCCCGACGCCGTGCTGCGTGCCCCCGGCCCGCCGTCCCTGAGCCTCGACCGACCTTCGACACCCCTGGGGACGACTGATGCATGACCGCAAGCCGGTGCAGAGCTGGCTCACCGACATGGACGGCGTGCTGGTGCACGAGGGCCAGCCGGTGCCGGGCGCGCCGGAGTTCGTCAAGCGGCTCCGGGCCTCCGGCAAGCCGTTCCTGGTGCTGACCAACAACTCGATCTACACGCCGCGGGACCTCCAGGCCCGGCTGGCCCGGATGGGGCTGGACGTGCCGGAGGAGGCGATCTGGTCGTCCGCCCTGGCCACCGCCAAGTTCCTGGACGACCAGCGGCCGGGCGGCACCGCGTACGTGATCGGCGAGGCCGGCCTGACCACGGCGCTGCACGCGGTGGGCTACGTGCTCAGCGACTTCGCCCCCGACTACGTGGTGCTGGGGGAGACCCGCACCTACAGCTTCGAGGCGATCACCAAGGCGATTCGGCTGATCAACGACGGCGCCCGGTTCATCTGTACCAACCCGGACGCCACCGGCCCGTCGGTGGAGGGCGCGCTGCCGGCCGCCGGTTCGGTCGCCGCGATGATCTCCAAGGCGACCGGGGTGGAGCCGTACTTCGTCGGCAAGCCGAACCCGATGATGATGCGCTCGGCGCTGAACACCATCGACGCGCACTCGGAGAGCACCGCGATGATCGGCGACCGGATGGACACCGACATCCTCTGCGGGCTGGAGGCCGGGTTGGAGACGATCCTGGTGCTGACCGGGATCAGCTCCCGCGCGGAGGCGGAGCGCTACCCGTACCGGCCGTCGCGCATCGTCGACTCCGTCGCCGACCTGATCGACGAGGTCTGACCGGCCTCAGGGGCGCAGCGGGGCGTTGCAGGCGGCCACCAGGGCCTGCCGGCAGGCGGTGGTGAGCGGCCGCAGTGCGGCGTCGCGCTGCTGGGCCTCGTAGTTGTTGATCGCCCCGCCGGGCGCACTGTGCCCGGCCAGGGCGAGCACCCGGTCCAGCACCGCGGCCCGGGCGAAGAGCCGCCGGGCGCGCGGGTCGAAGCCCGGCGGCAGGTCGGTCGCGGCGTCCGGGCGGCGCAGCGCCGCGAGGGCCCCGGCCAGCTCGGGTCGCCACTGGGCCACGTCGAGTCGGGTCAGGGCCGCGGTCGTCTCGGCCAGCGCCGCGGCCAGTTCGGCCTCCGCCTCGGCCGCCCCGGGCGTGGCGAGCGACGCCGCCGGCGCGTCGGCGGGCAGCGGGTACACCCGCCAGAGCACCGTCTCGAAGGTCACCCCGGAGCCGGAGATGTGGGTACGCACCTCCGGGATCAGCCCGAGCCCGCTCGCGATCACCGCCTCCCCGGCGAGCAGCGCCGCGCCGGCGAAGTCGCCGGGACCGGGCAGCCCGCGCGGGTCACCCGGCGCGGGCAGGACCAGGCGGATCTCGTCCGGCGAGAGCTTCGCCAGGATGGGCAGCGCGTCCCGCAGCGGCACGTCGGTCCAGGTGCCGGGGGCGTCCGCGACCAGGTGCTCCTCGTCGCCGGCGATGACGTCGGCGACCTCGTCGAAGGGGACCAGGCCGGCGCGCCAGGCGCGCACCCAGGCAACGAACCGGCTGGACCGGCGCGGAGCCAGCGTGGCCGCGCCCGCTGCGGGGGAGGACATGCGGAAAGGGTACGTGGTCCGCACCGGCCCTGTCTCGACTGCCGCCCCGGCCGCGTCACCTGCCCGGAACTGCCCGCTTCACCCCGTGTCGCGGGTCCGCTCGGCGCGTCGGCCACCGCCCAGGTCACCGCCGATGATGGAGTCGTGGCGCTCGTTTTCCGCCACTCGACTCCTTTTGTTCGGTGGCACAACTCCCTGATCGACAAGGGCGGGCGGCGCGTCGGGAGGTGGCGGCGCAGGGGCGGGTTTAGCGTGATCGACATGGCGCGGCGATACGGCGAGGACGTGCTGGCGGCGGACTGGCGACGGCGGAAGGTCATCCCGGAGGTGGACGCCGAGCCGGATCTCGTGGTCGAGGACGTCGACTCCGGCTTCTGCGGCGCGGTGGTCGGCTTCGAGTCCGGCGCGGTGGTGCTGGAGGACCGGCACGGCCGGCGGCGCAATTTCCCGCTGCTGCCGGCGGCGTTCCTGCTCGACGGCCAGCCGGTCACGCTCCGCAGGCCGGCACGCGCCCCGGTGCCGGCCGCGCGGCGGCGTACCGCCTCCGGCTCGATCGCGGTCGACGACGTACCCGCGCGGGTGGCCAGGGCCAGCCGGATCTGGGTCGAGGGTGTGCACGACGCCGCCCTGGTCGAGCGGATCTGGGGCGACGACCTGCGGGTCGAGGGCGTGGTCGTGGAGCCGCTCGACGGCATCGACGCTCTCGACGCCGCGGTGCGCGACTTCGCCCCCGGCCCCGGCCGGCGGCTCGGGGTGCTGGTCGACCACCTGGTGCCCGGCTCGAAGGAGAGCCGGATCGTGGCCCGGGTGACCTCGCCGCACGTGCTGGTCACCGGCCACCCGTACGTCGACGTGTGGCAGGCGGTGAAGCCGACGGCGCTGGGCATCCCGGTCTGGCCGGTGGTGCCGCCGGGCCGCCCCTGGAAGGAGGGGGTCTGCGCGGCCCTCGGGGTGGCCGAGCCGGCGGACATGTGGCGGCACATCCTGTCCCGGGTGGACAGCTTCGCCGACGTGGAGACGCCACTGATCAACGCGATGGAGCGGTTGATCGACTTCGTGACAGAACCTGCCTGACGCAGGCTCTTTTCGTGGTTGCGGTCAGGGCCGTGGGCGGGCTGCGAGGTCCGGTCGCGGTCGGGGTTTCGGGTCCTTTTCGCTGCTACGAGTCTGATGACGTGAATGGATCGGGCGTGATTCGTTCGCGTCATCAGGTCTGTAGCGGCTGAACCATCCTGGCGGCAGGGCAGGGTGGAGCGGTGGCGGTGGCGGTGGCGGTGGCGGGGGGTTGGGTGCCTCGGTTGCCGACGGTGTGCGGGTGCCGGGTTCGGGGTCAGGGTTCCTGGTCGGGGGAGCGGGTGAAGACGAAGGTGGCGATGTCCAGGGCCACCGGCCGGCCGGCCTCGTCCCGGACGACCGTGAGGATCTCGCCGCTCTGGCCGCCGGAGCGGCCGCGCCAGCGGTCCGGGCCCTCCGGGGTGAACCGGAGCACCGGCTGGCCGACCGGGCCGCCCAGCAGGTCGCCGGCGTCGGCGCGGAACTCGTACTCCAGGCCCATCCACCACCAGCGGCCGGTCAGCTCGGCCAGGTCGGCCGGGGGCGGCGCGTCGGCCGGGCACCACGGCTGCACCCGGGGCGGCTCGGCGTCCAGCACCAGGGTGAGGACCTCTCGGGCCAGCCCCACGATGTGGTGCCCCTTGCGCAGGCCGTACGAGTTGGCGAAGGCGACCGCGGCGGTGCGGCTCGGCCGGTGCACCGCCAGGCCGGCGACGTACCCGGGCATCGAGCCGCCGTGGCCGACGTACACCCGGTCGCCGACCCGGTAGAGCTCCACCCCCAGGCCGTGCCCGCCGGTCCACGAGTCGAGGTCGCTGATCACCACCGGCGCGCACATGGCGGACAGCGTCTCCGGCGCGAGTACGGCCGGAGTCGGGTCGGCCAGGAACGCGGCCCACCGGCCCAGGTCCTCGATCGTCGACCAGAGCTGGCCGGCCGGCGCCATCGCCCCGGTGTCGGTACGCGGCTCCTCGCGCAGCGTGTCGTGCCAGGGGTGCACCACGTAGCCCCGGGCGTACGGCTCGGTGGCGTGGAAGGTGGTCCGGCGCATGCCGAGCGGTTCGAGGATCCGCTCGCGGAGCAGGTCGAACCAGGGCATCCCGGTGACCTGCTCCAGCACGCCGCCGAGCAGCCCGTACGCCAGGTTGGAGTAGTGGTAGACGCGGTGCGGCGGGTAGGCGATCTTGTCCGTGGTCAGCCCGGCCAGCAGGGTGGCCAGGTCGGCACCCTCGGTCCGCTCCCACCACCGGCCGTCCGGCTCCCGCTGGAGGCCACTGGCGTGCCCGAGCAGCTGGCGGAGGGTGAGCGCGCCGACCGGGGTGCCGGGCAGGTGCTTGTCCAGCGGGTCGTCCAGGGCGAGCCGGCCGGCGTCGCGTTGCTGCATGACCAGCACGGCAGTCATCGTCTTGGTGATCGAGCCGAGCCGGTACTGCAGGTCGGCGTCCGGCCGCGGGTGTTCTCCGGCGGCCGCGAGGTGCGCCAGCGACCCGTCCCGCACCACCCCGAGGGCGAGTGACGGCGCGGTTCCCTCGGCCTGGGCCCGGGTGACCAGGGCGTCGACCTGTCGGACGGTCTCGGGCAGCAGGGGCACGGTCGTCCTCCTCTCCTCGGGCGGCACGGGTCCCGCCGAGCTTACTGATCATCACGGGGCGGTGGCGCGTGCATTCGCGTGTCACGATCGTGGTGTGGACGCGCTGCTGTGGGTCGTGCTGGGTGTGGTGCTGGCGGTCGCCGAGATCTTCACGACGACGCTCTTTCTGATCATGTTCGCCGCGGGCGCGTTCGCCGCCGCCGGCGCCGCCGCGCTCGGTGCCCCGGTCGCGCTCCAGGCGTTGATCTTCACGGTGGTCTCCGCCCTCTCCGTGGCGTTGGTCCGGCCGGTCATCCGTCGGCACGCGCTTTCGGCGCTGGAGAGCGGGGAGCAGGCGTTCGGCGTGGAGGCGATCGAGGGCGCGACGGCGCTGGTGCTGGAGCCGGTGGACGCCGAGCAGGGCCTGGTGAAGATCGACGGTGAGCTGTGGAGCGCCCGGTCGTACGACGCGACGCAGCGGTTCGCCCCCGGTGAGCGGGTGCAGGTGATAAAGGTCCGGGGCGCCACCGCCCTGGTCTGGCAGGACGACATTTCCACCCCGGGCGAGCTGCCCGAAGCGAAAAGGTGAACGGTATGGAGTTTGCAGCGGTCCTGTTGATCGCCGCGGCGGTGATCGTGGTGGTGACGCTGATCAAGGCGGTGCGGATCGTGCCGCAGCAGCGCCAGGACGTGGTCGAGCGGCTCGGCAAGTACAAGCGCACCCTGAGCCCGGGGCTGAACCTGCTGGTCCCGTACATCGACGCGGTCCGCACGAAGGTCGACATGCGGGAGCAGGTGGTCAGCTTCCCGCCGCAGCCGGTGATCACCTCCGACAACCTGGTGGTCTCGATCGACACGGTCCTCTACTTCAAGGTGGTCGACTCGGTCCGTGCCACGTACGAGATCTCGAACTTCCTCCAGGCCATCGAGCAGCTCACCGTGACCACGCTGCGCAACGTGATCGGCTCGCTCGATCTGGAGCGCGCGTTGACCAGCCGCGAGGAGATCAACCGGCACCTCTCCGGGGTGCTGGACGAGACGACCGGCCGGTGGGGCATCAAGGTCACCCGGGTGGAGATAAAGGCGATCGAGCCGCCGCCGAGCATCCGGGACTCGATGGAGAAGCAGATGCGCGCCGAGCGGGACCGCCGGGCCGCGATCCTCAACGCCGAGGGTCTGAAGCAGTCGCAGATCCTCACCGCCGAGGGTGAGAAGCAGGCCGCCGTGCTCCGCGCCGACGGCGACCGCCAGGCCCGCATCCTCCAGGCGGAGGGCCAGGCGAAGGCGATCCGGACCGTCTTCGACGCGATCCACCAGGCCAACCCGAGCCAGAAGGTGCTCGCCTACCAGTACCTCCAGGCGCTGCCGCAGATCGCCAACGGCTCCGCCAACAAGGTCTGGATCGTGCCCGCGGAGCTGACCAAGGCCCTGGAGGGGATGGGCGGCGCGCTCGGCGGGCTGGCCAACATGGTCGGCGACGTCCCGTCGCCGGAGGCCGCCAAGGGCGCCGGCGAGGTGGAGCGGGAGGCCGCCGAGGCGGCGCAGGCGGCGGCCACCGCGGCCCAGGAGATCCACGACGAGGTACGCGTCGCGGAGGCGCAGGCCACCGGCGGCAACGCCCCGCAGGGGCTGCCGGCGCCGGAGCCGGTCTCCCCGGAGAGCCTGCTCCACGACCCGACGGACCGGCGCGAACGGGGCTGACCCGACCACCGTCCGAGCCCGGCCGGTAAATGCGAAAAAGCCTCATGCAGCGCCCCGGCGCCTGCCACGATCGGTCCGAGAGGACGGGTGGTGACCAGGAGCCGGGGCGCCGGCGCGTCCCGCGCCGCCCGCACGCGGAGCGAGGTGAGGCATGAACGATCCGGCGAACAGGTTGTGGTCGAGGGAGCCCGTCCCCGGCGCGCACGATCCCGCCGGTCCGCTGGGCACCCGGCGTACCGGGGGCGGGTTCGGGGTGATGCCCTTCGTTCCCGACCCCGGACCGGCCGCCCCGGCCACCAACGCGAGCTGGGCCTGGTCGGTGCGGCGCTTCGCCCGCGCGGCGGTCTGGCTGCTGCCCGCGTACGCGATCCTCTACGGCGCGGTGGCGATGGCCAGCGACGGCGGGGTGGGCAACGACCCCTACCCGGCCGACGGCGGGCAGCTCTACCTGGTCGGCTGGGTGGCCGCGGTCTGGCTCGGCCTGCTCGCGCTGCTGGCGCTGACCGGCCTGCTCGCCGCCACCCGGTGCCGCCGGATCGCCACGGCCGGGCTGCTGGTCAGCATCGCCGGCGTCGTGCTGATGCTGCCGTTCGCCGGGCTGTCCGAGCAGGCCCCGGTCTTCGGCACCACCGCGCGCAGCCTGGTCCTGTTCGGGGCCACCTGGTACAGCCTGGGGTGGTTGCTCACCGGTTGGTCGGTCGCCCGGTCCGGGATGTTCAGTTACGGCGACGGGGTGATGCTGATGATCGCCGCCCCGCTGCTCGGCCTCGCGGGCGCCCTGATCGGCTCGTTGCAGACCTTCGGCGCGCTCTTCGCGCTGGTAGCCGGCATCGGCATCGGCTACCGCGCCGGCCGCCTGGTCCCCGCGGCCATCGCCCGCGACGCCGCCAACGCCAGCGTATCCACCCCCACCCCGCCCGGCTCGTCCCCGGGTGGTGGCCCCCTCCCCACCGGATGACCTGGCCTGCGGTGATCAAGAGGTTTGCGTCCCCGAGAGGCCAGGAAATGGACGCAAACCTCTTGATCAACGCGCTGACGCCGCCGGGGACGAGCGGGAGGAGTGGCTGGGTGGTTGCCGTGAGGTGGCTGACAGTTGCCTGGTGGGGTGGTCGGATAGTGGCTTTCGCGGCAATCCTGGGTCCATGCCGTCACCCCGGTCGCCGCTGTTGCGGCTCTTCACCGTGCTCCTCACCGGCGTTCTCGCCGGGCTCGTCCTCGCCGTCGCCGCCCTCCCAGGCAACCTGATCGGCGGCCTCGTCACGAAGTCGGCGCTCGGGGCGTACGCGGAGCTGCCCGACGCGCTGCGTACCCCCGCGCAGCCCCAGCGCTCCTACCTCTACGCGAACGACGGCAAGACGCTGATCACCACCTTTTACGACGTGAACCGCACGGATGTGCCGCTGGCCGAGATCGCGCCGGTGATGCGCCAGGCGATCGTGGCGGCCGAGGACCGGCGGTTCTACTCGCACGGCGGCGCGGACCTGCGCAGCATCGCCCGGGCCCTGGTCGCCAACGTCACGGGCGGTCAAACCCAGCAGGGCGGCTCCACCCTGACCATGCAGTACGTCCGCAACGTGCTCAAGACCGATCCCACCCGCACCTCCGAGGAGCGGCAGGCCGCCACCGAGCAGACCGTCGGGCGCAAGCTCCAGGAGATCCGGTACGCCAGCGCGCTGGAGAAGAGCCTGAGCAAGGACGAGATCCTCAACCGCTACCTGAACATCGCCTACTTCGGCTCCGGCGCGTACGGGGTCGCGGCGGCCAGCCAGCGCTACTTCGCCAAGTCGCCCGCCGAGCTCACCCTCGGCGAGGCGGCCCTGCTCGCCGGGCTGGTGCAGTCGCCGGACGCGTACAGCCCGATCGACGGGGACAAGAACAGGGCGCTGGAGCGCCGGGCCTACGTCCTCGACTCGATGGCCCAGACCGGAGCGATCACCGCGGCGCAGGCCGCGGCGGCGAAGGCCGAGAAGCTGACCCTGCACCCGGCCGCCCAGCCCAACGGCTGCACCGCGGTCGCCCAGGGGCACGACGACTGGGGCTTCTTCTGCGACTACCTCCGCCAGTGGTGGCTGGGCCAGCCGGCCTTCGGCGCCACGGTCAAGGAGCGGGAGCAGGCGCTGCGCCGCGGCGGCTACACGGTGGTCACCTCGCTTGCCCCGCAGGTCCAGGCCACCGCGCAGAAGCAGGCCACCGCCGTCTACGGGTACGGCAACAAGCGCGCCCTGCCCATCGCGGCGGTGGAGCCGGGCACCGGCCGGGTGCTCGCCATGGCGGTCAACCGGCACTACAGCCTGGCCGACAACCCCGCCGGGCAGGCCAACCGCCCGAACACGGTCAACCCGCTGATCTCCGGCGGCGCCAGCGTGGACGGCTACCAGGCCGGCTCCACCTTCAAGCTCTTCACCATGCTCGCCGCGCTGGAGGCCGGCAAGCCGCTCTCCACCGGCTTCGATGCGCCCAGCAAGCTGCCCACCCGGTACGCCGCCGAGGGCGAGGGCGCCTGCGACGGCAGGTGGTGCCCGGCCAACGCCAACCCGGAGTGGATGGACGGGTACCGGATGATGTGGGACGGCTTCGGCCGCTCCGTGAACACGTACTTCGTCTGGCTGGCCGAGCAGGTCGGTCCGGCGAAGGTGGTCGAGATGGCGCAGCGGCTCGGCATCACCTTCCGGGCCGACTCCGACGCCGCCTTCGCCAAGGACGACCCGGAGAACTGGGGCGCGTTCACCCTCGGGGTGGCCGCCACCACCCCGCTCGACCTGGCGAACGCGTACGCCACCGTGGCCGCCGAGGGGACGTACTGCTCGCCGCTGCCGGTGGTCTCGGTGACCGCCGCGAACGGCGACAAGGTGGACGTCGGTCAGCCGTCCTGCGAGAAGGTGCTCGACACCGACGTGGCCCGGGCGGCCACCGACGCGGCCCGCTGCCCGGTGGGCCAGCAGTCGGCGTACGGGCAGTGCAACGGCGGCACGGCGACCTCGGTCGACCGGATCGTGGGCCGGCCGGTCGCCGGCAAGACCGGTAGCTCCGAGCAGAACGCCACTGAGACCTTCGTCGGGTTCACCCCGCAGGTCGCGGTCGCCGGCATCGCCGCCAACCCGGACGACTCGACCGATTTTGTCGGCGCGGCGGTGCAGGCGAGGGTGATCGACGCGGTGGCCCGGGTGATCCGGACCGCGGTGAACGGAGAGCCGGTGGAGGACTTCACCGCGCCGAGCCGCGAGCTCGCCGGAAACCCGCAGCGACCGGAGCCGCAGCCGACCCCGCAGCCCGGCGACCGGCGGCAGCCCGGCAACCAGTCCGGGCAGTCCGACCGCGGCCTCCCGTCGGACCTGCTGCGCTGGCTCCAGAAGCACCGCCGCTGATCGGTTAAGGAGGGGCCCCTTCTTAACGCCTCCGGTATGGCAGGGGCCCCTTCTTAACACCTCAGTCCGCGGCAGCCGGCCGGTACGGACCGACCCGGAACATGCCGGGCATCTCGTCGTGCACCGCGTACCCGAAGCGGCGGTAGAGGCTGACCGACTCCCCGGCGGCGAAGAGGCCGACGAAGGTCCGCGACGAGGCGCGACCGGCGATCCACTCCTCCAGCCGCGACAGGATCGCCCCGCCGACGCCCCGCCGCTGCCGCTCCGGCACCACGGCCAGGTCCTGCAGGTAGTGGTAGATCACCCCGTCGCCGACCAGCCGGCCGATCCCGATCACCCGGTCACCCTCGACGGCGACCACGCCGTGCAGCGAGGCGGCCAGCGAGGCCGGGATCGCCGCCCGGTCGTACGCGTCGGCCCAGCCGACGGCGGTGGTGACGGCGACGAACTCCTCGACCGTGGGCAGCCGGTCCACCAGGCGATAGTCCATGATCGACAAGCGTAGCCAGACCGGCCGCCCGCCGCGGCTGGTTATCGGTCGACCAGCGCCCCGACCACCCCGTCCAGCGCGGCCGCCACGTCGTCCGGCCCGCCGTCGCCGTCCACCACCACGAACGACCCGAACTCCGGCAGCGCCCGGTAGGCGGCGTCCAGCGCGCGCAGGTGGGCCAGTTCCTCGGTGTCGATGCCCCGGGCGAGCACCCGCCGCTGCGCCACCGCGGGCGACGTGGCCAGGAAGCAGACCACCGCCGGGCGGGGGAAGAGCGCGTAGGCCGTCCGGACCAGCCGCCGGCCGCGGTCACCGCGGCCGCCGTGATCACGTGCTGGCAGTACGTCCACCGGTCCAGCACCGCCGTCCGCCCCGTCAACCGGCACCAGAGCAGCGTGCGGCCCATCGCCGCCGCGCGCACCGTCGCTTCGACGAGCGGATAGAGGGTTCGACCGAACAGCGCCACCCCGTCCCGACGGCCGAGCGCCAGGGCGAGCCGGTTCCAGAGCGGACGGCCGCCCGCGTTTTCGAAGTAGGTCGCCGGCGTGCCCCGTGCGATCAGCCGCCGCGTCAGCGCCCGGGCCTGGGTGCTCTTGCCGGAGCCGTCGACACTGACCAGGGCGATCATCACGGGGCGGGCCATGGGCCAGGACGGTATCGGGGCCGCGCAAGCCGTCCGGGGCCCCCGGCGGGGCGGGGAGGTGGTGCCCGAGATCCGCCGGAAAAAAATCCGCGCCGGCTGTCGGATCCGGTCCGGCGGCGCCGACCCACCGGTGAGAGCGCCGCGGGGGCGCCGGGAGCAGGAGGGACACTGCCATGCGCAAGCTCGTCTACTGGGTGCACCAGTCCGTCGACGGCTTCATCGAGGGGCCGAACGGCGAGTTCGACTGGCCGGCGATGGGGCCGGAACTGTCCGCGTACTCCTTCGAGTTGACCGGCCGGGCCGACGCCTTCCTCTACGGCCGCCGGGTGTGGGAGCTGATGTCCTGGTACTGGCCGCGGGCCGAGTCCAGGTCGCAGGACCCGCACGACCTGGCCTTCGCGCCGATCTGGCGCCGCACCCCCAAGATCGTCATTTCCCGTACGCTGGAGAGCGCCGAGTTCGACGCCCGGGTGATCGGCCGCGACCTGGCCACGGAGGTCGCCGCGCTCAAGGCGCAGCCCGGCGGGGAGCTGCTGCTGACCGGCGGCTCCGGCGCCGCCGCGGCGCTGACCGAGCTGGGCCTGATCGACGAGTACCAGGTCGTCGTGCATCCGGTCGTGCTCGGCGGCGGCAAGCCCGTCTTTCCCGCCAAGGACCGCCTCGACCTGCGGCTCGCCGAGACCCGGGGCTTCGACGGCCGGTCCGTGCTGCTCCGCTACGCGCGGGCGTGACAGGCCGGCCTGCGCTTGCCGGGCCGGAGCTGCCAGGCAGAATCGTCGGGTGCCCGTCCACCAGATCACCGACCCCGACGACGACCGGATCGCCGACTACCGGGCGCTGACCGACGTCGAGCTGCGTACCCGCTGGGAGCCCCCGCACGGCCTGTTCATCGCCGAGGGGGAGCTGGTGCTGCGGCGGGCGCTGCGGGCCGGCTACCCGGCCCGGTCGTACCTGGTCGACGCGAAACGGGTCGACCAGCTCGCCGACCTGGACACCGGGGACGCGCCGGTCTACGCCGCCACCCAGGACGTGCTGCAGCGGGCCACCGGCTTCCACGTGCACCGGGGCGTGCTGGCGTCGTTCCACCGCAAGCCGCTGCCGAGCGCCGCCGAGGTGCTCGACTCCGCCAAGCGGGCGGTCATCCTGGAGGACGTCAACAACCACACCAACCTCGGCGCGATCTTCCGGGCGGTGGCCGCGCTCGGCGTGGACGCGGTGCTGCTCTCCCCGTCCTGTGCCGACCCGCTCTACCGGCGCAGCGTACGGGTCAGCATGGGGGAGGTCTTCGCCGTCCCGTACGCGAGACTTGAGCCCTGGCCGGACGCGTTGGCGCAGGTCCGGGCGGCGGGGTTCACGGTGCTGGCGATGACGCCCGCCCCGGACGCGGTGCCGATCCAGCGGCTGGACGCGGCCCAGCGGGCCCGCGCGGCGCTGCTGATGGGCGCCGAGGGGGCCGGCCTGACCCGGGCTGCGATGGACCGCAGCGACGTCCGGGTGGTGATTCCGATGCGGCGCGGCGTGGACTCGCTCAACGTCGCCGCGGCCACCGCCGTCGCCTGCTGGGAACTGGGCCGCGACGACCCACTGTGACCCCCACGGCGGGCGTCCCGATCGGTAGGGTCGCGCCCGTGAACCCGGTCACCGCTCGCCGTGGCGTGGTGTGCGGGGCCCATGTGGTCGCCGCCGGGGGTGCCGGCTGCCTGTTGTGGGCGTTCAGCGTTCCCGGAGTCGCCGTGCTGCTCGCGGCGGCCGCCGTGGCCGTGCTCGGCGTCGCCGTCCTGCTCTGGACGGTCGGAGCGCAGTTGTCGCACAGCGCAGGTCGGACCTGGCCGGGGTGGCTGCCGGTCGCGCCGGCCATGGCGGTGGTCGTGCTCGCGTTGCTGGTCACCGGCGTTCCGCTGCGGGCGCGCTGGGCGCTGAGCCGGGACGCGTTCGAGACCGTGGTGGCGGAGCTGCCCCAACGCCGCTCGGCGACCGGGTTCGACCGGGTGCGGGTGCCGGCGACGGTGGGCAGCTACCGCATCACCACCGCCTACCTCGTGCCGGGCGGAGTCGTCTTCTACGAGGAGAACGGGGCCTTCTTCGACGACGCCGGCTTCGCCTACCTGCCCGACGGACCCACCGCCTCGCTGGCGAACGGTTCCTTCGAATCGCCCGTCTTCAGACCGCTCGGCGCTGGCTGGTACCGCTGGACGGCGAGCTGGTGAGGGGCGGCCGGACGGCTGTCGAAATGCAGGGTCACGCAGGGTAGCGTGACGGCCGTGTTCCCTACCGTCCGTGAGGTTCTCGCCCTCGACCCGGTCCGCCACGGCGCCCCGCGCCTGGTCGCCGGGGACGCGGGCCTGGACCGGCTGGTGCGCTGGGTGCACGTGGCCGAGGTGCCGGACATCGCGACCCTGCTCAACGGCGGCGAGCTGGTGCTCACCACCGGCATCGGGCTGCCCGCCGACGACGCCGGGCTGCGCGCGTTCATCTGCGCGCTGGCCGACGTCGGCGTCTCCGGGCTGGTGGTCGAGCTGGGTCGCCGCTACGTCAGCGGTGTTCCCCGGGTGATGGCGGCCGCCGCCGAGCGGCGCGGGCTGCCCCTGGTCGAGCTGCGGCGGGCCACCCCGTTCGTCCGGATCACCGAGGCGGTGCACGCGCTGATCGTGGACGCCCAGCTCACCGAGCTGCGCGCGACCGAGGAGATCCACCAGCGGTTCACCGAGCTCTCGGTCGAGGGCGCCGACCCGGCGGAGGTGGTCCGGCAGGCCGCCGAGCTGGCCGGCTGCCCGGTGGTGCTGGAGAACCTGGCCCGGCAGGTGCTCGCGTACGATCCGGCGGGGGAGAGCGCCGAGCTGCTGCTGGACGGCTGGGAGCAGCACTCCCGGCGGATCCGCCCGGCCGGGCGGACCGCGTACGACCCGGACAGCGGGTGGCTGGTGACCACGGTCGGCGCCCGGGGTCAGGACTGGGGCCGGCTACTGCTGCGCTGGCCGGGCGGCGGCGAGGGTCTGGACCGGTCCACTGCCGGGCCGGTCGCCGCCATCCAGGCCCCGGACACCCCGCCCACCCGGCTGACCATCCTGATCGAGCGCGCCGCCTCCACCCTCGCGCTGGGCCGGCTGATCCGGCGGGACGCCGAGGGGCTGGAACGGCAGATCCACCGCACCCTGCTCACCGCCCTGCTCGACCACTCCCGCCCGATCGACGAGATCGCGCTACGGGCGAAGGCGCTCGGCGTGGTGCTGGACCGCCGGCACCTGGTCGGTGTGGTGGTCCGGCACCGGGCCGACGACCCGCTGGCCGATGCCGGCCCGCCCGGGGACGGCGGATTCGGCGCGGAGACGGGACCCGAGGCAGGCCCGGCCCGGCTGCGCGATCTGGCCGAGGCGGTCGGTCAGGCGCTGCGCGAGGCCAAGCTGACCGCCCTCACCAGCGCCGTCGACGACCACGCGGTCGGCGCGCTGCTCGCCCTGCCCGACCCCGCGGCCGAGGAGAAGGCGCTGGCCGCGTTCGCCGCCGCGCTGCGTCGGGTACGCCTCGACACCGCCCCGACCCGCCCGCCCGCGCCGCGTTCGCCGGTCGGCCCCGCCGTGGCCCGGCCGACCGACGCGCCCGCCCACCCGGCCTCAGCCGACGTCGGTCGATCGACCGACGCCCCGGGCCGACCGATCACCAGCGGCGTCGGTCGGTCGAGCGACGGGCCCGCCCGCCCGACCTCCACCGGAGCCGGTCGGTCCACCGGCGGCCCGGCCCGGCCGATCACCAGCGGCGTGGGTCCGCTCCGGCGGCCGCCAGCCTCCGCGCCGGGGAGCCCGGCGGCGGTGATCGTGGCCGCCGGTTCCGGGGTGAGCAGCCTGCGGGAGGCCGGGCGTTCGCTGGTCGAGGCGCGGCAGATCGCCGAGGCGGCCCGCCGGGACCGGCGTGACCTGCCGATCTTCCGGCTGCCCCACGTCGGGCTCGCCGGCCTGCTGCACCTGCTGCGCGACGAGCCCCGGTTGCAGACCTTCGTCGAGCGGGAACTCGGCGCGCTGCTGGCGTACGACGCCCAGCACCCGCGCGAGCAGCTCCTCGGCACCCTGCGGGCGTACCTGGAGCAGGGCCGGAACAAGTCGGCGGCGGCCGCCGCGGCGCACCTGTCCCGCCCGGCGTTCTACGAACGGCTGGCCCGGATCGGCCGGATCCTCGATGTCGACCTCGACTCGGTCGAGGCCTGCCTCTCCCTCCACGTCGCCCTGCTCGCCCTCGACGCCGTCCGCACCCCCTGACCGCCCCCACCCGCCCCGGGCTCGGCGATCACGAAGTTGTTGTCCTCCGCATCGGCGTGTCTTGGCAATAACTTCATGATCGACCCGGCTGAGGCGACAAGGGGGCGGGGCGGGCGCGGCGGGTCAGAGCAGGGTGGTGAGGGTCTTGGCGTAGGTGGCGGGGACGAAGTTGGGGCCGCCAGGGGTGAAGACGTCGGAGGTCGCCGCCGCCGACCAGGCGGTGTCCGGGACCGCCTCGGCCAGGGCGCGGACCACCGGGGCGTCGCGCCACTGGTCCTGCTCGGCGAGCAGGCTCAGCGCCACCACCGACTCCTCGACCTCGCCGACACACTCGAACGGCTTGTGCCCGTCCACGCCCAGCAGCTCCCGGTAGCCGGGGATCTGGTCCGGGTCGGCGAGCAGGTCGCCGCCGAAGATGTGCACCAGCCGCTCGCGCGGCATGAACGGCGCCAGGGCCAGGAACACGAATCGGCATTTCGGGCAGTCGCGGCACCAGCGCTCGCTGGCGTCGCGCAGCTTGAAAGCGGCGTTGCAGCTGGTCACCACGTGGTCGTACCGGTCGATCCCGGCGAAGAGCCGGGCGATGTGCAGCTCGGAGAGCGAGCGCAGCAGCGAGAAGTACGGCTCGGTGAGCCCGGCGTGCTCGGCCAGCGCCGCCCGCAGCAGCCCCTCCGCCTCGACCCCCTTCGACCACTGGTGGTTGATCTCGTGACCGTTCCAGATCAGGTTCGGGTCGGAGGCGGAGCGCTCGTTGGACATCACCACCGGGCCCAGCCCGTGCAGCACGGCGGTGGCCACCGCGATGAGCGAGTTGATCGCGGTGACCGGGATGTGGCCGTTGAGCGCGCCGGCGGCGTTGAGGTCGAACAGCACCGGGTCGATCCGCCGCCGGGCGGCGAGGGGGACCAGATCGGAGGCCTGGTTGACCGCGACGATCACCCGGTTCGGGTTGACCGAGAAGGGCACCGGGTCGAGGCCGGCCCGGCGCAGCGCCTCCAGCGTCACGATCGAGTCCTTGCCGCCGCCGACGGCCGAGAGCGGGCGGCGGTCGGAGTTGTCGTACACCTGGGCCGGGGGGGCCGAGCCGGTCGGCACCTCGGGGCGCAGCTCCAGCACGTGTGGCAGCTGGTTGCGGTAGGCGTACTCGGCCAGGCCCTTGGTGTAGACGGCGGTGACCAGCTCGGCGGCGGCCGTGCCGAGCGGCGCGGGCAGCACCAGCCGGCGCGGGGCGGCGGTCTTGTAGTAGCTGACGCCCGCGACCACGTGCAGCAGTTCGAGGACCCGGTTGACTGTGGCGACGGTCTCGTCCGACGGCGGCTCCGGCGGCACCGGGAGGCTGATCACCTCGGTGAACCGCTGCTCCCCGTCTGGGCCGGTGAGCGTGTAGTCGAACAACGCCTCGCCGGTGGCGAAGTCGATCGAGTAGGACGGGAAGGTGAAGGCGTCCATCCGCCGGAGCTGCTCGTTGGGCACACGCCATACTAGGCCCTGGTTCGTCCGCCGTGCCCGACTGCGCCGGACCTGACCGCCATGCACCGGCCGAGCTGGAGGAGATCACCCGTGCGCCTGTCTGACCTGCGCGGACGTACCGTCGCCGTCTGGGGGGCCGGCCGGGAGGGCCGGGCCGCGGTGACCGCGATCGCCGCGCACGGCCCGGCCGGCCTGGTCGTCGTCGACGACAGCGCCAACTTCCTCACCCTGCCCTGGGAGGGCCCGCTCGCGGAGGCTGCACCCCTGGTCACCGGCGAGGAGGGCTTCTCCCGGCTGGCCGCCGCCGACGTGGTGGTGCGCTCGCCGGGGGTGCCGAACACCCACCCGTGGATGGTCGAGCTGCGCCGGCGCGGCGTGACCGTCACCCAGGGCAGCGCGCTCTGGATGGCCGACCACGCCGACCGGACGGTCGGGGTCACCGGCAGCAAGGGCAAGAGCACCACGTCCAGCCTGATCAGCCACCTGCTGACCGCGATGGACCGGCCCAACGTCTTCGGCGGCAACATCGGTGTGCCGCTGCTCGACCTGCCCGAGGCCGAGCTGTACGTGCTGGAGCTCTCCAGCTACCAGTGCAGCGACCTGGCCGACTCGCCGCGGGTCGCGGTGGTAACCGCGCTCTTTCCCGAGCACCTCGACGCGCACGGCGGCGAGCGGGAGTACTACCGGGACAAGCTGAATCTGCTCGCGCACGGACCGCGGACCGTGGTGGTCAACGGCGCCGACCTCCGGCTGGCACTGGAGTTGGGCGACCGGGCGGCCGTGCGGGCGGGCCTGCCGGACGCCACCCACGTGGCCTCCGGCCCGGATGGCGCGCCGTGGTTCCACCTGCGCGACCAGCCGCTCTTCCCGCGCGCCGTGCTGCCTCTGGTCGGGCGGCACAACGAGGGCAACCTCTGCGTGGCGCTCGCCGTGCTCGACGCGCTCGGCGTCGACCTGGTCGCCCGCAAGGACACCCTCGCGGTCGCGGTCGCGGAGTTCCAGGGGCTGGCCCACCGGCTCACCGAGCTCGCCGACCCGTCCGGCCTCACCTTCGTCGACGACACCCTGGCCACCAGCCCGTACGCGGCCATGCACGCGATCGACGCGTACGAGGGACGGCCGCTGACGGTGATCGTCGGAGGCGCCGACCGGGGTCTGGACTACACCCCGCTCCGCGAACACCTGGCCGAACGGGCGGTCACCGTGATCGGCATCCCGGACAGCGGCCCCCGCATCGTCGAGGCGCTCGCCGGCCTGCCGGCCGTCCGTACCGAACTGTCCGACGACCTGGTCGCCGCGGTCGGGCTGGCCCGCAAGCTCACGCCGGCCGGCGGGGTGGTGCTGCTCTCCCCGGCCGCGCCGAGCTACGGCCGGTTCCGCAACTTCGAACATCGTTCGGAGGTCTTCGCCCAGGCCGTCCGGGAGACCGCACCGGCCTGAACCGGAACGCCGGCGCCGGTTCGCTCGGCGGCTCCGCGCCGTCACTGGCGGTGACCTGGCCGGCGGGCGAGCCCCCCATCCTCGCTCGCTTTGCGCGCCGAGCAGGGTGTCCGGCGGACTGCGCCGCTGACCGTGGGTGAGCAGAGCCGACACGGCTGCCGGGCTTACGTTGCGTGTCAGCTGGCAGGGCCGGCAGGGGCGGAGATCGAGGCGTGCAGGGCGCGCATCGCGCGGATCGCCGAGCGGATCTCCTGCAGGTAGCGGCCCGGGGTGAGGGTCGGTTCGGGCACCCGCGCCAGGGCCACCAGCGTGGGATCCACGCCCACCGTCTCGATCCCGCAGCCGTAGGGCACGGCCAGGGTGCGCAGCGCGTCGCAGTGCTGGAACGGCACGTAGATCGGCGCGGTCACCACCAGCACCGGGTCGCCCGGGGAGAGCCGCACGTGCTCCGCCCAGAACCGCTGGGTGTCCGCGGTGTGCGCCCGACGCCGGTCGGGCTCGCTCGACGGAGCGGCGAGCACGCGTACCGGCGGCAGCCCGGCAGGCCGGTAGGTGCGCGACGACCAGGAGTGGTGCGGATGCCCGGCGTCGTGACCGTCCTCGTCGGACGGGGCGGCCAGCCCGAACGCGAGCCGGACCGCCGCGTCCAGCACCTCCACCTCGGTGTCGCAGTCCGCGATGCCCGCCGCGGTCAGGACCGCCCGTTCCACCTCGGACAACGGCCGGAAGCTGCCGAGCAGGGCGACCTCCCCGGTCACCCTCGGGCCGGTGCGCACCAGGTGGGCGGCGTAGGAGACCCGCCGTACGCAGGCGTGCGCCAACCCGCCGAGCACCACCAGGTGGGCGTACCCGGGGAGCGCCGGCGGCACCGCACGGACCAGGCCGAGCGCGGCGGCCGCGTCCTGCACCAGCCGGACGGTCTCCGGATCGAAGGCCGGCTCCCGGGCGTCCGGACGTTCCCGCCCACTCCGGTAGTCCCAGTGCCGGGCGGAGAATTCGTCCAACTCGGCCAGCACCTCGCCGAGGCCCCCGACGGGCCAGGCGCCGCCGAAGCGGTAGACCAGGGTGCGCAGCGGCGCGGAGCCGACCCACCCTCCGATCTGGTCGGCCAGGACGGTGCCGGGGACGCGGGGACGGCCGGTGGGCAGCGACACGTCGGGCACGACCGGATCGTAACGGCCGACCCCGGCCGGGCCGCCTCGGAATGCGTCGAACGCGTCTCTGACGCTGTGTCAGGCGGCGGGGGTGGTCGCGCTACAGCTTGACAGTTGTCCATGTCGCTGCCCAATGGGAGCGTGCGGTGACCGCGAACCGCCGGCGCTGAAGGGTGCGACGATGACCACCGACGATCTCCTGGCCCGGCACCGGGCCGTGCTCCCGTCCTGGATGCCGCTCTACTACGACGAGCCGATCGAGCTGGTTTCCGGCTCCGGTCGCCGGGTGACCGACGCCCAGGGGCGGACGTACCTGGACTTCTTCGGTGGCGTGCTGACCAACATGATCGGCTACGACATTCCGGAGATCCGGGAGGCGGTCGAGCGCCAGCTGGCTACCGGCATCGTGCACAGCTCCACCCTCTACCTGATCAGGCAGCAGGTCGAGCTGGCCGAGAAGATCGCCCAGGTCTCCGGCATCCCGGACGCCCGGGTCTTCTTCACCAACTCGGGCACCGAGGCGAACGAGGCCGCGCTGCTGGTCGCCACCAACTACCGCCGCTCGCACCAGATCCTCGCGGTGCGCAACAGCTACCACGGCCGGTCGTACGCGGCGATGGGTGTCACCGGCAACCGGGGCTGGTCGGCCAGCGCGCTCAACCCGCTCCAGGTGGCCTGGCTGCACTCCGGCGAGCGGCTGCGCGGCCTGCTCTCCCGGCTCAGCGCCGACGCTCAGATCGACGCGGCGGTGGAGGACCTGCGCGAGGTGCTCGCCACCCAGACCGCCGGCGACGTGGCCTGCCTGATCGCCGAGCCGATCCAGGGCGTCGGCGGCTTCGTGCACGCCCCGGACGGCCTCTTCGCCGCCTGGAAGAAGGTGCTCGACGAGTCCGGCATCCTGTTCCTCTCCGACGAGGTGCAGACCGGTTGGGGGCGTACCGGCGAGCACTTCTGGGGCTACCAGGCGCACGGCGTCACGCCGGACCTGCTCACCTTCGCCAAGGGCATCGGCAACGGCTTCGCGCTGGCCGGCGTGGTCGGCCGCGCCGACGTGCTGGAGTCGGTGCCGGCGATCAGCTTCTCCACCTTCGGCGGCAACCCGATCTCCACCGCCGCCGGGAACGCCGTCCTCGACTACCTGCTCGACCACGACCTGCAGGCCAACGCGGCCCGCACCGGCGCGATCCTCGCCGACGGCCTGCGCGCCGCGGTGGGCGGCCTCGACTGCGTCGCCGAGGTACGCGGCAAGGGGCTGATGCTCGGCATCGAGTTCGTCCGTCCGGGCACGAACGAGCCGGATCCGGCGTTGACCGTCCGGGTCTTCGAGGCGTGCCGGGCCGGTGGCCTGCTCGCCGGCAAGGGCGGCCTCTACGGCAACGTGCTGCGGATGGGCCCACCGCTCACCCTCACCGAGGACGAGGCCCGGGAGGGGCTGTCCATCCTGGTCGACGCGATCCGCTCGGCGGCGGAGGTGGTGGCGTGACCACCATTGGGCACTTCATCGACGGCAAGCGGCTGAGCGGCACCTCGGACCGCCGCGCCGACGTCTTCGACCCGGCCACCGGCCGGCGTAGCGCAGAGGTGGAGCTGGCCTCGGCCGCGGACGTCGCGGGCGCGGTGGAGGCCGCCGGGCGGGCCGCGCGGGCCTGGCGGGACGCCTCCCTCGCGAAGCGGACGGCGGTGCTCTTCGCCTTCCGCGAGCTGGTCAACGCCCGGCGGGACCGGCTCGCCGAGGTGATCACCGCCGAGCACGGCAAGGTGCTCGCCGACGCCGCCGGCGAGGTGCAGCGCGGCCTGGAGGTGATCGAGTACGCCTGTGGCATCCCCTCCGCCCTGCGCGGCGGGTTCAGCGAGAACGTCTCCACCGAGGTCGACTCGTACAGCCTGCGGCAGCCGGTCGGGGTGGTGGCGGTGATCTCGCCGTTCAACTTCCCGGTGATGGTGCCGCTGTGGTTCGTGCCGATCGCGATCGCCTGCGGCAACGCGGTGGTGCTCAAGCCGTCCGAGAAGGACCCGAGCGCGGCGCTGCTGCTGGCCGAGTGGTTCGCCGAGGCCGGCCTGCCGGACGGGGTGCTCAACGTGGTCAACGGCGACAAGGAGGCGGTCGACGCCCTGCTCGACCATCCGGGCGTGAAGGCGGTCTCGTTCGTCGGCTCCACCCCGGTCGCCCGGTACGTGCACCAGCGCGGGTCGATGGCCGGCAAGCGGGTGCAGGCGCTCGGCGGCGCCAAGAACCACATGGTGGTGCTGCCCGACGCGGACCTGGACCTGGCCGCCGACGCGGCGGTCAACGCCGGGTTCGGCTCGGCGGGAGAGCGCTGCATGGCGATCTCCGTGCTGGTGGCGGTGGAGCCGGTCGCCGACGCCCTGGTCGCGAAGATCGCCGAGCGGATGGCCCGGCTGCGCACCGGCGACGGCCGGCGCGGCTGCGACATGGGCCCGCTGGTCACCGCGGCGCACGCGGAGAAGGTCCGGTCCTACGTGGAGTCCGGGATCGCGGCGGGCGCGGTGCCGGTGGTGGACGGCCGGGACGTCACGCCGGACGGCGAGGCGGACGGGTTCTGGCTCGGCCCGACCCTCTTCGACCACGTCACCCCGCAGATGTCGATCTACACCGACGAGATCTTCGGACCGGTGCTCAGCGTGGTCCGGGTCGGCTCGTACGACGAGGCGGTCGACCTGGTCAACGCCAACCCGTACGGCAACGGCACGGCGATCTTCACCAACGACGGCGGCGCCGCCCGGCGCTACCAGCACGAGGTGGAGGTGGGCATGGTCGGGATCAACGTGCCGATCCCGGTGCCGATGGCGTACTACTCCTTCGGCGGCTGGAAGGCGTCGCTCTTCGGCGACCTGCACGCGCACGGCGCCGACGGGGTCGCCTTCTTCACCCGGGGCAAGGTGGTCACCAGCCGCTGGCTCGACCCGCGCCACGGCGGGGTCAACCTCGGCTTCCCCACCCAGACCTGAGCAGCCGCAGCGCCCCCGCCCCGGCCAGGTAGGCCACCAGCGCCGGGGCGGGGAACCCCAGCGGCTCCGGCGCCGTCTTGGGGGTCAGGCTGTTCAGCAGCAGCGCGGCGACCACCCCCGCGTACCCGGCGGCGGCGAGCGCGGTGCGCGGCCAACCGCGGGCGGCGATGTCGCCGTGCCGATGGGAACGGGCCTCGATCGGGCCGAGGACGGCGACCAGGGCGGCAAGCACCACGGCCAGCGCCAGCAGCCAGGGCAGCCGCCACGCCCACCAGGCCGCCGAGCCGACCTGCGGGGTGGGCAGCACGCCGAGGGCGTCCAGCAGGCCGACCAGCAGCACGGCGGCGCTCAGGTGCCAGAGGAAGACGGTCAGCACCACGGAGTTCACCGCGATCACCGCCTGCCACGGGCCGGACCGGCGCAGCCAGCGCCGGGCCGGGTCCTGCAGCAGCAGGATCAGCCCGAGCTGCGCGGTGGCGACGGAGAGCAGCGCCAGGCTCGGCGGCGCGGCGTTGTCCAGCCGTTCGCCCGGCACGTTGAGCATCGCCACCGGGTACGGCCCGACGATGGTCAGCAGCACCAGCGCGACCAGGCCGGCGGCCAGCAGGACCACGCCGGCTCGCCTCGAGGTGGGCAACCGCCGGCGCCGCGGGGTGTCCGGGGAGCGGGCGTCGTACCAGGCGAAGCCGAGCTGGTGTACGGCGAGCCAACCGAACAGGTAGTTCGCCGTGGCCAGGCCGGCCGGGCCGAGGATCCGTCCCAGGTCGCCGAGCGCGACCAGCCCGACCAGTACCACCGGCACGACCAGCCCGAAGCGGCGGTGCAGCGCGTACATGACCGGGGTGAGGGGGACGACGACCAGGTAGGCGACGAGGAACCAGAGCGGGATGGTGGCGAACCAGACCACCGTGCGGATCTCGCTGGGGTCGGCGCCGCGCAGACGGGCGACGGCCGCGCCGAGCGCCAGCACCACCACCAGCGCGGTAGTGGGCCGGACCAGCCGGGCGCTGCGGTCGATCAGCCAGCCCGTGGCGTCGCCGCCCCGCGACCGGCGGGACGTCAGCGAGGCGGCGTTGGCATACCCACCGACCAGGAAGAAGACCGGCATCACCTGGGCCACCCAGGTCAGCGGCCAGGCCCACGGCAGGTCCCCCAGGGCCGAATGGCCGGTCGGCCTGCCGTTCCGGTCGTACCCGATGACGGTGACTGCCCAGTGCCCGAGAACCACCATGGTGATGGCCAGGGCGCGGAGCAGGTCGACGTAGCGATCCCGCCCGGCCGGCGTGCGCTCGGCGAGCTGCCGCAGGCGGCGCATGGGGAAAGGCTATGCCAGCCGACTGTGTTCCGTGGTCATAACGGTTCGGTTGTCGGGTCTTGTGATCCGCGCCCCACTGTCGTAGAAATTCTTCAGCAAGATTACGTGAACTGAAGACGAGCGACACTCCCGTGCCTCGACGCCGCGGCCGCCGTCCCCCATTCCCCGGCGGACCGCCCGTACCCGAACCGAGGAGAAGTGATGAACAGGCGTGAGATCCTGCGGCGCACCGCCGCCGCCGGCCTGCTGGCCACCCCCGCTGCCGGCCTGCTCGCCGGCTGTGCCACCTCCGGCGGCGACGACAAGAGCGACGGCGGCGCCTACAAGGGCACCAAGAGCGAGCAGAACCCGCTCGGCGTCAAGGAGGACGCCCCGCTCGAGGTGGTGATCTTCAACGGCGGCTTCGGCGAGGAGTACGCCAAGTCCCACGAGGCCATGTACAAGGAGAAGTACCCCAAGGCCGAGATCAAGCACTCCGCGACGCAGGAGATCAACAAGACCCTGCAGCCGCGCTTCGTCGACGGCACCCCGCCGGACGTGGTGAACAACTCCGGCGCCGGCCAGATCGACTTCAACGGTCTGGTCTCCCAGAACGCCGTCGCCGACCTGGGTGAACTGCTCGCCGCACCGAGCCTCGACCAGCCGGGCAAGACGGTCAAGGACACGCTGCTGCCCGGCGCGGTCGAGGTCGGCTCGTACGACGGCAAGTTCCTGGTGCTCAACTACACCTACACCGCCTACGGCATCTGGCACTCCACCAAGCTCTTCGCGGAGCGGGGCTGGGAGTACGCCAAGACGTGGGACGAGCACATCGCCCTGTGCAAGAAGATCAAGGCGGCCGGGATCGCGCCGTGGACGTACCAGGGCAAGCACCCCCGTTACATGAGCTGGCCGATGATCGCCACGGCCATCAAGTTCGGCGGGCCGTCCGTCGCCACCGCCATCGACAACCTCGAGCCCAACGCGTGGAAGTCCGACGCGATGAAGACCGCGGTGGAGGCGTGGCACCAGATCGTCAAGGACGGCTTCATCCTCGCCGGCTCGCCGGGCCTCGACCACGTCCAGGCGCAGACCGCGTGGTGCCAGGGCAAGGCCGCCTTCGTCTCCTGCGGCTCCTGGCTGGAGAGCGAGCAGAAGAAGGTGACGCCTGCGGGCTTCAACATGACGATCCAGCCGACGCCCAGCCTCGGCAGCAGCGACAAGCTGCCGTTCGAGGCGATCCGCGGCACGGCCGGGGAGCCGTTCATCGTGCCGGCCAAGGCGAAGAACCTCGCCGGCGGCCTGGAGTACTTCCGGGTCATGCTGTCGAAGAAGGGCGCCCAGGACTTCACGAAGAAGGTCTCCAGCCTGACCGTGGTGGCCGGCTCGACCGAGGGCATCGAACTGCCGTTCGGCCTCAGCACCGTGGTCAAGGCGCTGGACGCGTCCGGCAGCAACGGCTTCAACTGGGTCTACAACAACTACTACCGCAAGCTGGAGCGCGAGCTCGTCGACGCGGCGTGCGGCGAGTTCTTCAGCGGCCGGATCGGCCCCGCCGAGTTCCTGGACCAGTGCCAGAAGGGCGCCGACTCGATCGCCCAGGACACCTCGATCAAGAAGTACAAGCGGGCCGCGTAACGTCCGGTGGGTGGGGACGGGTTCCGTCCCCACCCGTACGCCGCTGGGGAGAAGGTCCTTCTCGTGAGACATGGCAAGTACCCGCTGATCGTCACGTTCCTGGTACCGCCGCTGCTGCTGTACGGCATCTTCGTGGTCTCGCCGTACCTGCAGGCCTTCCAGATCTCGACCACCGACTGGCTCGGGTACTCGGCGGAGTTCAACCCGGTCGGCCTGGCCAACTTCGAGAGGCTGCTGGACGACGAGCGGGTGTGGAACGCGCTCAAGAACAATGCGGTGCTGCTCGCCGTGGTGCCCGTGCTGACCATCGGGTTGGGTCTCTTCTTCGCCACCATGCTCAACATGGGTGGTCGCAAGGGCCGGGCCGGGGTGAGCGGCGTACGCGGCACCTCCATCTACCGGATGGTCTACTTCTTCCCGCAGGTGCTCTCGGTGGTCATCATCGCCCTGCTCTGGAAGGAGGTCTACCACCCCAACAGCGGCCTGCTCAACGGCGCCCTCCGCGCCGTCGGCCTGCCCGCACCGACCTGGCTCGGCGAACCTCGGACGGCCTTCTGGTGCGTGCTGGCGGTGATGGTCTGGAGCAACGTGGGCTTCTACGTGGTGCTCTTCGGCGCGGCCATGTCGGCCATCCCGCGCGACATCTACGAGGCGGTGATGCTCGACGGGGCATCGCGGTGGACCATGCTGCGCCGGGTCACCATCCCGCTGCTCTGGGACACCGTGCAGGTCGCCTGGATCTACCTGGCGATCGCGGCGCTGGACGGGTTCATCCTGATCCAGCAGATGACCAACGGCGGCCCCAACTTCTCCTCCGACGTCATCGGGCTGCGGATGTACGAGACGGCGTTCGGCAGCGAGAACAGGTTCGGGTACGCCTCGGCGATCGGCGTGGTGCTGTTCTTCCTGACCCTGTCGGTGGCGGTGCTGGCCCTGCGGGCCGCCCGGCGTGATCGGATCGAGTACTCGTGACCATTCTCGACAAGACCGCGACGCCGGACGGCGCAGCCGAGGGGGACCGGCGGGAACCGCAGGACCGGAAGCTTCGCCGCGAACTCGGTGTCGCCAACGTCTTCTCGCACGGGTTCCTGCTGTTCTGGGGCGCGCTGACCGTGCTGCCGCTGCTCTGGATGTTCGTCAGCTCCTTCAAGAGCGACGGGGAGATCCTGTCGGACCCGTGGGGGCTGCCGGGTGCGCTGCGGTTCGAGAACTGGGCGCGGGCCTGGACCGAGGCGCAGATCGGCCGGTACTTCCTGAACAGCACGATCGTGGTGGCCGGGTCGCTCACCCTGACCATGCTGATGGGCGCCGCGGCGGCGTACGTCTTCGCCCGGTACGAGTTCCGGGGCCGGCAGTTCGTGTACTACCTCTTCGTCGGCGGGATGATGTTCCCCGTCTTCCTGGCCCTCGTGCCGCTCTTCTTCGTGGTGCGCAACGCCGGCCTCTTCGGCACCTGGACCGGGCTGATCCTGGTGTACGCGGCCTACTCGCTGCCGTTCACGGTCTTCTTCATGACCGCCTTCTTCCGGACCCTGCCGACCACGGTCGCGGAGGCGGCGCTGATCGATGGCTGCGGTCACTTCCGGCTCTTCTTCCGGGTGATGCTGCCGATGGCCAGACCGGGTCTGATCAGCGTCGCCATCTTCAATTTCCTCAGCCAGTGGAACCAGTTCATCCTGCCGCAGGTGCTGATGCAGGGCGACGACTCCAAGTGGGTGCTGGCGCAGGGGCTGGCCGCGCTGGCGGTCAGCCAGGGCTACCAGGGCGACTACAGCGGTCTCTTCGCGGGTCTGACCATCGCCACGCTGCCGGTGCTCGCCGTGTACATCGCCTTCCAACGTCAGATCCAGTCCGGCCTGACCGCCGGCCAGCTCAAATGAGGTCTCGCCCACACGGGACGGGGCAGCGGCATCCGCTGGTGCTCCTCTATGGTGGGCCGGCACATTAACCGAATTGACGGGGATCACATGTTTCTTCTCTACACGCTCCTGCTGATGCTGGGCGGCATCGCGATGATCGTCATCGGCCTCGCCATCCGCGAGCAGGGCACCGGCTCCCGCATCCTCAACGTCGTCGTCGGCCTCGCCTTCTTCGCGTACGGGTTCTACCTGATGTTCCTGTTCGAGGGCGGCGAATATCGAATCTTCTTCTACGCCTTCATCCTGCCGATCCTGCTGATCGTGCGCGCCGTGAAGGCGCGGAAGGAGGCCAAGGAGGAGGCCGCCGCGCACCAGTTCGCCGCCCAGAGCCAGCCCGGCCAGCCCGGCCAGTCCGGCCCGCAGGGCCACGACTACCCGGCCGGCCACGGCCAGTCCGCCGAGGGTTGGCCGGCTCCGCAGGGCCAGTACGGCCAGCCGGCCCCCCAGGCTCCCTACGGCCAGGCGCCGCAGGCTCCCTACGGCCAGGCCCCGCAGGCTCAGTACGGGCAGACCCCGCAGGCTCAGTACGGGCAGGCCCAGTATGGCCAGGACCCGCAGGCTCAGTACGGGCAGGCCCAGTATGGCCAGGACCCGCAGGCTCAGTCGGGCCACCCGGGGCAGCCCGGCTACCCGGCCCCGCAGGGCCAGTACGGTCAGCCGGGCTATCCGACCAACTGACCGCGTTTCCGCAGCCAGGGCCGGTCGGCCGCGGGTCGGCCGGCCCTCGCTCCGCTTGACTGGTAGGAAGTCTCCTACCTATTGTGGCCGGCATGACCGTGACCCATGTGCAGCTCGTCTCCGTACCCGTCAGCGACCAGGACCGCGCCCGTGACTTCTACGTCGACGTGCTCGGCTTCGACCTGGTGTGGGACAACCCGATGGGCCCGGGCGGGCGCTGGGTGCAGGTCGCCCCGAAGGGGGCGGCGACCGCGCTGACCCTGGTCACCTGGTTCCCGACCATGCCGCCGGGCTCGCTCAAGGGCCTGGTGCTGGAGACCGACGACCTCGACCGCGACGTGGCCGCGCTGCGGGACCGGGGAGTGGTGTTCGCCGACGGTGGCATCCAGGTTGCGCCCTGGGGCCGGTACGTCACCTTCGACGACCCGGACGGCAACGGCCTCGTGCTCCAGGCGACCCGTGTCTGAGGGTGACGTCTTCGCCGCGCTCGCCAACCCGACCCGGCGCGAGCTGCTCCGGCTGCTGCTCGAGCGGGGTGAGCAGCCGGTGCAGCGCCTCGCCGACCACTTCGACATGCGCCGGCCCAGCCTTTCCGAGCACCTGAAGGTGCTCAAGGACGCGGGCCTGGTGGTGGAGCAGCCGGCCGGCCGGCAGCGGCTCTACTCGCTGCGGGCCGAGCCGCTGCGGCAGGTGGCCGACTGGCTCAGCCCGTACGAGCGGTTCTGGCGGGCCCGCCTCGCCGACCTGCGCGAGGTGCTGGATGCGATGCCCGATGAGTGAGCCGACCACGATTGCCGTCGACCAGTTCCTGGCCCATCCGCCGATCAAGGTATGGCGGGCGCTGACCGATTCTGATCTGCTGGCCCGCTGGCTGATGTCGAACGACTTCACGCCGGTCCAGGGCCACCGGTTCACCTTCCGCACCGACCCGCGTCCGGGACAGGGATTCGACGGCGTGGTCCACTGCGAGGTACTGGAGATCGACCCGCCGCGCCGGCTGCGCTGGGCCTGGCGCGGCGGCCGGTTGGACACCGTGGTGACCTGGACTCTCGCGCCGGAGGGGCGGGGCACCCGGCTCTTCCTCGAGCACAGCGGCTTCGACCCGGACGACCCGGTTCAGCGCCGGACGTTCACCCTGCTCGACGGTGGCTGGCGCTCGCACGTCTGGCGCCGTCTGGAAGGCATCCTGGCCGCCGCGGCTGGCTGATTCACGGCGTGGCTTCGGCCACGCCCGCCGCGGGCATCAGCCACGGGGACGGCGAGTCTCCCGCGTTCGCTGTGTAGCTGCCCCGTCGGTGCGACCACCGGCGGCGGGCGGAAGCCTGACAGCCGAATCTCTGCCCGTGAGCACCGCGACACGGACGGCGGCACTGGCCTGGCCGGCTCTTCCCAGCGGAAGATCTGGTGGCTTTCCCGGCGTTCCCACCCGTGCACAGCCGACGGGCGCACGGGCGGGGCAGCTCCAAAGGCGTCCGCCAGTGTCTTGCCCGGCGAGGAAAGGCCGTGCGGGTCAGCGGGTCGGGGGGACCAGCCGGGCGTGCAGCGCCGCGGGATCGGTGACCTCGGGCAGGTCGCGGGCGGCGAGCCAGGCCGCCGCGGCGGCGCCGTCCCCGGCCGTGTGCAGCGGGGCGTCCGGCCAGCGCCGGGTCAGCTGGGCGCGGACCGCGTCGGCGAGCGGGGTGTCCCCGGTGAGCAGCCCGCCGCCCAGCACGACGGGGTCGCTCGCGCCGGCCGGCCGGATCCGGCTCACGCTCTCGGCGAGCAGCGCGGCGGCCTCGGCGATCAGGTCGACTCCGGTCGGCTCGCCCTCGTGGGCCGCCGCGACCACCAGCGGGGCGAGTCGGGCCAGCTCCACCGGCGGGCGGCGGGTCACCGCCTGCACCACCGCCTCCGCGGTGGTGCGGGGCCGGGCGGCCACCTCCGGCGAGCCGGTCAGCTCGGTGAGGACCCGGGCGGCCAGGCCGCCCGGGGGACGGGCCCGGTCCAGGTCGGCGAGGAGCCGCCGGACCGCCTCCCGGCCCAGCCAGAAGCCCGAGCCGGCGTCGCCGAGGAGCCAGCCGTGCCCGTCGGCGGTGCGGTCCTGCCGCAGGTCGCGAACCTGGGCGGCGATCGCGCCGGTGCCGGCGATCAGCACCGTGCCGTCCGGGGCTGAGGTGCCCGAGGCGTACGCGACGAGGGCGTCGCCGTGCACTGTGTACGGGCAGCGCAGCCCGGCGTCGTGCCAGGCCCGGTCGAAGGCCTCCCGTCCGCGCGGGTCGGCGAGCAGCCGGCCGGCCCCGGCCAGCCCGATGGTGCCGGCCCGGACCCGGGCCGGGTCCACGCCGGCGAGCGCGGCGCGCAGCGCGGCCAGCAGTTCGGCGGCGGCCCGCTCGGCGCCGTGGCTGGTCGGATTGCCGCCAGCGGCCCGGCCGGTACCGAGCCGCTCACCCTCCAGGCTCAGGGCGGCGGCCCGAGTGGACGTACCTCCGACGTCGAGACCGACCACGACGGTGCCGGACATCCGTTGGGCCTCCCTGGGGTCTCGCGCTGCGGCTTCATGCTGGTCGGCCGCGCTCCGCGAGGCAAGATCCGCGCCGGCGCGGAGCTGTGCGCCAGGTAACAGTTTGAAAACTTCGCCCACGGCCTTGACACGGAGGGCCCTTCAGTAAGAACTTTTACCACTAACAGTTAACACTCTTTTCGGAAAGGCCTTCGATGGTCGATCACGAGGTGGACACCGCCGCGGGGACCGCGGTGGTCGACCCCGACGCGGTCGACCGGCGAGGCGGCGTGGCCGTCTCTTCCGACGGGGTGCTGGCCCGAGTCCGGGCCGGGGCGGGGGAGCTGACGGGGGCGTTGCGCCGGGTCGCCGAGCATGTGCTCAGCGACCCGGAGGCGGCGGCCCGGGCCACCATCGTGGAGTTGGCCGAGCGCAGCGGCACCTCGCCGGCGACCATCACCCGGTTCTGCCGGGCGATGGGCTTCGAGGGCTACGCCGACCTGCGACTCGGCATCGCCGCGGAGACCGGCCGGGCCCGGTCGGCCGGCTGGACCGTCGACATCGGACGGGAGATCCAACCGAGCGACCCGTTGACCCGGGTGCTCGACCAGATCATGGCCGCCGACACCCGGGCCATGCACGACACCGCCGCGCTGCTCGACCTCGCCGAGGTGGAACGGGCCGCGGTCGCCATCGCCGGGGCGAGCCGGGTGAACATCTTCGGCGCCAGCGGCAGCGCGCTGGTCGGCGAGGAGATGCAGTTCAGCCTGCACCGGATCGGGGTGGCCGCCTGGGCCTGGAGCGACGTGCACGAGGGGCTGGCCAGCGCGGCGCTGCTGGGCGCCGGGGACGTGGCGCTGGGCATCTCGCACAGCGGGCAGACCCGGGAGACCATCGAGATGCTCGCGGAGGCCGACAGTCGGGGCGCGACCACGATCGCGCTGACCGGCTTCCCCCGCTCGCCGCTGGCCGAGCTGGCCGACATCGTGCTGCTCACCGCCAGCCAAGCCACCACCTTCCGGCCGGACGCGCTCTCCGCCCGGCACCCCCAGCTGGTCGTGCTCGATCTGCTCTATGTCGCGGTGGCCCAGCGCACCCACGACCGCGCCCACGCGGCCTTCCGGCGTACCGCCCAGGCCGTTGACGGACACAAGGCCGCGAAGGGGGCCACCTCATGATTACCGCCCCGCGGTGCGCCGCCCCGGTCCGGCTCGATGGAGTGGTCGAGCCGGACAACGGCGCGCCGTACGGCGACGCACTGCTGCCGCTCGAGGGCGGCGGCGCGGTCTGTGCGGTCTCCTCGGTCAACGCCGCGCTGCTCGCGCGGCTGCTGACCGCCGAGGTCGTACGACGGTTCCACCAGGCCGGGGAGGTACCCCCTAGCTACCTCTCCGCCAACGTCCCCGGTGGGGACGAGCACCACCTCGCCCTCGAGTCGCGGTACGCCGGGCGCCTCCGGCGGGCCGCCTGACCCGACACCACAAGGAGAGACAGAGATGTCGGTTACCCCCGAGAACCGCGGCGACCTCAGCCGCCGCACACTGCTGCAGCGCGCCGCCGCCGCCGGCCTGCTCGTCACCCCGGCCGCCGGTCTGCTCAGCGCCTGCGCGGGCAGCTCACCCGAGAAGTCGAACACCGGCGGCGGGACGAAGAGCAAGGACAACCCGTTCGGCGCCAAGGACGGCAGCGCCGTCAAGGTGGTCATCTTCAACGGTGGCCTGGGCGACCAGTGGGCCAAGGAAGACAAGGCCATCTTCAACAAGAAGCACCCGAACATCACGGTCAACATGAGCTCGACTCAGAAGATCAAGACCGAAGAGCAGCCGAAGATGGCCACCCAGCCGAGCGACCTGATCATGAACTCGGGCGCCGACTCGATGGACCGCGCCACGCTCGTCAACGAAGGCGCGATCGAGCCGCTCGACGATCTGCTCAAGGCACCCGCCTGGGACGGCGAGGGCACCGTCGAAGACTCGCTGCTGCCAGGCACGGTGAGCGACGGCACCCAGGACGGCAAGTTCTACGTGGTCAACGTGGCCTACACGGTCTGGGGCAACTGGTACGACGCGGCCCTGTTCCAGAAGGAGGGCTGGCAGCCGCCCGTGACCTGGGACGACTTCTTCGCCCTCGCCCCGAAGATCAAGGCGAAGGGCATGGCGCCGTACGTTCACGACGCGATTCACGGCTACTACCCGCGGTGGGCGCTGATGGCGAGCATCTGGAAGGCCGGGGGCAAGCAGGTGGTCATCGACATCGACAACCTCAAGGACAACGCCTGGAAGGCCGACGCCGTCCTCAAGGGGCTGGAGCCCTGGGAGAAGCTGGTCAAGGACAAGCTGCTCCTCGCGGGCAAGCTCGACCACACCCAGTCCCAGCAGGCGTGGCTGGACCACAAGGCCGCGTTCATCCAGGTCGGCACGTGGCTGAAGAACGAGATGGCCAAGACCATCCCGCCGGGCTTCGAGTTGACGCTGTCGGACTACTGGAGCAACACGGGGGACGCGGCGCCGAAGGACGTCTACGCGAGCTCCGGTGAGGGCTTCGTGGTGCCGAGCAAGGCCCCCAACAAGGAGGCCGCGAAGGAGGTCCTGCGGGCGATCCTGTCGAAGGAAGGCTCGGCCAAGTTCGCCGAGCTGACCAAGTCGCTGGCCTCCACGAAGGGCTCCGGCGACAATGTGCAGGACTCCGCCCTGGCGAGCGCGAACAGCGTCATGAAGAACGCCAGCGGTCTCATCTCGGTGCGGATCTGGGACTGGTACGCCGATCTGGAGAAGGAGGGCCAGAACCTGTCCGAGGAGTTCATGGCCGGCCGGCTCACCGCGCGGCAGTTCGTCGACAAGATGCAGGCGGCCGCCGACAAGGTCGCCAAGGACCCGAACGTCAAGAAGCAGACCCGGACGTCCTGACCAACCCCGGATCAGTTAGAGAAGTGAGTGACCATGCGGCACGGTGTTGCGCGTTTTGTCACGGGCTTCCTGGCCCTGCCGGTTGCGCTGTACCTCTTCTACGTGGTGTGGCCCTTCGTGCAGGCGGCGGGATACTCGTTGACCGACTGGGGTGGCTATTCGGACACCCAGAAGTTCGTCGGTCTTGATAACTACGTCCGACTGTTCAAGGACGAGCTGGTCAGGACGGCGTTCTGGCACAACGTCTTCTTCCTGGTCATGCTGCCGCTGGTCACGATCGCGCTGGCCCTGTTCCTCGCGTTCCTGCTCAACGTGGGTGGACGCGGGGGCAGGGCCGGCATCCGGGGCGTCTTCGGCTCCGGTCTGTACAAAGTGATCTTCTTCTTCCCGATCACCCTGTCGCTGGTGGTCATCGCGGTGATGTGGAAGGCGGTCTACCGCTCCGACGATCAGGGGCTGATCAACGGCGTACTCATGAAGGTCGGCCTGGTCGACCGGGACAACCCGATCGCGTTCGTCGTCGACCCGGAGCCGTTCCTCGGTGTTCCGGCGGTGCTGTGGTGGCTGCTGCTGATCGCGGTGTGGAGTGGCACCGGCTTCTACATGGTGCTCTTCTCCGCGGCCATGCAGTCGATCCCGAGGGATATCTACGAGGCTGCGCTGCTCGACGGCGCCAGCCGGGTGCATACGTTCTTCCGGGTCACGCTGCCACTGCTGCGCGACACCGTGTCGGTGGCGTGGGTCTACCTGGGGTTCATCGCGCTGGATATGTTTGCGCTGGTGTACGTCATGACCCCCGACCAGGGCGGCCCGAACCACACCAGCGAGATCTTCGCGTCGGTAATCCAATTCACTGCGTTCCGGAAGGGCCAGTTCGGCTATGCCTGCGCCATCGCCGTGGCGCTGGCGATCTTCACGATGCTCCTGGCCGCGGCGCAGTTGAGGATCACCCGTCGCGAGCGGATCGAGTTCTGAGGAGGCGGTGGCGATGAGCACGGTGACACAGCCGTCGGGCCCGGTGACCCGGCCCGACAAGACCCCGCCCGGGCGGGGGGCGCCGAGGACCGGCCGGCGCGGCGGTGGCCTGGCCGAGCGGTTCTTCAACGGCTTCTCGCACCTGTTCCTGCTGGTGTGGGCCGTCATGGTGGTCTACCCGCTGCTGTGGGTGGTGATGTCGTCCTTCAAGGACGACGCGCAGATTATCAAGGAGCCGCTGTCGCTGATCCCCGATGCGCTGCACTGGGACAACTTCGCGCGGGCCTGGGGCCAGGGCCACATCGGGGCGTTCTTCCTCAACACGGTGCTGATCCTCGCCGGCAGCGTGACGCTGACCATGCTGCTGGGCTCGATGGCCGCGTATGTGCTGGCCAGGTACGAGTTCCCCGGCAACCGGGCGATCTACTACATGTTCCTGTCCGGCCTCACGCTGCCGATCTATCTTGCGGCGGTGCCCCTCTTCAAGGGCGTCTACAACACCGGCACCGTCTTTCCCCTGCTTGGCCCGAACAAGCACGTCATGCTGATTTTGGTGTACGTTGCCTGGTCGCTGTCGTTCACGGTCTTCTTCATGCACTCGTTCTTCCGGACGCTGCCGACCACGGTTGCCGAGGCGGCGATGGTCGACGGCGCCTCGCACACGATGACCTTCTTCAGGGTCATGCTGCCGATGTCCAAGCCCGGCCTGATCAGCATCGGCATCTTCAACGTGCTCGGCCAGTGGAACCAGTGGTACCTGCCGACCCTGCTCATGCAGTCGGTGGGCGGCGAGCCGAAGAACCAGGTCATCTCCCAGGGGCTGATCGAACTCTCGGTCAACCAGGGGTACAGGTCCGACTGGTCCGGCCTCTTCGCCGGCGTGACCATGGCGATGCTCCCCGTGCTCATCGTCTACATCGTCTTCCAGCGCCAGGTCCAGTCCGGCCTCACCGCCGGCGTCGGCAAGTAACCCGGCCCCGGCGGTGGGTGGCTCGGGACCGGGCGCGTGGGGGCGCGCCTCCATGACCGGGGTGCGGGGCTGCCAGCTGTTGCCGGCCGAGTAGGCGCTGATGCATTTCGGTGGACTTCAGTGATAGAGTGACCGACGCCGGGCGGACGATAACCAAGTTCGCCCTGCAAGCAGGACTCCTGCGGCGGCAGGTTAAATGCGCCACCTTGATCGGTACCGGGAGTGCCTCGGGAACCGGACCCCTCGGGTCGAACGGACGCGGAGACGGTGTAAGTCCAGCACGTTCGCTGGCGATGGTCGCTGAAGCGTCAACCTCGCACCGCGCAAGCGGCTAAGACGAGGAGCGTCCGGGGGTAACGCCGGACTGTGAGTGGATGAGCTTACTCATGCTCACTCGCTCGCAACGGTGAGTGTCGGAGGCGCGGGGCAGAATCGCGTTCGTGCTGGTGGCAGTGGTGTCCGACGAGCGGGGCGGGGGAGTGCTGCAACCCCTCGACCCCGCCGGCCGGCCCACGGCGCCGGCCGAGCCGGTGGCCGACCTCGCCACCGCGGTGGCCGCGCGGGAGGCCGCCGAGCACCCGCGTTGGGTGTGGGCGTCCGGAGCGGCGGTCTACCCCGCGCTGCTGCGCGCCGGCGTCCGGCTCGAGCGCTGTCACGACGTGGAGCTGACCGAGGCGCTGCTGCTCGGGTACGCCGGCCGCTGGGGCGAGCCCCGCTCGCTCGCCGCGGCCTGGGCCCGGCTGACCGGCGCGCCGGTCCCGCCAGACCCGGCGCCCCGCCCGCCGGAGCCACCCGGCCACGGGCAGGGCGCGCTCTTCGACGCGCCGTCCGGCCCGCCGGGCCCGGGCGTCGAGGCCCTCACCCGGGTGTACGCAGACCAGCTCGCCCGGATCGCCGCGACCGAGCACCCCGGGCGGTTCCGGCTGCTGGTCGCGGCCGAGTCGGCCGGCGCGCTGATCTCCGCGGAGATGGGGGCGGCCGGCCTGCCCTGGCGGGCCGAGGTGCACGACGCCATCCTGGCCGAGCTGCTCGGCGAGGCCTCCCCGGTCGGTGGTCCGCCCCGCCGGCTGGCCGAGCTGGCCGCCCGGATCGCCGGGGCGTTCGGCGTACGACAGCTGCACGCCGACTCTCCGGCGGAGCTGCTGAAGGCGTTCGCCCGGGCCGGGGTGGAGCTGCCGAACACCCGGGCCTGGGTGCTGCGCGGGGTGGAGCATCCCGCCGTGCCGCTGGTCCTGGAGTACAAGGAGCTCTACCGGATCTGGACGGCGCACGGCTGGACCTGGCGGGACGCCTGGGTCTCCGGCGGCCGGTTCCACCCGGAGTACGTACCCGGCGGCGTGGTCTCCGGGCGGTGGGCCACCCGGGGTGGCGGGGCGCTGCAGATCCCGAAGGTGATCCGGCGGGCGGTGGTGGCCGACCCGGGCTGGAGGTTCGTGGTCGCCGACGCCGGTCAGCTGGAGCCCCGGGTGCTCGCTGCGGTCTCCGGGGACGCCCGGCTCGCCGCGGCCGGTGGTGCCGGCGACCTCTACGCCGCCCTCGCCCGGGACGCCTTCGGCGGTGACCGGGCCCGGGCCAAGGTCGCGCTGCTCGGTGCGATGTACGGGCAGACCGGCGGGGCGGCGGTGCCCGCGCTGGCCGTGCTGCGGCACAGCTATCCCACCGCCTTCGGCTACGTCGAGGCGGCGGCCCGCACCGGCGAGGCGGGTGGGCTGGTCCGGTCCTGGCTGGGGCGCACCTGCCCGCCCGGTTCGGCGGGCTTCTCGGACGGCGAGGAGGCCGCCGTCGACCCGGAGGCCGTGGCGGATCCGCATGGGCCGAGCGCCCGCGCCGCCCGCTCCCGGGGCCGGTTCACCCGCAACTTCGTCATCCAGGCGACCGCCGCCGAGTGGGCGTCCACCCTGCTGGCCACGCTGCGTACGGCGTTGGCCGGCACCGATGCCGAGCTGGTCTTCTTCCAGCACGACGAGGTGATCGTGCACTGCCCGGTCGACCAGGCGGACGCGGTGGCCGAGGCCGTCGCCGCCGCGGGCCGCCGGGCGACCGCGCTGCTCTTCGGCGACACCCCGGTTCGCTTCCCGCTGGATCTGTCGATCGTCGACTGCTACGCCGACGCCGCGTAACGGTCGGGCAACAAAGCGGTATACCGACCAATTTTCCCTTTTTGCCCCGCCACCCCGCCCCTGGGGCGGTCGTTGGGACCGTTGTGCGTACGACGGGGCGGGCCGGGTGCGGGGGTCCGTCCCCTTGGTTGAGGGGGCGTAGCTGAACCGGATCGCAGGAATGATCATCGCAGCGGGCGGAGGGCGCCGGATCGGTGGACCCGAGGCCCTGCTGCATCAGGGGGAGCGGCCCCTGGTGAGCCGGATGATCGACACGATGACCGAGGCGGGCTGCGAGCAGGTCGTGGTCGTGCTTGGCGCGGCGGCCGACCAGGTCCGCGAGACCACGGACCTGACCGGGGCCACGGTGGTGGTCAACCGGGCGTGGGGGACCGGGGTCGGCTCCTCGATCCGTGCCGGGCTGGCGGCGCTGACCGACGAGGGGATCGAGGCGGTCGTCGTGGTGCCGGTGGACATGCCGGGGCTGACCGCGGCGGCCGTCCGGCGGGTGAGCGCGCTGCCGTACCCGGATGTGCTGGTCTGCGCGACCTACGACGGGCTGCGCGGCTACCCGATGCTCTTCGGCCGCCGGCACTGGGCCGGCATCGCGACCCTGGCCAACGCCGACGTCGGCGCGCGGCCCTACCTGCTGGCGCACAAGGACCAGATCGTCGACATCTCCTGCGACTCGGTGGCCGACGGCAGCCGGATCGACAGCCCGGAGCTCATGGCGCTCTACGGACTCACCGTCCCCCCACAGCGCGTCGGCGTCTAGGGCTCCGCCTCGCGGTGCCCCGCCCGGCTCCCGCGCGCGCTGGTTGCCGACGAACCCGCCCGCGCGGCCCCGGTCCCACGCCGGTTCGCCACCCTGCCGATGATGGCTGCGCGGTCGGCCGGGCACCCGTCCTCCCGCCGGCCTCGGGAACCCGTCGACGCGCTTTGCTCTGCTGCAGCCGCGGCAACACCGGCAGCCGGTGTCAATCCAGGTCGAACAGGGCGGCGCCGTTGTGCCAGCACACCGCCCGCAGCCAGTCGTCGCCGAGGTCGAGTTGGGCCAGGCCGGCGAGCTGCTCGGCGTACGGGTAGGGGATGTTCGGGAAGTCGCTGCCGAGCAGCACCTTGCCGGCCAGCCCCAGCTCGCGCAGCCGGGGCAGCTCCTCGTCCGGGAACGGCATGAACCGGTCGAAGAAGGAGGTGAACGCCATGGTGGTGTCCAGCCGCACCCGCGGGTACGTCTCCGCCAGGCGGCGGAAGGCGGCGTAGTCCGGCGCACCCAGGTGCGCGACGATCGCGGTCAGCGTCGGATGCCGGGCGAGCAGCGCGGCGAACGGCTCGGGTCCGGTGTGCGCGGTGCCGACCGGGGCGTGCCCGGCGTGCACCACCACTGGGACGCCGGCGTCGGCCAGCAGCCCCCACACCCGGTCGAGCTCCGGGTCGGTCGGCAGGAACCCGCCCACCTGCACGTGCACCTTGAACACCCGGGCGCCGGCGGCCAGCGCCTCGGTGACGTACCGCTCGGCCTCCGGCTCCGGGTAGAAGGTCGCCGACGGCAGGCAGCCGGGCGTGGCCGCGGCGAAGTCCAGCGTCCACCGGTTCAGCGCGGCGGCCATGCCGGGCCGGTGCGGGTACGCCAGCGCGCTGAACGCCCGGACGCCGAGCCGGCGCAGGTGGGCGATCCGCTCGGTGTCACTCCACCGGTACCGGATCGGCCACTCGGTGCCGACCAGCGGGCCGGCCGCGTCGAAGTACGCCCACACCTTGCGCAGCAGCCTGGGCGGCAGGAAGTGCACGTGCACGTCGGCGAGTCCGGGCAGCCCGAGCCGCTGCCAGAACGCCGGCACCTCGGCGTCATCGAGGGGCGGCCGTCGGACGGCGTCGGAGACATCCAGAAAGCTGGTCACGCCTCGATATTGAACCGGTGCAGCACCGACGGCGCGACCAGCCCCACCGCGGCCAGCACTGCGAGGACCGTCAGCGCGGCGCGCAGCACGATCACCTCCGCCTTGCTGCCGGTCCGCAGCGCGATGCCGTCGGGCAGTCCGACCATGGTCCACATCCGCCGCTTGATCGGGATCGGCCAGAGGATCGGCACCCCGGCCCGGGTGATCATGTCGCCGAGGATGTGCACGAAGCAGCCCACCCCGACCGCCAGGCCGATCATCGGATAGCCCCGGTCGCCGGGCAGGTTGGCGAAGGTGAACCAGGCGGCGGCCGCCGACACCAGGGTCACGATCAACCAGCCGGCCCGTTCCGCCCACTCGTCGAACAGCCCGCGCAGCGCGAGCCCGATCATGAAGAACAGGATGCTGACCACGGCCCACTTGCCGTACGCGGCGCAGAGCGCCGTGGTGCCCCAGCCGACCAGCACGGTGAACGGGATGGTGTGGGTCAGGGTGCGGTGGCCGTTGCTGCGGCGCGGGTCCTTGCTGAGCTTGGTGGCGTAGTAGACGCCGAGCGAGATCTTCTCCATCACCTCGGCGATGAAGAGGCTGAACACGCCGAAGGTCCGGGCCACCGTCGCCCCGCCCTGGTTGCGGGTCACCTTGCCGGAGAGGTCCAGGTCGGGGAAGAGGGCCCCACCGGCGCAGACGGCCGTCCCCACCGCGAGCGCCAGCGGCGTCTGGTGGTAGTCGGCGAAGTGGTCCAGCGCCCAGGCGCCGGTCAGCCACACCGCCGCGCCGGACAGCGCGTGGGACGGTCCCATCATCTCGGCTCGCCCTCCCCAGAGATCTTGATCGGCAAAACTACGCCACTGTAGTTTGCGTCGCCGTCGAGGGGGATCACCCGGACGGTCCACTGGGGAGGGGAGTCGGGGGCGGGGCCGGAAGCTCAGCAGGCGGCGCCGCGTCGCGGCGAACCCGTGGGGCGGCAGGATCCCGGCGACGAGGCACATACCGAAGCCAACACCACTCGTAGGACAATTCCCGACTGGCGATCACCGGCAGACGTTGGTGAGCACCCCGTCAGCGCGTCCGCCGGACGCGCAGGAACTCGGCGACCGACCACGCCTGGAACGGGCAGCCGGTCGCGGCGTGCGGCGGGTCGCCGTCGGCCGTCTCGCTCACCGAGCCGAGCCCGTACTCCCCCAGATGCCCCTCAAGTCCGACCAGCAGGTCATCCACCGGCAGCTTCGCCCGGCGGTACGCGTCGACGAACGGGCCGATCAGCCAGGGCCAGACGGTGCCCTGGTGGTAGCCGCTGTCCCGCTCGGCCGGCCCGCCCCGGTGCCGCCCGACGAAGCCGGGGGAGTCGGGGGCGAGGCTGCGCGGGCCGAGCGGGGTGAACAGCCCCGTCGCGATCCGGCGCAGCGTCGCCGCATCCGGCTCCAGCGGGGCGTACGGCAGCGACCAGGCGAGGAGTTGATTGGGGCGGAGCAGGTCGTCGTCGTGACGCGCCGCACCGCCCAGCGGGTACGCCGGCGCGTCCACCACGTCGTGCAGCCAGCCCACCGGCGCCGGGAACCGCCTCCGGAACGAGGCGGCCGCCTGTGCGTGCAGCCCCCACAGCGCCGTGGCGTCCCGGCCGGTCAGCTCGGTCAGCTCGGCCAGACCCGCCAGCCCGTTCACCCAGAGCGCGTTGACCTCCACCGGCTTGCCGGCACGCGGGGTCACCGGCACCCCGTTCACCCGGGCGTCCATCCAGGTCAGCGCCATGCCCGGGAGGCCGCCCTGGGTGACCAGCCGGTCGGCCGGGTCGACGCCGATGCCGTACCGGGTGCCGGCCAGGTGTGCCTCGACCACCCCCTGCAGCAGGGGCAGCAGTTCGGCGCCCAGGTCGGTGTCGGCGGTGGCGGTGACGTGCCGGTTCACCGCGTGCAGGAACCACAGCGTCGCGTCGGCCGTGTTGTACTCCACCCGGCCGGTGTCGGCGGTGTTCGCCAGCATCCCCTCCGACAGCGTCGCCGCGTACGCCCGGAGCAGCTCGCGCCCCTCGTCGGCCCGGTTGGTGCAGAGGAAGAGCCCCTCGTAGGCGGTCATGGTGTCCCGCGACCAAACGCCGAACCAGGGGTAGCCGGCGACGACGTCCGGGCCGAAAGCGGTGCGGATCACGAACGCGTCGGCGGCCAGGGCGAGCGTCGCCTCCACCGCGTCGGTCGGCTTCGCCGCGGCCACCACCGCCCGGTTGCGCCGCCGGGCCGCCTCGACCAGCCCGGTCGCCGGGGGCGGCTCCTCGGCCAAGCCGTCCGCCCAGGCCAGCACCGACACGGTGTCGCCGGGCTTGTCCAGCGCCCCGGAGAAGCGCCCGGCGTACCAGAGGTCCTCCTCCGGGCTCAACCCGCGGGCCGCCTCCTCGCGGTGGCGTACGCCCAGCCACCACTGCCCCTCGGGCGTCCAGTCCGGCCCGGCCAGCCGGAACGCGCCCTCGACGATCGCCCCGCCGGCGACCGGCTCCATTCGGGGCGCCGGCCCGTCCGCCCGGCGCTCGCCGTGCGCGTCCCGCCAGGTGCAGACCGCGGCCAGGTCCAGCCGGACCGGGCCGCCGGAGACCAGCCGGTGCACGACGGCGACGCAGGATCGGCCGTACGCCATGGCCAGCTCCCGCTCGATCACCACGTCGCCGATCCGCCACCGCCAGCGGGGCACCCCGTCGACGAGGGCGAACTGCTCCAGCCGTTCGAAGCCGCGCGGGTCGACGATGCCGGAGGACCACTCGTGCGCGCCCAGCCGGACCCGGTCCCCGGAGGGGAGGGTGACCGCCGGGTCCAGGCTGACCAGCCCGACCCGGCGGGACGCCGGCGTGTCCCCGGCCACCACCAGCAGGCCGTGGTAGCGGCGGGTCCGCAGCCCGCTGACCGTGCCCATGGCGTAGCCGCCGCGGCCGTCCGGCACCAGCCACTCGCGGCTCGCCCCGCCGGCCAGCTCGCCGCAGACCTGCGGACCAGAACGAATGTCGATCAACTTTCCTCCACCGGCGGCGACGTGTACCACGCCACGACGAGAATGGCCGCTGTGGTGAAGTACCCCGGCGGCGTCGAAGATGTGCAGGTGTTCACTGACCGGTCATCCTCCGACGCCCCCGACCCCGAGCGGCTCCGACTCGCCCAGGCCGACGCCGGCGAGCAGGACTGGCGTGCCTGGGGCCCCTATCTTTCCGAGCGGGCGTGGGGGACGGTACGGGAGGACTACAGCGAACACGGCACGGCGTGGGACTATTTCCCCCACGATCACGCCCGGTCCCGAGCCTACCGGTGGAACGAGGACGGGATGGCGGGCGTCTGCGACGACCGGCAGACCTTCTGCTTCGCCCTGGCCCTGTGGAACGGGAAGGACCCGATCCTCAAGGAGCGGATGTTCGGCCTCGGCGGCGACGGCGGCAACCACGGCGAGGACGTCAAGGACTACTGGTGGTACGAGGACTCCACTCCCACCCACTCGTTCATGCGCTGGCGCTACCACTACCCCCAGGCCGCCTTCCCGTACGACGAGCTGGTCGCCGTCAACGCGCTGCGCGGCCGGGAGGACACCGAGTACGAGCTGGTCGACACGGGGATCTTCGACGACGACCGGTACTGGGCGGTGACCGTCGACTACGCCAAGGCGTCCCCCACCGACATGTGCATCCTGATCACCGTGGCCAACCGGGGTGACCGGGCGGCCAGCCTGCACGTGCTGCCCACCCTCTGGTTCCGCAACACCTGGGCCTGGGGCCTGCCCGGCGGTGACCGGGTGCCGAAGCTGGTCGGCGAGGGCGCCCGGCTGGTCGGCGAGCACAGGGTGCTCGGGCAGCTCCTGCTGGAGGGCGACGGCGAGCCGACCTCGCTGCTCTGCGACAACGACACCAACGCCGACCGGCTCTGGGGGCTGCCCGGCCGGTCGCCGTACCCGAAGGACGGGATCAACGACCACGTCGTGTCCGGCGCGACCACCGTCAACCCGGACCGGGAGGGGACGAAGGGGGCACTGCACTACGTGCTGGACGTGCCGGCCGGCGGGCAGCGGCAGATCCGGCTGCGGCTGACCCGCACCGCCCCGCCGCCGGCGAGCGCTCCGCCACCCCCCGCCGACCTGGGCGACGGCTTCGACGCGGTGCTCTGGGCCCGGCGCGCCGAGGCGAACCGCTTCTTCGCCGGCGTCATCCCGGCCGCCGCCTCCGCCGACGAGGCCCTGGTGGCCCGGCAGGCCATCGCCGGGCTGATGTGGGGCAAGCAGTTCTACCACTTCGACGTCAAGCGCTGGCTGGAGGGCGATCCCGGCTCGACGCCGCCGCCGGCCGGCCGCCGGCACGGGCGCAACAGTCACTGGTGGCACATGACCAGCTTCGACGTGATCTCCATGCCCGACCCCTGGGAATACCCCTGGTACGCGGCCTGGGACCTGGCCTTCCACTGCGTGACCATCGCCCGGGTCGACCCCGGCTTCGCCAAGGACCAGGTGCTCCTGCTGCTCCGCGAGTGGTACCTGCACCCCAACGGGCAGATTCCCGCGTACGAGTGGGCGTTCGGCGACGTGAACCCGCCGGTGCACGCGTGGGCGGCGCTGAAGGTGTTCGAGATCGACGGCTCCCGGGACTACCAGTTCCTCGCCCGGGTGATGCACAAGCTGCTGCTCAACTTCACCTGGTGGGTCAACCGCAAGGACACCGGCGGCAACAACGTCTTCGAGGGCGGCTTCCTCGGGCTGGACAACGTCGGCCCGTTCGACCGCTCGGCCGCGCTGCCGGTGGCCGGGGTGCTGGAGCAGTCCGACGGCACCGGCTGGATGGCCATGTACGCGCTCAACCTGCTCGACATGGCGATCGTGCTCGCCGAGCACGACCGGGCGTACGTGGACACCGCGACGAAGTTCTTCGAGCACTTCGCGTACATCGCCGCCGCCGCGTACCACCAGGGGCTCTGGGACGACGAGGACGGCTTCTTCTACGACGTGCTGCGGCTGGCCGACGGCAGCCAGGTCCCGCTCAAGGTGCGCTCGGTGGTTGGCCTGCTGCCGCTGGCCGCGACCACCCGGCTCACCGCGCGGACCCTGCACTACCTGCCCGAGCTGGGCGCCCGGCTGCGCTGGTTCCTCACCAACCGCCCCGAGTACGGCGACGTGATCGGCGCCCGTCGGCTCGGCCCGGACGGCCGCCAGCAGCGGCTGCTCTCCATGGTCGGCCCGGAGCAGATGATCCGGCTGCTCGCCCGGATGCTGGACACCGACGAGTTCCTCTCCGAGTACGGCCTCCGTACGCTCAGCCGCGCGCACCTGGACAAGCCGTTCTCGGTCAGCTTGGGCGGCCAGGAGTTCTGCGTCGGCTACGAGCCGGCCGAGTCCACCAGCGGGCTGTTCGGCGGCAACTCCAACTGGCGCGGCCCGATCTGGATGCCGACGAACTTCCTGCTGATCGGCGCGCTGCGCGACTACGCCGCCTTCTTCGGCGACGACCTCCAGGTCGAGTACCCGACCCGATCGGGTCAGAAGCGGACCCTCGACGAGATCGCCGACGATCTCTCCACCCGGCTGATCTCGCTCTTCACCCGAGGCGACTGGGGGCGGCGGCCGATCTACGGCGCCTGCCAGCTCTTCCAGACCCACCCGGACTGGCGGGACCTGATCTCCTTCCCCGAGTACTTCCACGGCGACAACGGCGCGGGGCTGGGGGCGTGGCACCAGACCGGCTGGACCGCGCTGGTTGCCGACCTGATCCTCACCCTGCGCCGATGATCCGTCGAACCGGCCGAGGGCGCGGCGGCCGGGAGGATCGGCCGCCGCGCCCGCGGGTGCCGGCATTCAGGGCAACGGGAAGAAGGCGATCTTGCCGTGGTACTCACCGGCGACGGTACTGGTGTCGCTGCCGATGAAGAGCCCGCGGTCGGTGGCGTAGATGTCGGCGGTACCCACCCCCCGCTCCTTCGTGGGGTTCCACGCCAGGGCCTTGCCGGTGGTGGGGTGGATGGCGCCGATCCCGGGCCGGGACACCGCGCCCGGGCCGGCCGAGTTGCGGCCGTACGGGTTGTCCAGCCAGCGCTGGTGCCCCCCGACGTAGACCGCGACGCCGGTGATCGCCACCGAGAGCAGCGTGTCGCCACCGGTGTAGTTCACCCAGGTCGGTTGCTTGCCGGAGGTCTCGGTGCCGAACTCCCACCGGGCTGCCGTGTCGCAGAGCAGACCGGTGTACGTGTAGCCGGTCGTCACCACGGCGAACCAGGTCCCGTCGGGCGAAATGTCCACCCCCCGCATGTAGGTGGGCGTGCCGCCGGAGCAGGTGGGCTGGTACCGGATGGTCGACCAGCCGGAGAGGGCCGCGCCCGTGGAGCTCAGCCGCGCCACCGCGATCTGGTGGCGGGCCTGCCCGGCGACCGAGCTGAAGTTGCCGATGAAGATCAGCCGGCTGCCGTCGGCGGAAACGTCGAGCGCCTCGACCTTGACCGGTGCGGTGGCCCCGGTCGAGGTGGTCCGGGGACCTTCGAGCCGCAGGTTGACCGACGAGTCGGCGGCGCCGGTGCCGGTATTGAGCGCCGCCAGGCCACGCCGGGTCACCCCGGCCACGGTCTGGAACGCCCCGCCCACGATCAGCCGCCCGCCGACCAGCCGCATGTCGTTGACCTGGCCGTTGAGCGCCGCCGGGGTGAAGCCGGCCACCCGCGCGCCGGTGGCCGCGTCGATCCGGGCGACTCGGGGCGCGGCAGCGCCGTTGACCGAGGTGAACGACCCACCGATGTAGAGCGACCGGCCGTCCTCGGCGGCGGCGAGCGCCTTGACCGTGCTGTTGACGACGGGCCGGAAGGTGGTGTCGATCCGGCCGGTGGTGGCGTCGAAGGCCACCAGCCGAGGCATGGCCAGCTCGGTGGTGCTGCCCGCGTTGCGGACCTTGGTGAAGGAACCGGCCATGTAGACGCGGTTGCCGATCTGGATGATCCGGTACACGGTGCCGTCCAGCGCGTGTGGCGTCCAGTTCGCCGGATCGGCACTGACCACTGTGGAGTGCTGGGCGTTGACCGCGAGGGCCGGGGTCGCCGGCAGGGCGGTGCCCGCCGCGACGAGCGCCGCCACCAGGCCGGTGGCCGCGGCGCTCCGGTACCGCCGGTTCCGTCTCGTGGGTCGGGACCGAGTCGTGCGTGGATGGTCGCGAGAGGTAGTCATCGCCGTAGCATCCCGCCACGACCCGGGTACGCACAGTCGGGTGCCCGCCGTCGACTCGTCGGCGTTCGGTCAGATTCGCGCCGACCGTCCGGCCGCCCACCGATGATCTTGTACGCTCTACCGCGCGTCGGCGGCAACCCCGGTGTCCGCCCTCGTCGTTCGCAGTAACGTGGCCCGGTCCGGACACGGGAGGGAACCACGATGGAGCAGCGGCGGGACGCGAATGTGCTGGTCTTCGACGCCGACGACACGCTCTGGGAGAACAACGTCCTCTTCGAGCGGGTGATCGACGACTTCCTCGCCTGGCTGGACCACCCGACGCTGGACCGCGCCGAGATCCGGGCCGTACTCGACGACATCGAGCGGGCCAACGCCGTGGCGCACGGTTACGGCAGCAAGGTCTTCCTGCGCAGCCTCGGCGAGTGTCTGGAGCGGCTGCGCGAGCGGCCGGCCACCGAGCGGGAACGCCGGGAGATCGACGACCTGTGCGCGGCGCTGGTCGGGCACAAGGTCGAGCTGATGCCCGGCGTCGCGGAGACCCTCGACGAGCTCGCCACCCGCCACGAGCTGCTGCTGCTCACCAAGGGGGAGCGGGAGGAACAGCAGCGCAAGCTCGACGCCTCCGGCCTGCTGCACCACTTCCGGGCCGCGCACATCGTCCGGGAGAAGGACGTCGACACCTACCGCTGGTTGGCCCGCGAGCACGCCTTCGAACCGGCCACCGCGTGGATGATCGGCAACTCCCCGAAGTCGGACATCCTGCCCGCCCGGGCCGCCGGCATGAACGCCGTCTTCATCCCGAACGAGAACACCTGGGTGCTGGAGCACGACGAGCTGGAACCTACCGACAGCGGGGTGATCCGGCTGGCCGCCTTCACCGACCTGGTCCAGCATTTCTGATCGACCGGTAACCTCCGACTCGTGCCGCTGACCTTCCCCTCGCACCTGGCCCCGGTGCTGCCGCTGAAGCTGTGGCGACCGCGCTGGTTCGACGGGGTGGCGCTGGCCACCGGCGCGGTGTCTCCGGACGTCGGGTACCTGTTCACCGGCACCGGGTTCGACCCCGGTCTGCGTACCCACACCCTCGGCGGGCTGCTCTGGTGGTGCCTGCCGGTCGCGCTGGCGTACGCCTGGATCGTCCGTCGGGTGGTCGCCGGGATCGCGGTGCACCTGCCCGGTCAGCGCGCCTTCGCCTGGCGGGACCATGCCGCGCTCGGCGGCGTCCGGCACCCCTGGCCGGTCACCGCCGCCTCGGCGTTGATCGGCGCGGCGAGCCACGTCGCCTGGGACCGGGTCACCCACACCGACGGCTGGCTCCGCCTCCTCGGGATCGAGGACTTCCACGTGGCGACCGGCTTCTACTGGTGGTCCGTCTCCGACGTGCTCAGCACGGTGGTCGGTGCGGCCGTCGTGGTGGGCCTGGCGCTGCGGGCGGCGCGCCGGCATGAGATCTTTGACGGCGTGCGGCCACCGGCGCCACCGGCGCGGCCCATGCTCTTCTGGGGCGTGGCGCTGGCGGTGAGCGTCGCCGGCGCGGCGGTGCTCCCGGGCCTGCCCTACGCCACGCTGCCCGCTCCCGGCGGGGTGCGACTGCTCCACCTGGCGGCGCTCGCACTGATCGCGGGAGCGGGGGCGGCCGGCGGCCTCGCCACCGACCGGCGGGCCGCCGGGCGTACCAATCGCCTCATGCGGAAACAGCGTCAATCCGACTGAGCGCGTTACGCCGACATGCCGTGTTCCAACGTTGGTATCAATCACATTCTGCCGGGTTCCGAAGCCCTTGTTCGACCTCCGACGGGATGCCTAACCTGAGCCCGCGTTCACGGCTCTTCGGGGTGAGTCGGGAGCGCGCCGAAGTCCGGTAGTTGGGCACCGTGGAGCTGAGTGCAGGCGGGCCGGCTCGCCGTGCAGAGCCCGGCGTAGGCGGCGTGCCACGCCCGCCGCGCTCTCGACGGCGAAAACCGCTACCACGCCGGACGGCTGGGGGTCAGGACCGGGGAGTTGCGGACCCGGTCCTGACCCGTCTCCGGCGCTCCGCCGTCATCGGGCCGCCCGACGGCGTCGGCGGGCCGGCGACTGCCAGGATCAACGGCATGGAACGCGAATCCCTCGACTCCGGGCCGGGCCCGAGCACCGCCTCCCGACTGACTAGGCTGCCGCCGCACACCGACCAGCTCGTCGTCGTGACCGGCGACGGCTGGCGCACCAGCCACGCCACCCTGGAGACGTTCGTCAGGACGGGCAGCCGGTGGGACGCGGTCGCCGTGCTGCCCGCCTGGATCGGCGCCGACGGGTTCAGCGACGCGCATGTGGAGGGCGTGCCCACCACACCCACCGGCGTCTTCGCGTTCGGTCCGACGATGTACGGCATCTCGCCGGATCCGGGCGTCCGGTTTCCCTACCACCTGCTCGGGCCGGACCACTGGTGGAACGCCAACCCGGACTCGTCGGCGTACAACACCTTCCAGCACACCGGCACGAACCCGGGCGGGGAGAGCGAGGCGCTCTGGCGGGAGGTCCCCGCGTACACGCACCTCGCGGTCATCGCGTACAACATGCCGCCGACCGTCGCGGCGCCCGTGCCGTACGCGGGCAGCGGTATCTTCCTCCACGAGTTCAGCCGGCCCGGCGGCAACGCCACCGCCGGCTGCGTGGCGCTCTCCCACGACGACCTGGTCGGTGTGCTCCGCTGGCTCGACCCGGCCGCGTCGCCGCGCATCGTGCTCGCGCCCCGCCAGCATCTCGGTCGCTACTGATGGAACCCCGACTCTGGACAGCGGCGACGCCCTCTGTTCGACGTGGGCTATCGGAGGTCAAATGGAGGGATGACACCTCAGCGCGTACCAGTGCTCGCCAGCCTGGTCATGCTGCTCGCGGCGGCCTGCGCGACCGACAACGACGGCGCGACCTCCGCCTCCCCGACGGCGGCTCGGCCGAGCGTGACCGCCGCCGCCACCGCGCCCGCAACGACCCCGCCGGGCACCGCCGCCACCCCGGGCCCGTCGGCCACCTGGCCGACCGCAGCGGAGGGGGACTGGCGGGTGACGTACGGCTGGGCGGTGCCCTCCGCACCGGCCCGGGTGGCGCACACCGTCCAGGTGCCGGTCACCCCCGCGCCGGGGGAGCCGCTGCCCGTCCTGGTCCAGATCCAGGTCGGCGACCATCCCGTCGAGGAATTCAGCCGGATCACCTTCGCCTTCCGCGGCCCGACCCCCACCTACGAGGTCGCCTACGTGCCGCGGGTCGAGGCGGACGGCAGCGGCGACCCGGTGAACCTGCCCGGCAACGTATTCCTCGCCATCCGCTTCAACCCGGCCCAGGGTCACGACAGCAGCGGCCGCACCACGGTGAGCGCACCGGCGCGGGCGATCGGCTACCCCACGCTGCGCGGCTGGGCTCCCGCCGGCGACTTCGAGGGATACCTCAGCTTCGGCCTCGGGCTGCAGGCCACGAGCGGATCGTTGCCGGTCCGGCTGGCGGAGTCCACCCGGCCGGACGGCACCCACGTGGTCTCGGTCGACGTACGCCGGAGCTGACCAGATCCCCGGGCACACGTACCTCAGCAGACCTCGCCCCGGACGATCGCCACGGCCACCCGGCAGAACTCCTCCATGTCGGGGTTGAAGCCGGCGGCGATGTCCGGGTGCAGGCCGGCGCGGGTCTCGTCCAGCAGCCGACGGCAGACCTCCTCGACCGGCTCACCCGCGTAGCTGGCCCGGATCCGCTCGGTGGCCGCCTGCAGGGCCGAGGTCAGCTGATCCTCCAGCGGGCCGCGCAGCTTCTGCTGCACAGGGTCCAGCCCGGTCGGGTCGAGCGTCACATGTGGCTCCGACATCGGCGCTCCCTTCGTCGGCGTCCGCGGTACCCCACCGCGGCCGTCGGTCAAACCACGGTGGGTACGGCCGCCACCCGGACCTGGTACGAGAAGTCCTCCGCCGGCTCCTCGACGTACGACAGCCGGCGGATCTGCCGGTCGTCGTCGTAGAGGGCGACGTCGACCAGGACGCCGAGATGGGCCAGCCCGATGTTGGCCACCCGCTTCTTGTCCTGCAGCACCGCGCAGACCCCACCTAGCAGGGTGCTGGCATCGGAGGTGCGGTGCCCGGGCGGGCAGCGCAGCGTCAGGTCCACCTCGATCGGCCCGGCGAGCGGGGTCCAACCGGTGCGCTGGGCCGCCGTGCAGGCCGCCTGGAGCAGGGCGCGGACCCTCGTCGCCTGCCGGTGCCCTGCGGCGAAGATGGACAGCGCCTCGGTCTTGACCGGGGGCAGGCCGCTCACCTCGAACGTCAGGGCGAGAGCGCGGGTGTCCTGCACGACGGCACCTCCTCGTTGGGTCGATCCTGCCCAACCGGTGCACCGGGAGAGGGTTTTCCCGCGATTACCAACCGATCGGGCGGGCTGGGGGTCGGCCGGAGGCGTATCGACTTCGACGGCGACGCGCTGGCTGCGGAGCTACGGAAACGCTAGTCCACCAGGGCGGACGCTGGGTAGCTCGCCTTCACTGGGTGGGACGCGGGGGTGGCTCACGACGTCGGCCGCGGTGCGAAGGCGCAGAACTCGTTGCCCTCCGGGTCGGCCAGCACCCACCAGGGAGTCTGCTCGCCGGGCTCGCGCAGCAGGGTGGCACCGGCAGCGATCAGCGCGGTGGGGTCCGGGTCGGCCAGGTCGACGTCCCAGTGCACCCGGTTCTTCACCTGCCTGCGCTCCGGGACCGGGTCGAAGACCCAGTAGTCCCAGGGAAACCCGTCGGCCCCGATCAGCGACGCCGTGCCCTCCTCGGTCGTCTCCACCCGGCCGCCGACCAGCCCCGCCCACCAGGTCGCCTGCGCCACCGGGTCGGCGCTGTCCACCACCAGCTCGAAGACACCGGGCTGCTTGTCCTCCCGCGGCGGGAACGCGCAGAAGTGGTTGCCGTCCGGGTCGGCCAGCACCCACCAGCTGATCTCCGCGTCCGGCTCCCGCACCAGCCGGGCGCCGGCGGCCAGCAGCGCCGCCGGGTCCGGGTCGGCGAGCCGCAGGTCCAGGTGGACCCGGGTCTTGCCGGTGCGCGGCTCGGGCACGGTGTTGACCCAGATCGACTCGGCTTTCGAGCGGGCGGCGCGGGGATCGATCCGGGTGTCGCCGTCGCCGGTGTCCACCAGCTTCCCGTCGAGGAGGCCGGCCCAGAAGGCGCCGAGCTGGTGGGCGTCGGCGGCGTCCATGCAGAGGTCCTTGAAGCGCGCGATCATCCGGCCATCATGCCGCGCCGGTCGGACACCCGCCGCCCGCCACCCTCCCCTCCCGCCCTCGCGCGTCGCCCCTCGCTGATTCACGGAAAGAGGGCCCGGCTGTCGGCCGAGTCGCCGGTGCGGGAGGGCGAGAACCGGCGGGTCTGGTTCAACCTGGAGTAGATCCACCTGTTCGACCCGTCCACCGGTCGCGACCTCACGCTGCACGAGGGGCGGGCGACGGGCGCCCTCGCCGATTGACCGGACGGGTCCGGCGGGGCCGGTGGCCGAATTCGCCGCCGGCCCCGCCGGGTGTCGCCGACCCGGCCCGGGTCACCGCGCGGGCAGACGGTCCAGCAGCTTGTCCAGCCGGATGGGCAGGTCCCGGACCCGTAAGCCGGTCGCGTGGTGCACCGCGTTGGCGATGGCCGCGGCGGTGCCCACGATGCCGATCTCGCCCAGCCCCTTCACCCCGGCCGGGTTCAGCTCGGGATCCTCCTCCGGCAGGCAGTACGCCTCGATCCGCTCCACGTCCGCGCAGACGCTGATGTGGTACGTGGCCAGATCGTGGTTGACCCAGTCGCCGTACCGCTCGTCGAGCAGGCCCTCCTCGTGCAGCGCCATCGACAGCCCCATCGTCATACCGCCGATGAGCTGGCTGCGGGTGGTGGTCGGGTTCACCACCCGGCCGACGGCGAAGACGCCCAGCATGCGCCCCACCCGGACCTCGCCGGTGTCCGCGTCCACCCGTACCTCGGTGAACTGCGCGCCGTACGCGTACCGGGGCCGGGCGGGTTGCGCGCGGACCTCGTCGGCGGTGCTCACCTCGACGGTCAGCCCCTCGGCGGGCACCGCGCCGCCGGGGTGGTCCCGGATCCGGTCGCGCAGTCCCTCGCAGGCCCGGATGACGGCCCAGCTCCACGAGGCGGTGCCCATCGAGCCGCCGGCCACCCCCGCCGGCGGCAGGTCGCTGTCGCCGACCCGGATCGCGACCCGTTCCACCGGCACGTCCAGCGCGTCGGCGGCCACCTGCCACAGTGCCGTTCGGGCGCCGGTGCCGATGTCGGTCGCGTTGATCCGTACCTCGAAGGTGTCGTCCGGTGCGGCGGTGGCCGCCGCGGCGGCCGCCCGCGCCCGGGCCGGATAGCTGGACCCGGCCACCCCGCTGCCGACCAGCCACCGCCCGTCGCGTCGAGCCCCCGGCGTCGGGTCCCGGTCGGCCCAGCCGAACCGGCGCGCCCCCTCCCGCAGGCAGGCGACCAGGTTCCGGCTGGTGAACGGCTGCCCGCGTTCGGGATCGACCGTCGGGTCGTTGCGCACCCGCAGCTCGACCGGGTCGACGCCGCACCCCGTCGCCAGTTCGTCCATCGCGGACTCCAGCGCGTACGCGCCGGGACACTCACCGGGTGCGCGCATCCAGAACGGCGTCGGCACGTCCAGCCGGACCACCCGGTGCGTGGTGCGCCGATGCGGCCCGGCGTACATGCTGCGGGTGTAGACCGCGCTCTGCTCGGTGAACTCGTGCAGGGTCGAGGTCTGGCTGATCGCGTCGTGGCAGACCGCGGCGATCCGCCCGTCCGCGTCCGCGCCGAGCCGGACCCGCTGGATCGTCGGGGTGCGGTACCCGACCGGGCCGAAGAGCTGCTGCCGGGTAAGGGCCAGCCGGACCGGCCGGCCCACCTGCTTGGCGGCGAGCGCGGCGAGCACCACCGCCGCCTTGGCGTACCCCTTGCTGCCGAAACCGCCGCCGACGTGCTCGGCGACCACCCGGACCGACTCCTGCGGCAGCCCGAACAGCTGCGCGAGGGTCGCCTGCACCGGGGACGACCCCTGGTTGGAGTCCTGCACCAGCAGCCGCCCGTCCGCCCACTGTGCCGTGGTGGCGTGCGGCTCCATCGGGTTGTTGTGGTAGGCCGGGGTCCGGTAGGTGGCGTCCACCCGCACCTCGGCGGCCGCGAACCCGGCGTCGAAGTCTCCGTCGGCGGTGTCGGTCGGAAAGCTCGGGTTGACCTTCTCCGGCCGGTACAGCCCCGGGTGGTGCTCCGAGAGCACGGTGCTGTGCGCCTCGGTGTCGTAGTCGATCCGGACCAGCCGAGCCCCCTCGCGTGCCGCCTCGATGGACTCCGCCACGACGACGGCGACGAACTCCCCCCGGTAGTGCACGGCCGGCTCCTGCAACAGGAACAGCGTCCGGTCCACGCCGGGCGCCAGCCGGGGCGCGTTGCCGTGGTGCAGCACGTCCAGCACCCCGGGCACGGCCAGCGCCGGGGCCACGTCGATCCGGCTGATCCGCCCGCGCGTCGCCGCCGCCGGGACCGCCCAGCCGTACGTCACGTCCGCCACCGGGTACTCGACCGCGTACCGGGCCGCCCCGGTGACCTTGTCCCGGCCCTCCAGCCGCGGGTGCTCCCGGCCCACGGCGCCGACGGGTGGCGCGCTCACCGCGACACCGCCCGAGCCAGTTCGGTCAACGCGCGGACGGTGAGATTGCGGATCAACGGCACCTTGAACTCGTTGTGCTCCAAGGGGCGGGCCGCGGCGAGTTCGGCGTCCGCGGCCCGGGCGGCCAGCTCGGCGGTGAACGGCCGCCCGCGCAGCGCCTCCTCCGCGCGGTACGCCCGCCACGGCCGGTGCGCCACCGCCCCGTACGCCAGCCGGATGTCTCGGACCACGTCCCCGGCCAGGTCGAGCGCCGCCGCCACCGAGCCGACCGCGAACGCGAAGGTGGCCCGGTCGCGCACCTTGAGGTAGGTGGACCGCCGCGCGAACAGCAGCGGCGGGATCCGCACCGCGGTGATCAGCGCGCCCCGAGGGAGTGTGGTCTCCCGCTCGGGGTGGAGGCCGGGCGTGCGGTGCAGCTCGGTCAGCGGGATCTCCCGGGCTCCGCCCGGGTCGTGCGCCTCCACCACGGCGTCCAGGGCGACCAGCGCGACCGCCAGATCGGACGGGTGGGTGGCCACGCAGAACTCGGACCAGCCGAGGATGGCCAGGTCGCGGTTCTGCCCGTGCCGCGCCGCGCAGCCGGTGCCGGGCTCCCGTTTGTTGCACGCCTTGCCGGTGTCCTGGAAGTAGACGCAGCGGGTGCGTTGCAACAGGTTTCCGGCGGTGGTGGCCATGTTGCGCAGCTGCCCCGAGGCGCCGGCGAGCAGCGCCCGGGCGAGCAGCGGATGGTCCCGCCGGACCACCGGATGCGCGGCCAGGTCGCTGTTGCGCACCGTGGCCCCGATCCGCAGCCCGCCGCCCGGTAGGGGCTCCACCGTGTCCAGTGGCAGCCGGGTGACGTCCACCAGCAGGTCCGGCCGCTGCACGCCGAGCTTCATCAGGTCCACCAGGTTGGTCCCGCCGGCCAGGTACGCGGCCTCCGGCTCGGCGTCGAGCAGCGCGACCGCCTCCGCGACGTCGGCGGGCCGGTGGTACCGGAAGTCTCTCACCGGGACCCCGCCGCGTCGCGGACCGCGGCCACGATGTTCGGGTACGCGGCGCAGCGGCACAGGTTGCCGCTCATCCGTTCCCGCACCTCCGCGTCGGTCAGCTCCACCGGCGCGGTCAGGTCCTCGGTCACCGCGCTGGGCCAGTCGCGGGCCACCTCGTCGAGCATTCCGCTGGCGGAACAGAGCTGGCCCGGCGTGCAGTAGCCGCACTGGAAGGCGTCCTGCGCGACGAAGGCCGCCTGGAGCGGGGAGAGACCCGCCGGGCCGGCGAGCCCCTCCACGGTGACCACCGACTGACCGTCCAGGGTGACCGCCAGGATCAGGCAGCTCTTCACCCGCCGGCCGTCGAGCAGCACCGTGCACGAGCCGCACTGGCCGTGGTCGCAGCCCTTCTTGCTGCCGGTCAGGCCGAGCCGCTCGCGCAGGGCGTCCAGCAGCGTGGTCCGGTTGTCCAGCGTCAGCTCGTGGCCGGTGCCGTTGACGGTGAAGGCGACCCGGGACGACCGCCCGTCGTCAGCCGGTTCCCCGCTCGCCCGCCCGCCCCGCACCGGGCCAGACTACCGTTTTCCATACGATTTCCTGACGAATCCGGGCGGATGCCCGACGGGCGGGATCGGCGGAGCGGGTCACCAGGAGTGACGTAGCGGCAGGCCGAGGAACCGGGCGTAGCCGTCCAGGGCCGCCTCGACCCTGGCCCGGACCGCGGCGTCGAACGGGACCAGCGGATTGAGCGTCGCGGTCACCCGGGTCCTGCCGATGGTGCGCTTCCAGGTGCCGACCACCCGGCCGCCCCGCACGACGGTGGCCTGAAACACCCCGTTGCCACCGGGAATGACCGCCTGCTTGTGCGCCGGGTCGAGCATCAGCGCGCGGTCCTTGTAGCCGAGCAGGTACTCGTCGAACCCGGGCAGCAGGTGCAGGTCGTCCACCGGGGAGCGGGGGGCGTCGAGCAGCGCCGCGTCGACCAGCGCCGGCACCCCGTCCACCAGCACCGTGGCCAGGGCGTCGCCGGCCACGGCGATGCCGCGTCTCGCGTCGGCGGCGGTCAACCCCGTCCAGCCGGCGAAGTCCTGCCGGGTGGTGGGCCCGTGGCTGCGGAAGTAGCGCCGGGCCAGGATGCCGAGCGCCTCGTCGCGCTCCGGCCGGACCGGGTCGGGCGCCCACTCGTCCAGCAGGGCGAAGCTCTGCTCGCTGCCGATGTGCGGGGCGATGCAGGTGACGCCGCGCTGGCTGGCGTACCAGAGCAGGTGGTAGCCGCGCTGGCCGGCGGTGTCGAGGTCGGCCTTGGCGAGCGCGGCCAGGCACTGGGCGCGGGTGAGCCGGCCGCCGCCGGCCAGCGCCGCGCCGAGCACGTCGGCGGCCCGGTCGGCCTCCGCCTCGCTGAGCCCCAGGGCCGCCCGTCGCTTGGCGGCGCCGGCCAGCGCGCGTACGCCGGTCACCTCCAGCATCCAGCGGGCGTCCCGGGCCGGCACAAGATGGACCGTCCCCCGCATCGGCCAGGTCCGCAGCGCCTCCCGGCGCTCCAGCGCGTCCCGGACGTCGGCCAGGGGGCGCCCGGGCAGCCGTACGCCCAGCGACCACATGCCGCTCGCCGCGTCCTGAGCCTGCATGGCGCCGAACCACTCGACCACCCCGGCCACGTCGCGCGGTCGGGCGGTGGGGTGCGGGCGCAGCAGCAGGCTGGTCATCCGCAGGGCCAGCGCCTCGGCGCCGGTGAGCCGCACGTCCACCTGTCGCCTCCCGTGTGCTGGACGGTCAGCATAGGCGGCCCGTCCGACGTTCCCGAGCGGGACAAGAACGGGCGGACGCATGACCGTTGGTGCCGCGTGGCGCCGTCCGGGGCCGTCGCGAGGATGCCCCGGTTAGGGTGGGCGACGTGCTTCGTCAGGTCACCGGCATCCGGTACGTCACTCCGCTGCGCGAAGGTGGCTCGCTGCCCGGTGTGGTGGAAGCCGACGACCTCGGCACGTACGTGGCGAAGTTCCGTGGTGCGGGCCAGGGACCGAAGGCGCTGGTCGCCGAGGTGATCTGCGGCGAACTGGGTCGCCGGCTCGGGCTGTCCGTGCCGCGGCTGGTGGTGCTCGAGATCGACCCGGTGATCGGCCGGGCGGAGCCCGACCAGGAGGTGCAGGAGCTGCTGCGCAACAGCGGCGGGGGCAACCTGGGGATGGACTTCCTTCCCGGCGCGCTCGGCTACGACCCGCTTGCTCACCCGGTCGACGCGGCCCTCGCCTCCCAGGTGCTCTGGTTCGACGCGTACGTCGAGAACGTGGACCGGAGCTGGCGCAACCCCAACCTGCTGATCTGGCACCGCGCGCTGTGGCTGATCGACCACGGCGCCACGCTCTACTTCCATCACAACTGGCCCCGGGCGGACGCGGCCGTGCACCGGGCCTACCGGGCGGACGACCACGTGCTCGCCCCGTACGCAACCCGGCTGGCCGAGGCGGACGCCGAGCTGGCCCCGCGGATCACCCCCGATCTGCTCACCGAGGTGCTCGCCCTGGTGCCGGCGGAGTGGCTCACCGGTCCGGACTTCGACCACCCCGACGCCGCCCGGGCGGCGTACGTGGACCACCTGGCCCGTCGGGTCGCCCGGACCGACGCCTGGCTGCCCTCCGGGAGCGCGGCATGAGAGTGCCCTTCGAGTACGCGGTGATCCGGCTGGTGCCCCGGGTGGAGCGCGGCGAACAGATGAACGTCGGGGTGATCCTCTACTGCCAGGGCCACGACTTCCTCGGCGCGCGTACGCATCTGGACGCCGACCGGGCGCGCGCCCTGTCCCCCGATGTGGACCTGGAGGCGGTGGCGGCGGTGCTGCGTTCCTGGGACCGGACCTGCGACGGCGACGGGCCGGCGCGGCAGATGAAGCGGGGAGAGCGGTTTCGCTGGCTGGCCGCCCCGCGAAGCACGATGATCCAGGCGGGGCCGGTGCACACCGGGCTGACCGCGGATCCGGCGGCGGAGCTCGACCGGCTGATGGACGCCCTCGTCCGCTGAGCGAAGTCCCCTGATCGCGCTACGCCAGCAGCGTTGCCGGCGGAGCGCGATCCCCCGTTCAGGTTCGCCGGTGCGGGGCGGCGGCGGGGTTCCGCCGGCACCGGTGCGCTCAGAATCCTCGCTGACCGGATTCCCGTCACTGGTGGTAATCGGAACTTGCGGGAATCTTGAGCAGCGGCAAGCAATCGATCATGGTGATTGGCGGTCGGCCCGCTCAGACCAGCCGCCGGTACATCACCAGCAGGTCGACGTACCCCTCGGTCGGGTGCCGGAAGCCGTCCGGCACCCGGCCGACGACATCGAAGCCGAGCGACCGCCAGAGTCCCACGGCCCGCGTGTTGGTCGCCACCACGGCGTTGAACTGCATCGCCCGGTAGCCCTCGGCCCGGGCCAGCTCGAGCACGTGCGCACCGAGCGCCCGCCCGACGCCCCGCCCGGCCGCGGCCGGCGCGACCATGAAGCTCGCGTTGGCCACGTGGTTGCCCGGGCCGGCCTGGTTGGGCACCAGCTTGGCCGACCCGAGCACGGTGCCGTCCGGATCCACCGCGACCACCGTGCGCCCCGGCGGCGGCACCAGCCACATCCGCCGGGCCTGCTCCTCGCCGATGTCGCGGGGCCAGGTGTACGTCTCGCCGGCCGCCACGATCTCCCGCAGGAAGGGCCAGATCAGCGGCCAGTCGGCGATCGTGGCGTCCCTGATCTTCACCCGCCGAGCATGCCACGCCCGGACCGACCCCCGGCGTTTGCCGCCGCAATTAACGGGTAGCCGCCGGAGCTGATCCGAATCGAGGAGGAAACGACTGATGGATGGCCAGGTCAAGGTGGCGGTGATCTACTACAGCGCGACCGGCATCACCTACCAGATGGCACAGTCGGCGTGCGAGGCCGCCGGGGAGGCCGGGGCCGAGGTGCGCCTGCGCAAGGTACGTGAGCTGGCGCCCGAGGAGGCGATCCGCTCCAATTCGGGCTGGCAGCAGCACCATCTGGAGACCCAGGACGTACCAGAGGCGCAGCTCGACGACCTCTCCTGGGCCGACGTGGTGATCTTCGGCTCACCCACCCGGTACGGCATCATCGCCGCCCAGCTCAAGCAGTTCATCGACACCAGCGGCCCGCTCTGGGCCCAGGGCGCCCTGGCCAACAAGGTCTACTCGGCGTTCTGCTCGACGGGCACGGCGCACGGTGGCCAGGAGGCGACCCTGCTGTCGCTGTTCCACGTCTTCTACCACTGGGGCGGCATCGTGGTGACCCCGGGCTACACCGACCCCAGCCAGTTCGTCGCGGGCAATCCCTACGGCGCCTCGCACACCAGCAACAACGCTGAGATCGCGCCGGACCACGTGGCGCTGCGGGCCACCGCGTTGACCGCCAAGCGGGCGATCCAGATCAGCGCGGCCCTGAAGCGGGGGATGGCCGGCTGAGCACGGCGACCGGTGGCCGGGCGGGGGCTCTCGACCCGTCCGGACCACCGGTCGCCCCCACCCCTACCCGCGATCGGCGCGACCATGCCCGGTCAGCGCCGGATGGGCGAGCAGGTGCCCGAGCAGGTCGGCGAGGACGGCCATGCCGTCCCGGCTGAGCACCGACTCCGGGTGGAACTGCACCCCGGCGAAGCCGGGCCCGCGCAGCGCGTGCACCGCCCCGTCCACGGCGTCCCGGGACAGCTCCACCGGCCCGTACGCGGTCGCGATCCGGTCCGCCTCGGCCAGTGCGGTGAAGGTGGAGTAGAAGCCGACCCGGCGGGACGCGCCGAAGACCGGCACGTCCCGCTGCAACCCCTGGTACGGCGCCTCCCGGCGGTGCAGCGGCAGCCCGAGCAGCCCGGAGAGCAGCTGGTGTCCGAGGCAGACCGCCAGCGTGGGCCGACCGGTCTCCAGCCGGCCGGCCAGCAGCGCGCGCATCGCCGCCATCTTCGGCTCGGCGAGGTCGCCCGGGTCGCCCGGGCCGGGGCCGACCACCACCAGGTCGTACCGGTCCACCGGGCCGGGCCGCCGCCAGTCGCGGCGGTCCACCGTCAACCCGAGGGCGCTGAGCTGGTGGGCGAGCATCCCGGTGAAGGTGTCCTCACCGTCCACGATCAGCCCCCGCCGGCCGGCCAGCCCGGGCAGCACCGTCGCGCCGGGGGTCCGCTGGTCGAGCCAGAACCGGGCCAGCGGGGCGTTGCGGGCGGCGAGCGCGGCCCGTACCTCCGGGTCGTCGGCGAGCGACCGGTCCGGGCCGCGGCGCGGCGTCAGACGCGCCGAGCCGGGATGGTCGGACGACTGTTCCGGGCGGCGCTCCGGCGCGTCCGGGCCGAGGCCGAGCGCGGCGAGCACCCCGGCGGCCTTGGCGTGCGTCTCCGCCACCTCGCCCTCGGCCGTGGAGTGCCGGACCAGGGTCGCGCCGACCGGCACCCGCAGCTCGCCGGCGGGGGAGAGCTCCGCGGTCCGGATCAGGATCGGCGCGTCGAGGGTCTGCCGGCCGTCGGCGTCCAGGCCGAGCAGGGCCAGCACTCCGGCGTAGTAGCGGCGGCCGGTCCGCTCGTGCCGGGCGATCACCCGGCAGGCGTTCTCCATCGGGCTGCCGGTGACCGTCGGGGCGAACATCGTCTCCCGCAACACCTCCCGAACGTCCCGCGAGCCGCGCCCGGCCAGCAGGTACTCGGTGTGCGCGAGGTGCGCCATCTCCTTCAGGTACGGCCCGATCACCTGCCCGCCGTGCTCGGCGACGGTGGCCATCATCTTCAGCTCCTCGTCGAGCACCATGTACAGCTCCTCGACCTCCTTGCGATCGTGGAGGAAGCGCAGCAGCGCGTCCCGGTCGGCCGCCGCGCCGGTGTGCCGGAAGGTGCCGCTGATCGGGTTCATCATCACCAGCCCGTCGTCGACGCTGACGTGCCGTTCCGGGCTGGCGCCGACCAGGATCCGGGTGCCGGTGTGCACGACGAAGGTCCAGTACGCGCCGCGCTCACGCAGCAGCAGCCGGCGCAGCGCGGCCAGCGCCGCCACCAGCGGCGGCCCCTGCACGGTGGCCCGCAGCGTGCGGTGGATGACGAAGTTCGCGCCCTCGCCCCGGCCGATCTCCTCGGCGAGCACCCGGCCGACGATCCGGGCGTACTCGTCGTCGGCGATGTCGAAGCCGGCGCCGGTGCTGACCACGGCCTGGTCGGGCAGCACCGCGAGCACGTCGGCCAGCCCGATCCGCTGGTGTCCCTCGATCACCAGGCACTCCAGCGGCACGCCGTCGTCGACGCAGGCGAAGCCGCGCTCGCCGATCTGGCGGTACGGCACCACGGCCAGCGTGCGCGGCCCGGGCGCGCCGTCCGGCAGCGGGATGTCCGCGAGCCGGTCGGCCGTGCGTACCGCGCCGGTGAACAGCTCGAGGTGGTCGGCGCCCGCGCGGCGGACGAGCGCGAACGGGCCGGGGTCGGCGCCGTCGGCGGCGGCGGCGAGCAGGTCGTGCGGGCGGGTCATCGGTGTCTCCTCGGAAGGCCGGGAGCCGCCGGCGGGGCGGCCCGGGGAGCCGGGGAGAGACCGGCGACCGCCTCGACGGGCGGCCGCGTGGGAAGCTACGCGCGGGGGTGGGCCGCCGGGTCGGCGGGCCACCAGCAGGACAGGTGCGCGGGCATGGCGATCACTGTACGCGACCGGACGGCCGCCGGGGAACCGAGCGCCCCCACCCGCCCCGGCCGAGGCGGATCTTGGCTTTTATCGCGCGGCCCGGCGGGTAGTTTGAGCCAGGATGAAGATTCTCGCTCTCGACCTGGGCACCTCCTCCGTACGAGGACTCGTGCTGGACGCGGACGCCAATCCGCTGCCCGGCGCGCTGGCCCGGCGCAAGGTGCACCTGGCCACCGGGGACGACGGCAGCGGCACCCTCGACGGCCCCCGCTACCTCGCCTGCCTGGCCGAGTGCCTGGACGAGTTGGCGGCCGGCGGGCACCTGCGCGACGTCGAGCTGGTCGCGGCCTCCGGGCAGTGGCACTCGGTGGTGCCGCTGGACGTCGGCGGCGAGCCGCTGGGTCCGGTGCTGACCTGGCTGGACACCCGTCCGGCGCCGCCCGCCGGCACCCCCGGCCCGGCCGATCCGGCGGCCTTCCACCAGCGCACCGGCGCCTGGTGGCACCGCTGCTACTGGACGATGCGGCTGCCCTGGCTGCGGGAGCGGGCGTCGGCCCCGGTCGCCCGCTTCGCCGGCCTGGTCGAGTACGTCTTCGGCGCGCTGCTCGACGAGGCGCCCATGTCGATCTCGATGGCCTCCGGCACCGGCCTGCTCGACCTGTGCCGGCTGGACTGGGACGCCGAGGCGTGCGAGCTGGCCGCCGTACGCCCCGGTGAGCTGCCCGCGCTGGCCACGGTGGACTGGCGCGGTCGGCTGCGGCCGGCACACGCCCGCCGCTGGCCGCAGCTCGCGGACGCCCGATGGTGCCCGCCGGTGGGCGACGGCGCCGCCTCCAACGTCGGCTCCGGCTGCGTCGACCCGACCCGCGCCGCGGTGACCGTCGGCACCTCCGCCGCGGTACGGCTCATCCAGCCGCTGCCGGCCGGCGTGGAGCTGCCGCCGCTGCCCGACCAGCTCTGGCGCTACCGGGTCGACCACGACCACGTGGTGACCGGGTCGGCGTATTCCAGCGGCGGCAACCTCTTCGCCTGGGCCAACCGGGAGCTGCGGTTGCCCCAGGGCGCGGAGCTGGAGGCCGCGCTGGCCCGGGTGCAGCACGGCAGGGTGACGGCGAATCCGCGCCTCGGCGGGGACCGGCCGCCCGGCCTGCTGCCCGCAGGCTCCGGTGCGCTGCACGGGCTCGGCTTCGGCACGACCGCCGTCGACATCCTCGCCGGGCTGATGACCGCGCTCTGCCAGCTGGTCGCCGACGACCTGACACTGCTGGAGTCCGGCGTGGAGAAGCCGGCCGAGGTGGTGCTGGGCGGGGGAGCGATGGCCGCCTCGCTGTGGTGGCGGCAGGCGTTCGCCGCGGCGCTGGCCCCCCGGTCGGTGCGGCACCAGCGGAACCCGGAGATCGGGGCGACCGGCGCTGCGCTCGTGGCGCTGGGCCGGGTCGCGGGGGCGGCCCGCATCGGCGGCATCGGCCGGACGGACGAGCGGAACCCGCCGAACGCCGTAGTCCGCTCCTGACCGCCCTGACCTTCCTGGTCCGCTGGCCGGTCAGCCCGTTGACACCGCTCACCGGCCTGGTTGGATGGACTGCGCCCCAGACGTGGCGGAGGCGAGGGACCGAGGAGGCAGTGTGGGCGCAGGTCCCGACCCGGCACACAGTGCGATCTCCCACCACCGCCGCCGCCGGTTCGACGTCCGGGTCGTACCCCATCGGCGGCGCTCCCCGTTGCGGCTGCGGGACTGGCGGATGCGCACCAAGCTCGCCACCGTTCTCGTCATCCCCTCGGTGGCGTTCCTGGTGCTGGCCGGCGTGCAGACCCGCGGCCTGGTCGGGCAGACGACCGCGCTGACCGGATTCGCCCGTGAGGTGGGCATCGGCCGGCAGATCATCGTGGCGGTGGACCGGCTCCAGCATGAACGGGACCGCACGGCGGGTGAGCTGGCGGCGCTGCGCCGGGCGGCTGGCAACGCCGAGCGGGACGCCGCGATCTTCGAGCTGGAACCGTTGCAGGCCGCCACCGACGAGGCGGTGCGGGACCTGCGCCGGGCGGCCGAGCCGCTGGCCGACGCCGACGCCGCCTGGCGAGTCTCCTATTCGGAGGTGCTCGATGCGTACGACCAGGTCATCTACATCCGTCCCGCGGTGCCACCGGCGGTGCTCGGCAGCGACACCATCCTCAGTAACTACCATCGGGCGATCGATGCGCTGCTCAACCTGCTCGCCGAGCCGTCGCCCGGGGAGGACCAGCGGGCGCTCAACAACGCGGTGCTGCGGTACGTCCAGTTCTCCCGGGTCAAGGAGCTCTCCTCGCGGATCCGCGCCCAGCTCTACGCGGCGGCCCGCGCCGGCCGGTACGAGCTGGAGGACCAGGTCGCCCTGACCGACCTGCGGGCCCAGCAGCTCACCGCCCTCGGCGCGTTCCGGGTGGCCGCGACCGCCGACCAGATCCGGCGCTACGACCAGACGTCGGTGGACCCGGCGTTCGTGGCGGCCACCCGGATGGAGGAGCGGACCCTGCCGAGCGACGCCGTCCAGCCGGCGGTGCTCTCCGCGCCACAGTGGTGGGCGGCCAGCGAGCAGCGTCAGGAGCTGCTGCGGCAGCTGGAGGGCGAGGTGCTCGACGACGCCGTACGCCGCGCCGACGACGCCAGCTCGGGGCAGCTGCGGGACACGCTGCTGGTGGTCGGCGGGATCGTCGCGGTGCTCCTGGTCGCCCTGCTGATCTCCGTGCTGGTCGGTCGCTCCATCGCCCGGTCCATGCGTCTGCTGCGCAGCCAGGCGCTGCGGATCGCGCAGATCGAGCTGCCTGACGCCCTCGACCGACTGCGCGGCGTGGACAGTCCGGCGACCGGGATCGACGTTCCCCCGGCGGTGGTCCGTTCGCTGGACGAGATCGGCGAGCTGGCCGAGGCGTTCGTCGCGGTGCACCGCAGCGCGGTCAGCGTCGCGGTCGAGCAGGCGACGATGCGGCGCAACGTCAACGCCATGTTCGTCAACCTCGCCCGGCGCAGCCAGGTGCTGGTCGAGCGCCAGCTGGAACTCCTCGACGACCTGGAGCGCGAGGAGGACGACCCGGCCCAGCTGGAGAACCTGTTCAAGTTGGACCATCTCGCCGCCCGCATGCGCCGTAACGACGAGAGCCTGCTGGTGCTCGCCGGCACGGAGTCCACCCGGCGGTGGCACCGCCCGGTCGGCCTGGGTGCGGTGCTGCTGGCCGCGAGCGCCGAGGTCGAGCAGTACCAGCGGATCCGCCACGAGTCGATGGCCGACCTGCACATCGTCGGGCACGCCGTCGGCGACCTGGTGCACCTCTTCGCCGAGCTGCTGGAGAACGCCACCGCCTTCTCCCGTCCGGACACCACCGTCCGGATCGCCGGCCGCGGTGAGGGCGCCGGGGCGCTGGTCGAGATCGCCGACCAGGGGCTCGGGATGAGCCCGGCCGCCCTGGCGGAGGCGAACGCGCTGCTGGCCGAGCCGCCGGCGGCCGACGTCGGAGCCTCCGAGCGGATGGGTCTGTTCGTGGTCAGCCACCTGGGCGCCCGGCACGGCGTCCAGGTGCGGCTGCACGGGGGTCAGGACGGCCTCGCGGCCCGGGTGCGGCTCCCCGCCGAACTGCTGGCGCCGGCCCCCGGCCCCGAGCTGGACCCGCCGGCCTCGCCGCGGATGCTGACCACCCAGGTCGGCGCGGCCGTCCGCCCGGCCAATTCGCCGCTGCGGCAGCCGGTGGAGCTGCCGGTGGCCGGGCGTCGCCCGGAGCCGCCGGCCGTGCCGCCGCAGCACCGGCCGGTGCCGGCCCGCGCCGAGGACGTGCTCGCCCCGCTCGTTGGTCCCTCCGGTCCGGCCGGGGGCGGCTGGTTCTCCCGGCAGGTTCCGCCGGCGTCGTCGGCGGGCATGACACTCGCGCCGCACCCGACGCCGGTGACCGGAGGGACCAACGAGCGGGGACTGCCGGTACGAGTGCCGATGGCCCACCTTTCCGCGGTCACCCGGTACGCCCGCCCCGGCGAGCCGACGCCGCGCCACGAACCCGATCCGGACGCGGTCGGCGGCATGCTGTCCCGCCTGTACGGCGGTGTGCGGCGGGCCGAGGCCGAGGAAACCAGGGAGATGATCATGCCGCCGGCCGGCGTACGCAGCGAAGGGGGACAACAGTGACCATGTTGAGCCAGGAGGCCCGCGACCTGAGCTGGCTGGTGAACGCGTTCGCCGAACGGGTCCCCGGGGTGGCGCACGCGGTGGTGGTCTCCTCCGACGGGCTGCTGGTGGCGATCTCGGCCCACCTGCCCCGCGACCACGCCGACAAGCTGGCCGCGGTGACCTCGGGGCTGATGAGCATGACCGCGGGTGCGGCGCAGATGTTCGACGGAGACATCGTCAAGCAGACCGTCGTCGAGATGGGGCGGGGATACTTCCTCATCATGCAGATCCGGGACGGCTCGATCCTGGCCACCCTCGCCGGCGCCGAGGCCGATATCGGCGTCGTCGGCTACGAGATGGCGCGGCTGGCCAAGCAGGCCGGCGAGATGCTCACCCCGGCGTTGCGGGCGGAGCTTCAGCAGGCGCTGCCCCGCTGACCGGTGCGGGGGGCCGGGGCGGGTGCCCCGGCCCCCCGCGGGTTCCGAAGCCGTCGCCGCGGAGCGGCCCGGGTGATCCGGACGCATTTTTCGCCAGCGCTCGCTATTGAAATTCTGGGCCGGACGGTCCAGGATGGCGATTAAGAGCAGCACCCATTGGCGAAAATGGACGGTGTCGCGTGGAATCCTCGGCACAGGCCAAAGCTCCGGTCACCGCGCTGGCCGGCCCGTACGGCCACCCGCTACACCCGGCCCTGGTGGCGGTGCCGATCGGTGCCTGGATCGCCAGCTTCGTCTTCGACCTGGCATCCCGCGTTGTCGATCACCCCGGCTTCCTCGCCGACGGGTCCCGTTGGCTGATCGCCATCGGTGTGCTGGGCGCCCTGGCCGCGGCCGTCACCGGCTTTCTGGACCTGCTCGCCATCCCGCCACGAACGCCCGCCTTCCGCACCGCCCTCGTGCACATGTCGCTGAACCTGGCGGTGACCGCGGCGTACGCGATCAACTTTCTGGCCCGCGGCGGTCAGCCTGCCGCGGCGCCGGTGCCCTGGGGTGCCCTGGCGGCGTCCGCGGTGAGCCTGGCGGCGCTGTCGGTGTCGGGATATCTGGGCGGGAAGTTGGCCTACCGGTACGGCGTCCGGGTCGCCGACGAATCCACCCAGGCCGAGGGCTATCGGGTGCCGAAGGAGGACCTCTGATGGGTATCGCCGCGCTGGTGACCTGGCTGGCCACGGCCGTGATCGGCTTCACGATGCTCGGCCTGTGGGTGGCCAGGGGCGGGCTGCGAGCCGTCGGCGAGGGGGGCGACGCGAAGCCGACGAGCCGGTTCCCGCGCGGCCTCGTCTTCGGGCACTTCCTCTTGGCCGCCGCCGGCCTCGTGGTCTGGATCGTCTACCTGGCCGCCGGCTTGGGGGCGTTGGCGTGGCTGGCCTTCGGGCTGCTCCTCGTCGTCGCGATCCTCGGCGATGTGCTGTTCGTCCGTTGGTACAAGGGACGCGGCCTCCGAACGATCGAGTCCGGTCTACCCAAGGCCCTCGTCTACGCCCACGGTCTGCTCGCCGTCACCACCGTGATCCTGGTGTTGCTCACCGCGCTCGGGGTGGCTGCCCGCTGACCGATTCGGAGGCTCGGCATGGCAAGAGGCCCCACGTTCGGCATCGTCGGAGCCGGTCTCGCCGGCGCCAGAGCCGCCCAGGCGCTGCGTGAGGGCGGCTTCGACGGCCGGGTGGTACTGCTCGGTGCGGAGTCCGAGCGGCCCTACGAGCGGCCACCGCTGTCCAAGGGGCTGCTGTTGGGGAGCACTCAACGCCGCGAGGCGTACGTGCACGACGCCGGCTGGTACGAGGCGAACGACGTCGAGCTGCGTACCGCAACCCGGGTCACCGGCATCGACCGCGACGCCCGCCAGGTCGTCCTCGGCGATGACGAACGGCTGGGATACGACAAGCTGCTGCTGGCCACCGGTGCGACGCCCCGCCGCCTGGCTGTTCCGGGCGCCGGCCTGGAGGGCGTGTGGTATCTGCGCACGTTGGCGGACTCCGATCGGATCGCCGAAGTCCTCACCGACCAGGCCCACCTCGTCGTGATCGGCGCCGGCTGGATCGGTCTGGAGATCGCCGCCGCGGCCCGCCAGCGCGGCGCCGCCGTGACCGTGGTGGAGGTCGCCGATCTGCCGTTGCAGCGGGTCCTCGGCGACGAGGTCGCCCGGGTGTTCGCCGATCTGCACCGCTCACACGACGTCGCCTTCCACTTCGGCGCCGAGGTGCTGCGACTGCGGGGTTCGGGGCGGGTGTCCTCGGTGCTGCTGACCGACGGCACCCAACTGGGCGCCGACACCGTCGTCGTCGGCGTGGGCGTCCGCCCCAATGTGGAGTTGGCGGCGGCGGCGGGCCTGACCGTGGAGAACGGGATCGTCACCGACGCCCTGCTGCGCACCTCGGACCCGCACATCTACGCCGCGGGTGACGTGGCCAACGCCTACCACCCACTGCTGGGCCGGCACATCCGGGTGGAGCACTGGGCGAACGCGCTCAACGGCGGTCCGGCCGTGGCGCGATCCATGCTGGGCCAGCGGGACGAGTACGTACGGCTGCCGTACTTCTTCTCCGACCAGTACGACCTGGGGATGGAGAACTCGGGGTGGGCGGCTCCGCGTGGTTACGACCGGGTGGTTCTTCGCGGCGACCCGGTGCTGCTGGATGGCAAGGCGCCGGAGTTCGTGGCGTTCTGGGTGAACGGCCACGGTAGGGTGCTCGCCGGCATGAACGCCAACGCGTGGGGCGTGACGGACCAGGTTCAGGCGCTGGTGCGTGCCGGCCACGCGGGCCTCGCCGTCGATCTGGTCAAGCTCGCCGATCCGCAGGTGCCACTCGATCATCTCTTGGGCCGAGCTGTACGCAGCAGGCGCCGGGACTGGGGGCCGGAAGGCGGGCGCCTCGTACCGCGTCTGCAGCAGCCCGGCGCCGACCAGCCGGTCGGCGGACGGCGTGACTCGCGCGGCCAGGCCGGGTGGGCCGACCGTCCGGCCCGAGGCAGCGGACCGGCCGGGCGACCACTCCGCCCGGAGATGAACTTGGCGCGAAAAAGCCTGCGAAATTCGGGCCTTCACGGGACCACGCGGTGGTCGCGGAGGGAGTAACGTACTTCACCAGAGAGGCCGCTCCCCCCGTGGCGGCCTCTCTCCTATTTTTCCGGCGGCGGCGCACCGTCCCGATCGGACGATGCCACCGGGTGGCGCAGCCCCGGATGGCCCGCCGGCAGCGAACGCCGGATCACCAGCCAGCTCCCGGCCAGCGCGGCCGCGATCAGCGGCCAGGTCAGCGCCACCCGGGCTACCACCAGCGCGACCACCTGGCCGGCCAGCCAGAGCGGCACGAAGACCGCGACCCGCAGCAGGTAGGTGGCCGCCCAGACCCAGCTGCCCCGCGCGTAGGCCCGCAGCAGCGCGGGATCCTGGCGCCAGCGGCCGCGCTGCCCGAGTGCCGCGCCGACCAGCACCCCAAGCAGCGGCCAGCGCACCACGATGCTGACGATCCAGGCGAGCGCGCTGGCCGCGTTGGAGACCAGTTGCACGAGGAAGAAGTCGCCGGCCCGGCCGGTGCGCAACGCGATCAGCGCGGCCACGCAGACCGCGAGCAACCCGATCAGCACCGAGCGCGGCCGGTCCCCGCGGCGCAGCCGCCACCCGGCCACCGCCGCGCCGGTCAGCACCGCGGCGGTGACCCCGCCCCACAGCCCGGCGGCCAACCAGCCGACGGCGAACGCCACCGGCGGCAGGGTCGCGTCGACCGCGCCCCGACGCCCGCCGAGCAGGTCCGCCAGCGACTCGGGTCGGTCCCGCGACGGCCGCTCCCGCTCGGGCGTGCTGGTCACCCGCCACCTCCTCTGGTCCGCCCCAACGTACCGGGACGGCACGGGCGGCCAACCGAGCGAGCGGCGGCAACGGCCGTTACCGTGTGCGGGTGCGCGAGACGGCGAGGGGCGGGACGGCGGTCTGGTTGGTCGTGCTGGCCCTGGCGCAGGCGGCCGCGCTTTTCCTGGTGTGGCGCTTCGCCGTGCACACCGAGGTCGGACAGTGGCTCGACACCGTCGCCCTGACCGGCAACCGGATCGGTCAGGAACGCATCGACGGACCGGTCGACCGGATCCTCAACGCCATGTCGGTGGTGTCCCTGCTGGTGGCCACCGGGATGATCGGCTTCATCGCGCTTATCCGGGGCCGGATCGCCCTGGCGGTCACCGCCACCCTGCTGATCGTCGGCGCCAGCGTCAGCGCCCAGCTGCTCAAGTACGTCCTGACCCGGCCGGATTTCGGCGTCGACCCGGAGCGGGCGGCGGCGGGCAACAGCCTGCCCAGCGGCCACACCGCCGTGGCCGCGTCGGTGGCGGTGGCGCTGATCCTCGTGCTGCCGCGCACCGTACGGGCGCTCGGCGCGTTCCTCGGCGCCGGCTACGCCGCCGCCGCCGGGGTGGCAACTCTCTCCGCCGGCTGGCACCGGCCCAGCGACGCGGTGGCGGCGTTCCTGGTGGTCGGGGTCTGGGCGGCGCTGGCCGGCCTGCTCCTGCTGGTCACCCAGCGAGAGCGGGCGGAGGTCTCGTCGGCCGACGCGCACCGACTCGCCGCCGCGGTGCTCGGCCTGGGCGGCGCGCTCGCGATCATCGCGTCCGGCCTCGCCCTGTCCTGGCTGGTCGACCTCCCCGAGGTCCCCGTCGACGAACTCGCTCGCCGCCCGCTCTTCATCGGGTACGCGGGCAGCGCGGCCGGCATCGTCGGGACGATGGCCCTGGTGGCCGCGCTGGTCCTCGCGACGGTGCACCGGCTGGTGCCCCGCTACAAGCGTCAGGTGCGGAAGTAGGTCCCCACCATGGTGCCGCTGGCGATCTCCTTGTCGGTCAGCGCGCGATGCACGTCGGGGGCCTGGGGCGCCTCGGGCAGGTCCAGCGGGCGCTCCAGCGCGTAGAGGCGGAAGAAGTACCGGTGCGGGTCTTCGTGCCGCGGCGGATGCGGGCCGCCCCACCCGGTCGTGCCGAACCCGTTGGGCCACTCCCGGCCGCCCTCCGGGACCGCGCCCTCGGCCACCCCGCTGGACTGGGGCGAGATCCCGGTGACCAGCCAGTGCAGGAACGGGGTCTTCCCGGCGTCCGGGTCCTCGACGATCAGGATCAGCTCTTCGGCCGCGTCGGGGACCTGAGACCACTGCAGCGGCGGCGAGACGTTTTCACCCTCCTGGGCGAAGCGTCCCGGTAGCTGGTCGTGGTCGTTGAACGCGGTGCTGCGCATCATGATGCCGGCCATCTCTCGGCGCCCCCTTTCCTCGTCGGGCGGCGCGTACCCGCCGCGGCGGCGCCGAAACGGCCGGCCCGGTGACCCCCGATACCCAGGGCGGCGCCGGTCCGGCGGGCGTGAGAGGGTACGCCGAATCGCGGCCGCGGCTGGGCGGACGGGTGGACGGGAGGATCGGGTGGACGTGGTGCGGAGGGCGTTCCGGGACGAGTGCGCGCGGCTGGAGGAAATCCTGCGCGGGCTCGACGCGGCGGACCTGGACCGGCCCACCCCCTGCCCGCCCTGGGCGGTGCGGGAACTCCTCGCGCACGTGCGTACCGGCGCCGGGCGCCTCGTCGACATGCTCGCCGCGCCGCCCCCGGACCGGGCGGAGGTGGACGCCGCCGGCTACTTCGGCGCGACCAAGTTCACCCCGGAGGTGGACGGCGCCCGGATCGACAGCGCCCGGCGGGAGGCGCGGGAGCTGGTCGGCGTACCGGAGGTGGCCGCCGACTTCGCGCGGGCCTGGCGGGCGGCCGACGACGCCGTCGCCGCGCAGCCGCCGGGGCGGCTGGTCCGCACCCGGCACGGCGACGCGATGACCCTGCCGGAATTCCTGCGTACCCGGGTGGTCGAGGTCGGCGTGCACGGCCTCGACCTGGCGGTCGCCCTCGACCGGCGGCCGTGGCTGACCCCGACCGCGGCGGACGTGGTGGCCGGGCTGCTGACCGGCGGCCGGCCCGTCCCGGACGGGCTCGGCTGGGACCCGCTGACGCTGATCCGCAAGGCCACCGGCCGGGTGGCGCAGACCGAGCGGGAGCGCACGCTGGTCGAGGAGTCCGGCTTCCGCTGGCTCTCCTTCGGCGGCTGAGCCGACCGCCCTCCGGCGTGTCGCCGGCCGGCGGCGGGCGGGTCAGTCGCCGGCGCGGGCAGCCGGGATGTGCGGGGCGGTGCGGCGCAGGTGGTCCAGCACGATCGGGTCGATTCGGCCGGTCACCAGCCGCTCCTCGAGGTTCTCCACGCCGGCCCAGGAGGCGAGCGCGTCGTCGAGACCGGGCGCCCCCACCGGGTGGCCGACGGCGGCCAGCAGGGCGGCGACCTCGTCGGCGAGCGGGCCGGTCAGGTCGAGCAGGGCGGCCGGATCCGGCTTGCCGAAGAGCAGGGTGTGCATGTCGAGCAGCCGGCCCAGCTCGGTGACCGGGTCGGGGTGGTCGTCCACCCGCAGGTCGACCAGGGTGTCGCCGGTGCCGGCGTACCCGCCGTGCCGCTCGACCACCAGCAGCCCGGCGCTCTGCCGGCCGCGCCGGTCGCCGCCGGCCCGGTCGCCGGCTCGCAGCGCGCCGAGCAGCCGTTGCGGGAACGGCAGCGCGTCGCCGCCCAGCCAGGCGTCCCGGATCGCGTCGATGACGTGCGGGCCGGCCAGGATGTTGCCCTGCGCGGCCCAGCCGTCGCCGGCCTGCCCGCCGGCCCACGGGTGGCAGCGCGTCCCGGTCCAGGTCGCGCCGTCGCCGGTCGCCCCGACCACGCCGAGCTGCCGGTCGTCCCGGCCGGGGTCGGCGGCGACCAGGCCGGCCACCACGTCGGCGACGGCCACCCCGGTACGCAGCAGCGCCAGCCCCTGCGGCCGGTACGCCAGGTTGACGTGCGCCTGGGTGGCGACGGCGCCGACCTCGGCCTCGGCGGCCGGGACCAGCGCGCCGGCGGCGAGGAACTTGCTGGCCACGGCGACGCCGTGCAGGCGACCGTCGGCGGAACGGGCAACGATCGAGAAGGTCACGGGCGGATGGTATCGCCGGCGGGCGATATCCGGGGGTGGGCTCAGAACGGTGGCGCCGCCGCCTCGGGCGGCTTGCCCCGGGCCCGTCGGGCATCGGCCACCGCCACCGCGAGCAGGACCGCGGCGGCGAGCGTCGCGGGGATCAGCGGGGTGCCTCTGTGCGGCAGGAACGGCGTCAGCGCCAGCAGGACGAGGATCGCGATCCAACGCGAGGGCGAGACGCGGCCGAACACCTCGTACTCGAAGCGGGCCCGGCCGGCCAGGAAGAGCACCGGTCCGCCGATGATCATCGCCACCCAGGCCTCCTCCGGCTGGGCGAGCGGATGCCTGATGCTCAGCTCGTACCCGATCGCGGTGGCGGTCATCCCGGTGAGCATGACCAGGTGGGTGTCGGCGGCCGACCGGCCGATCGTGGCGGGGTGCCGGGCCTTGGCGACCGCCTCGGCGAGGATCTGCCCGGCGCGCTGGATGTAGATCCGCCAGAACAGGATCGAGGTGACCAGCGCGACGGCGAACGCGGCCGTGGCTCCCGGTCCGTACGGGCTGGGGCTGTAGGCGAGACCCGCCACGAGGATCGTCTCGCCGAGCGCGATCAGGAAGAACTGCTGGTACCGCTCGGCTAGAGGCTCGCCGGCGATGTCCCATCGGCTCAGAGAGTGGCTTGCGGTGGGTACTGCATTCTGACGGGGTGGATCAGCGGCGCAGTGCCGTGGGGGTGTGGCGTTGGTGGTCTCGGGTGAGTGTCGTATCGGGTGGTTATCGTGCTGGGCGTGGCGGACCGGGTGCGGTTGAGTGTCGTGCAGGCGTATCGGTTCGCGTTGGACCTGACGCCCCGGCAGGAGCGGGCGGTGCTGGCGCATGCGGGGGCGGCGCGGGTGGCGCACAACTGGACGCTGGCGCGGGTGAAGGCGGTAATGGATCAGCGGGCCGCCGAACGCACTTACGGCATCGACGAGGCGGACCTGACCCCGACGCAGGGCTGGTCGCTGCCGGCGCTGCGCAAGTCGTGGAACGCGGCGAAGTCCGATGTGGCGCCGTGGTGGGCGGAGTGCTCCAAGGAGGCGTACAACACGGGCCTGGACGCGCTGGCTAGGGCGTTGAAGAACTGGTCCGACTCGCGTTCGGGTAAACGTGCAGGACGCCCGGTCGGGTTCCCCCGGTTCAAGTCACGCCGCCGGTCGACTCCGTCGGTGCGGTTCACCACCGGGGCCATCCGTGTCGAGCCGGACCGTAAGCATGTGGTGTTGCCCCGGCTGGGCCGGTTGAAGCTGCACGAGTCGGCTCGCAAGCTCGCCCGCCGCCTCGACGCGGGCACCGCCCGGATCTTGTCCGCGACGGTGCGCCGCGACGGTGGCCGCTGGTTCGTGGCGTTCTGCGTCGAAGTCGACCGCGCCGCACGTACGCCAAACCAGCCACAAGTGGTGGTCGGCGTGGACCTGGGTGTGAGGCATCTGGCGGTGCTGTCCACCGGTGAGGTGGAGCCCAACCCGCGCCACCTGGACGCCGCCGGCCGCCGGTTGCGGCGTCTGGCCCGGCGCGCATCTCGCCGGGTCGGCCCCGACCGGCGCACCGGGCGGCGGGCGTCGAAGCGGTGGGAGCGGGCGCGCGCCCAGCTCGGCCGGGCGCACGCGCGGGTGGCGAACCTGCGCCGTGACGGCCTGCACAAGCTGACCACCCGACTGGCGCGCGAGTTCGGCACCATCGTGGTCGAGGACCTGAACGTGGCCGGGATGCTGCGCAACCGCAGGTTGGCCAGGTGCATCGCTGACGCCGGGTTCGCCGAACTGCGCCGGCAACTGGCGTACAAGACCGGGTGGAATGGCGGGCGGCTGGTGGTGGCTGACCGCTGGTATCCGTCCTCGAAGACCTGTTCGGGCTGCGGCGCGGTGAAAACCAAACTCGCCCTGTTCGAGCGCACGTACACCTGCGCCATGTGTGGTCTGGTCCTGGACCGGGACGTCAACGCCGCACGGAACCTGGCCGCGCTGGCGGTCACCGTCGCCGGGAGTGGCTCGGAGACGCGAAACGGACGTGGAGCCGACCGTAAGACCCGCCCCGGCGGGCCGGTGGCTGTGAAACGTCAACCCGGCACCGCCAAAGCGGGCAAGACCGGGACCGTCCCACCGCAAGGTAGGACATCCAATCATGTGCCCGCTTACGCCTCATGAACGGAAACGGTGCCAACAGCAGCAGGTCTTGTAGCCTCCGTTGACCTTAGGCCGTAACACTCTTTCCGGGCGGTGCAGCGCATATCGCCCGTATCGCCGCCGCCCGGGACCGTTCCGGATCTTGCCTGCGGCGACGGCGAGCGGGCACGATCGACCGGTGACGAATCGATGGGGGATGACCGTGCCGTTGAGCGGGATCCCGCTCGCCGATCACGCCGCGGTCTATGCGGCCCTCGATCGGGCCGGCTTCACCGACGTCTGGTCGTCGGAGGTGGCCGGGACGGACGCGTTCACCCCGCTGGCGCTCGCCGCCGCCTGGCAGCCCCGGCTGCGCCTCGGCACCGCGATCACCCCGGTCTTCACCCGGGGGCCCGGGCTGCTGGCGATGAGCGCCGCCGCCCTCGCCGAAGCAGCACCTGGGCGCTTCGCCCTCGGCATCGGCGCCTCCTCACCGGTGCTGGTGCGGGACTGGAACGCGATGCGGTTCGACGAGCCGTTCCGCCGTACCCGCGACATGCTGCGATTCCTCCGCGCGGCGCTGCGCGGGGAGACCGTCGACGAGGCCTACGACACCTTCACCGTGCGCCGGTTCACCCTGGAGCGCCCGCCGGCCGTGCCGCCCCCGGTCCTGCTGGCCGCGCTGCGCCCCGGGATGCTGCGGCTCGCCGCGGTCGAGGCCGACGGGGTGATCCTCAACTGGCTCGCCGCCGACGACGTCGCGCGGGCGGTGGCCGAGCTGGGCGAGCGTCGGCCGGGCTTCGCCGTCGTCGCCCGGATCTTCGTCTGCCCGACCGAGGACGCCGGGCACGCCCGGGCGCTGGCCCGCCGGCTGATCACCGGCTATCTGACCGTGCCGGCGTACGCGGCCTTCCACCGCTGGCTCGGCCGGGAGTCGGTGCTCGGGCCGATGTGGGAGGCCTGGGCGACCGGGGACCGGCGGGGCGCCGCCGCGGCCGTACCGGACGAGGTGGTCGACGCGCTGGTGCTGCACGGCTCGCCCGAGCGGTGCCGGGCACAGGTGCGCCGCTACGCCGAGGCCGGCGTCGACGTACCGGTGATGGCGTTGCTGCCCACCCCGGAGCTGGCCGCCGGGGGCGCCGCGGCGCTGGCCACGCTGATCCCCCGACTGGGGATCGCCGACGCGGACGGGAGTTGAGATGAACCTGACCGACCGGGTGGCCGTGATCACCGGCGGCGCGGGCGGCATCGGTGCCGCGCTGGCCCGCCGGTTCGCCGCCGAGGGCGCCGCCGCGGTCGTCCTCGTCGACCTGGACGCCGACGCGGGCCGCGCGGTCGCCGAGGGCATCGGCCCGGTCGCGCACGCCAAGGCCGTGGACGTGACCGACGAGGGGCAGGTCCGCGCCCTGGTCGAGGAGACCGAGCGACGGTACGGCCGGATCGATCTGTTCTGCGCCAACGCGGGGGTGGCCACCGGTGGGGGAGCGGAGGCGCCCGACGCCGACTGGGACCGGGCCTGGCGGGTGAACGTCCTCGCCCACGTCTACGCCGCCCGGGCGGCGCTGCCGGCGATGCTCCGCCGCGGCCAGGGGTACCTGCTCTTCACCTGCTCGGCGGCGGGCGTGCTCACCGCGGTCGGCGACGCCCCGTACACGGCGACCAAGCACGCGGCGGTCGGCTTCGCCGAGTGGCTCTCCATCACCTACCGGGACTCCGGGATCCGGGTCAGCGCCCTCTGCCCCCAGGGTGTGGACACGCCGATGCTCGCCGACGGGCTCGCCGCCGGCCACCTCGGCGCCCGGGTGATCGCCGCGTCCGGTGCGGTGCTCACCCCCGACCAGGTCGCCGACGCGACGATCGCCGGGTTGGCCGAGGAACGCTTCCTGATCCTGCCCCACCCGGAGGTCGCCACCTACGCCCGGCGGCGCGCCGAGGACCCGGACGGCTGGCAGGCCGGCCTGCGCAAGCTCGTCCGCCGGCTGCGCGCCGCCGACGGTCAGTAGGAGCCGCTCCCGTCCCCGCCGCTTCCGCCCCCGTGACCGGCGGCGTCGCCGTAGGCGCTGTTCTCCAGGAACGCCGCGGAGTAGCGGTCCGGCGGATGGGCGCCGCGCTCGAAGGTGTCCCGGTGCGGGCGGGGGCCCGAGCGGCGCAGCTGCCGGACCGCCGCTGCGGCAGCGGCGAGCTTCTCCTCGCGGGTCAGCGGCCGACGACGGTTGGCCCGCCGGAGCAGGACCACGGTGGCCGTCCCGGCGACGACCACGGCGACCAGCGCGACGAGCAGCCAGACCGGGGTGGACATGCCCTCACGGTAGGAGCAGCGGGCCACCCACGGATGACGCCAGGCGGCCCGCCCGCGCGGCGAGTCGGAACGGGCGGCAGCCACCGAAGCGACCCGTTCGCCGGCCATCAGCGGCGCCAGCGCAGCGGGCCCGGGTGCACCGACCAGAGCAGCCGCCGCCACCACGGGCGGGCCGCCCGCAGTACGGCCACATAGTCCTCGGCGACGCCCGCCGCCCGCTCCGCCTGTTCGAGAGTCGCCGTGCCGAGGGCGAAGGCGACCTGGTTGAGCAGGCGGGCCAGCTCCGCCACGTCGGCGTCCCGCGGCCCCGCGCCGCCGCCCGCCGGCTCGCCCGCGTCCGTCGGGCCCCGGCCGTTCGATCCCCCGTCCCGCGCCGGGACGTCCGGCGTCCCGGCCCCCTCCGGGGCCCGCGTCCGGTCGGCCGCCATCGCCGCGCGGGCCTCCACAATGGCGTGGCGGGCGCGCTCGGCCACCTCGCTGGCGGCCAGGTCGCCGCCGACCGGCCGTCCGGCCAGCCGCAGCGCGTCGGTCACCTCCCGCCAGGCGCCGGCGATGCGCTGGCCGGGGTCACCCCGGTCGAGCCGGGCCCGGGTCTGCGACCGGCGCAGCGTGCCCAGGGTGAGCAGCACCAGCCCGACCAGCAGCACCAGCCCACCGGTGCCGCCGCCCACCAGGACCGGCGTCGACACGCCGTGCCGACCGCTCGCCGGCTCGGGTGCGGCCGCCGGGGGCGTCGCGGTGGGTTCCAGGGTCGGCTCGGGCACCTCCGACGGGGGCGGGTCCTCGGGGGTGGGACGGAAGTCCTCTTCGACCGGGCGAGGCTCGGAGTCCGGCCGGGGCATCGGGTCGAACGGCACCCAGCCGATTCCCTCGAAGAGCACCTCCGGCCAGGCGAACGCGTCCACGGCCCGAACCGGACCGTCACCCTTGGGCTCGAAGCCCACCACCACCCGGGTGGGCAGGCCGGCCAGCCGGCCCAGCACCGCGAACGCCGCCGCGAACTGCTCCGAGGTGCCCCGCTGCCCGCCGCCGTTGCGCGGTCCGAAGAGGAAGAAGGCCAGGTTCGGGTACGCGTGCCCGCTCGGCGCGTCCGCGGTGACCCGGTAATGCTCGGCCAGGAACTCCTCGATCGCGGCGGCCCGGGCGTACGGCGCGCCGTTGGAATCGGCGAGCTGGGCGGCGAGCCGGCGCAGCTGCTCCGGCGCCCCGTCGGCCACCCGCAGCACCCGGGCCACCGCGTCCCCGGCCGGCACGTTCGCCGTGGCGAGCAGGTTCGCGTCGGGACGCTCCCGGGCCGAGGTGACCGTGTAGCGCAACCCCGGGCTGAGCCCCTCCGGGCGGATCAGGGTCCCGGTCGCCGGGTCGTACGCCACCCGGGCGCCGGTGACCTCGCGGGGGGTGGCGACGGCGGGGAGCAGCCGCCCGGACAGGTCGGCCACGGTGATCTGCTGGCGGACCGTGTCGACGGTGCCGCCCGGAGCCGGCTCGGCGGCGGGCAGGATCCGCCCGGCATTGCGGTAGGTGGCCCCGACTCGCCAGGTCACCCCGTCGTAGTCGCTGAGCACGGCCAGCCGGATCCGGAGGCCGCCCTGGTCCGGCCCGCTCGCGCCCTCCTCGGTGGAGACCTCCAGCAGCTTCTGGTCCGGGCTCAGCGCCCAGCCGGAGATCCGGATCAGCGGGTTCTCGTCCAACGACTCGACCTGTGGCGGCTCGACGTACCGGCGGGGGTCCACCGGGCGCTCGTCGACCCGACCGGCCACCACCGGGGCGAGCAGGGCGGCGAAGCCGATCACCGCCGCCACGCCGGCCGCGGTGACGGCGACCAGGCGGGCCCGGACCGCCGCGCGTACCGCCGGGGCGAGGCCGGCGGCGGGATCGGTGCCCGCAGGGTCCTGCCGGGCGGGGACTGCCAGGCCGGCTGCGGCGACCGCGGCGAACGCGACCGTCGGCCAGACCGCCGGCTCGGCGTTCGGGCCCACCACGTAGAGCGCGCCGGCGTAGAGCAGCACGGGCGGCAGGTAGCCGAGCAGCACCCGCCCGGCCCGCAGCGCCACCTCCGCCCCGGCCAGCCCGGCCAGCCAGGCGGCGACCAGCGGCACCAGCACGGTGTCCGGGGCCGGCTCCATCGGGATCATCGCGGTCAACAGCCGGGGGATGGCGTTGCGGGCGGCGTCCGCCGTCACCTCGGCCAGGCTCCCCGGCAGGTCGGCGTGCGCGGCGGCCAGCCGTAGCGACAGCCCCGTCCAGCCGGCCAGGGCGAGCACCGACAGCGGGGCGACCAGCCAGGAGGGCAGCCGTCGGGCGGCGACGCTGACCAGCACCGAGCCGAGCGCGGCGCCGAGGACCAGCCGGGTCAGCAGCGGCCCGGCGTATACCCGGCCCAGCGCAACGCCGGCCAGGGCGATCATGGTCATCTGCGCGAGCGGCACCGGCACCCCCCGCAGCACCCGCGTCGCGGCCCGGACCCACGGGCCGTCGCCCGGCGGTGCCGCCCCGCCCGGCGGCGTCGGTCCGCTCGGCGGTGTCGGCCCGGCGGGTGAGCCGCCGGTCTCCCGGACCGTCGACAGGCTCACCACCGGCGGATCCCGTCCCACTCGGCGGCGAACTCCGCGCCGTCGGCCGCGTCCACGACCATCAGGCCCGCCGTGCCGGCCGGCGTCGGCTCCGCCGCGCCGAGTACCCCGACCACCACCGAGGGGTACGCCCCGCGCAGCGCGCCGACGTGCCCCAGGTCGGCGCGGCCCCCCGGCCCGGTGAGGAACACCAGGGTGTCGCCGAGCGGCTCCTGCCGCAGCCGGCTCATCGCGGTACGCAGCACGTCCTCCCCGCCCTCGGCCAGCTCGACCGCGGCGAGCCGGTCCAACGGCCCGCCACCGGTGGCCGGGGCGTCGCCGTTGGCGGGGGCCACCAGCATCAGGCTCACCGGCAGGTCCGCCCGGACGGCCGCGGCGACCACCGACGCCGCCGCCTCGCAGCCGGACTCGAAGGACTCGGCCGCCCCGTCGACCCGCTCCGGATGCGCGGTCGCCCGGTTGTCCAGCACCACCACGATCCTGGGCAGGCTGGTGTCCACATTCTCCCGGACCATCAGCTCGCCGACCCGGGCGCTGGTCCGCCAGTGCACCCGGCGCAGCTCGTCGCCGACCACGTACTCCCGCAGCGAGTCGAAGGTGATCGAGCCGTGCGGCACGGTGTCGACCCGCCCGTCCAGGCTGCGCCCCGCCCCGGTCGGCACCGCGGTCAGCAGGTGGATGCGCGGGTGCACCCAGACCGGCACCGTGCCCCCGTACGGGCGGGCGAGCGCGACCAGACCGAGCGGGTCGCGTCGGGTCAGTCGCAGCGGGCCGACCGGCACCACGCCCCGGCGGCGGGTCGGCACGTCGTAGCGAACCGTGGTGTCCCGGCCGGGGCGCAGCCGCAGCAGCGGCACCGGCACCAGCGCGTCGCCGCAGCGGTCCTCGGCGACCAGGCTCGCCGCCCGCAGCCGGCCGGTGTTGCGCACGGTGAGCGCCATGCTGGCCGGCTCACCCCGGGCCACCCGGTCCGGGTCGGCGGTGCGCTCCACCTCCAGCCGGGGCCGCCAGGCGGCGGTGGCCAGGGCGTACCCGACCGCGACGGCGGCCGCAGCGCCGAGCACGGTCAGCTCCGGGTACGCGTACCGGAAACCGACGCCGAGCAGCGCGACGGCGGCGACGAACAGCCCGACCCCGCGGGCGGTGATCCCCACGTCCGCGCCTCAGCCGTGCACCGGGGCGGGCTGGCCGGTGGGGAGCGGTACCGGCACGGAGGCGACCGCCTGGCGCAGCACCTCGACGGCGGTCACCCCGCGCACCTGCGCGTCCGGGGTGAGCAGCAGCCGGTGCGCGAAGACCGGCTCGGCGAGGGTCTTCAGGTCCTCCGGCATGATCCAGCCCCGGCCGTCGATCAGGGCGTACGCGCAGGCGGCCCGGGTCAGCGCGATCACACCCCGGGGGCTGACCCCGACCCGCACCTGCGGATGGCTACGGGTGGCCGCGGCCACCCGCACCGCGTACGTGTAGAGCGGCTCGGCGATGTGCACCCGGCGGGCCATCCGGACCATCTCGCCGAGAGTTGCGGTGTCGGTGACCGCGCTCAGCGTCTCGGGAGAGCGGACGGTGGCCCCGCGCAGCACCTCCACCTCGACCGCCTCGTCCGGGTAGCCGACCGAGAGCTTCATCAGGAAGCGGTCGAGCTGGGCCTCCGGAAGCCGGTAGGTGCCGTCCATCTCCACCGGGTTCTGGGTGGCCACCACCAGGAACGGCTGCGGCACCGGATGCGGTACGCCGTCCACCGTGACGGTCCGCTCCTCCATCACCTCCAGCAGCGCCGACTGGGTCTTCGGCGACGCCCGGTTGATCTCGTCGGCGATGACGATGTTGGCGAAGACCGGCCCCGCCTGGAACTCGAACGCCCGGGTGGCCTGGTTGAAGATGGTCACCCCGGAGACGTCCGAGGGGAGCAGGTCCGGGGTGAACTGGATCCGCCGCCACTGGCCCTTGACCGTGGCCGCGATCGCCCGCGCGAGGGTGGTCTTGCCGACCCCGGGCACGTCCTCGAGCAGGAGGTGCCCCTGGGCGAAGAGGGCGGTCAGCGCCAGCCGGACCACCTCCGGCTTGCCCAGCACGACCGTGTTGACGTTCTCGGCCAGCCGGGCGGCGAGGGTGGCGAAGCCCTGCGCCTCCGCCTGGCCGAGCGGTTCGTTGGTGTTCACGTGCGCGGCTGCTCCTCGGCTGGGTGGCGCGGTCAGCAGGTGGGCAGCAGGTTGATGTTGTCGCCGCCCTCCAGGTTGAGCCAGGCCCACGGGATGTAGTTCCGCCCGGAGTACTCGACCTGCACCCACCAGGTGCTCTGCTTCTGATTGTTGTAGATCCAGGAGTCGATGTTCTCCCCCTGCTTCTTGCAGTAGGCCCGCAGCCGGGTGCCCGGCTTCGCCCAGCCGACCTGCTTGGCGTTGATCTGCTGCGGCACGGAGAAGATCTCGTTGCCGTTGCGCCCGTCCACGTCCGCGTCACAGTAGGTGCGCTGGTCGCCGGACGGCCCGTTGTTGCACGTGGCGATGCCGTAGAGCGGGTCGGTGGACTGGGCCCGGGTCGCGGTGCCCCTGCCCGCGGCGTTGGTCGCGGTCACCGTCACCGTGTACGCCGTTCCCGGCGTCAGGCCGGTCACCCGCAGGCTGGAGCAGCTGCCGCTGGCGGTCCTCCCGCCCGTGGCGGCCGAGCAGGTCACGTTTCCGCCGCCCGCGTCCACGGTGAACGTCACGGTCACCGAGGTCGCGTCGGCCGACGAGCCGGTCACGGTGACCCGGGGCGCGGCGACCGTGCGGGCGGTGGTGAACGCCTCCGGGCCAGGGCCGGCCTCGTTGACCGCCTTCACCTTCACCGTCACGTTCTGCCCGTTGCCGAGGCCGCCGACCGTGGTCCGGGTGTCGGTCACCTCGCTGATCCTGCCGGCCACATCGACCAGGTACTTCGTCACCGGGCGGCCGTTCTCCACCGCCGGCGACCACCGCACCGCGATGGTGCCCGGCCGGTCGGCCACCGTGGTTGCCCGCAGGTCCGCCGGTTGGCCGGGGGCGGCGAACGGCACGACGGTGTTGCTCACCGGGGAGGCCGCCGATCCGGCGCCCCTGTCGTTGACGGCGACCACGGTGAAGGCGTACTGGGTGCCGTACGCCAGCTCGCCGGCCGGCACCACCAGCTCCGTCTTCGTCGACTCGCCGGCGGGGGCGTTGGTGCCGGCCGAGGTGGCGGTGACCGCGTACCTGGCGATGGTGTTGCCCTGGCCGTTGGCCGCCGGCCATTTGACCAGCACCGTGCCGTCGGGCCGGGCCTCGGCGGTGACGCTGGCCGGCGGATCCGGCACGGCGGCGGTCGGGACGACCGGGTTGCTCCGCCGGGCCGGCCCGGCGCCCTTGGCGTTCACCGCGTGCACGGAGAACCGGTACGTCTCGCCGTTGGTCAGTCCGGTGATCTCCACCGAGCGCTGGTTGGCGCCCACCTCGTGGCGCGTGCCGGCGCCCTCCACGACGTACCGGATGATCGCGGAACCGTTCGCGGCGGCCGGCCGCCAGCGCACCCGGGCCGACGCGTTGCCCGCCGCGGCGGTGACGCCGCGGGGCGCGCTCGGCTTGCCCACTTTGGGCTTCGGCGGGGGCGGCGGCGGGGGAGCGGGCGGTGGATCGCCGCCGAGGACGTCGTTGGCGTACTTGTTGACCTCGCGGACCCGGTTCTTGTCGTCGACCACGCGGGCGATCGCCGAGTTGGGCGCGTTGATGAAGAGGTGGTTCTCCCGCACCTCCAGCTCCAACGGCCCACTGCTCTTGCCCTTGATGGTGTCCACCAGTTGCCCGTTGGCGTCGAAGGAGTAGACGGTGCCGGTCGTCTCGTCGGCGCAGTAGAACCGGCCGGCCCAGGCGACCGCCGGGCTGAGGCGGTCACCCGCGCCGGGCACGGTGAACTGCCGCACCTCGCTGCCGTCGCGGACCACGTGCACCCGCCGTTCGCTGGCCACGGTCACCGGTACCTGCGGCCCGCTGGTCCGCGCCGGCAGAGTCCCCGGACCGGCCATCGTCAGGTTGGCCCGCTGCGTCCGCCCCGCCTGCACCGTCACCAGCGTGGCGGAGGTGCGGTCGAGCACCGCGACACCGTCGTCCAGGGTGGAGACCACCAGTTCGTGGCTGGGCTCGGTGACGTCGTACGTCTCGACCTGCTTCGGGCTGAGCCCCGTACCGGCTCGCGGCGCCGCGCCCGGCGTGGCGGGCAGCTCGGCGGCGGTGATCGCCGAGACCGTGCCCTCGCCGGGCACCGCGATCCACAGTCGACCCTCGCCGTCGAACGACCCGCCGGTGATGCCCGGCGGATAGCGCACCGGCTCGCCGACCGGCGTCAGCGAGCGCGGGTCGAGCTGCCGGACGATGCCCTGCACCGCGTCGACCACGAACGCCGCGTCCTCGTGCAGCACGACGTTGACGCCCAACCCGGGGCTGGTCGGGGTGGTCGCGGTGATCTGGAGGGTGGCCAGGTCCAGCGAGCTGACCTGGCCGGTGTTGAGGTCGCGCAGGATCAGCAGCCGGTCGGTCTGGGTGACCTGCATCTGGTGCCGACGGGCGCCGGGGATCTCCACCCGGGTGTCGACCCGCGCGGTGACCCCGTTGACCCGGGCCATCTCGCTGCGGGTGGTGCTCCACAACCAGGAGCTCGCGTCGTAGTTGGCGACCGCGTTGTCGGCGGCGCCGAGCCCGAGGACGGTCAGCCCCATCGCGGCCAGCAAAGCGGCCACGGTGCCGATGGTGACCAGTCCGCCCCGCATCCGGATGCGGCGCCGGGGGGTCTCCGTTCCGGTGCTCGCGACGTCCTCGATGGTGGCCACTGCCGGCTGCCTCCCCCTGTCGGTGCGGGAGGAGGCGCCGCGCGGTGCCACCCTCCCCAGAGCCGGGAGACATCATATGGTCCGGTCGACGCCGGGGGAACCCGCACCGTCGCGCTGTGGACACTCAGCGTGTGTGTGGGGGAATGGTCAGCGCGACGGGGTGGCGCGCTCCCGGTCGGTGCAGACCTGACCGGACGTCGCGAACGTGTCCGTCGAGTAGACCGCGAGCACCGTGAAGCAGTAGTCCAGCCTCCCGTTCAGCCCGTTGACCGTGTAGCTGGTCTGCCCCGGATCCACGGTGGCCATCACGCCCAGCTTCTGCCCGGCCCGGCCCCCGGCAATCATGAACGGCACTCCGCCGCCGGTGGGGTCCGTCCAGGTGATGGTGATCGTGGTGGTGTCGTCGCGCAACTGCAGGTCACCCGGGGGTGCACCGGTGGCCGTCGGCTTCGCCCGGGTCGGCGCGGGCGCGGGGGCCGGCGCGGGGTCGCGGTTGAACGCCACCGCGCCGACCCCGACCGCGGCCGCCACGGCCACCACCGCGGCGCCGGCCACCACGGCGACCGCGGTCCGGCTACGACCGCGCGGCTCGGGCTCCTCCGCCACCGGGTACGCCGGCGGCTGATGGAACGGCGCCGGCACCGCCGGCCAGGCCCCCGGCGGCGGGTACGCCTCGGGCGCCGACTCGGCGGCAGCGGGTTCCGGGAACTCGAGCAGGTCGTCGTAGACCGGCAGCGGCCGGTGCGCGGCGGGCTCCGTCTCCGGTACGGGCACCGGCTGGTCTGCGGCCGGGAGGTCCGGCTCGCCGGCGTCGTCCGTCGGCACGTCGGGCCCGGCCTGCGCCGGCAGGTCCAGCGGCTGCGGCGGCGCGGCGCTGCTCCACGGCGGCGCGGTCAGCCCCCATGGCGGTACGGGGGGCGCGCTGACCGGCGGCCCGTTCAGCGGTGGCGGGCCGACCGGGTGCGCCGGCGGTGGGACGGACGGCGCGTTGACGGGGTGGGTGGCGCCGGCCGGGTGCCCGGGCGGACCGCTCACCGGGTGGGTCGGTGTTGGTGAGGTGCCGGCCGGGTGGCTCCGTGCTGGTGGGGCGCTCACCGGGCGGGTGGGCGTGGGCGGGGCGCTGACTGGTGCGGTGGCCACCGGGCCCGTCGCCGCGGCGCTGGCCGACGCGGTTGGCGCCTCGGCGACGGCCTGGACCGCCTCCTCCTCGAGTAGCGGGGCGATCTGCTGCACCTGGATCGTGGGCTTGGCCCAGCCGGGTGCGGGCGCCACTGGCTGGCCACTCGTGCCAGGCGCGCCGGTGCCCGCAGCCGATGCGGACGGGTCACTCGCCGCGGTGGGGGCCGGGATGACGGGTGGCGGTGGTAGGAGAGGGGCCGACTGCGCCATGTCCCGGGTTGGTGGTTGCGGCGGCGCCCAGGGCGACTGGGCGGGCGACGGGTGCGTGGGCGGAGGTCGGGTCGGCTGGGGGCCGTCCGGCCGTGGTGGCTGCGGTGCCCACTCCGATCCGGGAACGGTCGCCGCGGGCGGGGCGGACGGCGGCGTCCCAAGGGTGGTCGCGGCGGGCAGGATCCTGGGCGGCGTGGGCTGCGGTGGGGCGGGAACGGCCGGCAGAGACATCGTCGGCCCGGCGAACGCCGCAGGGTCCGCGGGTGAGCCAGGTGCGGCGGGACCGGGAGCGGCGTCGCCGAGGTACTGCCGGGCGGCGCGTACAGCGGGGTGGTCGGGGCCGAGCACCGCGGGCCCGGCGGTGGCGACGCGGGCGTAGTTCCGCCTGGCTTCATGCCGGTTGCCCAGTTCCTCCGCCACTCCGGCCAGATCGAAGGAGATCGCCAGCATGAGCGGATCGCCGTCGCCACGGCGGCGCTCGCCGGCGGCGTACGCCTCTTCCAGGACGCGGCGGGCGGCGGCCGGGTCGTCCGCCTCCCGGTGGAGCCGAGCCAGCAGGTGGGCGCTGCCCAGCACCTCCGGGTGGTCCTCCCCGTACGCCGGTCGGGCCGACTCGATCGCGGCGGCGAGCAGTCGGCGGGCGGTCGCCAGATCACCGGCGGAGCGCAGGGCGAGGGCCTGATGCTGAGCGGCGGTCAGGGGCGGGGTGGGACACGTGAGCAATGCTGCCGGTAGTCGGCGGCCGGACGCTACCCGCCGCGACGGATCGCGCGGCCCGGCCGCGGAGGATGACCCGGATCCGATTCGCTGACCTGCGGAAACGCTCGGGCCGGCCACCCGATGGACGGCGATGTGCATGATCCACCCGGGCCGTGTACAGTAATCCCCCGTGCGGCCCACCGGGGCGGCGGACGGGTGACGCGGTCACCCCGGCCGACAGGGTAGGCTGGACGAGCAGGTCCGGGTGGCGGAATGGCAGACGCGCTAGCTTGAGGTGCTAGTGCCCGTATAGGGCGTGGGGGTTCAAGTCCCCCCTCGGACACAATTTCCCAGCATATCTGCGTGATTTGACGTACTGGTGGTCAAGCACGCTTGACCACTCCACTGCTGGCCTATCGGCCCTGTCGATCTCCGTCCGCGGGCGGGGGTGGCCATCGTGACCGCCCGCGTCGTGTCTCCGGTCGTCCCGCCTACGGTGCATGGCAGCCGGCAGGCCGGGGCAGCGAACCCTCGGCGGGCGTTGCCGGTCGCGCAGCTTGCCTCACAGGGCGGACCGTCGCCGGTCTACGGGATGGCGGCGATCGACTGCAACGGTCGCCTGGCTGACGGCACCGTCATCCCATCGCTGGGTTGGGTCGCGGGTACCCACTTGGACATCCGGGTCAGCGGCGGTCTTGTCCTGCTCACCGCGGATCCGCACGCTGTGTTCCGGGTGACCCGGCCGGGTCAGGTGCGGCTGCCGGCGACGGTTCGGCACTGGTGCGGGCTCGTGCCCGGCACTCGGGTGCTGCTGGTCGCCGACGCCGCCGCTGGGCTCCTCGTGGTTCACCCACCGGCCGCACTCCATGCCATGATCACGGCGTTTCACACCGCCGTGCTGGGTGGTGAGGCCGTATGACAGGGCAGAGGACTTCCGCACCCAGCCAGGCCGACCTGGACGCGGCGCTGGTGTTGCTGTCGCGGCTGGGCATCTCCCCCGACGACCTGGTGCACGCTGGTGCGGCCCGTGCGCCGGCGCCAACATTCGCCGACTACATCCCGGTGGTCTCCGATGCGGTCAGTGCCGGCACCCGCCGGGTCTACGGCCCGTACTGGAACCGCGTCCTTGAACAGTGGGCGCAGCGCCGGTTGGACGAACCCACCCCCTCGGATATCGAGCGGCTGGCCGAGCATGTCAGGACGCACGTGATCGCCCGCCGTAACGCCCGCGGTGGTCGCAGCGCGGCCGAGCATCTCATCGCCGCCCTGCGCTGTCTGTACAACCACGCTGTCGCCGACGGCCATCTGGCCGAGGCGGACAACCCGGCGAGGAAAGTAGCCAAGCCCCGGCGGCTGCCCAGCACCCGCCGGGCGGTGCCGGACGACCGCCTGGCGGAGATCAACCGGATCGCGGCCAGCACCGGCGACGATCCGGCACTGGACACTCTGCTGCTGCGGCTGCACACCGAAACCGCCTGCCGCCGGGGCGGTGCCTTGGCGCTTCGGCCAGCCGATCTCGACCCGGACCAGTGCCTCGTCCTGTTGCGCGAAAAGGGCGACACGGTGCGCTGGCAGCCGATCTCGCCCACCTTGATGCGCCACCTGCACCAGCACGTGGATGACCGACCAGCGCCACCGGCGACGCCGCTGCTGCGCTACCGCAGTGGTCAACCGATCACCTACCGCCGGTACGACCACCTGTGGCAGCGCATCGGCAAGCATCTGCCCTGGGTGGCAGCCCAGCAGATCAGCACCCACTGGCTGCGGCACACGACGCTGACGTGGGTCGAAAGAAACTTCGGCTACGCCCTGGCCCGCGCCTACGCCGGTCATACGGACAGCGGGGGAGGCGGCGTCACGGCAACGTACGTGCGGGCGAGCGTCCATGAGGTAGCGGCTGCGTTGGCTGCCCTCACGGGCGAGCCGCATCCTTTGGCCTGAGCCAGCCCGGCCACCATCTCGGACGGGCGGCCGGGCATCCCAGCGGTCGCAGAGGTCCCTGGTCGGCGTCGACGTCACACTGACGGGCACCGACCAGGGCCACCGCACCATTGCGCATGGGATCATGCATCGGCGTGCGGATCTCGGGTTTGGCGCCCCGCCATGCCGACACTGGCCGTTGGCACCGCGAGCGGGTGTGGTTCGCCGGTAAGGGCGGCCAACGCGGCCGCGACCTCGTAGACATCTGCCCGAACGTAAGTCGAGGTCGTACCGGCGTCGTTCTTCCCCTCGTGGCCGGCGTACGCCCGCGCGACCGCGTAGCCGAAGTGCCGTTCCACCCACGTCAGTGTCGTGTGCCGCAGCCAATGGGTGCTGACCTGTTGTACAGCGACCCAGGACAGCTGCTTGCCGATGCGCCGCCACAGGTAGTCGTAGCGGCGAGCCGTGATCGGTTGGCCGTTGCGGTACCGCAACAACTGATCCCGTGGATCGCCAGTTCCGCGCTCTTCGCCGTGCCTCAGGAGCTGCCGCATCAAGGCCGGCGACACCGGCTGCCAGCGCACGGTCTCGCCCTTCTCGCGCAGCCGCACCAGGCATTGCGCCGAGTCAAGGTCGCAGGGACGAAGCGCCAGGGCGCCGCCACGGCGGCATGCCGTCTCCATGTGGAGTCTCAGCAACAACGAGTCGAGGTCGGGGTCGTTGCCGGTCGTCTGGGCCACGGCGATGATCTCCGCTATCCGGGCCTCGGGAATCGCCCTGCGGGTGCTGGCGAGCCGGCGTGGCTTGCCGACGCGCGTTGCAGGGTTGTCGCCTTCGGCGATCAGGCCGTCCGCCGCCGCGTACTTGTAGAGGCACCGCAGGGACGAGATCAGGTGTTCCGCTGCCGTTCTGCCGCCACGCGAGTTCCTCCTCGCCACTGCTGTTCTCTTCGTTTGCTCGGCGAGTTGCTTGATTTCCAGAGGTGTGGGTTCGTCGATGCGTCGGTCACCCCAGACGTGCCGTACCCGTTTCCAATAGGTGTCGTAGACGCGCCGTGTTCCGCCGGTCACGACGCCAGAGACTCGGTCGATGTACTCGGCGAAGGTGGGCATAGACCTGGTTGGCGGGGAAGTGGACGGTTCGGCGAGGAGCTGTTCAGGCGTGATGCCCATCCGCGCGAGCAGGAACCGCGCCGCTCTCAGTTCAGCGCCGCCAACGACGTTGTCGCGATGCCCAGGCTACGTCCAGGTCCTGCAGGTCATGGGCGGGGAGGTTCTCCGCGCCGGGTGTCACACCTCAGCCGTCGGCTTCCGGCGGGCCCCGCTCATCGGCGGCCGCTCAGAACCAACTGGCAATATCCCGGTAGGGCTCCAGTACAAGGTCGACCATCTGGTCCCAGCTATCCCCGAAGTTATATGCAGCCATACCTAGCATGCCAAGCGCAAAGAGGCCGCCGAGAAGGAAGCCCAAACCATTGAGCAGGTTTTCCTTGAGCCGACCCCTGCGAAACGGGAGCGTGATTAGGGTGCGCAATCCCCACAGCGTTGCCCCGATGGCGCAGACCGCCACTACCAGCGGAACCAAAGCGAGGATTGGCAGGAAGATCACCGTCAAGATCAAGCCGGGCACGTTGGTGACCGCATCCTGGACGGTCTGAATAGGGCCTGCGATGGACGCGATCCACCGTCCGGGGACCGTCGGTGTCCCTGCGCAGATCAGCACAAGTCCGAGCAGGATCTTGAAAAGGAAGGCATTACCCGACGGCTTGGAGGGCCGGTTGACGCGGACCGCTTCTTTGTCGCTGAGCCAGTCGGCCGTTGTGTGGTGAGTCAGCTTGAGCGGGTTGACGTGCCACCTGATCCATCCTTCGCTGATCGCCAGGAGTCCCATAATGATCCACATGAGCTGGTCCCAGCTAAGCCTCCAGATCAGCCAGACGAGCCCGATTATCGCTATGTCGACGGTAACGAGAGCAAAAGCCCACTTGTCAAAGTCAGCGCCCGGGAGCTGCTCCCGGGAAACCTCGACTTCATCCTCCTCGAGGGCGTCACGGGGGTCGGCAGGTGGCTCAGGAGCGGCACCGGCGGCGGCGCCCGCCGACCCGTCGTCCCGCTCGTCCATAGATAACAGCGTATTCGGTGTATCAAGTGGGGCCGTGCAAACCTACGTGATCCATCTGATCCGCGACACGTTCCGGCTGACCTCCCGCAAGTACCGGGACGAGCTGAAACGCGACATCAAGCCGATCTACACCGCGGTCAACGCCACCGCTGCCCGGGTGGCGGCCCGGCCGCATCCTCCCCGAAACGTCCGTCACGTCGTCTTGACAAGCAGCAGCCGATGAGATGATCCGATCGGAGCGGCGAGCCGGTCGGATACCCCGTCAAGCGGGAGGGCGGACAGGTAGCGGTAGGCAGACGCAACCATGCTTCGGCGCGGAGTCGGCACCGCAGGCGCTGACATCCGCGGTTGACATCAACGGAGCCAGCCGTCGGCGGACTCGCCCGGACGGATCAAGGCGTCACCGTGGACGTCCTGGACGGTGATGAACGCTGCGACCATCGCCGGATGCGCCTCACAAGCGAGGCGTCACCTCTAGGCCGCGTGGACGGTCCGCGGGCCGGACTGAAGCGAACGACCCCCTGCGGTAACAGAGGGCCGTTCTGTCCGAGGTGTTCAGCCAACCTTTGTCGTGGCTCACATCTCGTTCCTGTATAACGATTCGTCACCCGCTTAGCTACGCATGAGCGCCGCCTGCCATAGGCAATAGACGGACTGGCCTGATTCAGGCACTCCGGCTTGCCCAAGCGTCGAACAGCACCGCCCTCGGTGCTCACGTCCTAGTACTCCAGCCGGGGATGTTGACCTTGGCTGAGCTGTGGCGTGATGCGGCGCGGGAACGAGGGCAGCCACCGTCGATCATGGACGGTTGTGTGGACTGACCATGACGCAGCGGTGGCTGCCGGATACAGGGTAGACGCCCAGCGATGGCGGATGTTGTTCGACGACCTGCTGTTCACTGTCGGCCAACGTTTCCGCAGGCCGGAGCCCCGGCGGCGGGTACGGGACTTTGTCCGAGGCCTGCTGGCGCCGCTACCGCGTAAGAACTGCTGGACGATCGCTGAGCACGCCGGCGACGCCGGTCCGGACGGGATGCAGGACCTACTGACCCGGGTGAAGTGGGACGACGTGGCGGTCCGCGCCGACGTGCGTGAGTTCATCTGCGAGCAGTTCGGCGACACCGAAGCGGTACTGGTCATCGACGAGACCGGTGATCTGAAGAAGGGCCGGCACACCGTCGGCGTTCAACGGCAGTACTCCGGCACCGCCGGGAAGATCGAGAACTGCCAGCTCGCCGTGCATCTGGTCTACGCCACCGAGGTGGTTCACGCGATGCTCGACGCGGCCCTCTACCTCCCGAAATCGTGGTGCGACGACCCGCAACGCCGGGCTGAGGCGGGTGTCCCGGAGCAGGTGCGGTTCGCGACCAAGCCACAGCTGGCGTCCCGGATGATCGAGACCGCGGTCACCGCCGGGCTGCCCTGCCGCTGGGTGGCCGGCGACGAAGCCTACGGCGGAGACCCGCGCCTGGCCGCCCAGCTTCGTCAGTTGCAACTGGGCTACGTCCTGGCGGTGGCCTGCTCACATCAGGTGACCACCAGCCTCGGTGTCTACCGCGTAGACGCGCTGGCCACGGGACTGCCCGCTTCTGCCTGGCAGCGCGTGTCCGCCGGTCGAGGCGCCAAGGGACACCGCTACTACGACTGGTCCTTCACCGCCCTACCCGCCCACCGCGACCAGCACGGAGGACACCACTGGCTCCTGATCCGCCGCAACCGGACAACCGGCGAGCTGGCCTTCTACCGCTGCTGGTCACCCGAACCCGTCCCGCTGCACACCCTCGTCACAGTGGCCGGGCGCCGCTGGAAAATTGAAGAGTCGTTCCAAGCCGCGAAGACCGGCCTCGGCCTCGACCAGCACCAGAACCGCCGCTGGACGTCCTGGCACCGCTGGACCACCCTGGCGATCCTCGCCCACGCCTTCCTCGCCGCTGCCACCGCTCACCGCGACCGGCCCGACCCGGCCGGGCTGATCCCGCTAACCGTCAACGAGCTACGCCACCTGTTCAACGTCCTGATCATCGAGCCCACCCGCCGCCACACCGATCCCTTGCTCTGGTCGGTCCGCCGACGCCGCCACCAAGCCCGCGCCATGAAAAGCCATTACGCCCGACAAGCCCTCATCGAGCCGTGATCACGATCCCCGGCTGGAGTACTAGCCGGAATGTCAGACCAGGCAAACCTGCTCGGGCATCCGCGCGAGGCACTGATGCTGGCCCGAGCTGGCCGTCGAGGGCTGGCCGAAGGTGAGTCCACGGCGTGCCTCGCAGACCTGCACATCCTTGAGGCGCGTGCCCTCGCAGCCGTCGGTGATGCGCCCGCCGCCGCTGCGTCCGTCGCACGAGCTGAGCAGGTGTTCGCTCGGGTCAACCACGACGAGGAACCCGCGTGGGCCAAGTTCATCGACGCTCCGTACCTTCTCGGCGAAGCGGCCCACTGCTTCCGCGATCTCAAGGAGCCGGCAGAGACCGAACGGTTCGCCACGGAGTCCGCCGCAGGCGCACGGCGGCAGGGGAGAGCGCGCCGGGGCGCGCTGAGCGAGGCAGCGCTGGCGGTGGTCGACCTCGACCGCTCCGACGTAGACGCTGCAGCGTCTCGCGCAACGCGGGTTGTCGAGCTGTCAGCGTCGGTCAACTCCTCTCGCGCTATCGAAACCGTGCGCGACCTGCAGCGGCGGATGAAGCCCTACCCGAAGGTGCCGGAAGTTCAGCGCTTCAACGCCCGCGCTGGTGAGCTGCTCGGGCTGGCGGCGTAAAGAGGCGTAGAAGGTTAGGGCGACCATGGCGCCTGCCAACCTGGTGCGATGCCGTGAACGCCGCTAGGAATCCGCAGGCTCGAACCGGAAGGAAGGGCTGTTGGGCGTCGGCGTGTACGACAGCCCCTCAGGGGCGGTGAACTCCTGGAGCCGAGCAAGCGCTGATTCGGCCGAGGTGATGTCACTCAGATACACCCGGATGCCGGTGAAGCGAAGCCATGCGTCGGCGGTGACAGGATCCATGCCTAGGCCGTCCAAGTCACCGGTCAGCGTGGCACGGGCGTGAATCCATAGATCACGCTGCTCCACGATCTCCAGGTCAATGAGGTCGTATTGGTGATGCTGGAAGAAGCAGACGCTGGACTCAGCAGGCTCGCCGACGCCTCGAATCGCTTGGCCTGTCATGTTGCCCCAACTGGCCCCGGGCAGAGGTAGCCACTCGATGTCCAGGAAGATCTGACTGCTCCCGTAGTCCCGGATCACCTCTTCGAACGGAAAGCGGAAGCTCCACGTCAGGTGTGGGGCCAGCCCCACCCTCGGGTTGTCGAACAGCAGCCCGCCCCACGTTCCGCCTTCGACCGGAACAAGCTCCCGGACATCCAGGGCATCCTCGTCCTCAGCCTCCCTCATCACGGCGGGAGTCTCCCACAAGATCCTGCAAGCCAACGGTCTGGATCGCGTCAAGCATCTGGTGGGACGCCACTGTCACGGATGTCCCGTGACGGGACAAGCACCTACTCGTGATTGTCTAGTCCCACCACATGCTTGACGAATCCGTCCCAGGACATGCACGACAGTCGGCCTTGGTCGCCCTGGTTACAGTCCGTGACAGATGAGCGGCCTTGGGCACACTCACATGCCGATGAGCGTGTGGTCCGGCTTTGGCGGTGGCATGGGCCGTTGAGCCTCAGCGGCGGATGACGTGGCCAGGTCAGCGATCCCAGGCGCAGGCCGTCAAATCAACAGCAGGGTCTTCCCCACGGCGGTGCGGTTTTCGACTGCGGCGTGCGCATCGGCGGCACGCTCCAACGAGAAGGTCTGCCCGATGATCGGCCGGACGAGTCCCGCTGCCGCCTGCGACATCATCCGCTCCGCCCACCGCACCACATGCGGTCCGAAATCAAAGAGCTGTTCGATGCCGATCACCTTCACGTCCCTTTGGCTCGCCTCCGCAGGGTCGATAAGCGTGGCCTCACCGCTGGAGGCGCCGTGCACCGAGAAACGGCCGCCGCGGGCCGTCACCTCGAACGCGGCCCGCCCGATCTGGCCGCCGACGCCGTCGAACACCACATCCGGTCCCGCGTCACCGGTCGCTTCGAGCACCCGCTTGATCCAGCCTGGTTCGGAGTAGTCGACGACCGCGTCGGCGCCTAGCTCTCGGACCAGATCGAGCTTCCGGCCTCCGCGAGCGGCTCCGACGACCCGCGCGCCCGTCGCACGGGCGAGCTGCACCAGCAGGCTGCCCACCCCACCCGCCGCCGCTTCGACCAGAATCCAGTCACCTGGGCCGATCTTGGCGTGTTCGGCCAGCCCCTGCGCCGTGCTGCCGTCGCTGTAAAGGGCGGTGGCCTCCGGCAGGCCGAGGCCGTCTGGCACCGGGAACAGCTCCCCGACCAGCGCCACCGCCCGCTCGGCGAAACCGCCGGTCTCTCCCGTACTGGCCACGACACGCCGCCCCAGCCAAGCCGGATCCACCTGGGCGCCGACTGCGCTCACAAGCCCGGCCACCAGACCGCCCGGCACGTACGGCAGCCGCGGCCGTTCATGCCACCTGTCGGTGCCACGCCGGATCTGCGTCTCGACGAACGTCATGCCCGCCACCGCCACATCGACCACGACCTGGCCCGGCCCGGCCACCGGGTCCGGCGCCTGACCTGGAACCAGCACCTCGGGACCCCCGAAACGGATCGCCTGGACCACTCGCATACCACCTACTCCCATCCGTTCGCCGACGCGAACGCCGAAAGCATGCAACCTCAAGTTTGCTTGAGGTCAACCGACGCATCCCCGACGAGACCCGTGGTCCCACAGCCACCGCGTCAGACCTTCGCCTGAGCCCAACTGAACATCCGCTCATGCCGCGATCCGCGCGTTACGGAGCGTCATGTCAACCGAATGGAGCCGACGTCCGGACTTGCCGATGAGCGGTCGTTAGAGAAAGTGCAACGCGCGGGCGGCTAGCTCCCGGGCACCTGCCCACTCTGGGGCATCATGGAGCGCCTCAACCGTCCACAAGTGAGCATGCTCCGCGCCGCTCATGTCAGACAGGGCGGCGTCCACAGCAGTGACGTGCGGGGTCGCCTCCGCCCGGTAGCCAACCGGCGCTTACCAACTGGGGAACGAGTAGATGTCCGTCCTCGGAGGAAAAAGCCAGTTCGTCCACCGGAACCCGGATGTCCTGCGACGCTAACCAAGCCTCCTGCTGCGTACTGGCGGACCTGGTGTAGCGGGCGGCGGTTGGCGGCCTACGATTCGGCGGTGAGTTCCTCGCTGACTGCTCGCCCGGCTCGGGTCGAGGACGTCGCGCAGATGGCACGTGTGAATGTGCGGTGCTGGCAGGAGACGTATCGGGGACTCATGTCGGACGCGGTGCTCGACGACCCAGGGTTCCTGGCTGCTCGGGAGCGGTTTTGGACTGCCGCGTTGACCGACGAGCGCTATCGCGAGAACCGCGTGGCTGTCGCCGAGCGGGACGGCGAGCTGGTCGGGATCGCCATGTCAGGCCCGCCCTTGGACGCCGGGGCGGCGTGGGCGAGGCAGCTGTATGTGCTCTATGTGTATGCGGCCGACCACGGCACGGGTGCTGGGCCGGCGCTGCTGGAGGCGGTCGTCGATCCGGAGGAGTCGGTGGCGCTGTGGGTGGCCGACCCGAACCCTCGTGCACAGGCGTTCTACCGCAAGCACGGCTTCGTTGCCGACGGGACGGCCCAGGTCGAGGGCGGGGTGCGGGAGATTCGCATGGTCCGCGGCATGCAGCACAGTCGATAATCCAGTCGCGGGCGGGCTCCCGGCCGGCGTCGTCGCCTGGATGGGCCTCAGCGGCGGGCTGCGCGGTGCGGTGGGGCGCATGAGGAACGCGAGTTGCCTCGGGCGGGACGCTTCCACGCGACTGAGTATGCCTGCGCGACGTCTTTCTATGCCGCAATCCGCGCGTCACGCTGTGTGGCCGATCGTCGTGGGGGCGAGGGCGTCCGGACGTGTCGAAGTGCTCGGTGAGTTCGGCGTTGACGCCCGACTACAGATCGAAGAGGGTTTCGGCCTGCGGTGGGTCGAGGACGTTGCGAAGATCGCTGATGGTTCGACGCCATGTCGCGTCATTCCTCCAGCCGTCGGCAAGCCAGGACGGCGGTGTGACCAGGCGATCGAGGGCGGTGATCGCCAGTTGCCGTACGTAGCCCGGAAACTGCGGCATGGACGTGGACGGACCGTAGTTGGAGCGCACGGGCTCACCGGCAGGACACTGGGCGGCGACCAAAGCTGCGGCTGCTACCGCCCGGGGCGCGTCACCGGCATCGAGTTCCTGGCTGATGCCGGTAGTAGCAACGCGTTCCAGCACGGCGCCGACCATCTCGATGCGCCCCTGCGCCGTCGTCTTGTCCAGCGCGTCGGCGAAGTCCGCAGCGTCATCGTTGCCGAACGGACTGGAGTCCCAGAACCCCACAGCAGCCACCTCCCGTTTGTCGCCCGGGGACGATCTTCACACCTGTTATCGCTGTGGGAGCCTGGCCGGGCAACGCTCGCAGGTCAATGAAACAAGTAGCCGCGATGCGCCGCCCCTGTTGCGGACCGTGAGGGCCTGCGCGACCCACTTGAGGATCATGTCGGGTATCAGGTGGGACGCGAGTGTCAAGCATGTCGGCTCTTCGAACTTGATCGGGGTTTGATCGGTTGGCGCCTGCTCTGGTGTGAGGGAGCTCTGCTGGGCGGTCGATGAGGACGGTGATCCTCTATAAGCATCGACGCTGCACAGGCTGCTCGGCCTGGTCAGCTCGCCACGCCAGCAGCCGGCGATACGCGTCCATGCCGTCCGGCACCCACGTCCACTCGGCGAGCCGCCGTTCCAGCTCCTCCTCGGTGAGGAACGCGTGCCAGGCGACCTCCTCGGCCTGTGGGTCGACCGGCGGCTCGCAGCGTGTCTCGTAGACAGCGGACCACCAGGCGTGCTCGGGCGTCTCGTAGAGGAACTTGAACAGCGGTACGGGCGCGGGCAGTCCCGACACTCCCAATTCCTCCTCGGCCTCGCGCAGTGCTGCCTCGTCGTACGACTCGCCCGTGCCGACCACCCCGCCGACGAACATGTCGTACAGCGATGGGAAGACGAGCTTCCGCGCGGTGCGGCGGTGCACGAAGACGCGCCCCTCCGCGTCTCGTGCCAGCACGAACACGCAGCGGTGCCGCAATCCGTGGGCGTACGCCTCCTTGCGTGGCGCCTGCCCCACCACCCGGTCGTGCTCGTCCACGATGTCCAGGATTTCGTCCGCCGAGAGCGCCGACTGATCAGCCATAAGGACATCCAACAGCAGTCGCGCGGCGCGAGAGCGGTCGGCCCTGCCGGCATAGCTACATCGCCGCTCCCAACGCCGGCTCGCCATCGAGCCCGATCCATAGAAGCCTTTCGAAAGTTAGGCCGGGTGGAGGTGTCCGCGTGTGCGTCGGGTGGTGGCGCAGCGGGTGCGTAGCCTCTGGTTGTCGGGGTTGCGGAAGCCGTAGGCGTCGCGGGCGACGGTCTTGATCACTCGGTTGGTGCCTTCGCTTCCGGCGTTGGTGATCCCGGTCTGGATGAATGCGAGGATTTGTGGCCACCAGGTCTCGGTCGTGGTGGCGAGTCGGTGGATTTCGGACAGGTCGCTCGTCGCGCACCGCTGGTAGAACCTGCCCAGCAGCTTGCTGATCTCGGCCCGGTTGCGGTTGGTCCTCGCGATGGCGAGGAGGTCAAGGAGGTCTTCCCTGGCGTTCCAGGCGGCAAGGATCGGTTGCCCGATCGCCGCCGGTAGGTCGGTCAGGTCGTCAACGAGGGTGTCGACGTGCTCGGCTCGCATTCGCGCCGCTGAACGGGTGAGCCGGTTACGTAGTTGCCACTCCCGATCTTGTTTGCGGCCGCGGCGGCCGCGCTGGGTCATGGTGACCCGGCGGCGGACTTCGGTGACCGCTGCGTTGGCCAACTGCACCATGTGAAAGTGATCAACGACGATGGTGGCCTGCGGTAACACCGCGCGGATCGCGGCCTTGAACACCGTGCACATGTCGATCGCCACCGCTTGGACCGCGTGCCGCCACGCCGCTGGGCGGGCGGCGAGCCAGCCGACGACTGAGGCGGTGGTGCGGCCCTCGACCTGCGCGAGTAGGCCTTGCCCGCCGGACAGGTCCACGAAGCCGACATGCCAACGGTCGGCGGTCGTGCTCCACGGTCCGTCCTGCTCATCGAAGACCCATCTCGGTTTGCCGCGGCGGACCTCATCGATGCCCAGCACCTTGACCGGGCCGGGCTCGGCTGGCAGCACCTCGGCAGCGTGGGCGCGAAACGCCGCCGAGACGACCGGCCAGGACACCTGGTGATCGCGGGCCGACTGCACCACCGTCCGGCCTGCGTCGGCGACCGCCGTACCAGCCGAGCGGCGTAGCCGGCGCGTGAGCCGTGCCCGCGCCGGCACCTCGCTGACCTGCTCGGTGAACGAGCCACGCTCGCAGTCCCGGTTGTCGCACCGCCACCGGGGCTTACGCCACCGCAGCCGAGGCGCCCGACCCGCCACCGGCAAATCCCGCGGCCGGGTCGTGGTCCACTCCTTCACCCGCCACGCCCGCTGACCGCACCGCGGGCAGCATCGCGCCTGCTCATCCACCGTGGCCAGATGCACCACCGGCGTGCCATCACCCGCCTGCTCCACCCCGGTCACCGCTAGGCCGTCAAGGCCCAGCAGCCGAGTCGTATCGTTGACCATGCCTGCAGCTTTTCACTTGTGATCGTCCGAACTCGACACTCAGATGATCATGGAAGAGCTGCGGGTCCTCAAGCATGAGCGACTCTTCCACCCAGGGAATCAAGACCGCGCGGGCCAGCGCCGGCCCCGCTCAAGTTCGAAGAGCCAGCATGTCCCGTGACGGGACAGCACCTACTGGTGATCTGTTGCCGAATTGACCTGTACTAGATCAAGGCGCTCCGCGCGGCGCGGGTCGGGGCGCGGCAAACGGCCCTGCGGAGCCGCCGCCCCGGCCGCCTACGGCGCCGGGGCGGAAAGTCAGCCGGCCCGAACCCCACACCCCGCCCCGCGCGTCACCCCTGGGTCAGTGAGGTGACCCGGTGACGAGTCCCGCAGATGACCAGGGCCAGACGGACACGCTCTCACCCGTTCTCCACGCTCCAGCAGCACTACGAGAGCCGGAGGCCACCACGGGCGGACGGAGTTGCCGAACGATCCGTGCGGGGTCGCTGGAGCCCCAGGGAGGAAGGGGGTTGGTGGTGGAAGGGGTGGAAGGTGAAGGAGAGAGGCGGGGTTAGAGCCTTGCCTCCGGCGGGGGCCAGACGACTCCAGGATGGAGTTGCCGAACGGTTCCGGCGGGTGGGTGGTTGAGGTGGGATGCCATCCCGTCAGCCACCGACCCAGGCAAGCCGAGCAGACCAGGGCCAGGGTGACCAGGTCGTACGTCCGGTCGGGCGCTCCACCTGGTCACCCTGGCCCTGGCCCGCTCCACGGTGTGTGGGTCGGCGGCAGACGGGATGGCAACTGGGATGCTCTGCGAATGCCGGCAACCTCACGTCTTACACCGCATCGCTATTCATCTCCTCACGAAGCAAGTTCCGCAGTGCCTGGCATCGGACAACGAGATCATCGTAAGTAAGGACCGCAATTCGGCCACCGAAGAGCATGTTGCGCCAGCGAAGCCGCTCCACATCGCTTTGACTTAGCGAAGAGCGCGTGCCGATAATAACGAGCCCGTTCGCCCGCCGAACACCGGGAAGGTTTACCCGTGCATAGGGCGAGTTCTGGTCAAGCCAGGCAAGCCAGTCCAACACCTGCTGCTCGGCATGCACCAACGCTGATGTGGGATTGCCAGCGTTCGTGTAGAGGGCGTGGGTGCTGGCCTCTATTTCTACCACATCCACGCTGCCGTCAGATAGCTCAAGCGCGTAATCTGTCACATATTCAGCACCAAGGCGATGCTTCGGAATAACCCGGCTGTAGCTCGGTCCAAAAAATGCGGGGTTGCGAGTGAGGCATTCTTGAAGGGCGTTTTCATTGCGGCTTGACGCGGCAAGAAGGTCCGTCATTTCGTCTATGGCATCGTCGAGTCGGCCGATAACTGCTTTGGCTCTCGCGTTCGCGTTGCGGGCAATCTCGAGCTGCTTGAAAAGGTTACTAACCTCTGCCGGTTGTGGAACCTGCCGCATCCCCGCCGCTAGGGAACGGATATTTTCGGTTGGACGATGTCGGACCTTCTCGCCATGCGAGTCCGTGAACTCCACTCCGTCGGTCATGGCATCATCGAAAAGCTTGTCAAGTACTGCGACCTCTGCCCGTGAATTGGCAATCAACGGCACGTCGAGCAGTGCTGTCATGACCGAGAGCCACTTCGCCATTTCATAACTGTCATAACCAACCTCGACGAGCGGGCGCAAAGTCTGCCGATTGTCCTGCGGGTCCAATACCCACCCAATTGGTGTGAAGCAATATGTTCCATCCTCTCCGATGGAGAAGACTACCTCCTTCGAACCCTGAATCACTTTATAGACAGCGCTCTCGTCGTCTACAAGCAGGGCTCGGCCTATGCCGTCCACGGGCGCTAGGTGGCCTTCTGGCGTTGAGGTCCCCAGGTCATCGGTAATGACGAATGGTGGAATCTTCCAGGCCAGATCCAACCACCGGCGCACACGGGTGCCAGGAGGATGTGAGGTGGTGTCCAGGGGAACCGGTTCGAGCGTCACGCCCTGATCCTCCGTGCCGGAGGTCGGTTTGAACAGTCCCCATAGCCGAGAGCCCAGCTGCCTTGCTTGCTCGACCGCAAGCTCGGTCTAAGAAACGACCAGGCAGAGGCGTGTGGATGAGCTGGGGCTTCACGATGGACAGTCGGTCTAGTAGGCTGGCCGGCTACCCAAGTCACGGGGAGGGGATCAAGGTGTCGGACGAGTCCATCGTGCTCAACTTTCTCAACAACAGGGCCGCGCAGGCTAAGGACCACACGACCCTCAATCCCGAGGAGTTGATTGAGGAGGCGATGTCTCAGGCCGAAACCCTTGCTCCCGACTTTATCCAGTCGATCCGGCGCAGCGCCAACGATCGGATTGCATCACGGCGAAAGACGGCACGAGCAGCCCGCCGAGCCATTGGCACGGACTGGGCGGCAACAGTCAAGAGCTTTGACGAACTCCTAGCCACTAGCGAAGAGATTCATCAAAGATCCCTCGCGGCCATGATCAGAGGATTTGGGAAAAGGGATGAGGCCGAGAAGGTCATAAGAAGCCACGGGCGTTGGCTCGCGGGGAAAAACCTTAAGGTTCTCATGACCCTTACAATCCATGCGCGGGCATGTAGGACGGCAACGGAGATCGCCCCGCTTGTGTTCGCAGGATTTGATGACGGGGCTTTCGCAAGGCTGCGGACCCTCTATGAAATCGGTGTGATCCATCGGATTATCGGCACCGGTCCGTACGAGGTGTGTGAGCGGTACCACTGCTATAGCGCAGTCGAGTACTTGGACGACCTCAGGGATCAAAGGCGCTATGGGGCTCAGGTGGGTTGGCTCCCGCCATCGGATGAGATGATTGCGGAGGCGGAACAGGATGCCCAGGAGGTGTATAGCCTCTATGGTCCCGACATCCGACGGCCGTACGAGTGGGCGCGACCCTTGTTCCCGAATAAGCCTGGTCGGATCACTTTTGCGGATCTAGATAAGCATGCCACGAACAATGGGTTGAGGGCCCTTTATCTTACGGGGAACCATGGAATCCATGCTGGCGCTTATGTGGCCCTCAGCAACGTCGACACAAAGAAGTCTTATCTGAACTCGACACGGCCATCGGGCCGGATCGAAAATTTCGAACTCCTGATCCGGGGTGCTGTGACTCTCTTGGAGTTGGTGTCTATTGCAACCTGTCGACAAGTCGCAGCGGAGTACCAGTTGCTCGATGAAGCGTTCGCTCAGGCTGTGATGGAGGAGGCCGCGGAGGGCGTATTCAGATCGCTACAGGCCGACGTCCAACAGAGAGAAGAGAGGATGCATTGCCGGGATCGTGGCAACGGTGACCGTTCATCTGCTGAAGGGACCAGCAGCCACCCAAGCAGTGCCAGCAAGCGTCCGAGACAGCGTGATCCCAACGGCGACTCTGCCCCAAGCTCGGCCCCGACCAACCACAAGCCGAGCACAACCGGGCCGCCAATCGGCATCGGGACGGACGGGCGCGTCTGAGCTACGGTGTCGCCGTGGCGGATCAGAGCTGGTCGGTCCCTGGCTGCCGGCTTGGCTGGCACTGTGCTCGGCTCGCTGCTGCAACCTGGCGCGGACCAAGATTCTCAGCCCTCACAGAGCCACGAGGCGAATCCGCTTGGGTAAGCACAGCAGGTGCCGCACACCCACGTTCGGGTCGAAGTGTTCGGCGGGGTCCGGCTGGCCCTGCCTTCCCTGAAGCGGGGGCCCAGCAGTACAGCAGCGATGTACAGCACTCGATAACGACCGGGGCTCCCATCAGGACCGAGGCCGGCCGGTCAGCCATCCGTGACTCTTCGTCGTCAAGCCGCTCGATGCGGCGCCTACTCGCCATTGGAAGCGAAGTGTGCTCGCAGCCTGTCGAGCTCTGCTGGGTCCGCGCAGGTATCACGGATGTACTTGCCCCGGGCGTACGAGATGTGATCGGCGCGCTTGCCCTCGTCACGTAGCCGGGGGGCTATGACGGTGTCGAAGTAGCGGCCGGCGAGCTTTCCGTTGGCTTCCCGTGCCGCAGTCTCTTCGACGCTCCGATGCTCCTGCGCGATCTCCTCCTCAGTCGGATCGGGCTGTCCGGGCCCAAGCACCCAGGCTGGATTATCGCCATCGATGTCCGCGGGTTGTAGCTCGATACCGAAGGCCGCGCTCCAGAAGGCCGGGATGACACGACGTTCGCGGTTGTGGGGCGCGGTACCGGTCAGCGGCTCGTACTCGTCATCGGCCTCCTCCTGGATCAGCCATCCCGGGACGGGGTACGTCCAGACCCCCTTGCCGTCGCCGGCGAGAAAGATCATGCGCCAACCAGGTGGTGCTGGTTGGAAGTCGATGTCGCGATACTGACGAGCCATCACTCTCCTTTGGAGCGTCAGGGCGGCGTGGGCTGCATGACAGCCTGCCACCCAGACGGAGATCTTGGGTGCCCGGAACGCCTCCGTGATGTCCGGCAATCCGCGGGCCTGCGGGCAGCGACCGGCGAAGAGCCGCCCTTGAGGAAGTTGTGATCACATATGAGCGCGAGGACCCAGCCATGTATCCGGGGGTAGCGATGGAGCAGGCAACATCACAAGCAGTCTTCTACCCTCTGAGACGCGTCAGGGCGGTCGGACGCTGGATGACCACCTGGACTCGCCGGAGTCTCCAGAGGCTGACCGGCTGGACCTCAACGGACGGCTGGGTTCGTAGCGAGAGCGAGCAAGCCCATCCATATCGGCCAACCTCTGCTGCCAGGTACCGCAGATGGATAGAGTCAGTGTGGTTCGTCTCGGCCCTCTTCTTCACGCTGGTCGCCTTAGCGGTGCTCTTCCGTAGTCGGCAGGTGTCCTTCCTTCCCTCGTGGGCCCCAGCCAACGCCAGCGAAGCGCTAGGCCTTGCTTGGCAAGTTCAGACCTCGATCGCCGCGATCGCGTTCGCTGGATTGGCACTCGTCATTCAACTTGCGAGCAATCCTCCAGTGGCCATTCGAAGCAGCCGTGAGGTTCTATATCGCGAGACTCTATTTCGGAGCCTCTTGCTGTTCGCGGGCGCAAGTAACGTTACGTTGGGCATAATCGCGATCTGGCTTGCCAGCGATGGCGGAGCCATCATAGGCTTCCTTTTTTGCTTTGTTGTGACAATGTTGTTCATCGGCCTCTCCTACTTCCGTGCGGCCGAGCACTTCCTTGACGAAAGGCGCGCAGCTGTTAGGGCGCTCAATCTGCTGCAGGAGAAGTTGAGCGACGGGCTTTACAAGCTAGACGTCATGGCGAGGGCGAACACCCGCCTTGCCGACCTTTTTCCCGGGGACTCTCTGATACGAGCCCGATCCAGAGCTTCTGGCAGCACTGACGGAATACCACTTGTGATAGTGGGTCAATCCGTTCGGCTTGAAGATGTCAACTATCGCCTACTTCAACGGATTGCCGCGAAGCATTTGCACCGGATGTGGTTGATCAATTTTCCCGCGGAGGCGACTCAGGAAGCCCCGCCCAAGCGAGTCGAAGGCTCACTTCGTGACACGGCGCCCGCTATTCTGCTGGACTCCCGCATCAATGAGGTTGTCCCTGCGGGAGGCCATATCTTTACGCTCACTGCAAGTCTAGAGGCCGATGATCCCCGCGTTAGGGTTCTTGAGAATGACCTTCGGGGTTGCATACGATTGCGCGATGGTGACGAAGATGACGACGAAAGACTAAGAGGGGAGCTCGTCACACTTAAGGACAGCCTGTTGTCGACGATAGCTGCGGGAACGACTGGCTCGTTGCGGCAGGGACTTGACGTCTACAGTGAGCTTTTCAATCGAATTCTTGCGAGCACTGGCCGTATTCAAGACCCTTCTATTCTCTTTTCTTTCAGCGCCTACGGGCCCTACTGGCGATGGCTGCAGCGCGACGTCCGAGAGATAGCGGTATCCGCGATTGAGGTCCTTGGAAGGAGAGGTTTGTATGTAACCGTTGACCATGCCTACTCTCTGTGCAAGTTGGCATTTAAATCCGGAGATTACGACGCTCTGCGGGAATTCCTAGGGCTGTATCCCGCATATCTCACAGAGGTCCTCGGGCAATCGTCCGACGACGCCCTCGCTGAGTATGTGGCAGTATCTCTTCAGAATCTCACTCAGCTTTTCATGCGGGCTGAGGTACGAAATGACATGCAGGCCCGGCGCTTGGTCGAAGAAATATCAGCAGGTGTCTTCGCGGAGATGATGAGAATTTGCGTCGATACTGAAAGGTCGGCCCTGTTCGAGAGGTTATTAGCGTATTTCGGAGTGCCTTCCGACCTCATCGGCGGATTCGGCGCCGCAGACCGAAAGGCGAGCGAGTCGAAGGCCGCTGCCCTTCTGGCGGTACTTGCATGGACGCTCTACCGAGCGGAGAACCTGCATGCCTCTCAACAGCTCGAAGACATTGCTGCCAAACTGCTTCGCTTAATCCCTGCGCACCTCGTGTGGGCCGCATATGTCGAAGTGGGGGAGGGCGTACTAGGCCAGGGGCGCCCATGGAGTAGATGGGAACTGCAAACGAAGATTCCGCTTCAGGTTCACATGATGGCCTTCGACTCCTATCTAGCTTCCGCCGCGCTAATGGTTGCCGCAGCGGTGGGCCTAGTTGTGCCGCCTGGAGTTCCCTCAGCAGACGATGCCTCGCGGGCTGGATCTCTTCTCAATGCCTTCGAGTTGGCGGGCCGGCTTTCGCGGTTCGTGCCTTCCTTTACCTTTCAAGGCGAGCGTTTGGAGCAGCAGCTGAAGGCCCTCGTTGATCAACGACGATCGGCCGAGAAGCAAGCTATTCGAGAATCGGCGATAGAGTCGGAACGGGTTGAGCGGTTCATCAGTGCCTTGAGGGAGGCGATGGACGAATCTTCTAATCGATTGTCGAACACTTTCTCCCGAAATGCTCCTCATGAGATTCCTGGTGACGGCACCAAGCTGTATCTGAACACGCTTGTTCCCCGCGAGTTTTTCGTCTCGTCTGAACGCGTCCTTGCTGAACCCGAAATGCTTGCCAGCAATGCGGCGTACGGAATGATCAGGGGCGAGAATAAATTCATCGTCCGTTCGCTGGTGGACGGACTGGCATGGCAGGACGCAGGCGTGGCGGAGATTGCCCGCCGGGCTGAGGCACTCAAGGAAGAGGCGTCCGGGACCCTTTTCCTTGTGGTTCTAAATTCCTGGGAACTTGCGGATGCCCTTGGCTTCTTCCGTGGCGGTGTTCAGATGGGACAGCAACAAGGAATGTTCGTGGAGACGGACGACGGGATCGGCGCCTGCGTTGCGTGCGATATGAACCTCGTTTCCCCACTTCTGCGGAGCCCTCAGCCACTCGACGGCGTCGGTGAGTGGCAATTTCTGCGGGATCATGGGGTCGCGGCGGTCGTAAGGGATTACTCAGGTGAGAGCGAAGAGCCGGTAGCGCAGGTAGTAGTCGGTGTCGCCCTCGAGTGGACCGAGCGACCCGAAGGAGTTGTCGGATTCCGGATATCGGACACAGTAGCTAGTTGACCGGTGGCGGAATCTGCTAGCCATTGGCCTGCGGTGCGACAACCCGGCGCGCCGGCATCAGTTGGGCTCGTAGCAGACCAGACCCGGTTGGGCCGCTACATCAGCAAGAAGTCAGCAAGAGGTACGGCGTCATCCATTGCTGTACGACATCCGATGGTGGCCAGCGTGCACGTTACGGCATCAGCTGGCATCAGTTGAACCGTGACGGGAGGCGAGATCAACATTCACACCGAAGAGGTCACTGGTTCGATCCCAGTATCGCCCACCATGAATATAGGTAGGTAGGAAGCCCGTCACCGGAATCGCCGGTAACGGGCTTCTCCGCTGTTGCCCCTTATATTGGGAGCAACTTGGGAGCAGGAGGCGCCGGGACCGTCCGCTATCTCCTGGTCGCGTAGCGGCCGCGGATGCGGATGCGGATGCAACACCCCGATGCCGGAGCAGTTCTGACCTCGGGTGAACCCCGGTGAGTGGGCAGCGTGCCGAAGGCGAGGACGATCTCACTGCTTCGGCTCACCATGATCAATCCAATGGTGTCGGCGCATTCGACCCGGGAGCCTGAGCAGCCAGAGTCCTGCGCCCAGGTCATTTGGGTGAGGCGCTTATCGCCTGGCAGAGTCCAGAGGACCGTCCTCACCGGACATATTTGCCCTGCTGTACGCCTCCGCTCACCGCTGCTCGACGATCCTCCCAACGTCGATTCCGAGCAACCCGAGGCCGGAGACCGGCGGACCGGCACGCCGATCGGCACCCGCTCGGCCCCGCAGGGCCAATGCGGACAGACGGCTACCGCGAGTCCGAGCCCGGCAATGATCCAGCCGCCCGAGGCGTCGACAGCGCTCGCCGCTGTCGCGCCAAGGCCGTTTCAATCACTCTCTTCAACTTCCACTTGCCGAGTCGCTTGTTGACCGCTGCCGTCGCGGGATCGACGACGGCCTCAGGCCGTTGTGGCTGGCGCGGCGCAGTCTCGTTGACGTCGACGTTGACGATGTTCGTGAGCTGGCGGTGGGCTTACAGGTGCCGGGCGGGCATCAGCCCGCTGACGACGGCGAGGGGCTGCGACGAGGACGTCCCTGAGGCCTTCCGACGCCGGCATCCAGTCGGTGACCGTAGGAGGTTCAGCGGCGAGCGCCGCGCGAGGGGAGGTCGCCACCCTTATCCGGAGGCTCCGAGCGCAGCCAACCGAGGAACCGGGCGTGCACCCCACGGTTGTCGAGGCCGAGGCGGTGTAGATCATCCAGGGCGTCAGCGAGAGCGAGTGCGAGGTATACGGCCAGGGACGAGCGGGCGTCCCGGTATTCCGTCAGCAGCGCCAGACGGGCGGGGGAGCAGGGCCAGGGGCAGCCGCAGCGGCGGCACCGCCAGAGGGGGCGCATCGGCGCGTGGGGGCGTCCCGGTGCGCCGCTCACCACTGGATGCCTGCCCGGCGCGACTGCGCGGGCGTCAGGTGCCCTGCCCGCCCAATCGGCGGGTACAGCGCCGTCACCTCCCGTCCCCATAGTGGCGGCGGCACCGAGGCGGCACCCCGGTATGTCGGCGAGGGCTCGGCCGGGGGTACTGGGCCGCGATCGGGGCACGGCCAGGGCGGGCCGCAGGTGCATCGCCGCCATCTCGTCCGCCAATCCCGGCGGTGTCGTGGGCCTGCGGGTATGGGGTGGGGTGTCCCAGTCAGCGGCATGTGCTCATCGTTCGTCGATGGCTATCCACTTGTCAAGGTGCATCCTGCAACGTGACCAGTTGCTGTAAGACGAGCTGCGGTTTGACCAGTTACTGCCTGGCTACCCTGCGGCCATGCCACGGCACCTGTACGGAGCGGGGGAGATCGCTGCGCGCCTCGGCGTCAGCCGACAGCGGGCGCGGCAGATCATCGACCGCCCGGACTTCCCTGAGCCGTACGACCGGCTCGGGATGGGCGCGGTGTGGCTGAAACGCGACGTGGAATCGTGGATCGCGGAGCACCGTCCGCACCTGGGCGAGCCCGACGAGGAGTAGTGGCGGGACAGACGGTTTAGGAAGGGTGTAGCGCCTGCTGGACCATCTCCCGTCCTACCAGGGCATACGTCAAGCGGGCTCCCTACGATGGCCGTGATCATTCCGCGCAGGTTCCGGATCTTGCGACTCGGTCTGACCCGTCCGCGCTCGGTCGGCCTCGACCGCCAGCGTTGATGTCAGCGGCTGACGTCAGGCCGTTCGCTGCTGCTTGCTTGTTGCCAACTGAGGGCGGGAACACTCTGAGAGCCTGGTAAATAAGGGTTTCAGGTGTGTTGGTGACGGGCGAGGCGGCGAGCCATAACGATGATCATGGCCCATTGGACCATCGCGGCGTGGTGTTCAAGGAGCCGTTCGTAGTCACGGACGGTGCGCCGGCACCGGTTGATCCACGAGAAGGTGCGTTCGACTGCCCACCTGCGGTGTAGGACCACGAAGGTGGTCTGCCCGGCGAGTTTGGCGACGATCCGCACGGTCAGGGCGAGGTGGGTGGCGGCCCAGTCGACGAGCCTGCCGGCGTAGCCGCTGTCGGCCCAGACCAGGCGGATGCCGGGGAAGCAAGCGTGCAACGCCTGAAGGAGGGGGCGGGCGCCGTCGCGGTCCTGGGTGTGGGCGCCGGTGATCAGGATCGCGAGGAGCAGGCCGCAGGTGTCCACGGCGATGTGCCGTTTCCGGCCGTTGACCTTCTTCCCCGCGTCGTAGCCGCGGCTGGCCCGCCCGACGGTCTCCGCGCCGCGTACCGACTGGGAGTCGACCAACGCGGCCGTCGGCTGCCGGTCGCGGTCCTCGACCTGGGCGCGGACCTGTTCACGCAGGCTGTTGTGCATGCGGTGGAGCGTTCCGTCGGCGGTCCAGGTCTTGAAGTAGTGGTAGACCAGCTTGTGGTGGGGGAAGTCGGCCGGTAGCGCGTCCCACTGGCAGCCGGTGCGATCGAGGTAGCGGATCGCGTCCACGATGTCGCGGCGAGGGTAGATGATCGGCCGGCCACGTCCGGTGCCGGCCGGGACGTACGGGGCGAGGACGGCCCACTCGGCGTCGCTGGTGTCGGACGGGTAGTGCCGTGGCCGGGCGGTGGGCAGGTGAGCATCGAGGGTGGCCGGGGTGGTGGATGCGGCGACACCGGCGACAAGGTATACAGACAGGGTTGGGCCTTCGGTCGTGCTGGTTTAGTCGCCTTTGCTCGTACCGGAGGCCCTTCCTCATGTCACGCCAACACGCTGGCACCACCGCCGCAGCCGATCTTCACGGCGCACCCCCCGCCGGCCTGAAACCCTTATTTACCAGGCTCTGAAGCACCCTGGCCGAGGCAACGCCGTTATCCCGGCGGCGAAGCATATTGTGTTCCTGACTCACGCCGACAGCCATGAGCACTTACTGCTGACCAAGGGAGCGGAGGTGGGCTGTGACCTTGCTGGTGATCCTAGCCAGATCGGCGAGGTCGGTGGGGGTGAGTTGGTCGATGAAATGGCGCCGTACTGACTCGACGTGGGCAGGCGCGGCGGTCTCGATGGCGCGGCGGCCGGTGGCGGTGAGGCTGATGTCGGTGCCGCGTGCATCCGTTTCGCAGGGAAACCGGTCGATCAGACCACGGGATGCCATGCGGGCAAGGTGGTGTGAGGTCCGGCTGGGTGACCAAAGGAGCCGGGTACCCAGGTCTTTGATGCACCAGCGCGGCGCCGCCGAATCATTGAGGAGGCTCAGCACGTCGTAGTCTGGCTCGGACAGGCCGGAGTCGGCCGTCAGCTCGCTGGCCACTCGGGCGTCCAGTGCCCGTTTCATCTGCCGGTACCCCGTCCATGCCGCCCGCTCGGCGTCGTCGAGCCAGCGCACCCCATCCGCCATGTGCACCATCCTATCGGGCAGAAGCTTGACATGTCATTCAGTTCCATTGCAAGATACGTCAATCATTTTGTATGACGTGTCAAGCAAGGAGTTTCGCTGTGACCGTGGGAATCGTGATCGGCAGTACCCGGCCAGGCCGGGTGGGTGGCCAGATCGGGGCTTGGATGGCAGGGCGAGTCGGCTCGGATGGTGACCTCATCGACCTTGTCGAGCAGGGGCTGCCCCTGCTAGATGAGCCCGAGCACGCTTCCACCGGGCGCTATGCGCATGCACACACCCGCCGGTGGAGTGAGCGGGTTGCCGGCTGTGACGCGCTGGTGTTTGTGACCCCGGAGTACAACAGTTCGTTTCCGGCATCGCTGAAGAACGCGCTGGACTTCCTCTATCACGAGTGGCGCGGCAAGCCAGTCGGCGTCGTTGCTTACGGTGGGATCTCCTCGGGTGGGCGGGCTGCGCAGTCACTGCTGCCGGTGCTGGTACACCTCGGGATGGTGCCGGTAGGCACGCTGCTCGTCCGGTTCCGCAACCACCTCACCGACGGCCGCTTTGTCTCCAGCGACGCGCTCAATGCCGACGCCGACGACCTGCTCGACACAATTCGCAAGGCCAGCAAGCCGGTCGCCCGCCGGTGAGGCTGGGTCGTTCGTTCGCGCTCCTGTGGGCAGGGCAGAGCGTTAGCCTGGCCGGTGATCAGCTCACCCGCCTGGCCCTCCCCCTCGTCGCCGTGCTAGTCCTGCACGCCACACCCGGACAGGTCGCCGGGCTCGCCGCGGCCGGCCAACTACCTTCCCTGATTGTGGCGCTACCGGCCGGCGTCTGGGTCGCCCGGTTCGGACTGCGCCGCACGATGCTCGCCGCCGACATCGTGCGCTGCGCCGCGATCCTGTCTGTGCCAGTGTTCGGCGCGGCCAACTATCGACAGCTGCTGGCGGTGGCCGTCGTGGTCGGCATCGCCACGGTCCCGTTCCAGATCGCATACCAATCGGTGGTGCCCGCACTGGTCCCCGCCGAACTGGTACCAGCGGCCAACCGCCGACTGGCCCTGTCCGAGTCTGCAGCCAGACTTTTGGGCCCCGCTGCCGCCGGCCTGCTCGTCGGAGCAGTCGGCGCGGTCCGCACCCTATACATCCACTCCGCCAGCTACCTGATCAGCGTCGTCACCCTCGCCGCAATCCACGCGGATAGCCCAACCGGCCGCACGGACACCGGCGGCATGGCCCGCCAAGTCATCGCCGGCTGGCGGTACGTACTCGCCACTCCGCCACTGCGCGCACTGATGTGGGCCAGCGCCCTGTTCAACGCCGGCTTCGCCGGCTACGAAGCCCTCCTCGCAATCTTCGCGATCCGCACCCTCCACCTGGCGCCAGGCATCCTCGGTCTAACGCTCTCCGCCGCCGGAGTCGCGATACCCCTAGGTGTCGCACTCAGCCGCACCGCAGAACGACGCACAGGACGCGGCCCGACACTGCTGCTCGCGGCCGCCCTGTCGGCCGCCGGCCCGTTCCTAGTCGCCACAGCCACCCCAGACACCGCCGCCTGGCTGCTCGCCGCCGCCTCATTCATCAGCGGAATCGGCGGCGGCTGCTGGGCCGTCACCGCACTCACCACCCGCCAGCTACTCAGCCATCCCGACATGCGCGTCCAAACCACCGCCATCCACCGCTTCGTCTCCCTCGGCGTCCTAGCACCCGCAGCGTGGGCGGCCGGCCTCACCGCCGACACCGCAGGCCCCCGCTGGGCCATCCTCACCTTCGCCGCCCTAGGCGCACTCTGCCTCCTGCCCCTCCTCCATATCCCCCGCCACTCCTGGTCGCCCAGTCACTCCACGGGCTACTTGACGCAGTAACGGCGTCGGCCTACTACGCGACGAGGCCGTGGTGGCGTTGCGGCGCGTGCACCCCGGGCAGGCCCCTGGCCTGCCGGCGACTGCCGGCCCGAGGGGTCGCAGAGGCTCCGGGGTCAAGGGCGGCCCGCAGGGCCGTCGCGCAGCGACGCGAAGCGCCCTTGACCTTGGAGGGGCGGCCCCGCACACTCCGCGCCGCATCGCCACCACGGCCGGCGGTGACACGCTCTGCGCCGCGGGCTTGTGGCCGCGCGGCCCGGCCGGCTGCCGGCCCACAAACCCACCGGTCGACGGCCTGTCGTTCCACGGCGGCCCTCCAGGCTCCCCGCTTTCCGCGCCAGCCGCTGGGCATCAGGTGTGACGGCCGCAGAGCGACAGCGGCAGCGGCCGGCGCGCGCCCAGGCGGCGGCGCGTGCGGCCCGTCAAGGGCCGCCTCGAGCGTCAGCGCGGTACGGATGTTTGCCTCGGTCTCGGGCGTCTGCTCGCGCTGGTAGTCCCACACGGTCTGCCAGAAGCCGGCCACGAACCCGGCGTCGTAGCCGTTTCCGTTCTGGGTAATGATCGCGGTGATGGCGGCCGGGTTGGCCAGCGCGAGGCGCCAGCCGATCGGGGCGCCGTAGTCCTGGACGTACATCGCGTATCGCCCCACACCCACTCGGTCGAGCAATCCTGCGGTGAGGTCGGCCAGGGCATCGAAGGTGTAGTCGAACTCCTCGACCGACGGGGCGGCAGAGAGCCCGAACCCGAGGTGGTCCGGAGCGATCACACGGTATCGATCGGCCAGCGCGGGGATCAGGTTGCGGAACATGAACGAGCTGGTCGGGAAGCCGTGCAGGAGCACGATCGCCGGGCCGTCAGCCGGGCCGGCCTCCCGGTAGAACAGCCGCTGGCCCTGCACGGTCGCGTGGCGGTAGTGAACAACAGTCATCTCTAACCCCTCTAAATCACTTTGATGGTTAGACCCAAGCACGAGTTGATGTAACCTGTCAAGCAACGTTTGGGGGTTAGATTGTGACCGTGCCCGCGACTGACGAGACCGATGAGATCCTGCTGCTCGACCTGCTCAACACCACACCCGTCATCGACGGGTCAGCACGTGATGAGCTGGCCACCTTCGAGGCCGGCCGGAAGTGGCTCACCGCCCACAGCCAACCGGCCTCTGAGGACGAGTGGCGCTCCCTGATCGACGTGCGCTCGGCACTGCAGGACATCGTCCGTGGTGAGGGAGAACCGACCTCCGTCGCGCGGTTCGTGGAAGGCGTGAGCTGCCGGCCGTCCCTCGTCGCCGATGGACTCACCTGGACCCTCAACCTGCCCGAAGGGCGATCGGCGGCCGCCCGAGCGGTGCTCGCCTGGAACGCGCTACGGGTGTCCAGCCCCGGGCGCCTACGCCCCTGCGCCAACCTGGAGTGCCGGCTGTATCTCATCGACCACAGCAAGTCAAACAATGCCCGCTGGTGCTCGATGGCGATCTGCGGCAACCGCATGAAAGCCCGACGACACTACGAGCGCGCCCGTCAGGCCCGGACGACCTGAAGGAGCGCCATCATGGCACGCCTACTGTCACTCAACGTCGCTATACCTAGGGACGTGCCCTGGCAGGGCGGGACCATCACGCCGCGATGTCCAAGTATCCGGTCACCGGTCCACGCATGCTCCGCACCCTGAACGTCGATGGCGACGGGCAAGGCGATATATGGCGCGGCTACGACGGCGAGATTCGGGCCGTGCTCGCGAGTCCTACGACGACTGGCGACAGTGGCTCGGACGCGACGACCTCGAATGCGGCCTGTGGGGGTGCCAATACCCTGGTCAGGTGGTCTGAGCTGGGGCTTTACGCGACGCGTTCGTATTCGTTGATGAGCCCTGCCGAAGGTGGGTCGGCGTTTGATCCGTTCGTGGGTCAGGTCGACGACGGGTCGGTCGGAGCGTGGTGCTGCAGCTGCAACGCCCGATGGGGACATCGCCCGTTGTAGTGACGGACGTACCGGCCTTCAACGTTCGGCGCACGGTCAGGCGGACCATCACCAACCGGACGCGCGCGCAACATCGGTACAGACTGATGTCCTGCCGCCGAGCACACGACCGCAGGTTTGCGACCCCAAACCAAGACGGAGAAACGAGAAGCCTGTGGGGCTCGTAAAGCCGGTTCGGCTATGCTGCCTGCGAATACTCGTTGATCAACCCGCCGAGGATCGGGCGCCGTCGGACCCTGGCGGTGGTCAAGTCAGTGGCTCCCGATGGCGGGTTGGGCGGCTGCTGGCCGAGCGATCGATGTGGGCGGTGGCCGTAGTGGGCCATGTACTCGGCGAGGACGGCCGCGAGGTGGCGCTGGCCGACGATGAACATCCGGTCGGTGCACTCCCGGCGTATGGTGCCCACCCACCGCTCGGCGAACGCGTTTGCCCGGGGAGCCTGCGGCGGGGTCTTGATCACGTCGATGCCTTCGGCGGTGAACACGGCGTCGAAGGTGTGAACTTCTTGTCGCGGTCGCGGAGCAGGAACCGCAGGCTTGCCGCGCGTTGGTCGAGGTCCATCAGTAGGTTCCGTGCTTGCTGCGTCACCCAGGCGCCGGTTGGATGCGCGGTCACTGCGCCGAGGTGAACCTCCCGGGTGGTGATCTCGACGAAGAACAGCACGTAGATCCGCTTGAGCAACACCGTGTCGACGGTGAAGAAGTCACAGGCCAGGATTGTGTGAGCCTGGGCGGTCAGGAACTGTTTCCAGGTCGGTCCGGACCGCCGGGGTGCCGGGTCGATCCCGGCCTGGTTGAGAATCTTCCACACCGTGCTGGCCGCCACCGGGTAGCCCAAGCCGACCAGTTCACCCTGGATGTGGCGGTGCCCCCACGACGGGTTCTCCGCCGCGAGTCGCAGCACCAGGTCACGGACCTGTTTGTCAACCGGTGGCCGGCCCGGCCGGGCATGTGGGTACGTCCATCGTCGGGCGACGAGTTCGCGGTGCCACCGCAACAGCGTGGCCGGGGTGACGAAGAACGCGGACCCAGCGCGGGCGGGGCAGCAGCCGCGACAGCGCCGCCAGAACCATCCGGTCGGCTGGTTCGAGGACGGGGCGGGTCACCTGTCGGCGCAGCACCGCCACCTGATGGCGGAGTACCAGAATCTCCGCATCCTTGGCCCCACCGTCGCGGGCGATCTGGGACAACATCTGCAGGATCTGGTGCAGCAGCAGGTACAGCAACGACGCGCTCATGGCCACGAGCACGATGGCTGCTCCGGGCTCGAGCTCGCACAGAACCACTCTTCAGACAGCCGAACCGAGTATTCGAGCCCCACAGGCGGTCGGGTGCGCCGTGACGCCCAGGACGCGGATGCGGCGGCTGGCGTGTTCGATCACCGTCAGGATGTACATCCGCGCTCCGGTCAGCGTCACGGTCTCGATGAAGTCTGCGGTCAGCAGCGCTTCGGCTTGGGAACGTAGGAAGTCTGTCCAGGTGGTGGCGGCCCGGTCGGGTGCCGGGGTCGATCCCGGCCTGGCGCAGGATCTCCCAGACGGTGGACGGGGCGACGTTGATCCCGAGCGTGAGCAGTTCGCCGTGCACCCTGCGATACCCCCAGCTGCCGTTCTCCTTTGCCAGGCGCAACACCAGCACTCGGATGGAGCGCAGGGTGCGGGGCCGGCCGCGTCGCTGTGGCCGCGATGCCGCGGCGTGGCGGTGGGTGATCAGGTCACGGTGCCAGTTGAGAATCGTGTCGGGCCGGAGCAGTAGCCGCAGACCCCGCAGGGTCGGCCTCGGCAGTGGGTGCAGTAGCGCGGCCAGCCGCGCCCGATCGACTGGCTCGAACCGGACGCGCTGCGCGTCGAGCTGGCGCTGCAGCACCGCGAGCTGATGGCGCAACGACAGGATCTCGATGTCCTTGTCACGGTCGCCGCCAGGCAGCAGCGTAAACGCGTTCGTGATGCCCAGGTACGCGAGTCGCAGCAGCATGAGGCGGCATCATCGCGTAGTCGTCGGTGACGATCGGTACGGGCGACGTCCTCGGCCAGGCGAAGGCCGGACCTGGACGTCAAGAGAGCCCGCGAGCTGCACGGATGCCTTTTCGGCAGGTACAGGGCCGCCGCATTGTGCGCTCGGCCCTCGGCTCGCGTTCAGCGGTACGGCGAGAAGTCGGGCGGACGCTTCTCGGCGAATGCCTGGGCGCCTTCCATACCCTCCTCGGAGTGCGCGAACAGTTCCAGTCCGTCGAACGCCAGGTGGGACAGGCCGCCGATGTGGTCGCTGTCGGCGTTAAACGAATGCTTGAGAAACCTCAGGGCCGTGGGGGAGTAGGACCCGATGCGGCGACCCCACTCCAGCGCCTTTTCCATGAGTTGCTCGGCCGGCACGACCTGGTTGACCAGTCCCCACCGTTCGGCCGTCGCGGCGTCGTAGAGGTCGAGGAGGAACCAGATCTGCCGCGCTCGCTTCTCGCCGACGACGCGGGCGAGGTACGCCGAGCCGAACCCCGCGTCGAAGGAGCCGACGCGGGGGCCGCTCTGCCCGAACCGCGCGTGCTCGGCCGCGACGGTGAGGTCGCACAGGACGTGCAGCACGTGACCACCGCCGACCGCGACGCCGTTGACGGCGGCGATCACCGGCTTTGGGATGTCGCGGATGATCCGGTGTAGCCGTTCGATCTCGAAGGTGCCCCACTCGGTCTCACCGTAGGACCCGGTCTCCGCGCGCTCCTTGACGTCCCCGCCGGCGCAGAACGCTTTGTCGCCGGCGCCGGTGAGTATCACGCACGCCACGCGCTTGTCCGCCCAGGCGTGCTTGAACGCGTTAATCAGCTCGTCCACTGTGCGGCCGCGGAAGGCGTTATAGCGGTCCGGCCGGTTGACCGTGATTACCGCGACGGCATCCTCCTCGCGTACCTCGTAGGCGACGTCGGTGAACTCCTCGACCTTCACTTCTGGCTCCCTCACTGAACCTCTACGACGATGGCCTGACCCTGGCCGACTCCGATGCAGGCGCAGGCGACACCAACCCCGCCGCCGCGGCGGCGCAGTTGCCGGCACAGGTCGGCGACGACCCGCAGGAGCGACGCCCCGAGCGGGTGACCGATCGCAATCGCGCCCCCGTTCGGGTTGACCCGCTCGAGGTCGATCTCCGGCAGTCCGCGCAGCGTCGAGAGCACCATCGCGGCGAACGCCTCGTTTATCTCCCACACGTCGACGTCCCGGTGCCCGAGACCGGCTCGCGCCAACGCGCGCTCGACGGCGGGCACGGGGGCGATGGAGAAGCGGTCCGGCTCGACGGCCACGGTCGCCGAGCCGAGGATGCGCCCGAGCGGGGTGAGGCCCAACTCCTCTGCGGCCCCGCGTGTGCCCACGAGGAGGGCGAGGGCGCCATCGTTTATCGGCGACGAGTTGCCGGCCGTCACCGTCCCGTCCGAGGCGAACGCCGGGCGCAACGCCGCCAGCTTCGCGGCGTTCGTGTTCGGCCGTACCGATTCGTCGCGCCGCACGACCGTGCCGTCCGGCGCCGTCACCGCCATGACGTAGTCGTCGTGCAGCCCTGTCTCCCAGGCCGCGCTCGCGCGCTCGTGACTACGCAGCGCCCACGCGTCCTGCTCGTCCCGGCCGATGCCGAGCTCGGCGGCGACCCGCTCCGCGCACCCGCCAAGGGAGCCGGTCCAGTGCGCGGGAAGGCGGGGGTTGACCATTCGCCAGCCGACCGTCGTCTGGTGCAACTCCATGCTGCGGGGCAGCGCGTCCTCCGGCTTTGGCAGGACGAACGGCGCACGGCTCATCCCCTCGACGCCGCCGGCGATGACCAGGTTGGCCTCGCCGACCGCGACGGTACGCGCGCCGTGCAAGAGGGCCTCCCCGCCGCTGGCGCACAGCCGGTTGACCGTCGTTCCCGGGACCGTGACCGGGAGACCGGCGAGCAGCCCCGCCATGCGCGCGACGTTGCGGTTTTCCTCGCCCGCGCCGTTCGTGTTGCCGTAGACCACGTCGTCGATATGTTCGGGGTCGAGCCCGGGGTGGCGGGCGACGAGTTCCGCGATGGGCAGGGCGGCAAGATCGTCGACGCGGATCCCGGACAGGCCGCCGCGGTAGCGACCGAACGGCGTGCGGACGGCGTCGAGGATGACGGGAGACCTGAGCTCGTTCATATGTCGCTATCTTGACGGTCGTCGCCGCTGATTGACAAGATGCGGGTGTCCGTCAGCTCTAATCAGGCGAGGAGTCCCCCGTGCCAGCCGCGACGCGTACCTGCCTCGTCACCGGTGCCGGCCGAGGAATCGGCCGCGCCGTGGCGCAGCGACTTTCGGCCGAGGGTCATCGTGTCGCGCTCACCGCGCGCTCCACCGATCAGCTCGGGCAGGTCGCCGCGACGTTGCCCGGGCCGTCGCTCGTGCTTCCCGCCGATATCACGGTGGCCTCCGCCGTTGACGAGGTATTCGCGGCGGTCGAGGCCGAGTGGGGCGCGGTCGACGTGCTGGTCGCCAACGCGGGGTCGGGGGTTTCGGCCAAGCTCGCCGACACCACCGACGAGATGTGGCGGGGTCAGCTTGACCTGCTGCTCACGGCGCCCTTCCGGTGCGTACGCCGGGCGGTACCCGGGATGGTCGAGCGCGGATTCGGTCGCGTGGTCGTGGTCGCCTCGATCGCGGCCAAACGGGGCGAGCCCTACATCGCGGCGTACACAGCCGCGAAGCACGGGGTTCTCGGGCTCGTCCGCGCCGCCGCCGCCGAGTTGGCGAGTAGCGGCGTGACGGTCAACGCGGTGTGTCCGGCGTACGTCGACACGCCCATGACCGATGTTACGGTGGCCGCGATCGCGGAGAAGACGGGCCGTTCGCTGGCGGAGGCCCGCGCGGCGCTCGCCGCCCGGCAGCCCATCGGGCGCCTGGTCACGCCAGAAGAGGTCGCCGAAGCGGTGTGGCTCTGCGCTGTCAACGGGGCGGTGACGGGCCAGGGCATCAACGTGGATGGCGGCGCCGTCCAGTCCTGATGGAGCGGAGGGTGTTCTAATGGCGCGGAGGGAAGGGAATCCAACTCCTATGGAACGTGTCAACCCGCACGAGTTGGCGCCCCCGTCCGGGTTCTCGCACGCTGTCTCGGTCGAGCGCGGTCGGCTAGTGTTCCTCGCAGGCCAAACCGCGCTCGATGCGGGCGGGCGCATCGTCGGTGACACAGTCGTGGAGCAGTTCGAGCGCGCCCTGACCAACCTGGTGACCGCGCTGAAGGCGTCCGGCGGCGAGGCCGCTCACCTGGTCAGCCTGACGGTCTACATCGTCAACATGGAGGACTACCGGTCGCACGCGCGCGAGATCGGTGCCGTCTGGCGGCGGGTGGTGGGCCGTGACTACCCGGCGATGGCGGGGATCGGCGTGGCCCGGCTCTGGGACGTCGAGGCGCTCGTTGAAGTTCAGGGGATCGCGGTCGTACCCGGCTAACGGCCAGTGATCGCGCGGACGTGCCGGTGAGCGGGCTCGCGCAGCAGAAGCTGCAGCGACTCGAACAGGTCGGCGGCGCGGGAGCCGTGCCAGTTGGCTGGGAGGAGCTCGACGGGCAACCCCGGGTCGAGGAACGGGAGCCGCCGCCAATGGGTGAGCGCCCGGATATAGTCCGCGAACGCTTGGCCTTCGTCCAGCGACCGGCGGCGGCGCCACCGGGCTAGTACCGGTTGCCAGGACGTGCGGAACTCGTCGTACAGCCGCTGCAGTCCCTCGAGGTTCCACCACTGGTCTATGCAGGCGCGAATGTCGGCAAAGGCGAGGTACTCGGCGCGGAACAGGTTGACGTAGGAAGTCAACTCGAGGCGCTCGAGTTCCTCGCGCGCCTCGTCATAGAGGTGCGCGGGGGCGATCCAGACGCCCGGCGCCGCAGTGCCGAAGCCGAGCCACGTCAGCCTCGAGCGCAAGACGTGCCGGCGGTCGCGCTCGGATTCGGGCACCGAGAAGACCGCCAGCACCCAGCCGTCGGAGAGGCGGGAGACGGGCCGCTGGAAGATGCGCCGGTCACCCTCCGCGAGAATTTCCCGGGCCCGCTCCGAGAGCGCGTAGCCGGCCGAGCTATTGAGCTTCGCGGCCTCGAGGATGCCGCGGCGCTTCAGCCGGGAGATGGATGAGCGGACGGCCGGCTCGTCGACCTCGAGATCGGCCATGAGCCGGATGAGGGAGGAGACCGAAAGCCAGCCGCCGGCCTCCCGCGCGAACGCCCCGTACGTGGTCACGATGAGGGCTCGTGGCTGCAGCCCGCGGGTCTCGCCGACCCCCTGTGGATCGGCCGTCAACGTCGTCACGGATGAACGATAGCGGCAGGACGACGCGGTGGTTTCGACACACCCCCGCGAGGTGCTCGCGCGGCCCGCACCGCCGCCCGACCTGATCGTTTTGATCGCTCGAGGATCACGTTGCCGCCGTGCGCCACCCGCGGTGGGCGGTCGCGTCGATCGAGTTCCGCCGGGTCGGCCAGCAAAGGGGTCTGGCTCCGGACCTTCGACGACGTCGCCCTTGCCGTCGATCGGGTGCCGGGTCTGGTCGGCAGAGGCGCTCGGTCCGCAGGTGTGGCTCGTGCTGGTCGGGCACTCCGCGGGCGTCACGGCGGTCGGATGCCAACGGGGCGAAACGGCTGCTCCGCGTGGCTGAACCGATCGGCCGTTGGTTGAATCTTATCGCGCTTTCTTGACTTCCGTCACAGTACTGACAGACTAAGCGCATTGCGTACGACCCTTGAGGTGATTCATCGTGCTCAAGCCCACGTGCGACGCCGTCTTAACCGGCGCCCCGTTGCTCGCGTTCACGTTCGGCCTCGGCGGCATCGTCGTCTTTCCGCTGCACGCCGGCGCCGCCGGCTCGCTGCCGAACAAGGTGGGCCCTGACTGCTCGCGGACGCCGTGGCCGAGCACGGCGACCGCCCAGTCGCAGGCCGAGACGGTGGTGCCATGAGGATCGAGGCGACCGAGGCGGCGAGCGTCATCGTCCAGCGACGGGTGGAGTGGCCGGACACCGACGCGGCCGGCCACTACCACCACTCCACCGTCATCCGCTGGATCGAGTCGGCGGAATCCGTCCTGCACGAGCGGCTCGGACTGCTCGACCTGTTCGGGGTGGTCCCGCGCGTACGTTACGAGGTGGACTACCTCGCGCGGCTGTGGTTCCGCGACCGGGTCGACATCGAGATCCGCGTTGCAGCGGTCGGACGTACGTCGGTCACCTACAGCTTTGAGGTGCGCCGTGGGGGCGAGGTCGCGGCGCGCGGGTCGATGGTGGCGGTCAGCTCCGACCCACAGGTCGGCGGCACGATGCCGTGGCTGGACGAGGTGCGCAAGGCGCTTCTGGAGTCCGGTCCGCAGGCGCGTGAATTGATCAGCGGCGCCTGAGCGAGCCGCGCACGAGCGACTGATAACCATCCATTGTGGCTGGACCAAGTCGGTCAGGAAAGATTGTGCAACCACATCCGGACGCCCGGGAGCCGGAGAGCGATCGGCATGGGCGCCGAGCAGGATAGCGTTCTCAGGCGAGGGCCCGCCTCATAGCGGCATGAAGCGGCCGCCGTTGACGTCGAGCACTACGCCGGTGATGTACGACGCCTCCTCCGAACAGAGGAACAGGATCGGGTCCACGGCCTCGCGCAGGTCGGGGAAGCGGCGCAGCGGGATCGCGTCGAGGACTTCGTCGCGCTCGGCGGACGGCATGGCGTCGTACATGCCCTGTAGCCGCCCGGTGAGGAAGAGCCCGGGAGCGACCGCGTTGACCCGCACGCCCTGCGGCCCCACCTCGCGGGCCAGCCTGCGGGTAAGTCCCAGCACGGCCGCCTTGCTGGTGGCGTAGGGGACGCCGGTGACAGGCGAGGGCTGCCGGCCGCCGATCGACGAGGTGGTGACGATGGATCCGCCGCCGGCCGCGACCAGATACGGCACGGCCGCCTGGCAGCAGTAGAGCGTCCCCTTGACGTTGACGTCTATGACGAGATCGACGTGCTCGGGTTCGATTTCCGCCAGGTCCCGTGGCGTGCCGAGCGAACCTCCGGCCAGCGTGACGAGCACGTGGGGCCCGCCGAGACGTTCGTGAACCTCGCGCATGAGGGTGGTCACTGCGCCCGGATCGCGCACGTCAACGACGAAGCCGGCCGCTTCGACGGCGTGCTCGACGCGCAGGGCCTCGACCGTCACGTCCACCGCCGGGCGGTTCACGTCAACGACCGCGACCGCGGCACCTTCGGCGGCCAGGCCGTCGCAGATCGCGCGGCCGATGCCTCCCGAACCGCCGGTGACCACTGCCGTGCGTCCGCGAAACCGGGGCCATCGAGCCATCCTCGATCTCCTACCGTTACCTTGACGACCGACGAAAACACAACATACTCTCGATCCGTCGGTTCGGACAACGGGAGGTGTCGGTGCGCATCGCGGTCATCGGTGGGGGCGCGGGTGGGCTGTATTTCTCCGCTCTCGCCAAGCAACTCGGCCCGCAGCACGAGATCACAGTGTGGGAACGCAACGCACCCGACGATACCTTCGGCTTCGGCGTTGTGTTCTCCGACGAGACCCTGGGCGGTATCGAGCACGCCGACAAGGCCATCTTCAACGCGATGGAGCGGGAGTTCGCCCGCTGGGACGACATCGACATGCACTTCCGCGGTGAGGTGGTGACGAGCGGAGGCCATGGCTTCGCCGCGATGAGCCGCCGGCGCCTTTTGCAGATCCTGCAGGAGCACTGCCGGGACCTCGGTGTGACCCTGCACTTTTGCACCGAGGCGCCGAGCGCCGACGAGCTGTCGCGCAGCTACGATCTGGTGGTCGCCGCCGACGGACTCAACTCGATGATCCGCGCCAAGTACGCCGATACCTTCCAGCCGAGCATCGACGTGCGTCACTGCAAGTACATGTGGCTCGGCACCGACCTCGTTTTCGACGCGTTCAAGTTCTACGTCTGCGAGACGCCGTACGGCGTCATGCAGATCCACGCCTACCCGTACAACGCCACTGGCTCGACGTTGATTGTCGAGATGCACGAGAGCGTGTGGCGGGCCGCCGGCTTCGACGTGCTCGCCGCGGGGGAGTTCCCGCCGGGACATAGCGACGAAAAGTCGATCGCGAGGGTGCGCGAGTTGTTCGCCGACATCCTCGGCGGCCACGAGGTGCATGCGAACAACTCAAAGTGGATCAGTTTTGCGACAGTGCGTAACGAGACCTGGCGGCACGGCAACGTCGTGCTGCTCGGCGACGCCGCGCACACCGCTCACTTCTCCATCGGCTCGGGGACGAAGCTCGCCATGGAGGACGCGCTGGCGCTCGCGGCGTGCCTGCACGAGCAGCCGACGGTTCCGGCGGCGGTCGAGGCCTACGAAGCAGAGCGCAAACCGGTGGTGCTCTCCACGCAGCGCGCGGCGCAGGCGAGCCTTGAGTGGTTCGAAAACCTCGGCCAGTACGTCCACCAGGAGACGCCGCAGTTTGCGTTCAACATCATGACCCGCAGCCGTAGGGTCACCTACGAAAACCTACGCCTGCGTGACCCCGAGTTCGTCGAGCGCGTCGACGAGTGGTTCGCCGACCACTCCGCCCGTCGTAGCGTGGCGCCCGGAGACGTTCGCCCGCCGATGTTCCAACCGTTCCGGCTGCGTGGCCTGGAGCTGAAAAATCGCGTCATCGTCTCGGCGATGGACATGTACAAGGCGGTCGACGGCCTTCCCAACGATTTCCACCTTTCCCACCTCGGCGGCAAGGCGCTCGGCGGTGCCGGCCTGGTGATGACCGAGATGGTCTGCGTCTCGGAGAGCGGACGCATCACGCCGGGTTGCGCTGGCATGTACCGCCCCGAGCACGAGGCGGCCTGGCGGCGGGTCGTTGACTTCGTACACACCGAGACCACGGCCAAAATCGGCATCCAGGTCGGACATTCAGGGCGCAAGGGTTCGACCAGGCTGATGTGGGAGGGGATCGACCAGCCGCTGCCCGATGGCAACTGGGAACTCGTCGCGCCCTCGCCGCTGCCCTACCGGCCGGGCGTCAACCAGGTGCCCCGCGAACTCACCCGCGCCGATATGGACGAGATCCGCGAGCAGTTCGTCCAGGCCGCGCAGATGGCCGCGCGGGCCGGCTTCGACCTGCTCGAATTGCATTGCGCGCACGGCTACCTGCTGTCGAGCTTCATCTCGCCGATCACCAACCATCGCACTGACTCCTACGGCCGGTCGCTGGAAGGCCGGCTGCGCTACCCGCTCGAGGTGTTCCGCGCGATCCGCGACGTCTGGCCGCAGGACCGTCCGATCTCGGTGCGCATCTCGGCCACCGATTGGGTCTCCGGTGGCATCACCGGCGAGGACGCGGTGGCGATAGCGAGTGCCTTCGCCGACGCCGGCGCCGACGCCATCGACGTGTCGACCGGGCAGGTGACGCCGGAGGAGAAGCCGGCCTTCGGACGCTCCTACCAGACGCCGTACGCCGACGCGATCCGTAACCGGGTCGGCATCGCGACGATCGCGGTCGGTGTGATCAGCTCGTACGACGACGTGAACTCGATCGTGCTGGCCGGTCGGGCCGACCTTTGTGCGGTCGGGCGCGCGCACCTCTACGACCCGAACTGGACCCTGCATGCGGCTGCCGAGCAGGGGTACCGGGGACCGGGCGCGGAGTGGCCCGATCCGTGGCAGGCGGGGCGCCGCAGACCGCAGACGGGGCGTACCGACGGGCCAAAGCCGCGGCTGCAGCTTGTCCGTGAGGGTGAGCCCGGGACCCGGCACGCCCGATGGCAGCCGGCGAAGTGACTCCCTGACCCCTGGAAGGCGGAACGCGTGATCGCTGCGGAGACGGTCGTCCGGACCCCCGCACTCGGCGTCGTCCATGTGGTCGGTGTGGTCGGCAGCGGCAACTTCCATGTCACCGACGCCCTCGTCGCATCCGGCGCACGGTTCGTCGCCGCTTGGGACGAGTGTGGTGCGGCCACCCTGGCCGACGCCTTCAGAAGGCTCGGCTCAGACAACGTCGCTGTCCGCTCCGTTTACCCCCAAATTCAGGAGGGACCTTGATCAACACAGCCACACCCCCCGTAAAGCCGAGGGGCCATGCCCGGACCCTCGTCGTTGCCATGTGCTTCGCGGCGATCATCTTCGACGGTTACGACCTCATCGTCTACGGCACTGTCGTCCCCACGCTACTCGGCCGTGATGAGTGGGCGCTCACCCCGCCTGAGGCCGGCCGCATCGGCTCGTACGCGCTCATGGGCATGCTCGTCGGCGCCGCCGTCGTCGGCACCGTCACCGACCTGGTGGGTCGCCGCCGGATCATGCTCGGCTGCGTGACGTGGTTCTCGCTCGCCATGGGCCTGTGCGCGCTCGCGCCCACGCCCGAGCTTTTCGGCCTGGCCCGGTTCGTGGCCGGCATCGGGCTGGGCGGCGTCGTGCCCACCGCCATCGCCCTCACCATCGAGTACGCCCACCCACGGCACCGCAGCCTCACCAACGCGCTGATGTTCTGCGGGTACTCCGTGGGGGGCATCCTCGCGGCGCTCATTGCGATCCCAACGATCCCGGCGCTCGGCTGGCGCACGATGTTCTGGATCGGGATGGCGCCACTTGTGCTGTTCGTGCCGCTCGCGTTCGCCCTGCTGCCGGAGTCGCCGAGTTTCCTGCTCGCCAAGGGACGCCGCCAGGAGGCCGAGCGGCTGGCCGCCCGGTTCGGGCTCGTCCTCGACGAGCGCGACATCGTCGCGGAGTCGGCGCCGGATCGGCAGGAGACGAAGCGGTCCGCCGTCGCCTCGCTGTTTTCCCGCAGCTATCTGGTCGCGACCCTGCTGTTCTGGCTCGGCACCGCCGTCGGCCTCCTGCTCGTGTACGGCTTGAACACCTGGCTGGCCCAGATCATGCGCCAGGCCGGCTATCCCCTCGGGTCGGCGCTGGCGTTCCTGCTGGTACTCAACCTCGGTGCCATCATCGGCACGCCGCTGGCGGGGATCGCCGCCGATCGCCTCGGGTCCAAACGCGTCATCACGGCGATGTTGCTCACCGCCGCGGCGTGCATCTTCCTGCTCAGCCTCCGGCTGCCGACGCTGGCGCTGTACGCCCTCGTCGCTGTCGCGGGGGCCTGCACGATCGGCACGACGATCCTCGTCAACGCCTACACCGCCAACCACTACCCGGCGCGGGCTCGCGCCACCGGCCTGGGCTGGGCTCTGGCCGTTGGCCGGCTCGGGGCGATCGTCGGCCCGGTGTACGGCGGCCTGGTGCTCGCATCGGACCTCGGGCTGGCGGCGAACTTCTACGCCTTCGCAATCCCGGCGCTGGTCGGCGCCGTGGCGGTGGCGCTGATACCGCGGTCGCCCGTCGACCGGCGGGAGGGCGCTTGCGAAGGCAGCGCAGAAACGGAGCTAGCGTCCGCACATTGAACCGCTGACGGGCGGAGGGCGCGCGGACGGTGCGCCTTCCGTCCACAGCGGCAAAGACGAGGCGACTGCCGATCTCCGAAAACGTTTGGCATCTTGACGATCGAAAGAGAAACGTGAGGACCTCAGCCGTGTCCAACCCGCTCCGCGCACTGTGGTCGGCGCGCTCCGTCGCGGTCGTGGGCGCCTCCGCGCGACCCGGTTCGCTCGGCCGGCTGCCCGTGGAGTACCTCCGCCGCCACGGCTACGGGGGCGCTGTCTATCCGGTCCGTCCCGACGGCGGCGAGGTGCTCGGCCTCCCAGCCTACCCGTCGGTGCAGGCCTGCCCCGGCCCGGTGGAGCTCGCTATGCTGCTCGTCTCCGCCGACAAGGTGCCGGGCGCGATCGACGACTGCGTGGCCGCCGGCGTCCCGGTCGCCATCGTCTGCTCGAGCGGCTTCGCCGAAACCGGCGAGGTGGGCGCGCGGCTGCAGGACGAGATCGTCGCGAAGGCGCGGGCCGGGGGTTTGCGGCTCGTCGGCCCGAACTGCATCGGTGCCGTCGGCGTCGAGACCGGGCTGGTGGCCTCGTTCAGTCCGCTGTTCTCCGGCGCGCAGACGGCGCTCGTACCCGGTCCGCTCGCCTTCGTCAGCCAGAGCGGAGCCCTCGGATACGGCACGGTCAGCCTCGCCTTCGAGCGGAGAATCGGTTTGGGCCAGGTGGTGACGACGGGCAACGAGGCGGACGTCACCGCGCTGGAAGCCCTCTGCGCGCTCGCCGAGGAGCCCGGGTGCACCGGGCTGCTCGGCTACGTCGAGTCGCTCACCGACGGCGCCGCGCTGCGCCGGCTCGCCGCGTCTGGGGTGCCCGTGGCACTCCTGAAAGCGGGGCGATCCGAAGCCGGTCAGCGGGCGGCGGCCTCGCACACAGGTGCCCTGGCGGCTGGCGACCGGGTCGTCGATGCCGCCCTGCGGCAGCTTGACATCGTGCGGGTCGAGGACGTCGACGAGCTACTCGACGTCGCGCAGGCGTTCGCGCAGCCCCGACGCCCGGCCGGGCCCCGGGTGGCCGTGGTGACGACCAGCGGCGGATCCGGCATCCTCGCTGCCGATGCGATCGAGCGGTACGACCTGCGGCTGGCATCCCTGGGTCCGCAGACCGGTGCGGTCCTGCGCGAGATCGTGCCAGCGTTCGGCGCCACGGCCAACCCGGTCGACGTCACGGCCACCGTGATGGGCGACCCGTCGTTGTTCGACCGGGCCCTGGACGCGGTCGCCGACGACCCCGAGGTCGATTGTGTGGTCGCGTGCTTCTGCGTCCTCACCGGCGATGACGTCGCCCAGGTGGTCACCTCGCTGGAGCGGATCGCCGCCGCCACCGGCAAGCCGGTCCTGGCCGCGCGGACCGGCGCTGAGCACCTCGCGCCGGCGGCGGCCGCCGCCCTGCACGCTGCCGGCATTCCGGCCTACCCGACCCCTGCCCGTGCCGTACGCGCGGCCGCGGCCCTTTGGCAGGTGAGTCGGCCGCGCCGCGGCGTCGCGCTCCCCGGGGGTAGCCGCTGCATTCCCGCCCCGGCACCCGGCGCCACGGAGGCCGAACTCAAGGCGCTGCTCGCGACGACCGGCCTGCCGGTACCGCGGCATCGGATCGCGGCGAATCGCGACGACGCGGTGGCCGCGGTCGCCGAGGCAGGTGGTCGCGCCGTGTGCAAAGCCGTTGTTCCCGGCTTGCTGCACAAGACCGAGGCGGGGGGCGTCGTACTGGACGTCACCGAGGCCGACGCCGCGGCGACGTACGACCGGCTCGCGGCGTTGGGCGGTGACGTGCTCGTCGAGGAGCAGGTCGATCAGGGCGTCGAGGTGCTCGTCGGCGTGGCACCCAGCCCGTTGGGCCCGGTGCTGACGGTCGGTCCGGGCGGCGTACTCACCGAGGTGTTCGACGACGTGGCGCTCCGGCTGCTGCCCGTAACCGCGCACGACGTGCGGGAGATGATCGCCGAGACGCGCGTCGCGTCGCTGCTCGCCGGCGTCCGCGGCCGGACGCGCGCCGATGCGGACGCCCTCGTGGAGCTCGTCGTCCGGCTCGCCGACACGGTCGCCGCCTGGCCCGCCGGCTTCGAGCTTGACCTGAACCCCGTAGTCGTGCTCCCCCGGGGAGCACGCATCCTCGACGCCGCCTACGCGGCACCCCCTGAGGAGTGAGCACATGGACATCGGCCGTCTCGTCGCCCGATCCGCCCGCCGTTACGCTGGCCGCCGAGCCCTCGACGGGCCGCAGGGCCGGCAGACCTTCGCCGAGTTCGGCGAGCGGGTGGCCCGGCTGGCGCGCGGGCTGCGCTCGCTCGGGCTCCAGCCCGGGGACCGGGTACTCGATTTGCAGCCGAACCAGAACACCTATGTCGAGACCGATCTGGGAATCCCGGGCGCCGGCCTGGTGCGGGTCGCGCTGAACTACCGGCTACACCCCAGCGACTGGGCGCGAATCGCCGACGACTGTGGTGCGGTGGCCCTCGTCTACGACGCACGGTTCGCGGAGCAGACCGAGGAGCTGCGGTCCGGCCTGGACCCGGACCGGGTGGTCGTCATTGGCGACGCCCCGGGCCGGCCGTACGAGAAGCTGCTCGCCGAGCAGAGCGCGCTACCGCTGCTGCTGTCCTGCGACCCTGACTCGCTGTGCGGTCTGCACTACTCGAGCGGAACCACCGGACATCCGAAGGGCGCGCAGCGCAGCCACCGCAACCGGATGGCAAGCCTGGTCAACATGGTGACCGACGTGGTCGGGTCGCTGCCCGGGCCGGACGACGTGTACGTACACGCAGGTCCCATCACCCACACGAGCGGACTGTTCGTGCTGCCCTTCCTCGCGCACGGAGCCACCCAGCTGATCCTGCCCACCTGGGACCCCGAGGCGCTGGTGGACGCCGTCGAAAACCGCGGCGCCACGCACACCGCGCTGGTACCGACGATGATTGCGCGCCTGTTGGCCGTGCCCGAGGTCGACCGCGACCGCATGCGAGGACTCAAGATGCTCGGCTACGCCGGCGCGCCGATGCCGTCGGAGCAGATCCGGGCGGCCCATGAGCGGCTCACCCCCAACCTCGTCCAGTACTACGGCCTGGTTGAGGCCATCCCACCGGTCACCATCCTCGACGCGGCCGACCACGCACGCGGACTGACCGACGCGCCCGCCCTGCTGACCAGCGCCGGCCGGCCGGCGTTCGGCGTCGAGGTGAGCATCGTCGACGAGAGTGGCCGTGAGGTGCCCGTGGGCGAGGTCGGGGAGGTCGTGACCCGCGGCGACCACGTCATGCCGGGCTACTGGAACGCCGAGGGCAGGGCGGACCTGTCCAAGAGCGTTCGGGACGGATGGCTGCACACCGGCGATCTCGGCCGGTTGGACGATGCCGAGCGGCTGTGGCTCGTCGACCGAAAGGGCGACATGATCATTTCTGGTGGCTACAACATCTATCCCCGCGAGGTCGAGGACATCGTCGCCGAGGTGCCCGGTGTGCACGAGGTCGCCGTCGTCGGAGTGGACGACCGTGACTGGGGCCAACGCGTCGTTGCCCTCGTCACCGTCGAGCCGGAAACGAGCGTGACCCCCGAGGCGATCATCGAGCACTGCCGCGCGCGCATGGCGTCGTACAAGAAGCCGAAGGACGTCCGCCTCGTCGACTCCTTCCCACTCAACTCCACCGGCAAGATCGCCAAGAAGCAGCTGCGCGAGCAGCTCAATGCGGAGGCAACGGCAACATGGAACGGCTGAAGTCCGACTACGCCCCCCAAGGCGCGGAGCGCCCGGGGGAGTACCCGTACACACGGGGTGTATCCAGCGAGCCCGCGCCATGGATTATGGGGCAGTACGCCGGGTTCGGCACGCCTCGGGAGTCGAACCAACGCTTTCGTCAACTCCTGGACGCCGGTGTCACCGGCTTCTCGGTCGCGCTCGACCTGCCCACGCAGATGGGTCTGGACTCTGACGACCCGCTCGCCGCGGGGGAGGTGGGTCGGGTCGGCGTGGCGATCGACTCGCTCGCCGACATCGAGATCCTCATGGACGGCATCCCGCTCGAACGCATCTCGCAGGTGCGCACGACGGCGAACTCGATCGGCTACATCTGGGCGGCGCTCTTCATCGCCCTCGCCGAAAAGCGCGGCGTCGACCCGGGCGAGTTCGGCATGTTCATTCAGAACGACGTGCTCAAGGAGTTTGTCGCGCGCGGCACCCAGATCTTCCCGCCCACCCCGTCGCTGCGGCTGTCGGTCGACGTGATCGAGCACATCTCCCGGCACGTCCCGCGGTGGGTGTCGCTCGCGATGAGCGGCTACCACCTGCGCGAGTCCGGGGCGGACGCCGTACAGGAGGTGGCCTTCACCTTCGCCAACGCTCGCGCCTATCTCGACGAGGCGGTCCGGCGTGGGCTCGACGTCGACCAAGTGGCCCCGACTCTGTTCACGTTCCTGGCCATCACCACCGATTTCCTGCCGGAGGCCGCGAAGTTCCGCGCGGCCCGCCGAGTCTGGGCGCGACTCATGCGCGAGACGTACGCCGCCCGCGACCCGCGCAGCGAGCAGCTGCGCATCTTCGCCTTCACGGCCGGCTCCACGCTGACGGCGCAGCAGCCGCTCAACAACGTCGTCCGGGCGACGGTGGAGGCGATGGCCGCCGGCCTGGTCGGCGTGCAGACAATGCACGTGTCGGCGTATGACGAGGCAGTCGGGGTGCCGACGGAGGCGGCGGCGACGCTGGCACTGCGTACGCAACAGGTCGTTGCCTTCGAGACGGGTATCACGCAGACCTGCGACCCACTCGCCGGCTCGTACGCCGTCGAAGCGTTGACCGACGACCTGGAACAGCGCATCTGGACGGCGCTACGGGAGATCGAGGAGCGCGGTGGCGCGCTGACGTGCGTCGAGGACGGCTGGTTCGCTCGCCGGCTCTCCGATGGCGCCTACCGGCTGCAGCGGGAGGTCGAGACGGGCGAGCGGGTGGTCGTCGGCCTCAACCGCTGGCCCGCGGACGCCGAGCCCTTGGAGGTGTTCGCGATCGATCCCGCACTGGAGGCGGAGCAGGCCCGGTCGGTGAGGCGGCTGCGGGAGGGGCGGGACGCTGCCGCGGTTGAGCGCTGCCTGAGGGACCTGTCTGATGCGGCGCGCGCCAGCGAGAATGTGGTGCATGCCTGCGTGGCCGCGGTGAAGGCGTACGCCACCATCGGTGAGATCGTGCAGCGGCTACGACTTGTCCACGGTGCATGGGAGTCCACCGCCACGTACTGACGTCGGTGCACTGCGCCCATTGGTGGCGTACGCGAGCCGGTCGCTGCGCCGGCGACCACAGGACCGTCCCGCTCACCCGTGCCATCCGGCTGATGTCCCTGGCGTCGCAGAACTCGGGCTGGTCCCGAACGGCACGGAGTCTGATCCATTAAGCGAGGTCCGCCCCGCTGGAGGGAGCAAGCCGGGCTGTGAGCTGGGTGTCGTGTGCCGGTCCGGGATTTTCCGGACCGGCACACCGAGGGACATCCGTCAGCGGGCCACCAGGGCCAGGACACGGCATGGGCTTCCCGAACCGTTGACGATCGGCAGTGGTGCGGCGATCACGAGGGCGCCGGTGACCGGAAGCCTGTCGACGTTGCGCAGCTGGGTGAGGCCGTACTTGTTGGCGCCGAGGAACATCTGGTGGCACGGGAAGGGCGGATCAAAGGCGAACGCGCCGCCGGCGTCGGTGCCCACGGTCTCCACGCCCAAGCCCAGGATGCCGGTCCCCGAGAGGTAGCGAGCCGCCTCGGGGGTCAACCCGGGCGTATGGGGACCGTTGTCGTCGGCGTTGGCGAAGGCTGCCGGGTCGTCGCCGCGTGCCGACCAGCCGGTGCGGTAGATGAGCCAGGCGTGATCGGGCAGCTGGCCGTACTCGGCCTCCCACTTCTCCACGTCGCCGACGTCGAGGAGGTAATCGGGGTTCTCGGCGACCTCGGCGGTCTTGTCGATGACCACGGCCGGTCCCATCAGCCGTTGGGCCGGGACCTGGGACACGTCGTCGAGGTCCTTTCCGCTCACCCAGTGGTTCGGTGCGTCGAAGTGGGTGCCGGTGTGCTCCCCGGTGCGGAAGTTGTTCCAGTACCACGCCGGGCCCCGGTCGTCGTATCTGCTGATCTCCTCCAGCTCGAATGTTGCTGTCTGTCCCATCTCCGGGGGGAGCTGGAGGATCGGGGTGCCCGGGTGCAGCGGCGAGGTCAGGTCGATCACCTCCACCGAACCGTCGACCAGCCGGGCGGCGAGACTGCTGAGGTCGGCCATCGGGGGTTCCTTTCGTTTGGCGGTTTCGTGGGCTCTGTTCGTCGGGTCAGGCGCTACGGGTCGTCGGCTGGTTCTGGATCGCGGCGAGTCCGGCCTGAAGCGCCTTGCCGTCCTCGTCGGCGAGGGCGGCCGACCGGAGCCGGGCGAGCGCTGGCGCGGCGTCGGGCAGTGCCGCCAACGTCGCGGCTGCCTCGATGAGCTTTGTAAAGCTCTCTGTTCCGTGCTGGTGGGTCTGGCCGTAGCCCTTGAGCACCTGCTGACACTCGACGATCTCGCAGGCCAAGGCGTAGTCGTCGGCCGCCGTTGCGACGGCCAGGTCGAGCCAGGCGTCGATCGCCTGCTGCTCACGGCCGAACCGCAGCGACCGGGGTCGCAGCGGCCGCATCCTGGCCATCACCCACAGCATGGTGAAGCCGATGATCGAGGTGGTGTTCACCACCATGCCGTGGCGCGTGAGCCGTGCGACCAATTTCCGGGAGAACGCCGACCCGGCCAGCCAACGGCCTAGCCGGGTGGGCAGTGTGTCGGTGATCTCGTCGATCTGCGGGTGGAGGTACTCGCGGACCTGCATCAGCTGACCGGGAGCGGCGTGTGCCTCGGCGCGCACCCCCGCTAGCCGGGCGCGGCGGATCTTCTGCAGGGCGACGTGGATGGTGTCCTGATAGCACATCCACAGCGCGACGTGCCTTGCCGCCTCGGTGGTAAGTCTCGCCTCACCGGATGGGTCCGGCTCCAGCGCCGCCAGCCGTGCCACCCGGTCCAGGTAGCGGTCGGTGTAGGAGGGGTCCTGGTAAACCGCGGTCCGTGCGCAGCCGCGCAGCAGCATCGACCGGGCTGCCTCGGGGAACTCGGTGCCCACCCGCTTGGCTTGGTTTTGTAGGCCCGGTCCCACGAGGTGGCCCGGGTCGGTCGTGGCCACCGCCCGCCTCTGCTCCTCCTCCGCTGCCGCCACAGCGGCGCCGTCCCCGGAGGGCCGGCGGCCGATGGCCACCGGAACCGGCTCGCGCTTGGGCGCGACGGGCCGAGGAGTAGGTTGCGGGGGTGGCTGTTGGGCAGCTTGGTATCCCAGCGCGAAGGCAGCCAGCGAGGTGTCCACCGCCTTGCCGGAGTCGCATACCGCGGCCTCGAACTCCTCGCGGGAGAACGGCAGGACGTTGGATCCGGCCAGGCCGCCGAACAGCGAGGCGCTGATCACGCTCCGGGACTGTTCGGCAAGCTGCATGAAGTCCGTGCCGATGAACTTCTTGGAGCCGCGGTGGGCGGCCTCCAGCAGCTCGTTGCTGTCCACTCGGCCGTCGCCCAGGGCAATCCGTTCGCTGATCGCATAGACCCGGTTGGTGGAGGCGATCAGGACGGTGCGGTCGGGTGTGCAGAAGCCGCGCTGGATGGCTCGCCCGGCCTCCAGCAGCTCTGACGCGATGACGATGTCCACCTCGCCGGGAGTGGGAAAGACACTCAGCACCGGTTCGAGTCGGCCGCCAGCGGCCGGGTTGCCGCGCGGCGGCGGGAACATCTCGACGTAGTACACGGTTGCGCCGGTGCGTTGGGCGACTCCGGCCACGGACGTGTTCTGGGCGGTGTAGCCGGCACGTTCGCCCATGGCGACGATCCAGTCGGCGAGGACGCCGCCGCCCTCGCCGCCCATGGCGAGGATGGCGATCGTGATCGGGCGCTGCCCATCAACCCAGCTGGACATCAGGCCACCTCGAATTCCGCAGCTCGGCGCTCGACGCGCCCCGACAACACTGAGATCCACGCCGACCGGAGCCAAGCGAGGGTCCGGTCCAACCAGGTCTCGTTGTGCACCACATCGGTCCGGTAGAACGACGGGCACAGGGACGCTGCGTGAGCGTTCGCTCCGCAGACGCCGCAGCCGACGCAGCTGTCCAGCACCGTGGCGACCGGGTCGGTGCGCATCGGGTCCGGGTTGGGCTTGATCGTCAGGGACGGGCAGCCGGAAATGCGGATGCAGGCGTGGTCGCCGGTGCAGGTGTCGGCATCGACGCCGAACCGTTCCTGCACGACCCGCTTGCCAGCCTTGATCGCCTTCGCGTTCTCGGGCTTGACGCGCCGTTGCCGGTTCAGCTGGCACTCGCTTTGGGCGATGATGACCTTGGGGCCGGGTTCCTTGGTGGTCAGGGCCTGGACGAACAGGTCCCGTAGCTCCGCGACCTTGTAGGTATTGGTCACCGTCCGAGCCCATCTCACCCCGATCCCGCGGACCGCCCTCTCGATGGGGTGCTTGGTCGACCGGATTGGGTTGTCGGCTTTGGAGGAGAGGACGTCCTGGCCTCCGGTTGCCGCGCTGTAAGCGTTGTCGACGACGACGAGCAGTTGGTCGTTGTTGTTGAAGACCGCGTTGCCGACCCCGCTGGTCAGGCCGTTGTGCCAGAACCCGCCGTCGCCCATGATCGCGATCGTCCGGTGGTCGGCGTCCTGGGAGTTCAGCGCGGCAGCGCCGGCCGAGCCGAGACCGTAGCCCATGGTCGTCGCCCCGAGGTTGAACGGTTCGTTGATGGCGAACAGATGGCAACCGATGTCGGCGCTGACGTGGTGCTGCCCGGTCTCGCGCTCGGCGAGCTTGAGGGCGCTGAAGATCGGGCGCTCAGGGCAGCCGGTGCACAGGCCCGGCGGGCGTGGCTGCACCACCGGCGGTGCGACCCGGACGGCGAAGGGGCTTCGCGGGTCGTCGTCTGGGAGCAGCAGCGCGGGCTCCCCGTCAAGCGCGTCGGGCAGGTACGTGTGCAGGAAGGTAGACAGTCCGCGGGTCACGGCCGTCGCCGTGTACTCGCCGGCGGCCGGTAGGAGGTCCTTGCCGTGCAGGGCGGCTGTCGCACCCGCCCGCCGTAGGATGGCGTTGAGGTTCTGCTCGATGTAGTCGGGCTGGCCCTCTTCGACCATCAGGACGGCGCGCTTGCCGGCGCAGAAGTCCAGGATCTCCGAGTCCACCACGGGGTAGGTCACGTTCATGACGTAGATAGGAACTCGTGTGCGGCCGTAGGCGTCGGAGCAGCCGAGCAGTTCCATGGCACGGTTCAGGGTGTTGTAAAGGCCGCCTTGGACGATGATGCCGACGTCGGCGGTCCCGTCGCCGAACACCTCGTTGAGACCACGTTCGCGGATGAACTTGACCGCAGCCGGCCACCGTTTGGCGATCTTCTCCTGCTCGTGTAGGAAGCTCGCCGGCGGAAGCACGATCCGGCTGAGGTCGCGGACAGGGTTCTCGATGGCGTCCTTGACCGTCATTGGCGGACGGATGCTGTCCTTGGCCACGAAGCTCCCGTGAAGGTGGCACGAGCGCAGCCTGAGCTCGAGCATCACCGGTGTGTTGCTCGCCTCGGACAGCTCGAAGCCGGTTTCGACTGCGTTCACGATCGCAGTGATGTTTGGCCGGGGGTCCAGCAGCCACATCTGCGACTTCATTGCGAAGGCGTGCGACCTCTCCTGCATGATGCTTGAGCCCTCGCCGTAATCCTCACCGACGATGATCAACGCGCCACCGGTCACGCCGCCGCTGGCCAGGTTGGCCAGGGCATCGGAGGCTACGTTGGTGCCGACCGTCGACTTGAACGTGATCGCGCCGCGTAGCGGGTAGTGCACCGACGCGGCCAGCATCGCCGCCGCAGTCGCCTCCGAGGCGCTGTTCTCGAAGTAGACGCCGAGTTCCTCGAGGATCTCGTGTGCGTCCCCCAGTACGTCCATCAGGTGCGAGATAGGTGCCCCCTGATAGCCGCCCACGTAGGCGACACCGGACTGCAGGAGCGCTTTGGTCACCGCGAGGATCCCCTCGCCGGTGAACGTCTTCCCGGCACCCTGACGCAGCTTCAGGACTTCAGTGGCGAACGACCGCTCAGCCATCCCACGTTCCTCTCGACCTCTTGCGAACTTCTCTCTAGTAGGCCGCGCCCTGGTACATCGCCCCTGTGCAAGCCCTACGGCCAGCTGGGCCTGGACCCCCCGCACAATGACGCTGCTGGCCGCGGAGCCGGGGGCGACCACGTAGCGCACCACCTCGGCCGGCAGGTCGGTGTTGCGGTAGTTCACCCCTCGCCTCGCCAGCTCGTCGGCGAGCTCGGCGTACGCCGGCCCGCCAAGAACAACGGGTTCCAGCTCGACACCAGTTCCACGGTGTAGACGGGGAACACGGCCTCGCGAGTGCAGGTCGCGCCTCCGGCAGCTTGTTGCGCTCACATATCGCGGCCGACCAGCCGTCACGCGCTAGCAGGGCCGCTGCGCCCAACGCGTTGACGCCACTACCCACGATCACGGCGTCATGAGTGTCGGTCATGCAGATTCCTTTGCGTCGCGCCGTCAAGCTGTCGAGCCCGCGCAGACTGGACTGGGCGTGAGCGTAACGCCTATGCCGGATATTTGTCGACCGTCAGATCGACGAAAGGACGCTCAGGCGGACTGGCACAGGTCGATCCGCGCCCACGTTGGGTCCATCGCCATCGGGCTCGCCGGGTCCGCTACCGCCGGGCGAACTACCCACACCCTGCTGGATACCCCCGCTCTCGTACCACTGCTGGGGTCAACTCGCGATGAACAGGCGAACAAGTGCCTCGACGTCATCGGCAACACTCGCGGCAGCCGGACGGTCAGGTACTCGGAGGCGCTCCAACCTCACCGCCACGTACATGCGACACGTCCCGGTCGGTCTTATCGGAGGCGAAGATATGCTGGCCGCCCACTCCTCGCCCATGAACAGCACGCAGAAGAATCGACGGTGCAACTAGGAAGATCGGCCGGCGGTCTCGGAGTCGCCGGGACCAGTTATTCTTCGACGTTTCGGCGCGGGGTGGTGGGTGGCAGCGGCAGGGTGTAGCCGGTGACGCGCTCCCAAGCGTGCTCCATCATGGCCATGTGGGCATCCATCACTTTCCTGATGCGCTGCTCGTCGCGGCTGGCGATGGCGTCCAGCGTCTGTTCGTGCATCGCAATGGACTCCCGCATCTCGGCATCGGGGTCGTAGGCGAGGACGTGTCGGGCTATCTCCAGACGTTCCAGCAGATCGTGCATCAAACTTACGATGGTGGGATTGTGGGTCGCCTCCGCAATCGCGAGGTGGAAGCGCAGGTCCAGCTGCCGAACCCCCTCCAGGTCCTTGGCCGTCCGCTGTAGGTCGAGAACCTCGCGGATCCGCTCGTGGTCCTCGTGCGTCATTAGGTGTCCGGCAAGAACGGCCACCGGAGTCTCGAACAGTCTGCGGGCGGCCAAGACATTGGCGACTTCACTGACGTTGGGTTCGGGGGCGGGCCCGTCGAGGAGGTACGCAGGAACGTAACTGGTCACCACGGTGGCGCCCTTAGCCGGCCCACCGTCCGAGACGATTCTGACCACCCGCGCCTTCTCCAGCTCGCGGATAGCCTTGCGAATGGTCTGCCGACTCACCTCCAGCTGTTCGGCGAGAACCCGTTCGGGCGGTAGTTTCTGCCCTGGTTTGAAGGTGCCTTGTCGAATGACTCGGCCGAGGCGTTGAACGACCGCATCGACGGTCCCGCGCCCCTGGATCGGCTGAAACTGTTGACTCATTCGATTCGGCTCCCCCGAAACCTAGGCGGTGATGGTCAGATTGTAGGTTTCCCCGTGGTCGGGCTGAAACGCCGCTTCGATCTCAGCGGCACGTTCGAACATGCGAACCGTGAACTTGACGTGGTCGAGGTAGTCCGACACCGAGATGCTCTCGTCCGGGCCGTGGATGCCGCTTGCCATTCGGGTGGAGCCGGGCGGCATGACGGCATGGATGCCGAGGGCCTCGTTGACGATGTGCAATGGACCGGCCCCAGGAACCATCGGATAGACGACGGGCTCGCCGAAGCAGTCGCGAGCGGCCTGCACGAGTGCGCGAGCCAGCGTTGAGTCACGGGGTCCCTTCGAGGCCGGCTCGCTGTGCAACACCTCAATGCTCACGTCGGTGAAGCCGTGCCGGTCCAGGTGCCTCCGCAGCTGATCGACCACGGCGTCGGGCGTTTGTCCATCGACCAGACGGATGTCGAGCTTGGCGGTGGCATGCGCAGGGAGCACTGTCTTGGCCCCCGGATCGGTGTAACCGGCACTGAATCCGGAGATGTTGATTGTTGGTTCCAGGACCATGCGGCGGCTGATCTCGGCGTTCGGTCGGCCGACCAGGACCCTGCGACCGGGCAGAGCCGCCTCCGCTGCCGACGGCACCTCCACGGCGGCGACGGCGGCCTCGTCTCCCTCGTCCGGCCTAGTCGCGTCGGCGCCGAACCCGTCGACCGTGGGGCGACCATCGACGTCGACCAGCGTGGCAAGCGCGTGCGCGAGCTCGACTGCGGCTGACCTGAACACTCCCGCGAACGCTGAGTGCTGGTCGCGGCTGAGCAGACGGCAGGTCAGCTCGACGTAGACGATTCCCCGGCAACCGAAGCCGATCTCGGGTTGGCCGTCGTCGCGTCGCAGGTAGCTCTCCCAGATACAGGCGTCGGCCCGGAGCAGCTCAGCATACTCCTCAAGCAGGTGGCGCAGACCCGGGCTACCCACTTCTTCGGCGCCCTCCGACAGCCAGACAAGTGAGCACGGTAGCGGGCGACCTGTAGCGCGAAAGGCCCGGATGGCATGCAGTCGTGCCATGATGTCGGCCTTGTCGTCTGCCACCCCGCGGGCAATGATGCGGCCGTTCCTCAGTTCGGCGGCGAACGGCGGGGCGGACCAGTCGCCGAGAGGCTCCACTGGTTGGACGTCGTAGTGCGAGTACAACAGGATCGTGTACGGCAGGGCGCCCTGCGCGCGCCCTAAGACGGCGGGAGCGGCGTTCGCGACCGGTACGACCCTGGTTTCGTCGAGTACAGGTGCCAGCTGGTCACCCAACCACCGAGCCATTTCATCCATCGCAGGGCCGCCCTCAGCCGAGATGGATGGGATGCGGCAGCACTCGCGCAACTCTTCGATCAGCTGCTCGCTGTTGGCGTCGACCCAGCTCATCGGGTCTGAACTACTGGGCATGGGACCCCTCCCGCATGCGTTCGGTTGCCGCATGGAAGCTGCGCACCCAGTGGCCTGGACGAAGCTCCTGCAGTTGCGGCATCGAGGTGGTGCATCCGTCCGCCTCTCGCGTATGCGGACAGCGATCAGCAAACCGGCAGTGCGTTGGCGGGTCGATGAGGTTGGGCGGAGCGCCTCCGATCGCCGACAGCCGGCCGTGCCGTACGTTTGTGCCGCCCACTGTCGGCATCGCGGCCATCAGCGCCTCGGTGTACGGGTGCTCGGGATGTGCGAACACCTCCGACACGGCGGCATGCTCCACGATCTGGCCGGCATACATCACGGCCACCCGGTCGGCCGTCAGCGCCGCCACTCCCATGTCGTGAGTGATGAGCAGCATGCTCATTCGACGTTCCTCACGGATGCGAGCCAGCAGGGCGAGGATCTCGGCCTGGATTGTCACATCGAGTGCCGTGGTGGGCTCGTCCGCGATGAGTAGACGAGGGCCGCAGGCCAGCGCCAAGGCGATCATCACGCGTTGACGCATTCCGCCCGAGAGCTGGTGGGGGTAGCCGTCGAGACGCCGGGCCGGATCGGGAATCCGGACCTCGCTGAGGAGCTCGACGGCACGTGTTCGTGCTTGCACCTTGGTCAGCGAGGAATGTCGGCGCAGCGCCTCCACCAAGTGGCTGCCGATCGTGAAGCTGGGATTCAGCGACGTGCTCGGATCCTGGAAGATCGTGCCGATGTCGCGACCACGCACATCCTCCATCTGACGCTCCGAGAGCGACCTGAGGTCGCGGCCCTCGAACTGAATGGTGCCCTGAACGACGCGGCCGCGGGTGCCTCCTGGTAGGAGCCCGATGATCGACATCGCCGTCGCGGACTTCCCGCAGCCGGACTCGCCCACGAGGGCCAGCGTCTCCCCCGGTTCGACCGAGAAGGTGACGCCATCCACCGCCCGCACGACGCCATGACGTGTTCTGAACTCCGTATGCAAGTCCTGTACCTCGAGCAGCGACACGATGGCTCCCTGCAGCTAGGGGACGACGGACGACGACGCCCGCCATCGTAGAGCCGAATCGGCCAGGATGGAACACAAAGTTTTCCAACTTGGGTGCTTTCCCAAGCCTCGATGGGCTGCTAGCTTTCACGCACCGCGGCCGGCCTTACGCGGGTCAGCCCCTAGGAGCGAATGGTGAGGTGGGTGTGTTGAGGAGCCGAGGATTCGGAACCACCAAGCGTCTTGCTGCGCTCGTCGCAGCTACCGTGTTGGGTGCCTCGGGTGCAGGGTGCACCGCGGATGTCACGGGCAAGTCGAAGGGCGTGGCGGGCTCGGAAACCGGCGTCATGACGATCAGTCGGGCGAACGATCCGACCTCGCTGGACCCCGCGCAGCAGGTGTCCACCGGGGGCGGACTCGAGACGTTAACCGCGTTCTACGACCGACTCGCCGATCTTGATGCCAGCGGCAAGATCCACCCGTCCCTTGCAACGGAGTGGAAGGTTTCGGATGACGGGCTGACGTACACCTTCAAGCTGCGTGACGGGGTGATGTTCCACGACGGATCGCCGTTCACCGCGGACGAGGTGCGGTTCACCTGGCAGCGCATCGTTGCGATGAAGGCTCCGGCGGCACAGTACTGGAGCAACGTGAAGGAAGTCGCCGTAGTCGACCCACGCACGGTGGCATTCCACCTGAAGCAAGCCAGTCCGACGTTCCTCCCCACTCTCGCCGGCCAGCGCGGCGTGTATATGGGCCCGAGCAAGGCGTGCGTCGAGGCCAACGAGAAGACCAAGGGCGACTGGGCCGCTGCCTACTTCACTGACCACGAGTGCGGCACCGGCCCTTACAAGTTGGACACATGGCAGCACAACCAGCAGATCACCTTCAACGCATACGAGAAGTACTGGCGTGGCTGGGATGGCAAGCACGTCCAACGGTTCGTTCAAAAAATCATCAAGGAACCGAGCACAGCGCAGCTCCTGCTCACCCAGGGCCAGCTGGATCTCGCGGCCGACTCGTTGCCGATCCAGGTCTATCAGCAGCTGAAGCACGGCGAGGGCGTGACGGTGGACAGCGCATCCACGACGACCATCGACCAGATCGTCTTCAACCTCGACAAGGGGCCGATGAAGGACCCCCGCGTCCGCGAGGCCATAGCGCTGCTCTTCGACTACAAGGCCGCCATCGAGCAGGCATACGCCGGGGAGGCGGATCGGGTGTTCGGCCCGATCCCTAATACGGTGTGGCCGAAGATCCCTGACCAGGCGAAGCGATTCGACCGCAATGTGGAGCCGGCCAAGCGCCTCCTGGCCGAGGCGGGCTACCCGGACGGCTTCACCCTGCAGTTCGACATCGCAGACCTCAACCAGTGGCGCAACCTGGCCCTCATCCTGGAGAGCAGCCTGGCCGAGGCCCACATCACCGTGAAGACCAACATCAGCACCTGGCCCGTGCTATTCGCCAAGTTGAGCAAGCCCAAGGGTGAGAAGCCGTTCGACATGGCCGGCTTCCAGATGTGGGCGGCCATCCCGGACCCGAGCGACATCCTCATGTGGTGGAACACGGATGCCACCACCGTCATCAACCCCGGCTGGGGAGACGCCAAAACCGATGCCCTGATCGACGGCGCGCAGACCGAGACCGACCAGGCCCAACGCTCCACGATGTACGAGCAGCTCATCACCACGATGAATGCAGACGTGCCGGCGATCTGGATCGACCAGCCCAAGGCACTGACCGCGATGAGGAAAGACGTTCATGGGTTTGTTTACAACCCTTACTACAACGGGCTTCTCGACTTCTACGCGCTGTCGAAGTCTTGAGACGTGAGGTGAACCTTGCGGATCCTTCGCCTCGGCCTGCGCCGCCTGCTTGCGCTCGTGCCCGTCCTCCTGGGAGTCACCGTGATCACGTTCGCGATCGTGCGGAGCGTGCCAGGTGACCCGGCACGAGCCATCGCAGGCCCGTATGCCGACCCACAGACGATCGCAAACGTGCGAGCGCAGTGGAAGCTCGATGACCCGATCAGCAATCAGTACCTGAGCTACCTGGGACGGCTGGTGCGAGGCGACCTGGGTACCTCCATCCAGAGCCGCTCGCCCGTCAGATCGGACATCGCGGCACTGCTGCCGGCGACGCTGGAGCTCGCTCTTTTGGCTCTGGCGATCATGGTTATCGTTGGCGTCGGACTCGGAGTGATGGCGGCGGCGCAGAAGAACCGGGCACCGGATCATGTCGCCCGCGTGATCGCAGTCCTGGGCGCTGCGCTGCCGACCTTCTGGCTCGCCCTGGTGCTTCAGTTGGTGTTCTTCCGAGTTCTTGACTGGTTGCCGGCGGTGGGACGCCTGACCGATGGCTTGGCCCCGCCGCCGAAGGTCACCGGGTTCTACACCGTAGACAGCCTGATCGCACTCGACATGACCGCGTTCAGTGACGCCCTGGCGCACATCATTCTGCCGGCGTTGACGTTGGCCCTCGCGGGCCTGGCGGGGATCTGTCGCATCACCCGGGCGTCCATGCTCGAGGTCCTAGAGCAGGACTACATCCGCGCGGCACGGGCGCGCGGGATCTCGGCTCACCGCCTCGTGCTCAGGCATGCCCTGCGCAATGCCCTGATGCCGACGGTGACTGTGGTGGGACTGCTGTTCGGCGCCTTGATCGGCGGCGCGCTGGTGGTGGAGTGGATCTTCGGCTGGCCGGGCGTCGGCACCTATGCGGCGACGTCCATCACCAACCTGGACTATCCCGCGATCATGGGAGTCACTGTCGTCCTGGCGGTCGTCTACCTGGCGGCGAACTTCGTCGTGGACATGCTCTACCTGTTGCTCAACCCCGTTCTCAGGGAGTATTGAGATGTCCACGGAATCGTCGCAGCGCAGAGCGCTCGTGCGCGAACGACGTCGACGTCGGCGTCGCGAAAGCTGGCACCTGCTGCGTGAGAACCCGCTGACGCTGTTCGGCATCGGTCTGGTTCTGCTGCTCGTGTTCGTGGCGCTCGTCGCGCCGCTTCTCACCCCGTACGACCCCGTGAAGCCAGACCTGCTCCACCGGTTGGAAGCTCCCAGCACGTCGCACCCGTTCGGTACCGACGACGCTGGACGTGACGTGCTGGCGAGGGTGGTCTACGGCGCCCGCATCTCCTTGCGCATCGGCATCTTGGCGGTGGCGGTCATCGTCGCCGTCGGCGTTCCCATCGGAGTGCTGGCCGGCACGGTTGGCGGTCGAGTCGACGCCGTCATCATGCGCATCGCCGACATGTTTCTCGCCTTCCCAACATTGGTTCTCGCCCTCGCGGTGGCCGCGACGCTCGGGGGTGGCCTGCAGAATGTCGTCATCGCCGTCGCGATTGCAGGCTGGCCCTGGTACGCCCGACTGGTGCGCTCCGCTGTGCTGTCGGTGAGGCACCAGACCTACATCTCGGCCGCCCGCGTGGGCGGAAGCTCGTGGTTGCGCGTGACACGTCGTCACATCCTCCCCAACAGCATCGCCCCGATCATCGTCCAGGCATCGCAGGACCTGGGGTTCGTGGTTCTGCTAGCGGCGAGCCTGGGATTTCTGGGCGTCGGCGTATCCATTCCTACACCAGAATGGGGAACGATGATCAACGATGGGCGCGCGGTGTTCATGAATGGCTGGTGGGTCGCGGCATTCCCAGGGCTGGCGATCGTGCTGACGGTCCTCGCCTTCAACCTGGCCGGCGACGGGCTGCGTGACCTGCTCGACCCCAGGAGCCGGAGATGAGCTCTCTCACCCTGTCGAACATTTCTAAGCGCTACCCGGTGCGCCGGGACCTGCTTGGGCGCGTTGTCGATGAGTTCTCGGCGGTGGACGGGGTCAGCCTCACGGTGCCACACGGCAAGACGTTGGGGCTGGTCGGTGAGTCCGGGTGCGGGAAGACGACCCTGGGGCGAATCGCGGTGCGCCTACTCCAGCCCACCACCGGAGAGGTGCGCCTCGACGGTCGGGATTTCGCGCGCTTCACCCGTCAGGAGCGAAAGCAGGTTCGTCCGAAGATCCAGATGGTCTTCCAGGACACGCAGACCTCGCTCGATCCTCGGATGACGGTTGAGGCGATCGTGGCCGAGCCTTTGCGGGCCAATCGGATTGTCGAGCGGTCCTCGCTGAACGAACGCGTCACGATCTTGCTCGAGCGTTGTGGCCTGGACATCGATCATCTCCAGCGCTACCCCCACGAGCTGTCGGGCGGCCAGCGTCAGCGTGTGGTCATCGCACGCGCTCTTGCCACCGAACCCGACGTGATCGTTCTCGACGAACCCACCTCCGCGCTCGACGTCTCCGTTCAGGCCCAGGTGCTGAATCTGCTCAAGGACGTACAGGACGAGCTGGGCCTCACCTACGTCTTCATCTCGCACGATCTCGGCGTCGTCCGGTTCATGAGCGACGACGTGGCCGTCATGTACCTGGGGCGGATCGTCGAGAAGGGTCCCGCGGAGGAAGTCTTCACATCACCGCTGCACCCGTACACGAAACTGCTCTTGCGGTCGGTTCCACGACCTGATCCGTCGGCCCGGGCGGAGCTGTCGACCAGCAGACCGGGAGAGGTGGCCGCGGGGACCGCCCTGCCCGCCGGCTGCGGCTTCGCCCCGCGGTGCCCCCATGCCCGGCCCGCATGCGGAGAGCAACCCGAGCTGCGCCAGATCGGTGGCCACGACGCCGCGTGCTGGGCGGCCGAGTCATGGCACCCCAATGGAGTGGAAGTCGGATGAAGATCTTGGTTATCCACCCCGTGAAGAGGGGGGTGCTGGACGAGGATCCGATGCCCCCTCTCCCACCATTCATCGAGGTCGAGAGCCGTTGGTTGTCGCGTGGGCCCACGTCGATCGAATGTCGTGCCGACAAGGCCCGTGCGGTGCCGGGAGTGCTCGACCTCGTGACGGAGTCGAGGGCCGAGGGCTTCGACGGCATCGTCGTGAACTGCTTCATGGAGCCGGGGCTCGCCGCGGCGCGTGAGCTGACGCACGTGCCGGTCGTCGGGCCCGCGCAGTCGGCAATGACGCTGGCGACGACGCTGGGCGGTCGGTTCTCCGTGATCCTGCCATCCGGAAGTGGTGCACCCATCGCTGCCGAACAGGCACGGCGCTACGTGGGATCCGAGCGGTTGGCGTCGGTGCGCAGCGTCGAGATGCCGGTAGCCGAACTTGGGGACACCGAGCGTCTGACGGCCGGCCTGATCGAGCAGGCGGAGCGAGCCGTCTCGGAGGACCGGGCTCACGTCGTGATCCTGGGATGCACCGGCATGTGTGCGACCACCACAGCAGTCAGCGCGGTGGTCAGCAGCCGCGGGGTGCCCGTCATCGATCCAACCTTGGCGGCGATTGGGGCCATCACCGCCCAGGTGTGTGCAGGAGTCAGTCACAGTCCACGGGCGTACGCAATGCCCAGATGGCGAACGGATGCAGCATGAAGACGTGGAAGATCAAAGAGCAGGATCTCGAGTCGATCGCGATCGGGGCGGGCATTCTCGGGACCGGCGGCGGCGGTAACCCTCACGTCGGAAAGCTCATGGCCAACAGGCTCCTGCGTGAAGGGCTAGACGTCGAGGTTGTCGCGCTGAACGACGTTCCTGACGAGTGGCGCATCTGCACCGTCGGGGGCATGGGAGCGCCGACCGTAACCATCGAGAAACTACCCCGAGGCACCGAGTCCGTGGGAGCGGTGCGCGCTCTCGAATCACACGTCGGTCACCGAATCGACGCGCTGATACCTGCCGAGATCGGTGGGGGCAACTCCATCGAGCCCATGATCGCGGCGGCGCGGATGGGAATCCCGATCATCGACGCCGACGGTATGGGGCGGGCTTTCCCCACGCTTCCGATGATCACATACTTCATCTATAGCCTGTCGTGCTTCCCGTGCGCGGTCTGTGACGACAAGGGGAACCAAATCGTCTATCCCAGTGGGGTCAACGTGCACTGGCTGGAGCGGCTGACCAGAAGTGCTGCCGTGGAGATGGGCGGCCACGCCGCTTGCGCGGTCGCCTACATGTCCGGCGCTGATGCCCGCAGGACGGCCATCGCAGGCACGCTCAGCTGGGCCCGGGAAATCGGCGAGAAGGTGCGCGGGGCGCGCCAGCGGCACTCCGACTCCATCATCTCCGAGATCCTCTCCGCGACCGACGGGACAGTTCTCTTCGAAGGCAAGATCGTAGATGTCGATCGTCGAACTGCGGACGGCTGGGTGAGAGGCCGAGTGCAGATGGAAGGCGCGCAAGCCTACGCCGGGTCCGAGATGACGATCTCGTTCCAGAACGAGAACCTCATCGCGTGGCGGGACGGCATAGTCGTCGCAACCGTGCCCGACCTGATCTGCATCGTCAACAGCGACGACGGAGAACCCGTCACCACCGAGATGCTGCGGTACGGCTATCGGGTGAGCGTGCTCGGCATCCCTTGCTCGCCGAAGCTTCGCACCCCAGAGGCGCTCGAGGTGGTTGGTCCGAGGGCGTTCGGATACGAATTGGCCTTCCAGCCGTTGGAGGACTTGGCATGAGAATCGGAATCGACGTCGGAGGCACCAACACGGACGCCGTCTTGATGGACGGCGCAGAACTGGTCTGCAAGGTCAAGACCCGGACCACCAGCGACGTGATGTCCGGCATCACCGACGCCATCGGGACGTTGCTGGACGACGCGAACGCCACCCCAGACGTTCTGCTGGCGGTCATGATCGGAACCACGCACTTCACCAACGCCGTGATCACCCAACAGGGTCTCGCGCCGACAGCGGTGATCAGGCTGGGGTTGCCCGCAACGCAAGCCGTCGAGCCGCTCGAGGACTGGCCTGGCGATTTGAGGGCAGCGGTCGGCGGTTCGTCGGTGCTCGTGCACGGCGGAAACGAGTTCGACGGGCGGGAGCTGTCGGCTCTGGACCCCGACGAGTTGCGAAGCGCGGTGCGGAAGCTCGTCGACACGGGGGTCGAGTCGATCGCGCTCAGTGCCGTCTTCTCCCCGATCTCGCCCGAGATGGAGCGTCGCGCGGCGCGGATCATCCAGGACGCGGCCCCAGGCCTGAGCATCACGCTCTCGCACGAGGTAGGGCGGCTGGGGCTCCTTGAGCGTGAGAACGCGGCGGCTATCAACGCGTCCCTGCGCCCGCTCGCCCGACGCACTGTGGCGGCGTTCCGCCGCAGTCTGGTCGACAGAGACATCAAGGCACCGCTCTACCTCACCCAAAACGACGGCACCCTGATGCTTGCCGAAACTGCCGAGAAGTTCCCGGTCCTGACGTTCGCGTCTGGTCCGACCAACAGCATTAGAGGTGCCGCCTTTCTCTCCGGCTACCAGGACGCCCTGGTCATGGACGTGGGCGGGTCGACCGCTGATGTCGGTGCCCTGGCCCAGGGTTTCCCCCGTGCCTCCTCAGTCAACGCGATGTTCGCTGGCCTACGTACGAGCTTCCGCATGCCCGATCTGATCTCCATCGCGTTGGGGGGTGGCACCGTGGTGGTGGGCGATCAACCCGCCATCGGTCCCACCAGTGTCGGTCACGCGATCAGTGAGCAGGCGGTCGTTTTCGGCGGGGGGACACTCACCGCGACGGATCTGGCGGTGGCTGGCGGCCTGACGTCACTGGGTGACTCCTCGCGGGTTGCCGATCTGGACCCCGGGCTGGTCGCGCGCGGGCTGAGCACCATGCGGGCGATGATGGAAGAGACGCTCGACCGTATGAAGCTCGCTCGTGGTGATGAGCCGGTCATCGTCGTCGGTGGTGGGAGCGTCCTCGTACCGGGTGAGCTGAAGGGTATCTCCGACGTGATCCGCCCGGAGCACTTCGAGGTCGCCAATGCCGTCGGGGCGGCCATCGCTCAGGTGAGCGGTGAAGTGGATCAGATCATGAAGCTGGACGCCGGGCGAGAGGAGATCCTCGGGACCGCTCAACGGCTCGCCTTCGATCGCGCACGGGCAAACGGCGCGGACGGCGACTCCCTGCGCGTGGTGGAGGTCGAGGAGATTCCGCTGCCATACCTGGAAAAGGCGATGACTCGTGTGCGGGTCAAGGTTGTCGGAGACCTGGCCATGACGGGCGCTCGTGTGTGACCGGCACCAGGCGTCTGGCCGCTCGTGGCAGGCGTTGGTTTCCTTCGTGCTCCTACCCCCCGATGCCCTGACTGCTCAGCGGTCTGCCCGTTGACACCTGACGTCTCTTCCACTGTGAGGATGTTCCCGATGAGCGCCCCCCTGGCCACTGAACCCGACACACTCGGTGAGTTCCGTCAACTCTTCCCGGCTCTGTCCGAGCTGGTGCACTTGGCTAGCTGCAGCCAGGGTGCGCTGTCCATGCAGGTGACCGCTGCACTCTTCGAGATGCAGCACACGATGCGGCAGCATGGAGCTCCGTGGGACCTTTGGACGAGGGAGGTAGAACGGGCACGGCATCTCTTCGCCAGATTCATCAATGCCGCACCCTGCGAGATCGCGGTCGTGTCCTGCGCTTCTGAAGGGGCCTACCACGTCGCCTCGAGCCGTTCCTGGGAACGCCGGCCGAAGATCGTCACCACGGACATGGAGTTTCCCTCCATCGCCCAGGTCTGGCTCGCCCAGCAGCCGCGGGGTGCCGAGATCGCTCATGTGCCGCATAGGGAAGGGATCGTCGCCGCCGAGGACTATGTCGATGCGATCGATGAGCAGACAGGGCTTGTCTCCATCCCCCTCGTCTCGTACCGCAATGGAGCACGGATGCCCGTCGACGAGGCTGTCTCGGCCGCACGCAGAGCCGGTGCGAAGGTGTTCGTCGATGGATACCAGGCGTGCGGTGTCCTTCCTGTCGACGTCAAGGCGATCGACTGTGACTACCTTGTCACCGGGTCGCTGAAGTACCTGCTTGGTCTCCCGGGGATCGCGTTCCTCTATGTCCGCGACACTGTCGCCCATGAGTGCATGCCTCAGCTCACCGGGTGGTTCGGCCAGGCCGACCCCTTCCGGTTCGATCCTCGTGACTTGGACTTCGCTCTGGACGCGCGCAGATTCCAGACCGGTACGCCCTCGATTCCGTCGGCCTACGCGGCGGCCGCCGGGCTCACCGTCCTGTCCTCGACGTCATCCAATGCGGTCGACGAGAAGGTCAGGTCCCTGGTGGACACCACGCAGGCGCGCCTGGTGAGCGACGGCGAGCGGCTGTGGTCACCTGCCGACCCGTCGCTTCGCGGACCGATGGTTGCGCTCGTCGACGAGAATCCCGACGACTTGGCAGCCTTCCTTGCCCAGCGGCGCATCTCGACCAGCCCACGCGGTGCCGTGCTACGGCTGTCGTTCCACGGATACAACTGTGAGTCGGACGTAGACGCGGTATGTGAGGCCATCCGCGAATACCGGCGGCTCAGGTCCTGACCGACCGGGGGTCCGGCGCGGCGCCCGCAGACAGACGATGGCCAGTGAACGGTCGCGTTCTCGGGTGCCTCAACAACAGTTCCGGGCCTTGGCGCCGGTTCCGAGCAAGGTCCTCCCAACAAATCCAATGCCTGTCCATCTCTTTCGACGGTTAGAGATGGGCCCCATAACCAGACGTCATTGATCGTCGACAACTGCCCAGGAGGTTTCCGATGCCGATCCTGTCGGCCCTCGTCGCCGCCGACGCTCCGGTTCCATCGAGATCGTCGACCTCACCGTGCCGCTGAGCTCCGATACACCGACAATTCAACTGCCCGACCACTTCGGCCAGACCGCGAGGTTCGAGTTCGACGAGATCAGCGCGTACGACGACCGCCGGCCGGCCTGGTACTGGAACAACTTCCGCACCGGCGAGCACACCCGGACCCACTTCGACGCGCCGATCCACTGGATCACCGGCAAGGCGGAGAGACGCCGCATCGTCCCGGCCGGCAAGCTCGTGGCCTTCCAAGGCGGCGATCTCGGTGTCCAGGGCGGTCAGGATGGCCACCTGGGCCGACACCGTGGCGCGTACGCGCTGGCTACGCCGGCGGCTGGCCGAGCTGCACGTGGAACGCCTCACGCAGGTCCTCGATCGGGATCGGATCGAATTCCATCTGCAGGTGACAGGCGCCGTCGTCACCATTGGGAGTCAAGCGAACGAAGAAGGCGAAACCGTCCTCGACGGGCTCTGCCTTCAACACCAGGGGATTGTTGCGGCCGGGGGTCACTGCCGCCGAGAAGCTCGCACCCGACGCCGCGCCCAAGCGCGAGAGCATCTCCTCCGCGAAGTCCACCACCTCAGCATCGGTGAGGTAAGCGGTGCAGTCGGCCGTCAGCCGAGAGCACGAGTCCGCGGTGACCCGCCAGGTGTCTTCACCGGTCCGAGCCATGTCCAGCCACGCAACATCCTTGCCGAGGCGCATTTGCGGACCTTCCATCCTCACCTTCCGACACTCCACCCTGGGCTCAAGATCCTATGGTGCGGGTCTCCGCCGCTGGAACCGGCCGAACGTCACCCAGCACGCCACCAACTCGGCGAACCTATGTGGTCACAGCACCAGAGAGGCTCCGCCTCGGACCGCCGAGCAGTCCAGTTGAGCTGGACGAACAGCCTTCGTCCTACCTCGGGCCAAGCTCACGCAGGGACCCGCGGCCCGATCTTGGCCGGCCGCCACCACCCGCTGCGCCGATGTCCGGCCGCCGTGGCGACCGGCCGTGCCACCCAAAGTGGCTGGTCAGAACCCATGTCTGCGAAATGTGGAGCGGGCAACACGACGTTACGCCCGCTCAAAAACTTGATGCGAACGTCGAGAATCTGGCGACCAAGGATCTAGCCGACACGGAACGGCACGACATCCATCAGCGGGCGAATCTCCTGGCCACCGGCAGGCGCGCGATCTTCACACGGGAATCGAACGGGCCTGAGGGCAACAGTGCTCACCTGCCAGACGGCTAGCGGATCCGAGCCTGCACCAACGCCGACCCCGGTAGCCGTCGTTAGCCGATCCACGGATCGAGGCGCAGGGTCTCGTCCGCCTCGGCGAACTTCGTGTTCTGGCGCTGGCAGACAAGGGATAGGCGGCTTGAAACGAAGATATAGCGAGTTGCAGACGACCGTTGACAGCAGGCAATATCGCTCCTACGCTGCGCCTACCACAGCTTGTCCAACCGCACAAAACCGACCCATGAAACGCTCAGGTGGAGGTAACCGGTTGCTGTCCCTACGTCGTACGTCGTCCGCTCGATGGGCCGGTCCCGCCTCGAGCGGAGCCGGCACCTTGGAGCTGGGCGCTACCGAATTCGCATTCTCGCTCAAGACTCGGGTCGGCGATGAGCCGGCGACGAATCCTGAAGAGCTCCTCGGTGCGGCGCACGCGGGCTGCTTCGCGATGTCGCTTGCCAACGAGTGCGAGAACAACGGCACCGCCGCCGAATCGCTGCAGGTCAAGGCAGCGATTCACCTCGTGCAGCAGTCCGATGGATTCCGGATCCCTCGCGTCGACCTGCATGTGACCGGCCGCGTCCCCGGTGTTGACGCAGCTCGGTTCGTCCAACTCGCCACTGTCGCGGAGGCCGGCTGCCTGGTTTCGCGACTGTTTGACGCCGAGATTGTTCTTACCGCAGAGCTGGAGAAGGCATGAGCATCGTCAGTCAGCTATCGCATTGCTCCCACACCGCCGAGGCGACCGCCTCGGCGCTCGTTCCGCACCGGCTAAGGGGGAACGCATCGTGACTTCGACACCGGATCTCGCCAGGGACACCGGCCTGCATCGCAGGCTTACCAGGCGCCAGCTGACCATGATCGGAATCGGCGGAGCGATCGGCACCGGCCTGTTTCTGGGCTCCACGCTGGCCATCAGTAAGGCAGGACCGGCGGTCATCCTCGCATATGTCGCATGTGGCCTAGTCGCGCTGGTGATTGCCTACGCGCTCGCTGAGATGACAGTCGTGCACCCGACCGCAGGTGCCTTCGGGGCGATCGCGCACAAGTATTTGGGCCGCTGGGCGGGGTTCGTCCTACGCTGGACCTACTGGTCAATGCAGGTGATTGCGATCGGCGGCGAGGTCATCGCCGCGGGCATCTACGTCCATTATTGGTGGCCAAAGCTGCCGCTTGCGTTGATGGTCGGCGTGTTCGCTGTCGTCGTCCTAGCCATCAACAGTGCGGCGGTCAAGATCTTCGGAGAGCTCGAGTACTGGTTCGCGATGATCAAGGTCACCGCGATCAGTGTCTTCATCGTGCTCGGCGTGATCATCATCTTCTTCGGGTTGCCGCATCACCCGTCTACCAACTTCAGCAACCTGACCAACCACGGTGGCTTCATGCCCAACGGTCTTTCCGGCGTGGCAACCGCGATGGTCTTCGTGCTGTTCAGCTACATCGGAACCGAGGTCGTCTCGGTGACGGCGGCAGAGTCGGAGAACCCAGAACGGGACGTGCCCCGCGCGGCTCGCTCGATGATCCTGCGGCTCGGGCTGTTCTACATTCTGGCGATTCTCGTTGTCGTCGCGGTCGTTCCGTGGACGGTCACCGCTCAGGGTGGGGCGCTTGATGCCAGCCCGTTCGTCAAGGTGTTCTCCGCGGCCGGCATTCCTGCAGCCGCGGGACTGATGAACTTCGTGGTCTTGACCGCGGCGTTGTCCAGCGCCAACACCAACCTGTACCTGACCACGAGGATGATGCACTCACTCGCGCTGCACCGGTATGCTCCGCGCTGGACCGGACGGGTCACTGCGGCTGGCGTGCCGCGTAACGCGTTGGTGGTTTCAGCCGTCGGACTGCTCATTGCGGTGATCCTGTCCTGGAGCTCGAACTCGCAGGCCTACCTAATTCTGTTCGGCATCTCGGTGTTCGCCGCGATCGTCGTGTGGCTGCTCATCCTGGCTACGCACATCGCATTCCGTGCCAGGCGCAAGCGTGACGGTCTGCCGCCTTCGCCTGTGCAACTGTGGGGTGCGCCGGTGACCACGGCGGTCACGGCGGTCTTCCTTGTCGGCGTGCTGGTTTCGACGTTCTACATCGACGGACTCGATCCGGCCTGGAAGTTCGGTATTCCGTTCTTCGCGTTCCTCCTGATCGCATTCGTGATCACCAACTCGCGGCGGAAGGGGGATCCGAGCGCTGACGCCACCGGTGAGGAGGAGAGCTCGGCGGCGTTGGTGAGCTGATCATCATCCTGCATTGACGTCGAGCCCATCTCGGTCAGCCACCGTCCAGGCGGTCGAACGAGGTGGGCTCGACGTAACGCTGGAGGTAGGTCGAGATTGGCGTGACGCGACGACAGAAGGTTGCAATGCGAGAAGGACTAGTTCGCACTGAACATGATGTGACTGCGTATCGAAGCCCAGGCGACTCGGTCTCGGAGGCGTGCCTCGTCGATGGCGCCGGCTACGCCGAGGCGATGACTCAGCGGATGATGCGATGGACCCGCGGGAGGTGCCGCGCGCGGGTGGACAGTAGGAATGACCAGCTCATCTACGTGCTCTCGGGCAGGGGGCATTTGTATGCTGGCGAACAGGCCGCGATCCTGGGGGCCGGAACGGCAGCCTTCGTGCCAGCAGGGGAGAGCTGGGTCGTCGAGGTTGAAGGAGCTGATGATCTCCTAGCCTCCTGCGCCTCGGTGCCGGCCCCGCCTGGGCCGTCTGCGGTCGCGTTGCAGAAGGAAGCGGGGCCGTGGCACCTGACCAAGGTGCTCGGGGCGCAAGTGCGGCAGGCCGCGACGTCCGATCGCGAGTTCGAGGTGCTTCATGACCCGTCGACGGGCAGCAGCGGAGCAACGCAATTTATGGGCTTCATTCCGCAGACGGGCGCCCCGAAGCATTACCACCTGTACGACGAAATCTGCGTGATCATCCGGGGAGCTGGTGCCCTGCACGTCGGCGATACGACTCAGGAGCTCGGGCCGGGCTCGACGTTCCACGTGCCTCCGCGACTGTTGCATGCCGTGGAGAACACCGGCACGAGCGACTTGTGGATTTTGGGTGTCTTCCGCCCGGCAGGCTCGGCAGCCGCTGCCTACTACCCGGACGGGCGGCGCGCACCGAACTACGTCGATGAGAGATCGCCTCGCTCTCGCGAGTCGATGACGGCCGCCATCAGCTGTACATAGAGGAAGTCCGGTGAGATCATCGTAAGCGCCCACCAAACCTGATCTTCCGCTTCGCATGCGCTCTACCGACGCGCGTATGCGGTCTGCGCTGACTTGAGGAGTGCTTCTCTTGACCGCTTCAGCTTCCACGTTTCCTGTCGATTCGATTCGGCACCGCTTTCGGGTTTTCGACAATGTTGTCTATCTGAACTCCTGCTCCCAGGGCGCGCTGTCGGACTCGGTGCGACACGCCTACACCGAGTATCTCGACGGACTCGAGCGGGAGGGATCGCTGTGGGGCCACTGGGTCGATCGACTGGAGCGGGTGCGCGTTGCAATCGCCACGCTGCTGAACGCGACGCCTGCCGAGGTCGCGGTGACGACGTCGGCATCAGCCGGTGTCAGCGCGCTGGCCAGCGCGATCGACTTCACCGCCGGCCGGAACAAGGTCGTCACCACCGACCTTGAGTTCCCGACGATCGGTCAGATCTGGCACGCGCAGGAGAGTCGGGGCGCGAACGTCGTGCACGTTCCCGCTGAGGCCGACAACACGATCTCGCTGGAGAAGTTAGCCCAAGAGGTTGACGAACAGACCGCGATCGTCTCGGTCACCCAGATTTGCTACCGCAACGGTGCTCGGAACGACCTCGCTCCGATCATCGAACGCGCGCACGCGAAAGGTGCCTTGGTACTCGTTGACGTCTATCAGGCGATCGGCGCCATCCCGATGGATGTTGCTGAGTTGGACGCAGACTTCATCGTCGGCGGATGCCTGAAGTATCTGCTCGGATCGCCCGGTGTTGGCTTCTTCTATGCGCGGGCAGGCAAGACCGACCACCTGTGTCCGACCACAGTGGGCTGGTTCGGCGCTCGGGACATCTTTGCCATGAACATCCACTCCTACGATCCGGCGCTGGACGCGCGGAGGTTTGAATCCGGCACGCCCGCGGTGCCGAGCTTGTACGCGGCTGCCGCTGGCATCGAGGTGATGCTTGAGATCGGTGTCGAGCGCACGCAGGCGCACGTCGAGGGACTGCTGACTCAGCTGCGCGAGGGTGTCACAGCTATCGGCGGCAAGATCGCCACACCCGAGCGGCTGCACGGTCCGATGCTTGCCGTGCAGACGACCGATGAGCACGCCTACGTCGAGGCACTGGAGAAGGAAAGCGTCATCGTCAGCTCTCGCGATGGCAACGTCCGCATCTCGCCGCACTGCTACAACAACGCCTCGGACATCGATGCGGTGATTGCCGCTTTGGATAAGCACCGCGATCTCCTGCGCTGATCGCAGTGTCCTGCATCGTCGCCGTCGTCGTCAGCCATCGTTTTCGATCTCGACGCAGCAAAGGGATGGTTCGGGAGCGGATTCGATTGTGGTGGCGTGTTCGTCGAGGAGCGGGCGGTTTTGCGCGGGCGTGGCTGATGGTGGCACGGCTGATGTGCACCAACACGGCCAGAGTGTCCTCGGGTAGGTGCAGCCGCAGGTACAGGATCGTGGCAAGGACCCGGTCGGGGAACGTCGGTAAGGGTGGGCGTCCGCTATGTGGGTGCAGGGTGTCGTTCCAATCGCCGTGAAAGCCGTCGCGCGTTGTCGCGCCGGCCGCGGCGGGCATCGCTGACGACCTTGGTCCGGCTGCCGAAGGTCCGCTGGCGAGTCCAGCACAACTATCGCGGGCGTCGGCACTACTCGACGACGGCAGGCATCGGAATAGCCCGGCTCTGGGCGCCCACGCGTTCGTCGAGATCCAGGCCTCGCTGAACTGACGAACTCCAACTGATTGGCCGAGAGTGGGTCGACCGCTTCAGCCATGGATCACTCCGACTGCGTGTCGTCGCGCAGATTCGTCGAGTCTTGAATGCAGCTCGTTGAAGATCTCACCTGCGGTGACGCCATTCCAGCGGGCGGGTAGCAGTTCCAACGGCAGGCCTGGATCAAGATACGGCAACCGCCGCCAGGCAGTCAACAGCGGAATATACTCGTGGAATGCCTGGCTATCACTGACCGATTTCTTTGCCAAGCGCTGCGCCAGCGGACGGTAGTGGTCGATAAACCGCGCATACTGCGCTGACAGATCGCCGAGATCCCACCACAGTTTGACCTTCGACTTCAGATCGTCGAAGGCAACATGGTTGCCCCGAAAGATATCCACGTACGTATCCAGCCCGCGCCGAACGAGGACTTCCTTGACCTCATGCGCTAGGTTGCCCGGCGCAATCCAGACACCGGGCTCAGCGGTACCAAAGCCCAGCCGGGTCAGCCACGTTCGCAACTCGTGCCGCTTGTCGCGCTCGGTCTCGGGGACCGAAAACACCACTAGCACCCAGCCGTCATCGAGAGTCGCCCTGCGCCGTGCAAAGATACGCGCATCGCCCTCCTGTAGCACTTCAAGCATTGACGGCGATAGTGCATACCCGACCGCGCCATCGAGCCTCATGCTTCGCAGAGTGTCGCGGCGCTTGAGTCGGGAGACCGACGAACGCACAGCCGGGCCGTCGATGCCGATGTCGGACATCAACCGCACCAGCGAGGCGACTGAGAGCCAGTTGTGCTCGGCCCGCGCATACAAGCCGAAAATGGTGACGATCAGCTGTCGTGGCTGGACGTCACCGAAGCCGGACTCCATGCCAGATCTGCCCGTAGCGCTCGTCATGTGATCACGATAACGCCCGGTCAGGTCGCGACGTTCCGTCGCGACCTGCTCGGCCTCGCGAACGCTGCGTCCCAATGCTCGGCGACGTGGCAATCTCCGCGATCTTGTGGGTGCGCCGCCGAAACCCGGCAACGCCTGGCCGCCCACCTACCGCTGGCCCGTCAGCTCAGCCGGCGAACCACCGACCTGTGGAGCACCCACCCGAGCGAAGACCAGCGAATGCGGCTGATCGAGGCCCTGCCTGGCGTCGACGGAGCCCTCTCCATCGACGACGTCCGTTGGGCCGAGATCGACACCGAACTCGCGCCGTGGCGCCGCACCGCACACAACGCCCTCCTTGGAACCCGGGACCGTTTCTGAAGAGCTTGCGCCACCAGGGCGGGCCCCGGATGCTCGGTCCGTGGCCCGCCCAGCCCCGGTAATTGGCCTGTCAGCCGAGCTGGATGGCGCCGAGAAGGCGTAGTGCGTGTTGGGAATCGGTCTGTGTCGATCAGCCGACACGAACCCCCATGCCTGCGGCGAGCGGGGTTGCGACGGGCAGACGCAGATCCTCCTCTTGGTGACGTAGGTCCCGGTGGCAGGGGAGTGGGCGCGGTGAGACCTGGCGTTCCGTGGGAGCCCCCCGGTTTACCCCCCGAAAGCCCTGGCCCGGCGCTGACGAACAGTGACAAGATGAGTTCCCCCCGCTTTGATGGAGCGGTGGTTACCTGCTGCCGGCTGGCGCAGGGGTGGCGATAGCTGGCTCGGTCGGGCCGTGCTGGGGGGTGTGCCAGGCGGTTTCGTACTCGTCGGGGCTGAGGTAGCCCAGTTCCTTCTGGATGCGGCGGGTGTTGTACCAGCCGTCGATGTAGGCGAAGATCGCGTTCTCGGCCTCGTCACGGGTGCGCCAGCTCGTGCGGTAGACCAATTCGATCTTCAGCGTCGACCAGAAGTTCTCCATCAGCGCGTTGTCGAACGAGTCGCCGGCGGAGCCCATCGAGGGCAGGATCCCGTTGTCCTGCAAGCGTTCGGCGAAGCGGAAGGACGTGTAGTTGGCGGATTCAACTGGTCGTCGCAACACCTTGTCGGAGAGGTGAAGCGATGGCGTATGGGCTGGGGCAGAAGCGGGTTCGGGAGTATCGGGGTCAGATTCCTTCGCCGGGACGGCCGACGGTGGCGTGGCGTGAGGACCGGGTCAGGTTCTGGGCTGCGATCAGTCGCGGTGTGATGACCGAGGACGCGGCCGCGGCGGCGGGCGTGTCCTCGCCGGTCGGGTTCCGGTGGTTCCGGCACGCTGGCGGCGTGAATCCTGCGTTGCCGCCGAGGGTGTCGGGCCGCTATCTGTCGTTCAGCGAGCGCGAAGACATCGCTCTGTCGCGGGCGCAAGGCATGGGCGTCCGCGAGATCGCACGCCAGCTCGGCCGGGACCCGTCGACGATCTCGCGGGAGTTGCGGCGCAACGCCTCGACCAGGACGTACCGCCTGGATTACAAGGCTTCGACTGCGCAGTGGCATGCTGAGCGTCGAGCCCGCCGGCCGAAGACCGCGAAGCTGCTGGCCAATGAGCGGCTTCGAGAGTACGTCCAGCAACGGCTTGCGGGTGCGATCCGGACAGCGGGCGGCCGACTGGTCGCTGGGCCGCAGGGCCCGCAGTGGAAGGGCCGCAACAAGCCTCACCGTGGTGATCGGGCATGGACTATCGGATGGAGCCCGGAGCAGATCTCCCGCAGGCTCAGGGCCGAGTTCCCGGAGGATGAGTCGATGCGCATCAGCCACGAGGCGATCTACCAGGCGCTCTACGTCCAGAGCCGCGGCGCCCTCAAGCGCGAACTCGTCACCTGCTTGCGGACCGGGCGGGCGCTTCGCGTTCCCCGGGCACGCGCGAAGCAACGCGCGTGGGCGCACGTCACCAGCGACACGCTGATCAGTGAACGTCCCGCTGAAGTCGCGGACCGTGCCGTGCCCGGGCACTGGGAAGGGGATCTGATCATCGGTTTGCAGCGTTCCGCGATCGGGACACTGGTCGAGCGGACGACGAGGTTCACGATGCTGATCCACCTGCCTCGTGAGGACGGCTGGGGTGTGATCCCGCGGACGAAGAACGGGCCGGCTCTCGCCGGCTATGGGGCGATCACGATGAGCAAAGCCCTCGCCGCGACAATCACCCAACTGCCCGAGCAGCTCCGCAGATCGCTGACGTGGGACCGCGGCAAGGAGTTGTCTGCGCACGCACGCTTCACGGTCGAAACCGGCGTCCCGGTGTTCTTCGCCGACCCCCACAGCCCCTGGCAACGCGGCACCAACGAGAACACCAACGGGCTGCTGCGGCAGTACTTCCCGAAAGGCACCGACCTGTCCAGATGGAGCGCCGACGAGATCAACGCCGTCGCCCACGCCCTCAACAGCCGACCCCGGAAAACCCTCGACTGGAAGACCCCAGCCGAAGCCCTCGACGAACACCTACGATCGCTCCAACAACCCAGTGTTGCGACGACCGATTGAATCCGCCGTTCGACCCGCGGTCGCTGTGGTGGATCAACTGGCCGTCGCGAACATCGCGTGACCAGATCCCGTATTCGAGGGCGGCGAGGATCAGGTCGGTGTCGCAGCGATCGGAGGTCTTCCACCCGACGATCCGGCGGGAGAACGCGTCCCGGACCGCGGCCAACCAGAACACTCCTTCACCGCATGGGATGCGGGTGGCGTCGGCGACCCAGAGCCGGTTCGGCCCGGCGGCGGTGAATTGCCGGTTGACCAGATCCGGCGCCGGCGTCGCCCGAGGATCCTGCCGCGTCGACCCGCCGCGCCAGCCTCGGCGCAGGAACGCACCCTGCCAGGCCTGTTGCGCCATCAGCCGCTCCACCCGCTTGCGGCCCACGCGAATGCCGTCACGGCGTAGCTGCCGGTGCACCCGGTCCGCGCCGTAGGTGTGCCCGGACGCGGTCCAGATCTCGTGAACGTTGGAGATCAGGCCCAGGTCGACCACGTCCCGGTCGCAGGGCCGTTCGGCCTGCTTGACCCACGCGTAGTACGTCGAGGCGCCGACGCTCAGGACCCGTAGCAGGAGCGCGACCGCGAACTGGTCACGGTGTTCATAAATGAACGTCATGACCGCCGTCGGGTCGGGTCGAGCTCCGCCGCGAAATACGCGCTCGCCGCTTTCAGGATCTCGTTCGCCCGTCGCAGCTCGGCGACTTCCTTGCGCAGCCGCCGATTCTCCTCGACCATCTCGCTGGTAGGCCGGTCCTGACGCTCACCCGCGTCGGCCTCGGCCTGCCGGATCCAGTTCCGCAACGCCTCGTGATGCACGCCCAACTGCTCGGCCAAGCGCCGGATCACCGGCTTCGGATCCGACTCGCGGTACAAGCGCACAGCGCGCTGGCGTAGCTCGTCGGGGTACTTCTTCGGTGCTGCCACGGACGACTTCCTCCCCACGGCCATCAGACCATGATCAAGAAGCTCCATGAAAGCGGGGGTGGCTCAAGAAGAGACCAGTGCCTGGCCATGTCTGTGCAGGTCATTGCCCACTTACGGCAAGCAATGACAAGCTCAGGATGGCTACGGTTGGTAACAAGGGGTCGTGGGTTCAAATCCCGCCGTCCCGACAGAAGACAGGCTCTGACCTGCCGCAACGTAGACAGAGCATTGAGATGAGTGGATGGGTTGGCGGTCGACCCCTCGAAAACCCCTCGCTTTCGTGAATTTCTGAGCCGAGGACCAGCGCGCGATTACAACTGGTCGGTCAGCCTCGACTACCTGACGAGACCCTGAGTGTGGGTCGCGAAGGGAGCGGCGATGACCGCCGGAGAGCACACTTCCACGACCGTGACGGAGATCGACCTGATCGAGGTCGACGAGACGGTCGGCCACGACGAGCGGGAGCGCCGGCGTGCGCGCTCGTACACCGTGGAGGTCCGTACCCCAGCGGGGTTCGAGGCCCTGTTCCGGGTCCATCCGGATGAGCTGGTAGAGAAGCTCGCCACGCAGGCCGAGCGGCACTTCGTCAACAAGGGTGAGCTGGCTCCGGGTAACTACCGGCTGGAGCTGCTGAAGGACGGCACCACGGTGCCGCTCACCCCGTCGGCGACACTCCGCGACTCAGGTGTTACTGCTGGTGCGGTCTGCGCGCTGGTTGTCGCGGATCCCCAGGTGGATGGGTGACCCTGCACCCGGCGCTGCGCGCCGAGCTCCTCGATGACGAGCTCGGCGTCGCACGCGCCCGCCTTGGCACTCGGGTGACCGGGATTGAACGGCGCGACGCATTGATCCGCGTTCCGCTGTCCGCGCCGGACGGTGGTCCGGTCTTTCTGACTCTTGACGGCAGCAACTACGACGCCGAGCCGTTCGAGTTGTACGTCACGGAACCGGACGGCGTGGTGGCGCCGCCGGCCCGGTGGCCTGGGCAACTCGCCCAGGCGATGCACCCGGTACTCGTCCGACCGTTCCTGTGCATCCGGGGCTGCTACGAGTACCACACCTATCCAGGCCACCATCAGGACCGTTGGGACACCGTACGCGCCACGCTGCGCCTTGCCGAGTTGCTCGATCATGCACTTCGTAAGGCGGGCCGCCCGTGAACGAGTACCGAGTAGTACTCCCGCCGGATGTCGCCGCCGACGTCGAGACGTTCCTGACCGACCGGGGCGCTGACGGTTTGGAAGGTACCGGATTGATCGCATGCATCCGCCAGGCGGAGGACCACTGGATCGCGACCCGGTTCGTGGCGCCTGATCAGCGGGCGAAGCGCGGCCTGGGCGGGTGCTGGGTCGAGGTCACTGACGCCGGCAAGCGCCAGCTGGCCGCCGGGCTGGGCCGCGGTGAGCGCTACTTGGTGCGGGTGCACAGCCACCCAGGCGAGGCTTTCCACTCCGATACCGATAACTGCAATCCGGCGTTGACCTTCATCGGCGCGCTGAGCGTCGTCGCACCGTACTTCGGCCTGGGACTTCGACGTGGCCTCGACGCGTGCGCTGTGCTGCGCCTGACAGCACGCGGATGGGAGCCGGTCGACGGAGAGCGCACAAGATGGCTGCGGGCCGGCACCGATTGGGAGACGGGGAAGTGACCGACCCTCGTCTCCGGTTGGTGACCGGCTCTCAACTCGCCGAGCACGGTGACGCCGTGCTGCGCGCCCTCGACGGCGTCCGGGTAATCCTGAGGCTGACCGGGGCACCGCCGAGTACGAACGCAAGCGTCCGACTATTGGTGTCGCTGGCCGCCCGCCTATTCTCCCACGTTGATATTGACGGAGACGCCGCAGTCGGTACCACGGACGCCCCCATGTCCGCTGGTCAGCTGCTGGAGCAACTGCATTGGGTACGGCCTACTCCGACCGCGACCCCGGTAAGGGACCGGACGATCAGCATCGGCGGTGCCCGTACCGGGTGGGTGACAATGTTGAGCCGGCGACACCGCTGTCGGCCAACCGGCCGGCGGTGGCACTCGCCGGCGTGGGCTCGGTAGGCACCAGCACCGTCGCTGCGCTGCTTAGCGGTAACGAACCCTTCGTGGGCGAGGTGGACCTGGTCGACCCGGAGGTCTTCGACGACCGCAACCCGTACCGCTACCCGGCATTGCTCACCGACCTCACCGGGAGCGAGAAGGTCGGCTGGGCCGCCCAGGCGCTCCGCGCCGCGGGGATCAACGCGCACCCGTTCCGCGGCACCGTCGGTTCGTGGGTCGCGTCCCGACCGGCACCTGGCTTCGACGGCCTGCTTGTCGCCAGCCCCGACACACTGGCCGGTCGCCGGGACGTCACGGACGTACTGGCCCGTACCACGCTGTCAATCGGTGTCGCGGGGTTGTCCTTCCACGTCGCTCGCCACCATCTCGGCGATGAACTCGCGTGCCCGTACTGCGAGTACGTTCCGCTGGGTCCGCCCACCACCCAGGCCGACGTGTACGCCGCGCAGACCGGCTTGGAGGTGGCCCGGGTCCTGCGGTTGATGCAAGCGGATGCCGTGCTGACCGCCGAAGACGTCGCGGTCGCCCAAGCGGCTGGCCGAATACTGCCCGAGACGGCGATAGCCCTCGTCGGCCACCGTCTTGAAGATCTCGTCGCCCGAGCATATGCCGAGGTCGGTATCGGCAGCCCGGCCGCGAGCGGCGACGGGCAGGTGTACTTGGCGGCGCCGTACGTATCCGCGCTGGCGGGCGTGCTCGCCGCCACAGAGATCTACAAGATCTCGCTCGGGCTCGCCGGTGTCGACCGACGTGTTGACCTTGACCTGGCCGGCATTCCCCAGGGGTACGTACGGCGCCCGCCGGCCGACGCGACCGGTCGGTGCCTGTGCGCGTCGCCGTTTCGCCGCCGGTTCATGCGTCAGCTCTATTCATCGGACGGGCCGACATGAGCGTGCGCACGCCGAGCACCGGCCGTTCCGCGGCGCAGAATGACCAGGTGGACCTACGATCCTCGCTGGCGCCGCCGGTACCGGACTGGCCGCAGCTGTACGAGCAGCACCGGCCGGCGATGTTCCGGGTGGCCGTGGCCGGGTTGAAGGCGGCCGGCCGGTCGACCGTGGACGCGTTGGACATCGTGCACGACGCCTTCAACTCGACCCGGATGAGCTGATGGTCAGAGCCATCGCTGACGCCCTAGCCAACGTCGACGGTGGCTGGGTGCTGTGCAACTTCCCTCGCAAGATCCGTCAGGCTGAGTTGCTGGCACAGAGCGGCCATGTCCCCGACACAGTGATCGAACTCGTCCTGACTGAGGACCAACTCCGCCTCGCCGTTCACAGCCGGGTGGAACGTCAGATAGAACTGGACCCCCAGCAAGCCGACCGACGCCAGGAACTCCTGCTTCTGCACTCGCATTCCCAGGAGAACTACCAGGAGCAGGTCGAGCCGTTACGCGCCTACTACCGGACCCATGGCCTGTTCCAAACCGCCAGTGGCCTCGGTGACTACGAGGACATAGCAGCCAGGCTGATCCCGATCGCCTCCGACGGTCAACGCCACCCGCCAGATCGGGCAGGGTAGGCCGGCTGCCGGCCAATGTGGGAGGACTTTCTTCACATCTATCAAGGCGGCCCTGAACGGGCCGCACGCGCCGCCGCCTGGGCGCGCGCCGGCCGCTGCCGCTGTCGCTCTGCGGCCGTCACGCCTGATGCCCGGCGGCTGGCGCGGAAGGCGGGAAGCCCGGAGGGCCGCCGTAGAACGACAGAACGTTGACGGTGGGGTGGTGGGCCGGCAGCTGGCCGGGCCGCGCGGCCACGTGCCCGCGCGGCGTAGGGGAGGGCAGGCCGGCCGCGTCGGCGAGCTGGCGGGCCGGGTGCGGGGTTGCCGTTAGGGCGCCTCCGGCGGGGGCGCTCCGGCTCCGGGATGGCGAAGGTCGCCGGCAGCCGCCGGGTTCGTGGGTGGTTGCGGTAGGCCATCCCGCCTGCCACCGACCCGGGCAAGCCGAGCAGACCACCGCCCGACCCGCCAGCGTCCGAACCAGCCGTTGAGGTCCGCTTGACGTGGCGGGCCGGGCGACGGCCCGCTCCCCAGCAGGGCGGGTCGATGGCAGACGGGATGGCCGAGTGTCTGCTTGCGGCGGACCTCTATGCCGTCAAGGCCGATCGCGAGCTGCCGGGATGCTTGGGTCTCCGTGGTAATCGCTTTCGATCGGGCGAGGTTAAGGTGCCGTCGTGAAGTCACTCGGATCGCGGGTCCTGCTCGCCCACGCCACGATAGTGCTCGTCCTTGTGGCCGTTTTTCTTGCTATGTATGCCAGCGCCGACGGCCCGACTGCCGCTGTCGGCCTCATGCTGCCTGGCCTTCCGCTGCTCGCGCTTGGGCTGCCCTGGTCGGCTGCCTTTTTTCAACGCAGACGACGATCTCGCAAAAAGCACCTGGCTGGTACTGGCGCTTGGGCCAGCGATGGCCAACGTAGTCATCCACGGCTTGGTCCGCTTGATCTGGGTCGCCGTGCGGCATCTTGGCGACGGAACCATTGGACGCCGCGGCTGAGTGACTATCTGAGTGACGACCGGCGCGACCAACGACGGTCAGCGGTGGACTCTGGCGGACCGCCTGGGCAGCGCAGGTCCACTACCCGCCCAGCTCATCGAGTAGCGTGTGGGGTTTCAAAACTCGGTCGCGGTCCCTGGGCTGGTCTTATGCGGCGCGGTTGTACTCGTTGATCAGCCCGCCGAGGACCGGTCGGCGCGCAATGCGCCGGTGGTCGGCATTGACGGCGGGCCGGGCTGAGCGCGGTGGAGTCAGGTGCAGGGCTCGGTGCGGTCGCCACCGGTTGTAGTGCTCGGCGTACGCGGTCAGCACGTGCCGCAGGTGCCGGGCGCCGAAGATGAGCATCCGGTCGGTGACCTCGCTGCGGACGGTGCGCACGAACCGCTCCGCGTACGCGTTGGCACGCGGACAGCGTGGTGGGATCTTGACCGCGGTGATGCCGGCGTCGGCCAGCACCGCGTCGAACGCGGCGGTGAACTGCCCGGCCCGGTCTCGGATCAGAAATGTGAACTGGCCGGCCCGGTCACCCAGGTCCGTGAGGAGGTTTCTGGCCTGCTGGGTGGTCCACGCCCCGTCCGGGTTGGTGCTCACGCCGAGGATGTGTACGTAGCGGCTGCGGACCTCGAGGATGAAGAACACGTACAGGCGGGTCAGGGTCACCGCGCAGTCGACGTGGAAAAAGTCGCAGGCCAGCATGGACGCCGCCTGGGTGTGCAGGAACTGGCGCCAGGTGGTGTCATCGCGGCGGATCGGCGCCGGCGGGACACCGAGCCGTTTGAGGATGCGGCGGATGGTGGCGGCGCTGACCCGGTAGCCCAGGCCGAGCAGTTCACCGCGTATGCGCTGGTATCCCCAGCCGGGGTTGTCGCGGCTCATCCGTGCCACGAGGTCGACGATGGTCGGGTCGATCGGTGGGCGGCCAAGGTGGGGGAAGGTCCAGTGCCGGGCGACCAGCCGGCGATGCCACCGCAGCAGCGTCGCGGGCGTGACCAGTCGATGCCACCTCAGCGCCGGGGGAAGCTGCCGGGCGAGGGCGGCGAGGATCGCCCGGTCGGTCCAGTCCAGGCGTGGCTTGGGGTTGGTCCGGCGCAGGACGGCGTTCTCGTGACGCAGGACGAGGATTTCCACGTCCTTGGCCGCATCGGCTCGAGGGAGCAGCGTCAGCCACTGGATCAGTCGGCAGAGCACCAGGTAGATCAGGCGTACGGGCACCTGCCGATGATGACCGGCCTACCGGCTTCGCGCTGTACCCGCCCAGGTCAGCAGCGATGACGGACTATTGAAACCCCACAGGCTGTCCGTTGACCGGTGCATACGGGTCGGTACTGTCACCCTCGACCCTGTCCCTGACAGCGAGAGCACCGTCGTGACCTCATGGTAAGTCTGCTTGAACGTCAGTTCCCGTACCGCGACGTATCCCGTCTCGTGGCAGCGGACCGGCGCAGCCCAGACCCGGCTTACCAGGCCCACCGGTGGTGGGCACGACGCCCGCCGGCGCTGCTGCGCGCCCTGCTGCTCGCCGCCACGCTACCTGCCGATACTACGCAGGAGTGCCTCTGGCGGGCATACGCCTCGCCGGAGCCCCATCTGGACAACATGACGGTCGTCGACCCCTTCTTGGGTGGTGGAACGACGGTGGTCGAAGCGGCGCGTCTCGGCGCCCGAGCGCGTGGCCTTGATGTCGACCCCCTCGCCGTCCTCATCAACCAGCATCAACTCATGCCACCGGATCCGGCAGACGTACTCGCCGCGGGAAGACACCTTGTGGACCACGTCGCCGGAGCCCTCGGCCATCTGTGGGCCACGCCCGCCACCGCGGATGATCGCTGGACCCCGCTGCACTACTTCGCCGTCGCCGCTGTCACCTGCCCGGAGTGCCACCATCAGGGACCGCTGTACCGCTCCCTGGTCCTCGCTCGCAGCGTGGGCCACGCCGGCTCCGTGGTCCGCGACGTCGCGGTCACCGCATTCTGCCCCGATTGCCTCGCGCTCCATGACTGCGAGGAAACCGCCACCGAGATTCGCTGCTGCGGCACTACGCGTCGGCTCGAAGACGCAACCTTCCGCGGCGCGCGGTACTCCTGTCCTGCGTGTGGACATCGAAGTAGCCACGAAGCGCTGAAGAGCGGCGCCAGCCCACGGATCCTCCTAGCCGTTGAGGAAACGCCCGCGGCCGGAGGTGATGCGGCACGGAGACCGCGCCGGCGCATCCGCGCCGCCACCTCGGCAGATCGTGAACTTGCCCAAGGGTCGGCCGCCGAGGCGACCGCTGCCGTGGTCCACGCCGGCGCAATACCGATCCGGACGCCCGCCAACGACAACCGACCTGTCAGCTTCGGGATTACCACCATCGGCGACCTGCACACACCACGCCAACTGGCGTACCTGCAGACCGCCCTAGCCTGGGTCGCGACCGCCAAGCTCGACGAGGCTGTAGCGCGTGCGCTACGGCTGGCCGTCTCGTCGACTATCACGTCGAACAACAGACTCTGCGGCTATGCGCGCGACTACGGCCGGCTCGCGCCGCTGTTCAGCATCCGCGCCTTCTCCTTGCCCTGGCTCACGGTCGAACTCAACCCTCTCAATCCAACGGGGGGCCGCGGCACCCTCGCTGCGGCGCTGTCGCGGATCGCCCGATCCTGTGCAGACGTCGCCCGACGAAACATCATCGCCAAAGGCGGCAAGACCAACCCCGTCACCGTTACGTGGACACGGCGCCGCCACTCCCACTCCGTAACCTGTGCCGACGCCACCACGGAATACGACGGCCAGTCCGCTCCGGATGCCGATGACCGGGCAGACATCTGCATTACCGATCCGCCGTACTTCGACTTTATTCCATACGATGCCCTGAGTCAGGTCTACCGAGCCTGGCTGCCCGACCAGCAACATCTCAGTGGCCCACCGCTGTTGCCGCAGGGAGCTGAGCCGGTCACCGAATTCGGTACCCGACTCGGCCGCGCGCTCGCCCACGCGGCGTCTGCCTGCAAGGAGAACGCACTGCTGGCATTCACCTACAAGGGTGGCGACATCGCCTGGGACGCCGTCGGCCTCGCCCTAGATCACGCCAAACTCTGTGTGACTGCACTATGGCCCGTCCTGGCGGACCCACACATGGGCCACCACGCTCACGAGGGAAACTGCGAGTACGACATTGTCGTCGTCACCCGCCAGATGACTGCGTCGGAACCTAGCGTGCCGCCCGACGACGTCAGTGTGGCGCACTGGACTGGTGTGCTGCGTCCCGCCCTGCGTGTGTCCGCAGCCGACGAGGCGAACATGCGATCGGCGATACGTATCGCGGCGCCCCGATGGGCTGCCCCTTTAAGTTAGTGAATGGGGCGAATGGTAACAACATCGAGAAAATAGGGTAATTGCGATCCGCCGTGACCAGGCGTATCGGAAGAATCCGGACTAAAGTGGCGACTCGCAATCCTCTTAACGGATGAAGGCGTGACTTCGGTCCGTGGTGACCCGTAACCTTTTCCTGGCCTTATCCGCCACATCCCGGTCAGGAGGTTCTTGTTGCCCCGCTTTGACAAGACCTGCGTGACCCAGTTCGCCAGTACCGGATGCGAGAAGCAACTCCGGTTCTCGCTACACCCGGACACGAACCAGCACCGCGCCGAGCGAACCGCGCTAGATCTGCCGCATCCGCAGATCCGGCCCGCGCTCGCCGAGATCCGCAACGCCGGGAACGAATGGGGCTATAGCAAGATTCAAGAGCTCGCCGAGGCGTTCGGTCGGCCACGCCTGCTCGGCGGAGCGAGCAATCCCACGGTGGGCGCTGCCAGCCCCGGTCTGCGCTTCGTCCCGTGTGAGCTCCTGCCGCTGCTGCGCCCTGGCGTCCCGGCGGGATGCTTTTTGATCGAGGCGGAGTTCGATGCGGATACGCCGACGTTCAATGCGGCTCACGGTCTTGACGGGCTGACCGCCCACGGCGTCGGCGGCACGCTGGAGTTCGCCCGCGTACGGCCGGACCTGATCGAGGTCATTGCATGCGACGGCCCGGGCGCGAGCACCCACTACGTGACGCCGTTCGGGCAGCTGGAGGAGGTTCCCACCGGTGACAACCGCTGCCAGCTGCGCATCGTTGATGTCAAGCTGACCAGCGAACCCGGCCCTCACTACTTCGCTGAGCTGGCCTACTACGCCCTTTCCCTCGCGGCATGGCTGCAGGAACACGGGCTGGACCGGCAGTACGTCGTCAGCAGCGCCCCGGCGGTGTGGCCGGGCAGCGAGACCGACAGTGCCCTACGCAAGGCGACCAACGACAGTGCCACCGGCGTCGCTCTGTACCAGGCATTCCACGAGGATCTGGAGACCGCCCCGCTGAGGATCTTCCTCGCAGATCTCACGCGGCTGCTGCACGACGTCCTCCCGCGCGTGCTGGCAACGCCCTACGCGGACCTGCCGTGGGCCGTCACGCCCGGATGCCAGGGCTGCGAAAACCTCGGGCAGAAGTTCAGCGACACCCCGGGTGCCGGCCCCAGCGACTGGGATGATCGGCATTGCTTGCCGACCGCCGAGCGCACCCAAGACCTGTCCCGCCTGCCGTTCGTCTCCCGAGGCGCGACCCGCGTGCTGCGCGAACGCGGCCACCACGACGTACCCGCCGTCGCCGCACTGCCAGAGAGCGACGACACGTTTGACGCTCATCACCGCCTTCGCGGGCAGCGCTCCGTCGTCGCCTCCCGAGCACGCGCCCTCACTGGAGCCCGCGTCGCGCCCCTCGCGTCGCGGGACGCCACCACCGCGGCGATTCCCCGCTTCGCCAAACTGCGCCTGTACGTGACCGCGGACTTCGACCCGGGCAGCGCCATCACACTGGCCTTTGGCCTCCGCTGGGCATGGCACGACTCCGGCGGCCAGCTACGGTCTGTCGCTCGTCGGCGCATCCACTACGTGCCGGGCAAGACGATCCAGGACGAGTGGCCCGTCTTCGCCGCCCTCCTTGACGACATCCACGCCCTCCTCACCGAGGCCCAAGGCATCGATCCGCGGGCTGATGTCCAGGTCTACGTATGGGACAGCGTGACGCTCGACCACCTCACACGGGTTGTCGGCCGCCATCTCGGCCAGATCATGGCCAACCGCACCTTGAACCGTCTCGCCTGGCTCTTCCCGCCCGAAGTGATCATGGATGCGCCCCACCTGGCAGCCAGCCCGGCCGTCAGCGTCGTGCGGGATGCCATCAAGGGACTTCTGACGCTGGACCTGCCCCACACCTACACGCTGATCGAGACCGCTCGCCGCTACCACGACCCCAGCCATCCCAATCCCCGGTTCTACATCCCGAGGTTCTGGCACGACCCGTTCAGCGACCAAATCCCACCCGAACGCGCCCACCAGCTCTGGCGCGGCCGCATGAGCCCGAACGCCCCCACGCCCACCCAGCTCCAAGCCAACCTGCAGCAGACCGTCAGTAGCAAGCTCGACGCCCTCGCCACGATCACCGACCGCCTCAGCCGGGACCTGCGAGGTCGACTATCGCGCAAGGCGCCGCAGATTCGACAACTCCATGGCCCGGCCGACCTCGCCGGCACCAGTCACCTCGGCTTGCTGCTCTTCGCGCATGCGAAGCTCAATGCCGCTCTCGACCAGCTCGACGTCAGCCGCACCCGCGCGCTTGCCATCGCCGAACGCGAAGCGACCTTCGCCAGCGCTCGACTTACACGGCGCCTGACCGGGACCGAGGAAGCGTCCGCGCTGGCCGTGTTGGGCCTCACGGCACAAGCGCACCGAGCCGTCTACGAACTCGCGCCCGGTAGCCGGGAGGTCAAAGCCAAGCCCGGCAATTTCGACTGGGCCATCGCCCCAGAAGCGGCCACCGGACTCCTCGAGCAAACCTTCGGCACCGTTATCCGCACGCGACGCGACGGCGCTCTCGACGCCCGCTGGTCGGGTAATTGGCCAGCTCTGAACCTGTCGATGACGAAGGTTCTCGGCGTGAACATTGTCGACATCGACCGCGATCGACGGCTGGTGGTCGTAGACTTCAACGACTTCGGCGATGCCACGCCGCTTCGACAGGATCTGACAGAGCGTGGGCACGTACAGCTAGACCGTGATCTCGTCCTGGACCCCGTCGCGATCGACGTCTTCACCAAGAAGGTCGAACGCACGGTCGCCACCATCGGCAACCCGCCGACGGCCACCCGCGACACCCGCATCCAGAACGCCCTCGGCATCAGCCGCAACCCCCGCCGCGGCAACGTCCACCCCGTCGAGGACTTCATGTGGGGCGCCCGGGCAACCGCCGACGCGCCGATCCCGCGCGAGACCACCATGCTGCGTGATGAACTCGAGGCCAGGGGCTTCCAGCTCAACGACAGCCAGTGGACAGCGTGGCAACAGGCCCTCACACGCCGCCTCGCCCTGATCTGGGGCCCGCCGGGAACCGGCAAGACCGCCACGGTGCGCGCCATCCTCGCCGCCCTGGCCCACGACAGCGCAACCGCCGGCCAGCCGCTACGCATCGCCGTCGCCGCCGGCACCTACACCGCCGTCGACAACGTCCTGCAGGGGCTGGTGCCTACGCTGGCTCACTGGCCCGACGTCGCCGTACGGCGACTGCGCAGCGCAGGCCGGACAGCCCCCAGTTGGCTGACAGACCCGGACAAAGACATCGACAGCAGCGACCGCACCGCGCTGCAGGCCACCGCCACGCGCCTGGCCGGACCCGACACCACGATCGTCGCCGGAACGACACACCAGATGTACCGGCTCATCGAGGAAGCGGCAGGCGTCGCAGGGCAGCTCTTCGACGTGATCGTTATCGACGAGGCCGGCCAGCTCGACGTCGCCAGTGCCCTGCTCGTCCTGGCCGGCGCTGCGCCCAACGCGGCCGTAGTTGTCGCGGGCGACCCGAAACAACTGCCGCCCATCCACGCTGCCAGTCCGCCCGCCGGCCTCGAAGCCCTCGTCGGGTCGATCTACAACTTCTTCCGCGACTGGCACGACGTGCCCGACAGCCCACTTATCATCAACTACCGCTCCAACACCGAGATCGTCGCCCTCGCCCGCCGCGCTGGCTACCCACCAGCGCTGACGGCGGACCGTCCCCGCCTTCGTCTCCAGTACGGCACCACCGACCTTTCCCGCGGCACCACCCCGCCCGTAGGCTGGCCCCGAGGGCTGCCGTACAGCCCGGAGCTCACCAACATCGCGGACCCCGACCGGCCGGTGGTATGCCTGACCTATCCCGAAGGCGTGTCCGGGCAGTGGAACCAGTTCGAGGCCGACACCGTGGCGGCACTGGTGTGGTGGTACTCGGCCCACCAGGCCGACAGCCTTGCCGGGTCGGGTGACGACGCGGCGCCGGCGCCGATCGGAGCACAGCAGTTCTGGAAGTCCGGCGTCGGCGTGGTAACCCCGCACCTCGCCCAGCGCTCCCGGATCGTCGCGCGGCTGCGCGACCTGTTCGGCACGCCCGGAGCCCACCCCGACACGGACTCCTGGATCTCCGACGCGGTCGACACCGTCGAACGCTTCCAAGGCCAGGAGCGCGCCATCATCATCGCCAGCTATGCCGTCGGCGACCCGGACACCGTCGCCGAAGAGGCCGAGTTCCTGCACGACCTCAACCGCTTCAACGTCCTCGCCACGCGAGCCAAGGCGAAGTTGATCGTGATAGCTAGTCGGGAACTCGTCGCCCATATCAGCGGCGACCTGGAGGTCATTCGCTCCAGCGAACTCCTCAAGGACTTCGTCGACACCTTCTGTACCCAGAGCCAGCGGGTCACGCTGGGGTGGTCGGATCAAGGCGTCCATCGCCCGGTCGCCGTCGAGCTGCGCTGGCACTGACCGACAGGTACAGCTCCGGCGCCGATCCACAATCGCCGGCACGCCGATCCCGCTCGTAAAGGGGCGGCCGTTACGAATCTTCGTACATAAGTACGAGTGGCCGTTTTTGTCGCACCTATCTGCAACCATCGTCGATGGTCGACGCCAAAGGATGGGGAGGCTCGTGAGGCCGAACAAGGGGCGAGTGTCCACCGCAGTGAGGGCGGTGTGGTGAACCAGCCTGATCAGGTGGCGACCGGCGGACAGGACGACTACAGATCGCAGCACTCGGGCGTTGGCTCGACGACCGCAGGTCTGACGCTCGACGCTTTCGCGTTGGCCGACCGCCTAAAGCTTTTCAACTTCACCCGGCGCGGCGAGGGCTTCCTGTGGGTGCTCCGCGCGGTGGAGCAGCGCCGGGCCTCGCATCGACCTCGGCTGCACGTTGATGATGTCGCGGAAGCACTCGTCGAGCTCGCTGCCGCCCATCCGGACGTGCCACAAGAAATGAACCTGCGATACATGCTCGATGAGCTGGTTGGGGACAAGGTGCTTGCGCCGAGCGACGACGCCTCGCGTGCGGGCAGCCTGGCAGCGTACCGACGGCGGCATACGACGTACCAGTTCACCGAGCTGGGCTACCGCGCCTACACGGCCGTGGAGGACGTGTTGTCGACCCGGTCGGACGAGGTGAGCCTGTCTCGGCTGGTCTTCGCCGACGTTCTTGCCGACTTCCGCGCGTTGGCGGAGGCGAACCTGACGGGCGACGGGGAGGAGGTGTACCGCAAGCTGTCCCGGCTGGACGCTGTCCTGGCCGACATGACCCGGCGGGCGGCCCGCTTCTACCTAATGTTGGACGACCTGGCGCGGGGCACCGACGCGTCACCGGAGACCTTCCTGCGCTACAAGGACGCGCTGCTCGCCCACATGGCCGACTTCGCCTCGGACTTGGCCCGGTACGCGCCGCGACTGGCCGAAGCCGTCCATCGGGTGGAGGCCAGCGGGGTCGAGGTGCTGCTCACGCGGGCGGCTGAGGCTGATGAGCGAGTATTCGCCACACCGCAGGCACGACTCGATGACTGGCGGCGCCGCTGGCAAGGACTACGGGACTGGTTCTGCCCCAGCGTCGCGCGCACGAGCGACGCTGACCAACTGCAGACCGCCACTGTGTCGGCGATCGGTGGCGTCGTGGGGCTTCTACGGCAGGTGTTGGAAGGTCGCCGAAGCGGGGTGAGCAGGCAGACACAGCTGCGCCACCTTGCCCAGTGGGTTATGGCGGCCCCGGACGACGACGCCGCGCACGCCATCATCAGCGCCGGATTCAACTGGCGGGCGGTCCGACACCTCAGCGGCGGTCACGCAGACCCAGAACTGATATCCAGCCGACTGCCCTGGTGGCAGGCGCCCGGCGTACCGCTAAGCGTCAGCATGCTGCGACACGGAAAACGCCCCAGCCCCGGCCCTCCGGCACCGCTGCGACGGGCAGACGGCGCCAGAGCGATGCTGCGCAGCCGGCAACTGGCAGCGCGGGCCGCCGCGGAAGCGGCCGAGGCGGCACTCGCCGACGGCGGCGCCACCGGCCGGACCCTAGACCAAGACGAGGTGGCAGTCCTCTTGCGTCTGCTTACGCTGGCGTTGGAGACCCGCACCGTCGTGTCCGGCCGGCTCCTCACCGCGAGGGCCAGCACCGCATCCCTGCGGATTACCTTGACCCCAAGCGCAGCCGGCAGCGTGGTGCGCACCGCACACGGCCGCCTGCACCTGCCAGGCGTCGCCATCGCGGTGGCAGTGGAACCAGCCACCCGTGTGCGGCCACGGCGGAAAGGGAACGATCAGTGAGTCCCTACCAGGTCGCTGCTGGCATCTCCGCCACAGACCTGCCCTCCTACCAGCGCGCCGCCAGGCTCGTCCTGCGGCACACCCTCATCACCGATGTCTATCCCCGGCCCGGGATGCTGGAGCTGGTCCACCGCTGGGAGGACCCACTTGCCGGGGACCTCCGTGTCCTGTTCGGCTACCGCCTAGACGTCCGCACCTCCTACGCCCGGCTTATCCGCTGCTTCGATCGGCTTACCCCGGTTGTGCAGTTCCGCAGCCGTGCACGCCGGCCCTTCGACCGCCGTCGGTACGCCTACCTTTGCCTGGTCCTTGCGGGACTGCGCCGCTCGTACACCGAGATCTCGCTCGCCGTCATCGCCCGCATCCTGGCACCCCAGGCCAACGCCGTCGACGGACTCCGCTTCGACCCCACCATCAGCGAGCACAAGCAGGCCCTCGCCGACGCGCTCGGCTTCCTGGAGCAGGTCGGCGCACTCCGCTGCTCGGACGGCTCCGCCAACGCGTGGCTACGCGATCCGGAGACAGGTGACGCCCTCTACGACGTCGACCACGATCTGTGCAACGCGGTGTTCCGTCCAACTCGCTCCCTGCGTGACCTGCCCTCCGCCGGCGCCCTGCTGACACCCGCCAAGGGGCTGGGCCGCGACGCCCGACGCGTCGCCGGGCAGCGGGCCCGCCGCGAGGTAATCGAGTACCCCGTCACCTACTTCGACGAGGTCGACGAAGACGCCGCGGCCGCGCTGCGCGATCCCCAGCTGGCCGAGGACCTGAGCCGACTGACCGGCGCCGTTGTGGAACGGCGCGCCGAGGGGATAGCCCTGATCGACCCCACGGGAACCTTCAGCGACGCACCGTTCCCGGCGCCCAACGCGGTCGCGCGCGCTGCGGCGCTGCTGCTCGGGGCCATCGCCGATGACCTCACGCGTACCGAGTCCGAGGCAACCGCCATCAGGCTCGCGACGCCCCCGGCCGTCGAGCTCCAAGCGGAGCTGATCTCCCGAGTCGACGAGGGCATGCCTGGCACCCAGCAACCCGGCACGCCCACCGGCCAGGAGGAAGCCGGACTCGTCGACTCGGGTCCCGGCTGGGCCGTGGTCGAGGCCGGCGCCGCATTGCCGGTCATCAACGACGCCCGGTTGACTGAACTGATGCACGACCTGTACATCCGTTTCGGCGCCGCCTCCTTCACCGACACCTGGGCCGCCGACCCGAGCGGCATGCTCGCCGCCGCGCGGCGCTTCCTGTTCGAGATGAAGCTCCTCGCCCCCGCGCCATCGGGTGCGTTTGTCATGCCCGCAGCGGGCCGCTACCGCACCATCATCCCGGTCGTCGCCCCTCCCCACGATCAACTTCTACTTGAAATCGGCCCGGTCGTTTCCTCCGGCGAAGGTTCAGGCGCCGTCGGCGCTGGTCAGGTAGATGATGTGGCACAGCGAAAGGATCCGGAGTGATCTCTGGCGACGGCATGGACCAGCCGCCCCACCCCCGTAGTGACCGATTCCGTCCCAGCCGCGCCGGCATCGTCAACCTCTGGGACTACACCGACGAGGAGTTCGCCTTCGCCGACGGCCGCTTGGCGCTGCGCGGAGCGAACGGCTCCGGCAAGACGAAGGCCCTCGAGGTGGTCTTTCCCTTTGTCTTCGACGGCTCCGTCGACGCCCGCCGCCTCGACCCGTTCTCCGGGGAAGAGCGCACGATGAAGTCCAACCTGCTCTACCGCGGGCAGGACGCCGCCTATGGCTACGTCTGGATGGAGTTCGTCCGCACCGACGTCGACGGCAGCGTCATCGAAGCGGTCACCATCGGAGTCGGCATGTTCGTGCGTCGCCACGACACCGACGTGAACCGATGGTACTTCGTCACCAATGGACGAGTCGGCTTGGACTTCGGACTCCTGACCCGCAACGACGAGCCGATGAGTAAGAAGCAGCTCATCGCTCAGCTCACCCCCGACGCTGTCATAGGCGACCGCAGGGGCTACCGGGCGGCCGTCGACGCCCGCCTGTTCGGACTCGGCCCGGAACGTTACACCCAGATGGTGGACCTCCTGCTCCACCTCCGACGACCGCTGCTGGCAAAGGACCTCGATCCGGTTAAGGTCTCCGACACCCTTTCGGCGGGGCTGCGCCCACTCGACGACAGCCTCATCAAGCAGGCGGCGCAGTCCTTCGATGACCTCGAAGGAGTCCAACGGGAGGTGGACACCCTGGCCATCGCCAGCGACGCGGTGCGTGCTTTCCTCGCCGACTACCTCACTTAGAGGTCCTAACAAAGCCGGGTGACGTGTCGGTACGTGATGATGCAGGTGGCCAGGGCGAGGAAGGCTTCGTGGATGTCGTCGCGGCGTTCCCAGCGGATGCGTAGCCGTTTCATGCCGTGGTACCAGGCAATCGTGCGTTCGACGACCCAGCGGATGACGCCGAGGCCAGAGCCGTGGGGTTGGCCCCGGCGGGCGATGCGGGGGCGGATGCCCTTGGCCCGTACCGCCCGGCGGTAGATGTCGTAGTCGTAGGCGCGGTCGGCGAACAGCTGGTCGGGGCGTCGGCGGGGCCGGCCACGGCGGCTTCGTACGGGTGGGATCTTGTCGATCAGCGGGAGCAGTTGGGTGACGTCGTGGCGGTTCCCGCCGGTCAGCGACACGGCCAGGGGGATGCCGGCGCCCTCGGTCAGGACGTGGTGCTTCGAGCCCGGGCGGGCGCGGTCGACCGGGCTCGGGCCGCTTTTGGGCCACGTCTGGCAGCCCGTACGTGTGAGGAGTCGATCACGGCGCGGGACCAGTCGAGCTTGCCGGCTGCCTGGAGTTCGGCCAGCAGCAGCTCGTGCAGCCGCTGCCACACCCCGGCCCGGTTCCACTCCTCCAGGCGCCGCCAGCAGGTCATCCCGGACCCGAACCCCAGCTGTTGGGGCAGGAACTCCCACTGGATGCCGGTGTGCAGCACGAACAGGATCCCGCACAGCACCTGCCGGTCCGGGATCCGCTTGCGTCCCGGGTGCCGTGGGTTGCGCTCAGGTTTAGGCAGCAACGGCTCGATGCGCTGCCATAGCCCGTCCGGCACGATCCACGGCGGCTGCTCGCCACGCCTCACGGCCCGAGATTCTAGATCGTCATCCACAAGGGACGAAAGACCCGGAGATCATTTTGTTAGGACCTCTTATCTGCGCGTCCACACCAGGGCACGACTGGACGCCGCCGACGGGCGCGCCACAGTCGTCGCGGACCGCGTCCGACAGCTCGCCGACGCCTCACGCGAGGTCCATGATCTCCAGCGCCGTGTACGCCACGCGAAGAAGGCACTCGTCGACGCTGAGCGCGAGTGCAGCCGACTGGCCGGGCATCTCGACGGTCTGAAGAACCTCGAGGCATACCGCCACCACGGCGGGCTGGTGCAGCTGCGTGGACGCGTGCAGGACACCAAGCGACGAGTCGCTGCCGCCCGTACGACCCTGGAGCGCCATGACCAGCAGGCCGACAAGCTGTCCGCAGACTTGAACAGTTCGCGCGAGCGGTTGACCGAACACTCCCGCGAGGCCGGTGTCGCCGCGGGGAACCTGCTCGAGGCAGCCGGGCGGGCCGGCATCGACTGGGACGGCGACCCACTGACCCTCGAAGGTAATGTCATCGCCATCACCAAAGCGCGGGCCGCCACCCGCGCCGCCGACCTGGACGCGGTCAAGGCCGAACTCGCCAGGACCGCCATCGCGAAGCAGGCTCGCGACCAGGCCGCCGAAACGCTGACGGCCGCCGAAGCGCGGCATCGATCCGCCGAAGAAGAACTGGCCAGCGCTCAGCGAACGCTCGCCGACATCCGGACCCAGGCGCACCAAGCCCTCGCCGATTGGGCGCACCGATGGAACAGCTCCACTGGTGCCGAGCCCACAGTCACCGACGATGACCACCAAGCTCTCGCGCGCGCCATCGACCGAATCGGTGAGCCGGACGCACCTGGCCTGCCCGCCACCTTCTCCGCACTCACACGGCAACGTCGTGAGGCGACGAGCCTGCTGGTACATCAGCTCGGCGAGGGTTGCAAGAGCCTGCGCAAGGAGCTGAGCGACGAACAGGACCGGCGAGCGGAGATCGCAGCCGAACGCGATGAGGCACCCGCGGCCGACCCGCTGCGACAGGCGCCGCGGCACGGACGTGCCGGTGGCCCGCTGTGGCAGCTGGTGCAATTCAAGGACCATGTCGACGACGACGCCGCCGCCGGCGTCGAGGCGGCTTTGCAGGGTGCCGGGCTACTCACCGCGTGGATACACCCCAACCCAGCCGCCACCGTCGACGACCTCGCCGCCCGCCGGCACGACGGCTACCTGCTGGCCCTGCCCGCCGATCGGCGCCCCGCCGGCCGCACGCTCGCCGACGTCCTCTGCGCAGAGGATGAGGCCGACGTCGATCGCGAAAGCATCGAGGCGGTACTCGCGTCGATCTCGATGATCGAGCCCACGGACGCGGCGGTCGCCGCCGCACCCGCGACGATCATCACCGCGGACGGCCTGTTCGTTCAGGGAATCCAGGTCGGCGCCTTTACCAAGGAGTCCGCTGAGTACATCGGTCCCAAGGCCCGAGCCGCCCGGCGCGCCGCCCGGCTAGCTGACTGCGACGCCGCCATTGCCCGCATCGGTGAGCAGCTCGGTGCGCTGGAGGAGAGGCACCGGACGCAAACCGGTGCGCTCGACGCCCTGGACCGCGCCGAGAGGGCGTTGCCTGCCACCGTGGACCTCGCCAGAGGTGCCCGCGCGGTCGACACCGCGTCAGGAAAGATCTCCGGAACTCGGCAGGCGGTGGTCGAGGCACGAACCGTCCACGACACCAAGACCAGAGACCTGTCCGTCACGCAGCGACGGCTGCGCCAGGTCGCCGAGGAGCACGCCATGCCCAGCGATCCGCAGCTGATCGCAGTGGTGGAGCAGGGACTGGCGGACTTCCTGACCGCCGGACCCGCACTGCACGAGGCACGGCGGCGGGCCCACAGCACCGAGCGCGACGTACACGACCGCGAGCGCCTGCTGGGGGAACACGACCGCCAACGGGAAGGCCTCGATGAAACCCTCCGAGAGGAGTCCGGTCTCCTCGCCGAGATTGTCGCCGCGCTCGACACCGCCGAGGCCGAACACGGTCCCGAGGCCGCCGCGGTCGCTGACCAGGTCGGCCGCGCCGAAGAGGAACTGCGCTGGGCCGGTGAGGTGCGCGAGGGGGCCCGCACAGCGCTCAGCGCGTCGCGGGAAGAACGCGCGGCGGCCAACCAAACCCTGAGTCTGCTGAGGGACGCTCTGGCCGGCGTCGTCAGCGAACACCTCCGGCAGCTACTCACGTTCGGTACCTGTGCCCTGCCGGAGCTGCGTCCACTGCTCGAGATCACCACCACTCGGCCATGGCCCGTCGAGGCCGAGTGGCCCGATCCGATACACGCCGCTGCGGAGCTCGCCGAAAGGTTCGTTCACGCCGTCACCGACGACAGCGCCCAGGACAGCGAGCGGGATCTGGCCACTGACGCCACCTCATACGTGCCCGCAGATGCTCTGCACCTGATCGACGCGTACCGTACCGCCCTGCCTGGTCGCACCCCGGCATCTGCCGCCCTCCAGCAGAGCGCCTCGCGTCTGTCAGTGGCCCTACACGAACTCTCCGATCGTCTCGCCGCCTGCGAGCAGGACTACCGGCTCGAATGGGACCAGGTCGATAACATCATCACGGTGCAGGTCGCGGACGCCGACGGGCTCGCCCCCATCGCCGTATTCGCCGGACGCCTCAACAGCCGTCATGCAGAGCAGGAGATCCTGCTCAGCGAGCGAGAACGCGCCGTACTCGAAGATGGCATCCTCACCGGCATCGCCGCTCAGATCCACGCCCGCACCGTAGCCGCACGAGACCTCGTTCACGCCATGGACGCCGCCACCACCAGCCGACGCATGTCCTCAGGCGCCACCGTCGGTATCAGCTGGGTCCTCGCCAACAACCTCAGCGACTCCCAGCGGATCGTGGCGACCATCCTCAAGAAGGATGCTGCGCACCTCGGCCCGGACGACCTCGCCGCCCTGCGCGGCCATTTCCGCGCCGAAATCCACGCCGCCCGGGCTCGCGACCGCAGCCAGCGGGACCGGCGTAAGAGCTACCACCAGCTACTCACCGAAGTGCTGGACTACCGCTCGTGGCGAACGTTCCAACTCAAGCTCCTCCGCCCCGGCGGAGCGGAGGAGATCCTCACGAAGGCCCGGCACAGCGTGCTGTCCGGAGGAGAGAAGTCCGCCTCCATCCATCTGCCCCTCTTCGCCGCCGCGAACGCCCAGTACGCCTCCGCCCAGCCGACCTGCCCCCGCCTTATCGCCCTCGACGAGGCGTTCGCCGGCATCGACGACAAGTACAAGCCCGAGCTGATGGGCCTCACCGTCGCGTTCGACCTCGACGTCATTGCCACTGGCCACGATCTCTGGCTGACCTACCCCACCGTCCCGGCGGTCGCCCACTATGACCTGCACCACGACGAGGTCGCCCACGCCGTGTCGTGCATGCTGCTGCTGTGGGACGGCGACGCGCTGTACGTCGACGACGGGCACGCCAGCAGCACTGAACTCGCCGCCAACCTGCTCGGTCTGACCCCGACCCGCCAGACGCCGGCCGGCACACCGCCATCGTCGAGGCTAAGCATTCCTGACGAAGACGACTTCGACGACACTGACGAGGTCCTCCCGTGACCGCCAGCTCTACGCCGTCAGACCCACTCGCGCCCTACCGCGGCAGCGCCTACCAACGGCTTCTCGCAGCCGCCCGCCGCTCACTGGAACGAAGCGGCGGCAACCTCGACGCCACCATCGGCATCACCGCCCCCCACGAGGACGAACGTCAAGCGATCATAGGTATCACGGGCCAGTACCGAGACGCCTCGGTCAAGCGTCTGACCGTGTCGCTGGCGGCAATGGACGCGGCGATGCGCCGCGGCTGTGGCCTCGGCCTGCAGACGGTCCTCGAGCGAATTCACGCCCGTGCTCTCGACGACCGGCCCGCCGAACGCGCCACCGAGGCCGCCGCCCGCCAGCAAGTCATCGGCATTGCCCGCTCCGGCGCCGTCGCCGCAGAGCCATGGTTCGCGCAATGGTTGGACGAGATCAGCAGCGACGGCACCCTGACCAAGCTCGTGCGAGCCAGAGACGAGCAGCTGCTGCACCAAGCCGTACGCGTTCTCGACACCCTGCACCGCCGTACCCCCGGTGAACCGCCCATCCCCATCCCGTCGCTCGCCACCGATACCACCGGATACCCGAAGACGCTCAATCAAGGCACCCTGCCAACCCTCGTACTGCGCGCTCTCGCCCTGCGCTATGAACTCCCTCGCCCCAAGACCGCCGAGGAACGGCGCAACCTATGGGACATGGCCGATGTCGTCGTCGACGATCTCGCCAGCCACGTCCTCGTGCTGAACTTGCCCAGCGAAGGCGACGGCCTCGGCCGGTGGTTATCCGACGCGGCACACCACGGCATGCCGTTCCGCGTCATGCTCTACCAGCTAATCACAATGCCGATCACCCCTATCACCACCGACCCAGTGTTCGTGTGCGAGAACCCGGCCGTCCTCCGCCGCGCCGCAGCTCACCTCGGTCGACACGCCGCCCCACTCATCTGCACCGAAGGCAGGCCCGCAACCGCCTTCCATCGCCTCGCGAATGCCGTCACAGCCGCCGGGAGCACTTTGCACTACCACGGCGACTTCGATCATGCCGGCGTCGCCATGACTATTGCAGCGAGCGAACGGCATGCCGCCACGCCGTGGCGCATGACGCACGAGGACTACCTACGCGGCCTCACGCGCACGGAAGATCGCCATCTGCTGACGAAGGTGCCGGGCGTTACCCCATGGGACCCGACTCTCGCCCAGGTCATGGCCGAACACCGCCTCGCCGTCTACGAGGAGGCCGTCACCGACGACCTCCTCGTAGACCTCGCTCACCGCAACATCCTCCCGAACTGAGTCGTCGACGACGGTCATCGATGTCCAAGTCTCATTCGTTAGCTGCGTGGTGCTACATGTCGGGTAGCTGCAACGCTTGACCCGTTTTCGGGCTGACACGCTCGTTGTCCCCGGCCCAACACCGGTTGGGCGCCTGCGCGGTGAAGTCCCGTTGTACCAGGTCCTCTGCCCGATGCCCGACGGGATCAGCGATGGTGGTGCGCATCTTCATACCCCGCACCGCACCGGCGGCGGCGTGCACCTGCCGGATCCACTGGCAGCGGCTCTACATCCTGATCGAGGGCGTGCGGTACTGCGTCGAGCCAACGGTGGCCGACACCGCCACCAGCATGTTGTTCTGGGCCTGGCGCGCCGGGTGCGGCGCCGAATACACGTACCCGTTTCGTTTCGTTTCGGCGCAGCGCAGCACCGGGCCGCCTGACCGGCAATCTCCTTCCTGGCCATGGGACGCAGGTGTTACCGGGTGCGTTGAGCGGGAAGCTGCACGCGCAGCACGTGGGCGAAGTCGCGGCGCAAGGCGGTGAAGTCGACCGGGCGGGCGGCCATCTGGGCGCAGAGCTGTTCCAGCGGCCAGGCGGCGAGATGGCCGAACCGGACGGCGTAGATCGCCACGGCGTTCAGGCGGTAGGTGTCGGAGTAGTCCATCAGCGCGTAGCCGAGCAGTTGGTCGAGGTCGGCGCGGGCCAGCGACGCGGCACGGGTGCCGTCGGCGCGGGGGATGCCGCCCTTGCTGGCCTTGAAGTCCACGAGCATCCCTCCGGCGATGAGGTCCGCGTCGGCGTTGAGGTCTGCGCTGCCGTCGAACGTCATCCCGGTGGCCACCGGTCCGGCCGGCAGCGCGGGCAGCAGCCGGTCGAGGGCCAGATCGCGCATGGCAAAGAGGTCGGCGACCTCGTCATCGTTGGCCAGGTCGAGCAGATCGCCGGCCGTGCTGGCCGGGGTCAGTCGCATCAGGCGGGACCGCTCCACCGTCGGCGCCCGGTACAGTTCTACGAGCAGCGCCAGGGCGTAGCAGACCCGGGCCCACCACTGGTCACTGCGATCGGCGAACGCGGCCGGGCGCATCCGCAGCTCGACCTCGTCGGTGCCGGCGCCGCGGGGAATCTGTCCACCGGCGAGTTCGCGCAGCAACTCGGCCCCGGCTTGCAGACACGGCGCACGCCGCGACAACAACCCGGCCAGCGGCAGGTCGATCGACGGCTGGGCGTCGACGAGCATCCGCAGCCAGAAGTCGATCGCCGCGCCCTGCGTACCGGGACTGACCTGCTTGCTTGGCAGGACCCGGGCCGGGCCAGCTGCGGTGCGAAACCCGGCCTGGATTTCCTTGTAGTGGGGGAACGTGGCGTCCAGCCACTGCGCCACCGGGCTGTTGCGGTTCTTGATCTCGTACGTCAAGGCGGACATACCCGGCACGCTACTGTCCACCCCCGATAGTTCCGCACCGCCACCGCGACCTCCCTTTCATCCGAACGAGTGAACCGGCCGCCGGCGGCCAGGACTTGTTGTCGTACCCGGCGGATACGGTGTCGCCTCGTGGATGACCTCACCAAACTGCACTCCGCCGTGACGGACTTCGCCGATCAGCACACCATGGTCGTCGTGCCCGCCGTGCCGACGCACGACCTCGGCCCCGAGGTGCAACTCGAGCCGGACGTCCTGGATCTGCCCGGCTTCCTGAATGTGGCGCACCAACTCGGCGCCCGCGCCCTATACGTGCAGACCGAGACGTTCAACCCGGACCCCGACGAGGTCACCGATCCGCCGGCGCGACTGCTCAAGCACCGCGGCAAACCCTGCACCATCGAGGTCGCATTCGTCGCCAGTGGTGTCGTGCACTTCTGGGAGCACACCGCCAGTTGGTACACCGAGTGGGAGAACCTCATTGAGAGCCAGGCCTCGCTCGTCGATGCGGACGACGAACCCCGATGGCTCAGCGAGGACGACCGCGAACGTCTCGCCGCACCGGCCGTGGGGGCCCTGCTGGCCATGCCGGAGTTCCGGGCTGCGAAACCGGGCGGAGCGCGGCAACGGTTCGCCAAGTCCCACCTGCCCGCCGACCTTCACGAGCGCGTGCACTGGGACGCCGTGCGCACCGCATGCGACCGCGCAGAAGAACTCACCCAGCAGCGCTACGCCGAGGTTGACGAGCGATACGACGAGCTCGCGGCGCAGCTACTGAAGGATCCGGCCTACCAGCGCGCCGGGTCAGTCGGCGTCCGCAAGCAGGCCGCCGAGCACTTCCTCACCGCCTGGGCGGACGGCTTCGTGCCGCCCTCGGTGGTCCGAGACGAGCTGTACGCCCGTGCCCAGCGGCTGGCCAAGGCCGCGGCACGACCGCCCGCGCTGTACTGAGCCGCCCGTGGGCTCTACGGCTTCCGATCCGTGGAGCCACGCACGAACCGCGGCCGTGGCGCCGCGCCCAGGCCGCTCGAGCGCGCCGGCTCCAACCACCGCCATACCGTGCGCTCGGCCACGCCGACACTCGACGCCGTCAGCTGCACATGCGCCGAACTCAACCGGCCGGCCGCGTCCAACTCCAGCAGCCGGCGCACCGCCGCTTCGCGCAGCCCCCGCGACCCAGCGGAACGCGACGCCACCGCCGCCTCCCACCCCCGGTTCCGAGCCAGCACGAATGGCGCCCACGATCATCAATCGACCGAGAACTTGCTGCACCCACCGTCCCATACTGACAGCAGCTGAAAGATCCACTGACAGCAGGCGAGAGACCCCAGCCGAACGACGTGCCGCCGTCCTCCACAGCGGACCGCGCCCATGACGAGGAGCTATTGGTCGGCAACACCATCTGCGCGGCGCGGTCTCATCTGATCGCCACGCACGCGTACCCTGCCCGCGTGGATGCTGGGGAATTCATTGCGTTGGGTGCGGCCCTGCTCGCTGCGGTAGTGGCCATTGCGGTACCGGTTTGGACTTTCAAGCGGACCCTTGAGCTCGAACGCATCAAGTGGGTGCGAGACCAACGTGCTCAGCTGTACATCGACATACTGGCGGAGGCGTACGCCGAGAAGCAGTGGTTCCTCGACCTTATGACGCGCCGGGAGATCACCCTCATCGAGGAGAGGGACGGTGAAGAACGGCGCGGGCCCAGCCAGGCGGATTTCCCGCCGGGACCCGACCTCCGGCTCGGCCCGGTGGAGCGCTCCAAGCTCGGCGCCCGCGGCGCGTTGTTCGCCAGCGCCGAGGTGTCGAAGGCGTTCAACGCCTTCAGCGGAGTCCTCGGCCGGTGCTCGCTGATCCAGCCGCAGTCCGAGGCCGAAGCGCATATCGCCAATGTCCAGGCTGATGAGCTGTTCGATGCGCTCTCGACCGCGATCCGCAACGAACTGGGCGCCGGCGCGAAGCTGAACCTCGCACAGCCGACGGCGGACGACGCCAAGAGCTGACCGTTCTCGGCGGCTCTACTGACACCCGCTGAGAACGGGCCGCTGGCAGTCAAGCGAGAATCTCAGGGCCTACGCGTCAGAGTGACGGTTAGGGAGAGTCGTCTCAGGGGAAACACCATAGACACTCTTATCGGTACACCTCCTGTAGACATGATTGTCATTCTTGGGTCGCATTTGCCAAAGCCTGCTCGGTGGGCCTTCTGAGCCTTGGTCCGTCCCCTCCGCGTCGACCAGCCGGAGCGCGACCTTGCCGAGGTCGCCCTCGTCGGGATGGAAGCCGTGCTGGAGCACCCACATGCCGACCGTGTGCCCCTTGCCTGGCTCGGTCCGGCACCGGATCGAGCGCGGTGACCGCCCAGTTGCCGGCGTACGCGGGAGCCGGGGCCAGGACCATTCCGCCGATCAGCCCGAGCAGCGCGGTGGCCAGTACGGCGAGAACGCTTCGGGTACGCCTGTCCACCACCTCCACCAACGACGAGCCGCCGGCCGCGGCTCCGGTTCCGCCGGCGTGCCGCGACACGGGTGTCGCCCTGCCGGGACGCCACGAACATTCCCAGACAGCCTTCCCGGTCATGTCGAAGCGCCGCCGCCGGCTAGCCATCTACTTTGGATGTAAGCGGCGGTCCGGCGGTAGGTGGTGGCCGCCGGGTCACGGGGCGTCGCCCGGAGCGCGTACCCTCGGCCGGGTGATCCGCAGGACGGCGCTTACCTCGCTGGCGGCGCTGACGGCGGTCGCGGTCGGCGTCGGGCTGGCCGGATGCGCCGCCGGATCGACCGGCCCGGCGCCGGTCTGGCGCGGGGCCACGCCGGGTCCGACGCCGTCCGCCACCGGCACCGCGACGCCTGAGCCGAGCGCGCCGGTCGAGGTGCGGCTGGCCTTCGCCGGTGACGTCCACTTCACCGGCCGTACCCTGCGCCTGCTCGACGATCCGGAGACGGCCTTCGGGGCGATCGCGTCGACGCTGCGCGACGCCGACGTCACGCTGGTCAACCTGGAGACGGCGGTGACCGATCGGGGCACCCCGCAGCCGAAGACGTACCACTTCCGGGCTCCGAAGACCGCCTTCGCGGCGCTGCGTGCGGCCGGGGTCGACGCGGCGTCGATCGCCAACAACCACATCCTCGACTACGGCCAGCAGGGGCTCTCCGACACCCTCGACGCCGCGACGGAAGCCCAGTACCCGGTGTTCGGCGCGGGCCGCGACGCCGACGCGGCGTATGCGCCCTGGTTTACCACCGTACGAGGGCTGCGGATCGCGGTGCTCGGCATGTCACAGGTGCATGACCTGGCCGGGTCGTGGCGGGCGACGGACACCCGACCGGGGGTGGCGATGGCGTTCGATCCCGCCCGGGCCACCGCCGCGGTGCGTTCGGCGCGGGAGCAGGCCGACCTGGTCATCGTCTTCATGCACTGGGGCGTCGAGGGAAATTCGTGCCCGAGCGGGGAGATGAAGACGTTCGCCGGAAGGCTGTCCGCGGCCGGCGCCGACATCGTGGTCGGTACGCACGCGCACACGCTGCTGGCCGACGGCTGGCTGGGCCAGACCTACGTGCACTACGGACTGGGCAACTTCCTCTGGTACGGCAATTCGCACAGCACGGACTCCGGCGTGCTGAACCTGGTCGTACGCGACCGGACAGTGGTGGACAGCCAGTTCGTCCCGGCGGCGGTCTCCGGTAGCGGCCAGCCGGTGCCGGCCACCGGGGTTGGCAAGCAGCGCATCCTCGACAGGCTCGCCACCGCACAGCGGTGCACCGGCTTGGCGGCGAAGCGCCCCGGATAGCGCGGCGGACAGGGCCTGGCCGCCCCCACCACATCGAAGACCTCATCGACAAGATCAAAAAACGCAACGCCGACATGGCTACCGCGAAAGCCAGCCCCGACCCCGCCCACCCGCGCCAGCGTGAGAGGAGTGCGACCCACCGGGCCTGCCACCATCGCGCGTATCCGCGCGACCCTGCGCAAGGCGTTCAACGACGCCCTCGCCCGCGAGGTGGTCAGTGGCATCCCGAACCCTGCCACCCTGGTCAAGACTTCCAATGCTCGGGCCAAGCCGATCGTGTGGGAACCGGAACGGGTCGAGAGGTGGAGGGCCACGGGTGAGGTCCCCGGTCCGGTCATGGTCTGGACCGACGACCTCCTCGTCCAGTTCCTCGACTACGCCCCCGACCTGCACCCCCTACTGCATTTCATGGCCTACCGTAGACCCCGCCGCGGTGAAGCGTGCGGCCTCCTCGACGCCGAAGTCCGCCTCGGCAAGGCCGAGGTCAGCATCGTCAACCAGATCGCCACCCGCGGCTACGAAACCCGCCAGAAACGGCCCAAGAGCGACGCCGGCAACCGCGATGATCCCCGACCCCGACCCCGTCGCCGTGCTCACCGCCTACAAGGCCCGCCGCGCCGCCTGGCGCCTCGCCGCTGGCACAGGCTGGCCAGACACCAGACTGTTCTTCGTCCGCGCCGACGGCAAACCCTGGCACCCCGACCCCGTCACCCAACGCTTCCGCCGCCTCGTCAAACGAGTCGGGCTGCCACCCATCCGCCTGCACGACCTGCGCCACGGCGCCGCCACCCTCGGGCTCGACCTCCGGCGTCGACATCAAAGTCGTCTCCGGCCAACTCGGCCACTCCACCACGACACTCACCCGCGACACTTACCAGAGCGTCGTCAAGCGGCTGCACCATGAAGCCGCAACCGCCGTCGCCGACAGGATCAAGAACAAGCGGCGCCGTACCGCTTGAGCGACCGACCTGGGTGATGGGTTGAAATATCGGCTCAGGGGGTCTGCGGTACTTTCTTCACCAACACCAATCGGTGAACAGGTGGAGTTCCTGCCGCGTTGCCGGACGTCTTACATGAGGCGACAGCCGGTATCCACATTGGAGGCCATGATTTGATGAGTTCCTACACCATCACCATCGCCGCTGACGATCCCAGTCGAGCGATCACAACCCTGAAGGTCGAGGTGAACGACACCACCCCGCGCATCACCGAACTAGTCGTTCGCGCCGGGCAGGGGGACGGGCTGACCGCGGGCCAGATCCCCGCGGTCGACCTGGACCTGCTCTTGAGGGCGATCGCGCCCGCCGCCGGTGGGCGGCAGGCGATAGCCACGCCGCCCATTGCCGTATCCGACGAGGCGCCCGCAGCCGGCGCCGTGCCCATCGGCGACGGTGAGCCCGCCGCCGAGCCGACGGCGGTCCAGCCCACCGCCCCTACCACGGGTGCGGATGAGCCGGCTACGAGTAAGCCTGTGGAAGCTGGTGCGGTTGACGTCGTGGTGCCTAAGCAGGCGTCACCGGCGACCAGGGCAAGCAAAGCGAAGAAGGCCACCCGGGCTTCAGGCGCCGGCGCGACCCACAGCCGAGCGGGCAAGCCGAAGACCGCAACGGGCGCCAAGGCCACGACTACGGCGGCGAAGGCCACGAAGCGGATCGCCAACGGCGGATCCTCCGCAGGCGAGGGACGGGTGTACCGGCGCTCACCGGCCGATCTCGAAGCGGTCTACCAGCAGGCCGGCAGTGTGACGGCTGTCGCCGACCATTATGACGTGCCCCGGCACACCGCCCAGGGGTGGATCCGCACGCTGCGCCGCCGGCAAGCCGGGCCAATTTCTGAGTAGGGAAACGGTTACCGGGTCGGAACGGGCCAACAGGGGTGTCGCTTCAAGGCGCGGGATAAGACCTGACGGCGGGTGTTCTGCCCTCCAGCCCCGGCCAGGTCGGGTCGGGTCGCCACGTTGGGCGGGCCGCCGCTACCGCGGGATTCTTGAACACCACGCGCCCAGCGCGCTGGATAGGTGCGTCCTGCGTGGGTCTGCCGACCGACGGGTGGGGACCGGGCACCGGTGCGGCCTTCGACAGTGCCGATCAGCGGGCCTTCTTCGTCGCGCGCTTGCGGGGCGGCGTCAACAGGTCGGCGATCGCCGCGATCGCGGACGGCACCAGGCGGTAGTACGCCCAGACGCCGCGCTTCTCGCGCTCGAGCAGGCCGGCCTCGGTGAGGATCCGAAGGTGATGACTCACGGTCGGCTGGGAGAGACCAAGCGGCGCGGTGAGGTCACTTACGGACGCCTCGCCCTCCGGAGCGGACTGGATCAGACTGAGTAGTCGCAGTCGGGCCGGGTCGGCGAATGCCTTCAGCACTCCCGCGAGCCGCTCGGCATCGGCACGCTTAATCGGCTCGCCAGCAAGCGGCGAGATAGCAGGCATTTTTGCAGTTCCCACGCCCTCCATCGTTCCACCAACACCATCGATAGGCCGGTGGAACCGGGACCAGGACCCCGATGGCCAGCAGTCCGGGCGGTGTTGGTACACCCCCTGGTCGCGTCCACGCCGGTGTGCCACCGCGGGCGTGATCTCGTACAGGCAGGCCTGCCACAGGACGGTTTCCCCGCCGCCGGGGACGATGTGCCCGTCCACTTGGCCCGCCGCGCAGCAGCACGTCCACCCATTCGACGGTACGTGTTCTCTGGGCAGGGGCGTGCGCGACGAGCACCCTATATGCCCAGGCTGGCAAGGGTTGCGGATGCGGGCCGGGGTCCGCTCGTTAGCTGCGTACGCGTGCAGCCGGTCCCCGCGCCGCTGCTTGACGCGGGGACCGGTGGTCGGTGGCCTGCGGCTGGGGCTGCTCCACCTGCGTGTGGCCGTGGCCAGCAGCCGGGCGGCGGCCTCGCCGACCAGCTCAGCTTCGCCGTCGAGACCTTGGCGCACCACCGGCGGTCCCCAGGCTGTGGACAACCGCGCCCGCTGATGCTCCTGTAATGCAAGCCGGGCTGGTCAGAGCTCTGCGAGGGCTGTGGATGACGGGGGCCGGATGCGCAGGGATTCCAAGATCAGCGGGTAGACCTGACGCGCGATGTACCGCTTCAGACATCGGGAGATGTCTTTGTTGCTCAGTCCTTGCTCGCGTCGGCGCTCGACGTAGGTCTGCGTCTCGGGATGGCAGCGCATCCGGTTGACCGCCACGATGTAGAGCGCCCTGTTGGCCATCCTGTCCCCGCCTCGGTTGAGGCGGTGCCGGTCGGTGCGACCGGAACTGGCGGGGATGGGTGAGACCCCGCAGAGTGCGGCGAACGCCCGCTCGTCGCGGATCCGCTCCGGGTTGTCGCCGGCGGTGATGAGCAGCTGCGCGGCGACTTCAGGGCCGACTCCGGGCAACTCCAGCAGCTGCGGGGCGGCCTGCTTGAGCAGCACCTGCAGGTCGACGTCGGCGGCCCGGATCTCGCGGTCCAGGTCGATGATGCGACGCGCCAGCCGACGGATCGCGGTCTTGGTCGCCGCGATCGGGTCGGCGATGTCCAGGGCCGGCCGCAACGCGGCAGCAGTCATGATCAGCTCCGAGTTGCGCAGGTCCAGCAGTTGGGTGCGCAACGGTTCCGGGGCGGTGCGGACCATGCCGACCAGGGCGTTGAGCGCCGCGGTGCGCGACTTCACCGCTGAGGTGCGGGCCACGCGGATGACCCGGATGGCCTCCACCTGCCCGTCTCGGTTCTTTGGGGTGGTGGACGCGGTGCCGGCCAGCACCGCCCGAGCGGCGGCTTCGGCGTCGATCGGGTCGGACTTGCCGCGCTGACGGCGCATCTTGCGGTTGGGCCGGTCGACCTCCACGAGATGCACGCCCTGGGCGCGCAGGTAGCGGGCCAGGCCGACGCCGTAGCTGCCGGTGCCCTCGATCCCGATCGACCGCACCGGACCGTGTTCGCTCATCCACGCCAGCAGCGCCCGGTAGCCAGCCACCGTGGTGGGGAACTGGCGATGGCCATGCATCCGGCCGACCTCGTCGATGACCACGGCGGTGTGGGTATCGGCGTGGGTGTCAACGCCGCCGATGACTTCGAACTGGTGATCTGTCATGGTGGGAGTGCTGTCCTTCCAGGTGACCAACCGGGGCAGCACGCACCGTCGGGCGGACGGACAGCACGGTGATGGGACCTCTTGCACAGGCTCCTGTCAGGTCACACCCGTCCGTTCGGCGCGTGCACCCGGCGCGGCCGACAAATCAGGCGAAGGGCAGCCGAGGCGCCAGGTGGATAAAGAGTCAGACCAGCGCCGGGAGCACGACGATCATGGCCGACCGGGCGGGACGAAGCATCTCACCGTGGAAAACGCCCTGATCATGGACGAACCTGCTAGCACCCCTGGGACCTGCGCTTTGTCGCCATGCTTGCGGACCGTGGCCCACGAGCGAGTAGCGCAAGAACCGCCAGAGGGTCCGTTCGCGGCCTGCCGCTGAAGTCATGGTGGGGGAGTAGCCGGCCGTGGGCAGTCCGCGCAGGTCGGCGTTCCCCTGGTGGGGCTGGCTGAGCGTGGGGCGTAGGTGGCCCGACGCGCCGCGGGCGGCGACGTGATCAGCGTCCTCCCTCGCTGGCTGGTCGAACGCCACCGGTGGCACGAGCCGCGGGCGGATTCGTTGTCGCGGATCTCCGCCCGAGACGGCCTCCTGCGTACCCACGATGACGTGGGGGACGAATGATGAGACGCGTTCACGGCTGGCACGGGCGGAGCTGGAGGTGACTCCCGCCCCACCGCGGGCAAGCGCGGCGGCGGCACCCGTGCTGCGTCGGCCGGTCGCGCCGATGCTCGCGGCGCCGGTCGACGCGGTGCCCGAGGGCCCCGGCCTGGTGCACGAGCCGAAGTGGGACGGGTGGCGGGCGATCGCCTTCCGCGAGACCGACGGGGTGTACCTCCAATCGCGGGCCGGCCGGAACCTGACCACCTACTTCCCGGACATCACCCGCGCGATCCGGACGGCCATCCCGCCAGGCGTGGTCCTCGACGGTGAGCTGATCGTCTGGGAGCGTGGCCGAACCAACTTCGCGCAGTTGCAGCGGCGCGTCACCGCCGGCCGCGCCCTGCTGCGCCTGGCACGCGAGTGCCCCGCCCACTACGTGCTGTTCGATCTGCTCGCGGAGGCTGGAGGACAGGTGATCCTGGACCTGCCGCTGTCGGAGCGCCGGGCACGGCTGGAGCAGCTGCTCGCCGGCGCGCCGGCGCAGCTCACCCTGACCCCGCAGACGGCCGACATGCGGCAGGTGTCGGACTGGTTGCTGCACTGGACCGTCGCGGCGGGCATCGAGGGCGTGGTGAGCAAGCGGCTAGCCGGCCGGTACGAGCCCGGCCGGCGAGGCTGGTCGAAGTTCCGGACCCGGATCGTCACGGAGGCCATCGTCGGTGGGGTGACCGGCAGCATCAGCAGCCCGGAGACCGTGCTGCTCGGCCGATTCGACCGGCGGGGACGGCTGCGATACACCGGCCGCACCCACCCCCTGACCACCATCCAGGCCGTGGAGCTGGCCGCGCTGCTCGCGCCGCCGCGGCTGCCGCGCCGCGGCGTCGTGGCCCACCCGTGGCAGCAGCCGCTGCCGGCGTCCTGGTCGGGCCAGTTGGACCAGCCCGAGCCGCTGCGGTACGTACAGGTGGAGCCGACCGTGGTGGCGGAAATCGAGGCCGACGTGGCGTTCGAGCACCAGCGGTGGCGCCATCGGGTGCGGTACGCCAGGGCCCGGACCGACATGTCGGTCTACGACGTGCCGCTGCTCCTTGGCGAGGGTGAAGACCCGTTCGGGACGCCGAGCGGCTGACGGGCGGATCCGGCGACAATCCCTGGCTGGCTTCACAACCTCAGTCACCCAGGTTGAGGACGGCCGTCTACGCCCTCGGCGACCGCTGGCCGTCGCTCTATGGCCCGGTGAAGCGAGCGACGACCGGGGCGTGGTCGGGCACGATGGCAGCCTCGCGGCTTCGGGTGGACACGCCGATGGAGGTGATGTCGTCGACGAGGGAGTCGATGCTGACCAGGCGCAGCTGTAGGTCGCGGGTGGCGAGGATGTGGTCGATGAGCTCGCCGTGGCGCTGGTAGATGCGGGAGTAGGCGCGGGCTGGGGGTAGGCGGCGTCCGAGGTTGTACAGCCGGATCGCGTCGCCTTTGTCGGGGCGGTGGACGTCTCCGTCGGCGGGTCCTTCAAGCAGAACGGTGGTGACGGCGTCGGGTCCGTCGTTGAGGTCCCCGCACAGGATCGTTGGCATGCCGGGCTGCCCGTTGACGGCGGCCGCGGTGAGGACGTCGTTGAGGTGTACGCGCAGGGCGACGGCTTCGGCGGTACGGCGCAGCAGGGCGTAGCCGGCGCCGCGGGCGCGCTCGTCCTCGTTGCGCGGATAGCGTCGTCCGCCTGGGTAGGTGAGCAGTTTGCTCTTGAGGTGAGCGGTCAGCAGCCGCAGGCCGGGCCCGCCGCAGTCGACGTGGACCTGAACCGCTCCGCGGCCCAGGTGCGTGAGCGTTCCGCCGTCGACGTCGGGGACCGCCGGCAGGCCGGCCTGCGGCAGCGCGATGATTTGCGCTTCCTCGGTGAGGGCGTGCCGGGCGAGGAGGGCGACGCGGATTCCACGGCCGTCCGGGTGGGCGGACACGACCGCCTGCCAGGGCTCGCCGAGGGCGGCCCGGAGATCTTCAGCGGCTGCCGAAGAACCGATCTCTTGCAGGGCGACGACGTTGGCACCGGTGCCGGAGATGAGCCCGGCCAGGTAGGCGAGTTTCGCGGCGTAGGTTTCCGCGGCTGAGGGGTCGGTGTCGTCGGGCCGGAACAGGTTTTCCACGTTCCACGTCATGACGATCAGGTCGTTGGCCACCGTCGCTCCCTGCATTCAGGTCCGCTACCAGGCTCAACGTCGCACTGTAGGCCGCCGGGAGATCCTCGACTGCCGCTACGTCGCCATGTCGACAGCCACGAGCAGGCCAGCTGCAAGAGGGCCGCGAGGTGCTGATGGGCCCAGTGCCGGGACAGGGGCGTTGAATTCAGTCTTCGCGGAAGTGCCTCCACCCCTTCACAAGGACGACCTTCGATGGACATGATCGTTGGAGATGGTCGTGTCCACCACGGTTTCCCAGGAGGCCCACATGCGAGACACCCAGATGTCCACCCGATCCTCCCTGCGGCGACGTGTCGCCGCGACGGCCGTCGCCGCGCTCGCCGGCGCGTGCTTGGTGGCCGTGAACGCGCAACCAGCCGCGGCCACGCCTCCGGGAATCCCCTCCAAGGCGACGGCACAGTCACAGCTCAATGCCCTGACGGTGGCGGCGCAGGGCTCGACCAGCGGCTACTCCCGCGACCTGTTCCCGCACTGGATCACCATCAGCGGCACCTGCAACACCCGCGAGCAGGTCCTCAAGCGCGACGGCACCTCCGTCGTGGTCGACAGCTCGTGCGCTGCCACCTCCGGCCGCTGGTACAGCCCCTACGACGGCGCGACCTGGTACGCGGCCTCGGACGTCGACATCGACCACGTCGTGCCCCTGGCCGAGGCGTGGCGCTCCGGCGCCAACTCCTGGACCACCAGCCGCCGGCAGAGCTTCGCCAACGACCTGACCCGCCCTCAGCTGATCGCGGTCACCGACAACGTGAACCAGGCCAAGGGCGACCAGGACCCGTCCACCTGGCAGCCGCCGCTGACGTCGTACCGGTGCACCTACAGCAAGATGTGGATCACCGTGAAGTACAGCTGGGGCCTGACCCTGCAGTCGTCGGAGAAGTCCGCCCTGCAGGGCATGCTCAACACCTGCAGCTCCTGACCGCGCGGTTCCGGCCGGCGGCGCTGCCCTCTCGGACGCGACCGCCGGCCGGAACCTGAGCCGTCACTGGGGCGGGGACGAGGTGGCACCGCCGGCTTGCTTGCGCCAACTGCCGCCGGCGTCGGCGGCGAGGAGACGCTGGACCATCGCGAGGGCTTCCGGCTCGGTGTCGAACTCCCACCGCAGCGCCCGACCGGTCTCGCTGTCCCCGGCGCGGGCGACGACCTTCCACCGGACTTCGCGGGTCAGCCACACGTCGCGGCGGCCCAGGCGCCCCCAGATCCCGTTCCACCATCTTGCCGCCACGTCCTCCACCACGGCATCGTACAAGTGTTCGACTGGCGTGTGTCAGCTAAGTCGGTGGTCGAGGGCGGTGTGGCGGCGTCCGGCGCCGACAGTGCGTACGGCGGCGGCGAGGGCGCGGCGCGAGCCGACAAGGACGACGAGGTTCTTGGCGCGGGTGACGGCGGTGTAGAGCAGGTTGCGTTGCAGCATCATCCACGCGCTCGTGGTCAGGGGGATGACGACGGCGGGGTATTCGGAGCCCTGTGAGCGGTGGATGGTCATGGCGTAGGCGTGGGCGAGTTCGTCGAGCTGGTCGAAGTCGTAGTCGATGCTCTCGTCCTCGTCGGTGCGCACCGTGAGGGTTTGCTCGTCGGGGGGGAGAGCGGTGACGATGCCGAGGGTGCCGTTGAAGATGCCGGCTTGGCCTTTGTCGTAGTTGTTGCGGATCTGGGTGACCTTGTCGCCGATGCGGAACACCCGCCCGCCCATTCGTCGCTCTGGCTGGCCCTCGCGTTGGGGGGTGAGGCGCTGCTGGAGCAGGGTGTTGAGGGTGCCGGCTCCGGCGGGGCCGCGGTGCATGGGGGTGAGGACCTGCACGTCCCGGCGCGGGTCGAGCCCGAAGCGCGCCGTTATGCGAGTGCAGGCGATGTCGACGGTGAGCGCGGCGGTGGCGTCGGTGTCGTCGCAGGCGAACAGGAAGAAGTCCGACATGCCCTCGAGGAGGGGCGGGCGGCCGGCGTTGATGCGGTGGGCGTTGGTGACGACGCCGGACTGGGCGGCCTGGCGGAAGATCTGCGTCAGCCGAACCCTGGGGATCGCCGGGGCGGTGAGCAGGTCGCGCAGGACTTCCCCGGCGCCGACGGAGGGGAGTTGGTCGACGTCGCCGACCAGGAGCAGGTGCGCACCGGGGGGTATGGCTTTGACGAGTTTGTTGGCCAGGATCAGGTCGAGCATGGAGGCCTCGTCGACGACGAGCAGGTCCACGTCGAGGGGGTTGTCCCGGTCGTAGGAGGCGTCCCCGCCGGGGCGTAGTTGCAGCAGCCGGTGCACGGTGGCCGCGGGGTGGCCGGTGAGCTCGGCCAGGCGTTTGGCGGCGCGGCCGGTCGGGGCGACGAGGGTGACCTTGGCTTTCTTGGCGGTGGCGAGTTCGACGATCGAGCGGACGGTGAAGCTCTTGCCGCAGCCCGGCCCGCCCGTCAGCACCGCCACCTTTGACGTCAGCGCCAGGCGGACGGCCTGTTCCTGCTCCGGGGCCAGGTCGGCGCCGGTGCGCGCCTTCAACCAGGCCAAGGCCTTGCCCCAGTCGACGCCGGCGAAATGGGGCAGCCGGTCGGCCCGGTCGTTGAGCAGACGCAGCAGGGAGCCTGCAAGGGACTGCTCGGCGCGGTGGAACGGCACCAGATACACCGCCTGCACCGGCTCCCCGTCCGGGCCGGGCAGCGTCTCGCGGACGACGCCCTCGTCGGCGGCGAGTTCGTCGAGGCAGCGGGTGACGAGGTCCCCGGGCACGTCGAGGATCCTCGTGGCGTCGGCGACGAGCTGCGCGGCAGGCAGGTAGCAGTGGCCGCTGTCGGTGGCCTCGGACAGGGTGTACTGCAGGCCGGCCATGACCCGCTGGGGGCTGTCGTGCGGGATCCCGACGGCCTGGGCGATGGTGTCGGCGGTCTTGAACCCGATGCCCCACACGTCCGCCGCCAGCCGGTACGGCTCCTTCGTGACCACGCCGATGGAAGCGTCGCCGTACTGCTTGAAGATCCGCACCGCCAGGGACGTCGACACCCCGACGCCTTGCAGGAAGACCATCACCTCCTTGATGGCTTTCTGCTCCTCCCACGCCGCGGTGATCTTCGCCGTGCGCTTCGGCCCCAGCCCCGGCACCTCCACCAGCCGGGAGGGCTCCTCCTCGATCACCTGCAGGGTGTCCAGGCCGAAGTGAGCGACGATCCGCTCGGCGAACACCGGCCCGATGCCTTTGACCAGGCCTGAGCCGAGGTAGCGCTGGATGCCCTGGATCGTGGCCGGCAAGACGGTGGTGTAGGAGTCGACCTCGAACTGCCGTCCGTACTGCGGATGCGACGACCACCGCCCGGACAGGCGCAGACTCTCCCCGGGCTGCGCGCCCAGCAGCGCCCCCACCACGGTCAGCAGGTCGGAGCTGCGACGCGTTCATCTACCACGTCACCGACGAGGAACTGCTCACCCTCGCCCAGCAGGCCAGCGAGCAGCAGTGGGCAGTGGCGCACCTACGGGTGCACGGCGACCTGCTCGTGTTCAGCCAGCACCAGCCACCGGATCGGCCACAGACTGCTCGTCGGCAGGAAGGCGGTCGCCGTGCCTGAGCACATCCCTGCCCCCGACGAGCCGAACCAGTCGCACAACGGCATGACCCGCGAGGTCTACCTCGGTCGCCACCGCGCCTACGACGGCCGCCACCGCGCCGAGCCGGACCCAGACGGCCTGTCAGTGTGGGCCACCGCCCAGCACACGGGACCCGTGCAGCGCCGTGGCCGGTACGTGCCCGAGTCGGTCAAGCACCCGGCCCGCATGCTGCCGGCCATCGCCTCGCACGCCGTGCACGCCTACACCCAGCCAGGGGACCTGGTGCTGGATCCGATGTGCGGCATCGGCACCACCCTCGTCGAGGCCGTCCACGCCGGCCGCGACGCCATCGGAGTGGAGTACGAGTCGCGGTGGTCGGACATCGCCGACGCCAACATCACCCACGCCCACACCCAGGTAGCCACCGGCCGGGCCTCGGTAATCCGCGGGGACGCCACTCGGCTGCGGTCCCTGCTGCCCGCCGCCCTCGCCGGCCAGGTCGCCCTCGTGGTCACCTCACCGCCGTACGGGCCGACCGTCCACGGCCTCGTCCGGCCCGGCGCGGACGGGGTGGCGAAGTTCGACAACGCCTACAACGACGGCACCGACAAGGGAAACCTCGCCTACCGCGACCTCACAGGTCTCACCGACGGCTTCGAACAGATCCTCACCGGCTGCGCGATCCTGCTCCGCCCCGGCGGCACCGTCGTGGTCACCGCAAGGCCGTGGCGCAAGAACGGCCAACTCGTCGACCTGCCCTCCGCCGTCATCGCCGCCGGCGTCCGCGCCGGCCTGACGCCGACCGAGCGGTGCGTCGCCCTCCTCGCCGCGGTCCGCGACGGGCACCTCGTCGCCCGCCCGTCGTTCTTCCAACTCCAAGCCGTCCGCAAGGCCCGCGCAGCCGGCACGCCACTGCACCTGATCACGCACGAAGACGTCCTGATCCTCACCAAGGCGGCACAGTCCGACCCGCTCGGGGCCGCCGATGACTGACAGCCAGGCCATCACCATCGGCGTGCACGGGGGGTGGCGTGAGTGACCACCGCCTGGGGCCCCGAATCGGATCGTTGTGCACGGGGTACGGCGGCCTCGACATGGCCGTCGAACTGGTGCTCGGCGGCCGGCTCGCCTGGTACGCCGAAACCGACCCACACGCCCGCACCGTCTGCGCACACCACTGGCCGCACGTGGCCAACCTCGGCGACATCCGCACCATCAACTGGACCCACGTGCCGCTCGTCGACGTCCTCACCGCCGGGTTCCCCTGCCAGGACATTTCCAACGCCGGCAAACGCGCCGGCATCACCGGCCCCCACTCCAGCCTCTGGCACCACATCACCACAGCGATTCGCATACTTCGACCACCGCTCGTGTTCGTGGAGAACGTGGCCGTCCTCCGGCGGCGCGGACTCGACGTCGTCCACGCCGACCTGGCCACGCTCGGGTACGACACGAGCTGGCTATGCCTACGCGCATCCGACATCGGCGCACCCCACCGACGCGACCGACTGTTCCTGCTCGCCACCCGAAGCGGGGGAGAGGCTGCGGACGCTGCCCACACCCTGCGCCCGTGACGGCAAGGGGCCCGGCCACCAGCACGGACTGCCCGACGTCATCGAACCCCACGGCACCCGGCATAACCTTCTACCGACCCCACGCGCCAGCGACACCGGCACCTCAGGCCGTCGCGCCGGCACAGGCTTCCGGCCGCCCCTGTCACAAGTACTGCTGCCCACCCCGCGTGCCACCGACGGGCAGAAAGGCTGCCCAGGGCAACGGGGCTCGCACGGGGACCTCACCTTGCCGTCAGCGGCCGTGCGTTGCGTACCACATCGCCTACCGACGCCCCGGGCCTCCGACGCGCACGGCCCCGGCCGCCACGGCGACGGCGGCGCGAACCTGCGCACCACCGTCGCCCAGCTCACCAGCGGAAGCCTCGGCACACTCGACGAGACCACCTGGGGATCTACGCCCCCGCGATCGCCAGCTGGGAAATACTGATCGGCCGGCCCGTCCCCGCACCCACCCAACCCGGGCAGCACGGCAAACCCGTCCTCGCGCCGCCGTTCGTGGAATGGCTCATGGGCCTACCCGAACACTGGGTCACCAACCCCACACTCGGACTGCCCCGCACCGCCGCGCTGCGCGTCCTCGGCAACGGCGTCGTCACCGCCCAAGCGGCAACCGCCCTCCGCCTCCTGCTGCGCCGCCACCACTGAACCCTGCCGCACCACGTGGCTCTTCGCGGACGGCCCCACGCTGCCCGCGAAGAGCCACCCGTGCTGGCCCAGGCCCCGTCACCCACCTCGACTCGAGGAAGCCGCATGCAATCCACCCCGCCTCGACCCCGACGCCGGCTACCGCCACCCGCGCCCCCACCCGCCCACGTAACCGGTCACAGCGACGACCAAGAACCGCGTCTCTACACCCCGTCAGAAGCCGCAGCACGACTGCGCGTCACGGAATCCTGGCTGCGCCGCCGCGCCGGCCGCCGCCAGATCCCCTGCACCTTCCTCGGCAAGCACCTGCGCTTCTCCGCCGCCGACCTCGCCGCCATCATCGCCGCCGCCGCGGAACCCGCCACCGGACGGCGCCCCACCCGGCGACGCCCACGACCGCCTACCACCACCGACTTGCCCCACGCCGGAAGTCACGCGTCCATCACCGACGCACCGCACACGAACCGATCGGAGGAATAGCCATGGCCTGGGTGGAAAAGCGCGGCATCAAATTCCGCGTCCGCCTCCGCATGCCCGACGGCACCGTCACCACCGACTCCGTCCACGACGTACGCGCCGACGCCGTAATCCGCGCCAAAGAGATTGACGTGGAAGTCGCCCGCGACACCTTTATCGACCCCCGCGGCGGACGCATCCCCCTCGCCGACTGGGTACCGATCTGGCAGTCAACACACCAGGCATCCCCGGCCACCTGGTCGGCCTACCGCAGTCATCTGCGGCTGCACATCCTGCCCGCCCTCGGCCCGCTGCCCCTGGTCGACATCCGCCGCCAACACGTCAAGACGCTCGCCGTCGCCCTCGGCAAGCGCCTGTCACCCCGATCCGTCACCGACGTGATCATGGTCCTGTCGATGATCCTGCAGGAAGCGGTGGAAGACCGCCGGATCCCGCTCAACCCCTGCCGCGGCATCCGCATCCCCAAAGGCATCCGCGCCGAACGACCCCACGCCACCGCCGAGCAGGTCACCGCCATCGTCGCCCGCCAACCACGGGCCTGCGACGGGCTGATGATCCTCACCGCCGCCTACACCGGCATGCGATGGGGAGAACTCGCCGGCCTCGCCCGCGACAACCTCGACCTCACCACCGGCAGCATCTACGTCCACCCCGGTGTCGGCGCGCTGCACGAAGTCGACGGCAAGCTGTACCTCGGCCCACCCAAAACCAACGACTCCGTCCGCCACATCCGGCTACCCCGCTTCCTGACCAACCTCCTCGCCACCCACCTCGCCGATCATCCCCACGCCACCGTCTTCCCCGGCGCCCGCGGCTACCACCAACGCCGCTCCAACTTCAACCGCCGCGCCTGGACTCCCGCCGTCGCGGGCAAGCCGAACAGAGGAATCCCGCCGATCCTGCCCGGCATGCACTTCCACGACCTACGCCACACCCACAAGACCTGGCTCATCGAAGACGGCATCCCCGAGATCGCCCAAGCTCGCCGCCTCGGACACCGCCTCGCTGGTGTAAGGGGCATCTACAGCCACGTCACCGAACCCATGATCAACAATCTCACCGAAGCCTTGCAGCACCGTTGGGAAACCACCCAACCCGATAGCCCCGACACGGTCGTCCGCCGGCTGCGCCCTGTCGCATGACAGGTCAGACCGGTCGAGGGCGAAGCCATCAGACGCGCTCACGCCTGCCGCACCTGTCGCGCAGCCTGCGTCCGAAGTCGCCCGCCACGGTGCGCCCGTCACAAACACCGGAGATGCCTCCGGCGAGGGCTCTGTCTCACGTGCTGGGGCCGCCCCGGCTGGGACTGGCCGGCGGCAGGCATCCGCCGTCGCCTGCCACAGCCTGACCGGCACTGGAGCCTCTGGAACCTACCGCCTCGAGGCACCCACTCATCGGCTCTGTTAGCCATGCCCGGCGGATGCGACCCGACGGGTTCGACGGTGGCCAGCCGCCGCCAGCCACCCGACCCTCCGGCGGCGCCCGCCCGGCGCTGACCGGCAGGATGGCAGGGTGCTCATCGTCCGCGCGACCAAGAAACTGCTGGCCCGGATCGGCACGGCCGACCTGGCTGGCGAGGAGTCGACCACACTACTGGGCCAGTGGTATGCCACCGTCCTGCCCTGGCGCCCGCAGGCCGCGCTGCTGGTCAACGAACCGACCTTGCTGCCCGTGCTGATGCCGCTGGCGCCCGCGGCCACTCTGCTCGACCGGATCAGCGACCACATCGCCACCGCCCTGGCCGCCCACCAGGCACCGCACACCGTCATCGAGAACGAACGACGGCACATGAACGAGCATCGGGTCGCCAGCACTGTCAACCGCAGCGTCGTCGGCATCATGAACGAGTTCAGCTACCTGGCCACCGTCTACCGCCGCGACGACCCCGGCCAGAGCCTGCTCGACCTCTCACTGCGGCTGGCCACAACGCCGTGCAGCCCCCTGTACTCCAAGAGCATCAGCCCGGACCGAGAACTCGCCGCCCTCCTCACATCGGCAGCCTGACCATCGCAGCAACCGCACCAGCACTGAAACCATCCCGCGTCCGCTGGAACCGAAACCGCGCGGGCATCTGTGGCGATGAACGCCAGCCCACCCGGAGCGGCAGATCCGGTCGTTGAGAGGTGCCCGAGGCTGGTGTCGTAGCGTGCCACCCGTGAAGGATCACGAGCATGGGAATGTGCCCGGACCGTACGGGACCGAGGAAGAGCTCCGCCTGGAGGTCGAAGAACTCACCGACCTGCTGCGAGAGGACTCCGATTTCGCTGATCTCCGTGACTTGCTGGCTGCCCGCGGTCTGCGCGCATCGGACGTCCTCCTAGCGGGATTCATCTCGGGCGAGGACAACAGCCAGTATGGTGTACTCATTGCCGCCGACCTGCAGTGTATTCAGTTCGAGATCAATTCGGCCCGCCGACTGATCCTCTGGGAAACGATCGAAGATGTCGGCGTCTTGGCGAACGACTTCGCAGCGGTCGCCATCGGCATGGCAATGAGGCGCGCCGGCCACCTCACCTGAGTTGCACGGGGTCCAGCAGCAGGTGATCGACCGCCCGATCGATGGCCCGCGCTACCGCTGACGGCAACGGGATCAGGACGACCTTGCCGCCCTTGCTGCGGACCCGCAGGACCCGGTGGCCGTGTTCCTCACCGAGGTCGCCGATGTTGGCACCGCAGGCTTCGAAGATCCGCAACCCGAGGAGACCGAGCATCGCGATCAGCGCGAAGTCGTTCGGGTTGTCCGACAGCCGTGCGGCGGTGATCAGGGCTTCGAACTGCAGATGACCCAGCCCGAGGGTAGGTGAGAACCCCGGGTGGGATGCGGCTCATCGACTTGGGGACCGTGCAGATCGCACCACCGGAACGGGACCTGTGGATGCTCACCACGGCATTCACCAGCCTGGTCGGTGCTGAGCCAGTCGGCCTCGACAACGAGGGTGCTGGCCACAATACACCCGGGCGAGCGGTCGCATTGCCACACCTGCCGGTATCGCCCTCCATCGACGTTGGTGGGCGCTAGCCGATGTCGCCTCGTTCATCGACGACCTTCGCAGGCCGCACGGCGACGGAGAAGATGCCGCAGCAGCGCTGACCTACCTCACCGGATACCTCGAGACCGCCCCCGATTGAACGGCGCTACAACGGACGAACTCGGCTCCGCGCACCCGATAAGCCATCGATGACCGCTATCGCTCATCGGCACGTCCGGACGTCGGCGACCGGCGCCGACATCACCGTCGGTGACGAGCGCTTCGCGGCAGTGCGGATGCCGCGTCGAGGCTCAGCGGACCGCATGATTTGTCGTATCCGATCGTTAGGATCATCGGCCATGACTCGCACCACGCCGCCGCGGCCGCTGGACATCACGGAGCTCTTCCCCGAGTTGAGGGAGCACTCGGCGACGGCCACGCGGCTGCATCCCCGGCCCGGTATGCCGACGGCCGCCGACAGTTCGGTCGGTGGCCCGCTGCTCTGGCCGGCCGATGAGGCCTGGCCAGTGTGCATAGATGGCGATGCCCACTACATTTTCCGGCTCCGGACGCCGTCGACGGTCCGCCGCAGCCGGGAGATCTACGCGGCGGCGCAGGCCCGTGCCGACGCGACGGGCACTCGTTACGCCCTGACCGACGAGGAGCGAGCGCAGTTGCCGGGCCTCGACTTCTCCGAGCCGCACAGCCTGGTGAACCAGCCGATCTCGCTGGTCCCGGTGGCGCAGCTATACCGCCGGGACGTTCCCGACTTCACCGGCCCGGACGGCGCCGATCTGTTGCAGGTGCTGTGGTGCCCGCTGGATCACCCCGAGGAGGGCTACAACCCTCGGGTACGGCTGTACTGGCGGCAGAGCGCCGACGTCAGCCGGCCCTTGGCCGCGGCTCCCGAACCCCCCGTCGTCAACGACTCCTATCTGCCGACTCCCTGCGTCGTGTACCCGGAACAGATTCGCGAGTACCAGTACGGCGGACTGCTGCCCGAGGAACTCGACGCCCGGATCACCGCTTGGGAGGAGGAGACCGAGGAGGAATCCGACGACGAGGAGGGAATCGACTATCAGTTCGACCTGTCACTGGCGCCGGGCTGGAAGGTGGGCGGCTTCGCGAACTGGTCGCTGACCGACCCGCATCCGGTGGACTGCACGGAGTGTGGCACCGCGATGACGCTGCTGTTCACCGCCGACTCCGGCGAGTGGCACGGGTCGGGCGGCAGCTGGCGGCCGGTGGAAGATCCGGCGGAGGCTCCGCCCAACCCCACCGATGTCTCCATCGGCCGGGGTTATGCCCTGTACATCTTCCGCTGCCCGGTCTCGTTCGATCACCCACCAGCCACCGCCATGCAGTGATCTCTTCGAACGTCGGTATCCGAAACGGCGCACTACTTTCGGCATGTCCGCGCGTGGCCCCAGGGACGGCTGGCCACGCTCTGTGACGCGCGGTCCGCGATCCTGGGCACATTCCCTCGTACGCCGACGGCCCTCTTTGCCGACGTTCGCCCGGGGAGCACGTGGGGAGCAGCCGGGAGCACTGGACGGCGATGAACAGGCCCTTTGGCCACACCTGCTGTCTTTACTTTCCGCAGGTCCTGGGCGTGCTGCCTCGTTGATCGTGCTTGATTGACCTCTTCGGGAAGACCGAAGTACTCAAGCCGCCACTCGTCTCCATAGGCGCCGCCTGCGGCGAGTGGCCCCGTCCGCCTCCTGTGCGTCCGCACGACAGCGTGCTCCGTGTATGTCGTCTCGGTGAGTCGGTTTGTGGCCTGGCCCGGCTTGCGGTGACGTTCCGGCAAGCAGGGTCTGCAAGTTCCAGGTTAGACAGGTCGTCTAAAGTCTTGACCATCTGACTTGATGTTGGTTAGCGTGCCTGCCATGCAGACGGAGCAGCCGTACGAGGGCTCATCGCGATCGGACGGGCGTAGCCGGCAGCGTCCGGGCGTCGTGCCGTCCGCGGTGAAGTCGGCGCGTACCCCGGACGACTACTTGGAAACGCTGCGACCTCTCCTCGAGCCGATGTCGAAGGCGCTCGGCAACAGGTGCGAGATCGTTCTCCACGACTTCCGGCAGCCCGAGCACTCGATCGTGGCAATCACCGGCGATGTCACGGGCCGCAGTCCCGGAGGTTCAGTCACCCAGATCGGGTTGGCGATCATCCGGGCGGGCGACGACGCAGAAGATCAGTACAACTACATCACCAAGGCGCCGAACGGCCGGATCCTGAAGTCAACCACCGCGCCACTACGCGACGCGGACGGTCACGTCTTCGGAGCACTGTGTGTCAACGTCGACGTCACCGAGATGTGGATGATGTCGCAGACCATCCAGGAGATGATCGATGTTGACGCTCAAACGCCGCAGCCGGTCACTTTCGTAGACGACATCGACCGGGTCATCGGCGAGGTCCTCCAAGAGGAGACCAAGATGCTCGGACGCCCCCTGACCGGACTGACCAGGGCGGAGCGCCTGCAGCTGTTAAAGGCCCTGGACTATCGCGGTGTCTTTTCGCTGCAGCGGTCGGTCCCGCAGGTGGCAGAGCACCTCGGCCTGTCGCGAGCGACCCTTTACAACGATCTCCGGGAGATGCGTCGGGACAACGACGACTGACGCCAGGAGCCTGCGACACCCCCATTTACAGGCACGGCTGATGTCCGAGCCCGCACCGCGCAACCCACAAATGGCAGCACCCCTATCCCTTATGCCGCCTACCCGTCTTCCGCTTGGCAGTGCTCAACGCCAGCGTTTCGATCCCGCCAGCCCCCGAACGATTCGGAGATGACCCATGTCCAGACCTGATCCTGGCATCACCTCGCGCCGGGCCTTCCTGACCAAGAGCGCGTTGGCCCTCGGTTCCGTGGCCGCCCTGCCGCTGCTGCAGGCCTGCGGCGGATCCGGCGGCGGAGCTGCCGGCAAGGTGTCCCTCGACTTCGAGGGCTGGAACTACGACCCGGAGTTTCAAACGGACGTGGTCAACGAGTTCGTGCAGAAGAATCCGGCGATCCAGGTCAAGTTCGTGGGGCAGCCCGCCGACCAGTACCTGCAGAAGATGATCGCCCGGTTCACGAGTGGTAACCCGGCGGACGTGCTCTACGTACGCGACCAGGCCTTGGCCGGTTGGGCAGACGCGGGTTACCTGCAGCCCATCGAGGGGTTCGCCGGTTGGGAGGAGCTCACAAAGGGTCTCTTCCCGTTCCACCGTAGCGGTATGGAGTACAAGGGCAAGGTGTGGGGCCTGCCGTACTATGGCGACCACATCGCCTACGTGTACAACAAGGCGATGCTGCAGAAGGCCGGTATCAGCGCGCCGCCGGCGACCTGGGCTGAGGTGGCTGAGCAGGCGTTGGCCATCAAGCGGGCCGGCATCCTCGACAAGCCGGTGGTCTTTCCGCTCAAGGTCGGCGGCGGCCTTCACTGGTGGTCAGCGGTTTACGCCAGCGGCGGCAGCCTCTTCGACGAAAGCGGCGACCCGGTATTCCCGGACAAGGACCCGGTGGCGCTGGGGCTACTCGAGTGGATCGTCGACGCCGCCCGTAATAAGCAGATCCTGGACCCGACGTCGGTGCAGATGGGGACCGCCGAGACCCGTTTGGCGATCGCGGCTGGCAAGGTTGCCTTCGCCTCCAGCGCCCGTTACGACCTCAAGATGATCAATGATCCGAAGACCTCGAAGATCGCCGGTTCGGGTGTACAGACCCTATTTCCGAGCCTCACCGCCGGCGGACCGCATGCGACGGTCGGGTGGACGCAAATGTTCTCCATCGCCGCGACGACCAAGCACGCGGAGCAGGCGTGGGCGCTACTGAAGTACATCAGCAATCCCGAGGTGGCCAAGCGCTTTTACCTGAAGAAGGGCGTCGGGTATGCGTACGAGTCGCTCAACGATGACAAGGACATCGCCGCGGAGACGGCCAAGTGGAGCGATATGCAGATGTTTGCCAAGCAGGGCAGCCTCGCCAAGGCGCGGGAGTCGCTGGATCTGCCATGGGCCACCGAGTGGGAGGACTACAACATCCAGCAGATGCAGGAGGCGGTGCTGGGCAAGAAGAGCCCGCGGGAGGCCCTCACCGCGTCGGCCGACAAGGCCCGGCAGCTGAAGAAGTCTGCGTGAGCCCCATGTCCACCATACAAGCCGATCCATTCGTTCCCGCCGGACCACCGGGGGAGCGACGCACGTCGTCGCGCCCCCCGCACCGGCTCGTCGAATGGCGGGAGCGCATCTTCCCGTATGCGCTGAACCTGCCGGCGATCCTGATCCTGCTGGCGCTGATCGCATACCCGATTGGGCTGTCGTTCTGGATCAGCCTGCACGCCAAGAGCCTGCGTCGCCCCAACGACTTTCCGTTCGTCGGTCTGGACAACTATGCCACCGCGATGGGCTCTTCGGAGTTCGTCTCCGCCCTGGGCGTGACGCTCAAGTTCGCGGTGGCCTCGGTCGCCCTCATCGTGCTCTTCGGCCTGGGACTGGCCCTGTTGCTCAACGCGGACCTGAAGGGCCGGGCGGTGCTGCGTGCCCTGGTGCTGGTGCCGTGGGCCGTGCCGCCGATCATCAACGCCACGCTGTGGAGGCTCATCTTTGACTCGCACGTTGGGGCGCTCAATGGGCTGCTCCTGCAGCTCGGCTTCATCGACAGTTATCGGTCCTGGCTGATCGACCCGAACCTGTCATTGGTGATGGTCGTCATGGCCCACGTCTGGAACCACGTGCCCCTGGCCACCATCATCCTGCTCGCCGCGTTGCAGGCGATTCCCCGCGAGCTGTACGAGGCTGCGCAGGTGGACCGGACTAGCCGGTGGCGTGTGTTCTATCGGATCACGCTGCCGTGGCTGTTGCGCCCGATCCTCATTGTGATGATCCTGCAGACGATGGGAGCGCTGCGCGCCTTCGATCTGTTCTACGTGCTGACCGGCGGCGGCCCAGGAAACTCCACCACGGTGCTGGCGTGGCTGACATACCGGACCTCGTTCGTCAACCTCGACCTCGGTCTCGGCAGTGCCTACTCGTACGTGATCATGGCGATCACGCTGCTTGTGGCACTGTTCTACATCCGCGGCTTGTACAAGCGGGGTGACGTCGAATGAAATCCCGATATCGGCCCGCGCTCTACGTCTTCATGGTGCTCGCGGCGGCTTACCTGCTCGCACCGGTCGGCTGGATGGTGCTGCTCAGCGTAACGAACCAGGCCGAGGCGCTATCGGTGCCTCCGCACTGGACCCCGGAGAACCCGACCGTCGACAACTACAAGGCGTTCTTCCAACCAAACGCGAGTCAGGCCCTCATCGGGGCAGATGCGATCGCGGCGATGCCGCGGGCGATCTTGAACAGCGTCGTCGTGGGAGTAAGTGTCGCGGTGGTCAACGTCGTCATCGGCTCCATGGCGGCGTACTCGTTCGCCCGCCTGAAGTTCCGTGGCAGCGGCACGCTCATGGTCGTGTATCTCGCGTCGCGGATGGTGCCCGCGATTGGCATCATGATCCCACTCTATGTAGTCATGCAGAACCTCGGCCTGCTCAACAACCTGGTGTCGCTCGTCCTGGTCGAGACCGCGGAGACGCTGCCGTTCAGTATCTGGCTGCTGGCGTCCTACTTCCGCACCATCCCGCGCGACATCGAGGACGCCGCCCGCATCGACCGCTGTAGCTGGCTGCGCGCGATGGTGAAGGTGTTCCTGCCGGTCGCCGCGCCGTGCCTCGTCGCTACCGCGGTCTTCGGCTTCATGTCCTCGTGGGGTTCGTTCCTCTATCCACTGCTGTTCACCTCTGGCCCGGAAAGCGCGACCTTGCCGGTCATTGTCTCGAACTTCGCCACCGACCTGAACGCCGACTATGGCCTGTTGTCGACCTCGGGGGTCTTCGCAATCCTACCGCCGTTCCTGCTGGCCCTGTGGTTCCAGCGCTGGATCGTCAGCGGTGTGGCGTCCGGGGCGGTGAAGGGATGACCGTACTTCCCGTGGACGACGGCCACCCGGGGTTCGACGCCGGCCGGCTGGCCCGGGTCAGCGACCTGCTCGACATCGCCGCAAAGGACGGCATGTACCCGGGTGCGGTCGCGGTGGTCGCCCATCGGGGCCGCGTGGTCTACCAGCACGCCGCCGGCCGGCAGCAGGACGGCCCAGAGCCTCGAGTCAAGATGCCGCTCGACGCGGTGTTCGACCTCGCGTCGGTCACCAAGCCGGTCGCTGGCACGGCACTGTTGCTGATGATCGAGGACGGGCTGCTGACGCTGGACGACTACGTCGTGGATCACGTGCCCGAGTTTCAAGGGCGGGATAAGGGCGCGGTGCGGATCAGGCACCTGGTCAGCCACACCTCTGGAGTGGCGTCGAACCCGAAGCTCTACCACGAGCACAAGTCCTGGGAGAGGCTGCGGTCGGCGTACCTGACGCTGCCCCTGATCGGCGTACCGGGCAGTTTGTTTCTCTACTCGAGCATCAACTTCATCCTGCTGACGCTGATCGTCGAGCGGGTCTCCGGCAGGGCGCTTGACGTGCTGCTGCGCGAACGTGTGTTCGGGCCGCTCGGCATGACCGACACGATGTTCAACCCGCCCGAGGCGTTGCGGCCGCGCATCCCGGCGACTGAGTACGTCGACTGGCGAGGTAGCTACGACTGGGGCGTGGTGAACGACAAGACCGCGCAGCTGATGGGCGGCGTCTCCGCTCACGCCGGGCTGTTCTCCTCCGCACAGGATCTGGCGCTGTTCGGCCACATGCTGCTTAGCGGCGGCCGGTACGGCGACGCCCGGGTACTCAGCCCCGCTGCGGCCAAGCTGTTCCTGAGCGGCTGGCCCGACGAGCGCGGCGCCAGCCGTGGCGTCTGCTGGCTACCGGGGAACAGACGGACTTTCGGTGACCTAGTCGGCGGCCACTCCTTCGGACACACCGGCACCACCGGCACGGCCATGTGCCTCGTGCCGGCCGACGACCTGGTCGTCGTCCTGCTCACCAACCGCGTCCATCCCACGCGGAGCAACGATCTCATCGAAAAGTTCCGACCAAGGTTCTTCAACGCGGTGGCCGCCGCGCGGACCGGGAACTAGGGCAAGGAGCCGGAAAAATGGCACGAGTAAAGATCGAGTCCCTGGTCAAGAGGTTCGGCACCACTACCGCAGTCGACGACGTGAGCATTGACATCAGCGACTGCGAGTTCCTCGCGATGGTCGGGCCGTCCGGTTGCGGCAAGAGTTCCACACTGCGCATCGTCAGTGGTCTGGAGAAGCCAACCGCGGGCCGGATCATGTTCGACGGCAAGGACGTGACCCGGCAATCGCCCGACCAGCGCGACGTGGCGATGGTGTTCCAGAGCTACGCCCTCTACCCGCACATGTCGGTGCGTCGCAACCTCGCGTTCCCTCTGGAGAACATGCGGCTGCCGCGCGCGGAAATCGAGTCGCGGGTGGCGAAGGCGTCGGAGATGCTCGGGATCGGCGACCTGCTCGACCGGCGGCCGCGGCAGCTGTCCGGCGGTCAGCGCCAGCGCGTCGCGCTCGGTCGGGCGGTGGTGCGCGACGCGTCGGTGTTCCTGCTCGACGAGCCGCTGAGCAACCTCGACGCGCAGCTGCGCGTGAGCATGCGCTCGGAGCTCAAGCGCCTGCACGGCGAGCTCAAGCAGACGTTCATCTACGTCACCCACGATCAGGCCGAGGCCATGACGATGGCCGACCGGATCGCTGTGATGGCCGACGGCAAGCTCCAGCAGCTGGGTACGCCGGACGAGATCTACTTCCGGCCGGCGAACCGGTTCGTGGCGCAGTTCATGGGTACGCCGGCGATGAACTTCCTCTCTGGCCGGCTCACGCTCGAGGGCGGTCAGGCCCGCGTCCTCGTCAACGGCACCACCCACACCGTCAGCGTGCCCGAGTCGGTCGCCCGATGGACCGGCCCGCACGAGGTGGCCCTGGGCGTGCGGCCAGAGGCCATCCAGCTGGTGCCGGCGGGCAGCGGCTGCCTTACCGGGGTTATCAGCCTCGTCGAACCGCTGCATCCGGACGTCTTCGTGACCGTCGACGTGGGCGGCCAAGCGCTCATCCTGCGTACCGGCACCGGCGACCGGCCGGCAGTCGGCCAACGCGTCGATCTGCACCTCGCCACCGCCGCGCTGCATGTCTTCGCCGCCACCGGCGAGCGAATCGGCGCGGATCCTGTTGTGCCGGTCGACGCGAGCGCGGAAAGGTAGGAGGCCATGCGGATCACGGCAATGACCGTCCAAGTGGTCAACATACCGCTGACCACGACATGGCAAACCTCCTTCGACCGCCGCACCGGCACGACTCGTACAGTGGTGCGCCTCGAGACCGACACCGGCCTCGTGGGGTGGGGCGAGACATTCCGCGGCAGTCCCACGGCGGCGCTCATCGAGCGCTACCGGGACATCCTCATCGGCTGGAACCCGTACGAGCTGGAGAAGCTGCGGACCCGGTTGCGGATGACGCCGTTCTTCTACGGCTACCTCGGCTATGCCGCAGTAGCCGGCATCGAGATGGCCTGTCTCGACCTGATCGGCAAGGACACCGGGCGATCGCTTACCGAACTCCTCGGGGGTCGGGTGCGTGACCAGGTGCGGGTTTCCGGGATGGTGACGCCCGGCATGCTGCCGGCCGGCACCGGACCGGCGTCGCCGCAGGCGCTGGCCGGGGCCGCCGCGGAACTGCGCGACCAGTACGGCTTCGACGTGCTCAAGCTCAAAGGATCGTCCAACGCCCGCAAGGATGTCGCTCTCGTGGCGGCCATGCGCGAACGCCTGCCCGACATCGGGTTGCGACTGGACCCGAACGCGGCCTGGTCGGTCGCCGACTCGGTCTGGGCCGCCCGCCAGCTGCTCCCGCTCGACCTGGAGTACCTGGAGGATCCGTGCGCGGGGATGGAAGGCATGGCGCGGGTCCGACAGGCGGTCGGAATTCCATTGTGCACGAACATGTGCGTCGTCCGGCTGGAAGATTTCGCTCCGGCGATCCGCACCGGTGCGATCGACGTGATCCATGGCGATGTGCACAAGTGGGGTGGTGTCGGTGCCGTGCGTCGGCTCGCCGCCCTGTGCGACGCGTTTGGCATCGGCATGAACCTGCACAGTGGAGGGGAGCTGGGCATCTCCACCGCTTGCCACTTACAGCTGACGGCCGCGACCGCCGAGATCGGGTACGCGGTCGACAGCGTGTACTACCTGCTCGCCGACGACGTGATCGAGGAGCCCTTCGCGGTGAAGGACGGGATGCTGCCTGTACCCACCGGTCCCGGCCTCGGCGTGACGGTCGACACCGAGAAGCTCGAGCGCTACTCCCGGCTGCACGCGATCGAAGGAGACCTGGTGTGGTAGCCCGTGGATGCCCAAAAGCGAATAGGCGCACACCGTGACCGACCCAGCCGCGGTGCCCGTCAACGGAGCGTCGCTGGCCGTCGCGGACGGATCCCTGCACTACACCTTGTCCGGCCACGGGCCCGTGGTGGTCTTCGCCCACGGGCTCGGCGGCAACCACCGGTCGTGGTGGCAACAGGTGCCCTACTTCGCTCAGCGCTACACCTGCCTGAATTTCAGCCACCGCGGGTTCGCTCCGTCGCGCGACGATGTCACCGGCCAGCCGTCGCCGCAACGGTTCGCCGATGACCTGACCCGGCTGCTCGACCACCTCGACTTCGAGCGGGTGTCCATCGTCGCGCAGTCGATGGGTGGCTGGACGGCGATGGAGTTCGCGCTGCGCGCTCCCGACCGGCTCACGTCACTGGTGCTGTCCGGCAGCACAGGCACCCTGAGACATCCCGGGCTCGCATCGCTCGGCGCGACCGGCGGTGACCCGACGATCCGCAGGCTGCGTGCCCGCGGCGTGCATCCGGCGGCCGGCGAGCGGATGGCGCGGGAGCAACCTGAACTTCATCGGCTGTTCGCCGACATCGACCGCTCGAGTGGCGAATGGGACCGTGATGCGGTCCGGGCGGCCTTGGACGCCATGCGCGTCCGCGACCCCGACGAGCTGCGGGCCGTGCGCTGCCCAGTGCTCGCGCTGGTAGGCGCGGAGGACGTCGTCTGCCCTCCCGCCAACGTCGAGATCCTCGCGAGCGGGCCGCTGCGGGTCAGCGTGACGACGGTCCCGCGAGCCGGTCACTCGGTGTATTTCGAAAGATCGGCGAAGTTCAACGAAATCGTCCGGAATTTCCTGCGTGACGCTGAGGTGAACGGATGACGGGCGTAGGGGTAATCGGCACGGGGGCGCTCGGCCACGGTATTGCCAGCCGGCTCGCGGCTGGCGCGATTCCCGGTGTCACCCTGGCGGCCGTCGCCGGCCGGCCGGAATCCGAGGCCCGGCTACAGGCCTTCGCGCGCCAGTGGCGGTGCCAGGCCACGACCCGGCCGTCCGACCTGCCGGGCATGGGAGCCAGACTCGTTGTCGAGGCAGCCGGTGTCGAAGCGGCTCGGGAGTACGCCCCGCCGTTACTCACCGCCGGGGCCGACGTCATCCTCATGAGTACCGGGGCGCTGGCGAGCCGTCAGTTCGTCCTCGATCTCGAACACGCGGCGGTGGCCGCCGGCCGGCGGGTGTACCTGCCGTCGGGATCGATCGCCGGGCTGGACGGGCTGCTTGCGGCGATGGAGGGCGGGGACGTCGAGGTAGCCATCACGACCCGCAAGCATCCATTGGCGTTGCGCGAGGCGCCGTACCTTGCCGGCTCCGACCTCGATCTCGACCACCTCCACGAGGCAATTGTGATCTTCGACGGCAGCGCGCAGGACGCCATCGCTGGCTTTCCGTCGAACATGAACGTGGCTATCACGTTGGCCACGGCGGCCGGCGACCTCGACCGGGTGAAGGTGCGCATCGTGGCCGACCCGGCGGCGACACTCACGGTCCACCAGGTAAAGGTCAAGGCGAAATCCGGCACCATGACGGTCGAACTGGTCAACCGTCCGTCGCCGACCAACCCGCGGTCGAGCTGGCTCGCCGGGCTGAGCGCGCTCGCGACGATCCGGCGTATCGCCTCGTCGCTGCACGTCGGGTAGGTCCGGTCCTCGGTCGTTCGGCTGTAAGCGACCGTCGGCCACGACAACCCATTCGAAGGAGGCCCGTGATGCTGCTACCTATTAGAACCCCAGGTGCCGAACATGGGCAGCCACTGCTGGGCGTTAGTGAGATCATCGATGTCCCGGAGGTAACGGCCGGTGACTTCAAGCCCGTATCCATCGCCGACGGTCCTGCGAGGGTCGTGCTCGACCCAGGCGACATCATCAACACCGGGACGCCACCAAGCGTCGCCCTACTCCGGAGTACCTCAAGCCGGGTGACGTCGTGGAACTGGGCATCACCGGCCAGGGCCGGCAGGGGCAGACCGTCGTCGCGGTGCCCTGAATCACCGTCCCAGCCACGAACGAGGCGGCCATGACATCCATGCATACGGACACCGCTCAGCCACCTGCCGAACCGCTGCTGGACACGCTCCGGGCAGCCGTCCCGGGAGGTGAGGTCAAAGACCGCAACATTGACCGGATTGCCTATGGGTCGGACGCGTCGCATTACGCGCTCGTCCCGCGGGCGGTCGTGGTGGCGCGTGACAGCGCGGACGTCGCGTCTCTATTCCGGGCGAGCGCCGCCGCCGGGGTCCCGCTCACGTTCCGATCCGGCGGCACCAGCCTGTCCGGTCAGGGCGTGACCGATGGCATCCTGGTCGATACTCGACGCCACTTCCGCAGCGTTGACGTCATGGACGGGGGCGCCCGGGTACGCGTCCAGCCCGGGGTCACCGTCCGTCAGGTCAACGCCCGGCTCGCACCGCTGGGGTACCGGCTGGGGCCCGACCCCGCCAGCGAGACCGCGTGCACTATCGGCGGCGTCATCGCCAATAACTCCAGCGGCATGTCGTGCGGCACCGAGTTCAACACGTACCGCACCATCCAGTCGATGGTGTTCGTGCTGCCGAGCGGAGTCGTGATCGACTCGGCCGCGCACGACGCCGACGCGCACCTGCACGCCCGGGAGCCGGATCTCCACGAGGGACTGCTACGGCTGGCGGCGCTGGTGAAGGCTGATCCGGACGCCGTCCGCACCATCCGGTTGCAGTTCTCGATGAAAAACACGATGGGGTATGGCCTCAACGCGCTCCTCGACTACGAGCGGGCGATCGACATTCTGGTCCACCTCATAGTCGGCAGCGAAGGCACCCTCGCTCACGTCGCTGAGGCGACCTTCGAGACGGTTCCGGTACTGCCGCACGCCGCGACCGGGCTGCTGATCTTCCCGGAGCTACGCGCGGCGACCGACGCGCTGGAGGCCCTGCGCGACAGCGGTGCAGTGGCCCTCGAACTGCTCGACCGGGCCTCGCTGCGCGTCGCGCAGTCCGATCCGACCGTCGACCCGCTCCTGCGGTCGTTGACGATCGACCGGCACGCGGCGCTGCTCGTCGAGTACCAGGAGGCCTCCGCCGAGGCGCTGGTGCAGCGTCGCGCCCAGGCGGATCCGGCCATCGGCGGCCTCCCACTGGCCAGATCCGCCGCCTTGTCATCGGACGCCGCCGCCCGTCGTCGGCTGTGGCGGCTGCGCAAGGGCCTGTACGCGGCAGTCGCCGGGACCCGGCCGCCGGGAACGACGGCGCTGCTGGAGGACATCGCGGTGCCGGTGCAGGCCCTGTCGCGCACCTGCGAAGAGCTGACCGCGTTGTTGGCCCGGCGCGGCTACGAGGGCAGCGTCATCTTCGGCCACGCCAGGGACGGCAACATCCACTTCATGCTCACCGAGCGGTTCGCCGAGCGTGGCCAGGTCGACCGGTACGCCAGGTTCACCGAGGAGATGGTGGACCTCGTCCTCGCCGAGGGCGGCACCCTCAAGGCCGAGCACGGCACCGGACGGGTAATGGCACCATACGTGCGGCGGCAGTACGGCGACGCACTGTACGAGGTCATGCGCGAGATCAAGCGGCTCTGCGACCCAGCCGGTCTCCTCAACCCCGGTGTGGTGATCAGCGACGATCCGCAGACCCACCTGCGGCATCTGAAGGTGACGCCGACGGTCGACCCGCAGATCGACCGGTGCGTGGAATGCGGGTACTGCGAGCCGGTGTGCCCCAGCCGCAATCTGACCACCACGCCCCGCCAGCGCATCACCCTGTTGCGCGCCATCAACACCGCACGCACGACCGACCCGGCGCTGACGGCCGAACTGGAACGCGACTACGGCTATGCCGGCATTGACACCTGCGCCGCAGACGGGATGTGCCAGACGTCATGCCCGGTGTCCATCAACACGGGCGACGTAGTCAAGCGGCTGCGTGCTCAGCGCACCGGCCCGGGGGAGCAATGGGCGTGGCGGACGGCGGCGCGCCACTGGCATGGTGCCACCCGGGCGGCCGCGTCGGCGCTCACCCTCGCGTCCCGGCTGCCCAACGTAACCACGCGAGCGAGCCAGGCGGGTCGCGCGCTGCTCGGCGCCGACACCATCCCACTGTGGACACCTGACCTGCCCAGCGGCGGCCAGCGGCGACCGGCGGCTTCCGCGCCGCTCCACGCCAGCGCCGTATTCTTCGCCGCGTGCACCGGATCGATCTTCGGGCCGCCCGACGGCGCCCCCGGCGCGTCCCGTGCCTTCCTTTCGCTATGCCGCAAGGCGGGCGTCGAGATGGTGGTCCCCGCCGGGCTCGACTCCTTGTGCTGCGCAACCCCCTGGCAGTCGAAGGGGTTCACCGACGGGTACGAACAGATGCGTGCCAGAGTCGTGCCGGTCCTGCTCGCCGCCAGCCGAAATGGTGACCTGCCGATCGTATGCGACGCGTCGTCCTGCACCGAGGGTCTTGAGCAGTTGCTCTCCGACCCGGCTGGCCATGGCCAACTCCGCGTCGTCGACGCAGTCAGCTTCGTCCACGCCCAACTGCTGCCGCGCCTCGCCGTTACCAGCCGCCTCGACTCCCTGGCGCTGCACCCGACCTGCTCATCGACCCGGCTGGGCATCAACGACACGTTGAGCCGCCTGGCGAACGTCGTGGCGACCACGGTACGAGTGTCGGAAGACTGGAGCTGCTGCGCGTTCGCTGGCGACCGGGGCCTTCTCCATCCCGAACTGACAGCGTCAGCAACGGCATCGGAAGCTGATGATGTGGCCGGAACGCCGGCGGCCGCCTACGTATCGTGCAACCGGACCTGCGAGGTAGGCATGTCGCGGGCGGTCGGGCACACCTACCGCCATCTCATCGAGCTGGTCGACGAAGTGACCGCACCCCGCAGTGAGGTGCAGTAAGGACCTGGACATGTCCTCCGACATGAGCGAATGAGTCCATGCCCGAGCCGCCCGACGTCCCGTGGCCTGGGATCACACTCCAGCCGTGCGACGCTCAATTCGCCTCAGACATCTGCCCTGGCGAAGTAGGGGCGGGGGAGCAGGTTGAGAGCAGCGGGTCGCTCCCAATCGCGCTGAACCGCCCGCAGCTTGGCTGAGCTGTTCGTATCGTCTTAGCCGGACCTGTTCAGAGCCGTAAGGAGCCGCTGGGGGGTCTGACCTTGCCTGTGGGTGCAGATTGGGAGCAGCTTGGCGGAGTGGTCACCGCGTCCGAAGTGGTCACCGACCCCAGGTGCCGAAGCGTCGGCTGACCTGCGACGATGCGGGCGAGCGGGCCGGCATGAGCTCCCAGAAGACCGAAGAGGTCAGCCTTCGCTGCTCCCCGCCTGGTCGGTGCCGGCTGTCGTCGTGGAGCCCGCTGACGCCACTCAAGAAAGTCTGCGGCATCGACGTAGGGCTCTGGGGCCGGCCGTGCTGCTGGCGGTATGGATCCCGGGAGCTGAGACTCGAATCCCACCAGCAACCTCCTGACCAGGGCTTCTTGCTCGGAGACCTCTTCGGCGGTCCTGAAGTGGTCGCGGCGCATCGACCGGTTGGGCTGGAGGCGACCCTCAGTCACCCCAGAAATTGAGCCTCTGGCGCGAATCCTGTTGTGAGGGCGTGACTTGCGATTAGGTCGCACTCGATCTCGAGCAGTTGTGTGGGGGAGCAGCCCGGCAAGCCTGCCCAGGAGCTTTCGAGGGGCTGGCTGAAGGCGGCGCCCTGCCGGTGGCCTTCAAGCTGACTCTTGGCGGCATGAGCGGCCAGTCGTGCCCGGATCAGCCCTTGACCGATGTACACGAGGCGCGTCTGGCCGGGTCGGCGGATCCGGTAGACGCCCACCATCGGCTCCGCCACCGGCCCGGAACTCCAGGAGCTCCAGGGAAGCTGCGCCCAGTCACACGCCGTCGGAGCCCGACCAAGGTCAAGGACCGGGTTTTGGTCGGCAGGCCTGGAGGCGCGGGAGTCCTGGTAACCGCGTGCTCGGCGGCCTGCCCTCACGAGCGCTGCGGTGTTACCGGTGGACTTGACCCACCCGTCCGGCATGCGTCCGAAGTTGGCCGTCGGCGAGCGACCGAATCGCGTTCGGTGTTGCGAAAGCACCACACACTCCGCCATCTTGCGTTCCCTGACGTCGCCGGCGAACTCCGCGATGGAGAACTCGAACTTGGCGCCCTCGGCGTTGCGCATGACCCAGAGGCAGGGAGCGGCCGTATGCGGGTCGTTGTACGGCATCTCATCGCGATAAAGCACGCATAGCTGACCGAGTCGGCGTCGCAGCTCAGCGGTCTGCCCGACGTAGGCGAGGGCGCTGTCACCGATGCGCCTCACCTGGTACAGCCCCGGGCCTTGCGGCACCTGCAGGCGAACGGGCCGGTCGCCCAGCGGAAGCCAACCGCTCCACGCGAGAGCCGGCGTCGCCCGGCTCGAGCTCAAAGCCGGCCACCCGCACGGAAGTGGTCAAAGGTCCCTCGCACCTGCTGGATCCACAACGCCTCTCGAGCCTGCTTCCAGGCACCCTTGTGGAGTAAACCCATGTCCCGCGCGAGCTGATAGAAGCCTGGGCCGGCGTCGTTCGCATCAAGGTAGATCACCAGCGCCGACATCATCGCCCCTACAACCGGATACGTCTCCTGGACAATCCGGCCCAGCAAAGGGCTCCGTTGCATTGAGCGTTAGCAAGATCGAGGCAGGCTTGACCGGTGAAGCCATCAACCCGTCCTCGCCCCTGCCTGCCGCCGAAGTCGGCGTTCGGCGGGTTCCGGTTCCCGGCCGAGGTGATCGTGGTCGCGGTCCGCTGGTACCTGCGCTACAACCTGTCCTACCGCGATGTGGAGGAACTGCTGGTCGAACGCGGCGTCGAGGTCGACCACGTCACCGTCTACCGGTGGGTGCAACGCTTCACGACGCTGCTGGCCGACGCGGCCCGATTCTGTCGCCACTCACCGGGTGATCGATGGTTCGTTGACGAGACGTACGTCAAGGTCAACGGCGTGTGGCGGTACGTGTACCGGGCAGTTGACCAGTATGGGCAGGTCATCGACGTGCTGGTCTCGGCCCGCCGGGACGCTGATGCGGCCCGGCGGTTCTTCCGTCGTGCCCTGGCCGCGCTTAAGGTGACACCCAGCGAGGTGGTCACCGACGCCGCCGCGGTCTACCCGGGCGTGCTTGACGAGCTGATCCCGTCCGCGTGGCACCACGTCGAGCGGTACGCCAATAATCCGATCGAGGCCGATCACAGCCGGCTCAAACAGCGGTTAAGACCGATGCGCGGGCTGCGGACCGACACGACAGCGCAGGTGATCATCGCCGGACACGCCTTCATGCAGAACCTACGACGCGGCCACTACGAACTCGGAATCGACGCCCCACCGGCTACGCGGGTCGCTGCGGCGTTCACCGAACTCGCCCAGGCGATCTGACCGCGGATTCGATACCGGTTCGACACGTCCGCCGATACCACAATGCAACGGCGCCACTGAACCTCGTCGCGCACAAGCTGGCCCCGGCTGTCGCCGTGGGCGCGCCGATCGTCGTCAAACCGGCCCCGAAGACGCCCCTGTCGGCGCTGCTGCTGGGGGAGCTGTTCGCCGAAACCGAGCTTCCGTCGGGCATGGTCTCGGTCGTCGTCGTGCCCAACGAACGCGCCGGCGACCTGGTCGCCGACCCGCGGCTTCCGGTGGTGTCCTTCACCGGCTCGGGGCCGGTCGGCTGGGGGATTCGCGACGCGGTCCCGCGCAAGCACGTCACCCTCGAACTCGGCGGCAACGCGGCGGCGGTGGTCTGCGCGGACTGGGCCAGCGACGCCGACCTTGACTGGGCCGCCTCGCGTATCGCGACTTTCGCCAACTACCAAGCCGGGCAGTCGTGCATCTCCGTTCAGCGGGTCTTCGTCGACCGGACGCTGGCCGGCCCATTCGCCGATCGGCTCGTCGCCGCCGTGCGGGCACTTCGGGTCGGTGACCCGTGGGACGAGACCACCGACGTCGGCCCGCTGATCGACGTCGTCGCCGCCGAGCGGGTCGAGGCGTGGGTGGGGGAGGCGGTGGCAGCCGGCGCGACGCTCTTGACCGGTGGCGTGCGGGACAACAGCGCCTTTGCTCCGACCGTGCTCGCCGATGTGCCGCCGCATGTCAAGGTGTCCAAGGAGGAAATCTTCGGCCCAGTGCTCACCGTCACCACCATCGACGGAGTCGACGCCGCGTTCGTCGCCGTCAACGACTCACGGTACGGGCTGCAAGCGGGCATCTTCACCCACGACATCCGCGTCGCCATGTGGGCGCAGGCCGAGCTGGAGGTCGGTGGCATCATCGTCGGTGACGTGCCCAGCTACCGCGCCGACCAGATGCCTTACGGCGGGGTCAAGGAGTCCGGCGTCGGCCGAGAGGGTGTGCGTTCGGCGATGGAGGACCTGACCCATGAGCGAGTTATGGTTCTCGCCGTGTAGCGGGAACGGTCCCGCCCGGCGCCCGGCGCCCCGCCAACAGGCCGAGCAATCGCGGGACGATTACCACCGGACTGCGGTAGCCGGCTGGGGGCAGTGGAGGGCCCAGACCGGTGCTGAACTGCATCGAACAGCACTCAACTAGAGCCGTAGGCGCTTACGGGCGGCCCGCAGGGACGGTGATCGACAGCCGAGATACCTTGACCTGTTCTTGTGCTCGCGACCAGCGTCGTTCGAGGCTGGATACATCGCCGTTGACCCCACCGGGCGCGTGATCGTCGCCGACGAGCCGGGACATCTGCCGGGGCTAGATGAACGGCTGGCACTGCTGGCAGGGCGGCGAGCAAGCGCCCACACCACCCGTAGCGCTGCCTACTTCACCTGGCACCGCGAGAACACCTTTCGCGGGTCAGGGTCACCGCGCAGTCGACATGGAAGAAGTCGCAGCACAGCATCGTGGACGCCTGGGCGCGTAGGAACCGGCGCCAGGTCGTGTGATCGCGACGGACCGGTGCCGGCGGTATGCGCAGCCGCTTGAGGATCCGGCGGATCGTGGCGGCGCTGACCCGATAGCCCAAGCCAAGCAGCTCTCCCTGGATGCGCTGCTAGCCCAGCCGGGGTTGTCTCGGGCCATCCGCACCACGAGGTCCACGATCGTCGAATCGACCGGTGGGCGGCCGAGGTGAGGGTAGGTCCAGTGTCGGGCCACCAGCCGGCGGTGCGATCGCAGCAGCGTCTCGGGAGTGACCAGCCGATGCCACCTCAGCGTTTTCGGGAGCTGCCGGGCCAGGGCCGCCAAGACCGCTCGTTCGGTCCAGTTCAAGCGCGGGTTGGGGTTTGTGCGGCGCAGGATCGCGTTCTCGTGACGCAGGACGAGGATCTCCGCATCCTTGACAGCGTCCGATCGAGCGAGCAAAACCAGCCACTGGATCAAGCGGCAGAACATCAGGTAGATCAAGCACATGGGGACGCCGCCGATGATGACCGACCTACCGGCTCCGCGTCGTACCCGCCCAGGTCAGCGACGACGACCAATTATAAAAACGCACACGCGTGGTGAGCGGGGATCCGGCACCCTCGACAGGGCCTGGAGCAACCCGGCCTGTTCACCCTCGGTCACCGCACGCGCTGACGTGTCGATGGGGGTGGTGACTGCGGACAGTACCGGGATCGCGCATGCTGACATCGCGGGTGAGGTCCTCAAGGGTGTCATGGGAGCGTGAGGACTCCATGATCACCTAACGGATCTCACCCGCCCCGTCCGCCTCCACAGAGGCCACTCATCCCACACAAACCCAGCTCAGAAACCCCACGCTCGAGAACGCAACGGCCCCTGGTTGCGCTACCTCCAGGTCGACCCCGATGCCGTACGCATCGACGCCCTCCGCAGCCTGTAACCGAAACTCACGTTGACCCCGTCGCGGGGTTCGATCAGCTTTGCTGATTTTGTCGAACGCCGTCAATCCGACAGCAACCTCTATCGATTGACCCGTGCGATTAGCCTGTGGGTGCCAAACGGCGCACGGGGGAGGTACCTGCACCTTGTTTGCGCAGGCCCCGCCCCTTGTTACCTACTAGTACGGGGGACCAGATGACCAGTCAGCTGCTGCGAAGACTAGGCGTGGTAACGGCTGCGGTGCTCGTCGTCGCGTTCGGCGCCGCGGCACCCGCACAGGCCGAGTCGACCACCGGGTCGATCTCCGGCCACGTCACCCGGCCCGACGGTTCGCCAGCACCGAGCGAGTTGGTCTTCGCGCGCGACGTCAACTCCGAGAACCCGGGCGGCGCCGCGGTCACCGACGAGAACGGGTTTTACTTCATCATCGACCTCGTTCCCGGGTCCTACCGCGTCAGCATTCCCCGTGGCTCCCAGACCCAATACGCCCATGGCAAGACAAGTTCCTCAACTGCAGACGTGTTCGTGGTGACCGCCGGCGAGGTGACCGCGGTGGACGAGCAGTTGTTGGCTCTCGGCACGCTGCAGATCGTTGTGACCGAGGCCGACGGCGCGCCGGCGCGGGGAGAGGTCAGCCTGCACAATCTCGACCAATCCTTCGGCAGCAGTGCACGGCTGGATGAGAGTGGGCAGGCGAGCCTGAACGTGTTTCCCGGCGAGTACAAGGTCCAAGTCGTCCCGGCGATCCCCGGGGACCCCGACAACCTGGACTTCGCCCGGGCGCAGTGGCTGCACGGCGCAACGTCGTTCGAGCAGGGCGAGGTCGTCGCGGTCACGCCCGACACAACTACCGCCGTCGCAGAGCGGCTTCTTCCGTCGGGCGCGGTGACGGTAACCGCGCGAGACTCGATGGACGGTTCACCGATCGTCAACTTTTGCGCCCGCGTGGCGGACCGTGAGTGGTGCAGTGACGGCTCGGGTTCGGTCACTCTCACCGGCCTGCTGCCCGCGACCCACGACCTCGAAGTCTTCACACATGACGGCCTGTACCTCCCAACGGATGCTACGGTGACCATCGTCGCCGGCGAAACGGTGCCGGCCGTCGTGGACCTTGTCCCAGGCGGCGCGATCACCACGACGGTTGTTGACGCAATCACCGGCCAGCCGGTCGCCGGCGCATGCTTGATACCCGTGCCGATGGGCAGCGGTCGAGTGGGCGACGCAGGCGGGGATTGCACCGGGGTCGACGGCCAGACGACCCTCGGACCGCTCCTCGGTGGCGTTTACCACCTGTTCGTCGTGCCCGAGACCGGCTCCGGATACGGCGCGCAGTGGGTGGGCTGGATGGGTGGCGTCGGCGACCCCGCCCGAGCCCGCGGAGTAACTGTCGAGCCGCGCGCCGTCGCGGCCATGCCGTCGGTCAAACTGGATCGCGCCGGCACGATATCGGGTACGGTGACCAGCGCGGCTACCAGGCAGCCGGTGACATCCGGCCACGTCTCACTCTTCCCGTACGGTAACGGGAGCCCGGCATTCGACAGCGAGATCGACGAGTCGGGCCGCTACAGCCTGGACTGGCTCGGCCCGTACGAATGGCCCCTGGTTTTCACTACCCTTGACCACGCACGGCAGTGGTCCGGCGGGGTGGCCGACCGGCGAGAGGCCAAGCAAATCAAGGTGCAATCGGGTAAGACGACGACCTACAGCCCGGCGCTCAAGGTGGGCACGGTCATGACCGGGACAGTGACGGATGCCACCGGCAACCCGCTCACGATCGACTTCGACGTCATCAATGCGGCGACCGGTGACAACATGGGCAGTGGCTTCAGCCCAGGGGGCACCTACCGTTCGCTGATCCTGGGGCCGCAGACAATCAAAATCAACTGGCGACTGCACAACGAGACGACGTCCCACGAGGGCTGGTACGACGACGACATCGACTTCGAGCACGCAAAGCCGATCGACGTGCCCAAGAAGGGCACACTAACGGTGGACCTGATGATCGCCACCGGTTAGGCCTCAGTGAGCGGGCCGGCGGTACCGCCGGCCCGCTCCGCCAGCTGCGCGCCTGCCGGGTCGTAGTTCCAGTGAGGCATCGCCTCGGACCGCCCAGTCGACTGGTTGAGCTGGTCTTTTCCGTCGCTGGCGTCGCATCATCGCATTCATAGCCGCAACTGTGGAGGCGGTCATGGGTGCGCGTGTGGTGACGGTCAACGAGGTGCTCGATGGTCATGTGGCGTTGGACATCCAGTGTCTGGACCGCGTATACCTCAACGCGTATGTGCCGAAGCTGCAGACCAGCTTCCAGGTGGTGGCGTTTCTGTCCGGGCACCGCGGGTTCCCGTTCCCGTCGCCGGCGCTGTTCAACCAGATCGGGCAACGGCTCCGCCGGGCGGTGGCCTCCTACGCCGAGGCCAATGACATTCCGTGGGTCAGGTTCGGCAAGGACGACGACAAACTCGCGGTGATGCGCCCGCATCTTGCCCGGCAGGCCGCGACCGGGCGGTCCGGGGTGGCCGCGTGCGGGTGCCGAAAACCCCGTCCGTGCAGGTCATGCAGCATGTTCATACTCGTGCAAGATGCCGCCGAGGCGGTCACGTCGGCGGATGTTGAGGTGTGTGATCCGGTCTGGATCGGTGAGCGGTTCGGGCAGTGGATGGAGTGGTCGGGCGTTCGAGATGCCCCGATGGGGGCGGTGGGCGTTGTGATGCCGCTCGTATTCGTGCAGGGCGTGTAGGAGGTGCGCCTGGTCCCAGATCAACGTGCGGTCCAGCAGCTCGTGTCGGCAGCTTTGGATCCACCGCTCCATGACGGAGTTCATCCGGGGCATCTGAACGCCGCTGAGCACGACCTTGATCCCGGTGTCGGCGAGGATCGCGTCGAACAATGGTGGGTATTTGCCGTCGCGGTCGCGGATCAGGAAGCGTGCCCGGCAGTCGGCGTCCTGCAGGTCCATGGCGAGGTTGCGCACGGCCTGGGTGACCCAGGCAGCGGTCGGGTGCGCGGTGGCGCCCAGGATCCGAATCCGCCGGGTGGCGTGCTCGATGACCGCCAGGACGTACATCCGTGCCCCGGTCAACGTCACCGCTTCGAAGAAGTCGGCCGCGAGGATGGCCTCGGCCTGGGAACGCAGGAACGCCGCCCAGCTGTCCGAGGTCCGCTCGGGTGCCGGGTCGATCCCGGCCTCGTTGAGGATTTCCCAAACCGTGGACGCGGCGACCTTCACTCCCAGGACCAGCAGTTCGCCGTGGATGCGCCGGTAACCCCAGCCGCTGTTTTCGCGCGCCAGGCGCAGCACCAGCGTTCGGATGGACCGTACCGTGGGGGGCCGGCCAGCCCGCTTGGGACGGGAGACGGCCGCGTGGCGGCGGGCGATCAGGTCGCGGTGCCAGCGGAGCACGGTCTCGGGGCGCACGAGCAGTCGGACCCGGCGCAGCACGTCGCGGGGGAGTCGGTGCAGCAGGGCAGCGAGGATGGCCCGGTCAGCAGGGGCGAACCGGACCTTCTCGCCATGCAGCTGTCGTTCGAGGACCACGATCTGGTGGCGCAGGGCGAGGATCTCGGCGTCCTTGGCCCGGTCGCTCATGGGGAGCAGCCTCAGCATCGCGAGCGCGTTGGTCACGCCGAGGTACGCCAGTCGAAGCAGCACGGCGAGGCATCATCACGTAGTGACTGGCAGCGATCCGATGCGCCCTGGAACGTCGACCGGGGTAAGGTTTGCCACGCTCAGACCGGGCACGACCAGGGCGGACGACATTGTCGGCACCCTCAAGGCCAGTCGCAGCAGCACGGCCGACCATCATGCCGCGGCTATCACCGCCTACGTGAGAGCCCCAGCGCAAGCAGTCGGGGTCGACGTCCCGTCCAACGCACGCACGGGCTTCGACCAGGGCGGATGGGGTTTTCGGCAGGGGCAGGGCTGAATGAACCCGCCGAAGCTCGTAGCGACCAAAGATCGCTAGCGCCAGTCGGCGGAAAGTACCCGATGGGGGACTCCTCCGGTCGGCCGCCGATGCCTAGCGTTTCGCGACAACCGCAACCTTAGTCGGCCCTGCCGCCGATGATCGGAGGAAGTCGTGACCGTCAGATCCTCCAAACCATGGATGGGCGCACTCGTACTCGCCGCGGCCGCAACATTACTCGCCGCCTGCGGCGGCGGGTCACTGGGCGGCGCAAAGGCGGATGGCAACGGCTCTGCCGGTGACACTGTCAAGGTTGGACTTCTCGTCGCCAAGTCCGGCGTGTACGCGTCCGTGGGGCGCGACATGGAGAACGGGTTCAAGCTCTACCTCGCTGAGCATGGCCAGAAGCTCGGCGGCAAGCGCGTCGAGCTGGTCGAGGTCGACGAGGGCGAAAGTCCGCAGAGCGGGGTCGCCGGCGCGACCCGCGAGTTGCTGGGGGTGGGTTGAGTGGCAGGTCTGCCTGGCGAAGCCGACAAGCGGCAGGCGTACGTCGACGACATGGTGCGCCGGCGCGGCTACGTCCTCGACTACCACAAGGTCATGGCGGCCCAGGACCTTGACGTCCTGCGCGCCGCCGACGGTCTCGTGCAGGCGGCCTATCTGGCGCCGCGGTCGCTGGATCGCCGTACCAAGGAGCTGCTCTTCGTCCTGAGCCGCACCGTGTTGCGCGCGGACCGGCACCACATCGCGAGCCACATCCGAGTGGCTCTGCAGCACGGCGCAACGCCCCGCGAGGTGTTGGAGGCGATCGAGATCGCGCTGCCGGAGGCGGGCGTCGTCGCATTCCAACACGGCTTCGACGTTTGGCGCGAGGCGGTCGGCGCCGAGGGCATCGAACCGAGCGGGGACCCGTTCACGACGAAGGATGAGGAGTAGCAGCGGATGGACTTCAGGACGCTGAACCGCCAGTTCATCGGCGGTACCTGGCGTAACGGCTCGCTGGACAAGAAGCTCGTCGACCAGAACCCCTATGACGGGTCGACCGTCGCCGAGTTCAGGATGGCGGCCGTGGCCGACGTGGACGGAGCGTACCGGGCCGCGGAGCAGGCCCAGGCCGAGTGGTGGCGCGTGAACCCGTACGTGAAGCGTGCGGTGTTCGAGCGCGCCGTCCGGTACGTCGAGGACCATGCCGACGACATCACCGACGTCATCATCGACGAGTTGGGTGGCACCCGCCTCAAGGCAGCCTTCGAGATCGGCCTGGTGCTGGACATGCTGAAGGAGGCGGCCACCTTCCCGCTGCGGATGGAGGGGCGCATCCTCCCGTCGCCGATCGACGACAAGGAGAACCGCCTCTACCGGCAGCCCGTCGGCGTGGTGGGCGTCATCAGCCCGTTCAACTTCCCGTTCTTCCTTTCCATGAAATCGGTCGCGCCCGCCCTGGGCGCTGGCAACGGTGTGGTGCTCAAGCCGCATGAGGACACCCCGATCACGGGCGGCACGCTCGTGGGCAAGATCTTCGAGGAGGCGCGCGTCCCGGCCGGGCTGATCAACGTGATCGTCACCGAGATCTCCGCGATCGGCGACGCCTTCATAGAGCACCCCGTGCCGAGGGTGATCTCATTTACCGGCTCGACCGGGGTCGGCCGCCACGTCGCCGAGGTGGCTGCGCGCAACTTCAAGAAGCCGATCCTCGAACTGGGTGGAAACAGCGCCCTCATCGTGCTGTCCGACGCGGACCTCGACCTGGCGGTGGACGCGGCGGTGTTCAGCCGGTTCACCCATCAGGGTCAGATCTGCATGTCGGCCAACCGGGTGCTGGTGCATCGCGACCTGTACCAGGAGTTCCTCGACCGGTACGTCGCCAAGGTGGCATCGCTGACCGTCGGCGATCCGAGGGACGAGCGCACCATCATCGGCCCGCTCATCAACCAGCGGCAGGCCGACAACCTGCAGCGGCTCGTGGAGCAGGGCATCGCGGACGGCGGCCGGCCGGTGCTGCGGGGCACGGTGTCGCGCACGCTCTTCGAGCCGGTGATCCTGGCGGATGTGACACCCGGCATGCCGATCGCACAGGCCGAGCTCTTCGGTCCGGTCGTGTGCGTCATTCCCTTCGACAACGATGACGAGGCCGTGGCCATCGCCAACGACACTCCGTTCGGTCTGAGCGGCGCCGTACACACCCGCAATCTCGACTACGGTGTCGAGCTCGCGAAGCGGATCCAGACCGGCATGATCCACATCAACGACACGTCGATTCACGACGAGCCCATCGTCGCCTTCGGCGGGGAGAAGCAGTCGGGTCTCGGCCGGCTCAACGGCGAGTGGAGCCTCGAGGAGTTCACGGCGCTGAAGTGGATTTCGGTGCACCGGGGCCGCCGGCAGTTCCCGTACTAGGCGGCTCGCCGCCGCCGGCACAGACGTTTGTGGCCGACCCGCAGCGCTGCTGGTCGGCCACAAACGTAAAGAGGTTGTGCCGCAAGCCTAGGCCAGCTTGTCGGCGAACCAGTCGGTCATCTTCGCGACCGCGTACGCGAGGTGGTCGTAGCTGCAGTGCAGCCTGCCGGCCCGGTCGAAGACCTCGAACGTGACGTCGTCGACGGTGAGCGCGTCGACGAACCGGCGGGCGTGAAGGGTGCCATCCCAGCGTCAGGGCTGTGAGCAGGGAGGACGGGAATCCTGGCAGGCTGTCGTTCATGGTGGTTCGCACGCTGGCGTTCGTCGTCGTCCGACGCGTCTTGGATCTGGTCGGGCTGGGTTCGAACCCGGACGCGAAGGACGTGGAGATAGCGGTTCTCCGACATCAGTTGATGGTGTTACGACGGCAGGTCCCGCGGCCGCGCTACGCCTGTGGGGCTCGAAAACTCGGTCATCCCCTGCGACCTGGGCTTTTGTTCGAGGTATGACCCGTGACGGGTCCTGAAGATGAACGCGTTCAACACACCAGGACGCGTTCTCTGAACGCGTTCGAGTTGATCATGCACGTCGATCGGGATTGAAGACGAAGAGCCAGTTCACAGGGCATCACCGAGTTTTCGAGCCCGACAGGTTGCCGAACCGGTGGGCGGTGATGCTCACTGCCTGCTCGCGCAGGAAGGGCAGCATCTCGACCCTGCCCGACTCGGTGACGGGTTGGGCGTGGATGGCCAGGTCGGGCCGCCCGTCCACTGTTCGATATGCCACGGCGGCGTCGCCGTTGACGAGGCGGACGCGGCCTCCGTCCATAGCGCGGGGCGTCGTGACCAGGCTTTGTCGGTCTCGGTGACCGGGGCGGCACCAACCGCGGACAGAGCGGTCGTGACACTGGGTGGCAGGTCGGTGTAGGTCGAGACGCTGACCTCCGCGCCGGCGACGAGCCCTGCCGCCACGACCCGGACCAGGTCGGTCGTGCTTCCCGAGGCCAGGCGGACCGTGACCGGGTGGGGAAGGTAGCGGAGCAGGTTGCGCTCGGGCGCCAGCCGGGACACGAACCGGACGGTGCCGTACTCGGTGGCCCACGCCGCTGCGTCGCTGCCCATTGAGCGCTCCATCCGGGCAAGGTCGTCGATCCCGTCGGCCCGGGCGGCGGTGAGGATCGAGCGGGCGACGTCGCCCAGGGGGCCTGTGCGGTGGCCGGAGCCGACTGTGTAGGTGCCGAAAATGTCGTCCGGGCAGCTCAGGTGGCGTGTCGGTATTCGTGGAGGACGCCGCCGAGTCGGTCGCGTCGTCGGATGTCGAGGTGGTCGATTCGGCACGGCTTGGATCGGTTGGGGGAGCGGGCGTAGGGGTGCCGCGGCGCGGAGCGTGCGGTGGGGCCGGTGCTCGTTGTAGAAGGCTTCGTACTCGCGGAGCGCGTGGAGAAGATGGGCCTGGTTCACGATCAGGGTTCGGTCGAGGAGTTCGGCTCTGCATGAGCGCACCCACTTCTCCATGATCGCATTCATCCTCGGTACCTTGATTCCGGTCTTCACGATGGCGATGCCCTCGTTGTGGAAGACCGCGTCGAAGGCGGCCGTGTACCGGCTGTCACGGTCGCGGGTCAGGTACTTCGCGGTCGCGCCGGCGTCTTGGAGGTCCATGACCAGATTCCTGGCCAGTTGCGTCGTCCAGGTCGCTGTGGGGTGCGCGGTGGCGCCGAGGATACGGACGCGGCGGGTGGCGTGTTCGATGACGGCGAAGAAGTACAGGCGGGCGCCGGTCAGTGTGCGGGTTTCGAAGAAGTCCGCGGCGAGGATCGCGTGCGCTTGGCTGCGCAGGAACGCGGGCCACGTCTGGCGGTCTCGGCCGGGCACGGGATCGATATCGGCGTCCTTGAGGATTTCTCAGACCGTCGATGCGGCGACCTTGATGCCGAGGGCGGCCTGTTCGCCGTGGATGCGTTTGTAGCCCAGCTCGGGTTTCCCGGGTCAGACGCAGGACGAGGGCCCTGATGCTGCGCACGGTGGGTGGCCGGCCGGGCCGTTTCGGGCGGGACGCCTTCGCGTGCCGGTGGCGCAGGAGGTCGCGGTGCCAACGGAGGACGGTGTCCGGGGGAGACGATCAGGTGCAGCTGCCGCAGCGTCGGCCGGGGCATTCGGTGCAGGAGGGCGGCGAGGAATGCCCGGTCGGGCGGAGCGAGGCGGGGTCTGTCGACCTGGCGCTGCAGGACGGCGAGCTGGTGGCGCAGCGCAAGGGCCTCGGCGTCCTTGTCCACATCGCTCATCGGCAGCAGCCGCACGAAGGCGAACACGTTCGTCAACGCCAGGTAGGACAGTCACAGCAGCACGATGACTCATACTGGCGCACCGCGCCTGTCGGTCCGCGGCCGTATCCGACAATCGCAGGTCACAGCGCATGGATGACGTTTTCGGTACCCACAAGGTCCACCTCCGGCGGATCAGTTCACGATGCCAGCGCAGCAGAGTCGAGGGCGTGACCAAAAAGATCGGCCAGCGATCTCGGGGCAGCAGCTTCGCCAAAGCCGCGAGGACCATCCGGTCCGCCGGGCTATGCCGGGGCCTGGCCACCTGCCGGCGCAACACCGCGAGTTGGTGGCGCAGTACCACGATCTCCACGTCCTTCGCGTCCGGCGATGGACCCAGCCCGACCAGCCAGAGCACCTGCCGGGCGACCACGAACACCAGAGTGCGCACCACCATGGGCTCATCCTGCCGGGCCCACGCCGTGCCTGGCCACAGCCGTAGCGCTGAACTTGCACCCTTCAGGGGGAGCGGTGGCGTCGCCGACTGCGAGCAGGATGCAGGCTCCGGTCTGACCCCGATGCGGGGCATCGAGGTCAGCCCCTCGGCAAGAGCGGTGCCAGGCGGGAAAGGTGGGTCTCGGCGGCGGCGCCGGGCAGCACGACGGTTTGGCGTTGCGGTCTCAGTCGAGCAGTGGTAGGAGGGTGGCGCGCGCCGGCGCTTCTTGCTCGATCACATAGTCGCGGGCTAGGCAGGCGCGCGCGAGAGCTCCGACAGCGTCGGCCCGTTCGGCAAGCCGAGCGATCTGGACCTTGGCGTTTGCGCTAAAGGACGGGCGTCGGGCGGCCCGAGGATGCCGGGATGGGCCGCAGGGAGGTTGCGTCACATCGCATCCAGCATCCACTCCGGCCGGCCGGCGCACGATGCGGTCAGCTGACGGTCTGTCGCGTGGTGGACGGGGAGCGACCGAAACGGCGGCGGAACGACCTGCTGAAGTGGGTCAGGTCGTTGAACCCAGCGGCGTGACACACCTGCGTCACGGGTAGATCTGACGCGGCGAGCAGGGAGCGAGCAAACTGGAGCCGCCGACCGGCCAGGTAGTCCTGAAATGTCACTCCAGTCGCCTGACGGAACAGGACGCTGAAGTAATGGGGCGACAGGCAGGCAACCGCGGCGACGTCGGCCAGGCGGATCGGCTCTCTGAAGTGGTGGTCGATCCACGCAAGGGCGCGTTGCAGCCCGGCGCGAGGGGTGCTTGGCAGGGGTGGCGTCGCACCGCTCGCGGCTCGCGCCACATCGGCCAGCACGCGAGCCAGCGTGGCGTGAAGGGCAACCATCGACACCGGATCAGGTCGGCGGCTCTCGGCCAGCATCCGCTGGAAGTCAGGGGCGAGGTCGGGTAGGTGGATCGCCGGCTCTGATGGCGAGTCCGGCCGCAATTCCGGGGGCAGCTGCTCGTCGCTGTAGACGACGTTGGTGATGTGCAGCCTTGTGCCCGGGTGTGGGCGTATTTCGTGGAAGTCGGCTGGGGTCAACGCGAGGATGTCGCCAGCTCGCACTCGCTGCATTGTGCCGTTGAGCGTGTGTAGCCCGGCTCCCGCCGTGACGAAGGACAGTTCGAAGAACTCATGCCAGTGCAGTTCGAAACCGGCGTCCAGCATCTGCTCGTACACGGCGATGCCATGGTCTGTGCTCAGCCAACGATCGGCAGCGAGGCGATTCGGGGGCTTGGCGAAGTCACTTGTTGACATACTCGTTGTCCGCGATCGCCTTCCCGCGTGCCAGCCACACGAGATGGCCGGCGTTGTTCTTGCTCTCCGGGAGGATCCGCGTACTGGCCGGTAGATATCTCATGGTGTACCCGGCCCGGCGGTGTGGACTTGTGTTGGCGGTCGCTCCATGCAAAATCCGCCCGTCGTGCAGTGAACAGTGGTTGGGCTCGAGCTCCAGGTCGACCGCCGTCGACGCGTCGACCCCGGCGGCCTCACTGCCGAAGAAGGCATCTGGGTCGAGTACCCGGTAGTCCGGTTCCGCTTGCCGGTGACTGCCAGGAATGACGCGCATGCACCCGTTTTCGCGGCTGCTCCGGTCGATCGCCAGCCACACCGTCACGATGCCTTCGTTGTCGTCCAGCCGCCCCTCCCAGTAGGCGGCGTCTGAGTGCCAGGGTGTCGGAGGTCCGACGAACGGCATCTTGCAGATGAAGCCCGACGACCAGAGCACGATGTCCGGGCCGGTGATCGGCTCGACCAGATCGAGCACGGCGTCGTCGAGCAACAGCTCCAGCAAACGGTCGTCACGCGTGTGCGGCATGTCTAGCTCGTCGAAGATGCGCTCGCCGTGCTCGGCCAGGTGGTCCTTGAGGATGCCACTGAGGCGATCGAACTGCGCGGCCGGGAAGAGCGGCCGGTCGACCAGCGCGTATCCGTCACTCTGCCAGGATTCGAGCATCATACTGTTCCTTTTCGTTCGATGGTCCAACTCGTTGCACTGAGGTTATGTACGGGCTGACGGCGGTGGCTCGGCTAATTCTCCGACGAGATATGCGGAAGTTCCGTGGCGCCGGCCGAGGCGTGGTCCTGGTCGAGCCCTGGATCAGCGGAGGTGTCCGGGGGGGACTTTCACGCGCCCCGGGTCCTCTGCGCCAACGGCTGACCAGCCACTCCGGCGGGTCAGGCGAATCACCGCGATCGCTCTCGCGGCGGCGCGACCGATGCTCGGGGCACCAGCTTGACCGGTATCACGGCGGTGACGGTCGGCAGCTCGGGGTTGGCGAGCCGTTGCATTGCTCGCCGCGTCGCCTCGGTGCCGATCGCCTCCTTGTGCACGCGCACTGTGGTGAGTGCTGGTTGGGTGTGCACCGTGCGGTTGTCGTCGAATCCCGCGATGGAGACGTCGCGAGGTACAACGAAGCCGGCCTCCTGCAACGCGTTCATCGCCCCGAGTGCGGTGTCGTCGTTCGCGCAGTAGATCGCGGTGAAGGGCGCCCTCGATGCGAGCAGCCGGACGGTTGCATCGAAGGCCGACGGCGCGGTGAGGCTGGCGCTCTCCAGCAGCTCCGGTCGGATCGGTATCCCGGCGTAGGCCAGCGCGTTGCGGTAGCCCGTGGCGCGTGCCTCGATTGAGTACACCGCGCTCTTGATGCCTCCAGGGTCGAGCGGGCCGCCGATCCAGGCGATGTCGCGGTGGCCGGCGGCGATCAGGTGCTCTACGGCCGTCCGGGCGCCCTCCACGCCGTCGGACACCACCGCGTCGACGTCGAGACCGGGCGCCGCGTGGTCGACCAGCACCAGTACGGGAACCACCTCGGCGAGGACCTGCACCACGTCGGCGTGGGCCGGACCGACCAGAAGGGCGACGTTGAGTCGCAGGCCGGCGACCAGCCTGCGCAGCCTGCCGGGCCGCAGGTCCTCGCGGACGAGCGACCGGTAGGTGATGTGGGCGTTGTGGCGCTTGGCTTCGGTCTCGGCGCCGTGGAGGATCTGCGCCCAGAACGGCGCCATCAGTTCCGTCTCGGATATGTGCGGCACCGTCAGCAGGAAGCCGATCTCGGTCGTCGAGCTCCGGTGCGGTCGGGCGTGCCCGCCGCGCCGGGCGGTGGCCCGCTGATAGCCGAGTTCCTCGACCGCTCGACGTACCCGGTCGGTCAGCCGGGGATCGACGTTGTCATGACCGTTCAGCACCCGTGACACCGTGCCGGCCGACACCTGCGCGGCTAGCGCGATGTCTCGGACAGTAACCGCCACAGGCCCCTCCCGCGTGGTGATGAACGCCGATGAACAAGCTTCACTGTTCCACGTCAGTGAAGCTCTCGTCAATCCACGACTGCCGCGAAGTCAGTGGCATCAGGACGCCATAGATCTGGTGGCCATCGGTAATGGCGTCTGCTGCGCGCCAAGCCGCGCAGATCGTTCATGAACAGTCACCCTATTGACCGGTGAACGATCGTCGATTCAGACTGCTGTCCACCCGAGGCAACTTCATCATCGAGCCAGAGGAGTACGTGTGACTGAGCTGGTCCCGATCGCCCGACCCGCCGTGCACCTGCCGACAGCCGGTGGCGTGCCCTGGGTAGGGGCGAACTTCTGGTCGCGGCTGGGTGGTCCGCTGATGTGGCGCTCATTCGACGAACAGCTGGTGTTGGACGAGCTCGGGATCCTCGCGGAGCATGGCCTGACCCTGACGCGGTCGTTCTTCTACTGGCCGGACTTCCATCCGGAGCCGGACCGGGTGGACGAGGAGCTGTGCTGCCGGTTCCGGCGTTTCCTCGATCTGCATGCCGAGGCCGGTCTCGGCACCGTCCCGACGTTCATCGTCGGACACATGTCCGGCGGTAACTGGGATCCGGAGTGGCGGAACGGCCGTGACCTGTACCGGGACGTGTGGATGGTGGCCCGGCAGGCCTGGTTCGTCCGCGAGATGGTGACCAGGTTCCATGACCACGAGGCGGTGGCCGGTTGGCTAGTCTCCAACGAGATGCCGCTGTACGGCGGTGTCGGCGGCCAGATGGGGGCGAGCGGTCAGGGCGCCGATCCTTCGGATGTAACGGCCTGGGCGCAGCTGATGGTCGATGCGGTACGTGCCGGCGGCGGCATCCAGCCGGTCTCACTCGGCGACGGCGCCTGGAGCCGCGAGATCACCGGGTCCGACAACGGCTTCCGGATCCGCGAGCTGGCGCCGTTGGTGGACTGGCTCGGCCCGCACAGCTATCAGATGAACGACGACCCGATCCGGCAGCACCTGATGCCGGCGGCGCATGTGGAGCTGAGTCACTTCAATCGGCCGGTCGTGGTGGAGGAGTTCGGAGTCACCACCGACTTCGTCTCCGACACGGGCGCGGCCGACTACTACCGGCAGGTGCTACACACCACCCTGCTCGCCGGCGCGACAGGCTGGATCGCCTGGAACAACACCGACTTCGACCTGCCCGATCAGGATCCGTACCGGCACCACCCTTTCGAGCTGCACTTCGGCATCACCACCACGGGCGGCGAGCCCAAGGCGCCGCTGCTCGAGATGCAGCGGTTCCGTGCTCTGCTGGACCAACTCGACTTCCCGCGGTGCCGTCGCACCGACACGCACACCGGAATCGTGGTGAGCAGCCATCTGGAGGCGGGCTACCCGTTCTGGGATGACACCGACACCCCGGCATTGCGGGACGCACTACTGCAGGGCTACATCTCCGCGCGGCTCGCCGACCTCGCCCCAGCGATGATCCGGGAGTCCGAGGGCATCGCCGCAGCGCGTCTGCTGATCGTGCCGTCGGTGAAGGCCTTGAGCGCGCCCGGCTGGCGTGCCCTCGGTGAGGCGGCCGAGGCCGGAGCGACCGTACTGGTTAGCTACTCGTGCGGGGAGACCCCGAGCCAGCGCGGCCCGTGGTGGCCGAAGCTCGACGACTTCTTCGGGGTCCGCAAGCTGCTGCGCTACGGGCTGAATGAACCCGTGCCGGAGGACGTCGTGGCGTGGCGGTTCGGCGAGGACTTCGGCGACCTGACAGCTGGCATGACCCTGTCGTTCCGGGCGGCGGGTACGCCGGACGGCCGCTGCATGCTGCCGGTGGAGCCTGACGGCGCCCGGGTGGTCGCCGAGGATGCACACGGCCGGCCCGCGCTGCTGGTCCGGGACACCGGCGCCGGACGGATCGTGTTGTCGACGTACCCGGTGGAGTACTTCGCCGCCCGCAGTCCGCGGGTCAACCCCGACGACACGGTGCGCCTGTACCGCGCCGCCGCCCAGGTCGCCAGCGCCTTACCCGCCGTAGTCGTCGACGACGTCAACGCGTTCGCCGACGTCATCGAACGGCAGGACGGCCGCCGGTTCGCGCTTGTCGTCAGCGAGGCGGGCGAGCCGCTGACGGTCGGCGTTCGCAGCACTGAGCCAGGATCGCGCCTGCTCGACCGCGATGGCCAGGAGATTCACGAGGTCGCCCTGGCGCCGTACGGCGTCGACCTGGTCGAGGTGTCGACATGACATCCCGCATCACCCTCACCGCGTCAGAGCCGGCGCGATCGTCCCAGTTCGACAGGAGGAACTGTCCATGAGAGCAAAGAGAACGCTTCTGGCGCTGGCGCTGCCCTTCGCCCTGCTACTTCCCGCAGCCTGCGGCGGAGCGGACGAGGGCGGTGGCGACAGCGGCACCCTGCGCATCCTCACCAACCTGCCCGACAGCGACTCGAAGGGCAAACAGCTGACCACGATCATCGCGAACTTCCAGAAGGCCAACCCCGGCGTGAAGATCGAACGGGAGGACGCGCCGGCGCCCGAGGAGGCGCACAACCGGTACGAGCAGGCGAAGCTCGCCGGCAACGAACCCGACATCGTCATCACCAACCTGTTCGGCAAACCCACGTCCTGGCTCGACAACGGCGCCACCGTGGACGTCGCGAAGGACGCCAAGGACTGGGGTCTGGAGTCCCTGTTCCTGCCGGAGGCGCTGAACGCGTGGCGCAAGCCGGACGGCAGGCTGCAGGGCTTCCCGTGGGAAGGGTTCACCTGGCCGGTCTGGTACAACCTCGACCTGCTCAATAAGGCGGGCGTCGCGAAGGTCCCCACGACGACCGACGAGCTGATCGACGCCACCAAGAAGCTCCGCGCGGCGGGCATTCAGCCGATCGTCACCGGTGGCAAGGACTGGAGCGGCAACAAGCTGTTCTCGCTGATCGTGGAGTCCATGACGACCGACGAGCAGGCGCTCGCAGCGTTCCGCGACGGTGCTTGGGACACCCCGGAGGTCAAGGCCGGGATCGAACTGTTCACGAAGCTGCGTGATGCCGGCGTGTTCACCGACAGCGCCGAGGGCCTGACGGCCGACCAGCAGCGCAGCACCTTCGGCGCCGGCAAGGCGGCCATCATGCACGGCGGTTCCTGGGACTACGGCAGCGCCGACATCCCGACGGCGAAGAACGCGAACATCGAGCTCGGTGGCTTCCCGCTCGCGCCAAGTAGCACCCGGCAGAAGCCGGTCATCTACACCGACTTCACCGCTACCGGTGTCTGGATCAGCCCCAAGGGCCAGGACAAGGCCGCGACCGTGGAGAAGTTCGTCAAGCACCTCTACACGCCCGAGTCGCTCGGTCTGCTCGTCGAGGCCGGCGCCCTCGCCCCCGTGGCGGACGACAAGGTCAAGGTCGACAAGAGCACTCTCCCCAAGCTGTACGTCCAGGCGTCCGAGAAGCTCAAGGCGACGACCGAGGTCGCCGTACTGTCCGACGTGCACGTTCCGACGAAGTCCCAGACCGGATTCGAGCGAGCCACCAGCCTGGCCTTCACGCCGGGCACATCGGCCGACGACATCATTAAGGCGCTCAAGCAGGCATGGCAGTAGTAGCGGCGACACCGCGGGCGCCCAGTGACCGCCGGCGGCGGACCTGGGTGCCCGCGGCGCTGGTGACCTCCCCGGCGCTGCTGTGGTACGCGGCGTTCATGGTCGCGCCGCTGGTGAGCATGTTCGTGTTGAGTCTGTTCGAGTGGAACAGCCTGCTCGCCACGCCCCGGTACGGCGGCCTGGCGAACTTCGAACGCCTCCTCGACGACCCGCTCATCCGCACCGCGGCGAAGAACAGCCTCGTCTACGTCGGCGTCTCGCTAGTGCTGATGATCCCGCTTGCGTTCCTGCTCGGGTACTTCCTGAGCCGCAAACCGCCGGGCTACCGAGTGCTCAGCGTCATCTTCTTCACGCCTGGCATCGTCTCGGTGTCGGCGCGGGCCATGATGTTCATCGGCATGTACCAGCCGGAGGGGATCATCAACAAGGTCCTCGAGTTCACCGGCCTGGACGGGCTGACCCGGATCTGGCTGGCCGACGGCCAGACCGCGCTGTGGGCAGTGATCGGCGTCGAACTGTGGGCCGGGATCGGCTTCACCGGCGTGATCTTCGCGTCGGCCCTGACCGCGGTGCCAGAGGAGGTCTATGAGGCCGCCCGGATCGACGGAGCACCGACCTGGACGATCATCTGGCGCATCGCCTATCCGATGACCCGCGACTTCGTCGGCCTGATGACCATGCTGCAGTTCCTCTGGCTCCTGCTCGGCTCGGCGCAGAACATCCTGCTGCTGACCAAAGGCGGACCCGGGTCGTCCTCGATGACGCTCGCGTACTACCTGTACGACCAGGCGTTCGTCTCCACCCGACTCGGCTACAGCCAGGCGATTGGCGTACTGCTGTTCGTCGTCGGCTTCGCCGGCATGCTGGCGATCCGCCGAGCCTTCCGTACCAGGGAAAGATGAGGCCACGACGATGACGATCGGCAAACCGCGGCGCCGGCCCAGCGCCGGGTCGGTCCTCGCTTACGGCGTAGTTCTTGTGTATGCGGCCGCAATGGTGCTACCGCTGTACTACGTCATAATCAGCGCGTTCAAAACCAACGAGACCATCTTTGACGCGCCGATCACGCCACCCACCAACTTCACGTTCGACGAGTTCACGCGAGCCGATGAGAACGTCAACATGACCTCGGCGCTGCTCAATTCAGCCGTAATCACCATCGGCGCCGGGATCGTGGCGCTCGTGCTGGCGGTGTTGGCTGCGTACGGTATCGCCCGGAAGCGGTCACGGTTCGCCTCCGCGGCCGAGACCAGCTTTGGGCTCGCCTTCCTGATCCCCGGACTGGCCGTCCTGATACCGGTCTACCTGTTAGCGGTCAAGACCCACCTGATCCACACGCCCCGGTTATACCTCGTCCTTTTCTACACAGCCACGACGCTGCCACTGTCGGTACTCATCCTCGTCCCGTTCTTCCGTTCGATCCCGCGCGAGATCGAGGAGTCGGCCACTATGGACGGCGCCGGCTGGTTGACCGTCCTGCGCTACATCATGCTGCCGCTCGTCGCACCTGGAGTCTCCACCGTCGCGATCCTGAACTTCCTCGGCGTCTGGAACGAGTACTTGTTCGCGTCGGTGCTGACCACGGAAGCGTCACGTACCGTGCAGGTCGCGCTGCCATTCCTGCAGGACCCCCGCGGCGCGAACTTCGCGTTGCTGTCCGCCGGCGTCGTGATTACCCTGCTGCCGGTGTACGTCACCTATGTGATCCTGCAGCGCCGCATGCAAGAAGCGCTCGTCGCAGGGTCGGTCAAGGGCTGACCGATCCTGCGACAACCCTGCGCTTGCCGAAAACCTCGTCCGCGCAGGTCAGGCGGCATGCTGGTACTCATGGAGGATGCCGCCGAGGCGGTCGCGTCTTCGTATGTCGAGGCGGGCCAGCTTGTTCGGATCGGCGATCTGCGCGCGCAACGGGTGCAACGGGCGGGCGTTCGCGATGCCCCGGTGTGGGCGGTGTCCGTCGTAGAACTGATCGAACTCGTTCAGGGCGTGGAGCAGGTGCCGCTGGTTCCAGATAAGGGTCCGGTCCAGTAGTTCGCGGCGGCAGGTCGGTACCCACCGTTCCATGATTGAGCTCATTCGCGGCATCCGGATGCCGCTCAGCACGACGTCGATGCCCGCCTCGGCGAGGATGGCGCCGAACAAGTGGGGGAATTTGCCGTCCCGGTCGCGGATCATGAACCGGGCTTGGCAACCGGCGTCTTCGAGGTCCATGACAAGGTTCTTCGCGGCCTGTACTACCCAGGTGGTGGTCGGGTGCGGGGTGGCGCTGAGGATCCGGATTCGGCGGCTGGTGTGCTCGATCACCGCGAGCACGTACATTCGCGCTGCGGTGAGGGTGACTGTTTCCAGGAAGTCGCGCGCCAACAGGGCGTCGGCTTGGGAGCGGAGGAAGTCGGCCCAGGTGCTGCGGGCCCGTTCGGGCGCCGGGTCGATCCCGGCCTCCTTCAAGATCTCCCACACGGTGGACGCGGCCACGTGCACGCCGAGCACCAGTATGTCGCCGTGCAGACGTCGGTAGCCCCAGCTGGGATTTTCCGGTGCCAGGCGCAGCACCAGGGTGCGGACGGAACGCACGGTCGGGGGCCGGCCCGGGCGTTTCGGCCGGGACTTGTGCGCGTGGCGGCGGGCGAGCAGGTCGCGGTGCCAGCGCAACACCGTGTCGGGGCGCACCAGCAGCCGCAGCCGACGCAGCACGTCGCGCGGCAGCCGGTGTAGCAGGGCCGCGAGGAGCGCCCGATCGCTCGCGTCGAACCGCACCTTCTCCGTGCCCAGCTGACGCTCCAGCACCGCGATCTGATGGCGCAGCGCCAGGATCTCCACGTCCTTGTCTCGATCGTTCATCAGCAGCAGACGCAGCATCGCGAACGCGTTCGCCAGGTAGGCCAGTCGCAGCAGCACGGCCGACCATCATGCCGCGGCGATCACCGGCTGCGTGAGAGCCCCAGCGCAAGCAACCGGGGGCGACATCCCGTCCACCCCACGCACCGGCTCCGACCAGGGCGGATGGCGTTTTCGGCAGGGGCAGGGTTGGATCGTCCCGGGCGCAGCCTTGCAGACGTCGGCGGCGTCCGCCAGGCTGCCGGACCCAGCAGGGCCATTCTCACCGGTCGATAGGCCCGGCGAGCTCGGTGGGATCGAGACGCAGGGTCGCGAGCAGCCCGGCGTGCCGGGTGGTGTCGACCTGCTCCGGCAGCTCCCGCTCGACCCAGTCGGCCCTGGTGTGCTGGCCGCGCCGACGCAGCGCGGAGACGATAGCGTGTCGGGCAATTGTCATGGTTTGCTCCTCGGTGGTGATGGTGGGACCCTCGCCGGTCCTTCGCTACCTCGGCGGAGGTGCTGTCGGCGCGGGCGCCGATTCCGCCGGCGCCGAGTGCGCGGCCCGTGCAGCGTCGACGATGCGTGAAGCGACGATGGGAAGGTGTCGGGGGCGGTGCGGAGACGGCCGCCCTTTCCCTCTGAAGTGCGCCTGCCCCCGCTGTCGGCCCCCGCGCCGGACACCATGCCTGCGGCCGTGAGCAGCTGCGGAGTAGGACCAGGTTGCCTGCGGTGGCGGCGAGCGCCATCGCCGCCTCGGCCAGGTCGACCGCGGTCTCCGGCGGGACGACCAGCAGGTCGACCCGGCTGTCGTTGAGGCAGATAGCGGTCAGCAGGCTGGCGGGCTTACTGGTGAAGTAGCCCAACCGCAGGACCCTGCCGCAGACGGCGAGGCGGCGTGGATTGCCGTCCCATCTGTCGGCGTTGAGGACCAGCGGTGGCGTCATATCGGATCCTTATCGCCGTGACCGCGGCGTAGCGGCGGGGTCGTGCGCGGAATCGCGTCTTGCGCCGGGCGGGGTGCCGGTTCGCCGACCCGTCCGGCCCGGGTCGTTGTTTGCCCCGCTCGGTCACGGCGGTGCAGCTGGGTGATGCGGGCGGTGCCGATCACCATGGCGACGATCACGAGCGCCGCCGCGCAGGAACCGATCAGGCCCGCGCCGGCGCGACTCAACGGCACCCGGGCCGGTGGGAGGCACGGAGGCCGGTGGGAGGTGGCGACCACGTTGCGATGTTGCGACGGCGGAGGTCGGTCGGGCGGGCCGCTGCGGATCGCGTGCGCTCGGGTACCGACATGGCATCCCCTCGGGCGAAGCCGGCGTGGCGGGCACCTCAGGAGTGGGATGTCGTCAATTCCCGGATAGCCCCAGCCTACGCCTGCCCGGACCGGTCTGCTCGGTGCCGCCGCGATAGAGGGCCGAGGCTCGCCCCGAGCGGTTCGTGTCCGACCCACCACCGCACCGGCTTCCAACCCTGGCGCCTCGGCCCCGGCGCCCCGGCAGCGCTTCGTACCCCCGACAGCGAGGCGATCGGCGTGGCCGTGGCCGGGCGGGCCGGGTGGCCGCTCATGCCAAACCCACCTCAGTCCTGGCGGGCCGAGCGGTCAACACCTACACCAGCCGGTGGGACCAGCCGCCGGTCCGCCCCCGAAGCCATCGGGAACTGACTCGGCACCGGGCGTAGGCTGGCTCGCGTGGATCAAGAAGACCGAATCGCCCTGTTCCTCGACTATGAGAACCTAGCGCTGGGGGCCCGCGAACACCTTGGCGGCATGGCCTTCGACCTCCGGCCCATCGCCGATGCCCTCGCCGAGCGAGGGCGGGTGGTGGTACGTCGGGCGTACGCCGACTGGTCGTTCTTTGACGAGGACCGTCGGATGCTCACCCGGTCTCACGTTGAACTCATCGAGATGCCCCAGCGCATGGGCGCAACGCGCAAGAACGCCGCCGATATCAAAATGGCCGTGGATGCTGTGGAGTTGGCCTTCGAGCGCGGGTACATCTCGACGTTCGTGATATGCACCGGTGACAGTGACTTCACTCCGCTGGTGCACAAGCTCCGCGAGCTGAACAAGCGTGTCATCGGCGTCGGAGTCCAGAAGTCCACTTCGGCGCTGCTCCCGCCCGCGTGCGATGAATTTCTCTACTACGACCGCCTTGAGGGGGTCGATATCCCTCCGCGTGGCCGGCGCGGCCGTCCGGCGCGTCTACCCGGCCCGGACCTGCAGCAGGTGGAGCAGGAACCCGAGCCCCAACCGGCGGTTGAGGAACCCGTGCGGGATGTCGACACGCTCGCCGTCCTCGTGGCTCAGACCGTGGCTGGTCTTCAGGGCAGCTCAAGCGGTGAGGTGACCGCCTCGACGCTGAAGCGCACGCTGCTCAGGAAGGATCCGACCTTCAGCGAGTCTGACTACGGCTTCCGCGCCTTCGGGGAACTCCTGCGGCACCTTGCCGACCGCAACGTGATCGACCTGGCAGAGGGCCCCGCCAAGGGCGACCCCGAAGTGTCCCTGCCCGAACATGGCGATCGGGAGGTGGCGTTCGGGCTGCTTCGTTCCGTCGTCCTGGACCTGGCTGGCGGCGAAGGCGCGGTGGCCCTGTCCGGCCTCAAGAATCAGATTCGGAGGGCACGGCCGGACTTCAGCGAGAAGAAGCTCGGCTATCGCAGCTTCCTTCAGTTCTGTAAGGCAGCCGCCACCAGCGGCGCGGTCCATCTCGAGTGGAGCCCCGAAGCCGACGACTATCTACTCACCACACAGGCTTCGTGACCGCGCGACTTTCGGGCAGCGGGGGAAGCGTCACGATGTGAACGCACGTCGCGGCCGGGGGTGTGACGTTGAGACCGCGGCTTTCGTGCTGGCCCGTACCCCTTGGCGACGAATTGCTATACGGTCGGCGGGTGATTGTCGAGGAGCATTGGTGGAACGGTGACACGACCCGGCGCGGGCGTCGGGACGTGTACATCCGCACCGACGGGCGGCGCTGGGACGTCCAGGCGCAGATCGGCGGCGCGTCCGGCCGTTACCGAGTGCAGGAATGCCCCAGTCGGGCCTCGGCGGCCATCCTCGCCAACGCCTGGCGTGGTAGCCATCCGGCCTGGCGTGAACTGCCGCGCTGACGCCCTGGCCGACCGCGAGCGGCCCTCGTAGAGGTGCAGGTGGGACCCGCAACTACGCGTCCGCCGGTGCGGTGCCAGCCGCGGCGCGGCCCGATGATCTCTCGAGCACGCTAGGACACGCTTGACAGCAGGCGACCGAACTCGCTGGTCGGACTCACCACCTTCGGCGAACCTCCCACCTGTGCACGGCATGGATTGTTCCGTGACGGGGCGAGCTGGCCACTCTCGTTCGCGTTGTCCGTGTACGCTCAGCGAGAGTCGCCAGGCGGGCTCACCGGTCGCGCGAAATCCGCAGGTTCTGCGGTCAGTATGGCGGCGAACTGGAGATCATGCTCGCGGAAGAGGCGTACGACTCAGCGACGCACGGTCCGGGGACCTGGCGGCTTTGACGTTTCGCGGCCCGGTCTACGGGCGCGGAACGATGGACAGTCGGAGGGCGCTGTTGCGTTGAGCGTTTGCGTGATCGAGGCAGACTTGATCGGTGAGGTCGTTGGTTCGTCCTCGCTCGTGGCTGCCACCGAAGTCGGCGTTCGTTGGCTTCCGGTTCCCAACCGAGGTGATCGTCGTCGCGGTGCGCTGGTATCTGCGGTTCAATCTGTCCTATCGGGACGTTGAGGAACTCCTGGTCGAGCGCGGCGTGGAGGTCGATCACGTCACCGTGTACCGGTGGGTGCAGCGGTTCACGCCGCTGTTGGCCGACTCTGCCCGGTTCTGCCGCCATTCACCAGGCGATAGGTGGCACGTCGACGAGACCTACGTCAAGGTCAACGACGTCTGGCGGTACGTGTACCGGGCGGTCGACGAGTACGGGCAGGTTCATCGATGTGCTGGTCTCGGCGCGTCGGGACGCCGACGCGGCGCGGAGGTTCTTCCGCCGGGTGCTGTCCACGCCGAAGGTCAAGCCCACCGAGGTGGTCACCGACGCCGGCGCGGTCTTGTACCGTGCCAGAACTCGACGCACAGGTTGTGAGCTGGAGTTTGACCGAGCTGAAAACTGATTGGGTTCGTGGCTGTCCGACTGCTCTACCTCGTCATGATTCGGGTGTTCGGCTGGCTCGTGCTCCTCGCGCGGAGCGATGCCGCCAAGACGGCGGAGCTGTTGGTGTTGCGGCACGAGGTCGCCGTGTCGCGACGACAGGTCGGTCGCTCACGGCCGTCGTGGCCGGATCGGGCGGTGCTGGCCGCGCTGGCCAGGCTGCTGCCCTGCCGGCTGCGGGAGCATCGGATCGTCACCCCGGCCACGCTGCCGGCGTGGCATCGTCGCTTGGTTGCCCGGCATTGGACGTATCCGAACAGGCCGGGTCGTCCGCCTATCACCGCTGAGGTTCGGGATCTTGTCGTACGACTTGCCCGGGAGAACCCTTCATGGGGGCATCGGCGCCTTCAGGGTGAGCTGGTGGGGCTCGGTCACCAGGTCGGGGCCGGCACGATCCGCCGGATCCTCGCCGCCACCAGGATCGGCCCGGCGCCCCGTGGAGTCGACACCTCCTGGCGGACCGTCCTCCGCGCCCAGACGGCTGGGCTGCTCGCGGTCGACTTCTTCCACCTCGACACCATCACCCTGCGCCGGCTGTACGTCCTCGTCGTCATGGAGGTCGCCACCCGCCGGGTGCACATCCTCGGCGTCACCGAACACCTGACCGCAGCCTGGACTACGCAGCAGGCCCGCAACCTGGTGATGGGCCTCGGCGACCGGATCGGCTCGTTCCAGTTTTTGATCCGCGACCGGGACACCGAGTTCGCCGCGTCCTTCGACTCGGTGTTCGTCGGCGAGGGTGTCGACGTGGTCAGGACTCCGCCGCGGATACCCCGAGCGAACTGCTACGCGGAACGGTTCATCCGCAGCGTCCGGTCCGAGTGCACCGACCGGATGTTGATCTACAACGAGCGGCAGGCCCGTGCGGTCCTCGACGACTATGTGGCCCACTTCAACGGCCATCGTCCACATCAGAGTCTCGCCCAACACCCACCGAGCCACGAGCCCGGCATCGTCATCCCGATCGACACTCCAATACGGCGACGACGGATCCTTCGGCGGCGTGCTCAACGAGTACCACCGAGCGGCCTGACCTGATCAACGAAGCCGCAGGTCAGGCCGGCGCAGCGAGTTCTGGCACGGTACAGGATGGGCGGCGAGGACGCGGGCGCGGTGGCGTTCCCGCAATTCGCGCCCGAGCGACGCTTCGTGTTGACCGGCCAGCAGATGGTGATCGGGCGGCGCAGCCGGTCGCGCGGCGTCAATCCGGACATCGATCTGGTCGGCCCGCCCGAAGATCCTTGCGTGTCCCATCTGCACGCGCTCCTGATCGCCCAGCCCGACGGCTGGGCGGTGGTCGACCTGGAGTCGGCCAACGGCACGTACCTCAACGACCCGTCGTCGAACCCGATCGACCCGAACGTCCAAGTACCGATCAAAGACGGCGACAAGATCTACCTGAGGGCCTGGACGGCCCTGACCATCCACGCCGGGTGAGGACAAGGTTGCGAGGCATCGTCGAGTCGATGGCGCCACCGCCTGGCTGCTCGGCCCCGACGCCACCTACACCTCCGGCGCCGTGCTGCGCGTCGCCGGAGGTCCGTGGCATTCGGCGGCGTCGCCGAACCCCGGAAGGAGGTGGTGTCGAGCCGATTCAGCATCGAGAGTCGAAGGAACCCGTTCAGAGGGTTACCGGCTTCGGCGAGTAGCTTCGCGACTGTCTCGTCACAGGTCGAGGACCGCCTTGCCGGGGACCCGGCGGGCGAGCAGCGCGTCGGCCGCCGCCACGGCCCGCTGCTTCATGGCTTCGAAGGCGTGTGTCACCGCGCGCCCTCGCTGGTTTCCAAGCGGATGGTGGTGGACGAGGCCAGCCTCGCCAGCGCCAGCGCACCGACGAGCAAACCGAAGTCGCGTAGCGCGACGTCGAAGTATTCACCCATCGTGACGAGGTTGACGATGATGCCAAGCAACCATGCGGCGACCACGTAGCCACCGATCGCGGGTCTGATCGCGACGAGGATGCCGGCAAGGATCTCTACGACTCCCACCGCGAGCATCGCCTGGTGCGCGTCACCGGGCACGATGTCGTTGATCCAGGGAGCGAGGTACTGCTCCCAGTCGGTGAGCAACCCGAAGAACTTGTCCAGGCCGAAGAGGATCGGAGCGACTGTGAAGACCGTGCGTAGGAGGAGGAATGCCTGATGGGCGCGGTCGTTCGCGGCGACCGGCGTCGCAGATGATGGTGCGGAGGAACGCGTGTGGGTCATGACGACCTCCCGGTTCTAAAAGAGGGTAGCCTTGACTTTAGAGTCGGGCCGGGATTACGTCAATAGATTTCTCCTTTAGAAAGGACTGGTCGTGTCGGACGAGCTCGCCGAGCAGATCGCCGGGGTCGGTGCGTTGTTGGAACCTGCCCGTCGCGCGCTCTACCTGTACGTGGCGGCGCAGCCCGACGCGGTCAGCCGCGAGCAGGCGGCGGACGCCGTTGAACTACCGTTGCACTCGGTGAAATTCCACCTCGACCGGCTGGTGGAGGAGGGCCTGCTCGACGTGGAGTTCCGCCGACTGTCGGGGCGGACCGGCCCGGGCGCGGGTCGCCCATCGAAGCTGTATCGGCGCTCATCGCGGCAGCTTTCGGTGTCCTTGCCCGAACGTCGCTATGACCTGGCCGGCGATGTGCTGGCGACGGCCATCGACCGGTCGTCGAGCGACGCTGTGCCGATCGCGGACGCGGTGCGAGACGCCGCGGAGGAGGAGGGCCGGCGCATCGCCGCGGCGGCTGCGGACGAGGGCAAGGCCGCTCCAGGCGTCGCTTCGGCCGTGGCCACGGATGGTGATCGCCATAACAATCTGGTACGTGCGGCGCGAGTGCTGGCTCGTCATGGCTATGAACCGCGTATCTCCGATCGGGAGATCCGCCTCGCGAACTGCCCATTCGACAAGTTGGCGGCCAAGCACATCGAACTGGTTTGCGGCATGAACCTCGCCCTCATCGGCGGCGTCATCGACGGACTTGACCTCACGGGACTGAGTGTGGAGCTCGCGCCGCGACCTGGCTTCTGCTGCGTCAAGATCCACGGCTGAGCCGACAAGCGGGAGCCGAGGCCCGGTTCCTAACCTGCCGGGAACCGCGGGCGGTACTCCCGGTGCTGAACCCGGCCACATCCACGGCCG